>OY729416.1:0-1783595 GCA_963422265.1 Thermodesulfobacteriota bacterium
ATGTTCCTTGTTCCCCTGGTTGATGGGACTGCCGAGGAGAACTTGTTGAAGGGTGATCGCCCAAAGGCGCGGAGGCAATGGGTAACCACAAGGGTTACCCCTACGAAATGATGGAAAAGCGCTCTCACCCTGTGTCCATCTCCCTGGTTCGACAGGTTCAGGATACCGCAACCGAGGGAGAGGCGGGAAGGACGGGGGAGTTGACTTGCTCGCCGTTTTCTGATATCGTGAAACCTAGTGGGGACGTCCATTTTATCAATAAAAAGTCGGTGTTAAGAGAGGCTAGATAATATGAGGATTTTCGCCATTGTATTGAGCAGAAGTAACTCAGAAGTGTCTGAGCGTATCAAGCGGAATTATCCAGATAGCTATCAAATATCTGATACCACCTTTCTAGTTTCAAAAAATACCCTTGCGAAGACTATTGCCGAAGCGGTTGGAATCAAGGGGGGAGAACCGTATAGAGACTTCTAGTGGCGTTGTTTTCAGGTTGAATGGCGCTTATGCTGGCTATGCCTCGCGCTCCTTATGGGATTGGTTACAGCAAAAAGAGGAGGAGAATGACGGCTAATCATCTTCACTCGGTAGATAATCAATCGGAGCCTGCGGCTCCAGCAAGTTCAAGTGGTGGGGGAGGTGGCATAGGCGTTGAGCACCGATTGGCTCGTCTGGAAGCACGAGTTGAGTATCTGACGACTAAAGAAGACATTCAAAAAGTAAAAGTGTGGGTGTTGGTTGGGGTGCTTGGGGGCATGGGAATAGCGGCTACTTTAGCAGTAGGGATTTTGAAGCTTTTTTTCTGAGGAGAAGTAGGGAAGTGAGTATAATAGCAAGGGAGTCTGAATTGTTCCCTGCCCTTCAACAGGTTCAGGATACTACTCGGATGCAGGGGCATGGACTTTTGGGATTAAATGATGGGCTGTAATTAAAAGGATATAAGGACAAATTCTCCTTGATCCCCCTTTTCTAAAGGGGGAGTATATAGGGAATGACGGGGTGGCGTATTTATTGCGCGTCTTCTAAATGCTCAAGCCCATCTTTCGCGGCGTCTTGCTGGGCTTGCTTTTTGCTCTGTCCCTCACCCCTGCCTAGACGCTTCCTTCCTAGCTTTACCTCTACGTGATAATGCTTGTCGTGCGGGGGTCC
This sequence comes from Thermodesulfobacteriota bacterium, assembly GCA_963422265.1. Classification (GTDB taxonomy): domain Bacteria; phylum Desulfobacterota_D; class UBA1144; order Nemesobacterales; family UBA2774. The sequence goes on from OY729416.1 coordinate 1,147, forward strand.
CTCTTCAAGAACCACTTTATATCTTGGGGATTTTTTGTGTTGTTTCTGGGCGATTTCCTGAAGTTGCGTCTTATAATCCTTAAATATCTCTTGCTCGCCGTCAAGATAGTCCTTAATAATCTTGGAAATAACCTTGCTTACCTTGCGATAACCGCCGTCAATAAACACGGCTCCTATGACGGCTTCAAAGGCTCCGGCTAGGTTTGATTGCCTACCTCTGCCCCCGGTGCTTTCCTCACCTTTACCTAGCAGTATATGTTCATCAATCTTGAGCTCTCTGGCGAAATGGGCGAAGTTGGTGGTGCTGACAAGGGCACTTCTTATCTTAGATAGTTTGCCTTCGGAGTGCTCGGGGAATCTGTGGTATAAAATCCTGGCGACTATGAAACCTAGAATAGCGTCGCCGAGAAACTCAAGCCTCTCGTTGCTTTCAACCCTTTTGTTGGTGAGCCCGCGAACCCTATCCATTTTTTCGTGCGCATACGAGTCATGAGTGAGGGCGGTCTCAAGAAGCCGGGGGTCTTTGAACTTATACTTGAGCTTCTTTTCAATCATTTGTTATAGATTCATTTCAGCGCAAGTTTCGCATATCCGTGTTCACACTTTATGAAAATACAAAATATCATTAACGAGGACGAAAATCAATGCAAAAGCGTTTTAACGAGGGGATATTTAGGATTAGACATTTTCTGCCCACTGACCTAAGGGAGGAAATCAGCGCCGAAAAGGTCGGCGAGCTTTTAAACCTGTTGTCTGAGACCGAGAGGGAAGTGTTAGAAAAGCGTTTTGGATTGGATGATGGGAAACAGCGGGCACAGGCGCGCGGTGCCGTCCATTCTTTTGCCCAAATTGGCGCCTCTATGGGGTTCAGCAGGCAGCGTGCTTATCAGTTGTGTAGCCGAGCAATTCATAAAATTATTCTGCACGTAAAAAAACCTCTTGACATATCCTGATTAGTGTGCTACTTTACATTTTAACGGCGTAGCTTTATTCAACTTATGAATAAAGGGCATATAGCGCTAAACTTCCATTCATCAATAAACCCATAGTCGGTAAACCATAAAGAAAATATGAGGCATTTGCTAGAACGTATTGCGCGTCTCTTCGCGGACGGGAAGGGTGCGTCCTCGCAGGAGCCTCGTTCTATAATGGAGGTTGCCGACCTATCTACGCAGGAGGGATCAGGGTGGAACGCGCACGGCGGACGCCAAGCTGATATAGATACAGGCATTGCCCTAGAGTCAGACGAGGCTTATCTATCGCGACTGCGCGAATCTGCCAATCGGGCATATAGGCGTAATCCACACGCTCATGGCATAGTTGAAAATCTGACGAATTTTATTGTGGGTAAGGGCGCCGAGCTTGTTCTCTCAGCAACTTTGTCGGATGCCGAGCAAGCGCAGGTCAGGGAAGAATGGGGCAGGTTCAAGCGTGCCAACAAATGGCGCAGGGCGCAGCAGGAAATTGTCAGGCGGGCTATTAGGGACGGTGAGTGTTTTTTAAGATTCACAATAGATCGTGGCGATTGTCTTTCTTTTCACTTCCTTGAACCGGATTGGATAACCTCGCTAAGCCCCGATATTTCACACGGCATTGAAACCGATCCCAATGACGTCGGTCAAGTAAAGTCCTACAGGCTTGTGCCTCCGCTTTCCTGCTCAAATAATGCCTCAGCAAATTTGCCACTAGCTCAAGCAGGCTCTTTTCCCAATGCCTCGACCCAGCGCGAAGTTGTCCTCTCGCCTAAAGAGGTTCAGCACATCAGGTTGAACGTTGATTCTAACGTCAAGCGTGGCCGCTCTTACCTAGAGCCAGTTCTAAGGGATTTAGAGGATTTGGCGCAATTTCGCAGATACCGTACGACGCTGAACAAGGCGCGCACGGCGGTTGTAATGGTGCGCAAGGTGGCGGGAGCTGGATCTCAAGGGCGCCGCCTCTCCGCCCAAGCTGGTATGGAACCACAGCGGGCGCCGGGCATACCAGGAACAACGGGGAGGAGCTTAAAGCCTCCTAAAGCCGGCACCGTTTATACAATAGACAAAGAGTCGGAGGTGGAATTCAAGTCACCCAATCTTGGCGCAAGCGAAGCGGCACATGATGGGCGAATGCTGACGCTTGCAATCGCCGCCGGTGTGGGGTTGCCAGAATTCGTTCTCTCGGCTGACGCTTCTAATAACAACTTTGCTTCGGTTAAGCAGGCGACCCTGACCCTTATCAAGCTGACTGAGGATATGCATGCGTTCTTTGGAGAGGAGTTCTGTGAAATCTTTGACAGAGTAATAGCCCAAGCCAAGCTACAGGGACGCCTTAGGCAAGATTTGGACGTGTCGTGTGATTTTGAGTTTCCAGCCTTTGACATCCGCGATCTCAGCCAAGACGCACATACCTTCGCAATCCTTAGGGCGGAGGGCGTGGTCTCGAAAGCCTCTATGGCTGCGCGGTTCGGATACGACTATGAGGAGGAAATAAAGAAGATGAAGAGGGAGGAAACGCTATGAAGCGGATAAGAGAGAACCGCCTAAGGGGCGAGATATTCGAAGAAGCCAAGTTTGACGATGAAAATCTGATTATCCGAAATGCCTCTTTGCTGGGAGCAGAGAGCTTAAACGGCTATGCCTACACGGAAAGGGCGCTTGAAGATGCGGCTAGGATGCTTGAAGGCGCCCCTCAGTTTCTTGATCACGGATCGATGCTGAATACGGGAAGGGGCGTTATGGATTCGTTCTCGCGGGTGCGTAGCGTCCGCTACGATAGGCGGGCGCATAAGTTGTTTGGGGATATGGAGCTTGTAGATACCCCATTGATTCGCAACGAGGTATTTCCAAGAATGAAACAGTTCGCGGATAGGTTTGGCAACTCTATCGTCGCCGAGGGAGAGTTTGAAAGGATGGAAGACGGAAGTTTCGTTACGAGCCTGACCGCTGTGCATTCCTGTGACTTAGTATCTGACCCTGCGACTACCAAGGGGTTGTTTGAGCAGATAGCACCCAAGGACGAAAGAGCATGTAGCCCTGTTCGAAGATCAGGAGCTTGGAATTATGATAACAAACGTGTCCCCAACGCCGATCGGGGAAAGGAGGAAGAAAAGATGAAGATAGAAGACGTTAGGAGTAGTTATATACCCGATGCTGATCGGGGGGCTGATCGGGGGGCTGATCGGGGGAAAGAGCAATTAAGTGATGATACTGGGCAGTCCCTGAACTTGCCTCAGGTTCAGAGTGATGGTATTGCCAAATATCCGCCTGAGGAGCTTGCGAACGTAGCAGTTTCAGAGGAGATTGAGGCTATGAAGGCTGAGAATTCCAGGCTTAGAAAGGAGAAGAATAGGCTTGAGGAAGAAAAAAGTCTGGCTGAGAAGAAGACGTTTCTTGAAAGGGAGATTAGCAGAGCAGACCTGCCTGAATCCATCATAACGGAGAGTTGGAGGAAAATGTTATTGGAAAAAAGGCAGGACGAGATTAAACGGGCTATCTCCGAGATAGCAGAAGCTATTAAGCCCATTATCGGACTTGCTCGGAAAAACGTGCGGAGCTTTGAATCGCTTAATTTCGAGAAATCGCTTATGGATGGGTCGGATGCGCGCTTGGACGTGCACATAGGGGATTTTTACAAGAGAGTCTTTAGGTGATGTGTGACGATCGTCATTCCTGCATAAGCATGTCCCTGCATGTATTAAGCAGGGACAGGAATCTAGTGGGGAATGGGAGGCAAGGGATTTTGTTCCCCGACCCTCCCTGGTTGGTGAGCCTGCCGAAGGGCGATGTCCTGAACTTGTTGAAGGGGGGATGATTGATCTTCCTTGATGTTCTATCAAATCCCCCTGTGTCCCCCTTTTCTAAAGGGGGAGAAGAAGAGGATGGGTAACCACAAGGGTTATCCCTACGAGATGATGGAGAGGGTGGGAATCCAGAGGGTATGGGGAGATAAGGGAGGGTCGATCTTCCCTGATGTTCTATCAAATCCCCCTATATCCCCCTTTTCTAAAGGGGGAATGTGTGAGGAATGTATTCGTTCCTAGATGTCCTATCAAATCTCCCTCTCCCAGAGGGAAAGGGGGAAAAGACAAGATTTCTCGGTTGTGTTTTGTCATTAGGCAAGCTCAGGAGTTAGAAGGGATATTTCCCTCCTTTCGTAAAGGAGGGTTAGGGTGGATTTTGTTTTTGTTTGTAGGGGTGGTGCTAGCGATGTCCTGAACTTGTTGAAGAGGGGGGATGATTGATCTTCCCTGATGTTCTATCAAATCCCCCTGTATCCCCCTTTTCTAAAGGGGGAGAAGAAGAGGATGGGTAACCACAAGGGTTATCCCTACGAGATGATGGAGAGGGTGGGAATCCAGAGGGTATGGGGAGATAAGGGAGGGTCGATCTTCCCTGATGTTCTATCAAATCCCCCTATATCCCCCTTTTCTAAAGGGGGAATGTGTGAGGAATGTGTTCGTTCCTAGATGTCCTATCAAATCTCCCTCTCCCAGAGGGAAAGGGGGAAAAGACAAGATTTCTCGGTTGTGTTTTGTCATTAGGCAAGCTCAGGAGTTAGAAGGGATATTTCCCTCCTTTCGTAAAGGAGGGTTAGGGTGGATTTTCTTTTTGTTTGTAGGGGCGGTGCTAGCGATGTCCTGAACTTGTTGGAGGGGGGATGATTGATCTTCCTTGATGTTCTATCAAATCCCCCTGTGTCCCCCTTTTCTAAAGGGGGAGAAGAAGAGGATGGGTAACTACAAGGGTTATCCCTACGAGATGATATAAGGAGGAAACGTAAATGAGTGAGATGAGATACAGGAGAGATGCGGGAGAGGCGAGCGTAGCGGTCAATTCCGAGACTATAATAGAAATAGGAGATTTGATCTGGTTGGATACAGATGACACCAAGCCAGCATCTAATTTCTCATGGACAACAGACGCGGCTACGACGCAAGCAAATTTTAAGGAGAAATTCCTCGGCGTAGCGATGCAAGCAAGCAGGGACGGTGATACCAACCCTATTCGGTTCATTTATGATGGCGTTTTTGAGATGGATGCCTCTTCGGCTAGCTATGAACTCGGTTCTATGGTAGCCCCAGCTAAGTCTAGTGGAGAAAAGCTGCTCAATCAGCAGGTTGCCGCTTCGTCAGCGGCTGCGGGGGCAATCGGTATTGTGCACAAGGCGGCTCCGAGTAGTTCTACGAGGGTACTGGTTCGAATACGCTCGCAGGTTATGGATGGTATAAGGATTGGGGAAGACGCTACCAGTTAGATGGACATATGACAAACAGAAAGTAGGAGGAGAGATAAATGAAGGTAAATGAGATAAGGAATTTGCTTAGGCAGCTAAGTGTAGGTAGCGATAAGATCACCTATGAAGCTAAGAAGGCTTTTGTGGAGAATTATCAAGAGCCTTTGTTAAAAGGGCAGAGGCTGCCTAATGGCGAGTTAGTAAAGACTAGATCCGAAGAGTGGTCTATACGCGGTTTGTGGGAGGCTCTGGTCGGACCTGTTGACGAGACCTTGCCCATAGATCGCTATTTTTCAGAAACTACTCACAGGCAGTATTTCGAGGCGGCTTTGGACTCTACCATGTTTCCAAAAGCTATGGGCAACCTGATGATAAACAAGGTTATAGAGGGTTATAGCTCGCCTATGTTTATTGGGGATCAACTGGTTGAAAATATGCCCTCGAACCTCAAGTCGGAAACAATTGTCGGTTTTACAGGCTCGCAGGAGCTCAAGGAGGTAGCCGAAGGAGGGCAGTATGAAGAATCCAGCATAAGCGAGAAATACGTTACGACCGAGACGTCTAAGAAGGGGCGTATTATCTCACTTACGGAAGAGGACATCAGGTTTGACCGCACGGGTCAGATTCTTATGCGCGCCAGAATGCTAGGCGAGGAAGCGGGGAGAGACAAAGAGGAGACTATACTTAGGGGCGTTACAGGCGTGAATACCAAAGTCTATAAGCCCAATGGAACTGCGAAAAGCCTTTACTCGTCTGGACACAAGAATCTAAAGGAAAGCAACGGTTTAACTGATTGGACGCAGATTGACGCTGCGCTCCTTCAACACGTCGAGATCAAGGACAACAGGCAGGGCGGAAAAGGCAAGCCTGTTATGTGGATGCCCAGCATTATTCTCACAGGTCCAGCCAACGCTACGACAGCTAAGAGAATTGTGGGGGCTACCGAGATCAGATCGCACGACGGCTCGGCTTCAAAAAATCCCTCTGATGGCAACACCGTTGTTTCGGCTAATCCATTTGGAAACTTCACCGTGCTGTCTAGCTCGCTATGGCCTGCGGCTTCTACCGACTGGTTCATTGGCGATTTTCGCAGGCAGTTTATATGGCAGGAGATTTGGCCTATCAGGGTATTTTCCCAAGGAGCTAACGCTGAGTCGGCATTTGAGGCGGACGTGATTAGCAGGTTTAAGGTGAGCTACTACGGTGGAATAGCTGCTGTTGATCATAGATACGTAATTAAGAATACGGCTTAAATTAAAAATGGCAGAAATCTATACTTATGATGAAGCCTTCCCAACGGATAAGGATAAGGTGCGCGCTCTTATCCCCGACAAAGCTGATCCTCAAAATAAGATGCTGTCTGATCAGCAAATAGCTCTCGCTATAGAAATGCACGACGACAATCTCAGGCTGGCAACCGCTGAATGCTGTGAGATGATTGCGTCTAAGCTTGCGCCTGACGCCGTCTCTTATTCCATCGGTGGAGTTGGAGGAGACGTGAACGCTTCGCTAGGTCCGGGCTACTTTCTGAGACGAGCGAAGCAATTGAGAGAGGACGAAGTGAAACACGTCCCTTTCTTCAGTGAAGGTGCTTTTGATTATTGTGCCGATCATTAGTAGGGAGAGGTTTGTGTTTCCCCCTGTCTATCAAATCCCCCTGTATCCCCCTTTTCTAAAGGGGGAGTATGTAAGGAAGGGGTTGCGTTCCCTGATGTTTTATCAAATCCCCCTGTATCCCCCTTTTCTAAAGGGGGAGTGTGCAAGGAAGGGGTTATGTTCCCCGATGCCCTATCAAATCCCCCTATGTCCCCCTTTTCTAAAGGGGGAATATGTGAGGAAGGGGTTGCGTTCCCCGATTCCCCGTCAAATCCCCCTGTATCCCCCTTTTCTAAAGGGGGAATGTGTGAGGAAGGGGTTGCGTTCCCTGATGTTTTATCAAATCCCCCTGTATCCCCCTTTTCTAAAGGGGGAATGTGTGAGGAAGGGGTTGCGTTCCCCGATGCCCTATCAAATCCCCCTGTATCCCCCTTTTCTAAAGGGGGAGAAGGCAAGGAAGGGGTTGCGTTCCCCGATGCCCTATCAAATCCCCCTATATCCCCCTTTTCTAAAGGGGGAGTGTACAAGGAAGGGGTTATGTTCCCCGATGCCCTATCAAATCCCCCTATGTCCCCCTTTTCTAAAGGGGGAATATGTGAGGAAGGGGTTACGTTCCCTGATGTTCTGTCAAATCCCCCTGTATCCCCCTTTTCTAAAGGGGGAGTATGTAAGGAAGGGGTTGCGTTCCCCGATGTTCTGTCAAATCCCCCTGTATCCCCCTTTTCTAAAGGGGAAAACAAAGGAACTGGATTCCAGCTCGGGGGCGGGAATGACGGGTCGAGGCAGGGAGGATTTTCATTGAACCTTCAGGAAACAGCTATTAATACGTCTCTCACTCTACTTGATTACGGCTATATAGGCGTATTTATCCTGCTGGTCTGCATCGGCATAGGGCTTTTATATTGGATTTCCCGAAAGGATATGATCCGAATGTCCGAGATACATCGTCAGGACAGACAAGACTGGTGGGAAGCTATGAAAGAAGCCCATATTCAATTTGCCGATGTGCTGGATAAGCGGACGGAAAAGTTTGCTGAGTCGATTGAGAAACAAACCCAAGCCATTAATAGACAAGTCGAGGCTACTAATAATCTGGCTTCCGAGATGTATAAGGCTATCGCTTTTAGAAATAAAAAGTAGGGCAATGCGGTATGAGCAAGGCGAAAGATATATTGGACGGCGTTGTGTTTGTGCTCCAGCCCACGAAGGACGGGATTATTAGGACGGTGGACTCTGAATATGCGTCTTTGCACGAACTGATCAGAGAAGCAAGAAACAGCCCCGAGCATTTTCCAAAGGCGGTAATATCATTCGGGGAACAAGAGAAACCCGCTCCAAGTTCGTTACAGGTAGTAGGCGAGGTGGATAGGTTTTTGCTGCCGATTGTAGTGGATATTTACGTAATTAGACTAAAGGGGCGCTTGTTGACCGATACTGACAATGCGCTGGCGGAGGTAAGGAATACGATAGAGGCGACTCCACGCTGGACGGATAATAACTACCCGACTCAGTTTCCGCTAAAGTCAGTTAAGCGGGTGGTGACGCCTGACGCCACAAGGGTGACAAACCCATATATTACCTTTGGCGCCGCAAGCGTGAACTTTGACGTGCTTTACTGGTATGAAAGGGGGAGAGTATGAGGATGTATGAACTGTGATTCTTAGGATGGAGTGAGGGGCTGTGATGGAAAGGATAAAGGACAAATCCCCCTGTATCCCCCTTTTCTAAAGGGGGATAGATAAGGGAGAAGCCCTCACTCTGTGTCCCTCTCCCAGGGGGAGGAGACAGAGGAAGGACGAGAAGACATAAAAGACAAGAGGAGGATATAGAAGATGGGATTTGAATTAAAGGAATTGAGTGCGGAAGTATCCGAAGAGGTAACGATTTTTCCTTACAAGGATATATCCGAAGAGGAATGGGGGACGTATATCAATAAGGAGAATAAGCGCGTGCCTATAGATAAGCGGTGGCGGAAGGTAGGGTTTGTATATCCATATCCTACTACTGGGCGATTGAGGAAGTTGCGGACGATGCAGTCCTCTTGGAATGAGAAGGGGGGCATTGTGCTTGGGGATCCGATGAAAACGGCTAAGTACGTGTCTCACAATCTGATCAAAAAGGTTGTTGTTGAAGAAGCAGGGGGAGAGACAAAGGGATACGCTATGGACGAGGGGCATAAGGAATGGTTGTATGGGGAGTTGCGGAAGTCGGAGTTTTTGTTTGCGGGTTCTTTTTCACAGTATTTGAATGAGGGTAAGGTGCTAGAGGAGGAGGAAGAGGAGGAAGAGTCGGTTTTTTTGAGGTGCTCAGGGGATACTACGGCAAGCGAGAAGCAGGGGTTGTCGTCAACGTTGAGGGAGAAGAACGGCGATACGCGGTAGAGGGGCTGAGGCGAGCGATTGAGAGGCTGGAGAGACGGACACAGTCTCTATCAAATCCCCCTATATCCCCCTTTTCTAAAGGGGGAGAAGAAAGGGAAAAGGATCCTCTCTCTGATTCGGCAAGCTCATTAACTGAGGGAGAGGCGGAGCTTGAGGCACTAGTTGAGGCGGAGCGGGAGTTGGAGTCGCCGCTAGCAACGTTGCCGTATCATCGGCAGGAGTGGATCAAGGTATGGCAGTTGTGTCAGACGCAGCGATACGGGCAGGGTATGACAATGGGGACGTTGATTCATTCAGAGATATGGAACAATCTGCGTATGTTGGGATACGAGGGGCATGAGAAGGAGCGGGCATTTAGGGTTACGCTTGGAATAGATGAGGTGTTTAGAGAGTATGCGGAGAGGGAAGAGAAGAGGAAGGAAGATCAAACAAAACAGGACAGGTAGCTACTGGCTAAAGGGGGTATTGAGCAAGGTAAGGTCAATGTTTAAGTTCAGGTTATTCCAGCCTCTTTTTCTCATTTCCACATTGACGAGGTTATTTATTTTCGTAGATGCATCGGGGCTAGCATTTCCAAGCGCCCGTAGCGTTTCGCGTGGAAGGTTTTGGGGGTTCAGAATGTCTTGCACATTTTCTACAATCGCTTCGTATTCCCCGCGCGTAAACCCCTTGGGGGTCTCCCAGACAAAGTTTTTGAGCACACGAATCGGTGGCTTGGGAGTCCTTTCTTTACAGAACAAGCTGAAAAGTAGGTACACCAAAATCGCTAGAATAAATCCGGAGCCGCTTAAATCCATAGCTCAAGTCTTCCATAAAACGATAAAGAAAGCAACGGGGGTGGCACATGTCTTTTGATCTCCGGGGTTTGACTATGCAGGTATCGGTGGATAAGGCTGGGTTGAAGCAGGCTGAGCGGGCGGTAGTTCGTATAGGCAAGTCCGCTAATGATATGGGTAAGGCATTTGCGCGTGAGAACCGTAAAATTCAGCGACAAGTTGGGCTAACTACTCACGAAATGCGCGGACTGGGGAACGAGGTAAAGCGGACGAGCAGTGCTATGGGCAGGCTAGGAGAATCACTCGGGTCGCCGTTCAAGTATGGTTTGCCTCAGATGCAGGCGTATAGCGCTGCGCTACGCGGGCTGTCCAGTGCAGTGCGCGGGGCGGTTGGGGGAGCGGTGCAGTTTGAGAAGAGCATGAGCAAGATTACTGGGCTCGTTGGCGTAGCGCGGGAGCAGGTACAGGCTTGGGAGGGTGAACTAGAGAGGATGTCGGTTTCCTCAGGACAGTCCCTAGCAAAGGTGTCCGAAGGGCTTTTCTTCGTAACCTCGGCGGGTTTGCGCGGGGCGACCGCGATAGAGACGCTGGAGGCAGCTACGAAGGCGGCGGCTGTGGGGCTTGGTGACGTGGGAACGATCGCAAACGCAACTACTAGTGCGGTGAACGCTTATGGTGCAGAGGCGCTTAGCGGGTCACGGGCTACGGACGTCTTGGTGGCGACTGTGCGAGAGGGTAAATTGCAGGCTGATGAGCTGGCGGGCTCGATCGGGACGGTGATACCTATCGCATCGAAGATGAACATAGAATTCCATGAGGTAGGTGCGGCTATGGCGCTGATGAGCAGGACGGGGACGGACGCGGCGACTGGGACGACCCAATTACGTCAGATATTGAACTCGCTAATAAGCCCCAGCGCAGAGGCGGAGAAGGCTATGAAGGGTCTGGGCGTTTCGGCACAGGGATTGCGAGAAACCTTTGGTGGCGGGCTTCTGGATGGATTGCTAGAGCTCAAACGGCTTACTGAAGAATACGGTGAGGAGACGCTAGCCGAGCTGTTCCCTAATATCCAGGCGTTATCGGGTTTATTTGATCTACTCGGAGGAGACATTGAGGAGACCAAGCGTCTTTTTGGAAGCGTTCGCGACTCCGCGGGAGACACATCTCGCGCTTTCAAAAACATGGAGGGAGACGTCGGACTTCTGTGGGATCAATTAGATCAGCACCTGAACGTGGCGCTGACTAATCTAGGAAAAACAATCCTGCCTGTGTTGAACAAGGGACTAGAGGGGATGATCTCCTTTTTTGATGGGAAGCCCGACGAACGGGCAGCCGATTTTGCGGCGTCTCTCGCTTTTTTGGGCTCGCAGGCGTCTAAAGCCAATCCTGAGATTGCTGAGTTCAATCGTATAGCGTCTGAGTCCACACTCCCGCAAGGGCTCAAAGACCTTTGGGCAGTGGTGGCTACGCCTCCGGACACGTCAGCGTGGGTGCAAGCGGCAGAAAAGCTTGCGGACGCTAGAAAGAAAATGCGGGAGGAGATAGAAAAAATACGCTCTTTGAAGCAGATTGCGGAAGACCCGAGCGCAACAATGGTCGGGGGAGATGTCGCTCTAAGCGAGCCGGCACCCGCAGCTTCTCCGACCTCTCCTAATATCCCATCGGCACCGTCTATCAGCCCAGCGGAGTTGGAGCGAATCGCGGAGCTGAACGCCAGCCTGAGCGAGCAGAAAATACACCTAGAAGAACAATTCAGGGCGTTGAGCATGTCGGCGGCGGAGCTCATAGAGTTTGAGCGCACGTCCAATATTGCGAAGGGGGCGAGTGAGGAACTGGCAAATGCGGTAGCTAAGCAGAAGCTAGCGATGCTGGGGGCAAAAGAAGAGGCGGCTGAGCTGAAGGGCGTCCTGTCTGAGCTAGAAAAAATACAAAAAGCAAACGAGCGGGCGAATGCCGATGCCGACCCGGTGGGGAGGCTGAAGAAGCAGGAGCAGGCGGAGAGGTTGGCTTTGCGTAAGGCATTGAATGCTGGGTTGATTTCCCGTGAGGAATGGGTGAAACAGCTATCGTGGGTGGAGAAGCGCTATGCGGATATGATAAAGGACGCAACGGACAAAGGGATGAAAGACTCTGCGCGGGACTCTCGCGTGCAGCGCGTTCTATCGGATGGATTTGCGGAGAGTATGCGAGGGGCTTTTATGCGCATAGGTAAGGACGGGGGGATAAAGAAGACAATCTTGGGGTTATTCGGCGGGATAGGGCAAGCTATGCGGTCTGGGATGTTGGATCAGGTTAGCATTGGGGCGAGTGGATATTTTGAGAGGTTTTCAAAGAGCGCCGAAACGGGATTTAACGATAGTTTCAAGCATCTTAAAACCCTCTTTAAGAAGGATATAGCTCCAATGTTTAAGGATGCGTTCAAGGGCTTTGGCGACAAGTTTAAGGGTGTAGGCAAGTTTTTCCAGCGCGTGCCTGTAGCGTCTATCGCAACATCTGCTATGGGCGTATATCAAGGGATAAAGTCAGGGAATAAGCTAGGAAGCGCTCTAAGTGGTATGGGTCTCGGGGCGTCGATTGGGACGGCGATAGTTCCTGGGATAGGGACAGCGATCGGGGCGGTTGTAGGCGCAGTAGGTGGGTTCGTAGCGAGTCTATTTGGCGGAAAGAAAAAGAAGGAGAAGCAGATCGCCTTTCATATAGAAGAGATGGTAAGTGGACGTCTAACGCAGGCGGGGGATATGATAGACAAGGGACTGTCCGATGCGGTCTATGCTTGGGATCCTAAGCGGGCGAGTGGATGGGGAGAAGGTGGGAAGCACGCACGAGCTACAGAGAAGACGTTGCGTAACACGTGGACTGCGGTAATAGAGGAAATTGAAGCTATAATGACTGCCCTTCCTGTAGATGTATTCTCCCGTGTGGGAGACGTTAGAAGAGCAACGCTGACTCGCACTGGGAGACTTCCTGGGGATGAAGGGCAGAGGGAGTCGGAAAGGACTATGTTGAGCTTTGATAGGGACAATAAGGATTGGAAAAAGATAATGGCGGATTGGGAACGCTTTCTTAAGGGATATTCGGGGAATATCCTTACGTCTCTTGAGAACTACTGGGTGGACTCACTAACAGCGATGGGGTTTGGGGTTGCGAAGAGTCTTGCTAGCCAAATTGTAGGGGGTTTGGGTTTTGAGAGAGTAGATAAGAGCGTTTATACGCGAAAAAACGAAGCGAAAACGAAGGGTCTTGCTAGCCAATTTGGACTCTCTGGCACGCAGGCTTGGGTAAATGAGCAATTAGCATCTATTGACGCTCTTGAGGGAGAGGCGAGGGCGGCGGAGGCTAAGAAGTTCTTAGAGAATGTAAATACCGTAGTAGAGGCTTTCAATATACTAGAGGGGAATACGGGGATTAAGGGGGCAATTGCGCAGATAACTAACCTTACTGCGAGTATAGGCGGTATGGCTACCCTGCAAGGCGGTTTCCCCGTGCTAAAAGAGATACACGATAGGATGAGGGAGTTATTTGAATTAGGTGACCATAAGAACCTTAGGAAGCTAATAGAACTCAGGAAGGCATTACTAGACGTTCAGAGCCAGATGATTGGCACGGTGTCGTCTATGTTGACCACGATGTCATCAATAAGCGATAGGCTAGTAGAGCTGGGCTCATCGCCTATAGACACGAGGCAGTATGCGATGCAGTTGCTTGAGCATATACAGGGGGTGCTCAATCAGCCAGAACTAGACCCTGACAAAAGAATACAATTCCTAGAGCAATTCAAGCAGGTTCTGGACTTTATGTATCAGGAAGAGCGGAAGATAATAGAGGCGAGGAAGGAAGAGCTTGAAGGGTTCAGAGACGTGCTTGAAAGCATACAAGACGTATCTGACTCGCTGAAGAATACGAAGCTCAAGATACAAACGGACTTTGAGGGGGTGCGGACGAAGCCGGAGCAGATTGGTCTTATAAAGGCGCAGATTAAGTTTCTGGAAGATAATCTGCCGAGTTTAGACACGGAGCATCAAAAGGAGAAGGGGAAAGAATTGGAGAGCTTGTATCAGCGTTTGTATCAAAGGACGTTAGAGGCGTTCGGGACTCAAAGCTCTGAGCTTTATACGACTTATGAGCAAGTGATGAAGGGGCTGTCTGGATTATCTGACTACTTTAACGTAGAGGATGAGTTGCTACGTGTAACTAAACTGATTGAAGAGCATACTAGGAACACGGGAATAAATACGCTACAGACTAAGAGCCAGATGATTGAGGCGGTAGCTGCATCTGGATTAACGAAGGATAAGGTGGTTGAAGTAACGAAGGCAGTGCAAGCGTTAGACTTCTCTACCATAGACATAAAGTCAGCTCAGTTCACGAACTTACTAAATAAGATTGGTTTAACCACCGCTGAGGTGACGAAGGTGATGACTGCCGTTAATGCTGTAGCTGCTCAAGAGAGACTCACCACTGCAGAGGTGGTAAAGGCAGTCAGTGCGGCAGGGCTAACTAAGCAAGCGATAGACGCAGTAAAGAGTGTGATTGCGACGCCAGCCATAAACAGTAGGCGGACACAAGGTGAACTAGAGTGGTTCGCAAATGTATTCAAGAGAAGCATCCCCAAGTTTTGGGATAAGTATATACAAGCACATTTCATAGAATATAAGAGACAAGGCGGAAGCTTGGCAGATATGCTGACGTTTATACACGGAACGCCAGCACCTGCTGGTTTAGATGATGCGACCTGGGGACAAAGACAATCAAGATATGACAAATGGCTACGAACTAATTGGCTAGACTTACTATCTATGAGTTACCAGCCTCCACTTGCTTACGACTCAGATTGGAAGATATGGAATCCCGCTCCGGGGGGTATGACAGATGCGCAACTTACGCAGTTGTTAGAAGCTGCAGGCTTAACCACGGCGCAGATAAAGGCGGTAAAGTCCGCGGTAGATAGCAGTAAAACATCTATAAAGGGAGTGTTGACAGAGAACAAAGATTTAATAGATGATGTAAAGACAGAGACAAAGGGAACTAAGGAGGCCTCTTTAAGTATTCAGAATAATACGTTTCAAGGACAACAAGATTTACTACGTCTTTACAAAGACTTCGGTCAAAAGTATTTCCTAACCGTAGTAACCGCAATAGATGCTATGCATAAGACGCTAGCCAGTGTAGGAGACAAGCTAGTTCCTCCCCCTACCCCGATTCCTAAACCTGTAGAGCGACCTACTGCAGATGATAATGCAGCATTAAAAAATGCGTTAATAGCGGGCAGTAGATCAGGAGATTGGTATGTTAATACGATAAAACCTGCACTAGCTCTATTCAAAAGAATTGGTGGGACAATGCAACAAGCAATAGATATTGTAAATTCTGTGCCACGTCCCACAGGAACTAAATGGGCTGATGACTGGTTTCACCGTCTAGGTTCGCAGGCTAGTATGCGTGCGTTTGTTACTAGGAATTGGGATAGTTTTCATACAGGCGGTTTAGTGCCTAAGACGGGGACGTATCAGCTTTTGAGTGGGGAGCGGGTACTGAATACGGAGCAGGCGCGGAGATATGGCGGCGCAGACGCGGAAGCGGGGAGCGTGAACGTGGGAGGGATACAGGTAACTATTCACGCTGAGGGGGCGCAGAGTGAACCGCAGGCAGTTGCCGATAGCATAGAGGATATGTTGGTGCGGACGTTCGAGGACAGTGGACGCGTAAGGAAGGCGGTAAGGAGAACGATGCAAGGGGAGTTTGTGAGGCAGTGAAGTGTCTGAACTGTGATTAGATCAAATCCCCCTGTATCCCCCTTTGCTAAAGGGGGAGAAGATAAGGGATAGGCTTGGAGGGAAGGTAGAAATGGCGCAGGTAAAGATAGCAAGAAGATTTATTCAGAACGTCAGCATGTTTTTTGAAGCGACGCTGGACGGCTATCCATTCTCTAATGCCCTTGATATAACAGACCCAAACAAACAGGCGAGGTTGTGGAGTGATGACGCATCAACCCTCGCCTCTTGCACAATCAAACTACCTGACGCCGTTACGCTTGATGATAACGAAGCAGCTCACTTCTATTTTGACCACTGTAATTTTAGACGAGTAGGACTCAGCAGGCGTGGAACTAACATCGTTGGCTCGCCAATGAGACATGAATGGATGATTAGCGCCAACGTTGACCCTGCCGTTAATCCAAACATATACAGAGACCCGGTTCAAGGCGTTTATAGGGGAGTTGTAACCCTGCCTAGGACTAATCAGGAATACTTTAGCATTGGAATCCACATGCCGAACAATACGAGCTATCCGCAGTCTCCTGTGGACGGAGAAAGCTACTACCGCATAGGGTCACTGGCAATTATTAGGGATAACGACTTAATAGAGGTGGATGCGCAGTTAACGTATCCGTATCGCGTTAAGCTCCCCGATACGAACGTTGTGGAGACGCGTTTTGCTGATGGTGGTGTAAGACGAACCAAGATAGCGTCCATTACTCCGATGCGTTTTAGTCTTGGGGTAAATACTGGTGTGGAGCAGAACATCGCAGGGAACGGGGTAGAACAGTTGTTTGATTTGTTCAGGGACCCTACGGATATACTATACATAGACTTGGGAATGGAGCCGTGGCAGAAGTATTTGGTGCGGCGGGTTGGGGAGTTACGGGCAGAGGTAGTATCGCCTAGGACGGGGACTGTGGACTTTGGGGAGATGACCTTTGAGGTGGTGATATGATGCTTTGCGCCCTCATCCTGTGTCCATCTCCCAGGGGGAGAGGGGGTCTGAACTGTGATTTGTGGGATGGAGTGAGGGACTGTGATGGAAAGGATAAGGAACAAATCCCCCTATATCCCCCTTTGCTAAAGGGGGATTGTGTAGGGAGAATGAGAGGAGAAACGGGTTGTTATACTTGTGGGCGAATAGGCATATAGTGTGGGGAGACCACACGGGACTTCCAGTTGCTTGCGTAAAAATTGACAAGGCAAGCGCCCCTGAAAGCCCAGCGCTGGGAGAAATATATGAGAGGCGACTTGTTACCCTCCCTCAAATCCCAGAGCCTTCTACAGAGCACAGGGACGGCATAGTTGGGACTGGGAGCGTTACGCTCAGTGTTGATAATTCAGATGGTCTGCTCAATGGTAGAGACATTACGGGATGGAACGTCTCTATATCCTTGTTGGATGGTAAAGGAGTCTTAACCGCAAGGTTTGAGGGACGGATAGATGAATGGACTCTGGGTGGGATAAAGTGTGAACTTACGGTCAAGAGCCATGAGGCTATTGCACTGTCGGCTGAGCTTCCAAAACGGACGTTGAATGATGTGATTGAAGCTGAAAAAAGCGCTGGACGAACAGACGGACTTATAAGCGAGAACCTGAGCAAGCCAATACCGATTGTTTTTGGTAGGGTGGTTAAGATGCCTCTATTGCTTATCCGCTCTGATGACGTGAACAGGGAATATCATTACATAGTTGGTGAGGGGCAAGGGCTGAACGGTAAGAGCTTTAAGGGCGTCTATACTGTGTATAGGGATAAGCTGGCACTTGATTCTATTGAGGGAGTAGTAGGGGGCGGCGCACGGAACGCCTCTCTCACTTTAGAGGACGGAGATAGGCGGACTGAGGAATGGTATAAAAACTGGTGGGTTGAAATCACCTTGGGGACGGGAGCGGGACAGATACGAAGGGTAGAGTCATACAATTCCGCATCAAACGAGGTGGCTGTGGCTGATGAATGGAATCCTGCTCCTGACGCTGCGAGTGAATACAGGCTGAGGGAATGGCGGTTTTACGATGGGGGTCAGACGAATTACTATCCCGGCTATGCGTGGATACGGCTCAAGAAGCGATTTGGGGATAAAGGGGTGCAGTTTTACGCTGACGTAAGTGGCTTGCAGGACGAGGTGAACCCGATGAACGCCGTTAAAAGTATTCTGCAAAGTAGCACATGGGGGTTGGGGGAGAAGGCAGTGTTTCATGAGGATGGGGTGCGGTCGTCTCCGTTAAGGTGTGAGGGGGCGCTCGTTACCAAGACGTCGGCTAGGGACGTAATTAGCGAGATACTTAGGATGGGGGGGATGATGATTATGCGCAACGCTGGACGCCTTAGCATCGTGGGTGATGAAGACAGGGGTGTGGGAATGGGGGAGAGTTTGGAGATAAGCGATCTTGTGGAGAGAAGCCCTCAAGTCAAATACGCTAGGATAGAAGACAGGGTTAGGAGTCTTAAAATCAGGTATAGAAAGGATCACTCGGAGAACGATGCGTATTGCTGCGAGTTGACACGGCAATCTAGCCCCGAAGGGGTGGATGAAACACTTGATGCGAGATGGATATATGAGCACGAGACGGCGGATAGGGTATTGGACTATATGCGCAAGAAGATAGCCTTAGCGAGCAGGAAATTGGCGGTTGCTATTGGGAAGGAACAATCTGAGGGGGAGGTAGGGAGCGTTTGGAAAATCTCTATACCGCATCTAGGGATAGAGGAAGAGGCATGGGAAGTGACGGACTCTACTCACGTACTGGCGGGGGAGAGGACAGTATCGTTTATTCCGTATTCTGACGCTCCGTATAATTACGAGCCTATTACGGATGAGGGAGGGACGTTGCCTGATGACGTGGACAGCGTTGAGCCAGACTATGAGAACACACCGCCCGACCCGGTAGCGAACTTAACCGTCTCTATCATTGCCAACTACGCTAATCTGCAGTGGAACTCGCCCGAAGATAACTACGGCGGGGTGGTGGTGAGTGTGAAGGAGAGTGATGAGGACGTATCGGAGTATCGTGAGGAGGTTACCGTGAAGGGAAACTCGGCGAGGGTGCGTGGGCTGACGTCGGGGAAGAGCTACGACTTTATGGTTATATCACTTAACCAAACAGGAGAGATTAAAGGACTGCCTGTGTTTAGAATGGGTAATACTGTTGGTTAATCATACCTTTAGCCCCATTTAATCCCGCTTAAAAAACCTTTTAAGCAACGGATAAATAGCCACATTACAAGTTAAGCTGACTACTTAAGTTTGACCAAGTTAGGGCAACGAGGCATCACAACCCCGTGCCAAACCATGTTGTCGGTTATAATAAGCTTGGAGGGGGAGCGTAGAGAGGTTTCTAGTGGAGTTGTGGATCACGGGATACTATTATGGTGGAAGCTGTTATTGTAGGTAGAGGGGAGAAGAAAATCTGAACTGTCGCTATATCCCCCTTTAGAAAAGGGGGATTGTGTGTGGTTCTCCTACCTGGTCGCAAATTGCTACTGACTCACCTACAGGTAATTTTCTGCGGCATGGACGGGAACGCCTGCCATGAGAATCTCCCCATTCTCATTACGCGAAGTTAAAGTTAAGATTTAATAGCTGTGCAGTGCGTTTTGCATCTTCATAAAAGAGTTCAAAGAAGTCACCCATACGGTAAAACAACAAGATATCCGGATATTCCGCCTTAATACGTAAATACTGCTGCATCATAGGGGTATGTTTTGTGGAGGAGCGTGCGATCATAGTAGAGACTTAGCCCATATATTGTATTGTACTGTATCACTTGCGGACGTCAGCAAATGGTCGATGAAATAGATATTGTAGACAGCTTCAGGCACTGTGGTTTGTATTTTACATAGCTTGCTGGATTTAACTGGATATCGTTGCATTTGTGTTTCTGAAAGCACGTATTGTAGAAACAACGACCATTAATATTGGAATCACATAACGCGGTAGGAACAAGCCTCCGCACCTGTCCACATAAATGCTGAATATACATAGCTGGACAGCATAGGCAGGAAAATCAAACCTTGAATTTTTTGTTCCTGCTCTTTACTAATTCCTAATTCTTGATTATCCTGCTCGTTCGTATTTTCATTCTTTATTATGTTGGTGTGCGTATTAAGACTGGTGTAAGATAAATATGCCATGTAGTGAACAATCTCACGGAGGGAAGCAATGAACCAACCACGAAACTTCTTTAATACATTGAACCACATCCCCGGTCTGCGGGCTCTCACCGCACCCTTTATTACCCCCCCCCCCCCCCGAAATTCCTGTTCCTTACGGTACTCGCCGCTACCCTGGGACTGATCTTCTGTACCATCTATGTTCCCATAGCCACTGCGAACTCTACAGTGACACCACCGGCGGCCCTTGCCGGGATCAAAGTGATTCCGCGCAGTGGCAAAGTCAAGTTCCGCTGGATCTTCCCAACAACCCCGCCATCGAAAGCTATCAATATAAACAATGGACTGGCAATAACGAACCCACCAGTCCTGACGTCTGGAAATACTTTGCACCAAGTGGAGACAGTCCGAATACGCGGAGCCGCTCGTTATGGAACCTGACCAACGGCACCGAGTATAAATTTCGCATTCGGGCGGTGGCCACCGGCAATGTTACAGGGGCGCCCTCCGACGTCATTACCGTGACCCCGACGGCCACGCCTCCCCCGTCTCCCGCAAGGCCTGCTAACGTCAACGCGGTACCCGGCTACAGACAAATAGTGTTAAGTTGGAATAAGTCCAATAATGCTGCCATTACCAAGTATCAGATCCGGCAGCAGGACATAGAGATTGCACGCGACGGGAGAAAAACCAAAGGGAAATGGAGTCCTTGGAGCGACATCCCGGGCAGTGGCAAAGACACCGAAGGCTATACAGTGACCGGTTTAACCACCGGCGTGAAGTACAACTTCCGCATTCGGGCAAACCCAACAACCCTGCCATCACCGGCTACCAATATAAATACTGGTGGCCCGTAACTGGTACTATGGGAAGGCGTCCCAACCTGTCGTCGGTAGGGTGCCAAGCTGGTGCAGGCAGCGCCTACTAAAATCAGTGCGCATGCCAGGTACAAACAAGTCGAGCTGATCTGGCGTAATCCGAATCTGGATGATCAGCGGGACACCACCATCACCAAATACCAGATCAAATACTGGAGTGGCAACAGCGAGACCGGCGACTGGAGCGACATATCGGCCACCATCAACACCACCCACGTCTACTACCTCGTCACCGGGCTCACCAACAACACCACCTACAACTTCCGCATTCGTGGGTTTACTGACGGTGTTAAAGCGACCGAGTCCAACCTCGTTCAAGCGACACCGGTGGCGGGTCCGCCGAGAACCCCGTCCCGCCCTCAAGCAGTGGCCGGCGACAGCGAAGTCACATTAACCTGGGATAACCCCAACAACCGCGACATCACCAAATACCAGATCAAGCAATGGACCGGCGGTGGCGAGCGCGGCAGCTGGAGTGGTTGGAGCGACATCCCGGGCAGCGACAAAGACACCACCGACTACACCGTGCCCGGGCTCACCAACGGAGTTAAATACAGCTTCCGCATTCGCGCCATGGCCGGCAGCGTTACCGGCTCACAATCTCCCTACACCGCCGTAGTAATACCGGCCGTGCCTGTAGTCGTGCCTGGTAGCATCACCGTAGCCGTACGCGACAGCGTCGGCGACAGCATCGCTATATCCGTGGGTATCATCCATACGGGCACCAGAACCGTTGACAGCGTCGTCCCCACCACCGAAGACGGCGGCAGTTACAGCTTCACCGTCGTACTCGACACCCAGCCCTCGGCGGCCGTCAGCATCGCCGTATCCAGTTCCGACACCACCGAAGGTACGGTTGACAAGAACAGCTTAGTCTTCACCACCACCAACTGGAATATCCCACAGATGGTCACCGTAACCGGTCAGGCAGACGCCCTTACCGATGGCGACCAGGACTACACCATCATACTGGCCGCGGCCGTCAGCACCGATACCAACTACCACGGCATTGACCCGATTGACATAGCCATTACTAACAACGACACCGTCACTGCCACATCGGCATCTCACAGAGAAGCTCGGGCGGTTACCATGGGTGGTTTCACCGTCATTGGTGCAGACCCGGGCAGTCTTGGCGTAGAGGGCGACAAAATCAATGCCCGGGTAATTGGCACCGGTATACAACTGGAACTGCCGTCTGATCACCGCGTGACCCGTGCCACCTCTCCAAGCGGACGCGTGAGCAGCTACCCCCCACCACAGGCTGGTGTGAGCTTTGGAGCGGAGGCGGCCTACGTGGACGTTGACATAGACACGCCACTGCCATCTGGACACGGCGTGACGACGATCGAGTTTTCAACGGCGGCGCCCACTGTTACTGAGCCGGCGGGCGTGAACTTTGGGGACGACCCGTCTTACGTGGATATAGATTTGGACGAGGAGCTCTTGTCATCAAGAGCCATCGTGTGTCTGGAGGAGCCCGAAGAGCTGTCAGGTAATCTATCTGTATATCATCTTGCCGATGTAGAAGGTGCGGTGTGGAGGAAGCTGCCGTCGCCCGCGCCTGAATTGGTGCCCAGCGGTTATGTATGCGGTGAAACGAGTAGTTTTTCTACTTTTGTAGCGGGTTCGCAAAAGCCGACTTTCGGTTCAGAATCCATTGAGGACTACGTCTGGACGGTTGGTATGGAAGTTGATGTTGTTCTACCTGAGGCTACTGGTGGTGACGGTGCTATTACCTACAGTCTGGTTCCTGAACTACCAAGCGGGATCGAGTTCGATAAAGAGGATCTCACCATCACCGGCACGCCAACTGAGGCATTTGCTATGACTAAGTTTACCTACAAAGCTACAGACAAATTTGGAGCTAGTGAGACGTTGACGTTTACCATAACAGTGGAGGAAGCTGCGGTTAAGGAACGTGCCCGAATTCTTTCAGTAGTTCTAGCTTCTTTTGGGCGGACTGCGGCAACAGAAGCGGTGGACGTAATTGGTGAACGTTTTGTTTCTTCTTCTTTGGCAGGTAGTCCTAAATTGACATTGGGTGGGTCTTCTATGACATCGTTTGACTCTAGTTCTGTGGCAGGAGCTCTGGATGGGGTTCTGGGGTTGAGTGGTGGTTCTGATAGTGAATTGCTTGAGGGTTTAGATCGTGAGCCGATTGAATTACGGCGAGTTTCTGGGAGGGATTTGTTTGCGCAGAGCGAGTTTTCTATTCCTTTGGCAAGTGGGGATGGAGAAGGGGTCATGAGAGGCTGGACGTTATGGGGTAAAGGTGCAGGGAGCAGATTTTCCAGCCGGCTAGATGGAGGTGACATTGAGACCGACGGTGAACTATACACGGGCTACATGGGACTGGACTACCGTTTTGGTAATAAAGGTTTGGCGGGAGTAGCGATATCTCGTAGTGTTGGAGAGGTGGACTATGAGGTGAGTAGTATAAGAGGAGATGTGGATATGGGGTTGACGAGCGTTCTTCCTTATGCTCACTACGCTGTTCGTCCTGGTCTGAGTTTGTGGGGTTTGGTAGGGGGTGGAATAGGTGAGGTAGAGTTGAAAGATGCAGCAGGAGAAGTGGAGACGGACGTAACGATGCTAATGGCAGCGATAGGCGGGCGTCAGGAGCTGGCTAGTTGGGGAGATATAGATTTTGGGTTAAAGAGTGATGGTTTTGCAGTGCAGTTAAAGACAGAGGGGGTGGAAGGTCTTTCTGAGGTTAGTGGAGTAGCGCGTCGTTTACGATTAGGTTTAGAGATGAGCCGGGATGTGTATGTATCAGAAGATTCTTTGTTGCTGCCAAGAGTGGAGATAGGGGGGCGCTGGGACGGCGGAGATGCGGATAGTGGAGTAGGTATGGAGGTAGGGGGTGGAGTAGAGTATGTTGATAGGGGTTTGGGATTGAGCGTGGAGGTTCGAGGGAGGTATTTGTTGTTTCATGAGGAGTCTGAGTTTGAGGATTGGGGAGGTAGTTTTTCATTGCGGATGGGTGAAGGGGTTCGGGGGCGTGGATTATGGTTGATGTTTGAGCCTGAGTGGGGAGAGGTAGCGAGTGGAGTAGAGCGAATGTGGCGAGGTGAGGTAGAGAGTGGGTTAGGAGTAGGGAAGCGGGGTTTATCTCCTGGGCGTGTGAAGTTTGATGTTGGATATGGTATGGAGACGCGAGGTAGTGGGTGGCTTGTAACGCCGTATAGTGGCGTATCTATTATGGGGGAGGAGGAGCGCGAGTATAGGTTGGGTGGCAAGGTAGGTGTAGGGGAGTGGATGGATATAAGCTTGGAGGGGGAGCGTAGAGAGGTTTCTAGTGGAGTTGTGGATCACGGAATACTATTATGGTGGAAGCTGTTATTGTAGGGGGGAGAAGAAAGTCTGAACTGTAATTTTTAGGATTGAGTGATGTGCTATGATTAAAAGAATAAAGGTTAAATCCCCCGCTATATCCCCCCTTTACAAAAGGGGGGGGGTGTGTAGGGAATGAACTCTCGTGTCCCCCGATGCTCTATCTGGATTCCTAGTTGAGCTGGTAATGACGTGAGGGAGTGGGGTTCTATTGACGGGGTGTTAAAAGCTGTTAGAACTAGCTATTCTCTTTCATTTTCCATCTTTTTTCTGTTACTTTCTCGGCACTTTTCTTTAACTTTTCTATTCATTTTCTATCCTTTTTATCTCTTTTCTTTAACGTGGTAACCACGTCCTAGAGAAAACAGGGAGAGAGTTGTTCTCGTGATTTATGTTCTTTTAGGTGGTGAATACTGACCTCTTGCCGGCATAATACCAATCTAACATTCTACTGCTTCTCCTAGTCCCTAGCCTCCGTACAGTCTTCAATTTTCTTCTCTTTCACAATGTTTCTCAACACCGAGATTGTGGAGTATTCGTCAATTTTATCAAATAGAAATTATTTTCCTTACATGCCTTAGTTGCAGTATTAATAAATATAAGATACATATCAATGTCCATGAACGTACTCTTCATATCCTCTGAATAGTTCATTCTTTACTCTTTGGGCGTATTCTAGTCTAGATTTCTGCATCCAGTTCCACATTTCATCATCGTATTTAGAATCTCTTTTACCTTCGTACCTTTTTTCTATATTTCTACGTTCACTTTCTAATTTCCGACGGTGTTTTTCAAGAGATTGATTGAGTGTAGGTTCCACTCTTCTTGCCCTTTGATAATCAACTCTGTCATATGTGGGTGGGGAGGGACTATTACTGCTCCCTTCACCATCACTTCCACCACCGCAACCACTACAGATAAATAACAACAGCGTCAAAATGGTTAATCTCTTCATTTCTCTTGTTTATAAGACTCACCAACTTATTCTTCAGTTTCTCTTTGTCTTCTTCACTTAAAGACTTTGTGAGATTGGAAGAGAGGGCTTCTTCTATATATCTCTATAGCCAATTTTATGACCTCAGGGTTAAGCATAAGAGAAAGAAAACTTGGCAAGCTCATAACACACCTCCTTTAATTTTCTTTAATTTTGATTTTTGCAATCAGACACACATTTCTATCAAGGAACAAAAGCCCCGTTTTGTAACGTTTTTTGTATGCTTGCAATAACTCCTGTCGGGCTTGTATCTCTTCGATTAGACCCTGAAATGAATTCAGGGTGACGAATGTATCTCTTCTCGGCTAGACTTGGCCCTTCAGCAAGTTCAGGACATCACTCTGCTCGGAATGATAAAGAGGGAGGCTTCCCATTCCCTAATGGCAGGCGGGGAAGTGGGAGATATTTCAAAAAATGAATGAATAACGTGAATGTTTCTCCAGAAGATGTCGGGAAATTAAAAAGAAAACTTTTTATTAGAAAATGGTGAAGCTTTTGTGGTTTAAGGAGAGTGCAGTCTAACCTACTGAAAACATTAGATATTCGGGGTGGGGGTGGGGGTGGGGGTAGTTTTTCTATTTATTCCCATACCTGAACTCGTTTTAGAATCGTGGACACTCATCCCGATGATATATATAGGCTCTGACATTACGCCCGACTATGCTAATATGTCCCCGATTAAACGGGAGAGAGCAAAGGACTACCTATGTTTAGAATGGGAAATACTGTTGGTTAATCATACCTTTAGCCCCATTTAATCCCGCTGCTGACTACTTAAGTTTGACCAAGTTAGGGCAACGAGGCATCACAACCCCGTGCCAAACCATCTTGGCGGTTATAGCTCCCCCTTTAGAAAAGGGGGAATACAGGGGGATTTGATCTTTATCCTCCCAATCATTGCCCCTCATCTAATTCTGATAGCAACTCTCTCTTGTATTCGTATCCTTATCTATCAAAACCATTTTGCGAGCATCAAGGGATAGTATCTCCGCTTCCCAGTTGTCTACTCCTTCCTTCCGAAAATCAACAGAGAGATTACAACTGTTTAGTGTATAGTCTCCACTCAAGTATCTGTCAGCAGAGGAGCCTTGAATGTATCCCGAAAAAGTTCTCTCGTCTCCATCCTGTTTCTTAGGATTATAAAAATAGAGTCCTAGAAATTTATTGTCTTTACATTCCCAATACCTAAAATAACTCCCGTGTAAGTCTTCCACGTCTATGGGCCTACCATCACAGTCGCCGTAAGAGTGAGTAGGATATAAGGGAAGTTCATCGGGAATCTTATTACCTAGCCTAGTGTCACTAGGGCACGTTTTGGTGGGGCATGTAGGACATGGCTTTTCCGCCTCTGCCTTCCATTTTGCCACCTCCGCTCTTAGTCTAGCAATCTCATCGGCATTATGATCACTTGGTTCCACCACCTGAGTGGGCTTGTGAGTATTATTATCCTCGATGCCATCTGAACTACTCCTCCCACCTCCTCCACAACCACCGACAATCATAAAACTAACCAATACCAGTACTAACGCGCTTAATAAGCTAAATTTCAGGGGGGGCAAGGGGGTAGAAGAGACAGTTACTTTATGGTCAACAAAGCTATGTTTCATAGCAGTTTTCTCCTTAACAACAGGGTTCACCTAATATCAAGACTAAACGAAATTAACACACAATATGTCTGCGAGTCAAGAGTTGTTTTTGATAGTCCACAGAACTTAACGATGATTCCTGCTCTGGGGCGGGAATCCGTCCCCCGTTCCCCAATACTCTGTCAAATCCCCCTGTATCCCCCTTTGTCTAAAGGGGGAGAAAAAATGAGTGTCCATGCAGGTCTAGCAAAGAGGGCAAAGTCTCTTGTCAAGCTCTGAGGTTAGTAAAGGATAATCCCCTCCTTTTGTAAAGGAGGGATAGGGTGGATTTTCTTTTTGTTTGTAGGGGCGACTCTTGTGGTCGCCCAAAGGTGTGAAGGCAAGGTAACCACAAGGGTTACCCCTACGAAAAGATGGAAGGGGTGGGAATGGTGGAAGTAGGAGAAATCTATTTAGACCTTTACTCTGAACCTTTTAGGGTACTTGGTAAGATTAACGCATCCATTATCTTCAACCAAGACTACGTCCTCAATCCGCACGCCGCCGAGCTTTTCATAGTAAAGTCCAGGCTCTACAGTTACCACGTTGCCCGTTTGGAGTGTCTCGTCCGTCGAGCCTAGTCTGGGAGGCTCATGGATTTCAAGACCTAGCCCATGGCCGGTCGAGTGTATGAATCCCTGCGCTCTTCCGTTGGCGTTTTCGGTTGTAAAGCCGTGGCTATCAAAATAATCCATCACGGCGCCGTGTATGTCGCTTGCCTTAACACCGTCCTTAATCAGTCCGATAGCTAGTTTTTGCCCCCTAAGCACCGTATTATACATCTTTATCAATTCCTTTGATGGCTCACCCCTGATAATGGTCCTAGTCATATCTCCAAAATATCCCGTGTCCTGCGATCTAGGGAATATATCAATAACTACTGGCTTGTCGGCGTAAATAACTCCCTTGCCGCTGTGGTGAGGCATAGAAGAATGTCCTCCGCACGAGACGATAGTATGAGAAGCGATAAACCCCGCTTTGGAAAGCTCGGCGCTTATTTCACCCTTTACCATTTCAGACGTTAGCGCCTGACCATTGACGTATAGCTTGTTCTTTTTTATTTGAGATGAGGCAATTAGCCTTATGGCAACGTCCATAGACCTTGCGGTTTTACGTAGGGCGTCCTTTATAAAGCTGACTTCCTCGTCGTTTTTCTTTAGTCTTTCCTGAAAAAGCGGCTCTTTGCTCTTAGGCGTGATTGTGTAACCTAGTTTTCTAAGTTCGTCGGCGTATTTTATAGGGAAACTGCCCGGGACGATCGCTTTCTTTATCTCCCTTTCGCTAAGCGCTAAGTCCACTACATCAACCAAACCGAGGCGTTTACGTCCTTTAGATACGAGCCTTTTATAATAATCGGTTAGTGAAAGCACAGTGTCAACGGAGGCTTCACTCTTACCCCTATCCAGCTCAAGGTCGCTTAAGATAAGTATCTTCTCCCCATTATGTTCTATGTATATGATGGGGTCGGGCGCAAAAAACTTCGTTCTATAGTAAAGATCGGCGCTGTTTTCACTCGTGTCAATTATCAGAAGGGTTTCCGTTTTCATTTTTCTTACCATCTTTTTTGAGTCTTACTGTGCACTTGTCGGACGCCGTGCCTAGAACACTATACATAAAAGTAGATTGAAGTATCAAGGGGTGGTGGGATGGTGGATCTTTTTACTTGTAGGGGCGCGACCCTAGCGATGTCCTGAGCCTGTTGAAGGGTGGTCGCCTTAAGGCGTGGTGGAGATGGGTAACCACAAGGGTTACCCCTACGAAAAGATGGGAGGGGTGGGAATGACGAGGGTATGTGTGAGTATAAGGGATGATTGATCTTCCCTGATGTTCTATCAAATCCCCCTTAATCCCCCTTTAGTAAAGGGGGAAAAGTGTGGGATATTCCCCTCCTGTTTATAAAGGAGGGATAGGTGGTTACTTTTTGTTTGTAGAGGTGGCTATTGTGGTCGCCCTGAGGTGTGGTGGAGATGTGTAACCACAAGAGTTACCCCTACGAAAAGATGGTAGGGGTGAGAATGACGAGGGTATGTGTGAGTATAAGTGATGATTGATCTTCCCTGATGTTCTATCAAATCCCCCTTAATCCCTTAGAAAAGGGGGAATGTGTGAGGAAGGGGTTACCCCTACGAAAAGATGGGAGGGGTTACGAGGGTATGTGTGAGTATAAGTGATGATTGATCTTCCCTGATGTTCTATCAAATCCCCCTTAATCCCCCTTTAGAAAAGGGGGAATGTGTGAGGAAGGGGTTACCCCTACGAAAAGATGGGAGGGGTGGATACGAAGGAACTGGATTCCCAATCAAGTTGGGAATGACGGGGGAGTTGACCTGCCCGCAGTTTTCAGGTTCAATGGGGTTTATGCTGGACATGCTCGCGCTCGTTGTGAGATTGGTTACAGAGTAAAAAGAGGAGGAGCTTGGTTATGGGTAGTCAGAGGATTATCTTCAGTATAGAGGGTCCCAAGGAAAATAATAGTCACTTGGAATTATCAGTTTTTACAGAGAAAATCGGACATTTTCTCGCTCTGTTGAATGAAAATGCAAGAGAAAGCAGTGAAGAAGGGGTTGAGTTTCACATTACTCACCTCTCCCATTCCAGCCCCGCGACAATAGAATGCGAGACAGTAACAAGGGAAATAGGGGATGCAGGTGCAAAAGAATGTATTGACACTAGCGCCTTTGAAACACTTGATAAAAATCTTAATTATATAAAAGAGGGGAACACCAACAAGCTTTCTCCCCCTGTTTTATCCACTATGGAGAGACTATCAAAATTCAACCCTACAAAAGTCGCGCGAGCTGAGTTACAACTTGTTAGAGGTGATGGAAGGGGTAAAACTGTTTATAGATTAGATGATAGATTCAAGGAGCAATTAAGCAATGCCCTATATAAGGAGGAAAGAGTTATTAGCACGATTGATGGGAAACTTGAGCAAATTAATATCCATAATAGAGCAAATACGTTCAGAATTTACCCTTCCTTACCACCTGCCTCTCGCATCAGTTGCGAATTTCCGCAGGAGTTATTAGAGAAAGTGCAAAGTTCTTTAGGATATTTTGTTTCTGTTTCTGGTGAATGTCTTTATCATCCTGATGCGGTGTTTCCTTACAAAATAATAGTTCAGGAAATGGCGGTATTGCCTCCGACTGAAGAACTTCCACATATGAAAGACCTTTTTGGTCTTGCCTCTGGTTGCACTAATGGCAAGAGTTCTGAGCAGTTTATAAGGGAGATGCGCGATAAGTGGAGCAGGGACGCTTAGTGAAAAAAGGATTAATCTACTGGGACTCATCGGTTTTAATTAGTTATATTAGAGGAGACGAAGAAGAGAACAGGAATCGGGATATGAATTCCGTTGTGGAGATCATTGAAAAGGGGTTCTACAAATTGGTAGTTTCTACCTTGCTATACGTGGAAATTCTTGAGAGCAAAATGCCAGGGGACTCTATTAAACGGTTTGAAAAATTTATGCAAAACAGAGAAAAGATAGAGGTGGTTGCAGTTGATATTCGCGTTGCCAAGAAAGCACAGGTAATACGCAATAGCACAAAGATAAAAACGCCTGACGCTATTCACTTAGCTACGGCAATTGTCAGCGGAGCGAAGCTATTTCATACCTTTGATAAAGAACTGCTTCAGCTAAGTGGTAAGGGTGTTGTGGAAAGTATTCCCATAACGGCTTGCTACATATCTGGAATAAATCGTGACCTCTTTAACCACTCTAATAATCCATAAACAAAAAAGACCTGAGTTTTTTCAAGTTCAAGGCTCTTTATGAAATCTCGCTGGGTTAGCTATGAGGTAGATAAGGTGAGGGTAACCACAAGGATTACCCCTACGAAAAGATGGGAGGGGTGGGAATGACGAGGGTATGTGTGAGTATAAGGGATGATTGATCTTCCCTTATGCTCTATCAAATCCCCCTTAATCCCCCTTTAGTAAAGGGGGAAAAGATAAGATTTTTCGGTTGTATTTTTCCCTTAGGTAGGTTCAGGGATTAGGCTTTTGTAAAGGAGGGATAGGGTGGATTTTTTTTTGTTTGTAGAAGGGAGGTGTGGTGGAATTAACCCCTTTTGTAAAGGAGGGATAGGGTGGATTTTCTTTTTGTTTGTAGGGGTGGCTATTGTGGTTGCCCTGAGGTGTGGTGGAGATGGATAACCACAAGGGTTATCCCTACGAAAAGATGGGAGGGGTGGGAATGACGAGGGTATGTGTGAGTATAAGGGATGATTGATCTTCCCTGATGTTCTATAAAATCCCCTTGTATCCCCCTTTTCTAAAGGGGGAAAAGACAAGATTTCTCGGTTGTATTTTTCCCTTAGGTAGGTTCAGGGATTAGGCAAGGGAATTCCCCTCCTTTTGTAAAGGAGGGATAGTGTGGATTTTCTTTTTGTTTGTAGGGGTGGCTATTGTGGTCGCCCTGAGGTGTGGTGGAGATGTGATAACCACAAGAGTTACCCCTACGAAAAGATGGGAGGGGTGGGAATGACGAGGGTATATGTGAGTATAAGGGATGGTTGATCTTCCCTGATGCTCTATCAAATCCCCCTTAATCCCCCTTTTCTAAAGGGGGAAAAGATAAGATTTTTCGGTTGTATTTTTCCCTTAGGTAGGTTCAGGGATTAGGCAAGGATATTCCCCTCCTTTTATAAAGGAGGGATAGTGTGGATTTACTTTTTGTTTGTAGAGGTGGCTATTGTGGTCGCCCTGAGGTGTGGTGGAGATGGATAACCACAAGGGTTACCCCTACGAAAAGATGAGGTAGGGGTAGGTTACCATGAGCGTTCCCAACTTTACATCAAATAGCTTTGGAGCAATAAAGCTAGTCCTAGGAAAGTAAATATGCTTACTACTTGGGTTATGGTGGTTACGATTATGGCGGAGGACAGAGCTGGATCCATGCCCAAGCTCTTCATAATTATCGGGATCAGGGCGCCCGTTGGTCCTGCCGTTATCAGCGTTATAGTCATAGCGCAGCCTATAACCAACCCAAGGTAAGGATTCCCCTGCCATAGCCAAGAGGCGGCTCCAATTACTATGCCCAGTATAACCCCGCTTATAAGCGCTAGCTTGGTTTCTTTAAGTATTAGCTTAAAAGCGTTTTCCTTTGAGACTTCTCTCATCGTCAGACCCCTCATAGTTACGGCGAGAGATTGAGACGCCGAGTTGGCGGCTTGGTCAGTAATCACTGGTATAAATATCGCAAGCGCCGTTATTTTAGCGATTAAACCCTCAAACATAGAGACGACTATTCCTGCAAGGAAAGCGGCAAGCAGATTTACGTGTAGCCACGGAAGTCGTTTGCTAAGAGAGAACTTTACGGAGGAGAATGCCCTTTCAGAAGCGCCTACGCCAAACATCTTTTGAATACCTTCAGAGACCCTTTTAGTCTCTTCGTCCATCAACTGATGCGTAGTTATTATTCCCAACAGGTGATTCTCATCGTCAACGACGGGTGCGGCGAAGTATCCCGTGTTTGACAATTGCTCTGCTACCCGATTCCTATCGGCAAACGCGTTTATTGAAAAGACGTTTTTAATCATTATTTCGTTCAGCGTTGCTTCAGGGTCAGCCAGAATCAGGTCTCTCATATTTAACACGCCTACTAGGTGATTTTCTGAGTCAATTACATAGACGTATGAAGTGGGATTCTGGGCGTGGGTAATCCACCTGAGCTTTTCAATGGTTTCCATAACCCTGAGCTCTTTGTGAAAGCAAATCGCGTTAGGGCTCATTATCCCGCCGGCACTTCCCTCGGGATAAGCGGTAGTTTTATTTGGTTCTTCCGTCATGTCGTAGGGTTGGCTCTTCCTCTCTGCTCCGCCATAGCGTTTGTAGGCGTTTGGCTAGGGACGGACGGCTGCGCTAGGACATGCTAGCGCGACCGTTGCTAAACTAATGACAATGGCTGGGCCGGGAGGGCTCGAACCTCCACAGCAGGCTCCAAAGGCCTGAGTCCTACCAATTAGACGACGGCCCAACGTTTTAAGGCAATGTCTAGTTGTTGGTTAGCTAATAACTCATGTACGAAAGCATCCGCGGGAACATAGAAATAACAATGCCATGATGTTACCAAGATTTTGTTTGCTAAGCAAGAGCCGTTCCTTCCATGTCTTTGGTAGCTTCCCATGTCTTTGGCAGCTTCAATGGACAGGGGGGGTAGAGTTAAACCCCATGCGATGCCAATCTGAGCGACGCCAATCTGACGCCGAGCAAGGAAAGGGGGAAAAAGAATGAAGCGTCTAGCCTATAAGGAGGTTGCCGTCTTTCATTATTAGGCGATCGTCAACCGTTACCGTGGGCGACGTTACGACCCCATCTAGGTGGCTTGCGACCCTTACTGTCCCGCCCATGCTTTTGTTATCTCCGAACGCAACGTGGATAGTTCCTATAGCCTTCTCATCTTCAAGAACGTTTCCCGTTATAATGGCTTTGTCGTGGGTTCCTATGCCGAGCTCCGCAAGGTTAAAGGCGAGTTTGCCAAAGGGCTGCATTATGGAGTAGAGCTTTTGCGCTCCTTTGCCCCCCGTAATGTCGGTGGCGTATCCATCCTCGACCTTTACCCTTATTACCTCATCCTCGAGCTTGCCTACGCCAGCCATTGATCCATCGAATACAACGACCCCGTTTGATGCGCCCTCAATAGGTGCCAAGTAAGCCTCTCCCGCGGGGAGATTGCTAAAGTCGCCCGGGTTGTGGTTCAGCCCCGTGTCAGGAAGTCCATCCCTTCCTTCTATCGTTATATCTAGGTCTGTCCCGCTTTTGGTTGTGATTTTGACCTTTGAGCCTTTGGTTATGATTTCCGCTATCCTGACGCTTCTTTCAGCTATCAGCTCGTAGTCGGCGTTTAACGTCCTTATCATCACGTCGCGCGTAATGCCCGGAAGGGTAGCAATTCTTACGCCAATTCTGCTCGCCTCTCTACGTGAATCGGTATGGCTCAACGATTTTGAAGTCGGGATTAGGATTACGTCAACCGATTTCATTAAGTCCGCTATAGGTTTTGGGGGCTCTTCTCCGTGTGATTCTCTGGGGATTATTTCGGCTACAATCGCTTCAGCTCCCAACTCTTTAGCCGCTTGCCATAGGGCATAACCGATTTCCCTTGCGGGTTCGTCAGTTATTACGAGCGTCTTCTCTCCCCTTTTTACCGCCATGCAGTCTCGGACGGCGATCAGCGCCGAGTTTCTAAACTCGTCCATATTGTAAGCCTCCAATAGATAAAATCGTATTTCTTAAAGGCTGGATTTCTTGGCTTGGCGTAATCAATCCCTTATTCTATCAAGTCTAATTCTTTTACGCGTCTCACCCTTTCAGCCCTAATTTCTTTTCTTGCCTGCGCTTTCTTCCACAGTCTAATCTCTTCCGGGGTCTCAGGATTAAATTCAGGCACGGGCTTGGGTCTTCCATCATTTCCCACGTGAACGAAGCTTAGGAAGGCGGTGCACGTGTGTTTCTGCTCGCCAGTCATAACGTTCTCTGACAGCACCTTGATTCCTACCTCGAGCGAAGTGCGTCCTACGTATGTAATTCCTGCCTTGAATATGATAATGTCTCCTACTTTAATGGGGGAATAAAAGTAAAGATTGTCAAGGGAGCCTGTAACCATTATCCCTTTTACGAACCTCATGGCTAATATAGCGGCTGTCTCATCTATATCTAGCATAAGCTTGCCCACAGACATAAAATTTCCATAAAAGCTGTCCTCGGGCATCACAACCTTAGTGGTTTCAAGTCGCTTTCGGACTATTTCAGTTTCATCGATTGTGCTCCTTGCCTGCTCATTCCTCTTGCTTATTTCAGGCAACCTGCTTTCCCTTCTCTTTTGCGCCTGAGCGTAAATAGACGCCTCGTCCCCGTCAAAAGGGGTTATATTCTCGGTGATGTTTCTTGTGTCTCCGTCTTTGTTCACAGCGACGAACGCCATGTGAGAATAGGTCGCCAGCTTTCTTTCACCTGTCTCAGGGTTTTCTGAATAGGCGGTTACGCCTATCTCCATGGAGCTTGAGCCTATGTATTCTATCCAACCATCTAGCGTGACGATTTCTCCCACCTTGACGGGATTTAGAAAATCAATGCTGTCGGTAGCACCCAAAACGGTGATGCCTTTGGCGGTTCGTGAGGAGTTGATGCTGCCCGCTAGCATAATCCAGTCCATCAACCTGCCTCCGTGGAGCGTCCCGTGCGTGTTAGCGTGTTCAGGAAAAACGAATTGAACCATCCTATTCCTGGTTTCTTTTATCGACGGCATACTATTTCTCGTAAGGGTTAATAATACTAAGAGTCAATACTATCAGTGATAATTTACACTAGAGATTGAATAAAGGATACAGATTAAGCTGTAGATAGATAATCAAAGTCAAATGAGAGACAATAAATCGCCTATGTCAAATACGCGGTAGAACTGGATGCCCATCCCACGAAGCCTTGTTTCCGCCCCCTCTTTTCTATCTACTATGGCAAGCAGTTTCTCAACCTGAGCGCCGCGGTCTCGCACGGCTTCGATGGCTTTGATAACTGATCCCCCAGTTGTTACAACGTCTTCCACTATTGCGACCTTATCCCCGCGTTGCAAGTCGCCCTCTATCAGCCTTCCCGTTCCGTGCCCCTTTTCACTCTTGCGGACTAAAAACCCCTTCATTGGATAGTCCTGCTCGTAGCTTGTGGAGAGGACGGCACCCACTATGGGGTCAGCTCCTATCGTAGGTCCACCCACGGCATTAATAGAAGAATCTTTTTTGATTTCCTCAAGGAATACCTTGCCTATTAGATTAACCCCTTCGGAGTCGAGAGTCGTGAGTCTAGCATCTATGTAATAATCACTTCTCTCACCAGAAGCTAGGGTAAAGTTGCCCCTTAGGATAGATTTCTCCTGCAAAATCTTCTTTAGCCTTTCTCTGTAGCTTAGAGACATTATGGGGGGAGAATTTACCCTCGCCTGCGCGTCGCTGTCAATAAAGTTCCTTGCCTCCGCTCACTGGTATTTGATGCAGCAGTATGATGATATTTGTTCGGAGCAGGCAAGTTCATAATGGCGGTTATACGACTTCTTAACTCTATTTCCTATATGCAAATGAGGTGCGTAGAGGACGCGACGATATATCTCCACATATATTTTCTAAGTGGGGATTCGGGAGCATGCCTGACACGTGGACAAGCGTATGATACTATTCCCCCTAGTATTCTCCTTCATATTTGGATGTTTTATCGCTTCCCGTTAATTGCCTAGAAATGACTAGAAAAACCCGGAAATGACTAGAAAAACAATGACTAGAGAAAAGGTAAATTTTAAGGAGATATTCGATTCGTTACCTGAATCTATAGTAATACTGGATAAGAATTTTTACGTTCAAGATATGAACGACAATGCCGAGTCTAAATTCAGAATATCACGAAAAAAGGCGCAGGGAAAGCCTTCGAGTGTCTTCATGCCCGAAGGGGTCGAGCGCGTAGCTAGAAGGGCGCTTGAAGAGGGTAGAACAGTGTTTGGAGACGCAATGCAGCCGCTTCTAAGAGATGGCAACAAAATCTCCATCCAGCCCGTAGCGTCACCCCTGTTTACAAAGCATGGCAGAATAAAAGGCGCCCTTGTAGAAATAAAAGACCTTACTGCAAGCAAGTTTCTAAATACCAAAAACGCGCAGGAGGTATCGGCTTCAGAGTTGGGTGACTTAGTGCAGGGGCTTGCGCATGAGCTAAAGAACCCTCTTAGCGGAATAAGAGGAGCCGCTCAACTGCTCGTCAATGACGCGGGCGACAAGGAGACTGTGAAGTGCGCTGAAATAATAACTAAAGAAGTGGATAGGCTTCGGTCTCTTCTTGACACGCTAAGGCAGCTAGAACCCTTTGCCGAAGGGACGCTGGAGCCCATAGACGTCCACGAAATACTTATGGAGATCGTATATCTCGAGCAGCAGACGGCATCAGCCTCCCACGTTACTTATAAACAAAACTACGACGTTACGCTACCCCCTATTCACGGCGATATGAATTCGCTAAAGCAGGTTTTTTTGAACCTTATTAAAAATGCCTGCCAGTCAATTGACGGCGAGGGAATGATAGAGATTTCTACAAGGTGGCTTACCGAGCACAAGCTAAAAGGTCAGAACTCATTGGTAGTGGAGATAAAGGATACTGGCAGGGGAATACTCGATAGCTCCCTGGACAAAATCTTTAGTCCCTTTTATACTACTAAGAAAGAAGGGTCGGGCTTTGGCTTGTTCCTCGCTTATCAGGTCGTAGCCAAGCACCGCGGGGCTATTCTAGTGGAGAGTGAGATGGGTAAAGGGACGACGTTCAAGGTCTATCTGCCTATAACGAGCACAGTTTGAAAGCACGTTCCTGTATGTATTAAGCGAGGGCAGGGGTGTCCAGGGGGTATGTGTAAAGGGAAGTCTGAATTGTTCCCTGCTTTTGTGGTTGCCCTGAGGTATGGTGGAGATGGGTAACCACAAGGGTTACCCCTACAGGTGATGGAAAGGCGGGAATGATGGAGAAGCACTCTCGCCCTGTATCCCTCTCCCTACTGGGAGAGGGGAATATAAAGAAACTTGATTGGGAAGGGTTACCCCTAAAACAAGGGGCTGTTGCTTGAACCTACCCTCAACCTACTACAAATACGAACTGCGGGGATGAGTGCTACTAACAGCAATAGAAGAGCTAAAACCCCAGCGCCTTCACCCTTTCCTTCTGCACCAATAAGAGAGCAGCCCCTGCCTCCTCCGCAACTTTCAGAATCACATCCCTCACAGTCTCCCCCTTCATTCTCTTCTATACTCGTATCCATGCCCTCTACGTTGACGGTTGAACATCCATCGTTGTATATGCCTCCCCCTGAAGATGCAAAGTTATTAGTTATAGTCGTAGATGACAGAGTTACTATTCCCCCCTCCACGTTCTTTATCGCTCCGCCGTTCTCCGACGCTTTGTTATCTCTCAACGTAACGCCCTTTAGCTCTAGCTCACCTCTATTCAGTATAGCTCCGCCCCCACCTTCTACACACCCGCCTCTGATTGTCGCATTTTCAATATATAGGATACCACCCTCGGCTACTGAAAATATACGGAACTTCTTTGCACTATCATCATCGCAGCCTAAATCTGCGTCCCGCTCTATTATGGCTCCATTGCCCTCTATCTTTATTTTCACTCCATTTGGTATTTCTAGCAACGCGCTCTTACCTTCTTCCTTTTCTCCTCTCCCGATACTGCTGAGGGCAGAGTCGGACGTTGGGTCAAATAAAGTCGTCTCTGCCTTGCTGAACTTATACGTTCTCCCTTTTTCTAACACAATTTTTTGTGATGTAGAAGTCGTGTCCTTATTATCATAATCATCACCGCCCTGTTTTACTGCAGAACCTTCAGCGTCATTAAACTCAATTATGTTGTGAGGATCCTCAGGTGTTGCTATGACTGGGTCAGACGGTGTTCCTACAATGTTGCCAGCAATCGCGCGGATTTGGAAGTGATGTTCGACTTCGTTGGTCAGCCCACTCACGGTGTAAGAATCCGTGAATTGTCCACTGTTCGGAATGTCAGTCCAGTCTGAGGATTTGCTAGTGTCAGTGGGGACCCACCACTTGAACTGATACTTCGTGATGTCGGAGTTAAGAGGATCATTCCATGACAAGTTCACCTCACCATCTCCCACTGTTGTCGTAAGGTTTGCAGGAGCACCTGGGGCTTCAATAGTATCGGTGTCATTAAACTCAATTCTGTTGTGAGGATCCTCAGGTGTTGCTGTGACTGGGTCGGTCTGTGCTCCTAGAACGTTGCCAGCAATCGCGCGGATGCGGAAGTAATGTTCGACTTCGTTGGTCAGCCCACTCACGGTGTAAGAATCCGTGAATTGTCCACTGTTCGGAATGTCAGTCCAGACCCTGTATTTGCTAGTGTCAGTGGGGACCCACCACTTGAACTGATACTTCGTGATGTCGGAGTTAAGAGGATCATCCCATGACAAGTTCACCTCACCATCGCCCACTGTTGCCGTAAGTGCTTGGGGCTTTTCTGGAGCTTCAATAGTATCGGTGTTGTGAGGATCCTCAGGTGTCGCTGTGACTCGCAGGGATGAATCTCCTACAATATCGCCGACTATAGCGCGGATGTAGAGATTATGGCTTACGCCGTTGGTCAGCCCTATCACCGTGTAAGAAGTCGTGTCCTTATCACTGTTTGGAATGTCAGTCCAGACCATGTATTTGTTATTATAGCCCCACCACCTTACCTGATACTTCGTGATGTTAGTGTTATTAGGCTTATCCCATGACAACGTTACCTGTGATATTCCTGCTGTCGCTTTAACTCCCTGAGGCGCGCCCGGGGCTAGCTCTGGCACTCCCGTTGTTGGCATTACCGTGATGCGCGAGGACGAATCTCCTACAATATCGCCGACTATAGCGCGGATGTAGAGATTATGGCTTACGCCGTTGGTCAGCCCTATCACGGTGTAAGAAGTCGTGTCCTTATCACTGTTTGGAATGTCAGTCCAGTCTTTGTATTTGTTATTATAGCCCCACCACCTTACCTCATACTTCGTGATGTTAGGGTTGCTAGGATTGCTCCATGATAGCTCCACCTTGCCGTCCCCCGGTATCCCTGTAAGATTTGAGGGCCTGCCCGGACCCGGTATCCCCGTAATAACAACGGATGGCTTTCCTTCAACATTGCCAGCCATTGCGCGGACCTGGAAGCGATAGAGGGTGCGGTTGCGTAGAAATCGCTCCGTGTAATCGGTCGTGTCCTTATCACTCCCCGGCATGTTAGTCCAGTCCTTGTATGCGCCGCTAATTGGAGTCCACCGCTTGACCTGATACTCGGTGATGTTAGGGTTATTAGGATTATCCCATGACAACGTTACCTGTGATATTCCTGGTGTCGCTGTAACTCCCTGAGGCGCGCCCGGGGCTAGCTCTGGCACTCCCGTTGTTGGCATTACCGTGATGCGCGAGGACTCCTCTCCTACAACCTCGCCGACTATAGCGCGGATGTAGAAGTCATGGCTTACGCCGTTGGTCAGCCCACTCACCGTGTAATCGGTCGTGTCCTTATCACTCCCCGGAATGTCAGTCCAGGCTTTGTCTTTGCCATTATGTCCCCACCACTTGAACTGATACTTCGTAATGTTGGGGTTATTAGGATTGCTCCATGATAGCTCCACCTGTCCGTCCCCCGGTGTCCCCGTAAGATGTGCAGGACTGCCCGGGGCCCGATCCCCCGGTGTCACCGTAAGATTTGCAGGACTGCTCGGGACCTGATCCCCCGGTGTCACCGTAATGATAGCGGATTCCTGTCCCGGAATGTTGCCAACGACTGCACGAACTTGGAAGCGATAGAGGGTGCCGTTGCGTAGAAATCGCTCCGTGTAAAGGACCGTGTCTGCTCCACTGTTTGGCATTTTGGTCCAGGCCTTGTATGCTTGGTTATATGGAGTCCACCGCTTGACCTGATACTCGGTGATGTTAGGGTTATTAGGATTATCCCATTTCAACGTTACCTGTGATATGCCTGCTGTCGCTGTAAATCCCTGAGGCGCGGGGGTTGGCCCTGGCGTGGGTGTTTCTGCTGGAGTCGCCGTGACGCGCGAGGACTCCTCTCCTATAACATCGCCGTCTACTATAACGCGGATGTAGAAGCTATACCTTACGTCGTTGGGCAGATACTTCACCGTGTAATCGGTCGTGTCCTTATTACTCCCCGGAATGTCAGTCCAGATTTTGTATTTGCCATTATCGCCCCACCATCTGACCTGATACTTCGTGATGCGGGGGTTATTAGGATTATCCCAGTTCAACTTTACATTTGACATGTCTGCTGTTGCTGTAACTCCTTGAGGCGCGCCCGGACTTGTTGTTGGTATTGTTGGCGTCGCCGTGACGCGCGAGGACTCCTCTCCTATTCCTATAGCATCGCCTTCTACTATAGCACGGATGTAGAAGCTATACCTTACGCCGTTGATCAGTCCCCTCACAGTGTAAGAGGTTGTGTCCTTATCACTCCCCGGAATTTTAGTCCAGACCCTGTATTCGCCATTATCGCCCCACAACCTGATCTGATAGCTCGTGATGTCGGAGTCATTAGGATTATCCCAGTTCAACTTTACCTGTGATCTTTCCGCTGTCGCTGTAACTCCCTGAGGCGCGACCGGGGCTGTTGGCGTCGCCGTGACGCGCGAGGACGACTCTCCTATAGCATAGCCGTCTGCTATAGCGCGGATGTAGAAGCTATGCCTTACGCCGCTGATCAGCCCCCTCACAGTGTAAGAGGTTGTGTCCTTATCACTCCCCGGAATTTTAGTCCAGACCCTGTATTTGCCATTATCGCCCCACCACCTGATCTGATAGCTCGTGATGTCGTAGTTATTAGGATTATCCCAGTTCAACGTTACCTGTGATCTTCCCGCTGTCGCTGTAACTCCCTGAGGCGCGACCGGGATTGTCTCCTGCGCCCTAGAGTGAGTTGATAAGCCAATTGTGAGTGAAAGAACCCCTAATAGGATGGGGAAAGATATACTAGATACTTGGATATTCATTGCTTGTCTCCCTAATATGTATATAAGTACTTCTACACAATAAATATGGGACGATCAAGTAGTTTTTCCCTTTAACTTTATAAATAGCTACAGATTTTCTTCCAACAGTCTGTTCCACGCTTTGGAAATTAAAGATGAATATCACCAATGAAATGGTCGGTAGTGACGAGTTGAGTGATATGTCTAAATCGTCATTTCTGTGAAAGCACGTACCTGTATGTATTAAGCGAGGGCAGGGGTGTCCAGGGGGTATGTGTAAAGGGAAGTCTGAATTGTTCCCTGCTTTTGTGGTTGCCCTGAGGTATGGTGGAGATGGGTAACCACAAGGGTTACCCCTACAGGTGATGGAAAGGGTGGGAATGATGGAGAAGCACCCTCACCCTGTATCCCTCTCCCAGTAGGGAGAGGGGAATATAAAGAAACTTGATTGGGAAGGGTTACCCCTACAACAAGGGGCTGCTGCTTGAACCTACCCTCAACCTACTACAAATACGAACTGCGGGGATGAGTGCTACTAACAGCAATAGAAGAGCTAAAACCCCAGCGCCTTCACCCTTTCCTTCTGCACCAATAAGAGAGCATCCCCTGCCTCCTCCGCAACTTTCAGAATCACATCCCTCACAGTCTCCCCCTCCATTCT
Organism: Thermodesulfobacteriota bacterium; assembly: GCA_963422265.1. GTDB lineage: Bacteria > Desulfobacterota_D > UBA1144 > Nemesobacterales > UBA2774. The sequence goes on from OY729416.1 coordinate 42,984, forward strand.
CTTCTATACTCGTATCCATGTCCTCTACGTTGACGGTTGAACATCCATCGTTGTATATGCCTCCCCCTGAAGATGCAAAGTTGTTAGTTATAGTCGTAGATGACAGAGTTACTATTCCCCCCTCCACGTTCTTTATCGCTCCGCCGTTCTCCGACGCTTTGTTATCTCTCAACGTAACGCCCTTTAGCTCTAGCTCACCTCTATTCAGTATAGCTCCGCCCCCACCTTCTACACACCCGCCTCTGATTGTCGCATTTTCAATATATAGGATACCACCCTCGGCTACTGAAAATATACGGAACTTCTTTGCACTATCATCATCGCAGCCTAAATCTGCGTCCCGCTCTATTATGGCTCCATTGCCCTCTATCTTTATTTTCACTCCATTTGGTATTTCTAGCAACGCGCTCTTACCTTCTTCCTTTTCTCCTCTCCCGATACTGCTGAGGGCAGAGTCGGACGTTGGGTCAAATAAAGTCGTCTCTGCCTTGCTGAACTTATACGTTCTCCCTTCTTCTAACACAATTTTTTGTGATGTAGAAGTCGTGTCCTTATTATCATAATCATCACCGCCCTGTTTTACTGCAGAACCTTCAGCGTCATTAAACTCAATTATGTTGTGAGGATCCTCAGGTGTTGCTATGACTGGGTCAGACGGTGTTCCTACAATGTTGCCAGCAATCGCGCGGATTTGGAAGTGATGTTCGACTTCGTTGGTCAGCCCACTCACGGTGTAAGAAGTCGTGAATTGTTCATTGCTCGGAATGTCAGTCCAGTCTGAGGATTTGCTAGCGTCAGTGGGGACCCACCACTTGAACTGATACTTCGTGATGTCGGAGTTAAGAGGATCATTCCATGACAAGGTCACCTCACCATCGCCCACTGTTGTCGTAAGTCCTTGGGGCTTTTCTGGAGCTTCAATAGTATCGGTGTCAATAAACTCAATTATGTTGTGAGGATCCTCAGGTGTTGCTGTGACTGGGTCGGTCTGTGTTCCTAGAAGGTTGCCAGCAATCGCGCGGATGCGGAAGTAATGTTCGACTTCGTTGGTCAGCCCTATCACCGTGTGAGAAGTCGTGAATTGTCCACTGTTCGGAATGTCAGTCCAGACCCTGTATTTGCTAGTGTCAGTGGGGACCCACCACTTGAACTGATACTTCGTGATGTCAGAGTTAAGAGGATCATCCCATGACAAGGTTACCTCACCATCGCCCACTGTTGCCGTAAGTGCTTGGGGCTTTTCTGGAGCTTCAATAGTATCGGTGTTGTGAGGATCCTCAGGTGTCGCTGTGACTCGCAGGGATGAATCTCCTACAACCTCGCCGACTATAGCGCGGATGTAGAGATTATGCCTTACGCCGTTGGTCAGCCCACTCACCGTGTAAGCGGTCGTGTCCTTATCACTGTTTGGAATGTCAGTCCAGACCATGTATTTGTTATTATAGCCCCACCACCTTACCTCATACTTCGTGATGTCGGGGTTACTAGGCTTATCCCATGACAACGTTACCTCACTATTGCCCGGCGTTGCCGTAAGGTTTGCAGGAGCACCTGGGGCTAGCTCTGGCGCTCCCGTTGTTGGCATTACCGTGATGCGCCGGGACGAATCTCCTACAACCTCGCCGACTATAGCGCGGATGTAGAGATTATGGCTTACGCCGTTGGTCAGCCCACTCACCGTGTAAGAAGTCGTGTCCTTATCACTCCCCGGAATTTCAGTCCAGACCATGTATTTGTTATTATAGCCCCACCACCTTACCTCATACTTCGTGATGTCGGGGTTACTAGGCTTATCCCATGATAGCTCCACCTTGCCGTCCCCCGGTATCCCCGTAAGATTTGAGGGCCTGCTCGGGACCTGATCCCCCGGTGTCACCGTAAGATTTGCAGGACTGCTCGGGACCTGATCCCCCGGTATCCCCGTAACGATAGCGGATTCCTGTCCCGGAATGTTGCCAACGACTGCACGAACTTGGAAGCGATAGAGGGTACCGTTGTCTAGAAATCGCTCCGTGTAAAGGACCGTGTCTGCTCCACTGTTTGGCATGTTGGTCCAGGTCTTGTATGCGTGGTTATATGGAGTCCACCGCTTGACCTGATACTTCGTGATGTCGGGGTTATTAGGATTACTCCATTTCAACGTTACCTGTGATTCTCCTGGTGTTGCTGTAACTCCCTGAGGCGCGGGGATTGGCCCTGGCACGGGTGTTGTTGCTGGCGTCGCCGTGACGCGCGAGGACTCCTCTCCTATAGCATAGCCGTTTACTATAACGCGGATGTAGAAGCTATACCTTACGTCGTTGGGCAGATACCTCACCGTGTGAGACGTCGTGAATTGTCCACTGTTCGGAATGTCAGTCCAGGTTTTGTATTTGCCATTATCACCCCACCATCTGACCTGATACTTCATGATGCGGGGGTTATTAGGATTAGCCCAGTTCAACGTTACCTGTGATATGTTTACTGTCGCTGTAACTCCTTGAGGCGCGCCCGGAATTGTTGTTGTTGTTGGTGTTGTTGGCGTCGCCGTGACGCGCGAGGACTCCTCTCCTATAGCATCGCCGACTATAGCGCGGATGTAGAAGCTATGCTTTTTGCCGTTGATCAGCCCACTCACCGTGTAATCGGTTGTGTCCTTATGACTCCCAGGAATGTCAGTCCAGACTCTGTATTCACCATTATCATTGCCCCACCACCTTACCTGATACTTCGTGATGTCGGAGTTATTAGGATTAGCCCAGTTCAACGTTACCTGTGATCTTCCCGCTGCCGCTCTAACTTCCTGAGGCGCGCCCGGGACTGTCTCCTGCGCCCTAGAGTGAGTTGATAAGCCAATTGTGAGTGAAAGAATCCCTAATAGGATGGAGAAAGACATACTAGATACTTGGATATTCATTTCTTGTCTCCTTAATATGTATATATAGTTAAGTACTTCTACACAATAAATATGGGATGATCAAGTAGTTTTCCCCTTTAACTTTATAAATAGCTACAGATTTTCTTCCAACAGTCTGTTCCACGCTTTGGAAATTAAAGATGAATATCACCAATGAAGTGGTCGGTAGTGACGAGTTGAGTGATATGTCTAAATCGTCATTTCTGTGAAAGCACGTTCCTGTATGTATTAAGCAAGGGCAGGAATCCAGAGGGGATGGAGAGAGGAAAGGAAGTGATTATCGTTCCCCGACCCTCTTTCTGGATTCCCGCCCGGTGACGGGAATGACGGGGGGGGGGGTAGGGTAGGGGCGACACTTGTGGTCACCCTGAGCTGTGGTTGTTATGTGGGTACCCCTACACGTCATTTGTCGTGCGCAAAATGCAGCCCGCATTCCTTGTTGGCTTCCTTTTCCCACCACCAGCGACCCGACCTCGGATCCTGTCCGGGCTCAACTGCCCGCGTGCATGGGGCACACCCGATGCTGGGGTAACCAAGGTCGTGAAGTTTATTGTAAGGCACCTTGTTTTTCCTTACATAATCCCATATCTGCTCGGAAGACCAATCGACAATTGGGTTTATCTTTAGTATTCCGCCGTGGAGCTCGTCCATCTCGAATTTCATTGCACTTGTTCTGTTCTCGGTCTGATCCCTTCTTATTGAGGTAATCCATGCGTCTAGCCCTACAAGGTATCTATTGAGGGGCTTTACCTTACGAACTTCGCAGCACAAGATTCTATTTTGTCTGCCCTTGTAAAAGAGGTTGATTCCGTGGTCGTTTACCATCCTTTCAACTTCGTTCTTGTTCGGAAATAGGATTTCTATCCTAGTGTCGTAGGCACTACGAATACGGTCCATCACGTCGTAAGTTTCTTGATTTAGCCTTCCTGTGTCGAGCGTAAAGATGGGTATAGCATCCGTAGGTGCTTGGTCGGGATCGGGGTTGCGGCGAACGTTCATAAGCATATCTATAAGGACTACTCCCTGTGACTGAAAGCTGGTCGCGAGTGCGACCCTCAGCCGCAGTGGCGAACGCGCTTTGTCGTAAGCCCACCTAAGAATCTCCTCGGGACCGCTCTTTTCAAACCTACTGTTTAACTCATTCACCTGCGCGGCGGAAAATTTCGGTCTAGTTTCGTTGACGTTCAGTGATTCTTGATCATCGTTGCTTGAAAGATTAATTGTTTGGTGCCTCCTTCTTAATTAGATGGAAACTCGCTCTTAATGTTATCTCCTTGTCGGGGGCTTGGGAGAGATGCCCTCAATCATTCCCGCCCCCTCGCTTAATAAACCTGCACCTACGCGTCTGCAGCATGCGAATAAATTAAAAGCCTACGCTCTTACTTATAATCGCACCTACGTTGTAATCAAAATATAGAGACGACAAACCATACCCCATAGCCACGGCTATGAAAGGTATTACGATCCAGAAGAACGCTATACGCACAACATGGCGATTGCGCGCCGTTGCCGCAAATCCATTCTGAGCGCATGAGAACCCTATTATGCCAGAGGTAACTATTTCTGCTATTGAAACGGGAATGCCTGAGAAAGAGGCGACGAGGATAAGAGCAGCCCCCGTAAATTCAACCGAGACGGCTCTTATAATGCAAATCTCAGTGATCTCCTTGCCCACCGTCTCAAGCACCCTGCCCCCGAACAGCAGCGCCCCTACGCCCATAGCCAACCCGGCTAAGACAGCTCCGTCAAAAGAGCTAATGAGCCCAAGACCAACAATCGGTCCAATGGCGTTCGCTGAATTATTAGCCCCTGCCGAGAAGGCGAGAAAAGAGCCAGAGATGGTAATCATAACAATTAATATCCTATTGATGCTGGCTTCCTGATAACGGTCCGAGAGAAACTTGAGCGTCTTGAAATACAAGAATCTAGCGACGAGATAATTGATTACCCAGGCGAGGGCTGGCGCCGCAACCCACCAGATGATTATTTCAGTAAACTTCCCCGTGTTCAACGATCCCGCGTAAAGCCCTACGCCCGCTATGGCGCAGACTATGGCGTGCGTAGTGGCTATTGGCACACGCGCCACGTTCGCCCACGATACGAAAATTATCGCTATTACGAAAATAATTAAAACCAAGCCTACGTGAGACGATAGTATTTCACTCGGAACAAGTCCCTTGCCAAGGGTGCGCACTACGGGGGCGCCTGCTATTATTGCCCCCAGCAAAGCGAAAACGGCTATTATTACCGTAGCTTGACGTTTGGTTCGGACACCGGCTCCATAGGCGGTAGCCATTGAGGCGGCTGAATTATTAGCCCCTATGTTAAGGGCGAGAAACGCTGCGAGCGCTATTGAAATTGGAAGTATAAGTTCCAAGTCTTAATCTCCTCACTGCAACTTTCTATCTTCCACGTCCTCCGTAGCCTCGAATGGAATCGGAGAGGCTTGGTGTATGACCATAAGCCATCCCGACTCAGTGCGCTCAAATATGTTAGTTGATATAGAGACGTTCATCATCATAGGCTCCCTTTTTATGTAAATAATCTCCTGAACGCAGGTTACCCATGCGGAGTCGCCTACTATATCAACTGTTAGATTATGGAGCCTTACGTCCAACGTATCCTTTGGGTCAAATACATTTTCCCAGCTTTGCATAATAGCGTCCCAGCCCTCAAGCATAATCCATCCCGGGTGAGTGCATCCGGCTCTCTTATTCTGGACGAATACTGTTCGCATTAGCTCAATATCTCTACTGCCCAAGGCTTCGTAAAACCTGTTATTAACTTCTAAAATCTGTTTTTCATCTGAGTTCATAGTCACTTTAATTCTTCCTGTTGCTTATTGTCAAAATGGCGCAGACGGCAATAGCGGGTTTTAGAGCCAGTCGCCCAAAGTGCGACGGCTTATCATACTTCTCACCTGAAAACTTCTATCACACGGTTAAGTGAACTCAATATATCGCCCTTGACGCGAGATACATCGTTATAGATAGCCAGAGCCATTATACAAATTAGAATTGCGAATCCTATACGCTGACTCGTGTTGAGTATCCTTGCACTAAGGGGTTTTCGCCTAATCGCTTCTATTGTCAGATAGACGACGTGCCCGCCATCTAGCATAGGTATGGGAAAAAGGTTTATTATTGCGAGATTGATGCTTATAAAGCAGGTAAACTGGAGAAGCATGGCAATTCCACTCTCAGCTGCCGAGCCCGACACCTTTGCTATCAGTATCGGCCCAGCGAGGCTTTTACCTGCCGCGCCAAGCGCAATTTTTCCTGTAATCAGTTTATAGAGGAATCCGAATAAAAGAGTCGTCACTTCTATTATCATGCCGAGCGCCCCCTTTACCCCGTTCACGATAGACTCGAAAAAGCCGTATTTCTTAAGCGTTTCTTCTTTGTAAACCTGTATTCCTATCGCTCCTTTGCCCCCTTCTCCGCGAGGCTCAGGGGTTATCTGCACGTCAAACGTTTCAATTCCCCGCCCAGAAGCCTGCCCCCCACTGGATTGGGGGTCGGTGATATGCTCTCTCTCTATTCCCATGATCAACTGATTGCTGGCGTTGCGTCTGATTACCGAAGACATGTGGCTCCAGTCGGAAATCGGCTCTCCGTCTATCGCCACTATTCTATCTCCTCTTTTAATTCCGGCTTTGTCCGCCGGCGTGTCGGTTATAACCCCTCCGACCCTGGCTTCAGTTGCCTCTCCGAATCCTGCGACTACAATTCCTTCAGGTGAAGCCGCCGCTTTGAGCTCCAGCCTTTGGGTTTCACCTTCTCTCTCTATTAACACGCTGACGATCGCGTCTATATTGGTCTGTAACTCCAAATTCACTTCTTTCCACGTAGAGACTTCCCTGCCGTCAATCTCAAGCACCTTGTCTCCCTTTAGAAAGCCAGCCTTATCGGCGGATGACTTAGGGGTTATGTATCCGATTACCGGTGATTGCTCAAGATAAGCGGGCACTGCGATGCCTAACATGAAAACGATCGGCAGGAAAACAAATGGCAAGAGAAAGTTCATAAAAGGACCCGCCAATACTATCAAAAACCTTTTTATAATAGACTGATTAGAGAAACTTCTTGGATATTCTATTTCTGAGTAGTTTTGCGCTCCGTTGAGATTCAGAGGTAAGGTGCTTAGGGTGAACCGCTTGCCGTCTCTATCAATTGTGAATTTGCATTTACTTTCTGGCTCCTTGTCCAGAATGGCTTTTACATTACTCCACTTGTCAATGTGTTCTATCTCTACGTCTTCTATGTTGACAATTCTGTCGCCTGAGCGGAATCCAACCTTTTCTGCGTTTGATCCGGGTTCTACCGAATCTACGATAACTCCTCCCTCGCCCCCCTCGCCATACATTTTTACGTATCCCCCCAGCGGTAACATACAGATAATGTATTCCGTCTCGCCTCTGGTGATCCCCAGTAGCTTTTTCCCAAAGCCGAGTGAGAACTTTTCTACCCTCACACCACTCCATTTCGCTACTAGGAAGTGTCCTAACTCGTGTACAAATACTAAAATTGCTATGACAAAAATAAATGCTATTATCGCGGTCACTTAACTCCTCCTACAATACTAACGATCTAAGAGTGACAATGTTTTTTTTCTCGCCCACTCGTCGCTTTCTAACACTTCTTCGAGCTCGGAGGCAGGTCCAGCTCTGTGTGAATTCATAACCTTTCTTACAATACGCGCAATATCAGTGAAACCGATCCGTTCCGATAAGAACGCCTCTACCGCGACCTCGTTCGCCCCGTTTATTACGGACGGCACGTCGCCTCCTTGTTGTAAAGCGTCCAAGGCTATTGATAGGCAGGGGTATCTTTCATAATCCACCCCCATAAAGCTAAGCTCACCAAAGCCGTTAGGGCAAGCCCCAAAGCTAATATGAGCGTCTTCCTCCGCGTCAATTTTATGGCTTAGCGATATCCTATCAGGGTAGGAGAGCGCATAGGCAATCGGTATTTTCATATCGGGCTCGCTCATTTGCGAGATGACCGACCCATCTATGTATTCTACCATAGAGTGCACTATGCTCTGAGGGTGAATCCATACCGATATGTTTTTGGGGGCAAATCCGAAAAGCCAACTTGCCTCGATTACCTCAAAGCCTTTATTCATTAACGTAGCTGAATCTATGGAGATTTTTCTCCCCATTTTCCACGTCGGATGATTTAAGGCGAGCGCAACCGATACCCTATCCAATTCTTTCTTAGGGGTGTTTAGAAACGGTCCCCCCGAAGCCGTTAGTATAAGTCTTTGGACGTCTTTTAACCCTTCTTTGAGTATGCGCGAGGACGGTGGCCGCCCACGTGCGAGAACCTGAAAGACCGCGCTGTGCTCGCTATCAACCGGTAGCAGGGAGGCTTCGCTCTTTCTTGCCTCTCTTGTTATGATTTCCCCTGCTATAACAAGAGACTCTTTATTCGCTAAAGCTACGTCTTTCCCTGCTTTTACGGCGGATAGTGTGGGCTTGAGACCCGCTGCGCCGACCATAGCCGACACGACCAAATCCGCCTCGTCCAAAGCAGCTATCGTGCTCGCCCCCTTCTCTCCGTATAAAACCTCGATCCCTTTATGAGAGAGCTCTCTGGCTGATTCTCCGTTGGTGACGGATACTACTTTGGGTCTAAACTTCGCGATCTGTTCTTCAAGTAGTCTAACGTTCTTGCCAGCGGCGAGTCCTACTACGCAAAAGCGCTCTGGGAATCGTGAGACAACTTCGAGCGTCTGTCTTCCTATTGAGCCCGTTGAGCCGAGTATGGAAATTCTCTTCAAAATTTTATCCGAACTTTTCTCGCCTGCTCGCCTATGAGTCCGAATCTCCTCTCTCGCCTCTGATAGTTGAGTATGGCTTTAACAAGGTGTCTTTTTCTAAAGTCAGGCCAGAGAGTCCTAGTTACGTATATCTCTGCATAGGCGATCTGCCATAGCAGAAAGTTAGAGAGCCTCATTTCGCCGCTAGTTCGTATCAGCAGGTCTAGCTCCGGCAGATCGTGTGCATATAGAAAGCGGGAAAAGGTAGCCTGATCAATGTCTTCGATATTTATCTTATCATCAGTGGCTATTTGCTTAGCCGCGTCTATTATTTCTTCCCTCCCGCCATAGCTAAGCGCCAGGGTTAGGTTCATGAGCTGGCAATGCCCCGTCTCTTTTATAGTATCGGTAAGTGCTTTATGCACGTCCGGGGGGAGCTCGTGCGTCCTCCCTATCGCATTTAGCCTTATATCGTTTTTTATAAGCGAGTCGCGTTCATTCAGCAGGTATTGTTTTAACATCTCCATTAGGAATCTGACTTCGTCTGCGGGTCTCTTCCAGTTTTGGACCGAAAACACATACAGGGTTAGGTTCCTAACGCCAAGTTCCTCACAAGCCCGCGCTACCGCCCGCGCCGATTTTATCCCCTCTTCGTATCCCCTTATGCGTTCCACGTTTTTCTTCTCCGCCCACCTGCCGTTTCCATCCATTATGATCGCTATATGATTGGGTAGCCTATCTTTATCTATTAGAGATTCAAGCTTTGTTTTCATGTTTTTCATCTGTCAGCGGGCGCTATAATCACTTTTCATATATTGGCTTTACGGTATAAGATAAAGGCGTGGTGATGAAGATGATAATAGCAAGCACGGTCATTATAACTAAGAAGGTGGCGCAATAGACTAAAATTGAAGCTGGTATAAAAGCCAGTCTATAGAGAAAAAACCAGTCTTTCGACGTTTGCATTACGATAGATCCGTAGCTTTCAACAAACCTGCTTAGTACAGTGAAAATCATATTGAACATTGAGCCACCCCCTTTAACATACTAACATTTAACATATACAATTGTTTAAGTAGGGGCAAGAGATGGGGCTTATACGTCTATTTCGTAATTGTTCAAGCCACGCCGCCCCAGCACCGATTGCGTAAAGCGAGACGGGGTGAAGGCTCAGATTGCACGGGGTGAAGGATCAGATTGCATTGTATAAAGGAAGTAAAGAGGGTTGGATAATGGCAAGCTATAGAATTGGCTTGGTGATATGGAAATGAGGAAGTAGCTTATTCTTTAACTAAATAACATTAAAGAGAGGATATGAAAATGGCTAATGCTGTGGGGAACGCGGACGTCGGATTAGACGGGACAAGTTGGGATCTTAGCGATCTTTATTCAAGCCTTCAAGATCACAAAATAGAAGAGGATATTGACCATCTATTTAGGAAGGCAGAGAGCTTTGAGAAAAAATACAGGGGTAAGATAAATTCGCCGTCCCTAACCCCTAACACCCTCCTTAAAGCCGTCACGGAGCTTGAATCAATAAGCGAGCGGATCGGCAAATTGCTGTCTTACGCCTACCTAGTCTTCGCAGCCGATACGAGCAAGCCTGAGCACGGGGGGTTTCTCCAAAAAGTTCAGGAGAAAACGACTGAGGTGAGAAAGCTCCTTATATTCTTTGAGCTTGAGTGGATAGCCTTAAACAGTGACAAGGTTAACAAGCTTCTTAGGGACGAGGTGCTATCGCATTACGCCCATTTCCTAGAGAAACAGAGAAAGTATAAGCCCCACAGGTTGAGTGAGCTAGAGGAGAAGGTATGCGACGAAAAGGACAACACGGGAGCGAGGGCTTTTAAGAGGCTATTCGATGAAGCGCTAAGCAATATACGCTTTAAGGTGAGGCTACACGGCAAGATTGCTTCGCTTTCTGAAACTGAAACCCTCGCGCTTTTATACGATCCCGATCGGCGGAAAAGAAAAGCCGCGGCAAGGGGTCTTACCAAGGGGCTCAAAGAAAACGCGCACGTGCTCACATTTATTTTTAACACCCTGGTTCACGACCATTCCATAAGCGACCGACTGCGATCATTCGCTTATCCAATGGCTTCGCGCCATCTGGATAACGAGATAGATAAACAGACCGTCGAGTCGCTTATGAAGTCCTGTGAGAGAAACTACGATATGGTGGATTCATATTATAAGCTCAAGAAAAATCTGCTCGGCATAAGAAATTTTTATGACTATGATCGTTACGCCCCAATCCTCTCGGACTCTAACAAAATCCCGTATAACGAGAGTAGGAGAATCATACTCACCTCATTTAACAAGTTTTCTCCAAAGATGTCCACAATCGCCGAAAGGTTTTTCGAAAAGCGCTGGATTGATTCCGAGCGAAGGGATGGGAAACGGGGCGGGGCGTTCAGCCACGGGACGGTGCCGAGCGCACATCCCTACGTGCTTACAAACTACACTGGCAGAATGAGGGACGTAATGACGCTAGCTCACGAGTTGGGACACGGCGTTCATCAATACCTCTCAGGGGAGCAGGGCTATTTTCAGTCCGATACACCGCTTACGACCGCGGAGACTGCGAGCGTGTTTGCCGAGATGCTGGTATTTCACGCTTTAATGGAGGGTGAAACGAGCCCGCAAGCTAGGCTTTCCATTATATGCGGCAAACTCGAAGATATATTTGCCACAGTTTTCCGTCAGGTTGTGCTCACACGGTTTGAAGAACGTATGCACGAGGCCAGAAGGAGCAAGGGAGAGCTTGCTATCGAGGCGATAAACGAAATATGGATAGAGGCTAATAAGCCTATGTTTGGAGATTCCGTTCAAATGACGGAAGATTACTCTTACTGGTGGATGTATATACCGCATTTTATTCATTCGCCGTTTTACTGCTACGCTTATTCCTTTGGAGAGCTTTTGGCTTTGGCTCTTTACGGTAGATACGTAAGCGAGGGCGACGCGTTCGTTCCGCGTTACATACAGCTTCTTTCCTCGGGCGGGAGTAGGTCACCAGATGAGCTGCTTAGACTCGTTGAGGTGAATATAAAAGATCCTAACTTTTGGCAGGGTGGGCTTAACCTGCTGGGTGAGATGGTGGCAGAAGCTATAGAATTAGCAGCGACTGTCTAAAGTTGCGCAGGCGCCTTCCCCTGCTTTGAGGCTTAAAGGGGCGGGGATTGTCTTGCTATGAGGTTGACTATATATTTATTTCTCCTCATCAGTTGGCGCCAGAGGTCGTAGAGGGCGCTAAAATCTTTATCTTTTGTCCGCACAACGTCTGTCTGTAAATGGGATTCAGAGAGAATAAACAAGTAGCAGCGAGGTAGTAAAGAGAAGGGGGTAACAAGAAGAGTAATGGGACTGATTGACAACGTTAGAAAGAAACGGGATTCGTGGATAAGCAGGTTTGAAGAGCATCGTCAGGATGAGGAATATGATGCGCATAATCTGGATACCGCTGGGGAAGAAGAACGGATTTTAGGAAACAGAAGAAAGGTCGGCGTGTTTCCGAAAGTTCAACAAGGTAAAGATGTCAAGAAAAAGTAGCTGGTAGTGGTTTTATTAGACTTGACAAGCTGCGGATTATGTTTCATCTTGCTCTTGGCACGCTCGCTTTGCGTGCACTAGGTTGAACGGCGTTATTATAGGCATTAGAATAATAATTTAGGATAATAGCGGTAGCGTTAAAATAATAACGGTATTAAACATTATTAAAACAAAAGGAGGTTTTGTTAATGCCCGGAATTGTTGTAGGAAACAACGAGAGCATAGATAGCGCGCTTAAAAGATTTAAGAAACAGGTTGAGAAAGGGGGAGTAATTGCCGAGATTAGAAAGAGAGAGTTTTACGAAAAACCGAGTGAAAAGAAGAAGAAAAAGCTCTTTGCCGCGAAAAAGCGCGTTGTGAGACACGGCGGTAGAAGTTGACAATTATGAATTAAGTAAAAATGATAGATGGACAGGTTTAACAATGAGGATGTTGTTAAAGAAGTAAAAAGGAGGTTGAGTATTATAGACCTCGTACAAAGCTATACATCTATCCAAAAAAAGGGAAAGAGCTACTTAGGGATTTGTCCATTCCATGATGATAGCAACCCTTCTATGAATGTCGATGAGGAAAAGGGTTTGTTTCACTGTTTTAGCTGTGGGGCTGGTGGTGACCTCATAGGTTTTTACATGAGATATAACCACCTTTCCTTTCCCGAAGCGTTATCCGAGCTTGCTAAGAAAGCCAATGTCGAAATAAAAACGCGCCGTTCCCCAATCCGCAATTTTAAGTCAGTAATATCTCAAAACAGTAGATTATATAAGGTTAATTCTATAGCTTCCAAATTTTACCAAGACGTCCTGTTGAATAGTCCAGAAGCTAAGCTGGCAAGAGGCTACCTTGAAAAAAGAAATATACGGTCTGAGATTATAAAGGAGTTTGCCCTGGGTTATGCCCCCAAGGGTTGGGACGGGCTGGCTAACCTTTTTGTCAAGCGCAAGGTTCCATTGGACGTTGCTGAGAGAACAGGTCTGATTGTTAAAAGGAATAATGCCGAGGGGTATTATGACAGGTTTAGAAATAGGATAATGTTTCCGATTATGGACGTTGATCAAAGGGTGATAGGTTTTGGAGGAAGAGTTTTAGACCAAGGGGCTGACGGGAACGTGTCTAAGTATATTAATTCTCCTGAATCTGAGATTTACCATAAGAGAAGCAATTTTTATGGGCTTAATAAATCTAAAGACTATATTAGAAAGCAGAGAGAAGCCATAGTCGTTGAGGGATATACTGACTTTCTGTCCCTTTATTCCCGAGGTATTAAACACGTAGTAGCTACGTTGGGGACCGCCCTTACGGGCGAGCACGTTTCTATTCTAAAGCGCTACGCCGACAAGGTTATCTTGGTATTCGATGGAGATAGCTCCGGAACCAAGGCCGCCGTTAGATCTCTTGAACTTTTTTTGGAGCGCGAGGTTACGCCTTACATCGCGCTCATTCCCGATGGTGGAGACCCGGATTCATTCATTTCATCTCAGGGAGAAGAGGAGTTCCAGCATCTAATACGAAATTCAACGAACCTAATTAATTTCGTCGTGGATGCGACTGCAAGGAAGTTTGCGAGTGGCGGCATTACTTTACGTCAAAGCGTAATGGAGGTTACGGCTTTGTTGGCTAAGCTTAAAAACCCGGTGGAAAGAAGCGCTTCCGTCAAAAGGATAGCCGAGAGACTTGGCGTTAGGGAAAGTGGGATTTTGTCTATGGTCAAGGCGGATAGAAGTCGCGGTAGCATATACGGGGGAGCGCGGGCGGGCGGCGAAACCGGTAAAAGGGCTTCCGCAGCTAACGATAGAGAGATGCTTGTCTTAAAGCTACTGCTTCATTTTCCTCACCTTTCGGCTTTAGTCAATAAAGAGGATTGGCGTGATTTTATCTCGAGCCGTGAGATAAAATCAATATTAGAAGAATTTATTGAAAACGGTTTGAGCGACGCGTCATCTCTTCTCGCTAGGTTTAATAACAGCTCGTCCCAAGAGATTATTTCCGAAGCGTTGATGTCTCCCTCACTCGGCGTGTTTGATAAAGAGACAGCGTATAAAATGTTGCTCGGATGTATTAATAAGTTAAAGTCGAGCAGGACTCAAGAGAAGCTCAAAGTCCTACGATTGGAAATGCAGGAGGCGGTCAAGAACAAAGACTTTTCTTCTCAAAAACGTCTTTTAATAGAGTATAGCAATATGATTAAGCTAAATAATAGGGGCTATGGAGAACCTGATGGGCAATAGCAAGAAAGACCGATTAGGAATGGAGGCAGTCAGAGGGACGAGGCTTTACGATTCTACTGGTCAAGGTTATTCAGAGGGATGTGAGATAGGAGAGAAAGGCTTATGTTCGCGGGACGTCAATAAGCGCTTGGGCGATGAAAACGGCGACGAGAATGGCGGCGGCGTAGGCAGACTGAGATTTAATGACGTTGGCGAGAACGTGGATGAACATGACTTAATACGCTCCTACCTACATGAAATAGCCGAACATTCCCTTCTTACCAGGGAGCAGGAAATAAGAATTGCAAGGGAAATAGAGGTGGGCAGGAAAATAGTTGCAAGGGGTGTGCTGGGTTCTTCCGTAATCCTAAAAGAGATTCTTGCCTTGAGTGAAGAGCTTCACAAAGGGAGTCTTAACGTTGAGGATACGAGTGATTCTTCTAGGGAGACTGGGATGCCCACTTGCGCCGTGCAGGTGGAGGACGAAGAGGAACGTCTGAGAATAAGGAACTGCGTAAACGCTATAAATGAGCTTCGTATGGACAACGATCAAGCCTGCTTGCAATTGATTAAGGCTTCGTGGAGAAAGAGGAAAATCCTTTCTGAAAGGATCAGAAACAATGATTCCGCGATGTTTATGTGCCTTAGGGCAATTAATTTAAACGCTAGGCAAATGGAGAGGGTTCTGTCAGCCGCTGGAAGCTATGTGAACGGAGTGCAAGTGGGTTTATATCACTTGCCGGAATACGAAAAGAAAGCAAGCGACTCTAGCCATAAAGAGAAAAGGGCGGCGCGGTTCACTGACTTAACTATGCGAAACCTCAAGAAATCGCTTAGAAAGATAGAAAAGGGCAAGCGATTATTTGATAGGGCGAGTAAGAAGCTAATAGAATCCAACCTCCGCCTGGTTGTTAGTATCGCGCGCAACTATCTTAACCGAGGTCTCCCTTTTCTCGACCTGATACAAGAGGGCAACATGGGTCTTATGAGGGCAGTCGAGAAATTCGACTACAAGAGGGGTTATAAATTTTCTACTTATGCTACCTGGTGGATAAAACAGGGGATTACAAGACCTCTTGCAGATCGGGCGAGAATAATAAGAGTGCCAGCCCACATGAACGATATTCTTAACCGTATAGCGAAGGCGACAAGGCAACTAGTGCAGGAGTTGGGGCGTGAGCCGCTTCCCGAAGAGATAGCCGAGAAAACGCACATGCCGGTTGACAAGATCACTGACGCACTCAAAGTCTCAAAGGATCCGGTCTCACTAGACGCTCCGATTGGAGATAAGGATGATAGCATCCTGATTGATTTGATAGAAGATTCAAGCACCGCTTCGCCTGCTGAAACTTTGGAGATGAAAGAGCTCAGACAAATAATAAGCAATGTCCTTTCTTCGACTCTTAACAACAGAGAGGAAAGCATTGTCCGGATGAGATTTGGTATTGATGACAAGAAGGAATACACCCTTGAGGAAGTCGGGCACCAGTTTAACGTAACTAGGGAAAGGATTAGACAGATTGAAATTAAAGCGATGAAAAAATTAAAGCGAGCTGGGAAGAAGACCTATCCGATTAAAATCTACGCGGAAGAGGCGTAGGGAAGCGATGCCCAAATATTTATAGTGATTTGATATTCATTTGTAGGTCTTTTAAGGTTTCAAAAACCATTATTCCATGACTAGTCTTGTCGCTTTCAAAAAGTGAATATCCTGTTTTGCTATTCGTTTTCAAGACAATTTTCTTCTTATAATTGTTTCTTTGGCAGGCGTTATAAAGTTTCATTTTTGTTTCCCCTTAAAAATCCATCTATTCCTTTGTTTCTTTGCACGGGAACGGCATTTAATTCGCTTAAAATTTCTAGGACGTCGTTGGATTGGTTTCTATATGAGTCTTTACTATTGGCAATTCGTTCTATGATATCCATCGGTTGTCGCGTCTCTCCATTTAATTTCGTTAATTTCGTACGCTTCGGGTTCTACTAAGCAATCTATCTCAAAAGTCTTCGGTTTGTTCCCTTGAACATTTGGAATCCGAATTTTTCTTTGAGCGTGCTCAAATTTGTCCTCAAAGCAGAGTATTGCCGCTTCTTCTAAAAAAGAACCATCATATTTATAGAGAAAACATCCTTTGTTTTGGTAAAGACCTATTAGTTCACCCTCTTCGTTAGTTGTATCTAGCACTCTGTATATTAGGTAGTGAGACCTGTCATCCTTTCTCATTTCTTTAGAATGAACGTCGATTCTTTGTTTTAAGTTTGATGCGTATTTCTCTGACAAGGTCTTCAATTTATCGTATATAGAAAGATTCATATTATTCTCTTGACTTAGTTCAATATTCTTCAGGGCAAAAAATGTTATGTTATTAAATCATATTTTTGATCGAAGGTCTTGACTAAGTTTTATCTTCATGTAAGTTACATATCAGAATCTGGGTGATTATGCTAAAGAGGAAACACCCGGTCCCATACCGAACCCGGAAGTTAAGCTCTTTGAGGCCGATGCTACTGCCCCCGTAGGGGGGTGGGAAAGTAGGAAGTTGCCCTGATTCTTTTTTCTCTCAACATGTAACTGCCTGCTGTAGATATTGCAGCCCCCTAGCGATGAGGGCGTCCATGGTGGATAACAATAGGGTGGATAACAATAGGGCGGACCAGAATAGAATAGCCGTATTCGCGTCAGGGAACGGCACAAACCTTCAGGCGATAATAGACGCTAAAATTTCTTCTCTCCATATAGCGCTTGTTTTTTGCAACAATTCCAGCGCCTATGCCATAGAAAGGGCTAAGAAGCATAAACTCCCTTTCATAGTTATTGATCATAAAGATTATAAAACTAGAGAGAGCTACGAAGAGGAAATAATAAAATCCCTTGAGCCCTTTAGAATAGATTACGTGGTTCTGGCAGGTTTTATGAGGGTGCTTTCTCCTTTATTCGTAAGGGCTTATAAGAATAGGATTATCAACGTGCATCCGGCACTTTTGCCGTCTTTCCCCGGTATGCACGCGGTAAGGCAGGCTCTGGAATACGGCGTTAAATACACCGGCGTTACGGTTCATCTTGTTGACGAAGGTGTTGACACGGGTCCTATCATTTTACAATCGGTCGTTGAGGTAACGGATAGCGATACAGAGCTTACGCTTGCGGAGAAAATACACAAAGCGGAGCACAAAATATACCCGGAAGCCATCAAGCTTATTTGCGAGGAAAGAATTATAATTCAGGGTAGAAGGATCATCAAGAAATCTTAGATATCCCTGCCCACGGCTTTAGCCACTGGCGATGCCTTGTCCATTAATGCCTGAAACTTGCTAGGTTTGAGCGATTGTCCGCCATCGCTGATAGCTGCTTGGGGATTGTTGTGAACCTCTATCAACAAGCCGTCGGCGCCAGCCGCGATAGATGCGAGAGCCATCGGCGTTACATACTGCCAGTAACCTGTGCCATGGCTGGGGTCGGCGATGACGGGGAGATGCGTTTTTTCTTTTAGAACGGGTATCGCGTTTAAGTCAAACGTATTTCTGGTAGCCGTTTCAAATGTTCTTATGCCTCTTTCACAGAGCATTACGTTATCGTTCCCCTCGGATAGGATATATTCGGCGCACATTAGAAACTCTTTGATGCTAGTTGACATTCCCCGTTTTAGGAGGGTTGGCTTTCCCGTCCTGCCTACTTGTCTTAAGAGAGCGTAGTTTTGGGAGTTTCTTGCCCCGATTTGAAGAACGTCCGCGTAATCTACCACTGCGTCAAGGTCATGCGGGTCCAGTATTTCGGTTACGATGGGAAGTCCCGTAGCTTCTTTTGCCTTGGCGAGCAGCTTGAGTCCCTCAATCCCCATTCCTTGGAAGCTATAGGGAGAGGTCCTAGGCTTATACGCCCCACCCCTTAGCATTGACGCCCCTGATCTTTTAATAGATAGAGCTATCTCCATTAGTTGCTCTTCAGTCTCAACGGAGCAGGGTCCCGCTATTACGGGGATTTTATTATTTCCTACTAATACGTCATCAACCTTAAACTCGGTGTTTTCCGGTTTGAATTCTCTGCTCGCAATCTTGTGCGCTGGGAGTATGGGCACCACTTTCTCTACGCCCCCGAGTATGCTTAAAGCCTCAACGTCTTCTGGTTTTCCCCTTTCGTCTCCAACGGCGCCGATCACAGTTCTCAATACGCCTTCAATTGTGTGCGGTTGATAGCCGAGCTCTTTCATTACCTCTTTGGCTTTATCTATTTGTTCTAGAGACGCCCCATTTTTCATTACGATAATCATCTGTCAGATTCCTCTATATTTTCTATAAGGCTTAAACAATTAACGATACATGAGAAGCCAACGTTGTCAACAACTTGTGGGTGCATATTAAGCTCCCGCCCCTTCCGTCATTGTAGGGTTAATCCTTGTAGTTACCCTGTCAAAACATAGTTATCCTCGCCTCCGCGTCTTAGGGCGACCCCCCTTCAACAGGTTCAGGACATCGCTAGGGTCGCCCCTACAGACAAAGAGACTGCTGAACCAATATTACAATTTCTACTTGCACCCACAGTAATTGGGGTGACGCTTAGGAATCTCAACGTCATCGCCATCTTTACGGTTCTTGAACTTAGTTCTCATCGTGATATATTTTCCACTCTAGAGTTCGGTGGATTAGATACCTAAATAAAACGGCGGCGTAGCTCAGGGGTAGAGCGGGGCTCTCATAAGGCCTGTGTCGGTGGTTCGATCCCACCCGTCGCCACCAGTTAAAGTTAGATTGCATTCATCCGCAATGCCCACGAATTTGCCCTTCTTTGAGCAAACTAATCAGTTTCCATCCATCGTGGATGTAAATCCCTGACTCGGCGGCGGATTTCTCGCTATACGTAAGGGAGTCGTTTTTTACGCTCTCGTCCAAAGAGCTGTAAATAGCGAATGGGACGGGCTCATTAACGTGGGTTCGGACGTCTATCGGAGTAGGATGGTCTGAAGTAACGAGGATTTTATAATCCCCGAATCTCCCCATGCTCTCAAGGACGTGCTTTACTACCCTACCGTCAAAATCCTCAATTGCCTGAATTTTAAGGTTGGCGTCTCCTACGTGCCCCGTTTCATCGGTTGATTCAATATGAATCATCGTAATATCCACCTCATTTAGAGAGTCAAGCGCATACTCGACCTTGCCTTCATAGTTAGTATCCAGATAGCCCGTTGCTCCCGGAACGTCTATAACGCTTAGCCCCGCATAGCGACCTATTCCCTTAACGAGATCAACGGCGGATACCACTGACCCGCTCATTCCATACAACTCTTCAAACGATGGCATACTAGGCGCAACGCCCTGACCCCACAACCATATGCTCGTAGCGGGACTCTTCCCTTCCTCCAATCTCCTCTTGTTCACGGGGTGCCCTTCAAGAATTTCTCTTGATTTCTCAATTAGCCCGTTTAGCCTTTGCGCCCCTTCTCCAGTGGGAAGGTATGGGTTTATCTCTTTTCCCGATATATCGTGGGGTGGGGTCGTCTTTATGCTTTTATTACCCCCAGACCAGATTACAAGGTGCCTGTAGCTTACGCCAGGGTGGAATTTCAGGTCCTGCTCTTCAAGCTCTTTTTTTAAATCCAAAAGCAGCTCTCGCGCCTCCCCAGTTGTTATATGTCCCGCGCTGTAATCCTGCATTATCTCCTTGCCATCTTGGTAAGACAGGGTTACCAAATTGCACCTAAGAGCGACGTCGTCCCAATTCAAATCAACCCTCATGCTCGCCGCTTCGAGGGGAGACCTGCCAGTGTAATAGAGCATAGGGTCGTAGCCGAGTACCGCTAGGTTACCCACGTCGCTACCCGGGGGCAGGGGTTCGGGAATCGTTTTAGCGGTGCCGAATCTTATAGCTGATCTGGCTATCCTATCCAAATTGGGCGTATTAGCAGCTTCAAGGGGCGTCTTGCCTCTTAGCTCGTCAAGTGGATGGTCTGGCATCCCGTCGCCTTGTAGTATTACGTATTTCATAGCGTAAAGATGTTAAACGCCCTTCGGCAATAATCAAGCTCCGTCATGATAGAAACGCAGAGACTATGGAAGTCGCTAATTATTTATTAATTCGTAACAACGAATATCGCCCTGTCTTCTTTTCTAACGGTTACCTCAACGCCATACGCCACGCTCAGATTTTTTTCGTTGATGACTTGATCCGTCTCACCTTTGGCAAATACTCTACCGTCTTTGAGCATTATAACTTCGTCAAAATAAAAGAGGTCCGAGAACACGTCGTGAGTGGCGGCTATGATAGCCATATTGCTCCGCTCTTTTAGCCTGCTAAGCGTTTTCATCACCTTATCCCTGTACCTCAAGTCTAGGAAAGTAGCCGGCTCATCGAGAATCATCACGTCAGGCTCCTGCGCTAAGGCTCGTGCTAGAGAGACAAGCTGCCTTTCCCCTCCCGAAACTCCATTTATAGCCCTGTCCTTCAAATGAATTATGCCAACTGCTTCCATTACACTATTGGCTACCGCTATATCTTCCTCTCTCTCAAATTCAAACCTGCCTACGTAGGGCGCCCTACCCATGAGAACAACTTCTGAAACCGTAAAATGAAAGGCGAAAGCCGGATTCTGCGGTATATAGGCGACTCTTTTCGATACGTCCCTTTTATTAAGGGAGCTAAGCTCCTTACCTCTGTAAGCGACTACGCCTGCTTTAGGGGCTAATACCCCAGATAAAATTTTAAGAAGCGTAGATTTCCCTGAACCATTCGCTCCCAGCACACCAAGCATTTTCCCCGTATTCAGCGATAAATCTATATCTCGTAAAACGCCACCACCATTCCCCGCTTGAGCCTGATAATCCAAGTAGGAAAAGCTAACGTTCTTACACTCAATTACTGTTTCCATGCTCGTTCATTCATTGTGAATGCAACGCTTGATATAGCACTTTAGCTCCTTCTACTATTCTTTGGCTCGGATGCAAAAGAGAGTCGCTTGGTAGCTTATAGACCGCGTTATTGCGGACTGCGTCCACCTGATTAAGCTTGTTCCTCCATATATTCATATCCAAATTTTCGTTTTGTTCGCCTACTCCTTTGGCTTCTACCTTGACGGTGCTCGCCAGGGCAGGTTTCCTATGATCTATGTCAAATATAACCTCGGGATTAAAGGAAAAGACGGTTTCTTTCGTAATCTTGATGGCGAACCTCTCACTTTGCACGGCGTTTTCCCCTCCGGCGATTTTGAGAAGCTCGTCAATGTAATTACCCGTGCCTATAACGTATAAATCTTCAAGCGTCCCCGGATTCCTTCCTATTACGATAAGTGCCCTTACCTTTTTTTTCTTCCTCGCCTTTTTGCTGATTTCACTTAGACTAGTTTTAATATAAGCATTGAGACTTTTAGCCTCCTCTTCCTTTCCCAGCACTTCTCCTAAATCTGAAATGGATTTTAATATGTCTTTAATCGAATCGTTGCTATGAACTACGAAGGTTTTGAGCCCTAGATTTCTCAACTTGTCTCCAAAGCTAGATTGTTGATCTTTGACCAGCACGACGAGATCGGGTTTTAACGCCACTATCGCCTCGTAGCTCGGGTTTATCCATCCCCCCACTTTGGGCAGGGTTTTAGCATCAGGCGGAAATTCGGAATATATGGTTACGCCTACCACCCTGTCCCAAGCTCCAAGTGCATAGATTATCTGCGTTAGGTTTGGCGAGAGTGAAACTATACGCTTAGGCGCGTCGCCGTCCGCGTAGGACGAGACGCAGCTTAGAGAGATAATCAAAGCGGACAACGCAAGGTAGGAGCTTCTTTTCATCTACTAACCAATAAATAGCTTAAGAGAGGGGTTTATATTTGCTCAAATTAAGCGCCGAGACGGGATGCTTCAGTCGCGCGCCTTAATAGATGCGGAAGCTCAGCCTCTATTCTCTCTAACAAGTCCGCGTCGAGCTTAGCTCCGTATAGGGTTTTTACCTCAGACAACTGTTCTATAGTATGCTTTTTACATCCCGTCAAGTCAGCTTCCGTAAAATCCGTGAACTGAACGTTCGCCAGCCTTAGGTTAACGCCCTTTAGATTAGATTCTGATAGATCGGCGTTCTTTAAGTGCGCCCCTTCAAGCGTGGCCCCCTCTACATTGGAGCTATTTAAGATTGATTCCTCAAGGTTCGCCCCATAAAGCGTGGCTCCCTCAAAATCCGCCCCTTTCAGATTGCACCCTCTACAAAAAGCGAGCTTCATATTCGCACCTCTAAGATTTGCCCTGGATAAATCCACCCCAGCAAGATTAGCCCAGCTAAGATCGGGAAGCGTCTCTGGATTCTCTTGCCTCCATTTATTCCAGTTATTGACTCCGCTCTTAAGAATTTTTACGTGTTCTTGATTAGCCATAACGCGCTATTGTCCAAAGAACTTTATTGCCGAATACATTATGTATAAAGCCATAATAAAGTAAATCAACCTTTTTAGTAATCCACTGATTCCGCCTATTCTTACGCCGATAGATTCCCCGCAGTTGGGGCAGGTATCAGTTTTTACGCTAACCTCGTATCCACACTCATCACACTTGGTTATTTTCATAACAACGGGTAGAGAACGAAACAATGACTTAGAAACTATTTACCATACTAGACCAATCTAGTATGATCACACTATGCGAAAGTATATATAAATATATATAAGGAACGGAAACATGGAAGAGCAAAATAGAGCAGAAGAGCAGAATAGAACTATAGATTCTGGGCTAGATATTATAGAGAACGATATAAAGCACATAAACGATGATATAAAAGGGATGAGCAACAGGGTAGGTGCGCTTGACGAAAAGTTCAACGTGCTCATAGAAGGTCAATCTAGCATGAAAGTGATGATGGAGGGTTTTCTTAGAGATATGGAAAAGACGGAGAGAAAGGTAGATGGGGTAGAAAACAGGGTGTAGTATCTCACGTCCGCAATAGCGCTTGGAGCCATAGGATGGATAATTTCTAAGTTCTTTGCATCTTAAGAACATAGCTGAATTACTCCTCGTCTATCATTATTACGCTTTAACCCTCCCTAACGCCGGGGCTAGAAGATTGGGATGATAACGGCTAATTTTATCAGCGAGAACTTCTATAACGCTTTTTATATCCCACTGAGCACCTTCAGACAATCTAAGGTTAATAAGATGATAAACCTCCCATAGATCAAAGCTTCCTATAACCCGCCTGTTGTGGGCATTCGTAACAACGTAGCTAGCAACCCTTCCAAGGTTTTCATTCGCTAGCTTCTCATATAACTTGTGACTTGCCTCGGTTGCCCTCATCAGCAAATCTTCCGAGCCAGAGTTCTCTACGTTGGGTGGTATTGTCCATCCATTATAGACACTTGGCTCTTGAAAAATCCAATCTGCTTTTCTATGCCGCAAAAGCTGATGCCAATTAGCCTCGCTTATGACGAACTCAGCTTCATAGCGTATCAGTTTGAACGGGTTTATCGGATTATCAAACCTTCCGAGCTTCTCTATAGATTTTTTAAAAATCTCTAATTTCTCCTCGGAGCTGCTCTCATTTATGTCCTTAGCAATGGCTTCATAGCCCAATTGAGAATGCTCGAACAGTATAGCTTGCGCCATTTTCTCTATTGCGACCATTTCAGGATCACTAGAGCCTTTACCCGTCCAGTCCAATAAATTACACGCGCCCCCCCCCAAGGGGGCAAGAGATTGGGCAACGGCGTCCGACAATTCCTTCAGCGCATTCCTCGTCTCAGTTATATAAGGACTCTCGCTTGCGTATTTAACTAGCGTAGGGATAGAAAACCTTACCTCTTCCTTAATCTCACCGGCTCTTTCTCGTGCCTCTGGATACGAGCTTGAAAGAAGTTTGGTAAGGCAGTCCTCAATAGCTCTAGCGTTAGCCGTCATGCCCAGATTGGTAAGTGTGGACAAGCTTAGTGCATATCTCGCATCTTCAAAGGCAAGCTTTTCAAGCGCTCTAAGGTGGACGCGCTCTTCCACCCCTTTGGGAGTCGGAGAGGTTTCTCTTAAGTATGAAAACAGCTTGTCGTTAAGCTTCTCATATATATCGTATTGAAGATTATTAAGCTCAATGTATTCATTCCTAAGCGCAGGATACTCACTCAACTCTACGGGAACAAAGAAACTGCCCTTCTTTGGTTTCTGATAACGCTGCGAGTATTCGGTAAAGGAAAGATGCTCGTTTGAAAGCTCTAGCAGCGAGGAAAAAAGCCTAGAGACCCGTTCAATTCCTACGTGAACGGTCGCGTGCTCGGCTACCGAGGCATGACCGTAGTTTAAGACCCACTTTTCATGGAACTCGCTTGCTCTTTTCCGTCCGAGATGCTCTTCGCGTATAACAGTCATTATATTGTCTCTAAAGCTTCTAGGGCTCCTGCTTACGTAGGCGAAGATTACAGCTATTACCTCTTCGGAGACGTTGCTGACCGTGTATATGTCTCTATTGGTATTTGAGACGTAGCTCGTGATGTCATTGGGGATTGATCTCGATTTAGCCATTCGGATGTTGCGTAATTAATGCCTTCCTTATTATCCTTTACGTATGTAGGGGTAACACTTACCTTATTATCCTTATTGCCTTAGGGTGACCATCCTTCTACAGGCTCAGGCCTTCTACAGGCTCAGGACATCGCAAGGGTCGCCCCTACATACAAGAAATCCACCCTAGCCCTCTTTTACGAAAGGAGGAGAATATCTTTTCTAAGCTCTAACCTCTGAGCCTGTAGAAGAGCCGCTGCCCCCGTTCTCTAAAGCCGAAACTAGCTACGTGATAGTAATTCCTTCTTTTATTTTACTGGATATATAAGTAAGCACCTGACCGGGCTGACCGTAAATCACGGCGTCCACGTAATCGTCGGCGGGGCTTTGCTTTTCACTTATTATGACTACCTTAGCGTTGTTTTCCTTAGCCAAAAAGGGATATGAGGCTATAGGTTCGTTATCAAGAGAGGCGCCCGCTATAATAAATAGATCGGCGCTATGAAGTCTTATCCATGCCTCCCTCATCTCCCAATGTGGCGGGGGCTGTCCAGGAAAAGAGATCGGGGGTTTTAGCTGATCACCTCCACATTCGCTGCATATAGGAATTTCAGCTCCCTGCTCTATCATGATAAGAACCTCGCCTGTCGGATAATCCTTTCCGCATCCGGTGCAAGTAACCCAAAGCACGCTGCTGTTTAGCTCTATTACCTGAGAGCTACCAGCACGGTGGTGAAGCCCATCGGTGGTTTGCGTAAAGATACAATCCAGATTCCCGATTATCTCAAGCTCGGCTAAGGCTAAGTGGGCGAGTCCGGGCTCGGCGTTCACCAGTATGGGATATACGTCCTTGATCTTTTTCCAATACCGAGCCCTGACGGTTTTGTCCTCGCGAAAATCCCCTATATGAGGATTAAGCCTAGGATCAGAGAAATCGGGAACCCCACACTCGGCGGACAGCTCTATCCCGGTAAGAACAACCATTTTTTGAGCCTCTTTTACCCATTCGGCGACGGCTCCCGCAGCGTCCATTTCCATAGATTATGGATTATACACTATTTTGACGTTAAACGTGTCAATGAAATGTAGATGTTATTATGTTATAATTTCAATCTAAGGGAGCACACTTAAAGGTGGATTCAGTAATGAGTATGTCTGTCCTTCGCAGGGGGAACCCTTGTAGTCGCACTATAAAACACGTGGGAAAGAAAATTGAAATACAAACCCAGAAGCATAGATGAGTTCAGTGACGCCGCTTTAATGATCATGTGGGACGACGGGCACGAGAGCATTTACCTGTATGAGGACCTCAGGCGCGAGTGCCCCTGCGCTACATGTAGAAAACTCAAAAGCTCTGGAAGGACGCCGTTCAAAAAGACCATTCCCCTTAGGGTTAAATCCACAAACGTTAGACCTACCCAAATAGATTCCGTGGGGCGTTATGCGATTCAGTTCAAATGGAGTGACAGGCACGACACGGGAATATACAGCTTTGATTTTCTAAGGGGGTTGTGCCCCTGCGAGCAGTGTAGCTCCTGATCAATAAACCTCCGCAGAGTGACGCAGTCACGTCTCCGTTTATTTAACATGAAGCGCAAGCACATACCGTCGTGGAAACGGAGTATATGTATTTTACCTATAGAAGGAAAAACGACAGAAGAAAACCCCTCGTCCTACCACTACTATCCTACCCCCTTCTTAAAATCAATAGCGCATGAATTTATACAGTAGCGGAGCCCCGTCTCAGGCGGACCATCTGGAAAAACGTGTCCAAGGTGGGCATCGCACCTACTGCACAACACTTCGGTTCTAACCATGCCTAGGCTGTGATCAGTCTCTTCGGTAACTTTGTCGCTTGAAGTGGGTTCATAAAAACTGGGCCAGCCCGTGCCAGAATCAAACTTAGCCATAGAGCTGAACAGCTCTTCTTCACAGCAAATGCAGACATAAACACCCTTTTCCTTGTGCTCGTAATACTTGCCGGCAAAGGGTCTTTCAGTTCCCTTACGTCTGGTGACGTAGTATTGCTCCTCGGTAAGTGTCTTTTGCCACTCGGCGTCTGTTTTTGTAAATTTCCTCGACATTGCGCTTAATCCGTAGTTTGCAGATTCGCGAGCTACACTAAAAGGTAACGCGCTTTATTCCCCACATATAATAAATATAACAAAAGCATTTACCTAGTTAGGATAAGAATAAGAGCTAAAATAGCAAGCGATGAAAATCATCACCCTCGCCTCCGCGTCTTAGGGTGGACCCCCTTCAATAGGTTCAGGACATCGCAAGGGTCGCCCCTGAAGGGTAAAACGCAACCGAGGAATCTCGTCTTTTCCCCCTCTCCTGCTGGGAGAGGGGCATAGGGTTAGGGTGTTTTCGTCATTCCTGCCCCCCGAGTGGGAATCTAGCTAGAAAGAGGGGCGGGGGACTTGAATTTCCTTCTTACTTGCCCCATCCCCTCTGTGGATTTCTGTCCCTTCATCATTTGTAGGGGTAACCATTGTGCCTCGGGGCGACCACCTTATTTTTTGATAAGACGCTAAGGGTCACCCCTACACCACGACCCCCACCTGCCCATTACCGTTATTCCGAGCTACGTTACCAAACACCCCTTATTGGGAATTGCTTCAGATTCTAGTATTGAGGATCAGGGAACGAACTAATTACTTTCATCATGCTTTAGGAGCTGCGTCCCTAAATGGTTCTTGATTTTTTGCTATCTCGGGTGATAATAAACCTCTCGCTTGCGTATAGGAGTAGAGGGGCAGGTGGTGAAATTGGTAGACACGACGGCCTCAAAAGCCGTTGGGCGAAGGTCCATGGGGGTTCGAGTCCCCCCCTGCCCACTTTAATACCTTAATACCTTGGCATATCGGGGTCGTATTTCTCTGCCCATGCATCTATTCCACCCTTGAGGTTTTTGGCTTTCTTAAACCCCTGTTCTTTTAGAAACTGCGTCGCGCGCAGGCTCCTTCCACCATGATGGCAGTGGATTACTATCTCATCATCGGCGTCAAGCTCATCCAACCTATCCGGAAGCTCGCCTAATGGAACTAATACCGAGTCTTCAAAGCTGCATATATCGTATTCATGGTATTCCCTTACGTCCAGAACGGTTGGGTTGTTTCCGTTATCGCGCATTTTCTTAAACTCATCAATAGTGATCTCCATCTTTTCTTTCTCCTGAGTCTCCTCTCTTTGCACTGTTTCTTCCTGCCCTAACTCTCCCCGTCCTATTCCACAAAACTCCTCGTAGTCTATCAATTCCTTAATTGAGGCGTTTTCTCCGCAGATCGGACAGTTGGGGTCTTTCCTGAGCTTCATTTCCCTGGGCTTCATCTCTAGCACGTCCATAAATAGCAGCCTACCGATAAGCGGGCTTCCATGCCCTAGAATAAGCTTTACCGCTTCAGCAGCCTGCATAGTGCCGATGATTCCGGGAAGTATGCCAAGCACGCCTCCTTCGGCGCAGCTCGGAACTAATCCCGGTGGGGGTGGTTCTGGGTAAAGACAACGGTAGCAAGGACCGTTTCTTGAATCAAACACGCTTACTTGTCCTTCAAAACGAAAGATGCTTCCATAAACGTTTGGTTTTCCAAGCAGCACGCAGGAGTCATTTACAAGGTATCTTGTCGCAAAGTTATCCGTTCCATCTACGATGACGTCATAGTCTTTAATAATTTCCATCGCGTTCTCAGACGTAAGCCTTTCATTATATGTATCAACCTTTACGTCTGAGTTAAGCTCACGGAGCCTTTCCTTAGCCGATTCCACCTTGAGTTTTCCTATGTTCTCCTCGCTATGTATTATCTGCCTTTGCAGGTTGCTAAAGTCAACAACGTCAAAATCCAGAATTCCTAGATGCCCGACTCCGGCAGCCGCAAGGTATAGGGCTAGAGGAGAACCTAATCCACCTGCCCCGATGCAGAGAACGCTCGCATCTATTAGTTTTTGCTGACCTTCTACGCCAACTTCGGGCATTATTAAATGCCTACTGTAACGCTTTACCTGCTCATTCGTGAGTCCCATATTTACATTACCATCCCGTGTCTGTAGCCCTTATAGTTAAAAAATATAATCTATATCCAATTTGCATATTTTCAATATAGCGTTATGTTTTACTCAAATATAATGAGTTTCTTTTTCAAATCTGTTTGGTAAATCGTCAATAATATGTTTTACTAAACGCTCGTCGTCGTTAAATTTCACCTTTCTTAACCATCCTTGATCATCAAATTCTTCTTCCACTTTAGCATAAGTGAATTGGGCATGGACGTTAGGGCTGACGACCAAAATATTTTTCACGTGGTTTCCTAGCCCCTCTATTATGTGATGTAGCTCGAAATATGGTTTTCCATTTTTAGTTAGAAAACCAAATTTGCTTATTTGACATTTCCCTTTGTATATTTCAACTAAAATTTTACGCATTGAAGCAGGCACTCTCTTCTTAGTGCTAGTAGTTGTTGGTTTATTGTATTCTCTTGTTTCAATCTTTTCCCTTGACAAACGAAGAAACTCACTATGCACGGTTTCCTCAAAGTCATAGTTGGTGGTCAATGAAATTTGTTTGAGTATTAAATCCACTTCTCTTTCGTCTTTTGCCTTATCTAATTCTTTCTCCGCCTTTAAGATGGATGCCTTAAACTGATCCTCCGTTAGAATCCTGTACTTATTTTTTTCGCCTATTACTTGAATAACAAGTTCTTCCCCGGCTTTTATTTGAGATCTTTCATAGAAGTTTTTCATTCCGCCAATTCTGCACTCTCTACTTGAACTTGTATAGGGTGTGAATTTTTTTGCATAGGGGTATATATCGCTTCCAAAAGCAATGTATATAGTTTTCCTTTCGTTGGGAAAGTAATCTATCAGAGATGTGGGAATAGCAAGTAGCCCTTTGTTGATTCGGCTTTGCGTAATTTTTACTGTTTTATAACTAAAGAGTATTTTGCTATCAGTTTTTATCATAAAACATTCCTAGAATACCTAATTTTTCAAATTGCTAAAAATTTTCTTGACAACTATATTTTTATGCTCTATATTTAGAGTCCCTTCAAAAAGGGGGCGTCTAAAAATGCCCGATGTCTTTGAGTTTCTGGTTGTAGGTATTGCTAGAGTTCTTTAAGTCTGACGATATTAGATGGCGTTTCGGTCTTTGAAAATTAAATAGCAGATAAGCAGCGAAGCAGAGCTAAGCAATCGTTTCATTAAATTAAAATGAAGAGTTTGATCCTGGCTCAGAGCGAACGCTGGCGGCATGCTTAACACATGCAAGTCGAGCGAGAAAGTGGCTTAGGCCATGAGTACAGCGGCGAACGGGTGAGTAACACGTGGGTAATCTACCTTTAGGACTGGGACAACCCTGGGAAACTAGGGCTAATACCAGATAAGACCACGATTTCTACGGATTTCAAGGTAAAAGGCGGCTTTTGGGCTGCCACCTATAGATGAGTCCGCGTCCCATCAGGTTGTTGGTGAGGTAATGGCTCACCAAGCCTAAGACGGGTAGCCGACCTTAGCGGGTGATCGGCCACACGGGGACTGAGATACGGCCCCGACTCCTACGGGAGGCAGCAGTGGGGAATATTGGGCAATGGGCGCAAGCCTGACCCAGCGATGCCGCGTGAGGGATGAAGGCCTTCGGGTCGTAAACCTCTGTCAGTAGGGACGATGGGTACTGAGGTTAATACCCTTGGTGTTTGACGGTACCTACAGAGGAAGCCCCGGCTAACTCCGTGCCAGCAGCCGCGGTAATACGGAGGGGGCAAGCGTTGCTCGGAATTACTGGGCGTAAAGGGTCCGTAGGTGACTTCGTAAGTTAGATGTGAAATTTTAGGGCTTAACCTTAAAAGTGCATCTAATACTGCGTAGATTGAGTACAGGAGAGGTTGGCGGAATTCCCGGTGTAGCGGTGAAATGCGTAGATATCGGGAGGAACACCAGCGGCGAAGGCGGCCAACTGGCCTGTTACTGACACTCAGGGACGAAAGCGTGGGTAGCGAACCGGATTAGATACCCGGGTAGTCCACGCCTTAAACGATGGATGCTAAGTGTGGGGATGAAAGTCTCCATGCCGTAGTTAACGCATTAAGCATCCCGCCTGGGGAGTACGATCGCAAGATTGAAACTCAAAGGAATTGGCGGGGACCCGCACAAGCGGTGGAGCATGTGGTTTAATTCGATGCAAAGCGAAAAACCTTACCAGGGTTTGACATACTGATTCAAGCTAGCGTGAAAGCGTTTAGTGGTGTAGAGTTCGTCTCTATACAATTAGTACAGGTGCTGCATGGCTGTCGTCAGCTCGTGCCGTGAGGTGTCCGGTTAAGTCCGGTAACGAGCGCAACCCCTATGTTTACTTGCCAGCACTTAGGATGGGAACTTTAAACAGACTGCCGGCGACAAGTTGGAGGAAGGCGGGGACGACGTCAAGTCATCATGGCCCTTATACTCTGGGCTACACACATGCTACAATGGATGGCACAATGGGTTGCCAAATCGTGAGATGGAGCTAATCCCACCAAAGCCATTCTCAGTTCGGATTGCAGGCTGCAACTCGCCTGCATGAAGTTGGAATCGCTAGTAATCGCAAATCAGCACTGTTGCGGTGAATACGTTCCCGGGTCTTGCACACACCGCCCGTCACACCACGAAAGTTAGTTCTACCCGAAGTAGCTGAGCTAACCCGCAAGGGAGGCAAGCTCCTAAGGTAGGGCTGGTAATTGGGGTGAAGTCGTAACAAGGTAGCCGTAGGGGAACCTGCGGCTGGATCACCTCCTTAATCATGGAGTAAGTATTGTAACGAAGCGGCTTACTCGGCTCTCGTTTGTCTATCTGCTATTCAATTTTGGCGCTCTTTGATGATTAGCGGGGCTGCTAGTATTCTATTTATTCTCTGAGGGGCCTATAGCTCAGCCGGTCAGAGCGCACCCCTGATAAGGGTGAGGTCGGTGGTTCGAACCCACCTAGGCCCATATCAGATATATCACATGTATCATATAGTGATGCGTTTTGCTGCCTTATTATTATGGACGGGGGTGTAGCTCAGCTTGGGAGAGCGCCTGCCTTGCAAGCAGGAGGTCGGCGGTTCGAACCCGCTCACCTCCATATAATTAAAGTTAAGCAATACATATTTGCAAGCGATCTTTGACAATTGAACGTTGTGCTGAGAAAAAATCGAGACGTGTTTTATTATTTATTTACGGCTTTTTATAAGCATGTCCCTGTGAAAGCAGGGATATAATTGCACGGTGGTTTTCATACCTTGCAGTTAAGTTACTCAGGGCAGATAATGGATGCCTTGGCGACGGACGGCGATGAAGGACGTAGTAAGTTGCGATAAGCCTCGGGGAGCCGCTAAACAGGCTTTGATCCGGGGATTTCCGAATGGAAAAACCCAGCCGTATGGCTGTGTTAAGGTGAACACATAGCCTTAATACGCAAACGAGGAGAAGTGAAACATCTCAGTATCCTCAGGAAAAGAAATCAATAGAGATTCCCTTAGTAGCGGCGAGCGAACGGGGAAGAGCCTAAACCCTATGTGTGCCAAGCTCACGGGCGTTGTGCATAGGGTGTCGTGGGATGCAGGATGAGGCTTCCGTGAAGGCCTCAGGAAGTTACAAAGTTTTACGTTAGTTGAAGTATCTGGAAAGATATACCATAGAAGATGATAGTTCTGTAAACGAAAGCGTAAAACCTTCCCCCTGTATTCCCGAGTACCCCGGACCACGTGAAAGTTTGGGGGAATTTGGGAGGACCACCTTCTAAGGCTAAATACGTGCCGTCGACCGATAGCGAACAAGTACCGTGAGGGAAAGGTGAAAAGAACCCCGATGAGGGGAGTGAAATAGAACCTGAAATTGTCTGCCTACAAGCGGTGGAAGGGCTATATCCTTTTAGGAAATGCCTGACCGCGTGCCTTTTGCATAATGAGCCGGCGAGTTATCGTTAGTGGCGAGGTTAAGCCGATTAGGCGGAGCCGTAGCGAAAGCGAGTCTGAACAGGGCGTTTAGTCACTAGCGATAGACCCGAAGCGAGTCGATCTATCCATGGCCAGGGTGAAGCAGAGAGAAAACCTCAGTGGAGGCCCGAACCGGTCAGGGTTGAAAACCTGTCGGATGAGCTGTGGATCGGAGTGAAAGGCTAATCAAGACTCGTGATAGCTGGTTCTCCCCGAAATATATTTAGGTATAGCCTCGCGTGATGGCGGGCGGAGGTAGAGCACTGAATGGACTAGGGGGTCGAAAGACCTACCAAACCCAATCAAACTCCGAATGCCGTTTTGCTTAGCGCGGGAGTCAGTCCATGGGAGATAAGTTCCTTGGGCGAAAGGGAAACACCCCAGATCGTCAGCTAAGGCCCCTAAATCCAAGCTAAGTGGGAAAGGATGTAGGGTCGCATTGACAGCCAGGAGGTAGGCTCAGAAGCAGCCATCCTTTAAAGAGTGCGTAACAGCCCACTGGTCGATGCGGTTCTGCGCCGAAAATGTAACGGGGCTAAGCTTGGTGCCGAAGCTACGGGTTGTATTTATACAGCGGTAGGGGAGCGTTCTCAACGGGTTGAAGGATTACCGTAAGGAGGTCTGGACTGTTGAGAAGTGAGAATGCCGGCATGAGTAGCGATAAAGGTGGTGAGAATCCACCTCGCCGTAAGCCTAAGGTTTCCTGGGCAAGGCTCGTCCTCCCAGGGTAAGTCGGGTCCTAAGGTGAGGCCGAAAGGCGTAGTCGATGGAAAACAGGTTAATATTCCTGTACCGCTCGATATGAGCGAAGGGGTGACAAAGGAGGGTAGGTCAGCCAGGTAATGGATTCTGGTTCAAGCTCGTAGAGGGAAGAGATAGGCAAATCCGTTTCTTCATAACCTCAAGAAGTGAGTACGAGGGGCGTTAGCCCCATAAAGTGATTGATCCCATACTTTCAAGAAAAACCTCGTAGTGTTGATTATCGAGCGCCCGTACCGTAAACGGACACACGTAGGCAAGTAGAGAATACTAAGGCGCGTGAGAGAACTTTGGCTAAGGAACTCGGCAAAATTGCCCCGTAACTTCGGGATAAGGGGTGCCCACGTTAGGTGAAAGTCTTGCGACTGGAGCTGAGGTGGGCCGCAGCAAAGAGGCGGTGGCGACTGTTTATCAAAAACACAGGGCTCTGCAAAGGCGTAAGCCGACGTATAGGGTCTGACACCTGCCCGGTGCCGGACGGTTAAGGGAAGGGGTTATTCTGGCTTGCCAGGAGAAGCTCTGAACCGAAGCCCCGGTAAACGGCGGCCGTAACTATAACGGTCCTAAGGTAGCGAAATTCCTTGTCGGGTAAGTTCCGACCTGCATGAAAGGTGTAACGATTGCCGCGCTGTCTCGGCCAAAGACTCAGCGAAATTGTGGTTCCGGTGAAGACGCCGGATACCCGCTACGGGACGGAAAGACCCCGTGCACCTTTACTTCAGCTTAGCACTGAGTTTTGGTGCTACATGCGTAGAATAGGTGGGAGACTATGAAGCTCTGCTTTTGGGTAGAGTGGAGTCATCTGTGAAATACCACCCTTGTAGTACTATGATTCTAACTGAGTTCCGTTATCCGGAACCAGGACAATGTTAGGTGGGTAGTTTGACTGGGGCGGTCGCCTCCTAAAGAGTAACGGAGGCGTGCAAAGGTTACCTCAGCCTGATTGGAAACCAGGCGCAGAGTGCAAAGGCATAAGGTAGCTTAACTGCGAGACTGACAAGTCGAGCAGATGCGAAAGCAGGTCTTAGTGACCCGGTGGCTCCGAGTGGAAGGGCCATCGATCAACGGATAAAAGGTACGCCGGGGATAACAGACTTATCTCCCCCAAGAGTCCACATCGACGGGGAGGTTTGGTACCTCGATGTCGGCTCATCGCATCCTGGGGCTGAAGAAGGTCCCAAGGGTTGGGCTGTTCGCCCATTAAA
The DNA here is from genome assembly GCA_963422265.1 of Thermodesulfobacteriota bacterium. Taxonomy (GTDB): domain Bacteria; phylum Desulfobacterota_D; class UBA1144; order Nemesobacterales; family UBA2774. Next base: position 77,760 of record OY729416.1, read on the forward strand.
GCGGTACGCGAGCTGGGTTCAGAACGTCGTGAGACAGTTCGGTCCCTATCTGTAGCGGGCGTTGGAGACTTGAGGGAATCTGCTCATAGTACGAGAGGACCTGAGTGGACGAGCCTCTGGTGTACCAGTTGTCGCGCCAGCGGCAGCGCTGGGTAGTTATGCTCGGAAGGGATAACCGCTGAAGGCATCTAAGCGGGAAACCCATCCCAAGATTAGGTCTCCCAAATCATAAGATTTCTTAAGGTCCCTTGAAGATTACAAGGTTGATAGGCCAAAGGTGTAAGCACAGCAATGTGTTGAGCTGATTGGTACTAACTGACCGTGAGGCTTAACTGCGGGGTTATGAAAATTACCGTGGACACGCTTGATACCTCAGCGCAACGTTCAATTGTCAAATGTTTCGTTCCTTGCCGTCTATTCCCTCCTACGCCTACTGAATTTCTGCTTACGCAGGAATAACGGGCTGGGTTATGAATTCCCACCCCTTCCATAATTCGTAGGGGTAACCCTTGTGGTTACCCACACCACCACACCTCAGGGTGACCACAAGGGTTGCCCCGTCATTCCCAACTTGATTGGGAATCCAGGAATGGTTCAGTAGGCTCACCAACCAGAGGATTGGGGAATGATCACCATTTTCTATATACCCCCCCCTTTTTTTAGAAAAAGAGGATACTGGGGGATTTGATAGGGTGTTAGTCAAAGGATACTTAGTAACGCCGTGGCAAGGGCACGGGCTTTTTCTCTATCGGCCATCAGCGTATTGACGACAAAGGACTCTATGCCGATTTCGTTTATTTCCTGCGCCTCGCTGGAGTCTTTGGTATCTATTACCATAACATCTAAAAAATCCTGATAGAGTCTCGCTATCTGAGTTGATGAAACTCTTAATCCAAGACCCTTCATTAGCCTATCAGCCGGTCCCCTTAGAGGCACTCCCCCTATTAAGGGACTTATGCCAATTATTTTTGCCTCCGAGAACTCCAGAGCTTTTCTAATACCATGCACTTGCAATATGGGACCAACACTTATAATAGGATTGCTTGGGCAAATTATTATCACCCTTGATTCTTTAATCGCCTCCAGCACTCCTGGGGCAGGTTCGGCTTGGTCAATGCCTCTTATCGTAACCCTGTTCACCTCAATATCCATTTTCCTTTTTACTAAATATTCCTGAAAGTGTATCTCGCCCTCGCACGTCACTACCCACGTCTCGACGTCGGCATCGGTCATCGGCAGGATGCTTACGTTGTCGGGAAGCCCCAAATCAGCAGCTATCTTTGACGTTATTTCGCTAGAGGTAAAGCCCTTTTGTTTGAGGCTGGTTCTGAGTATATGGGTTGCCAGGTCCCTATCACCCAGATTAAACCACGTATCGAGTCCAAAACCGCCTAGCGCCTTAAGGCAGTGAAAGGTGTCGCCCTTAAGTCCCCAGCCCTTTTGTTTATCGACAATACCACAAAGCCTATATATTATCGTGTCCACATCAGGGGAGATTCTTAAGCCCGAGAAAGTAATATCGTCAGCGGTATTTACAACCACGTTGAGGTGCTCTTGCCCAATAATGGCGAGCAGACCTTCCAAGAATTTGGAAGCCCCAACCCCACCTCCCAAAGCCGTTATCATCCTAAGAAACCTCGTAGGGTGAGAAGAATGGACAAAATCAGAATTAATCCTCTTTAATTTATGATCAGGAATTCATTCTCAGATAAGGTGAGGTTAGGATATTTGAGGAGGCGCCGGGTGTCAAGTTGGGTAGCCATTGCCAACCGGAGAAAAAACGGCTTCGGATGCATGAGCTCTTAGCAAGTATCTCAAATCTCCTTTTTCTAATGACATCTGCAGGTATGTCTTGAGCAGAGTTTAAGGATAGTTTCGCCTCATCGTTGCTTGCTAATCTGGCTATACTATGTATTTTAATTGGGCAAGCGTCTAGCGAATATGGGGATAGATATGATGGAGGGGATAGATACGGAATATGATATGACGGAATAGATTATGAAAGAGAAACAAATAGAGGAACGTTAAGTCTATGAGCCTTGACCTTATAAGAAGAAAACACAAGTGGCTTACAAGAATCGTCCTGTTCTTCATTTCAGCTACGTTCATTTTCGGCATCGGATACTTTACAACCGATTTTGGCTCTTTCACAGGTGGTGCAACCGAGTCGGCGGCTAAGGTAAACGGCGAGAACGTCAGCTTTACCGAATTCTACCTGCAGCGAAATAGTATAGTGTCAAGATTGAGAGAGCAGGGAATCAGCGATCCTTCCACACTAGGCATATCGGACGCGCAAATTGACGCGTCGGCTCTTGAGAACTCTATTGACTTAAAGCTACTGGCGCAAAAAGCAAGAGAACTTGGTTTCATAGTGAGCGACAAGGAAGTGAACGAGTTGATTCATTCTAATCCCAGTTTTCAGTCAGAGGGCAAATTTATCGGCACGGAAAACTACAAGAACTTTATTAAGCAAGCTCTAAACATGATGCCCGAAGAGTTTGAACAATATACGAGAGAGCAAACCCTAGCGCAAAGGCTACTGGAATTTATAGAACGAACGGCAATAGTAAGTGATGCGGGCCTACTCAACTCATATAAAAATCAGAACGAGAAAATAAATCTATACTACATAGCCTTTTCAGGAGATGACTTTACCGATTCGCACCCGCTAGCGGACGACGAAATAGAGAATTATTACAAAACCCACACCATAAGGTTTATGACTCCCGAGCTAAGGGCAATCCGCTATCTAATTATAACTCCAGAGATCTTTGAAGCCAGGGCAGAGGTATCGGACGAAGAGATAAGAGCCTATTACAACGCTTATCCCGAGGAATTTACGCCCGAAGACGAGGGAGCTACGAAGTCCCTCTCGGACGTAAAGGACGAGATCAAGTCCGAGCTAAAGAAGCAGCGCGGCGAGCAAGCGCTGCAGGAGCTTTTGGATGCTATTAATAAAGGTGCTTCAGGCGGGAAAACCGTAGATACGACAGCCCAAGAGAACGGCATCAAGTCAATTAGTGAAAGTCCGCTCTTTTCCGCCTCAGAGATTTTAGATGACATACCGCATGAGATCAGTAAACGGAGCTTTAAGATGAAAAAGGGAGAAACCGCCTTTACCCCTATAGAGACGAGCGTATGGGTTGTGGAAGTCAAAAAGATCACTCCCCCCCGCGAGAAAAGCCTAGATGAGTCTAAGGAGGAAATAATAGCCCTGCTCAAGAAGCAGAACACCAGAACTGCGGTTAGACAAAAGGCTGAGGAGACTCTGACAAGACTGAAAAAGATCAAAAAGGAAGCTCTACTAAAGGAGGCGACGGCACTGGGCTTGGAGTTAAAGGAAACAGGGTTTTTTACGCGGGGCGAAAGTATCTCGGAAATTGGCGTTGAGAATCTCAGTAGCGAGGCTTTTGATATTGACGAGGCATTGTCTGTATCAAACAAGCTTTACTCAAGCGGGAATGATTTCTACATAGTTTCTATAAAAGAAAGGCAAAGCGCTAAAATCGAAGAATTTGAGCAGGAAAAATACGCTCTAGAAGAACAAGAACTCTTTTTACAAAAAAGAGATGTTACCCAAAACTGGCTTGAAGATATGAGAAGAGAGGCAGAAATTAGATCAAATGACGAGCTGTTTTCCAATCGGCAATAGGAAGCCTCGCTCAAACTCAAACGGCGCAACAGCACGTCCCCAGTAGTAAGCTAACCGACTAAAACTATGCCAATGTCCATAACGTTGGTTCCGGTAGGTCCCGTGATAACAAGATCGCCCAGCTTATCAAAGAAATCATAGGAATTATGGCGAACAAGGTGCTCCCTTGCGCTCACCCCTATCTCCCTTGCGCGTAGCCTGCTCCATCCATCACAGATTGCCCCCGCCGCGTCAATCTGTCCATCTATACCATCCGTATCACAGAAAAGCCCCACTATGTCGCGCCCCATAGCCTCCATACAGAAAGACAGGGCGGTTTCAGTGTTTCTTCCACCTTTTCCGACGCTGTCGCTCGTTAAGGTGACGGTGGTTTCACCTCCGAATATTATGCAGGATGGCCTTTCCACGGGGACGTCAAATCTTTCTATATCAAAAGCTATAGAGGCTATTATTTTAGCGACTTCCTTAGCTTCGCCTTTGACTTGTGAAGAGAGCATTAGCGCATTATAACCCAGGTCTCTTGCCTTTCTTTGTGCTGCTAACAGCGAAGTAAAATTGCCCCCGATTATAAGGTTATGCACCTTTTCTGGGGGGATTTCCCCTTCCTTGAGGGTTTCCTGGGAGTTCCCTCTTGCCCCTTCCTCGAGATGAACTACCACCTGAGGGGGTAGCTTATGATCTATTTCTAGCGCTTCTATCACGCGGCAGGCATCATCAAACGTTGTAGAGTCGGGGACGGTGTGCCCTGAGGCTATCGCATCCAATCTATCACTAACCACGTTGGATAGAATTAAGGTTATTACCTGAGCAGGTAAGGCTTTTTTAAGAAGCCCCCCGCCTTTTATTTGGGATACATGCTTTCTAACCGCGTTCAGTCCGTTCTTATCTACCCCCGACCTAAGGAGGATAGACGTCGTCTTTCTTATGTCATCTAGCGTAAGACCGTGTGAAGGCATTGCTAAAAGGGCACTTCCTCCCCCTGAAATGAGAAAGATTACGAGATCCTTGCTCTGAGCCCTCTCAAGGATGGATAAAACTTTTGCGGCGGCGGCCAAGCTCCTTTCATTAGGCACGGGATGACTCGAAAGGTAAAAGTCCAATTTACTAAATTTGTTATAGGGCAGGGAATTAGAGACGACGACTCCTCCATCCAACCTATCACCTAATACTCCTTCTATCGCTTCAGCCATAGAGCTTGCGGCTTTCCCGAATGAAATCACAAAGACCGAGTCAAATTCGTCAAGATCATATAACTTGGAATCTACAGTAAGGACGTTCTCCTTGAGGCTAACGTAATCCAAGACGCATTTTCGCGGGTTAGCGGCTTCTACAGCCTCTCTGTATATCTCAACTGCTTTATCTCTCGCTTGTTTAAAGTCCATTTATCATACGAATTATCATACGAATCGTAGTCAAAGCTTAGTCTCTTCCAAGCTCATCTATTAATTTATCTACGTCTTTTTTCGTGACGTTCTCCTTGAGACTTTCGTCCACAAGCATTACGGGCGACGTTCCGCACGATGCTAGACATTCTGCTTCCATAAGGGTTATTTGCCCATCCGCCGTAGTCTCACCCGTTTTAATCCTTAGTCTATCGCACATGTAACGCTCTATGTGTTCAGCCCCCCTTAGCGCGCATGACAACGTTCTGCAGAGCCATATTACGTGTTTTCCAACTGGCTCCGTAAAGAACATCGTGTAGAACGTGGCGACGTTCCTGACGCTTGCGGGTGAAATCTCTAAAATCTTCGCGACCTTCTCCATAGAATCCGTTGATAGAAATCCGTGCTCCTTCTGCACCTCCCTAAGCACCGGAATCAATGCCGATTGCTTAGTCTCAGACTTCGAGATTGCCGAATTTATCTTGTCTGTTAGGGTTTGAGAAAAGGGCATCTTTACGCTCTCCAACTCTTTAGGCTGAAAAGCTTACATGGTTTGATAACGTTCGCAAGACTGGGATAGAAGGGATTGTCGCTAGGACCGCGCTGGTTTCCACGGCGAGTAATCTATTTTGTGTATTACACTCATGGAAAACGATGCAGATCGAGACAGCTTTTCTCCATACTCTAATATCCATTCATGGGGAGCGTCTGAATAAAAATCGTTAAGCGTCATCCAGCTTCCACTGCTTAGAATTCCGCCGTCTATTACGTTTGCGAGAAACGCAGTCATGTCGCCGCCGTCCATTGCGTTAATAATTTTACACTCCGCATAAGAGTGAGCATCATTGAGAATGGGACTTCCCGTTATTCCAAGTCTATAGGGTACACCTTTGAATTTCTTTCTTTCCCTTCCCGTGTAGAAGCCAAAGTTCTTTACTAATTCAAGTTGGTCTTTTCTAAGTAAATGAACCGTAAAAGCCCCGCTATTGGATATGAGCTCGTGAGTGTAGTTGCCCTTCCAGATACCTACAAGAAGCCTCGGCACTTCGTGTATTATTGAGGACGTAACGACGGTCACGGCGATCTGCCCATTCACCTTGATTTTTTCAGCTCCATCTCGCCCGGAATCATTAGAACCAGGATCATTAGAACCAGGATCATTAGAACATGAGCTCGTAATAACAACCACCGGAGAAAAAGACCAAAAAGCCCCTGCTACGACTCCACCTTCTTCTTTACCCATAATAGACATCTTAATTATATTCAAGTATTGGGTAAAAGACGAATAAAGAATCTTTCAGACGAGAGAAATACTGAAGATTGTTACCACGGCAGATTGTTACCACGGCAAAGCGCTAAAATCCCTTGACTTACCGGAAAAAAAGTGTAACTATTCTGATATATATTAGTTTAGTTAGGAAATCATCTAGTAATTTATGCGGTGCCAAAATTATTTAGTGCCAAAATTATTTAGTGGGAGGTAACAATAAGAATGAGGATGATTCTAAAAGGAAAACTTGCCTCGGCTGTGATTTGTATCGCTCTAGTAGCATTTCTGGGTTTTGGCTGTGCTTCTAAGAGCGTAATCAGTAAAGCGAACAAGGGGATGGCGGATGCCGAGAAGGCTCTACAAGACGCTAAAGCGGCGGGAGCCGAAGGCTTGCCTGAATATCAGGCTGCGGAAGAGCTAATAGCCAAAGCCCGGGCTATGATGACGGAAGGCAACCACGAGGCGGCTCAGTATTATCTTGAGGAAGCCTCATTCAGAGCTATAGAGGCTAAAGGCAAGGCGGAAAGTCAAGCATACGAGAGACAGGCTGACATAGAGGCTGAAGAGGAAAGACTAAGATGGCTAGAGGCTGCTAAGTCCAACTACGGTCTTGTGGATGTATTTTTTGCATTTGACCAGTCGAGCATCTCGCCTGATTCCAAAACCACGCTGAACAATAACTCAAAAATAATAAAAGATAGCTCCGATAAGTTTCAAGCCGTCATTATAGAGGGTTACTGCGACGTGCGCGGCACGGAAGAATATAATCTGGCTCTGGGACAGAGAAGAGCCGATTCGGCGAAGAATTATCTGATTGGTCTCGGTGTTCCCCCTGAATTGGTGCAAGCTGTAAGCAAGGGAGAGACCGAGCAGTTCGCCTCCGGTGCTAGCGAGAGTAGCTATGACCAAAACCGAAGGGCTCATTTCGTTCCAGCCGTGCAATCTCCCGGTCTTTAGAAGTATAGGGTAAGACAGATGACTAAAACCATAAATGTTATTTTGCTAGTCTCAATTTCAGTCCTGGTATCCGGATGCGTAGCTACCCAAGGGGATATGGGTAGCATTTACGAGCGGCAGAACAGGCTTGAAGCTACGATTGACAGGCTCTCAAGTGAAATTCAAGCAGTTAAAATATCCCAGGAAGAGACGGCGGGAATAGACGTTGAGCTTAGAGAAAAGGTTTTCCAAATCGAGAACCAGGTGCAGGAGCTTAATAGCTCCTACGAGGATCTCCGTAGAAAAACGGACAACTTCAGATATAACCCGCCGCCGAGCCTTTCAATTGGTGAGGTGCCCCCCCCTAGTGCTGAAGAACCTAGTGAAAATTCAGTCTATGCCGAGGCGGAGGGTGCTTTGAGTGATGGAAGATACGAAGAAGCGAGGGAACGGTTTAGATTGTTTCTGTCTAAATACCCCGATTCCTCTAAGGCGGCCGACGCTACGTATGGGATCGCCGAATCTTTCTATAGAGAGAAAGAATTTGAGGGTGCTATACTAGCATACCAGAGATTTATCGGTTTCTATCCGGACGACCAAAGGGTTCCGTTATGCTATTTGAAACAGGGTTCTTCTTTGATAGAGATGGGCAGAAAAGAGGAAGGCAAGTTGTTTTTGGAGATATTAATCGATAAATACCCGGAATCTGAGGAGGCTAAAACAGCGAAAGAAAATATAAAAGAGCTTGCAATCCAATCCTGAATGTTTTATTATATTTGACTACTGTATATAAAGGGTGGTCCGAGTTCTTTAGAGGAACCCTAATGTGAGGACAGAATGTCTAAGAGCGAATACAGCATAGAGTAAAGTAATAAAAACCAAATAAAAACCAATAGGGAAAGTAAAAAATAGGAAAAAACAGGGAGGTATTATAGAATGAACAACAGTAGTAGTAAGAACGATAAGATAAACGATAAGATAAAAAGACATAGGTTAACGTTTTTAGGCGTCCCGTTGCTAGTTGTTGCATTACTTTATTTGTCCAGTTGCGCGACACCACCTCCAATAAAAGAGCTTGCGGCTGCCGAGTCCGCCGTAGCCGTATCAAGAGCAACTTGCGATCAGTGTGGGGAAGACTGTAGCAAAGAGGAGCTAAAAGCCGCTGAATCCACATTAGCCAGAGGCAAGGCTTTATTCGAAGAATTTTGCTCGGAGCTCGAAGCGCAGAGGGTGCTTATAGATGCTAAAACTAAGGCTGATGACGCTAAGCAGGTATGCACGCCCCCTCCACCGCCCCCCCCCCCACCGCCACCGCCACCCGATATGAATGATATACTCTTTGATCTTGATAGATCCAACATTAGAGCTGACGCCGCTGCCGTGCTAAAGGAGAATGCTGCGATTCTAAGTTTGTATCCTAACATCACCGTGCTTGTAGAAGGATACGCCGACGTTAGAGGTCCGGAGGCTTACAACTCTAAATTAGCACAGGAAAGAGCTGACGCCGCCAAAGACTTCCTAGTCAACGAGGGGATAGACCCTTCAAGAATTAGCGTTACCAGCGGTGGTGAAACAGAGCAGTTCGGTACTGGGAAGACGAAGGAAATTTACCAGTCTAACAGAAGGGCTCACTTCGTCGTTACGTCTCCAACTACCAGGTTAGGCGCAAGGCTTATATTTAAGTACGATAGTTAAAAAGATGCGTTTCCACACTTATAAAGCTTTATAAAGGAGCCGCCTCCCTAGAGATGCATTGTCAAAAAAGGCGAGCACGAAGACTCGCCTTTTTTGTTATTCTTTAACTACTCCTTGATAAGTAGAGGTTGCATCACTCGTTTTAACTCTTCTTCCACTTTAACCACCGGGTTTTTATCAAAAACCACCATTCCCTTAGACTGAGACCATTAGGAGGCTGTAGATGTCTTGGTTGATTCCAGTGCCGATACTTTTTAGGTATGCTCCCGGGAGAATGCACTAAGAGTTCTGCGTAACTGTCGTTCTCAACTAACTCTGTAAAGAGCTCTTCGTATAGAGGTGGTTTGAGCGGCAACTTCATATGATAAAACATCCCTTCTTAATGCAATCTTACACCTCAATTTATTTCAACAAATACTAACAATATACTAATTTTGTTAAATTTAGTATATTGTTAGACGCGAGCAACCTACCTGCTAAGTAAAAGCTTATGTCTTCCTTCTTGACACCCACCCACACTCCATGTTTACTAATAGTTGTTTACCACCCTTCTCATACGCTAAGTAGAGAGATATGACTTCCCAGCTTTCAAAATCTAAAAGATTATACGACAATGCCAGGAGATTGATGCCCGGGGGCGTAAATAGTCCCGTAAGGTCATTTAACGCTGTGGGGGGGACCCCGGTTTTCATCTCCAAATCCAAGGGTGCTTATCTATATGACGAAGACGGCAACAAATACATTGACTATATGTCCTCTTGGGGTCCCCTTATTTTAGGGCATTCGGATCGAGACGTGGTAAGGGCGGTGAAAGCCGCAGCGGAAAGGGGAACAAGCTACGGCGCGCCATGCGAGAGTGAAGTATCCCTTGCGAGGCTTATAATCCAGGCTTTTCCTTCTATAGACATGGTTAGGATGACCAGCTCAGGCACGGAAGCCACCATGAGTGGGGTGCGGCTTGCTAGGGCTTTCACTAATAGAGACTATATCGTTAAATTTGAGGGTTGTTACCACGGACACGCGGATTATCTATTGGTCAAAGCAGGTTCGGGTGCTACCACGCTTGGGACGCCAAGCAGCCCTGGCGTGCCAAAATCCTTCACCAACAAAACGCTCTTGGCAAAATACAATGACGCTAGTTCGGTTGAAAAACTATTTAAGAGATACGAGGGCAAAATCGCCGCTATCATAATCGAGCCTGTAGCTGGCAACATGGGAGTCGTAACCCCTAAAGAGGGGTTCCTAGAGCACCTTAGAAAAATAACTGAAGACGCTGGTACCCTTTTAATATTTGACGAAGTTATCACCGGTTTCAGATTGGGAATCGGCGGGGCTCAAAACAGATTCGGGATAACGCCAGACATTACGTGCCTTGGCAAAATAATAGGGGGTGGGTTGCCAGTGGGCGCCTTTGGAGGAAGAAGGGAAATAATGAACATGGTTGCGCCCGTAGGTCCAACCTATCAGGCTGGCACGCTGTCGGGAAACCCTCTGTCAATGGCGGCGGGCTTGGCTACACTTGCCAAACTAAGCCAAAAGGGAAGCTATGAAAGGCTAAAGAAAATGACGGAAGGGCTGATACACGGACTTAGAGATATTATAAAAACCCTAGGACTAAAAGCTAAAATAAACTCTATAGAATCCATGTTTACGCTTTTTTTCGTCGATGTCGAGCCGTTTGACTACAAGACGGCACTGAGGAGCAATACAAAAATGTATGCGAAATTTTTTGAGAATTTGTTGATCGCTGGTATTATGTTTCCGCCTTCTCAGTTCGAGGCGGTGTTTATTTCAGTCGCCCACACGGAGAAGGATATTAATAAAACCCTCGAAGCTTCTTATAAGGCTCTTAAAAATATGTGAGCAATTTATAGGTTAGTGGGTGATGTATCAAAAGACGACATTCTAAAACAAATTGGAACGGCAAGTGCAGGCGACAAAGCCAAGTGCAGGTGACAAAGTAAGGAGTAGGAGAAGACGGTGCAAGAGGCAGAAGATGACAAAGAATAACAATCGTCACCACTATGAAAATTGTGACTCAGCCGTGATCAAGGGGATGGACAGGGTGAGCTAGAATGAGACGTAGGCAGGGTTTTAACAACTTTCCTGTAAAAACGGATTAGGCATTAAGGCTGCTTGATTGAGTTACTCCTCGGATTGAGGTGTTGGAGAAGTGTTGAATTGGAGAAGAATTGAAGAGGTATATAACAGGTTAAAAAGCAAAACAATTACAAGTGGCTTACGCTGCTCGCCCTAGCATTCGAGATGGGGTTTTCAGTCGTTGCTGGAATAATTCTCGGACGCTACGTTGATAAATGGGTAGTAGGAACGGAGACGACGACACATTGGTTTACCCTATTGGGGCTTGTGGTGGGTTCCGCAGCGGGTTTTAGCTTTTTAATAAGAACCATCAAGGGATTAAATAAAGATTAACACACAGAGCATCTACACGGGTGCGACAAGATAGTAAAGAAACGGCAAGTAAGATAGTCTCATAAAGATGGATAGTAGCAAGCTAATTAATATACCAAGGCTCGGAGGAGTAGAAAAAGGAAGTATTGCCGTAACGGCAATACTGTTTGCCTTAGGTTACTTAATGGGTTTTAAGGATCTTGCCGTCGGGATCGCGGCTGGGGGCGTATTATTTACGGCGAATTTCGTAGTTATAGGATTTATAGTGACGACAATTATTACAAAATCTTATCCTACGAGCTTCGGTATTTTCGTCCTTGTTGTAAAGATGGCTATCCTCATAGCCATTGCGGCTTGCACGTTCATTTTTGCGAAGGTTAATCTCTACGGATTCTTTATAGGAATAACGGGTGTTGTGATAGTAATCATAGGAGAAAGTTTGCGGGCAGTGTCCACAGACAAGTAAAAAGAGAGGAAGCGGATATGGAACACTTTAGCTGGTTCACGTTGATTGGATTAGGGCAATACGATTACATTTTAGGTTCGCTTTTAGTTCTAACTTTATTGCTGCTTGCAGGAATAAAGATAAGAGGCGCTCTCTCCAGATCAGGTTCAGTTCTTCCTGATGAAAAGCTTTCGGTTAACAATATCTTTGAAATGCTAACTATCGACTTTTTGTTCGATCTCTTTGCGAACGTGCTGGGATCAAGAGAAAAGGCTAAAAGATACTTTCCCCTGCTGGGAGGCTCTTTCTTTTTTATAATGTTCGCAAACTTGCTTGGTATGGTGCCGGGCTTCCTGCCTCCAACGGGCAACATAAACGTAGCGGCGGCTTGCGGCTTGGTGATCTTCATCATGTATAACTACTATGGGTTTAAAGAGAACGGCTTAGGCTACGTCAAGCACTTTGCGGGCCCCGTTATTTTTCTGGCGCCCTTAATGTTCATAATAGAGTTGATAAGCCATTTCGTCAGGCCGGTTTCCCTTTCGCTGAGGCTGTTTATGAATATAACAGGAGACCATATGGTGCTCGGAGTTTTCACCAACTTGGTGCACTACGTAATCCCTGTTATCTTCGTGGGGCTTGGTATCTTCGTATCCTTGCTGCAAGCGTTTATCTTTACTGTTCTCTCAGCTATCTACATATCTCTTGCGACGGCTCACGAGACGGAGCACTAAACACAAGTATTACCCAACGATGATTATTCATTTAATAGATAAATATCAACTAGTTAAAGGAGGTAGGAAATGAAAAAGGCTCTTTACACGCTTTCTATATTTGTGGTTGCGGCGTTAGCCGCCTTTTCCCCAGAAGTGGCGTTAGCTGCCGAAGGCGGCAGCGATCTTACCAAGCTAGGGCTTGCTATAGGTGCTGGCTTGGGTGGCTTGGGAATCGGCATCGCAGCAGGATTCGCCGGAATGGGGCAGGGACGAGCCACAGCGGCGGCATTGAGTGGAATAGCAAGGAACCCTGGTGCAAGCTCTAAAATTCTTACGCCGATGATTATCGGGCTTGCTCTTATAGAGTCCCTTGTTATTTACGCTCTTCTCATAGCATTTTTGCTTCAAGGAAAAATCTAACCCGATTGTAGAACAGGGTGTGCAGGATAAAAGGCGTTTGAGGGGGTTTTTCGCTAAAAAAGTCCCCTCATTCCGCTTTTATGTGCTCCTGTAAATGAAGATAGATAAAAGCAAATCCTGCAGGCGACAATATAATGTCATTCTCTAAACCACGTCCCCGAATCTCGTCTCATCTATAGGTGATTCTTGTGGTTGCCCATCCTCCTTGCGTTCACATGCGTCCATCTGCAGATAATAACCAGATAAGGAGACCCGCCAGTTGAGTTTTAAAAATCCCGAGGAGCAAATTCAAGCCGTTAGGCGGGGTATAGAAGAAATAATTCCGGAACAAGAGTTGATTCTCAAACTTAGGAAATCAAAAGAGCAAAATCGCCCTCTTAGGATAAAAGCCGGGTTTGATCCGACTGCGCCGGATATTCATCTGGGGCATTGCGTGCTATTAAAAAAGCTAAGGGAGTTTCAGAATCTAGGTCACGTCGTTCTCCTTCTCATAGGAGATTTCACTGCCATGATAGGCGATCCTTCCGAAAGATCTGAAACAAGACCTACCCTTTCCGAAGCCGACGTTAAGCGAAACGCCGAAACTTATGAAAGACAGGTGTTTAAGATTCTAGACCGAGATAAAACTGAGGTCTTATTCAACTCAACGTGGCTTAGAAAAATGAGTGCCGCTGAGTTGCTTGGACTAGGGTCGCTCGAGAACGTTGCGAGGATGATAGAGCGAGACGATTTTAATAAACGCTACAAAGCGGGAATCCCCATCGCCATTAACGAGTTCCTTTATCCCCTACTACAAGCTTATGACTCCGTTAATATGAAAGCTGATATAGAGTTCGGTGGATCAGACCAAAAGTTCAACGTCCTTTTAGGACGCAGCGTGCAAAGGCATTTCAATCAGGAGCCACAGGTTGTGATTCTTCTTCCCATACTCGAAGGTCTCGATGGTGTTAGAAAAATGTCTAAGTCCCTGAATAACTATATTGCCGTTGAGGATAGCCCAGTGGATATGTTCGGCAAGATTATGTCCGTCTCAGACGACCTTATGTGGAGATACTACGAGCTTCTATCCTTTCGCACGGACAGGGAAATAGAGAAGCTAAGGAATGATCATCCAATGGAGGTAAAGAAAGAACTCGCGTTAGAGCTTACTGGTTGGCTCTGCGGCGAAAAGGAAGCCACAAAGGCTCTTGAGGACTTTAATACGAAATTCTCCACGAGGGAGTTCCCTCAAGATGCCAGACAGGTATTTATAAGTAGAGATTCAATTAACACGCTATTAGATTTGGTCACTAAGTCTTCTACAAAATTAAAAACCCGATCTCAAGCAAAAAGGTTAGCTCTGCAGGGAGCGGTAAGCATTGACGGCGAGAAGGTAACCGACATTAACGCTCCCCTACCTAAAGAGAACAGCTTTCAATTGAGAATAGGCAAGAAGGAATTCGTTTCAATAAAAATACAATAGAAGCAAGCAAGCCTATAAGCCGAATTCTGTCGTGGACAATCATTCATCTGGGACGTTCATTTCTGAACGCCTCTAGCGACATACCCTGAGGCGTTAGACGGGCAGCCATATTTTTCCATAGCGAAAAAGTACCTCTCTATTTTGTCTTTCTCCGAGTGGGGTTTGCCGTGCCGCGGTTTGTTGCCAACCCGCGCGGTAGTCTCTTACACTACCTTTTCACCCTTACCAGCTTTATCTATCTACGGAAGTTATCCGCTTAGAAAAGCTTAGGCGGTTTGTTTTCTGTGGCACTTTCCGTCATCTCACGATGCCTGGGCGTTACCCAGCACCCTGCCCTGCGGAGTTCGGACTTTCCTCTATCTCATGCACAAGGCACGAAACAGCGATTGCCCAGCCTGCTCGCTCCTACTATGAAAGATATTCATCAATAGCAATGTTTGCAAGTCTGTCGGCTTCCCGATTTTGCTCCCTCGGGACGTGCCGGAGCGTAATTTGTTTGAAATCGCGCAGCATCTTCTTCGCCCTATCGTTCAGCTTAGCGATATTGGGATGGCGCACCTTCCACTTCCCATTTATCTGGTTGGCTACCAAAAGCGAGTCAGTATAAATGTTTACCTTATCACCTTTGAATTTCGCCGCGTATTCAAGAGCTGTGATGAGAGCCCTGTATTCAGCCTGATTATTAGTTCCGACGCCGGTGTATTTTTTGATTAAGGTGGGTTTGGACGTATCCTCTAGCTGAACAGCGACAGCAGGAACGTGCTTTATCAGAATGCCAATCCCTGAATCACCCGGATTCCCCCTTGACGCCCCGTCTATATAAATCTCCACGGTCTTTTGGGATTGTAGCATCTCCGTTTATCCTTTTGTAGATACTGTGGGATGGAACTGCGCATCAATCATTTCACGCCAAATTGTTTTTCTCTCCAATGTCTAACTTTTGGGCTCATCTTTGCTATACAAGATTTTTTGGCAGTTAGGACATTGAATTATCCTTGAAAGGGTAAGCACTTCGTTAAAGAGTTGAGGCGGTATATTCATATTGCAACCACTACATATCTCATTCTCGACATATACTAGAACGGTGCCGTTTCTTCTTCTAATCTTTTCGTATAGAGGTAGAATATCCGCACTTATCTGTGAGGCAACCCTCTCTTTCTCCTCCTTTTTGGGGTGGTAAAGAGCGTTTATGTCTTCTAGTTTTTCCTTAAAGTCCTCAATTTTCAGCCGATAATCCTCTTCCTTCCCAGATAGCTCCGTGTTTTCCTCTAAAATTTTAGCCTCTAGCTTCTCAATATTGTCCATTTTCTCAAGAAGCTCTTCCTCAAGCTCCGAGTTCATTTTTTTCGCTTCCACTATCTCCCTTTGAAGGGCTACATATTCTTTATAGGTCTTTATTTCAAAGAGCTTCTCTTCAGACTTCTTTACTATGTCATCGTTACAAGCGATCTGCTCCTCTAGGTCGGATTTGTCCTTTGCTAGTTCCTCTTTTTGGTTATTTAATTCCGCTAAAAGATCCTTTTTAGTTTGCAACTCCTCTTCATACGCTGATATCTTTTGGGGGTATTCATTTCTATTATCTTCTAACTCTCCAAGCTCCATATCTATCTTTTGGAGCTGTTCGAGAATCAAGATCTGCTCTCTCACCCTTGCCTCCTTTTTAATTTGCTTTTTGGGTAAATTGGAAACTGAGACGTTACGGGATATTTAGACATCTTAAGCATATAGGTAAAAATCCCTTGATAAAAAGCCTTCAGAAGACCTTTCGGCAAAATTTATTTTGGGCCCACCCGGACTCGAACCAGGGACCAACGGATTATGAGTCCGCCGCTCTAACCAACTGAGCTATGGGCCCTAAGAAATTGTCTATTAGAGCATATATTTTAAATAAAAAAAGCACCCTTGTCAAACGAGGACTATCTTAGAGTGAGAAGGGTCTTTGAGAACGGGCTTTGGACAATTCCTCTCTCGGTAATAATAGCGGTTACGTTCTCATTTGGTGTTATGTCAAACGAGGGGTTAAGAGCATCTACGTCGTCGGGGGCTATTTTTTTGCCCGATATATGCGTAACCTCGCTTGCGTTCCTCTCTTCTATCGGTATATCATTACCATCAGGACATTTATAGTCAATAGTGGAAACGGGGGCAGCAACGTAAAATGGTATTCCATGAGCTTTTGCAAGCACGGAAATAGAGTAAGTGCCTATCTTATTAGCTACGTCACCGTTGCTGGCTATCCTATCTGCCCCTACAACCACGGCGTCTATCGTCCCCTTGCTCATTACGTGTCCGACCATGCCATCCGTTATCAGCAACACTGATATACCGTCTTTGTCCAGCTCCCAGGCGGTTAATCTGGCACCCTGGAGGAAGGGTCTCGTCTCGGTCGCTATTACTTTAACGTTTTTGCCCGCCCCATTCGCAGCCCTTATAACGCCCAGAGCGGTGCCATAGCCCGCCGTAGCAAGTGCCCCGGCGTTACAATGAGTCAGCAACACGGAATTATTCTCTATCAGATGCGCGCCGAGCCTGCCCAGGTTTTTACACGAATCTATATCTTCCCGTAAAATGGCGCTAGCTTCTTTTATTAAATCTTCCTTAATGTCCTCCATACTTTTATTTCGACTTGTATAAAGCGTCTGGAGCATCCTTTTCGCCGCCCAAAACAGATTGACCGCAGTAGGTCGCGTAGCCTGCATAGCCTCGACAATTTCCCTAATCTGAATTATAAGATGGGCTTTGTCCCTTGTATTAATCTTACAGGCGCCAAGCGCTATACCCATAGCGGCAGCGACGCCTATAGCTGGCGCCCCCCTGATTATCATAGATTTAATGGCTTCCGCCACGTCTTCATAAGTCTCGCAGACAACGTAAACTTCCTCATTGGGAAGCTTTGTTTGGTCTAATATGACAACTTTATCGCCTTGCCACTCAATCGTTTTGAATGAAGACATTACTCCCTCTTAATCAGCGGGCAAAAATTCGAGAGCCAGCCAATCGCCTTGCCTTTCCTCTTTATTTAGCTGAAAACCCGCTTTGTCAAGCCCTCTTAAAGCCTCGTCCCTTCTTATATGCGGTATCCCAGAGACTACTAATTTACCCCTTTCGCCCAACCTAGCTTTGAATTCCCCGCTCATAAGCAAGATCGGTTCCAAGTAAACATTCGCGACTATAAGCTTGTAACTTCCCCTGACGCTTTGAATGTAACCGCAGAAAAAACTTATTTTGTCCAAAACAGAGTTTTTCCGAGCGTTTTTTCTCGATTCTCTAACTGCAATCGGGTCTGTATCCAAGCCCGTAACGTTGTTAACCCCTAACCTCGCAGCAGCAATAGATAGAACTCCGCTTCCACACCCCACGTCAAGCATACTTTCGACGCCGTGCTCGTCAACCTCCCTTTCTATAGCCTCTATACACAACCTTGTGGTTTCGTGATGCCCAGTCCCAAAAGCAAGCGACGGATTAATTTCTATGACAACGTCAGGGCTTTGAGGGAAATACCGCTCCCAGGGAGGTATTATCACAACCTTCTTGCCTGCCCTGACCTTTTTAAGCAAACTTTTCCACACCTGCCAGTGCGAGCGATCAATATGCTGAGCGGTAACAGCACCTACTTTGGCACCTGGAAAATTGCTCTCTAGGAAAATCGCGTATTCCCTAAGGCTGTTAACTACTTTAGCTAGGTCCGTATCCATTGAGAAATAAGCTGATACTCGATAGTTGCCATCCTCTTTAACGTCTTCCGCCACCCCTTGGGATTCGAGACCCAGAAGGAAATCCGATACCAAAGGCGTTAAAACTTCTGAGACGTCAAACGTGATTTGTGATAATTTGAGCACCTTATGCTCCCGTTCCATTTGCTGGAGGGTTGACAAGGACTAATCTCAAATCCATAACGTTGGTATTAGTAGGACCCGTTATCAAAAGGTCGCCGAGTGGCTTGAAGAAGTTGTAGGAATCGTTTGAGTTTAGATAGCTATGGGCATCTAGGGACAATTTTCTAGCCCTTGGCATTGTAGAGCCTGACGCGATAGCCCCCGCGGCGTCAGTAGGACCATCAGTACCGTCGGTGCCAGCACTTAGGAAAACAACGTCTCTTAAGCCATCTATGTCAATCGCCGAGGCTAGGGCAAACTCTTGGTTCCTGCCACCTTGCCCCCCTCCCTTAATCGTAACGGTCGTCTCTCCCCCCGAAATAACGCATGCAGGAGGAGATATAGGATTTCCAGACAGGATGATTTCCTTTACTATAGCACTATGAATCTTGGCTATTTCCCTGGTTTCCCCGTGCACTAGCGTGGACAGTATAATACAGTTATAACCGAGGCTCCGAGCCTTTTCCCTAGCTGCCCGAACGGCTAGAGAATTGCTTGCGATTATCTCATTCTGAGTGCGAATAAAAGCGGGATCATCCGGCTTAGGGGTTTCCTCAGAGGACGTCCCACGCTTCTCTATGTATTGGACGATTGATGAAGGCGCGTTGTCCCAGAGCTGGTATCGGTCAATTATAGATATACAGTCCTTGAGAGTATAGGTATCAGCTACGGTAGGTCCTGACGCTATGACGTCTAGGTTGTCACCGATAACGTCTGAGAGTATGAGTGAGATCAAAGCGGAAGGGTGCGCAAGTTTTGCTAGGCGGCCGCCTTTAACTCTTGAGATTCGCTTGCGTATAGCGTTAATTTCATGGATAGTCGCCCCCGAGTCGAGAAGAGCTTTGGTAATCACCTGCTTGTCCCTAAGCGTAATGTCACCCACTGGAAACGGTAAAAGAGCCGACCCACCACCCGAAATCAGACAGATAACAAGGTCGCTTTCGCCAGTTTTCTCAAGGAGCTCAACTATTTCGCGCGCCCCCCGCAGTCCCGCCTCGTCGGGCACTGGATGACCAGCCTCGTTTATTTTGACTATCCTGAGCGGAGCCGTGTGCCCATATTTCACGTTTACTATTCCTGCTGTCAGCTTATTACCAAGAATCTCTTCCACTGCCTGGGACATAGGGGCTGCTGCCTTTCCCGCCCCGACTACGTAAACGTTTTCATAATGCAATAGATTGTAGGAGCGCCCACGCAAGCGCAACTCGTCGCCTTCCCGTTGCAGGTGCGTTTTAATGGCGTGGTAGGGGTCGACCGCGTCGAGTCCAGCAGAAAAGATAGCCCTTGCGTCATTCCTAAGTTTATCTTGCATCTTGTTAATCAGATTATAACGAGACCACTGTCACTTAACAACAAAGGATAGAAGGTACAAGTTGACGCTCAAAGTGCAATTAGTTAATTTGTAAGCGGGATAACTTGCGAATGATGAGACTAGTTTTAATCCTATTGACCTTCATTTCTCTCGCAACTTCTAGTTTCGCTGACAGCGAAGTTTACGAGGGACTTGACAAATTCACTAAGGCTCTTGATCTAATAGAGAGAACTTACATCAAAGAGGTTGCGCCAAAAGAGCTTACGGATAGCGCCATTCAGGGTATGATGCAGGCGCTTGATCCAAATTCGGATTATTTGACGCCTGAGCATTATAAAGAGATTAAAACGGGAACATCGGGCAAATTCAGTGGCGTAGGCATGGAAGTCACAGTAGAGGACAGCGTGCTCACTATAATTGCCCCGATGGAAGGGACGCCTGCGGAGAAGGCTGGCATAAAACCCAGAGACCAAATTATCAAAATAGGAAGCGAATCTACGAAAGATATGGCTATTTTTGACGCCGTTAAGCTCCTTAGGGGAAAAAGGGGAAGCATCGTTCAAATTACTATCAGGAGGGCTGGAGAGAAAAAGCCTTTAGATATAACCCTCGTTAGAGACACCATAATAGTAAAGAGCGTCAAGGCAAAGCTCCTTGAAAGCGGGATCGGCTACGTAAAGCTTTCTCAGTTTCAAAAAGACACCTCGCGGGAGTTAAAAGAGGCGCTAACCGAACTACAATCTCAAAGTGATAGTGATTTGGAACGCATTATTCTTGATCTGAGAAACAATCCTGGAGGACTGCTTGACGAAGCGGTTAAAGTTGCGGACGAGTTTATGGATACCGGGCTAATTGTCAGCGTCAAGGGCAGGGACGAGAAACAGACAAAGAACTTTTATGCTAAAAAAGACGGCGGCTTTCAAGAGCAATCCATAGCTGTAATTGTGAATGGTGGGAGCGCTAGCGCGTCCGAAGTCGTCGCAGGGGCGCTTCAGGATAGCAAAAGGGCTACTATAGTTGGAACCAATACGTTTGGGAAAGGCTCGGTTCAAACTTTAAGAGAACTCCACGACGGTTCGGCTCTTAAAATTACAACGGCAATGTTCTACTCACCAAATGGCAAATCAATAAACGAGGTCGGCGTAGCTCCGAACGTAGTTATAGAAAGAGACGAAGAAAGGGACTTGCAACTCCAGACAGCGATTGAAGTACTCATAGGGGATTCAGAAAAGACGTGAATAGCGCCCGCAGGAGCAAGTAATAGCTAGTCTGGGACATTATAAAGACTAATGGGGGAAATCTGTTTTTTGCCAACGAGAAAGAAGCCGGGAGATAAAAAACCCAAAAAATCAAGAAAACGGAGAACGAGGCGTAAAGACAAAGCCATCTATAAGCCTTTTGCCATCATAGTCGTTTTTATCGCTCTTCTTTCTTTAGCTCTCATCGGCCTTTATTACGTGAAGCAAGAGATGAGTCACCCCTCATCACCCTCTATTACCTCAGAAGTAGGCAAAGCAATAGTGGCTGAAATAGACAAGGCTCTGGCGAACGGCTTTTTTCACATCGGGCTATCCTCAAAGGACGTTGTAGCTAGAAGGGTCTCTGAGCATCGGAGAACGTCCGACGGGGCTACGTGGAAGTTTGAGGATATTGAGATTGATGTTCCATCCGATATAGCACAAGATAGGGTAAAAACGGCTCTTGATAAGCTGTCAGACGATGTATCTTACTACCTATCTGCATATAGAGGGGGAAACACCCTTGTTTTTAATCAGAAGCTAGAGCAATTAGAGGGAATGCTCGTCTCTTCATTATTAGTAAGTGGGATGATTACCCATAAAATTCGGTTTCGTTTTCCTCTGACAGAGAAAAAAACAGAAGCAGACAAACCTCAACGGGTGGATAAGGCATTAAAAGCCCCCTTAGGTAAGCCGAAAGTAATAATAATTGTTGATGACGTCGGATTAGACAAATCCCCAATTGACCACCTTCTAGAGATTCAGGCTCCTCTCAGTTTCGCAATTCTTCCAAACCACCCCTATTCGTCCTACGCAGCTGAGAAAGCCAAGAGCAAGGGGTGGGACGTAATGCTCCACTTGCCTATGGAACCCAAAGAATCTTCGGGCTATACCGGGCAGGACGCCGGTGAGAACGCCCTTCTCGTAGGCTTACCCAAGAAAGAGATACTTGCTAGGCTTGATAAGAGTTTATCCTCCTTGCCTTATCTACAAGGAGTTAATAACCACATGGGCTCTAAATTCACGGAGAACGACGAGCTTATGGGGATTGTGCTTGAAAGGATAAAGGAGCTTGGGCTTTACTTTGTTGACAGCAAGACCAGCAGCGAAAGCGTAGGTTATAAAACAGCATCCAAGCTGGGTATTAGGTCTCTTGAGAGAGACGTTTTTCTGGATGAGCAGACAAAAGGCGCTTCCTACGTGAAATCTCAGATAAAAAAATTGGTAAACATATCTAAGGTGCACGGCTATGCGGTTGGCATATGCCATCCTTATCCTGAAACCGTAAAAGCGCTTGTGGAAATGATTCCATCTATACAGGACGAGGTAGAACTAGCATCGGCGTCTAAAGTCCTGGATTGATCTCGGGGCTTTGTAAGGTCAGGTGATAGTGGTAATAGTATCGTAAAAGCTACCCACGTTGCCTGAGGCGCTCATCTATAAAAATATCAACGAGATTCATTGGAGGAGGGGACAGCGTCTAGTTTCACAATCCCTAGTTTTACAGTAGTTGGCTTAAGTGATATAGTTTTTGCCCATGACTGAGGAAAAACTCAGGATATTTAGAGAAATACTAATAAGGAAAATGGCGGGGCTACTAGGGATCGCCGAAGATACTGTTGCCCTAATGAGCGAAGGGGACGGAACGTTCCCCGACCCGATTGACCGCGCAATGTCGGAATCTAACCGCACGTTGGAGCTTAGAAAGCGAGACAGGGAAAGAAAATTTATACTCAAAATACAAAGAGCTATCAGAAAAACCGAAGATGGTAGCTACGGAATATGTGAAGCTTGTGGTGATGAAATAACCGAGAATAGGTTAAAGGCAAGACCTGAAACTACACACTGCATTAGCTGTAAGCAGGAGCAAGAGGAAGTTGAGAAACGGCTCGGCGCGTAGAATCCTTCCCCACCCACTGTGCGGAGAGGGTGACTCCTGCAACGTCCTAAGATAAAGGTAAGAGTTAATCAATATGTCTCCATATGTTATTCCTGTGAAAGCAGGAATCTAGTAGGAGGTGGGGAGGTAAGGCAGGAATTCTTGTTTCCCGACGCTCTATCAAATCCCCCTGTATCCCCCTTTTTAAAGGGGGATTGTTTAGGGAATGGTAATCGTTCCCCTTCCCCCTGGTTGGTGAGCCTTCCGAAGCATTCCTGGATTCCCAGGCAAGCTGGGAATGACAAAAATGCCCTCTCCGGGGGGGGAGTCTGAACTGTGATTTGTAGGATGGAATGAGGTGCTATGATTAAAAGAACAAATTCCTCTTAGTTCCTCTTTGTCTAAAGGGGAGATAAGTAGGGGCGACCCTAGCGATGTCCTGAGCCTGCCGAAGGGAACTTGTTAAATGATAGTCGCTCAAAGAGGTGAGGGTAATGGGTAACCACGAGTGTTACCCCTACAAAATGGGTGGCAAGGATAACTCTTGCAAATCCTTGAAATCCTCTCTCTAACCGCTTATCATAATTCACTCTAAATTTATCTTAAGGCATGTCCCCGAATTAATTGGGGAAAGGGGAATATATGACAAGAGTCAACAATACTTTTGGTGTTCTTCTGTTCGGTTTATTACTAGTATCTTTGCTTTCCTGCACTGGGATGAGTACTTCTACTAATGTTTCAGATATGCCTAGGGACAGGATGTCTATAAAACCTTCGCCTTCTGAGGTCATAGAAAAATTTTTAGACGCTCTGAAAGTAGGCAATTATAATAAGGCGTATAATTACGTATATGCCCCCTATACGGATAGGAGCGGTTACGTGAACCAGATGAAAAATATGGTGGAGGACAACGCTCTTTCTATTTTGAGCTATCGCCTTCTCGCTACGCAAATATACGACCGCACAGCGACAGTCGTGGTAGAACTTAGGACTAAGTCCAAAACGCCTAATACGGCCAAAACACCTAATACGGCCAAAACACCTAATACGGATAGTATTATAGAATCAACTCATAGCAGCGTTTATGATATTGGTCTTTTTGAAGGCAGGTGGCTTGTAACGGGGGATAAGTGCCTAGAAAATTGTATTGAGAGCGAACCGATCGTAGTAGAGTGAGTAAATGATAAAAGTATCCGTTGTAGGGGCGGCTGGCAGAATGGGGCGTAGGATCCTTTACCTGCTAAATCAGGATCAAGAGGTTAGTGTCGTAGGTGCTTGCGAGGCTGCTGGAAGTTCTGCACTAGATAGTGACGCAGGGGTCTTGTCAGGCGTTGGGGAAATCGGGGTTAAGGTTTCATCTCATATTGAAGAATCCTCTTCGGACGCCGATGTTATAGTTGATTTTACTATCCCCTCAGCTACTTTGGACAACGCCGCTTACGCTTCCCAAAACGGCAAGTCCATGGTGATAGGGACAACCGGTTTCACTAAGGAAGAGAATAAGAGGTTCAAAGCCATAACGGGCAATATTCCTTGCGTAATCGCTCCCAATATGAGCGTTGGGATGAACGTAACTTTTGAAATAACAAAGCAGCTTGCTCAGGTTCTGGGGGATGATTTTGATATAGAAATAATAGAGGTACATCATCGACACAAGGTAGATGCTCCTAGCGGCACTGCACTAAAGTTGGGGCGTTCTGCAGCGGAAGGCTCAGGAAGGAACTTTGATAAGGTAGCGAAATTTGCCAGACGTGGGGCAATTGGGGAGAGAAAAGAGGATGAGATTGGTATTCAGACTATAAGGGGCGGCGATATAGTGGGAGAGCATACAGTAATGTTCATAGGCAATGGCGAGAGAATAGAGCTGACGCACAGGGCGACGAATCGCGACAATTTCGCAAAGGGGGTTGTCCGAGCCGTGAAGTGGATAGATGGCAAACCACCCGGTCTCTACACTATGAGAGACGTCCTATTCCCTTAACTTTAGGGCGAGAGATTGTTGTCATAAGGGTTGGGGAAGGGGAAAAGATGGGAGATTTGTCGGTTGTGTTTTGCCCTTAGGTGAGTTTAGAGGTTAAAAACGATATTTCCCTCCTTTCGTAAAGGAGGGTTAGGGTGGATTTTTTCTTTATCCGTAGGGGCGCGACACTAGCGATGTCCTGAGCCTGTTGAAGGATGGTCGCCCTAGGGCGCAAGGATAATGTGGGTAACCACACATGTCCCCAACCTGATTGGATCAGGCAATAATATGTTTAGATTTGAAATTCTTAAGCAAGACAGCGGATCTAACGCTAGACTAGGCAGAATCCATACCGCTCACGGCACGGTTGACACTCCGGCTTTCATGCCCGTTGCAACTCAAGCTACAGTAAAAGCTCTCAGCCCTGATGAGATAGAGGATCTTGGTTTCCGTATGCTTATAGTGAATGCTTACCACTTATACCTACGACCTGGATACGAGAGGATAAAAGAATTGGGTGGCCTACATAGATTTATGTCATGGAACAACCCAATCGCTGCTGACAGTGGGGGATTTCAAGTTCTTAGCTTGGCAAAGTCGAGGAAAATTGAGGAGAACGGCGTCCTTTTTCAGTCTCATCTCGACGGGAGCGAGCACTTTCTAACCCCGGCAAAGTGCATAGAAATTCAGGAAGCTCTAGGCGTTGACGTCATGATGTGTCTGGACGAGTGCCCACCATACCCTTCAACAGAGGACTATATAAGAAACTCTGTCGGATTAACCACTAAATGGGCTAAGCTGTGTAAGAACGCAAAGAAGGGGGCTAATAGTGCTCTCTTCGGAATAGTGCAGGGCGGGACGTATCCTGAGCTTAGACAAAGGTCTGCGTATGAGCTTGTAGAAATTGGATTCGACGGGTATTCCATAGGTGGTCTCGGCATAGGAGAGAATCAGGAGAAGACGTATGACGTCACCGAGGGGACGCTTGCTTTCCTGCCCTACGAAAACCCCCGTTACCTTATGGGAATTGGAAAGCCGGAAGATATAATAGCCGCCGTGTCCATGGGCGTAGATATTTTTGACTGTGTTATCCCAACAAGAAACGCTAGGAACGGCTCTCTCTTTACAAGCTGCGGAAAACTGGTTATAAAAAACGCTCAATACGCGGACGACAATAATCCTATTGATGAACGGTGTGAGTGTTATACTTGCAGAACGTTTTCGAGGGCTTATTTAAGACATCTTTACATTGCAAAAGAAATTTTGGTTCTACGACTTTTAACCCTACATAATTTACATTTCTACTGTAAGCTAATGAGTAGCGTTAGGAAAGCCATATATGACAATAACTTCTCAAATCTGTAGAGCAACTTAAAACTTCTCGACCTGTTGGAGGTATAGTAGATTGCTGAAAAATGTGATTTTCACGCTCGCTTTAGCCTTTATGTTAACGGGCTGCCCCGCCACCGGAGGTGAAGGTGCATCAGGCAGTTCTCCTTTAGCTTTTCTTCCTTTCATTCTTATTTTCATCCTGTTTTACTTGTTGATTTTAAGACCCCAGCAAAAGCAAAACAAGAAGAGAAATCAGATGCTGAAGGAGCTTAAGAGGGGAAACGACGTCATTACCACAGGTGGAGTCTATGGCAAAATTTTAAGCATTTCAGAAGATGATGTGATTTCCTTAGAGGTTAACAAGGGAATTACCATACGCGTGAGCCGTTCAGCCGTTGCAAGTTTACAGAGCCCAGGGAAAGAAGGGGTGGACAAGGATAGGTTTAAAAAATGAGAGCTTCAAGAACCTGGATATTTACTATTTTTGTAGTTGCCTTATTATCTGTGACGCTTTTGCTACCTACGTTTTTGGGTGACGCACTTCCCTCGTGGTGGGGAAAGGCCTTTCCCGATAGGGGTATTAGACTAGGGCTTGACTTAAGGGGAGGTATTTTCCTTTTACTTGGTGTGAACGCCCAAAAGTCCGTAGAGCAAGAGCTTGAGAACGATAGGGATTTTATGAAAAACGAGCTAAAGGGTGAGGCGTTAATAAAAGGTTTTGATATTAGCAGCAAGACTTTGACCCTCAAGTTCTTTTCTCAAAGCGACTTAGACAAAGCGGCTTCCATCGCAAGAGAAAATTTTGGAGAGTTCTCAAGTATATATGAAAAAGACTTGTCCTTAGAAATTACGCTTAAAGATTCATACCTAGCTGATATAGAAAAGAGAGCTATAGCTCAAGTCCAGCAGGTAATACAAAACCGCGTCTCTGAGCTAGGATTGGTAGAACCGTCTATTCAAAGAGCAGGCTCTGATAGGATACTGATTCAGGTTCCTGGGGCTTCAGAGAAGGACAGACAGAGAATTATTGATATTATCAAGAGATCGGCAGTTCTTGAATTCAAGATAGTTAAAGAGACGGGACCCACAAAAGAGATCGTTCTCGCTCAAGCGGAGGTGACTTCACCCGAAGAGCTTAAGGCTCAGCAACTTGCGCTTCATACAGGGGACGCCAGCAATGAAAACGAGATGTTTTTTATAACCACTTTAGACGCTCCCGTTACAGGTGAATCGCTTTCGGACGCAAGATTAACTTTTGACGAATTTGGAAGGCCTGCGGTCGGTTTTAATTTTAAGGGAGAAGGAGCAAGTAAGTTCGGGGTGCTTACGGAAAGCAATGTGGGGCAAAGACTTGCTATTGTTCTTGATGGAGTAATCAAATCAGCACCCACTATTCAAGAGAGGATTACGTCGCAGGGAAGAATTACGGGAACTTTCACGTCCGAAGAAGCTAGGGATCTGGCGCTTGTTCTACGCTCCGGTGCCCTTCCAGTGCCTGTAGAAGTAGAGCAAGAAAGAACGGTTGGACCATCTCTGGGAAAAGATTCTATTGAGGCTGGGAAAATCTCAATGATAGTCGGGGGAGTATTAGTTATCATATTCATGATCTTTTTTTACAGACTGCAGGGGTTGGTCGCAGACGTTGCGCTTAGCCTTAACGTATTCTTTATTATGGGTTTCCTTTCAGCTTTTGGCGTTACTTTGACCCTTCCGGGCATCGCAGGGCTTGTTCTTACCCTTGGTATGGCGGTTGACGGGAATATAATCATATTCGAAAGAATTAAAGAGGAGCTTCTAGTCGGCAAATCTCCTTTGGCTGCCATTGACGCGGGCTATGGCAGGTCTTTGCGGACAGTGCTTGACGCCAATATAACGACTCTAATAACTGCTTTGATACTCTTTTGGTTTGGAACTGGACCAATTAAAGGTTTTGCCGCCACTCTGTCCATAGGAATAATATCTACAGTGTTTAGCAACGTCGTGGTTGCGCGCGTGATAGCAAGTTTAATCTATCGGGAAAAGAAAGTACCGGCACTAAGCATCTGATAGACATCTTAGATAGTAGGAGGGACGCGCTAAATTGCAATTAATAAAACCCGGTACCCACATAGATTTTGTGGAAAAGATGGCCAGAACGGTGTTTTTATCCGCTGCCCTTATTTTTATAGCCATCATCTCGCTAGTCTATCATAAGGGACCCAATTGGGGCATTGAATTCACAGGTGGCACGGAAATTCACATAAAATTAGCTAAAGATCTCAGTCCCAATAAAATTCAATCGGTCTTAGACAAAGTAGGCTACGTTCCTGACGCAGTGCAGAGACTTGGACTTGAAAGGGATAATGAATACCTTATCAAGTTTTCACCTGACCTCGTGCAATTTGATCAGATCCAAGAATTTCAGAGCGAGCTCGAAGGAATAATTAAAGATAACCCCGATTTTCAGGGCGGGTCTATTCTGAGAGTGGACTACATAGGACCCAGAGTCGGGAAAGAATTGATTAGGAAAGCATTATTGTCAATTTTGCTCGGCTGTGTGGGGATACTCATTTACGTAATGATCCGGTTTGAGGTTGGTTTCGCTATGGGAGCCGTCATTGCGCTTTTGCATGATACTATTATAACGCTAGGCGCGATTTCTATAACGAATAAAGAGTTTACGCTCGCCATTGTCGCTGCGCTTCTAACCGTAATTGGTTACTCCGTTAACGATACTATAGTCATATTCGACAGAATAAGGGAGAGTATGAAAAAGAAGGGCAAGCTGGGCTTTAGAGAGGTTGTAAATGAGGGAATCAATCAAACCCTCTCAAGGACAATCTTGACTAGCATTACGGTTTTTCTCGTCCTAATACCCCTTTTTATACTAGGTGGATCCGTGATACATGATTTTGCGTTTACTCTCATTGTAGGCGCGATAGTTGGCACGTATTCTTCGATTTTCATAGCAAGCGCTTTCGTTGTTTACTGGAAAACTAGAAAAGACTCGGCAACATGAGTTTCTCTTGTATTCTTTAGGCTCCCAGACCTTAAGCTACGGACTATACATGACGTTATCCTTGTTCGTTATTAAAATAGTGTCTATTACTAGGACTTAGTCTATGAAAGAAAAGCTCGAAAGGCTTAGGGCTCAGGCGATAGATGGGCTTAGCAAAATTAGCGATGAAGTTTCACTTCAACAACTCAAGGCGCAATACTTGGGTAGAAAGGGCACCCTCACTGAAGTGGTAAAAGGCATAAAGGACGTTTCTAAAGAAGAACGTCCTGAAATGGGCAAGTTAATAAACGAACTTAAATCGCACCTTGAAAATTTATTTGATAGAAAGCAGGAGGATTTGGAAGAGGAAAAAGAAAGGCGTTCGATACAAGAGGAAAATATCGACGTGACGCTACCCGGCAGGAGCCTCCCACTTGGCGCCAAGCACCCAATCACTCAAGTGATAGAAGAGATAGTTGACATATTCGAGAGGATGGGATTCAAGGTCGCCGAGGGTCCTGAAGTTGAGATGGACTACTATAATTTTGAAGCCTTAAATATACCCAAAAATCACCCTGCAAGGGATATGCAGGATACCTTTTATATCTCAGATGAGGTTGTTCTGAGAACCCACACTTCCCCCGTGCAGATTAGAGTGATGGAAAAACAAGCCCCTCCCGTCAAGATCATAGCGCCGGGCAGGGTTTACCGCTGTGACAGTGACGTGTCTCACACTCCCATGTTCCACCAAATTGAGGGGCTTTTAGTAGATGAGCATATAAACTTTGGTGACTTAAAAGGGGTTCTCACAGAGTTTGTAAGGCTGGTATTCAGCAAAAATATAGGCGTTAGATTCAGACCTAGCTTCTTTCCCTTTACAGAGCCCAGCGCCGAGGTGGATATACAATGTGTTATTTGCTTGGGCAAGGGGTGCAGAGTTTGCAAGGAATCCGGATGGCTTGAAATACTGGGTTGTGGAATGGTTGATCCCGAGGTGTTTAAGGGCGTGGGTTACGATCCTGAGAAATACAGCGGTTTTGCGTTTGGTATGGGGATTGAAAGAATCACAATGCTCAAATTTGGTATAAATGATATAAGGCTATTCTTTGAGAATGACATAAGATTTTTGAAGCAGTTTACTTGACTCTTCTTTCTATATACTTTTGATCCGTAGGGGTGAGACTCTAGCGATGTCCTGAATTTGTTGAAGGATGGTTTTCCTATGACACAAGGATTACCCCTACGAATAAAAAAAAGGGCGGGAGGAGGATAAAGAAGGAATTCTCCTTCCCCATCTCCCCGTCAAATCCTCCTATATCCCCCTTTTCTAAATGGGGAGTATGTAAGGAAAGGGTTTCGTTCCCCGACCCCATTTCTGGATTCCCAATCTAGTTGAGAATGACGACAGCACCCTCTAACCAGTGTGGGAGAGGGGGAAAGACTAGATTCCTCCGCTACGCCCTTTGCAAGCTCTGAGGGTAGTAAAGGATACTCCCCTCCTTTTCTAAAGGAGGGTCAGGGTGGATTTTCTCTTTACCTGTAGGGAAGCGGGCGACCCTAGCAATATCCTGAACTTGTTGAAGGATGGACAACTTAAGGCGCAAGGGTGATGGGTAACCCAAGGGGTACCTCTACAGAAACGGATTAAACGCAGCCAGATTCTATACTCCCTTTACTTGCCATGCGCTTATTGTGATCTACACTTAGCGCATGGAAACAATCTACTTAGGCATCGGATCAAATCTCGGTGACAGAGTGGGAAACTGCGCAAAGGCAATTGACGTAATTTCACGATTCGCAAACCTACTGAAGGTTTCGTCTATGTATGAAACGGAGCCGATGGGCTATAGGGATCAGCCCGATTTTATTAACTGCGTTATAAAAGTCCAGACAGAATTATCTCCCCGCGGACTTCTGACACATCTCAAGACAACGGAAAACGAGTTAAGAAGAATGCCGACTCACAGATGGGGACCAAGAGTAATAGATCTTGATATAATCTTTTTCGGCGCTCTTATTATGCAAGAAAGAGGGCTTGTGATTCCTCACCCAAGGGCTCACCTTCGCCGCTTTGTAATAGAGCCACTGTACGAGATAGCTCCAGAATTTATTCACCCAGTATCTTTGCTCTCAATCTCCGAAATACTATCGGTTTTGGGGACAGCTGACAAGGTTAGAAAGCTTGGACGGGAATTCACAAGGCATCCACAGTATTCCACAGGTTATTAACAGTATAGAAACAGCTTATTAATAGCACCGTTCACAGAATGACGCCTTGTCTTCACTATATATCTCTAATAATAACAGATAGTTACATCAATAAGATGTTACGATCCTTAGATGGTGTGTGCAACGCTTGCCTGCTTGTATCAGATTTGTCCACAGCCTTTCACAAGCTATGTGAAAGAGCAATGGAACAGGGAAGACGCGTCTGCGTAACCTTTACAATTCTTTGGAATAGTTACTTGCGGACTCGAGCGTGTTCCAGAGTAGCATGGATATAGTCATAGGTCCTACACCACCTGGAACGGGGGTAATGAACGAGGCTTTTTCCTTTACGCTTTCAAAATCGACGTCGCCTACAAGCCTACCTTCCTCGTTACGGTTAATTCCAACGTCGATAACTACCGCTCCCTCTCTTACCATCTGCTTCGTTATGAATTTAGCTCTGCCGATAGCCGCTATCAATATATCCGCCCTTCTTGTTACCTCATTTAGCCGCTGCGTCCGTGAATGGCAAACGGTTATGGTGGCGTGGCGGTGAAGAAGCAATACGGATACAGGCTTTCCAACAATATTACTCCTGCCGACTATTACCGCTTCCTTGCCCTTAATATCTATATTATAGAAGTCAAGCATTTTAATTATTCCGTGAGGTGTGCACGAGATAAATCTAGGACTTCCTTCAACTAACAATCCCACGTTGTAGGGATGGAAGCCATCAACGTCCTTTAAGGGGGAAACCGCTCTAAGCATTTTTATCTCGTCTATGTGGTCGGGGAGGGGAAGTTGTATGAGAATGCCGTGAACGCTAGGGTCATCGTTGAGCCTTTTAATTAGATAGAGAAGCTCCTCCTCCGTTGTCTCTTGGGGCAGATTGTGTTCCTCTGAGTGCATACCAGCAGCGGCACAGGCTTTCCTTTTGTTTCTAACGTAAATTTCGGATGCCTGATTATTGCCAACCAACACTGCGGCGAGCCCCGGCGTAATACCCTTATCAATTCTAAGTTGCTCCACGCCTTCAGCTACCTCTGCCCTTATTCGCTCAGAGACCTTCTTCCCATCTATTATTGTAGCCATTCTCTACTCCTTCTATTTAGTTAAGTTTCCAATAGTGATTTAAGGGTCCCTGCCCTCTACCTAGATTAAATGAGCTTTTTATGGCGGAAGTTAAATAGCTTTTCGCCTTTCTTACGGCTTCTATGGGCTCTAAGCCCTTAGCCAGATAGGCGCAGATTGCGGCGGAATACGTGCAGCCCGTGCCGTGAGTGTTATTAGTGTCTATCCTAGAGGCTTTAAGCTCATGGAAATCCCCTCCGTCATAAAGCAAATCCGTAGCGTCGTCAACGCTTTTGACGTGCCCTCCTTTAACAAGCACAAAGTCAGGACCGAGCGATTTTATCTTGACGGCGGCTTTTTTCATATCGTCAATTGATTTGATCTTAACGCCCGATATTATCTCTGCCTCAGGTACGTTAGGGGTTAATAAATAGGTAAGTTCCAGGAGCTCGTCTATCAATACCTTAGTTGCCTCTTCCTCCAATAAGATGTCCCCGCTTTTGGATTTCATAACCGGGTCAACAACCAGTTTGCTGATACCGTGCTCTTTAATCTTTTTGACTATGGACAATACTATTGCGCGGCTGGATAACATTCCCGTTTTTACAGCCTGAATCCCTATATCATTGATAACGGCGTCTATTTGAAGCTCCACAAATTTGCTTGGCAGATCGTGCGCTCCGAGAAAAGCCTCCGTATTTTGCGCCGTAACCGAAGTAATAACGGACGCTCCGTAAACTCCGAGCGCAGTAAAGGTTTTAAGATCCGCCTGTATACCCGCCCCGCCTCCTGAATCCGAGCCGGCGATAGTCAAAGCTCGTGGAACGAACTCAATCATTGCGTCTTATTCTACAAAGGTTTCAAGACCTTTACAAACAAGTGATTGTCTTACTGGACTTAATGAAAAATGAATGTAATATAGTAGCAAAATTAAAATCTATTTCTAAAGGAGATATGGTGGTTATGGTAAAGCTATCAGAAAATGATGAAGTTATTTTCCCCGAGTTGTTCACTATAGACGAATCTGGCACGGTAAGGCTTCTAGCAGGCTACTCAAAGGAGGCTGATAACTGGACGTTTCCAAAATATTTGGCGGATCCAGTAAGCTTTTCAGATGAGATAGAGGAAAGACCCCTGAGCCCTACGGGTGAGCTTCATTCCTTTACTATAGTCAGAAGAAGTATGCCTGAATTTCCCGTTCCTTATGCTCTTGCCCTTGTTGACTTTCCAGAAGGCGTAAGGGTAATGGCGCAGGTAGAAACGGACGATGCCGGGGCGCTCGAGCTTGGACAGAAAATGGGCGTAACCGTGGGCCGCGTAAAGAAATCAAAAGACGGAAAAGACGTTAAATCTTACAAGTTCTATGCAGTAAACAAATAGCCCCCAGTAGATAGAATTCCGATATACTTCAATTTAATATCGGGTCGTAGATAGAGGCTTTCTCTTTAACCTTCCGATACTAGGGTTTTTACGTTCTGGGTAAACGGTGGGAGAACGTCAAATAGATCTCCCACTATACCGTAATCGCACTTTTGAAAAATCGGCGCCTCTGGATCTTTATTGATAGCCACAATTACCTTGGACGACCCCATACCTGCAAAATGCTGTACCGACCCCGATATAGCGATAGCCACGTAGAGACTAGGGGAAACGGCTTTGCCCGTCTGACCGACCTGCATATCGTAGGGGCAATAGCCTGCGTCCACAGCGGCGCGAGTGGCGCCAGCCGCAGCGTCTAAAATGTCCGCAAGTTCGTAAACGTATCTGAAATTGTCCTCACTGCTCAGACCACGCCCACCCGATACGACCCTCTCTGCCTCTGCAAGCTCGGGACGTTCAGACTCTTTCGTCTTAAGCTCAATTATCTTCATCTTAACGTCAGCCGGATTGATTTCCACGCCCCCATCTATAATTTCAGGCGTCTTAGAATCCTCTATGATCTTAAAAGAATTAGGTCTCACGGTGGTCATCATCGGATAATTCTCATGGAACACCTGTGTGGGAATAGCCTTGCTAGAGTGAGAATAACGCTTAATCCGCAATTTATTGTCATCCGTCACATCTATTTTTATGGCGTCCATTGTAACTCCTGCGCCTACACGGGCGGCCACTCTGGGAAAGTAATCCTGGCCAAAAACGGTATTTCCCGCTATAACGATGGAGGGCTCGTGCTTTTTTATCAACTCGCTAAGGGCAATCGTATATGCCTCGGTATTAAAATTTTTCAACAGCTCGTTATCTATAACGTAAACCTTCTCCGCACCATATTCCCCTAGCTCGGGAGCGTGCGAGGATATCCCTGAGCCAAGCAGGACGCCGCAGAGCTTGCCTCCTAGCTTCCCAGCGATCTTTTCCCTGGCTTCGCTAAGAGCCTCAAACGTAACCTGTCTTATACTCCCGTCCAGCTTCGAATCCGCCACAATCCATACTTCGTTACTCATGATATTCCTCCTACGATTTCCTTTTCGTAAAATTAATTTGTAAAATTAACCATCCGTAAAGGTAACAACCACGTTCCCCGACCTTTAGGTAGCACTAACCTTAGTGGCGTAGCGATCCTATTGAAGGGTAGTTACCCATCCCGAAACTCAACGCTTATATGACCTTAGCCTCTTCTCTTAAAACCTCAACAAGCTCACGCGCCGCAGAGGCAACCTCTTCCCCTTTAACCATTGGCTCTGCAGAACCCTTTATAATCCTTAACTTCCTTTCTATTTGAGGAATCTTTATCTCAATCGTATTGACCCTTGCTCCCTCTTTCCCTAAACTTTGTGGTGTTAGTCCTAATTCTTCCGCCTTAACGTCAGCGATCGTAACCGTCTTGAGTGGCTTTCTCTTTGCCTTCATAATACCTGGTAAAGAAGCGTATCTCGGCTCGTTCATAGCATCTGGACAGGTTATAAGGCAGGGTAGCGGAGACTCTACAATAACGTGTCCACCATCTATTTCCTTCTGACACACGACTCTCTTACCCGACGGATCGATGCTGACAACCTTGCTGACGAGTGAGACGTGGGGTATATCCAACTCCTCGGCTACATGAATACCGACCTGCCCTGATTCCTCGTCTATAATTTTCATTCCGGTAAAAATAATATCAAACTCGTCCAGCTTCTTTATCTCGCTAGCAATAACCTTTCCTGTGGCAAAAGAATCCGAATCCGCAAAGCTATCATCACTAATATGAACGGCGCTATCCGCACCCATGGCGAGAGCCTGCCGTATGGTCTCAAGCGCTCTCGCGGGTCCCATAGCTATAATTACAACCTCTCCACCGTGTTTTTCTTTAGATTGAATAGCCTCTTCTACCGCAAACTCATCATATGGATTCATAACCCACTTCATTCCCTCTACATCTATAGAATCACCACTCGAGACTACCTCAATTTTCGCCTCCGTATCCTGCGTTTGGCTTACTATTACAAGTATTCTCAATTTAAGCTTACCTCCTGTTAAGGTTTAGGCTATTTCTGTATCCGAATCTTCTATTGCAATCTAACCATTTGTTTTAGTATGACGATCTTCCGTGCAATCTGAAGAAGCTGATCAAACGCCGCGAGAACATGTAAAACAGCAAAGGGACACAATTATAAGTTCTGACTACCGATTGTCAAGCGGGAGGGAATTTAAGCGTTATTGTAGTCGTTTGCTCGATTCAAATTCGCTTAGCGGTATAGGGATTGGACAGGCATGATGAAGTGCTAAGTGCCACGAGGAATCTGAAAGCTCGTAAAGGTTCGTCGCTTGCGCGAATCCCGTTTGTATCTCGTCACCGACCTTATGGGATACTTCTTCAATGCACACCACCCAGGCGATCCGTCCCGATACCTCGACCTTAACGTCCGACAACGCTATATCCGTAGGGGCACCTGAATTAAATATGGCTTTCCAACTTTCTTTTATAGATTCCCACCCGTAGAGCATGGGCCAGCCCGGATGGACGCACTTTGCCCTTGCATCTTTGAGCCAAACATCCTCAATCAAGCCAACGTCACAAGTGAGAACTGCTTTATAAAAATTTGCGTTAGCCTTCAGTACCTGATTCTTTACATCTTCGGTCATAATGAATTAAGCACCCTGCTCAGGGGCTCAAGTTTAGCTTAACTTCCCACAATATTCAAAATGGCTTCAATTTCATTTCTTACGCCCTCATCTGGTTCTTTCACCATAAGGTCAAGCAAAACTTCTTCTGCGCCTGACCCTTTTATCCGCCACAAAGCCCATACGGCATGCGCCCTGATAAGAGGCTCTCTATCGCTTAAGCATTCTTCTACGCAGGGAAGGAATTTCTTTTCCCCTGAGTTGCCCATTGCTATTAATACGTTTCTTATAAATCCCTTTCTCTTAGTCCTCTTTACTGGACTGTCCTTGAACAATCCTCGAAAATCATCCGGACTAAGCCTCGAGAGGTAAGACAACTCAGGATTATACAGCCCTGTTCTCGGCGCAAACGAATCGTCTTGGGTAATCTGAGCTTTTTTGTTCCACGGACAAACATCCTGGCATATATCGCATCCGAATATATTGTTATCTATGCCTTCCCTAAGCTCTAGGGGAATTATACCCTTAAGCTCGATTGTTAGATATGAAATACAACGCCTGGAATCTAGCTGATATGGCTCAAGCAGGGCTCCCGTCGGACATGCGTCAATACACCTAGTGCACGTCCCGCACCTGTCAGGGGCGGGGGTATCATATTCAAGCTCAAGATTAGTTATTATTTCCCCTATGAACACCCACGAGCCTATATTTTGGTTAATTAAACACGCGTTTTTCCCTATCCAGCCTATACCAGCGTATTTCCCGTATGCCCTCTCCAAGACAGGTCCAGTATCTACGTAATGGCGCAGATCAACGTCGTGGGGAGATTGCTCCCTAATGTAGCCCGCGAGCTTATCAAGCCTAGCCCGCATCAAATCGTGATAATCATCGCCCCAGGCGTAACGCGCAATCCAACCTCTCATCTTGTCGTCTTCGTCCGTTGAATATGGATAAGGCGTATTGTAGTTTGTCCCGCAGGATATTACCGACTTTGCGTCGGGGACAATCTGTCTGACGTCAGCCCTTTTAGTCGGATTCCTCTCCATGTATTTCATTTCTCCCGCGTGCCCTTTCAAAAGCCACTCCTTATAAAACTGGCTCTCCGGAAAAACGCCAATAGGAGAGATACCAACCAGATCAAAACCGACTTGGTAGGCTTCATTCTTGATAGACTCGGTAAGATGCAAGGGTCTCATAGAGAATTATTTTATCATAACAAATTAAGATGAGTTTAGGGCTCTCACTCAGACCAGCCGCTAGGATACGTCTTTGCCTTTATTATTAGACTGGCTATTTCGCCTAACGCGCCTACGCCAGCTTCGTAAGTCGCAAAATAAGAATGAGACTTAACCTCTAATGGTGCCTCAGGGGTGACGGCTGAAAAATTGACCTTATCTACTATACAAAGGTCTGACGAATCCCTGCAGATTAAGACAATCTCAAAGTCAGAAAGGCAGCATTCGGATTTTATCTTGGAATAAAAATTGGACTTATTAGATATCCCCTGGTGAAGCTCTACAGAGAGAGACTCGGCGACTGAAGAAATCTCCTGGGACACGCCCTCGCAATAGGCTATGCAATTGACGCCGTTCTCAAACAGAGCACCCTTATGATTTCCGTTAATTCCTAAATCACGTGGCAGGGAGACGTCCCCGTTTACCCCCCAGCCGCCCGCGTTGACCAAAAGTAGTTTGATCCCAGCAAGCTTTGAAACGAGATCGGCTCTTAGCTTTTGAAACAAAATTTCTCCCTATTACCCATCCGAAAATTATACGTTTCCGACGCCATGGCGCGCATAATATGCAATTGGATAGAATAACCAATTATGAGCAAGCGAGGAAACTTCTTAATATATGCCTGCATATAGATCATACACATCACTCACGCTAAGGCAAAGTAGTCCTGTATGACCACCACGCACCTTTATTTATCGCATACGAGTATGTATTATACATCTGACGTCAATTCATGATTTCCTTGCTAAATATAGCCATACCCTTTTATAAATAAAATAAAGCTATGAAGAAATTAATACAAAAAGCACAGACTTTGGTAGAGGCTCTTCCCTACATTAAAGAGTTTCACGGTAAGACCATAGTCGTTAAATACGGCGGGAGCGTGGGCAATGAAGACCTCTATGACTTTGCGCGAGACGTAGTTCTGATGAAATACGTCGGCATTCACCCAGTCGTAGTACATGGGGGTGGACCACAGATAGGCATACACCTAAAAAAGCTCGGTATAGAAACTGAGTTCGTCGCCGGATTAAGGGTTACGAATGAGAAAATTATGGAAGTAGCCGAGATGGTGCTTGTTGGAAAAATCAATCAGAAAATAATTGAGGCTATAAATTCAATGGGAGGGAAAGCCGTAGGAACCTCGGGGAAAGAGGGAAAAATGATAATGGCGAAGAAGCTAGACCTGCAAAAGCTAGCTAAGGAAAACGGCCTAGAGGTTACTGCAAACTCCGACCTTGGAATGGTAGGCGAGGTGGAGGCGATAAATCCTGATTTAATAAAAGTGCTGGAGAGTTCAGGTTTTATCCCCGTTATAGCCCCTATTGGGTTTGACGAGCGGGGAAGCACTTATAACGTCAACGCGGACCACGTGGCGGGGAAAATCGCTGGGGCGATAAATGCGATAAAGCTGATACTGCTCACGAACGTCTCCGGTATAATGGACGAGAACGGCGAGCTTATATCAAGCCTGACCGAATTGCAAGCTAATAAGCTGATTAAAAACAAAGTAATATCAAGCGGTATGATACCTAAGGTGATGTGCGCCTTAGGAGCGCTTCACGAAGGAGTAAGCAAGGTGCACGTTATTGACGGCAGGGTAGATCATTCGTTAATACTAGAAGTATTTACAGATGCCGGGGTAGGAACGGAAATATTACTATGAGCACGCGGGAAGTAGTATCTGACGCCACCAGATACCTGATAAACGCTTATAATCGTTATCCTATAGCAATGGTTAAGGGCAAGGGATGCTGGGTTTGGGACGCTGACGGGAAAAAATATCTAGATTTTGCGACGGGCATAGCCGTAAATAACCTGGGACACTGCCACCCGGCAGTAACTAAGGCAATTAGAGAGCAGGCGAAAAGCCTTGTTCACGTCTCTAATCTTTACAACGTCGAGGCGCAAGCTCAGTTTGCGAAAACTCTGGTGGAGAACAGCTTTGCTGATAAGGTTTTCTTTTGCAACAGCGGCGCTGAAGCGAATGAGGGGGCTATAAAACTCGCAAGAAAATGGGGATACGCAACTGGTGGCAGATACAAAATTATCCATGCAGCGGATTCTTTTCATGGGAGAACTTTGGGCGCCTTGAGTGCAACCAACGAGAAATACCAAGAAGGGTTCAAACCCCTTGTGAGCGGATTTAAGTCCGTTGCTTACGGCGAAATCGAGTCCCTTGAGAAAGCACTTGAGGACAAAAAAGTATGCGCCCTTATTCTCGAGCCTATACAGGGAGAAAACGGCGTCATAATCCCGGACGATGAATACGTCAAGAGGGCGCGAAGGCTCTGCACAGAGAATAACGTCCTTTTGATCCTTGACGAGATACAGGTCGGGATTGGCAGAACGGGAAATCTATTCGCTTATGAACACTGGGGGGGGATAAAACCCGACGTTATGACGCTTGCTAAGGCGCTGGGCGGCGGAATCCCCTGCGGAGCTTTTCTGGCGACCGATAAAGTAGCCAAACACCTAAAGCCGGGAGACCATGGAACTACGCTGGGTGGTAATCCGCTCGCAATGAGAGCTGGACAAGCCGTAATTAAGGAGATCCTCAACGGCGAATTGCTTAATTACGTAAGGAGTGCCGGAGAATACTTTCTCCAAAAGATCAACGCCTTAAAAGACAAATATGGAGAATTCATAAAAGACGTGAGGGGTAGGGGACTAATAATCGGCATAGAATTTAAGGACGAAGAAACCGCAAATAAAGTAGTTGGGAAAAGCATGGAAGCAGGACTGCTGACTATACTGACTGAGCGAAGAGTAATGCGAATCCTGCCACCGCTCATTGTAAAAGAAAAAGAAATTGACTATGCGATTAAAAAAATTTGGAAGTCCCTAAAAGAGGTGGCTGATGGCTAAACACTTTCTTAGCGTCTTTGACCTAACCAAGAAAGACTTTGAGTTTCTTTTCAAAAGAGCATCTGAACTAAAGGCTGAGAAGAAAGCTGATAAGAGAAATCGAGCACTCGAGGGAAAATCCATAGGTATGATATTTGAAAAGCTTTCAACTAGGACACGGGTTTCCTTCGAGGTCGGTATCAACGATCTAGGTGCTAACGCCTTATATATGAACCCGAATGATATGCAGCTAGGAAGGGGCGAGACCATAGCCGATACGGCTAAAATCCTTTCTTCATATTTAGACGGGGTAATAATAAGAACCTATGAGCAGGAAAGGATTGAGGAATTCGCCAGCAACTCATCTATTCCTGTAATAAACGCCCTGACTGACCTTGGTCACCCAACCCAAATTGTCTCAGACCTCTTCACAATCACGGAACAGGGGGCTAGGCTGAGCGATATAAAGCTGGCATACCTGGGGGACGGAAATAATATAGCCAACTCGTTTATAGGGGCAGCGGCTATCTTGGGCTTTAACCTTACTATAGCCGCGCCTAGGAGCTATGAGCCAAACCCTGAAATTCTAAACAAGGCTAAGGGTGTGCGTAACGAAGGGATTGAGATATTAAGCGACCCACAAGAAGCCGCTCGCGAGGCGGACGTACTATATACGGACGTCTGGTTCAGTATGGGACAGGAAAAAGACCCAAGCAAGCTAACCGCACTTAGACCTTACCAGATAAACAAGGAGATGTTGTCAATAGCGAAACCCGGCGCATACGTAATGCACTGCCTGCCTGCGCACAGGGGCGAGGAAATCACCGATGAGGTAATGGAGGGACCAAACTCCATAATTTTTGAGCAGGCAGAAAATAAACTGCATGCAGGAAAGGCGATATTAGAGATGTTTTTGAAGGGGGGTAACTAGTAACAAAAGGCTCGTCGTCCACTCCTAGTATGGACATATCCGCGTATGGACATATCCGCAGATCTTCTAATAAGCCCTAATTCTCTATGCGGCACTGACTGCCGCTCTGTTAGACTCAAATACCTGACGTATACCGTAGGTAGTGTTTCTTTCCGCGGG
The DNA here is from genome assembly GCA_963422265.1 of Thermodesulfobacteriota bacterium. GTDB lineage: Bacteria > Desulfobacterota_D > UBA1144 > Nemesobacterales > UBA2774. The sequence goes on from OY729416.1 coordinate 119,215, forward strand.
TATGCGTCCTATTTCTTCGGTAAGCCTTCTAAACTCCTCTGGTGGAAAATACTGTCCATAGCTTGCCCCAGCGGAGCGTGATATTTGCTCTTCCATAAGCGTCCCCCCAAAATCGTTCGCCCCCGCCGTGAGGGAGAATTGTGCGAATTCAGGTCCCTGTTTTACCCACGAAACTTGTATGTTGTTTATCCATCCCCTCAACATCAGCCTTGAAACCCCATACATCTTGAGCTGATCAATATCCGTAGGGCCCTCGGCGACCTTTCCCTTGGAATGCTGAAAAAGCCTAGTATTCCATGGGATAAACCGTAGGGGCACGAATTCCGTGAACCCACCGGTCTCCTTCTGTATGTCTCTTAAAATACCGATGTGCTCCGCCCAGTGGTGGGGCTCGTCAACGTGACCATACATAATGGTAGAAGTAGTGCGCATACCCGACCTATGAGCTTTCTTTACAATCCTGATCCATGCCTCGGTAGGCATTTTTCTGGGAGCTATGATTTTCCTTACTTCCTCTACGAGTATTTCGGCCGCCGTTCCGGGAAAGGTATCGTGCCCTGCGTCTTTGAGCATCTCAATAAATTCTTCTTCGCTTATGCCGAGCGTCTCGGCACCGTAGTATATCTCAAAAGGAGAAAAGGCGTGTGTGTGCATCTGCGGCACGGCTTTTTTAACCGCCCTTACAAGCTCTACATAGAAATTACCGTCAATGTCAGGGTGCATTCCCCCCTGCATACATACCTCAGTAGCGCCGATCTCCCATGCTTCCCTCACCCTGTCAGCAATCTCATCCATGGTAAGAAAGTACGCCCTTTCATCCCCCTCCGGAGCCATAAAATTACAAAACCCGCAGTAGGTATTGCACACGTTCGTAAAGTTGATATTCCTGTTTACGACGTAGGTAACCACGTCTCCGACGTCCTCTCTTCTTATTTCATCGGCAGTTATAGCCAAAGCCGATAGGTCATCCATGCTATCTATATTAAAAAGTCCCTCAGCCTCTTTAACGGAAATTTCCTCGCCGACGAGTGCCTTGTGCAGAACGCGGGCGGTAGAAACACTCACTCCTGCCTTAGACAAAAGATTATCCAATCCCCTGGCTCTGTTCTCTTCGATCCTATCTATAGCCTCTTTAATGCGATTCATTGAACGCCTCCTCGGATGGAACGTAGCCCTCGTCGTCAACAAAACTTTTTACCTGCGTAAGCAGACCCTCTTCAATAAACTCCCTATCTATGTATTCAGGATAAACTGGAAGCCTCTCCTTTAGCGTAAATCCGATCTCATGCACCAGCTCGGTCATTTTTGTAAGCTTAGGCCATGGGGCTTCGGGATTAACGTAATCTATTGTAACCGGCGATACCCCGCCAAGATCGTTAATTCCAGCGTGAATAAACAAAGGGTAAGTCTCGGGGTTAAGGTTAGGGGGAACCTGTATGTTCATCTTCTCACCAAATATAAGCCTTGATACAGCTACTATTTTCAGCATCTCTATAAAAGAAGGCGGGGGGTAGCTCTCCATAATAATACCTTCCTTTGGACTGAAGTTCTGAATTATGATTTCCTGAATATGTCCATATTCATCGTTTAGACGTCTAAGGGCAAATAGGGAGTCTATCCTTTCATCCCACGTCTCACCAATTCCCACAAGAATCCCTGACGTCCAAGGCACTCGTAAATCCCCAGCCAATTCCATAGTTTTCATTCTGAGTTTGGGAACCTTATCAGGACACCGATGATGAGCCTCGTCCTTGTAAAGCAGCCTTGTGCTTATATTCTCAAGCATAAGTCCCATGCTCGGATTAGACCTTCTAAACGCGAGGAGCTCCTCACGCGTAGCCAGACCAAGATTCGTGTGAGGGAATATATTATGCTTAAGTCCTACTTCACCCATCGCAGCTAAATACGCAGCCGTTGTTTCATAACCCAGTCGTCTAAGCGCCTCACGGTAAGACGGGTATTTGAGTTCGGGTTTGTCTCCAGTTACAAAAAGCAGCTCGGTGCAGCCTAAATGAGCGCCCTTCCTCGCCATATCCAGCACTTCATCGGGTTTCATAAATAGGGGACCTTCCGTCGGCTCGTACTTAAAAGTGCAATAACCGCAGTGATTTCGGCAAAGCTGCGTAAGGGGGACAAAAACGTTCTTAGAGAAGGTGAGCGTTTGTCCCTTGCCTCGATCTCTTAATCTTGACGCTACAAAAAGGAGCGCTGGAATTTCTTCTTCACTTATATCAATCAGCTTAAGCGCTTCTTCCCTGTTTATAAGCCTACCGTCATCCGCCTTATTCAGTATAGTCCGAATCCCTTTGGATAACCTGATCTTAGGGGCGTTGCTAAGATCTAAAAACCGGAATACACGACTAGAATCCGATGCCTCCGCGCTACCTCCACGTGCATTATCTCTACACATGCTATTCGCACACACTTTGTTCAGTCCTTTTGTTCAATCCTTACCCACAAGAAATCAATTCCATCAAGCTACTCTAGCTAGAGTAGTATAATGTTCACACAAAGATAATAAACTTGTCAAGCCCCTATGCAGAATTCCTGCCCCTGCTTAGTACATACAGGGACATGCTTACGCAGGAATGACGGACGGGGGTATGGATTCCCGCCCTTTCCATCATTTGTAGGGGTAACCCTCGTGGTTACCCACCACCCTTGCACCATAGGGCCTTGCGCCATAGGGCGACCACAAGGATCGCCCCTACAGAAAAAGAGAATATTCATAAGGTATGGTCGCTAGGTCGGGCGATTGATGTTATAATAGCAACGATCACTAGGAATGATAATCCACAGTATCCAATCTGCGTTAATATGCAGATATATCCTTAAGTCGGATGTATGCTTAAAGCAGATATATGCTTGAAAAGGAGGAGATGCAATGGCGCTTTTGTCCGAGTCTGAAATAACGGATGGTTTGAGAGATATAGCGGGCTGGGGGAGCGAGAAAAATGAGATTATAAAGGAATACAAATTTAAGAATTTCGTGGAATCCATTGGATTCGTAAATAAGGTCTCAATACTGGCTGAAAAATGGGATCACCATCCTGATATTCTGATTCGTTATAATAAAGTCAATATAGTTTTATCAACCCACAGTGAAGGCGGCGTAACCGTTAGGGATTTAGCTTTGGCAAGGGAGATCGAAGATATAGCTTGAGCGCTTCTTAAGGCTTTTTCTCATTTTTAAGAATTTTGTATTCGTCTTCTTCTAGTATAACGGTTCTTCCATCCTGGCTCATTTTTCTGGTTTTCCTCTTCTTGTCTGATGAGAAAAAACGGATGATGCCAAATATCAGCATCGCTGCGCTGATCACAATACCGATAAAGAAACCAAAGATAGCCAATACGCTGAATATAACTATTCCGAGCAGTAACGCCATTGGTAAAAGGTAGAAAGGCGGCTTGCCATTATGGAAATAAACCCTGCGATTAGCTTTCATCTTTTCTCCGCATCTATAATCTTAGAATAATAGCTATAATCTTAAAACAATACACAAAGCAGTTTACCCGTTAATAATGAGAATTATAAGCCTCTAAATAGACTGCGTATGAGTAACGTAGTCTCTGATCACGTTTATCTGGTCATTGTAATGAGGCGCGGGTAGGATTATACGGATTAAAAGGGCATATTATCGGGTTGTAATATATGAAATTCGGGGCTCACGTGTCAATATCAGGGGGGATTGATAAAGCACCTGGGAGAGCTTTTGACCTTGGATGCGAGTGCTTTCAGATATTCACTAGATCGCCGCGAGGGGGCAAGCCATCTGAGCTAAACGAGAATCTGTTGGATTCGTTTTTGAGCAACTGCGCTAAGCATGGATTCGCTGATTATTACGTACACGCACCTTATTACGTCAACCTATCTTCAGATAATAAAGAGGTAAGGCGTTCATCTATAGAGATAATAAAAGAAGAGCTTAAAAGAAGCAGTCTCCTGGGGGCTAATTATGTAATGACTCATTTGGGGAGTGCAGGGAATGCGAGCAGGAGCGGTGCGGTGCAAATACTCGCGTCTAGTTTAAGGGAGGTGCTTGAGGGCTATGAATGTGAAACCAAGCTTCTTTTGGAAAACTCCGCTGGACAGGGAGGCACTGTTGGAGATAGATTTGAGGAACTAGCCTACGTTATAGATGAAGTAGGAGAGCCGTGTCTTGGGATTTGTATAGACACGGCGCATCTTTTTGCATCGGGCTACGATCTAAGAACAAGCGAGGAACTCAAGAATATGCTATCCGAGCTCTCGCGTGTAATAGATATAAGCAGGGTAAAACTAATTCACGGAAATGATTCAAAGGTCGGGCTGGGAGAGAGGAAAGATAGACACGAGCAGGTAGGCAAGGGCAAAATAGGGGAGAGGGGATTTAGGGCTATTGTGAACAACCCACTTCTGAGGGGTGTGGACGTTATAGTGGAAATTCCACCGGAGAAGGTGGGGGAGGATATAAAGTTTTTGAAAAGTATGAGAGAAGGAGGAGCTTAACAATGTCCAGCATATTAAAAGTTGGAGACAGGGCGCCCGATATAGAGGCTGAGACCTACGGTGGAGAGAAGATAAGGCTAAGCGGCTACGAAGGAGATAAACATATAGCGCTTTACTTTTACCCAAGGGACAACACCGGCACTTGCACAAAAGAAGCGTGCTCTATGAGGGATGGTATGCAGGGGCTTGAAAAGCTTGACGTTCAAGTACTGGGTGTAAGCACTGACAGCGTCAGATCCCATGAGGGTTTTAGAAATAAGCACAATCTCAATTTTCCGCTTCTGAGTGATAAAAGCAGGGAAATCATCAAAGCATACGGGGTAGAGAGCGCATATGGCTCGGCGAAGAGGACGACTTTTTTAATAGATAAGTCTGGAGTAATAAGATATATATGGCTAAAGGTAAAAGCCTCTCAACACGCAGAGGAAGTAGCTGAAAAGGTAAAAGAGTTGGGTTTGAACTGATGAGCACTTAGGGATTAGGTAACTTTCTCAAGCTGCCCTGCCGCAGCACTTTTTATATTTTTTGCCGCTCCCGCACGGGCATGGGCTGTTTCTCCCGATCTTTTTCTGTTGTCTCCTAATTGGTTTCCTAGCCTGTTCTTGCCCTCCTCCGCTGAGGGTCATGCGCTGCTGCCTCGCCCTTTTTTGCTCAAGCTCTTCTACTTCCGTTTCGCTTATAGGTTGAACCTTAAACAGTTTTTCGCACACGTCCATGTCCAGTCGGTTCATAAGAGAGCTAAACATATCATAGCCCTCTTTTTTGTATTCGTGAAGCGGATTTCTCTGAGCGTATCCCCTAAGCCCTATTCCCTCTCTTAGATGATCCATGCTAAGTAGGTGGTCTTTCCAAAGATAATCCAACGTTTGAAGCATCAAATACCTTTCAATCTGCCTCATCGCTTCATAGCCTACGTTTCTCTCTTTGTCTTCATAATAATCTCGCGTCTTTTCACCTATAAATAGGTGTAGAGACTCTTTTTTGAAACCGCTCTTCATGATCTCCTCAAAGTCAACTTCCACGTTGAAAATGGCACGTAGGGATTCCTTTAATTCGTTTAGGTCAAGGGAGTCTGAATTCGTTTCATCGGGAATCAAAGAGGAGGTTAGGTCATCAATAATATTATCAGCCATTTCATAGAGATTTTCTTTCAAGGTCTCGCCGCCAGCCAGATATTCCTTTCTCTTCGTATAGATCACGTCTCTTTGCACGTTCAACACGTCATCGTATTCCAGCAGGTGCTTTCTTATATCAAAGTTTCTACCTTCTACCTTCTTTTGTGAATTCTCAATCGACTTGGTAATCATTCTGTGCTCTATAGGCGCTCCCTCTTCCCAACCGAGCCTATTCATAACGCTAGTTATGGTCTCTGAAGCAAAGATTCTCATCAAATTGTCTTCCAGCGACACGTAGAAGCGCGAGGATCCCGGGTCGCCCTGTCTCCCAGCCCTACCGCGAAGCTGGTTGTCTATTCTTCGTGATTCGTGTCTTTCGGTTCCTATTATATGAAGACCGCCAAGCTCAAGGACGGTTTTCTTCTCTTCTTCGCAAATAGATCTCGCCTCTAGCATAGCATCCTCAAACCGCTTGGGCTCCACTTCGGATGGATCGTGAACGTTATATTTCTTTTTAAGTATATCAAGAGCCAGATACTCTGGATTTCCACCTAGCAAAATATCAGTGCCTCGCCCTGCCATGTTAGTTGCTATGGTGACAGATCCGATCCTCCCTGCCTGTGCGACGATTCCCGCTTCGTTCTCATGCTGCTTTGCGTTTAAGACGCGGTGATCTATGTTGAGCTTCTTAAGCATTTTGCCGAGTTGTTCGGATTGTTCGATTGACGTAGTTCCCACGAGTATGGGACGGCCTAACTCGTTCTTAGATTTTATTTCATCAACTACGGCATTGAATTTCTCTCGTTCCGTTTTATAGATGGCGTCGTTAGAATCAATTCTTATCATGGGCTTATTGGTTGGTATGACGTTCACGTCCAGCTTATAAATATTCTTGAACTCAAAGGCTTCCGTGTCAGCCGTGCCCGTCATTCCGGCAAGCTTGCGATACATCCTGAAGTAGTTCTGAATCGTTATAGTGGCAAGGGTCTGATTCTCACTCTCTATCTCAACCCCTTCTTTGGCTTCTATGGCTTGATGCAGTCCGTCACTCCACCTTCTTCCGGGCATAAGTCTTCCCGTGAATTCATCTACAATAATTACTTGCTTGTCTTTGACCATGTAATCCACGTCGCGGTGAAATAGGTTATGGGCACGCAGTCCCTGTATTACATGGTGCAAAAGCTCAAGGTTAACCGGATCGTAAATGTTGCTTACGCCAAGCGCCTGCTCTATTTTGTTAGAACCTTCCTCCGTTGGCGTTGCTTGTTTTGTCTTTTCGTCAATTGTAAAGTCAGTTTCGTTTTTTAGTCCATTTACTACTCTGTTAATATCGTAGTAAAGCTTTGTGGAATCTTCAGAGGGTCCCGAAATGATTAAAGGGGTCCTAGCTTCGTCAATTAATATGCTGTCAACCTCGTCAACTATCACAAAGTTGTGCTTTCTCTGGACGTAGTCGTCGAGGGAAAACTTCATATTGTCCCTAAGATAATCAAATCCAAACTCGTTATTGGTCCCGTAGGTAGCGTGAGCATTGTAGGCCTCTTTTCTTGAACACTCTACGAGCTTAGTCTTAAAGGTGGCAAGGACGTCCAGGTTTCTTTCGGGGGGAATCTCAGCATCCGAGTATTCTTGGGGCCACACTGATAGGTTATTTTCAATCGCGTTTCGTGCTTGATCTTGGTTTTCCCATTCCACAAGATATGAAATTTCGTGGTTTATGACGCCGACTTCCAAACCCAGTATTTTATATATAGGTCCCATCCATACTGCGTCGCGTCTTGCTAGGTAATCGTTCACCGTTACAAGGTGGGAGCCCAGACCAGTTATTCCATTGAGGTAAAGTGGGAGTGCTGCCACCAGGGTTTTGCCCTCACCGGTTTTCATCTCTGCGATTTTACCCTGGTGAAGCGCCAGTCCTCCTAAGAGCTGCATGTCAAAAGGGCGCATACCTAAAGTTCTGCGGGCAGCTTCCCTGACGACGGCAAAGGCTTCGGGGGCTATATCCCAAAGAGCTTTCTCTAATGCTTTCAAATCCGCTTCGTCATCGGACTCGCCACTGTTGTTCAGATTACTTTTAATAACCTCTTTGAATTGCTCTGTTCTTCTACTTAGCTCCGCGTTTGAAACGTGCAGCAATTCAGCTTCGCACTTGCCTATTCCCTTAATTACTGGTCTGAGTTTCTTAAGCTCTTTTTCGTTCTGAGAGCCGATAATTTTCTTTACCAAATAAGAAATCATGTTCTTATATAAACCTCTTCCCTGAGACGTCCCCCTCCTCCCCACTTTGTTAACCTGAACGAAGTTATCACAAGTTTTTGACCGTGCCACACGTTATTTCGATCGCAGAAGGATATATTTTAAGCCGTTCTTTAAGAGATTAGATTCATTGGCTCTATTTCGCTTCACTCGTAATGACAATTGTCTAGCTTCTTAACTTTATTCTACTCCATTCCTTGCATACATAAAGACCTGCTGACCATTCCATTAATTAAAGCGTCAATTGAGGTCAACGGATACTACGGTTGAGTCTCCGCCCTTGTTCGAGGTAATTCCGATAAGCGAGTTGACGTCCTGCATCGTTCTTTTATTGTGAGTGACCAATATAATCTGAGAGTTTTTGTCTATTTCCTTTATCAATTCTATAAAACAAGAAGTATTTCTATCGTCGAGCGGGGCGTCTATTTCATCTAACAACAAAAACGGCGGGGGTTTGATGAGACAAGCCGATATTACAAGCGCGATTGCTGATAATGCTTTTTCTCCGCCTGAAAGTAGGGTTATTGGTTGAAACTTTTTTCCTCTCGGTCTTACCACCACGTCAACGCCCGACTCAAGCACGTCATCTGGATCCGTAAGTATTAACTTTCCTTCGCCTCCCCGAAAAATCCTGCTGAAGACCTCGCGGAACTTCTTTTCTATAGCTTCGTATGTTTCCCCAAATCTTTTTTTAGATTCCTTGTCAATTTTGGTTATAGCTTTTCCTAGGGAGACAAGGGCTTTAGTGATGTCTTGCATCTGCGCAGTCAGAAAATCGTATCTCTCTTCTAGCCTATTGTATTCCTCGGGAGCGAGCAGGTTTACGGGTCCGAATCTTTCAATTCGGCTCTGAAATTCCCTCAATTTAGCCTCTTCAGCCTCTACGTCTATATTCAGGCAATCCTGTGGAGTGGAATCTGTGACGGCGCAGTCATTGCCTTGCTTAATAGCAAAATCGCTGTTAGCGGACATTCTCTCTTTTATATTTTCAATCTCAATCTGAACGCCATTCAGATCAAGCTCAAGAGAATTGTTTTTTAGTCTGAGATCAGACAGGCGAGAGCTTATCATTTCCTTGCTCTCATTGGTAGCCCTTATATCTCTAAGAGTCTGTGCTCGCTCGTTCCTCTTTAGTGAAAGAATATTCTCGCTTTGACTGAGTGCAATACGATAATTTTTAATTTCCCTAACCGTGCTTTTATCCTTTTCAATTAGATTGAGTTTCTCCTGTTCTCTCGCTTCAATATTACGCGCCTCGGACCCAAGTCGCTTGGCTATTTCCCCTTTCCTTTTGTCAATATCCGTAAGGTCTTCCTGTATATTCTTTCTCTTTTCAATGAGTGATGCGCAAGTAACCTTTATGTCGGCAATTTCACTTTCCAAAGCCTTTTCTTTGCCTTCTGCGCTTTTGATCTTTTCCTCAATTTCTTTGAACTGCTGCTCAAAGTCAGTTTTCTCAACGTCTAACAACCTTATTTTTGCGTTCATTTCCTCAAACGTCTTTGACTTGTCGTTTATTTCACTGTCCGTCCGTTCCGAGCTTTTCCCTATTGCTTTAATCCTTTCTTCTACCTTCTTGAGATTGCTCTTAACGTTGATTATGTCTTTTTTGGCTTCCGCCTCTTTGATTCCAAGCTGTATCAACTCTCTATCACTTTCTTTTATCCTTAGCTTCACGTTCCTTATTCTATTTTCATCCGATTTTATTTCAGTAGACATTACCCGTGTCTGATCCTCAAGCTTCGCAACCTCGTTTATGAGGGTCTCAATCTCCGCTTTCCTCTCTATTGCCCCTGGCTGGGCTGCGCCCCCGGCAACTGCTCCGTCTGAATATGCACCATCCCCTCCAGGAGTAACAAAAGACAATCCACCGTCCATACGCAACCTGAGTTCAAGCGCCTTTTCTATTGAAGGCACGAGCAAGGTCTTTTCTAATATCCCATCAATAAATCCTAGTTTTTCTTTATCTAGCTTAACTACCTCGGAGAGCGTTCGTAAGTTGTCGTTCCTTTTATTATTAGGCGTTTTATAGTTCGCGCCTTTGGTCGCAATAAAAGTCGCTCTTCCTGAGGAGCGTTCCCTGAATGATTCAATAGCGGCAATTGCGTCTGAGTTGTCTCTCACCACTATCCAGCTTGCCTTCTCTCCTAATGACGCTTGTGCAGCTTTTTCATAACCCTTTGAAACGGAGATAAAATCCGCTACCGTCCCTAATACTCCTTTGCCTTTATTATCAATGATAAAATTCCCTATCTCTTTAGGGAGCCATTCGTAGTTAGACTGAATTTGGTTAAGGGCATTTAGGCGCGACGTATCTCCCTTGAGCCTTTCATTAAATCTGTTTTTCTGATTAAGCTTAGTGCCGAGGAGTTCATTCAGAGAATCAAGCGTTAGCTCTAATTGGTTTTTATCTTCGTTAACCCTCTTTTTTATAGCCTCGTTTTTCCTGAGTAGTCCTTCTAATTTAGCTGCTTCGTCAGATAATTTATTCTTTTCTGACTGGGCTTCCTCAATTTCTTTTAAGAGTAGCTTTTTTCTCGATCTCAATTCTTCTAGCTCTCTTTGATGTCCTAACGCCACTCCCTTAAAAGCACTGTAGTCATTCAGGATTTTGAAAAGCCCACCTCTAACTTCCTGTCGCTTCCGGTGGATTTCAGACGAGCCGGCTCTGTGAATTAAGAGTTTGCTCTCCTTATCCTGAATGCGTTCTCGCTCGGACTCTAATAGCATATTAACTCGGGAGCGCGCGGCTTTTTTTGCTTCTGTAGTGGCTCCTATATTCTCTTGCTCCTGATTCAGCAAAGCCGTCTCGCTCACAATCTTCTCTATAAACCTATCAATGCTGGAAATTTCACTCTTTATAAGTTCCCGAGAAGATTCTTTTGACTGGATACTGGCGTTGGCAAGATAATTCTGTCTTTCAAGCTCTACTACTTCTTTCTCTAAAGAAGCTGCTTTGCCTTCGAGTCCCTTGAGGCACTTTGAAACAAGGATGATTTCTTTTTCCGCTTCAGACGCAGACTCGTCAACAACTAATTTATCTTCCAGTATTATTTTCTTGCTGTTTTCCAGATTGCGCAGCTTTATCCGTAATATCTTTAGCTCAAGTTCACTCGTCCTCTTAGATAGCTCTCTGAATTTTTGGGCTTGCTTTGCCTGTGCATCAAGGTTGTCCATCTGCCGTTTTACTTCATTAGTCATGTCCTGCACGCGACTTAAGTTTTCTTTGGCACTTCTGATACGGGTCTCGGTCTCTCGGCGCCTGATCTTGTATTTTCTTATCCCCGCCACCTCTTCCACAAAGACCCTCTTATCTTCGGGTTTTGCTGTGATCAGTTGATCTATCCTGCCTTGACCTATGACTGAGTAAGACCTTGCGCCAGAGCCGGTATCTATAAAAACGTCTGTAACATCTTTTAATCTACAACTGACCCCGTTTAGATAATATTCTCCCTCGCCCGACCTGAATATCCTCCTCTTTATTTCAACCTCTTCAAAATCATAAGAGGGCACGTCCTTGAGCACTAGAGACGCCTCAGCCATACCAAGCGGTTTTAGTGTCTCGCTTCCATTTGATATCAACTCTTCCATTATGTCTGCCCTAAGCTGTCTGGGGTTTTGCTCTCCAAGAATCCACCTTATGGCATCTAAGACATTTGATTTGCCGCACCCGTTGGGTCCAACCACGGCGTTCAATTGTCCGTCAAACTGTATTTTAGTGTTTTCGTAAAATGACTTAAAGCCGGTGAGGCTAAGGGATTTGATCTTCATTTATGCTGTAACGACTGAACATAATCAAAAGTTGCAAAAATGTAAAGACAAAGACGCTGTGGAAGGAGGCGAGCGTCCTGTTGGCTCATAGTGCCTGGGTCAAACAGCTTGCGCGGAGGGTAAACGTGGTCGATGCTAGAACGTTGTCGCCTGACGTGAAAGTGATACTATTATAAAAGATTGTTACTTGTTAAAATTGTGTTTCTATTTATCGTAGGCGCGTAGCTTTTTAATATATATCATGGAAATGCACACCAAGCCGCTTCCCCAGAATGTAGAAGCCGAACAGGCGATACTGGGAGCTATACTCATAGATGGCGACGCCATAAATCAGGTATTGGAAATCCTGATACCTGAGGATTTTTATAAAGATGCTCATAGCAACATATACAGTGCTATGATTGATCTCGACCGAGAGAACAAGCCGATTGATCTTATCACGCTGTTTGATCATCTAAAAGGATTGGGAAATCTGCTGGAAGAGGTTGGAGAGAGCAGCTACCTGACTTATTTGACCGAGCTTGTGCCCACAACTGAAAACGTAGCCTATTACGCAAAGCTGGTAAAAGAAAAAGCGATAATTCGAAAACTCGTTACGTCAGCAAGCGATATAGCACATCGCGCTAGAGAAGAGGGTATTGACGTAGATGAGTTTATAGACAGTGCGGAGCACACGATTTTAGACATATCTCGGAATAAAATTAAGCCGAGCTTCTATGACTCAAAGGAACTTACGACAAAAGCCCTTGAAATGATCGACGCTCTACACGCTGACAAGGAGCTGATAACAGGTATCGCCAGCGGATTTGATAGACTAGATCAAATGACCTCCGGCCTTCAGCCCTCGGATCTTATAGTCATAGCCGCTAGACCGGGGCTGGGAAAAACCTCGCTTTGTCTTAATATCGCCGCGTTTGCCGCTATCCACGGTGGAGCGTCCGTTGGAATCTTTTCACTGGAGATGACCAAGGAACAGTTAATGCTTAGAATGCTTTCAAACGAAGCGAAGGTTAGTTATTCAAATATAAGGAGTGGATATATAAAGGATGGGGATTTTAAGAAGCTAGTTGACGTTGGGGATAGGTTGAGCCAAGCGAAAATTTATATTGACGACACGCCAGCAATTACGGTGCTCGAGATACGCGGTAAGACGAGGAGGCAAAAAAAGGATAAGGGGCTAGATTTAATTATAGTGGATTACCTTCAACTCATGAGGGCGTCGAGAAAAACCGAGACGAGGGAGCGAGAAATCGCAGAAATATCTGGATCTCTTAAAGCGCTGGCAAAGGAGCTAGGTATTCCGGTAATAGCCGTCTCACAACTGAGTAGGCAAACCGAAGCTCGTTCTGACAAGCGTCCCCAGTTAGCCGATCTGCGCGAGAGCGGGGCGATTGAACAGGACGCGGACCTTGTTCTCTTTATCCACAGAGCGGACGCTTACAAAAGGAATTCTGAGGAAAAAGATGGAATAGCCGAGTTAATAGTGGGCAAGCAGAGGAATGGACCCACAGGAGCCTTTAAGCTCGCTTTCCTAGATAAGTTAGGCGTCCCCAGCTTTGAAAACCTTGCGCAGGAATATGAAGACGATTTTGTGTGATAATGCCGAAGATTCTTTCCACTTTGTTCTGCGTCATCCGCTGACGTCAGTTAGTGATGGGACGTCAAACCAGCATCGGCTTTACGATTGCCGGCGATTTTACTTCTCCCTTGAAAAGCGCCTCGTTATTTTGCCATCCCTTAAACTTATCCATTATGCTTTTTAGCTTTTGCTGGACGCTTGTCCAGTGAAAATCCCATTCGTAGCTCCTCTTTCTGTGCCTAAAAAACATTTCTGAGAATATCTCCCTTTCGACGGGATAGCCTTTTTCAGCTATCCATCCAGTGCGAACGTTTCCATAGCCCGACCCGAACGACATGGCGAAGGACCCGGTGAGACCTAGCCTCTCTGCCCCTTTAGTGGCGAGTTCTATGAATACGAATAATGCTTCAGGAGCGCTATATCCACGCTCCTCAAAGTTCTCCTGCATAGTCATGAGGTTATCAACTAAGTACATGGGATAAAAAGTAGGATCGTAAACGGATACGGACTTCGTATAGCCTTCAATGGGTTTTCTTATTATTACGTCTTCCTCTATAACTCCTATCATGAAATCTTCTTTGTCAAATTCCCCAATATCGCCCGCGAGCTCAAGGGATTTTCGGACGTTATTCCATTCTCTCCGCGCAATTTCAAGGGATCTGTTCAGCCTCTCTTTACTATTATTAATATCCTTGGACTCTCCGTTTTTCAAAAGCTCTTCAAGTTTCATTTTTATCCCCGGTTTCGTTTTAGACTCGGTTAATACTTAGGTCAGCAAGCAATGATGACAATAATACCCCCGATTAAATTTCTTCTCAATTCTTTAGCATAGGTAAATTTACAATGTTTTGCATATCATATAAAATCTTCTCATGCTCGGAAACTCATTCGGTAACCTGTTTCGTATAACAACTTGGGGAGAATCCCACGGGCCCGCCGTAGGCGTTGTTATAGATGGCTGTCCATCGGGCGTTGAGATATTAGAAGAGGAGGTTCAATACGAGCTAGACCGACGGCGTCCGGGTCAGAGTAGAATAACTACCCAAAGGAATGAGATGGACAAGGTGGAAATCCTCTCCGGAGTGTTTGAGGGAAAAACGCTCGGAACCCCTATTTCTTTAATGGTAAGAAATACGGATATTATTTCTAAGTCTTATGAGGATATAAAAGGCACCTATCGTCCTGGTCACGCTGATTATACTTACGACGCGAAATACGGTTTTAGAGACTACAGGGGGGGGGGACGGTCTTCAAATAGAGAAACCGTAGGTCGCGTAGCCGCCGCCGCGATAGCCAAGAAGATTTTGAACACGAATGGGATAAAAACTCATGGCTACGTTAAACAAGTCGGCGACGTAGTTGCGGAGAATATAGATTTTAACGAGATTGAAAGAAACGTAGTTAGATGTCCGGACGCTGATAAAGCCCAAGAGATGATTGATGCCATAGATTTGGTGAGAAAGGATGGGGATTCTATCGGTGGCGTAGTAGAGGTCGTCTCTACCGGAATTCCCCCGGGACTTGGCAGCCCAGTGTTCAATAAAATAGAGGCTGATATCGCCTCGGGGCTGATGAGCCTCGGGGGCATAAGAGGGTTCGAGGTAGGTCTCGGATTTTCAGTCTCGGAGCTTAAGGGTTCGGAGGCTAATGACCTTATGTATAAAGATAATTCCGGCGGCTTGAGGTTCAAGACGAATAATGCGGGGGGGCTCTTAGGAGGGATTACGAACGGAGAAGACTTAGTTGTAAGGATAGCAATTAAACCTACTTCCTCTATATCAAAAATACAGCGTACGGTAGATAAAGAAGGAAGTCCAAAGGAATTAAGAGTAAGGGGAAGGCACGATCCCTGTCTCTGCCCCAGAGCCGTGCCAATCGCAGAGGCAATGGTAAATTTAGTCCTAACCGACCACCTGCTTATCTCAAGAGTTGCAAGATTGTAGGTTATCGAGGCAAGCGCGGCTTTTATTATATACTGTTTGGTAGTGTGAAGAGACTATTGCATTGAGTAATTATAATTGGAAGTGTCATTATTGAATTGGACTAATTTGTTATTCCTCATATGTGGTAGAATTCCCCCATCATTTGTAGGGGTAACCCTTGTGGTTACCCATCACCCTTGCGCCTTAAGTTGACCATCCTTCAACAAGTTCAGGATATTGCTAGGGTCGCCCGCCTCCCTACAGGTAAATAGAAAATCCACCCTGACCCTCCTTTAGAAAAGGAGGGGAGTATCCTTTTCCTCACATACTCCCCATTTAGAAAAGGGGGATATAGGGGGATTTGACGGGGAGATGGGGAAGAAGAATTCCTTCTTTATCCCCCCCCCCTCTGGATTCCCGCTCGTGGGCGGGAATGACGGACTGGGTTATGAATTCCCACTTCCCCCATTTTGTAGGGGGTAACCCTTTCCTTGCTTAGACGATTATAAAACAACTATTGCTATAAGGCGTGTTATTCTAGTATAATAGCAACTTTCAGTAAAATCCTAATGAGAAACTAACTAGTCCAAGAAGGAGAAAACTGCTATGAAACATAGCTTTGTTATCAATAAACTAACCATCTCTTCTACCCCCCCCCCCCCCCCCCCCCCCCATTTTCCACGACATAAGAAACCTTGTTCTGTATTAACACCTATACTATCTACAGTCTTCTTTGCTTTATCTGCTCTCTTCTCGCATACTGCACTCGCCCAAACTACTACTGACTACGACACTGATGATAACCAACTTATAGAAATATCTAACCTTGCTCAGCTCAACGCTATTCGCTGGGACCTAGACGGAGATGGACAGGTAGATAGTTCTAGTAATAGCGCGTCCTACACTACTGCCTTCCCCGACGCACAAGCCTCTATGGGTTGCCCCTCTTCCGGATGCATAGGCTATGAACTGACCACAGACTTAGACTTTGACGAGGACGGCGATGGTGCTATTACAGAAACGGGTGATCCTACTTATTGGAACGGCAGCCGTGGCTGGATACCCATCTTTTCTAGCCGTAGCCATTTTAACGCGACCTTCGAGGGCAACGGAAATACTATCTCTAATCTATTCATCAACTTTACTACGCCGAGCGAGACCACAAGAACTCTCAACTTAGGGTTATTCGGCATAGTGGGCACCTTAGGTAAAGTGCAAAACTTGGGTTTGAAAAAAGTTAAAATAACTCAAAGTACTAATAGCATATATCAGATATCCCAGATCGGCGGTCTAGCTGGGGGGAACGAGGGCAACATCACTAGTTGCTATGTTACTGGTGAAGTAACGCAAGCTGGGGCGAAAGCTCCGAACATTAAGCTGGGTGGTTTGGTTGGTGTAAACGGCAACAAAGGTAAAATTACCAAAAGCTACTCCACAGCCAATGTGCAAGGGGGAGGTGTTGTTGGTGGACTGGTCGGGAGCTCTTCCGACTCCACCATCCGGGTTGCCTATGCCACTGGTAGCGCGCAAGGGGGGCATCGTGTTGGTGGGTTGGTCGGAATGGTCTCAGGGGGTATCATAGACTCCGTTTACTCCATCGGCAGAGTAAGGAGGACAGGATGGAGCAGAGGTGGGCTGATTGGGATACAGGCTACTCATTTTTCAGGTGGAGCTAGTGAAATAAGGAGCTAGTGAAATAAATAGAGCATACTGGGATGTATCAACTTCCATAGAAGCCTACCGCGGAGATTATGTAAGTGCAAGTGTGCAAGGTAAGACCACGCGAGATCTGCAAATGCCTACAGGCTATACCGGAATTTATTCTGATTGGAATGTAGATGTGGACGGAGATGGGAGCCTTGATGATCCGTGGGACTTTGGCAAGTTCCATCAGTATCCAATAATAAAGGGAGTGCTGGGGCAACGCAGAGCATTTATCCATGCCGACCATTGGAATTCTGCAATAGTAGGCGAGTATGTAACAGTTGGGCTGATTGGGAAGAACCTGAGGGATAAACGCAAGGATAGTAGTAATGGCGACGGTGCAGGTAATTGGAAATGGGAACGTTCATCTAACGGCGTCAGTGGTTGGGTGGATGTCTCTAGTAGAAGTCTAGCAAGTGAGTATAAGAGCTACCTATTTATCCCAGAATCTAGAGATACAAATCACTTTCTAAGAGCGCACGTAACGATTGAGCACCCAGACGGCAAAGAGGAAGAGGTGTACACAACAGCGATAGTAATAAGGGCTGACAGTACTCGCTATCGCACCTACACAGATGACAGTCTTAGTGGAGGATTTTTGCATACAGGCGATAAGGGAACGCTACGGGTATCAGTCTATCCACGGCATCGCACTTATTGGCGTTGGAGGCGCTGCGATGACGCGGGCATGTCTGCTAACTGCCAATACGTCTTTCCTTTAAGCGCTAGTGGTGAATATAAGCCTGTGCAAGCTGATGTAGGCAAGTATTTGCAAGCATATGTTTACTACACGGATAGGAATGGGGCTTGGACTAGAGTAACCACTAAGGTTGTAGGTCCTGTGTATGACTACGACAAAGACGATGACGGCTTGATAGAGATATCCAATCTAGCCCAGCTCAATGCCATACGCTGGGACCTAAACGGTGACGGGCAAGCAGATAGGAGTGGCGATGCATCGGATTACGGCGATGCATTCCCAACATTCCCAAAGCCTGATGGTATTAACGACATGGGTTGTCCGTCCCCCTCTGGTTGCACAGGCTACGAGTTAATAACCGACCTAGACTTTGATGAGAACGGCGATGGGATTATTGATAGTTTAGATGCCACGTATTGGTACGACGGTGCTGGTTGGCAACCCATAAATCATAATGGAGGTGCTATTACCTTTGAAGGCAATGGCTATACTATCTCCAACCTCTATCTCAATTGTGATAACAAAAGTAGAGTTGGGCTGTTCTCAGAAATAGACTCGCCGCAATTACTAAAGAATCTGAATTTAACCAACGTAGAAGTAACTGGGGGTCATTATACAGGTGCGCTGGTAGGTTACGTAAATGGAGGAACCATATTTAATGTTCATTCTACAGGTGAGGTAACTGGTCGTAATGGTACAGGTGGTCTAGCAGGTAGGATAACAGACAACGGTTCTATAGAAGGTTCTTGGTCTAGCGTCACGGTGTCTGGCGAAGATAGAATTGGCGGTTTGGTAGGGCATTTAGAAGAAAGCAGCCTCACCGAGAGCTACGCTACAGGGGTTGTTAGAGGGAATAGTAAAGTTGGTGGTTTAGTAGGAGAATCTAGCGGTGATATCAAAGTTGCTTATGCCGCCGGAGGTGTAACTGGTACTGACCGAATTGGTGGTTTAGTAGGGGATTTGCAAGGCGGTAGTGTGGAAGCTGTTTACTCCATTGGCAGGGTGCTAATGAGACGAAGCTCTTCGGGAGCAGGTATTGGAGGATTGATAGGGTTTCATGGTAGCGGTATAGTGGGAGGAAGCAGTAAAGGTGTGTACTGGGATAGGGAGACTTCAGGGCAAAGCGGAGCAGGGGCAGGAGTAGATACGTCTATTGTCCAATCTAAAACCACTAGAGAGTTGCAGATGCCTCTGGGCTACACTGGAATTTATGCTGGGTGGAACTTGGATTTAGACAGGGACGACATCGGTGATGAGCCATGGGACTTTGGCGGGTCACGTCAGTATCCGGTGATAGCGGGAGTGCCGGGACAACGTAGAGCATTTATCTCTGCTGACCATTGGAATTCCGCAGTAGTAGGGGAGCTTGTAACAGTTGGGCTAGATCAATCCATAAGAAGTCTACGCATAGAAGGTTGGAAGTGGGCAATTTCACCTAATGGTATTGATAACTGGGTGGATGTCTCTAGTAGAAGTCTAGCGAGTGAGAATAAGAGCTACCTATTTATACCAGAAGCAGGCGATGCAGATAAGTATCTACGAGCGCATGTAACGATTAAGCACTCAGACGGCAAAGAGGAAGAGGTTTACACTACTACTTTAATGGTAAAAAGAAACAGCACAGCTAGCGATACATCTGGCGTTTTTCTTTCAGGAGATACGTCTCCACAGGTTGGGCAAGCAATACAGGTAGAAGTAAGTAGTGGTGATTGGGATGATAGTAATCCTAGTAGTCATGGAGACGATGTGAATATTCCGGTGCATCGCAGTTACTGGCGGTGGGAGCGTTGTGATGACTTGGGGATGTCAACTAACTGTGAATACGTCTTCCCCGCAGGGGCTAGTGATGAATATATGCCTGTGTCAGCGGATTCGGGTAAGCATCTGCGTGCTTATGTTTACTACACGGATAAAGATAATGGCAATGCTTGGTCTAGGGCAGCCACTAGCGTTATTAGTATTCCATAAGTTGCCTATAATAATATTCTTCAAGTAACGAATTCTAAGGAGATGAGTGGTTAGTTAGTAATAGCTAGCCGCTCACCTTTTTTTCGTAGGGGGTGACCCTTGTGGTTACCCACCACCCTTGCGCCTTAAGTTGACCATACTTTAACAAGTTCAGGATATTGCTAGGGTCGCCCACCTCCCTACAGGTAAATAGAAAATCCACCCTGACCCTCCTTTAGAAAAGGAGGGGAGTATCCTTTACTGCCCTCAGAGTTTGCAGAGGGCGTAGCGGAGGAATCTAGTCTTTCCCCCTCTCCTCCTGGGAGAGGGTGCTTTCGTCATTCTCAACTAGATTGGGAATCCAGAAATGGGGTCGGGGAACGGAACTTTTTCCTCACATACTCCCCATTTAGAAAAGGGGGATATAGAGGGATTTGACGGGGAGATGGGGAACGTGAACCCTTTTCTTACCCGTCCCTATCCCTTCTGGATTCCTGTCCCTTCCTCAATCAAGTTGGGGCTTAATACATACAGGGACATGCTTTCACAGAAATGACGGTGGATGAATTCCTTTCCTATCTAAGAAGAAAGGCGATAATTAGGGGTGTTGTCAGTATAGAGATGATTGTTCCCGCCAGTATGATGGAAGCTACAGTCTTAGAGTCCTGCTTGTATTTTTCGGCGAGCACAAAGTTAAATATTGCAGGTGGCATCGCCGATTGAAGAATAACAACCTTAGCCGCTAGGCCGTCAAGCTTTAATGCCCATGCCACCAGCACCCCCAGCGTTACCCCGATCATCACCCTCATCCCACCGGCAAGAAAAGACCTGCCGAGATTAGTCAATTGGACTTCTGACAGCTTATAGCCCAGCGTAAATATCATCGTTGGGATACAGGCTTCTCCCAGTAGTGATGTGGCTCTTGAGATAGAGGTTGGCACCTGAACTTCATATACGCTAAGAAGCGCTCCCGCCGCGGCAGCATAGATCAGTGGTAGCTTGAATATTTCCCAGCGGCTTTTGTCATAATTTAATAGCATGATCCCAACCGTGTAATGCAGCATAGTAATAGAGACCATGTAGAGTATTCCTACACTAAACCCTTTATCTCCAAAGGCAAATAAGATCAATGGAAGACCCATGTTGCCTGTATTAGCGAATAATATCGGTGGTAGATAGACCTTGATGGGCATCCCTAGCCTTTTGACTACGGGATAGCCGATAATTGACGATACCCCGACAATCGTAGCGACGGAGACGAATATCTTTCCCGCAAGGCTTATTTCAATCGGGTTTTTGGACAATGAGGACAAGATCAGAGCGGGAGTAGCGAGGTAAATTACGAAATCATTTACCGAAGGAAGGTCTATCTTTTTCTTTTTACCAAAGAGAAAACCGAGTGACGCTATAAGGAATACGGGTAGAACGATATTGATTGCTTGGCTCGCAATAGCTATGAGCCTCCTTCTATCACCCGATTATTAGGCGCTTTATTAGCTCTATTGTAATACACCATGGCTTGGGGCATCCATCTCCGCAGATTTTTTGTCCTCGTGCCGTAGCTCGGGTGAGTAGATAAAAATTCAGAGGACCGCCGTTTTCCCTTTGAAGCGTCGCTCATCCTTTGCCAGAAAGCAAGCGCCTCTCTTGGATCGTAGCCTGCCTTAGCCATGTAAATAAGCCCAATCCTATCTGCTTCCGACTCTTGAGACCTGCCGAAGGGCATAATAACCCCTATGTTTGCGCCAAGTCCGTAGGCTTGCATGACGGCTTTATAGGTTTTTGGGTTTTTTCCGCTCATCATGGTGCTCACCGCAGTCTCGCCTAGCTGCGCCAGCATTCCAGCCGACATCCTTTCCCCTCCGTGACGTGCTACTACGTGCGCGATTTCGTGAGCCATAACTGTAGCTAAGCCCGCATCCGTCTGGGCTATCGGCATAATGCCTGTATAGACCGCCACCTTGCCTCCAGGAAGAGCAAAGGCGTTCATTTGTTTGTCATCTTGTATAACCTTAAAATCCCAATTATGCACGCGGGCGTTCGCAACATGCGCTATTCTCATCCCGACCCTTTTTACCGCTGCGTTGTATCTCGGATTTCGCGACACGTTCGCATTCTTGAGTGCCTGATTGAAAGCGGCGATCCCCATCTGATTTTCCTGATTTTGGCTAAGGATTATGAACTGAGACCTTCCGGTTACAGGCGCTTTGTAGCATGCGAGAAGCGTAGTGAATAACAAAACCAGCGTGCATAGAGCCACCGCTGGTTTTGTTAGAATATTTCCGATTCGAAGGATTGGTTTTAGTATGAGCGTCCTCCTGATTGTTATAGCGATTGCAGGGCAGGGCTACGCCGACTTTTTCAGGCTCGCCTCTTTCATTCTTCTAATTCCCTCGTCAATGTCTTCATCAGAGCAGGCGTAAGTTACCCTTACAAATCCTTCGCCCTGGCTTCCGAACGCAGTGCCAGCCACGACGGCGACGCCTGCCGTTTCTACCAATCTATCGGTGAACTCTTGTGACGTTAAGCCGGTGTCTCTAATATCCGCAAAAGCGTAAAACGCCCCGTCAGGCGTATCGCAACTAACGCCGGGCACGGTGTTGAGCCCCGCGACCATTCTGTCTCTTTTTTGCTTTAGAAGGGCGTGTTTTTCGTGAACCCAATCTTGGGGTCCGGTTATGGCTACATAGGCTGCCTTCTGAATAAACGCAGCGACATTGGTAATAGAGTCCTGAAGGAATATGGACAGCTTATCTATTACTGGCTTAGCAGCCACTGCAAAGCCTATTCTCCATCCCGTCATCGCATAGGTCTTGGAAAACGTATCTATAATAATCGACCTTTCAGCCATACCAGGGATGTTAGATATGGACTTGTGCGGTTTATCATAGGTTACGTGCGAGAATATCTCATCAGTGATCACCATAAGCTGTGGATGCTTTGAGCAAAGCTCGGCGATCTCTTCGGGGTTTTCAACCAAGTGTCCGTTTGGTCTCTGTGGTGTGTTGATGATAAGAAGCTTGGTATCAGGGGTTATCATGGTATCAAGCTTGTCGACGTCAAACTGCCAGTCGGGGCTTGTGAGCGGGGTGTGATCAATCCTCGCCCTTACGTATTTAGCCCATACCTCATCAGGAGGGTATCCGGGGTTTGGGAAGATAACGTGGTCCCCCTCCTCAAGGAATGTCAATAACGACATGGTAAGTGCGTGTTTAGCCCCAGCGGTAACTATTATTTCTTCGGGCTGCGTAGGTCTGCCTCTACCTGTCATTTCCTCTGCGAGAGCCTCTCTTAGCTCTGGTAGTCCGGGGCCAGGGTCATATCTGACGTAACCGTCTCTAAGTGCCTGTTCCGTCGCGTCCAATACATGCTGAGGCGTATCAAAGTCCGGACCCTGATAATCCCCCTTTTCAAAATGTATGATTTTCTGCCCAGTTTTTTTCTCAAGCTCCCGGGCGACCCTCATGCTCGCCCATTGTCTTGGGGGAACAAAATGGCTTATTTTTGAACTAAATGGGTATGAAACCGCCATTTGCAGTACCTCCTCCTATAAAATTATTATAAAGCCCTACTAATTACAAAACGAGACCCTGAAACAAGCCATTCGATGAACTCACATCTAAAACCGTTTTTAGGGTCAACTTCTTTGCCTGCTTTACTAAAAGTGTCTTCTTTAACTAACATTCAAAATACCATCAGAAATCATTGAGAAAACCTCATCTGCTATTTCTATCGCTGTTTTATCGGCGCGGTAAAAGAACATAACTGATCTTACTAGTCCAAAGATGATAAGCGCGGTGAGTTGCGTATTCACAGGACGGAAAGAGCCTTCTTTAACTCCTTTTTCCAAAATTTTTTCGTATAGCTTTATCCTTCTCAAGCGCCAATGCTCCGTAAACTCGTAATGTTCTTTTATAAGATGGGTTTCATCTCTACTTAGAATTTTTAGGGCGTCGAGGTTTTGGCGGTAGAATTGAAAAATTAGCCTAAGGGTTTTTTTTAGTTTTCCGCAGGCGTCCTCGCTCTTGGCTACTTCCATTTCCAGTATGGACTCTATCTCTTCATACGTTTCTTCGAGTATCCCTAGGTAAAGTTTTTCTTTCGATTCAAAATATAGGTAAATAGTGCCCTTAGCTACGCCTACTTTGCCCGCTATCTGCTCCATAGTAACTTCGTGATAGCCATTGCTGGCGAACAGATTTGCAGCGGATTGTATAATGTCTCCTTTGCGTCCTTTTTTTCTAGCCCGCTTTTTAGTCACTCTTATTTCTTTTCTCGCTAATTTTTGGGATTTAGCCATTCTTTACCCACTGCTGTATGAGACTGACTAGTCAGTCATCACATCATAGTGAAGCTAAAAATTTTTGTCAAGAGCTTTTTTCATGTACTAAAATAAATGTCGCTATGGAGTTATTACATCAGCACGTTGTTCCTTATTACTATCCACCTCTCTCAGAGGGAGAGGGCAGGGGTGAGGGTTCTTTCGTCCTAGTTAACTTGGAAGGGGGACCAACTGGGGTAGCAGTGACAACACCGGATGCAACACCTGTAACAACTCCAGCTACGGCTCTAACTCGGAAGCTGTAAGTCGTTCCGTTAGTAAGCCCCGTTACTATATATGGTCATGTGGTCGGTAGTATCCTTATCACTGTTAGCAATATCTGACCAACTACCGGACTCTGTGCTGCCCGTCCACTGTTTGACTTGATACTTAGAGATGTTGGGATTATTCCAACCTAACCTAACCCGCCGTAGCGCTTAACCCAGTTGGCTTCGACACCACAGAATTAGGCTGCGCCTGATCGGAGTTACTACCCATAATTTTTCTCTTGGCAAATGGCTTCCGTGGCTCCAAGTAAATCTGCTTACCACCTTCCGCGGAATTAGTCATCTCTGCGTTTGAGGGCTTAATCGCCAAAATAACGGCGCCTCGCCTATGGAATTTATCCCATCGAATGGATTCTCATTTGCGAAAGAAAAAGTAGAACTACAACTTATATAATACGGAAACATCATTAAAACAGATGTATCTGTTCCAATAAATCCACTAGCATTTACAAATAGACTAGAAAAGGTATTTTCATTTTAGGTGATCTGGTCAGCTTTTTATTTGAGAACATCAATGCTTATAGGGACGTAGCTCATACGACAAAGGAATCAAGCGCATGAAGAGTATGACTGGCTTTGGAAAAAGTGAGACTGAGGCAAAGAACGGTAAAATCGTTATTGAGGCACGCTCGGAAAATCATAGATTTTTAGAGATTAAATTCCATATTCCCGAATCCGCACTTTCATTTGAACAGCAGCTCTCTGATGTGGTTAAGAAGGTAGTCTTGCGAGGGAAAATAAGGGTATCGGTAAACATCGAGGAAGCTAAAAGCAACTCATATATGCTTAATGAAGGGCTTGTAAGACAATCTAAGAAGAACCTTGAAAAATTGAAGAAGGAGCTTGGCGTTGATGAGCAAATCCGCCTTGAACATATCTTGAGTATAAAGGATATATTCTTACCTGAAGCTAATCCCGACTTGAGTAAAAAGCAAGCCCTTGAGATTGCAAGAGCCGTAAGTAAAGCGATCCGAAAACTTGATGAGACAAGGAAATCAGAGGGAGGGAAGCTTGAGAAAGACCTAAAAGAAAGGGTCAATAGGATTGAGAATATTGTGCAGAAGATAAGAGTGAAGAGAAGCGATTTTATGAAAAACGCATCGTCCAAAATAAAGGAAAGGATTCAGAAACTACTTGAGGATTCACAGGTTGACGAATGCAGGCTTTATCAAGAGACGGCTTTTCTTGCCGAGAGAAGCGATGTTACGGAAGAACTCGTCCGATTAAAAGCGCACCTAGCCAAATTTAGGGAAACTATGGCGCAAAAGGGATCTATTGGTAAGGAACTCGATTTTCTTCTTCAAGAGATTAATCGAGAAGCGGGCACTATATCTGCAAAGGCTAAAGACGCAGAAATATCTCATCTCGTAATTGATCTTCGCTCCGAGCTTGAGAAAATAAGAGAACAAGTGCAGAATATTGAATAAGGCGTATTAACATTGAAATAACTACGAGTCTGTGTTATGATTCACCTTTTTGATTTACCATTTCAGCAAATTAATAATAAGCCTTATATGTGAGGAGTCCTGCATTTATGAGCATTCTAGTCAACAAGGAGAGTAAGGTTATAGTTCAGGGTATTACAGGGAGCGCAGGGTTGTTTCATGCGAGCCAGTGTAGGGATTATGGGACTCAGGTTGTGGGTGGGGTTACCCCAGGTAAGGGAGGGTCTGAGATAGAAGGATTTCCCGTTTTCGACTCTGTGCAGGAGGCGATAGAGAGAACAGGAGCTACGGTGTCTCTAATCTTTGTTCCTGCCGCTTTTTGTATGGATTCTATAATAGAGGCTACAGATTCGGGAGTAGAGTTGGTCATATGTATTACAGAGGGCATACCGACTATAGATATGATAAAGGTAAAGAAATACATGGAAGGCAAGGACGTCCGACTAATAGGTCCTAATTGCCCCGGGGTAATCACGCCCGGCGAGGCTAAGGTAGGAATCATGCCGGGATACATTCATACGCCGGGAAGGATAGGCATAATATCAAGGAGCGGGACGCTAACTTATGAAGCAGTTTGGCAGACCTCTGAATTGGGAATAGGGCAATCAACCTGCGTGGGTATAGGTGGAGACCCAATAGTCGGTTCTACTTTTATTGACGTATTGGGGTTATTTGAGGGAGACGAAGGAACGGATGCCATCATACTTATAGGAGAGATTGGAGGAAGCGCCGAAGAAGAAGCGTCCCGATTTATTAAAGAAAGCGTAACTAAACCCGTCGTTGCCTTTATAGCGGGGGCTACGGCACCTAAAGGGAAACGGATGGGTCACGCTGGCGCCATTATTTCTGGAAGCTCAGGGAGTACTGAAGATAAGGTAGCAGCTCTCCAGGGCGCGGGCGTTACAGTATGTCAAAGTCCCGCTGAGATTGGAGAGACGCTAAAAGGCGTTATAAGATAGGCTATTATAGGTGCAAGTCCAGATTATCTTTTAACCAATAATAATGTTCTCTTAGCCCTTCTTTAATATCAAAGCGAGGCGAATAGGAAAAGTCCTTACGTGCCTTTGAAACGTCAGCATAAGTGTGCATTGCGTCTCCTCTCTCGGAATTATTGTAATTGACGTCAGTGCTTCTGCCCACGATTTCCTCAATAATCCTTATCACCTCTATGAGCTTTATCCTACTCCCTCCCCCTACATTATAAACCTCCCCGTCCCTGCCACTGGAAAAAGCCTGAAGATTGGCGTCAACGGCGTCCTGAATATAGGTAAAATCCCTAGTTTGCTCACCAGTTCCATAAATCTCTATTTGCCCACCCGTAATAAAAGACTTAATGAATTTATGAAACGCCATATCGGGGCGTTGTCTGGGACCATATACAGTGAAATATCTGAGTGAGACGGTTGGAACTCCATAGCCTTTATAATACAATGACGCCAGATGCTCCCCAGCCAGCTTTGAAACGCCATAAGGGGAGATTGGATTTGTTTGAGAGTTCTCCGCCACTGGAAGCTGCTCAGCGTCTCCATATACTGAAGAAGAGGAGGCGTATATAAACTTCTTGAGGTTTTTTGCATTCTTACACGACTCAAGAATTAACTGTGTCCCCATGATATTATTTCTAACGTATTCATTAAATTGTCCTCCCCAACTTGTCCTTACGCCGGCAATCGCAGCCTGGTGAAAAACGGCTTCTACCTGATCTATAATCTTTTTCCAATCTAGGGTCAGGATGTCTGCCTCTATAAACTGGAATTCAGGTCTCTTTTTTAAGCTCTGAACGTTCTTCTCCTTTATTCTTCTCGGATAGTAATCCAGAAAACAGTCCACGCCTATAACATCGTAGCCTTCACTAATAAGCCTTTCGGCAAGGTGCGAACCTATAAAGCCCCCAACGCCAGTAACTAGTATCTTCATTGTAGAATCAAATGCTCCCTTCCGTTTTGCGTAAAGTCTGTCTAAAATAACATAAAATTGACAAAAGGCGAGTTTAAGGTGACACTGATAAAATAAACAGAGATGATCCTAAGCCCCTTTGAACTTGAAATATTTCATAATGTTTTAAGCTCTATCGCAGAGGAAATGGGCGTAGCGCTCATAAGGGCATCGTTCTCTCCAAACATTAAGGAAAGAAGGGACTTGTCCTGCGCGATATTCCAATCAAATGGGGATATGATAGCGCAAGCGGCGCACGTGCCGATTCATCTGGGCTCAATGAGCTTCGCCGTAAAGTCAATACTGAGTGATACTAAGATTAACGAAGGGGATATATTTATTATAAACGACCCTTTCAGAGGCGGCACCCACCTTCCTGACATAACGTGTATAGCACCTGTGACCTTTGACAATAAATTCGAATTTTTCGTCGCTTCGCGCGCTCACCATGCAGACGTCGGAGGACTGACCCCGGGCTCAATGCCCCTATCAACTTCAATTGAGCAAGAGGGAATTCTAATCTCTCCTTCGAAGTTGTATAAAAAGGGCAAACTCAATAAAGCTCTTTTCAAAAGGATACTCAACTCTACAAGAGACCCTGAAGAAAGAGAAGGAGACTTGAGGGCTCAGGTGGGGGCACTAGACCTAGGGCGAAAGAGGCTGCGAGAAACAGTGGGAAAATACTCGCTCAGTCAGGTTAAAGAAGCAGGTTCCACCCTCTTGGACTATAGCGAAAAAATAATGAAGCAGGTGATAAGTGATATACCTGACGGGACGTATAAATTTGAAGATTATATGGATGACGATGGCGCTGGTGCTACAAGAATTCCTATAAAGCTAGCCTTAACAATTAAAGGCGAGAGAGCAGTGGCGAATTTTAGGGGGAGTTCTAAAATGGTAAAAGGATGTCTAAATGCTCCTTACAGCGTTACTACTTCTGCCGTTATTTACGTGTTCCAGTGCCTAGCTCCGCCGGAGCTCCCATTCAACGTAGGACCACTAAGGGTTATAGACGTTATAGTTGACGAAGACTCTATTTTAAGCGCCAAATACCCGGCTGCAGTCGCGGGGGGCAACGTGGAGACCTCGCAGCGAGTTGTGGACGTGGTCTTCGGGGCTTTATCAAAGGCAATACCGGAGAAAATCCCAGCAGCTAGCTCTGGCAGTATGAGTAACTTTACTTTTGGCGGGGTAAATCCTAGAACTGGCAAGGCGTTTGCTTATTATGAAACAATAGCGGGAGGCATGGGAGCAAGGTGCGGTATGGACGGTGTGAGTGCCGTACAGACCCATATGACAAATACTCTTAACACCCCTATTGAAGCTCTGGAAAGGGAGCTGCCTGTAATGATCAATTCTTATTCTATAAAAAGGGGAAGTGGAGGAAAGGGAGAGTTTAACGGTGGAGATTCAATCATAAGAGAATACAAATTTCTCTCGCAAGCTACGGTCTCGATTATAACTGAAAGAAGAAAATTTTCACCTTATGGGGTAAAAGGTGGAGAGGCTGCGAAAATGGGAAGAAACTCGCTAATCAAACAACGAAAAACGTCCCTGTTGGATTCCAAGTCTGTCATAACCGTTGACATGGGGGATATAATACGGATTCAAACGCCGGGGGGAGGTGGATGGGGAAAGAATTCTTTATAGTCGATGCGCACGAGGATATAGCGTTTCACTTAAATTATCTAAATAGGGATTTTGTGAGCCCTGATAAACCCTGCATGATTACCTTACCCTGGCTTAAAGAGGGAAGGGTTAAACTTGTCTTTAATACCATATTTGTTCATCCGAAGCACAAGCCTCTTAAAACGGTAGAGTCAGCTTTGGATCAGCTATCTACCTATGACGATATTTACAGAGATTATTCCGAAGATGTTTTTCAAGTCAAGAGTCTCCGAGACCTGCAAAAGATCGGCGAGGACTCCAAGATAGGATTTCTAACGTTAATGGAAGGAGCCGACCCGATTGAAAAGTCGAGCGATATTGATGAATTCTACAAGAGGGGCGTCCGTATAATCGGACTTTCATGGAATGATAAAAACCGTTACGCTTCTGGCAATGATACGCATGAGGGACTGACAGAAGAAGGAAAAGAGCTTATCAAAAGAATGAATGACTTGGATGTAACCCTTGATCTTTCACACTTGAACGAAAAGTGCTTCTGGGATGCGATAAATCTTACTAAACTCACTCCAATAGCTACTCACTCAAACGCAAGAGCGCTTACGAATCACCCCAGAAATCTAACGGACGAGCAGCTTCTCGCCATATCAACTAGAGGTGGCGTGATAGGAATTGTTTTATACAACAATTTCCTTAAAATAGGTAATGCTCCTCCCACGTTTGAAGACGTCTTTTCCCATGCTGACTATATGGTGAATCTCTGTGGGGAAGATCACGTGGGCATTGGGAGCGACATGGATGGAGCGAAAAGAGGAGACTTCCCCAAGGGACTGCAAACGATAGCCAACCTATTGAAGATAGGTCAATATTTTTTGGAGAAAGGCTATACAGATCAACGGGTAGGGAAAATTATGAGTGGCAATTTTTTAAGGGTTATGGACAGGAATTTGAGGGGTTAAGATAAAGAGAAAGCGTTATAAAACTGAAATTATATTAACTACCTTGGCTTTTACTATGTTTTTTATCTTTATAAAAAACCACCTTCTCTTTTCCCTGTAACGCCCCATGATCTCAACTCTGTCCCCACTAGAGATTGGAAGATGTTCATACTTATAGTAAACCCTTAGCTCATTGGAATTATCGTCTTTGAGCCTGAAAATCGTAAAGGGGTTGCCTTTATGCGAGGTATAATCTACCTCTTCTACTCTTCCCTCAACCCTTACCTTCTTTCTATTATATAATTTGGGAGCCGAGACTAATTCCTCAATTGTAACTACTTCGAACTTAGAAAGATCGGGAATACTGGGATTCACCGTGGCAAGAGAAAAGATTCCCCCAGAAATAATTACAAACGTTGCGACTAAGGCTATAAGCAGTTTCTTATTAAACATACCTGGGTTATTATGAATAAGAATATATAACTGTCTAGTATTAACAAGTAATACATTAGTAATATAGTATGAGACAGTAACCGATTATATTAAGCCTCGACAGGGAAACAAATGAAATCACTCTTTATGCGCAAGTTAAACTGTCTTCTCAAAACGCAGACCTTTGGTAAAGTAATTTACTATCACGAAGAGATAGCTTCTACAAACACTTTACTTTTCAATCTTGCCCAAAACGGGGCATCGGAGGGGACGGTAATTATTGCGGATAAGCAAACAGACGGTAGGGGTAGGCTCAATCGCAAGTGGGTTTCACCGCCTGGAGTCAATCTATACATATCAGTGCTGCTGCGTCCTAAGGTCAATGCTCAAGAGTCTCACGTCGTTACTTTTTTAGCTGCCATAGCTCTTATGGAAACTATTAAAAAGACCGGCATCAGCACAGTAGAAACAAAGTGGCCAAACGATTTACGTATAAATAGAAAAAAGGTCGCGGGGATATTGACTCAAATGCGGATGAATAAAGAAGCTATAGACTTCATCGTCGTAGGTATAGGGGTAAACATAAACATGTCCAGAGAGCTTATAAACTCTGAGATGGGAGGGGTAGCTAATCTTGCTACTTCGCTAAGAGAAAATTTGGGAAGAGATATCGATCGCTCAGAGTTTAGCGCCGATTTAATGCTAGAGCTAGAAAAGTGGTATCAAATGTTCAATCAACTTGGAATAAACGCCATAATAAGCGAGTGGGCGAAAAGATGGGAAGGAAAAAATCAAAGAGTGCGCGTTGATATTGATACCAGAGAGCCATTTGTAGGAACGGCAATAAATATAGACGAGCGCGGGCGACTCATAGTTAAGAAAGATAACGGAGAATTGGTAAAGGTTATTGCAGGGGACGTGAGCGTTATCTAATTATCCTCGATGTGCCTCACAATCTCTCTAGCCAGGGTCCCATATATATCCTTGGCTATGAAACCTGTTGGGCTAAAACCACTGATCTCGCCTGCCGAAATCTCCTCCCCAGTAGCCTTGTTTACGATTGCGAGCTTAATGGCAATAGCCACCTCACCAAGCTTCACCCCACCGTCCTCATAAGTAATATCAGAACTAGGTCTATATCCAGCCACCTCGCCTAGAACGACGATAGTGTGATCAGCAGGAACGTTTTCAACCTCACCATATTTGACGACTTTGAAATTCTTGTTGGGTGCCATAAGTGCCGCTGCTTCGGCGGGTATTCTGGTCAAGGCTTCCTTTGGAAAATAATTTATATCGGTTTGAAACGCTTCAAATTGGATCGCTTCGAAACCGCTTAGCTTAGTTTTGGCTGGCGTAAAGTAAGAAGATGTTTTCACATTGACGCATCCAATAATGGCAAAAGTGACAAGTAAAATAAACATCGGCGCTAGAAATTTAATACTCCGTCTGTCAAGATTTTCCATTGAATAATTCCTCTTTGTGTAGCCTCCTCGCCTAGCGAGTAAAAAAGGTAAAGATAACATATTACAGTCGTATGGCAAACGTTAGCTCAGATTATCACAGCTAAGTGATTTCAAGAACCACAAACTCTCTTACCCCACCAGGCGCCTGCACCACAACGTCATCATCCACCTGTTTCCCTATCAGAGCCCGTCCTATAGGTGAGGTAATAGATATGAGCCCATTCTCTGGATCTGATTCATCAGGTCCTACTAGCTGGTAGGATACGATGCCTCCAGTATCTAAATTTTCGAGCTTGACCTGAAGACCGAATGTTACCCTGTCCTTATTAGTAAGAGTAGTGGGATCAATAATATCAGCTCTGCTAAGCTTGCTCTCAAGCTCTTCTATACGTCCTTCAACAAAAGACTGTCGGTTTTTAGCCGATTCGTATTCAGCATTTTCAGAAAGATCTCCGAGCGATCTAGCGTATTCAATAGATTTTATCACCTCTGGTCTTTCTACAGTTTTAAGCCTGTTGAGTTCACCCCGCATTTTCTTGAATCCATTAGGAGTTATTGGAACTCTTTCAGTAGTCACGTTATTTCCCTCCTTAAATTACTAATAATAATCTTGAAGGGCTTTGACTTCCAGTCCTTCTTTAAGCAAAACTTCGATTGCCCCTACTGCCGCGATCCCACCCTCCATTGTAGTAAAATAGGGAACTCCGTGCAGGAGGGCACTCCTTCTTATTGAATACGATTGAGCCACTTCCGTCTCGCCAAAAGTCGTGTTAAGAATAAGTTGCACCCCGCCACTTTTTATATGGTCCACAATATGAGGGTGCCCATCTTTTACTTTTTTTACGTATTCACATTCAATATCTCTATCTCTGAAATACTTAGCCGTGCCTTGTGTAGCCAAAACTTCAAAGCCGAGGCGCAACAGATCCTTCGCTATCTTGGAAGCCTTGAGCTTATCATCGTCCTTAATGCTTATAAACGCAGTCCCTCCTAGCGGCAGCTCAGTGCCAGAGGCAATCTGGGATTTTGCAAATGCCTTTCTTATATCCGTGTCAATACCCATTACTTCTCCTGTTGATTTCATTTCCGGACCCAAAATCGTGTCAACACCCGGAAACTTAAGGAATGGGAATACTGACTCCTTTACGCATATATGTTTAGGAATAATTTCCTTGGTAAAGCCGAGTTCATCCAGTGTTTTTCCTATCATTATTTTAGTAGCTAGCTTAGCAAGCGGTACCCCTGTAGCCTTACTGACAAATGGCACTGTGCGGCTTGCCCTAGGATTAACCTCAATTATGTAAACCTCCCAGTCTTTGACTGCAAACTGTAAATTTATGAGCCCTTTTGCCTTAATAGCTAAAGCAAGCTCTCTTGTCTGGTGCTTTATCTCGTCGATGATTGAATCCTCAATAGAAAAGGGGGGAAGCACCATTGCGCTGTCTCCAGAATGCACCCCAGCCTCTTCTATATGCTCTAAGATGCCTGCAACTACTACTTTCTTGCCATCAGAGAGTGCATCTACATCAAGCTCTTTTGCGTTGTTAAGAAACTTATCAATTAGAATAGGCTGATTTGGAGAGATTCTAACAGCTTCTTCGATATAGCGCTCTAAAGATTGCTCGGTATAAACGATCTCCATCGCCCTGCCTCCTAAAACGTAGGAAGGTCGGACGACGACCGGGTAGTCAATTTCCTTCGCTATCTGAATAGCCTCTTTTTTACCTCTCGCAATGCCGCTTTCAGGCTGCTTAAAACCCAGTTTATGAATTAAATTTCTGAACCTTTCTCTATCCTCGGCTAGATCAATGCTATCGGGAGGCGTTCCAATTATCTTTACGCCTCTCTGCTCAAGCGGAATGGCGAGCTTAAGAGGGGTCTGCCCCCCTAGGTGCACTATTACTCCATCGGGTTTCTCTCTTTGGATGACCGACAATGTGTCTTCCAAGGTAAGAGGTTCGAAATAAAGCCTGCCCGACGTGTCATAATCCGTGCTTACTGTCTCAGGGTTGCAATTAACCATGATTGATTCAATGCCTTCCTCTCTAAGTGAAAACGAGGCGTGGACGCAACAATAATCAAATTCAATTCCCTGTCCAATTCTATTTGGTCCACCACCCAAAATCATAACTTTCCGACTATCCATAGGAGCAGTCTCATCTTCTTGTTCAAAAGTGGAGTAAAAGTAAGGAGTATGCGCTTCAAATTCGGCAGCGCATGTGTCAACCATTTTGTAAACCGGTTTTATATTATCTCTTTCCCTTGAATGCCTTACACCATCCTCAGAGTTTGAGGTAAGGTTAGCAATTCTTTCATCAGAAAATCCGTAAGCCTTTGCTTTTCTAATCATATTCTCGTTCAATTTTCCGTTCCCGGAGCTAATTTCACGTTCCATTTCAATTATCTGCTTTACGTTTATGAGAAACCATGGATCAATAAACGTTAGCTCATATACCTCATCAACGTCCATCCCACATCTAAAGGCATCCGCCAGATACCAGAGTCTTTCTGAATTTGGGGTTTTTAGCCTTTCCTTTATTAATTCAACGTCCTTAGTTTTTGGCGTAAATCCTGACGAATCAACTTCAAGCGAGCGTATGGCTTTTTGCAGAGATTCCTTAAAAGTCCTCCCGATCGCCATAGCCTCGCCTACTGACTTCATTTGCGTTGTCAGGGACGATTCAGCCTTGGGAAACTTATCAAAATTGAACCTTGGGATCTTTACTACTACATAGTCAATTGTTGGCTCAAAAGACGCGGGAGTATATTGAGTTATATCATTAGGGATTTCATCAAGCGTATAGCCTACAGCAAGTTTCGCTGCTATCTTGGCAATAGGAAACCCGGTCGCTTTAGAAGCCAAGGCGGAGCTTCTTGAGACCCGCGGGTTCATTTCAATTACAAACATCCTCCCGTCCTTTGGGTTTATGGCAAATTGGACGTTTGATCCTCCTGTGTCAACGCCTATTTCTCTAATTATTCTCATGGAAGCGTCGCGCATTCTTTGGTATTCTTTATCCGTGAGGGTTTGAGAAGGCGCTACGGTAATGCTATCGCCCGTATGAACTCCCATGGGATCAAAGTTCTCTATTGAGCATATAATTACTACGTTATCGTTACTATCTCGCATCACTTCAAGCTCATACTCCTTCCAACCGAGCACGGATTCTTCTATAAGAACCTCTGTAGAAGGGCTCAAATCCAGACCGCATCTTACGTACTCCTCAAATTCCTCACTGCTGTAAGCGACGTTGCCTCCTACCCCGCCAAGGGTAAATGAGGGTCTTATTATCAAAGGGAAGCCTATTTTGTCCATTACTCGCGTAGCTTCCTCCATAGTCCGTGCTATGCCGCTTTTGGGAACCTCAAGTCCGATCTTTATCATGGCATTCTTAAAAAGCTCTCGGTTCTCTGCTTTCTTTATAGCGGGGAGTTTAGCCCCTATGAGTTCCACGCCATGTCTTTCAAGTGCTCCTGATTCAGCTAGAGCAACCGCTACGTTAAGCGCCGTCTGACCGCCGAGGGTAGGAAGCAAGGCGTCTGGCGTCTCTTTTTCAATTATCTTTTCAACTATCTCAGGCACTATGGGTTCTATATAAGTTCTGTCGGCAAACGTTGGGTCAGTCATAATAGTGGCGGGATTACTATTTACGAGAATAATCCTGTAGCCCTCTTCCTCAAGAGCTTTACACGCTTGGGTGCCTGAGTAGTCAAACTCGCACGCCTGCCCTATAACTATAGGACCCGAACCAATTATCAAAATTGTTTTAATATCAGCGCGTTTTGGCATAGTAGGAGCTTATCCACACTATTGTCATACAGCTATGCTTTGTTTATAGAGACTCGCTTGAATGTGCCCTTTTAACGGCTAGCATGGTCCTATTTCTCGTGAGATCAGTATCAGAATTCCTATCTTTCAAGTCTCGGTGTCTTTTAGCGTCTTTCTCTTTGCCAATTCGCCCATCACGTGGGTCATTCTCTGAATTGCTGTATATAGAGAAAAGACCAACAGAATAACCAAAGCGAGCTTGAGCAGGTAGTTGTCCCCTTGGAATCCTAAAGCTCTAGCTGCCAAATTGCCGAGGAAATCAAATACGGAGAGAACGCCTAGATACACGACCCTTTCTGTTCTCTGCATTATTCCCACTTCGCACTTAACCCCAAGCCCCTCTGCCCTTGCCCTAGTGTAGCTAACCATCGTAGTGGAGACTAGAATAAGATACATTACGTATATGAATACTGACTCCCGGAAAAAACTAAGTAGTCCCATGTAAATTAAGGCTTCTGCAAACCTATCGAGGCATGAGTCGAAAAACGCTCCGTGCTCGCTGTTTACGCCAAGTGCTCTAGCGACGCGCCCATCAAAAATATCGAAGGTGGATCCAGCCAAGACCAATACGCCTGCTACGAAGATGAATCCGAGGTGATAACATAACCCCGCTATACCTCCAACGACTAGCGTAGATAGGGTTAATACGTTAGGGTGAATTTTAATCTTTAGAAGATAATCCTCAATAGGTAGAACAAGTAATAACCACCAAGCCTTGACGCCACTTCCCAACAGTTTGGAAGACTCGGGCTCTTTATTGTTTTTGGCTCTCTGCACAATTTCCTTGGGGCGGGTCATAACAATCCTAAACTACTATGGTTTTTACTTTAGTAAAAGTATCAGTTTTAAGCAAGGGTGGCAAGAGATAAAACTTTACTAATCCAACTTATAGAGCGTATTACTAAACACCGAGAGTCTAATCATTAACAGTTGTATATAAAAACGTCACGTCCGGTTCCAGTTCCTTGAGCCTCTCGCCGTATATATTGGCTTTTTCTTTGCTATCAAAAGTTCCTATTCTTAACCTATGCAGAATTTTACCGTCAGAAAATTTTACGGACTTGATAAAAACAGGATAGCCCTTTGATTTCATTATCCTAACAAATCTATCAGCCTTATCCTTATTTCTGAAAGATGCTATTTGCACCGTCCAACGACCACCATGAGCAATGGACGGCAGTTCTAGGCTTTCTTTTGCAGTTCGCTCTTTTTCAGTTGAAGCGCTCTTTTCAATCTCAATACCAATATGAGAAGAAGGTTGCTTCTGCACGGATGCGTCTTGTTCCAGGGACTGCTTTTGACTAACCTCTAAAGGATACTCTTCTGCTACGTCAGATACCCTCGTTGGGCTAAGCCTGCGAGACGTGGATTTAATCCCTTCCTCTCTAGCTTCTAGCTTATTGTCCACAAGAGCTTCTCTAGGACTTTCTGAACCGTCAATCCCTTGATCCCCTCTCTTGCTTGTCATCTTAGTGCCAGCTTCTATATTGGTTACTCCCTTACCCACTATAACTCCTAAGCTAAATACGAGTATAAAGAGTATAGAGAAAGCGAAACAGAGCACTAATATCTGAGTTTTACTTGGTTTAGCTTTATCACTCATAAGATCACATCTCTTCTGGCGTGGATATGCCTAACAATCTGAGTCCGTTGCTCAAAACGATCCGAACGCACTTAACTAGGTGAAGCCTAGCACTACTTAGTGCCTGATTTTCATTAACAATTCTACACTTATTATAATAAACGTGGAAATCCGCTGCAATTTCCTGAAGGTAATACGCCACTTTATGAGGTGCTAGGCGTAAAGCCCCTTCTTCAACCGCTTTGGGGAAGAGCAGAAGTTTTTTAATAAGCTCAATCTCTTGAGAGTCTCTAAGGAGATTCAACGAGCTAGCTAATGGATGTAAGTCCACCTCTTTTGCTTTCCTAAATATGCTATTAATTCTTACGTACGCATACTGTATATAGTAAACCGGGTTCTCGCTAGATTCTTTCCTAGCTAAACCCAGATCGAAATCCAAGTGGCTCTCAGAACTTCGCATGAGAAGAAAATAACGAGTTACGTCAGCACCTACTTCATTTATAACGTCGCGCATTGTGACGTAGCTCCCTGCTCGTTTAGACATAGGGACCTCTTTGCCGTTTTCCATAAGCCTTACAAATTGGATCAGCACGACGTTTAATTTTGAATCATCATACCCCAATGCCCTTAGCGCAGCCTTAAGGCGGGATACGTGACCGTGATGATCCGCTCCCCATACGTTAATTAGATTTTGATAACCCCTTTCTAATTTATCGCAATGGTAAGCTATATCGGCAAGAAAATAGGTAGGCGATCCATCGCTTTTAACCATTACCCAATCCTGAGAGTCTCCATATTCAGAAGCCTTAAACCAAAGGGCTCCGTCCTTGTTCTCTAAGGCGCCCTTCCGCTCTAACTGATCTTTGGTTCTGTCGAGTCTTGTTTTATCTTCAGCATTGAGGTAAGGGCTATGAATCTTGTCGAGTTCGCTATACCACTCATCAAAATAAACCCCGATTCTTTTCAAATCAATGTTAATACCCTCTAAAAGGGTTGAAGAGGCATAGTTCCTTGAGTAGGATAGGGCGTCTTCCTCAGTCATATCCTTTAGCAAGCCGTTACCCTTTTCATCATTGATTGCTTTTGCTATTTTTCTTATATAATCACCTTTGTAGCCATCTTCCGGGATTTGAGATTCCTCGCCGACAAACTCTTTGTATCTAGCGTAAACCGATTGTCCTAGAAGGCGTATCTGCCTTCCTGCGTCATTTATGTAGAACTCTCTTGTAATTTGATGACCGGTAGCTTTCAGCAAACTTGATATTGTGTCTCCAACGACGGCGTTTCGGGCGTGACCCATGTGGAGATAGCCAGTAGGATTCGCACTTACGAACTCGACCAAGACTTTCTTATTCTTCCCGATGTCAATATAACCAAACTCTTCTCCCAAGCTATCAATTTCATTGAGCTTATTTACTATAGCCTGCTCTTTGACAAAAAAGTTTATAAATCCAGCCCCCGCTATTTCAATTTTCTTAAATAGGGAGTTTTTCTCCTCGGGTAGATTTTCAATTATAAGCTCCGCCGTACGACGGGAGTTTTCTCCCATTCTCTTTGCGAGAATCATAGCTGTATTTACCGAGAAATCACCGAACTCCTTCCTCTTCGGCACGTCAACGTCAACCATTAGGTTTAGATCGTCTAAACCAACCTTAACCCTTATATTCTCAACGGATTCAGCTACAATTCTTTCTATATCTTCTTTCATTTCAGATCGGAAGATTACACCATATATTGATTCAAGCCGCAAGAAGCCGAAGCGTTTAGGTCTCGCAATATTCTTGCTGCGCAATTAAAACTCAGGGGATGGTCGCCATAGGGGTAAGGTGCGATAAGTTGTTCAGTTCTTTTATTTTAATTTCTCCTCTTTCGCAAACGATTAAGTTCTTACAGGAAGCCTGCAGATCGAAATGGCGGAAACTCTTGAGTCCCAAACCCGTGATTTTGCACAATAAAGTTACAATTGCTAGATTGTGACTAACTATAACTATGGTTTCTCCCTCGTGCTTTTTAAGGACTTTTTCAAAATATTCCCATACTCTCTCCTGCACTTGACTTAGTGATTCTCCCTTAGGTAGTACTAATTTTTCCGGATCCTCACGCCACTTTTTGAGAATATGAGCGTACCTTTCCTTTATCTCCTCGAATTCAAGTCCTTCGAACTCCCCCTGGTTCATTTCTCTCAAGTCGGCATCAACTTTTACAGGCAAACGGTGATGACTCGCAATTTGCCGCGCGGTTTCATAGGCTCTTTTAAGATCACTGGAATAAATGGCGGAGATCTTTTCGTTTCTAAGTGAATTTGCTAGTTCTCTAACCTGTTTCCTTCCGTTTTGGTTTAATACTATATCAGAAACTCCTTGGCATCTGCCAGTGCGGTTCCAATCCGTTTCTCCATGTCGTATCAGTATCAGATTCATTTTCAGTCTCTACCGAGTTGTAAGGCGACAAAAGAGGCTATACGTCCGCTCGCCAGATTAGAATGGCTCGTTTCTAAACGGGACAACTATACCCTCGGTTCTAGCCTCCTTCGCAAGTTTAGGAGGTGGAGCGGGTAGCGGCGCGGACTTATAAATTGCATTTAAGCAATAATGATCAAACGCGACGTTTCCTGAAGATTCTTCTACCCTTACTTTATAGACTCTGCCCATCTGATCAATCTTAAAAAATATAAGTGCAACGAGGCTTCCGTCTGTAGGCACGCCAGGTGGGATATTCCAACTAAGGCGTATCCTCTGATGCACCTGAGCGGTAAACAATTGGCTTATTAATGGGTTTACCAACGAACCCGCGGGTGATTCTCGAGAATCTTTACCCTCTACTCCTTCGATTTTTTTATCAGACTTCGCCAATTGTATCTTCCTTTCCCCTCCTTCTTTACTTTTTCTGTTTAAGTCTTCCAGCACCTTTTCTCTTTGAATGTTCTTAATTATTCTTTCTCGCTCTTTCTCAAAATCTCTTTTTTTAGTCGGTTTGGGCTTAGGCTTAGGCTTTTCGGATACCTTTTTTTTCTCGGGCTTTTGTTTGATTTTGCTTTTCTTCTCTTCCTTTTTTTTCTTTTTGGTCTCTAAAGGAACTACCTCTTTTTTCTCAGGTTGTGAAGAATGAGAATTAACCTCTTCCCGTTCCTTTTTAATCTTTCTGGGATCAGGCGCGGATTTCTCCGCGTTGGCGGGAGGCTTTGATTTATCAACGCTAACTTTATCAAGTTCGGAGAGTGACACTTGAATAGGAGCTTCCTTACTAACAACGTAATTGGTAACCGTTCTAAATCCCCAGAAAAAAACCAGTGCTAACACAACCGCGTGTAAAGCTATTGAAAGGAAGGCTCCACCAAATGACGAGCCTTTCGAAGAATCGCTGTTTGATGATTTCATGTCCCCGTTCATCTTCAGTTATCTCTTGGGATTAGGTTCCGTTATAAGCCCTAGATTGGATACTCCCGCGTTTCGTATCTCCGACATAACTTCTACCACCGTGCCGTAGGGGACATTTGAATCGGCTCTTAGGAAAACCTCTTCTTCCGTTACATCTTGCGGGCTTGCTGTAATAAGTCGTTGAATCGCTGACCTCAGCTCGGGCAGCGTATGCCTGTTTTTCTCTATGAATATTTCGCCTGCTCGATTTAGCGTAACTACCACCCTTTTCGTGCGTTCTATCGAGGGCATAGGTTTTGACTCGGTCTTAGGCAGATTAACGTCCACTCCCTGATATAGAATAGGCGTTGTCACCATAAATATAACAAGCAGGACAAGCATCACATCAACAAACGGCGTTACGTTTATTTCAGATAGCACCGTCCGTCCATTGTTATTGTTCCGCATTCCCATAGGTATCTAAACCTTTTTGACGTACCACTCGACTATATTAAGAAATTCAGCTGAAAAATTTTCCATTTCCACGTCTATTCTTTTTACCCTATTGAGAAAATAGTTATAAGCGACGACTGCTGGAATAGCGGCAGCCAGTCCTATCGCCGTAGCGATCAAAGCCTCTGCGATACCGGGAGCTACAGCTTGAAGCGTAGGTATCCCGTCGCTTCCTGCTAGTCCTATGAACGAAGTCATGATACCCCAGACAGTCCCAAAAAGACCTATAAAGGGAGCCGAGCTTCCCGTCGTAGCTAGAAAGGTCAGCGAGTTCTCAAGCTTAGAAATCTCGGAAGACATTGTTTTTTTTAGCGCTCTTTCAACAAACTCAGTGACGCCTATGTCCTCAGTAATTGTCTCAGGTGCGGATTTGACTTCAGGATTTTGCGAAGACCTTGATGACCTGCTTACTTTGAGCATTTCGGAATATCCCGCTCTGAATATCTCCGCGAACGGTCCCCCAATATGCTTTGTCGAAGAGAAGAGTTTGCCTAAGTTGTCACTCGCATTGTAGAGATCAAGGAACTTTGCCGATTTCTTAGTTACGCTTTTAAGCGCAAAATACTTTGAGAATATAATAGTCCACGAGACTAAGGACATCAGAAGCAGTATTAGAAGAACCGCTTTAACTACTGGTCCCGCCTGAGCAACTAGCCCAAGCACCTCTATGTTACCACCTATGGCAACCCCTTGTGCTTCAAGCATGAAGTGTGTCAAATTTGCCACTTTATTAACCTACTTATAAGCAAGATTTAGGATTAGAGTTTCCCACAATTAGCCACTAAAATCAAATGAGCCCTGGTGTAAAAATCAAATGAGCCCTGGCGTAAAAATCAAATGAGCCCTGGCGTAAAACTGGTCAAGGATTTTCGTTTCTCTGTCTCTACTGGATACCGCTTCTCGCATGAAAGATACTTCTTAACGTAGCATCAGTTATAATAATCCGTTAGAATCTGGTTTTTCTATCAAAGTTTCCCTTTAATGTATAATTGTCTTTTTTCAAATCTAGTTAATGAAGGAGGAGTCAAATGACGCGTCTTACAAAAACATCTCTTGCGCTAACGGCTATTGCTTTAGTTGGGTTAATTCCCATATCGGTATTTGCTCAAGAAAATAGATACCAAAGGGTGATAGAAGAGAGCTTTTACGTAGTAAAACCTGAGAATGTCGAGAAGTTCTTGCAAGTGTATAGAGACAAGCTATAT
This sequence comes from Thermodesulfobacteriota bacterium, assembly GCA_963422265.1. Classification (GTDB taxonomy): domain Bacteria; phylum Desulfobacterota_D; class UBA1144; order Nemesobacterales; family UBA2774. The sequence goes on from OY729416.1 coordinate 161,630, forward strand.
CCTTTCTGGAGCGAAATGAGAAAAAGAGGTGTTATTGTTAGCGACTACAAGATGTATTCACAAAGACTCCATACGCTCTCGCCTCTGTGGACCTATAAAACGGTGGTTGAATTCAAGAACTACGAGGCGGTCGATAAATGGCTCAAGATAAGGGATGAAGTATATGACGGATTATTCCCTGGCAAGGGTGGATATAAAGCCCCGCGCAAGGAAATTGACGCAATAACGGAATCCCACTGGGACGAGTTTATAAGAGAGATTCCATTAGCTAAGTGAAGAATATGAAGAATATAACGTAGTATTGTAAGGCGTTGTCAGTTTTTGAGTTATATGAGTAAGTAAAGGAGCGAGGGAGTATGTCAATCAGACCTGATCACTGGATTAGAAAAATGGCGAGGGAGCACGGGATGATAAACCCCTTTGTGGATAAGCAGGTGAGGGACGGTGCAATTTCTTATGGGCTTTCCGCTTATGGTTACGATATAAGGGTGAGTGACGAATTTAAAGTGTTTACCAACGTCTATAATTCCGTGGTGGACCCTAAGAGTTTTGATGATAAGTCTTTTGTTGAAATAAAGGCTGACGCCTGTATGATCCCCCCTAACTCTTTCGCATTAGCGAGGACGGTAGAGTATTTTAGAATACCGAGAAGCACAATCACTCTGTGCGTGGGTAAATCCACCTACGCACGCTGCGGGATTATAGTGAACGTGACTCCCTTCGAGCCTGAATGGGAGGGGTTTGTGACGCTTGAGATCTCAAATACCACGCCGCTTCCAGCCAAGATATACGCTAACGAGGGCATAGCCCAGGTTCTCTTTCTTGAGTCGGATGAACCGTGTGAAGTATCTTACGCTGATAAAAAAGGCAGATACCAGAGACAAATTGGTATTACGCCGCCAAAAGTTTAGAGAAAAAAGGAAGTTAGAGACATACGTTCCACTTAAATAGCCTTGATTTTATCGTGCTTTTCTTGGCTAATATGATAAAATCACTATGTTGGCTATCCCTACTCGAATCGTTTGCACGGAGGTAATCTGTTGGAGGTAAAAACAGTTCCGGATATTCAGTCCACGGATGAAAGCAACTTATACACGGCAGAACAGATAAAAGTGCTTCCCGGTCTTGAGGCGGTAAGAAAGCGTCCCGATATGTATATAGGTGACACGAGCACTAGGGGGTTTCACCACCTTGTCTTTGAAGTGTTAGATAATAGCGTAGATGAGGCGTTAGCTGGCTACTGCAGTAATATAAATGTGACCATTCACGTTAATGAGAGTATAACGATTGAGGATAACGGTCGCGGGATACCGGTGGATATACATAAAGACACGGGGAAGTCTGGTGTGGAAGTTATAATGACGACCCTGCACGCGGGCGGTAAGTTTGAGGGAAAGGTTTATCAGGTTTCAGGAGGGCTTCACGGTGTTGGGGTAACCGTGGTAAACGCTCTGTCCGAATACCTTATGCTTGAGGTCAGGAAGGACAGCAAGGTGTGGTACCAAAGGTATGAACGCGGCAAGGTATGCTCGGAGCTTAAATCTACAGGCAAAACGGACAGAACGGGCACTAAAATCAGGTTTAAGCCCGACTCAGAGATTTTTGAGATAATGGAATTTAACTATGATACCCTGGCTCACAGGATAAGGGAGCTTGCGTTTCTTAATAAGGGTCTCACTATTAATTTAACGGATGAAAGAAGCGGTAAACATCAGCCATTCTACTATAAGGGCGGTATTGTAGCTTTTGTCCAAGAGCTAAATAGAAATAGAAGACTGCTTCATCCAAAGCCTATTTATGTATTTGGGGAAAAAGACGATATTATTTTAGAAGTAGCCCTGCAATATAACGACAGCTATACGGAGTCCATATTTTCATACGCAAATAATATTAACAACATAGAGGGTGGGACACATCTTACAGGGTTTAGGGGCGCGCTCACCAGAACCGTTAATAAATATGCTGAGGATAAGGGGCTTCTTAAAAACGCAAAAGTATCTCTAAGTGGCGAGGATGCCAGAGAGGGACTTACGGCGATTATTAGCGTAAAGCTACCCGATCCTAAGTTTGAGGGACAAACTAAGACCAAACTTGGCAATACCGAAGTTAAGGGAGTAGTAGAGACTCTTCTTAACGAAAAGCTGGGGGCTTTTTTTGAAGAGAACCCGTCCGTCGCAAGAAAAATAATAGATAAAGCGGTCGATGCTGCCAGAGCTAGGGAAGCTGCGAGAAAAGCGCGTGAGTTGACAAGGAGAAAAAGCGCTCTTGAATCGGGCTCCCTACCCGGAAAACTAGCTGATTGTCAGGAGCGTGATCCCGGTCTTTGCGAGCTATTTATAGTCGAGGGTGAATCGGCTGGCGGTTCTGCAAAGCAAGCGCGAGCGAGATATAATCAGGCTGTTCTTCCTCTTCGTGGAAAGATTTTGAATGTGGAAAAAGCCAGATTCGATAAGATGCTGAGTAACGAGGAGATAAGAACCCTTATTACCGTCCTGGGAACGGGTATAGGGGCTGATGACTTTGATATATCCAAACTTCGTTACCATAAAATAATACTTATGACGGACGCAGACGTTGATGGCTCGCATATCAGGACCCTTCTTCTCACGTTCTTTTACAGGCAGTTTCCTAAAGTTATAGAAAGGGACCATCTATACGTTGCGCAGCCCCCTCTATATAGGGTGAAACGTGGTAGAGAGGAAAGATATTTAAAGGACGATTACGAGTATGAAGATTACTTTCTTGAGCTAGGCACGGGTGGCGTAAGCCTCAAAGCACCTAACAAAGGTGATAGTTCAAGGGACGTCAAGGGGAATAAGCTCCTTGACATTGTCAAAAAATCCATATCTTACGAGAAAGGGCTTGAACGACTTGGCAAATGGGGAAGAGATATAAGGATAGTAGATGCTTTCGCAAGCAGGAATGGTTTTAAGAAGTCACACCTAAAAGTGGGTAACGAGTCTTTGCTTGATACTCACCTTTTAGGAATTAAAGAGTGGGTTGAGAAAAGGTGTCCCGAGATTTTGGGTCTAGGTTGGAATATGATGGAGGACAAGGATAACAATTCATCAAAGATATATTACGCCTTTAAGGAAAATGGCAGGGACATAAGGACCAGAATAGATTTAGATCTCCTTAACTCCCCTGATTTCGTTGAGCTCAAGAAGCTTCGTGAATCAATCAACCTTCTTGGTGAGCCTCCTTTCACAATTGATGATAACGGAGACGCAATACAGTGTGAGACTCTGTCTGAAGTTGCTGAGTATATATTTTCCCGTGGAAAGAAAGGCGTGTCGATACAGCGTTATAAAGGTCTTGGGGAAATGAATCCAGGACAGCTTTGGGAGACGACTATGGATCCTGAGAAGCGTGTCCTCAAGCAGGTGATGATTGAGGATACCATTGAGTCAGATGAAACTTTCACGGTGCTGATGGGAGATCAGGTAAAGCCTAGGAAGAAGTTCATAGAAGACAACGCCCTTAACGTGAGTAATCTTGACGTTTAGCTGTGATTATTTAGGACTAGACAGGAAATTTTCTGCCCTATGAACCTGTTGCACAATATCCGTTAGCAATTCTCCAATAATGACGTCTTCATGAGAATAACCATATACTCCGGAGTGTGATGGATCGCCATAAGTATGGTCAGGTTTCAATTCGGGTTTGTATAGAATCTGTATTTTCCTCCTATCATCAGTCTCCGCTTTTACATATTCAATTGCTCTTTGCACGTTTATTATTGGCAGCCGGTCATTCTTTTTAACTTTTAATTTATCTTTGTAGATATTTATTATATTTTGTACACAAACTTCTAGGTCTGTATTACCATCGTATTCAAGCCAATTCACCGACATATAATCTTCTTTAGGTCGCGGTAGTAACGCCTTTCCGTCTATTTTACCTCCGTTGTGAACAAGAGATTTCTTGACTAGTTTGGTTATATGTGACGTTGGTGGAAGTGGGTCGTTATCTTTCTCATTACCGACAAATCCATTCATCAGCTCCCATGGAAACCACAACTTGGTAAAGGCGCTCTTTATCAATTGTCCCGGTAGAACGCATAACTTTTCCTGTGTTGTTAGGATTAGGTGTGAAAATTACGTAAGTGTTAGTATCGTCAGGGTTAAACTCTACTGCTAAATGCTGTATTCTTGACTTACGCCACAACGCTCTAATATTACCTTCGTAAGTAACAATAAAAGAAGGTATGATTAAATTATCGTTCTTTGTCAAGAAATCAGTAAAATTATTAAAGGATTCGAAACTTATTATTTTTTGCTCCGTATCTTGATCATCTTCAATATCTTCAATTAATTCATAAGTTCTAGGGGTAATGTAATCATCAAAGTCAGGTCTTTCTCGATAAAGACTAAGCACCAAAGTTTTAATTCTTTTATGGCTATCTAGGTTGTCTTCCTCGATGTCTTTGTAATAGCCTAAACTTCTAAAAAGAGTAGAGTTCTCTTCTTCGTATACCTTGTAATAATTTGTTTTTAAATTTGTTTGGGGAGAGGCAGGTAATGTATCCAAATGAGTTGATACTCCAATACTAGGGGGAATGTTATTGTAGGATATAGATCGGTTCTCCTTAGGCTCCACATCAGTTAAATTCATGAGACTTCCTTTTTCTCCCAATTAGTTTTTGTTGTATCACTATCAGTGAGTTTTTCAAAATTCTGCGTAAGCTGTTCGTGTACGTAATCAAACCAGTCGTTCATATTGTGGTTTGAGGAGTCAAACCCGCTCGCTCCATTTTCAAATACTATTATTTTTTGTTTCGTGTTCTTAAGTGTAGTTGTAAAGAGATTTAATTTGAATATTCCTTTCTTAGCATCCGGCAAATCATAGATATAATTTAAGTTAAAGTCTTTAACTTCTTGACCGCTTAAAGTTTCAGGGAAGTCAAGGCGTTTAATTATATCTGAAAGTTCCTTGGCTTCTCTAAAGTCAAAGTTTTCTTTTAAGTGGTTTACATAATTGAATTCATATTTGAGCGGAGCAGGTTCATTAAAGCCTTTTTCTTTGAGGAATTCCAAGAATGATGAATAATTGTTGTTAAAGAGCCTGTTCATTTCACTATATTCAGGATATTGGTCTTCTCCTTCCACCTTGCGCCAATTGCATAGGAAGCAGTTGTTTTGTATCTGAACTAGTTTATTTAGTGATTCTGTGATGAACCAAAACCTGGGCGCGGGGTATATTTCGCTATTGCTTTGAATAGGCTTGCCATAGTTGGTGGCTTGTTCGGATTTTGGATATTTATCAATGATCTTTTCCCAAAACAAACCGATGTGTTCAGAGCGCAGACCATAAATTGGGAGAAACTCTACGCCCATTACAACTTCAATTACCGGTGGTTTACTATATTTAGCAGTGTTCATTATATCATTAAATACAAAGTAACTACGACTGTAGAATTATATCTATTGCTTAGTACAAGGCAAGTTAGGGCTAGCAATATATGGCATTTGAACACATAATACTTGTCAGAGGAATGATGTAAAATCCATGATAACAAAGCTATCAGAGATCAACTAAGATAACCATAGTTCTGTAATACTAGCATGGCAGCACTTATGATTATGACGTTCAGTATTGCAAGTGGAAAGAGCACCTTCCAGCCTAGATTCATAACCTGATCATAGCGAAATCTAGGCAGAGTAAACCTAACCCAGATGAAGAAGAAGAGAAAAGTAAGCACCTTTCCTATGAAGACGAGCGGGGGTAGGTACCAGTGTTTGTCTATATCCACTCCAAACCATCCGCCGAAGGGGAGCGGGTACCATCCGCCGAAGAATAATGCTACCACAAGGCAGGAAACTACTATCATGTGCGTGTACTCTGCCATAAAAAACATTGCAAACTTCATGCTGCTGTATTCAGTGTGGTATCCAGCAACTATCTCGGTCTCAGCCTCTGGCATGTCAAAAGGAAGCCTATTTGTCTCTGCGAACGCCGCCGCAATAAACACTATGGCGCCTAGTATCTGTGGAAAAACGAACCAGTAGTTAGATTGCGCCTCAATTATATCTTCAAGCCTCAAAGAGCCGCTCCAGGCTATGACTCCCAAAATAGACATTCCCATAGCTAGCTCGTAGCTTATCATCTGGGCTGCCCCTCTCAGCCCGCCTAGAAAAGAGTACTTGCTGTTGGATGCCCATCCGCCTAGCACGACCCCATAAACACTAAGGGAGCCTATAGCCAGCACATAAAGGACGCCAACGTTTATGTCCGCTATCTGAAATTGGATAAATACAGGTTCGGCAAACAGCCCGAACAATGTCGTCTCAAAGCCCTTTCCTACGGGTATGACTGCAAGGGCGATTAATGCAGTAATCAAAGCAAATGCGGGCGCAATTATAAAGAAAGGCTTATTAGCGTCCCTTGGTATAATGTCTTCTTTGAATATGAATTTTGCGCCGTCAGCCAGAGGTTGGAGAAATCCGAACGGTCCAACGCGGTTCGGTCCGAGCCTATCTTGAATAAAAGCGCTTACTCTCCTTTCCGCAAGCGTGAGGTAGGCGACGAGCGTAAGAACTGCGAATAAAACGAGCGCTATTTTTGCGAGGGAAATCCCTAATTCAACCCAAAGCATATTCTATCTATTATCCATATTGTTCGTAAATCTAATTAATTAGCGGTATTCGCTCCAAGCGCTTCAATTCTATCGTATGTAAAACCTTCAAACGCGGGAAACCTCTCTGCTATTTCTAACAAGATGCTTGGGGGATTTTTAAAGCCGAAAGACTCCTTCTGAAACCTGCTTCCTACAAGAGCTAGTATTTCCCAGTCAGGCTTAGCCGTTCCAGGCGCAGTTATTACTTTTCTTATTCTCTGCACCTTTCCCCTATCGTTTGTGAAGGTGCCTTCTTTCTCATAAGCGGTCGCTCCTGGAAGGATTACGTTCGCTGACCTAACAGTTTCGGTGAGCTTAAAATCTTGCACCACCAACAATGATAGTCGTAACAAGCATTCTTTTAACTTTGGATGGTCGCTTTTAGGGATAAATTCGAATAGGTCTAGTCCAGCTACGTAGAGGGCACTTAGTTTGCCTTCGAGAATGGAGTCAATAATTTCCAGAAGCTTATTAGTCCCATGGGGGAGTTCGAGTTCCTTGACGCCGTAGCTGTTGGGATAGGGGTCAGTGCTTATTAAGCCGAATTTCTTGGGTTCGCTTGTTACGCCTACGTTAGATACAATCTTACTTATATTAAGCGTTTCTCCGATTTTTTTAAGAAGATAAAGCTCTTCATTAGTAAGCACAGCAGAACCTAAAAGCGCGATTGATTCAGGGGATTCTTCCTTTGCTAGGGCTAATTTTCTTGCCGAGAAATCTAAGGCTTCATCCCAGCCGATGATTTCAAACTCCTCTCCCTTCCTGATTATAGGGTGTTTCAATCTTATTGCATCTTCCTGAACCTGCTTGAAGTCATATCTTCCTCTATCGCATATCCAGTACTCATTAACGTCCATATTTATCCTAGGTCTTACCCTTGAGATCTTACCCTTTCTCGGATCGACCCCAACGGTTATGTTGCAACCGTTGCTGCACAACGGGCAGACGGTATCCGTGAATTTCCAGTACCACACCCTTTCCTCGTGTAGGGTGTCTTTGTTAAGTAGTGCCCCTACTGGGCACAGATCGGTAACGTTTCCTGAGAGCTCCGAGTCCAAGCTCTTATAGGGGAACACGACGATTTTTTTTCTAAAACCTCTACCCTCATAACCGAGTTCCCCCGTTTGGGTAATCTCATCTGTAAACCTGACGCACCTTGTACACATGATGCAGCGATTCGGGTCGTAAAGAATCTTATCGCTCAAGTAATACTTCTTTCTGACTTTTTTTTCTTCAGGACCTTCAAATCTGCTGTATCCTGGACCATGTTTTACGGTTGTAAGTTGAAGGGGGCACTCACCCCCCTTATCACATATAGGGCAATCGAGCGGATGATTGATAAGCGTAAACTCAACTGTCGCTTTTCTTGCCTTTATGGCTCTTTCAGAGTTTGTCTTAACAATTAAGCCCTCTCTCACGTAAGTATTACAAGCAGGCATTACCTTAGGAATACCCTCAATCTCCACTAGGCATTGCCTGCATTGAGCGACAACGCTTAAGGCAGGGTGGTAACAAAAGTGAGGTACTTCTATACCGACGCGATTAGCGGCTTGTATAAGGTTTAGACCTTCCTCCGTTTCTAGTTCTTTACCGTCTATGGTGAGCTTTGGCATGGAAAGACATTTAAGCCTACAGGAATGACGGAAATACTATCTGACCTTGATTGTCTTAGCAAGTTATGAATTTTAGTATTTCTGGTCTCGCAAGATTTAGCGTCTATGCTAGTAGCTTAGACGGCGTGATCCCTTCTTCTGGAGAAACAGTTAATGTCTGATTCACTATTAAAGTTCTGGTTATTCTGCGCGGTGGTGATTATGTTATAATCCAAAGCAATGAGAATGCGTCCCAAAATATTCAAGCCTATTGCCGTCCTCCTCTTAGTTTTAGCGTTACTTGTAGCAACTTTTTATATAGTAATACAGACACATTTCTTTAATCAGATTACAAGAAACGTCCTAAACTCCTTCGTAACTGAGCTAACGGATCAGGGCTTTGCTATTGGTAGTATTGATGGGAATCTTCTTCATGGATTCACGCTCAGAGACGTCTCTTTCCGTATTGAAGGTCGGGAGTTTATAGAATGCAAGGGAATATCTATTGGTTACTCGCTACCTTTAATGCTAGACCGCTCAACGTTGTTTAGACGAGTTTTTTCCGTGGACGAAGTTTCATTAACTGGCGTGCGAGTTAACCTAATTCGTTACTCTGACGGTGCGTGGAATTTCGAGAAAATCAAATCGTTTGGACGGAAAGAGCAAGCCCCACTAGGTTGGAGTATCTTTCTCAATAGCACCAATATAAATGATTTAATAATAACGGTTAGCGATCCGCTAAAAGAAAAGTCCAATAAATATGAGTTCCGCAACGTAGATGCGTCGGTAAAGATCCATAGAGCGATTGAGAGGGTTGACCTTAAATTGAAGGATGGAGAGGTAGTTTTTACATCTCAAATTTCCGGCTCCGACACTAATGAATTACGCCTTGATGGCGTCTCCGCAAACGCTTCTTATAGTGCATTGGAGTATGTGGATACTCTCGACGTGAAGTCGTTGAACTTCAATTTTCGCGGTTTTCAAATTTCTGCAGAGAGTAAAATTAAGGATCTGAAAAGTCCGAAGTTCGAGTTTAGAGCTACTGCAGGGGGGATTAGGTTGGGCAATATAGTTAATGCAAATATAGAGTTAAGCGGCGTTGGCGAGCACTCAAAGCATAACCCCCTTAGAGTTCAGAGCAAGGCGAGGCTTTTGGACTCCTTACTGATAGGTCAAGAGGTTCTAGGGGACATTAATTCCATTGATATAGACGGAGGGGAAATTGAATTTAGAGGTGGCAAGATCAATACGGATTTTGGTAGCGCTTCGTTTAATGGCACGCTGTTTCTAACGGAGCTTATGGGTGTCAAACAGAGCAATAATTTTGCATTTGACGTTTCTATTGATTCTCTTGAAATGAAAGAGATACTTGATTTCATCAAGGAAACCAAAGGTGTAAACTCCAACTCTCCAATCGGAGCTGTAAACACTGATATCTACAAAGGTTCTGACGCTGAACTGAATGCTTATCTAAACGTGCTGGGTAACTGGGGCGAGTCAGATTCCCTTGAGGCGAGCGTTGTGGTATCGAATCTTGATCTGAGAAGCGGTGACAGTGGGGAAGTTAATCTAAAAGGACCAATTACGATAACAAATTCCGGGGTCCAATATGAATTGGATGCAGGTTTCCTAAACGTAAATCTAGCTACTGTATTTAAGAATGAAGGCTATATAAGCAATATCAATTCTAAATTTCGCCTAAGGGGGTTTTTACCGTATGGCAAGGATTTATTAAGCAGGCTTGAGGGTAGTGTAAAAGGAGAGGTTTTTCAATCCGAAATCCTTGGAATAGGCTTAAAGCGTGGGATTATTGACGCTTTCTACGGGGCAAACTTCCTTAATGTAGAATCCTTACTAATTGAATCTGACAAATTAAATCTAGAAGCCAACGGTGCTATAGGGGATTCTCAGAACGTCGGCATTAGCTACGATCTGGACGTTGCTGATTTAAGGTTGCTGTCCATATTTTTAGATAATACTGATTACGAAGGAAGACTTCAGGTTAGTGGCGACCTTAAAGGAGCCATGAGAAGCCTAGAAACTTCCCTTTTTGCTAAAATCTCCGATTTTAAGTCTGAGAAATATAGATTTGTGGCGAAGAAAATTGAAATAACTGGAAGCAGCAATTTTGATTTAGCTGATTTGAGACTAAATGCGAGCGGCAAGCTAGGGGAAATAAGTATTAGAGGTAGAGATTTCTCAACCATTGATATTGATGCAAAGGGTAAGTCAAGCGTTTTAGGGGGAGAAATAAGGGTCTCGGAAACCGTGAACAGGAATTATTCTGCTAGCTTTACGTTAAGAGACCTTCAAGATGAAGAAGTTAGTTTAGAGCTAAGTAAAGTTGTCCTAAACGTTCAGGATGTCCTCTTGAAGAATCGTAAACCTATAATTTTGACCTTTATCAAAAACAAACTAAGCGTAAGCTCTCTTAATCTATATCAAGGGGATAATTTTATAATCGGAGATATTGAGTTAGGTGATAAGGTTGTAGCAAATATGCGCTCGAGAAAAATGAGACTCTCAAGTCTGTTAGATGTTCTTAACGCCCCTTTTTCTCTCAAAGGTTTAGTATCAGGCAAGATAGCGTTCGGGGGTTCCTTAGAGGGAATTGACGTAAGTGCTGATCTTGTTGCGGAAAACCTTGAATACATGGCTTTTAAGAGCGATGCCCTCCGGCTCAGCCTTCTTTTTGTTGATGATGATCTTAACGTGAGCCTAAGCATGAATAATGATTCTGAGCGTGTTCTCTCCGCAACTGCTAAGGCGCACGTTGATCCCAAATGGAAGAATTTTGAGGAGATAATTGAAAACGCGCCTTTTGACGCCCGCGTTCAATCTAAAGGGATTGATATTAGCCTACTCTCTTTACTCCATCCTAAACTAACGTCCATCAAAGGAAGGCTCTTTGCTGACGTGAGTGCCAGGGGTGATGGGCAAAATCCTGATATTGCCGGCAGCTTTGAGTTGAAGGATGTTTCATTAAAAACTGTGTATATGAGGAATAAGATCAATATAGAGAGCGTGGTGTTAGACGTCCGAGGGATGCGCGGCGTTTTACGCCCGTTTCATATTGATACGGGTGGTGGCAAGGGGTTGTTTGAGGGGGAAATAGACTTTCGAGATATGTCTTACGTCGCGAAAGGGCGAATGTTCGAGCTATTCTTCAAGCCCAATCCTTATGACGTTACAGCAAGGTTAGACGGCGAACTAGATATTAAGGGAAAGCGGTTAAAAACTCATATCAATGGTGACCTTAAGGCTAAGGGTTTGAGAGTGGTTATATCCGGGAAACCACAAAGGTATATTGAGGATGTCAAATTTGTCCAAGAGGACGACGGTGATCAGGAAGGTTTTATATTCGCCGGTGAGAAGTCTGATAGTCGCTACAGAAGATTAGTCTCTGTGGATTTAAGGTTGGATATTGCTGAGGATTCTTGGATCAAGAGCAGCAGGGCGGATATTGAGATAGAGGGGCAGCTTAACGTAAGCAAACGTTACGGGGGGGGCAACGTAGTGACTGGTAACGTTGAGGCGGTCAAGGGTAGCTATCTGTTTATGGGCAAGCTCTTCAGTATTATTCAAGGAGGCATCATGAATTTTAGCGGAAAAGAGGTAATTGATCCACTTCTTGGCGTGAGAGCGATTTATGACGTGTCGAATGTTGAAGTCTATGTAAACGTTACTGGCACCATGCGAGACCCAGAGATTAGCTTGTCTAGCGATCCTTCTATGGAAAAGAATGAAATAATGTCATATTTAATCTTTGGCACTTCGTCCGACGAGCTTTCTACCAATGAGCGTATATCTTTTCAGCAACGGGCGGGGGAGTTCTTGAGCTCAATGGCGGTTGATGAGATAAGGGACGTATTTGGTGATCAGTTTGCACTTGACGTCATAACAATCAAGGGCTGGCAGCCCGGTTTCAGAGACACTTATTTTGAGTTAGGAAAGTATATTACAAAGGATTTATACGTTGGATACGAGCGTTATTTTTTTAGTCCCGGAGCTTCCCTTCCCGACGTGGCTGCGAACAGGGCTATTGTTGAATATAGGATGCTTGATTACCTGACTCTTGAGACTGAGATAGGGGGTGCTGAGTCGGGCGCGGACTTATTTTTTAATTTTGATTACTGAGATGCCATTGACTTGAAATTCAGCTGGTTTTCAGCAATCTCCTTATCCCTCGAACGGCTTGTGTAATTCTTTGCTCGTTTTCAACTAAAGCGAGTCTGATAAATCCTTCCCCGTAATTTCCAAAGCCAACGCCGGGTGAAACGGCTACTTTGGCTTTCTCTATTAACAATTTTGAGAACTCTAGCGAGCCCATTTTTCTGAAGTTCTCTGGTATTTCTGCCCAAACAAACATAGTTCCTCTCGGTCTTGGAATATGCCAGCCTGCTTTTCTAAGTCCGTCTATAAGCCTGTTTCTCCTCTGCCTGTAGGTTTCTCTAATATGGTCTATACAGTCTTGTGGTCCATTTAAGGAGGCTATTCCCGCTACTTGAATGGGAGTAAATATACCGTAATCCATGTAGCTCTTTATACGCTTGAGCGCAGATACTATCCCCGCGTTTCCTAACATGAAACCCACGCGCCAGCCAGGCATGCTATAACTTTTTGAGAGCGAGTAAAATTCGACTCCTACTTCTTTAGCCCCTGGAATTTGAAGAAAGCTAGGGGCTTTGTAACCGTCATAGCAAAGCTCAGCGTATGCGAAATCGTGGACTACGATGAGCCCTGCTTCCCTTGCGAGCTCATAAATATCTTTGAAGAAATCTAAGTCCACTACACCGGTCGTCGGATTGTTAGGAAATGACAATGTAAGTGCTTTAGGCTTGGGCCAAGTCTCGTTAACAACCTTTTCGATTGATTTGATCAGTTCAGTTCCTTGTCCGAGCGGGATGCTATGCACGTCGCCTCTGGCTATAATGACCGAATACGTATGAATTGGATAAGCCGGGTTTGGAACAATGACGATGTCTCCTGGGGAAAGGATGGACATCATCAGATGAGTTATGCCCTCCTTAGAGCCTATTGTTACGACCGATTCGGTTTCTGGATCAAGTTCCACGTCATAATTTCTTTTGTACCAGTCGCATATAGCGAGTCTTAGTTTTGGAATCCCCGCCGACGCTGAGTATCTATGAGCTCTAGGGTCTTGCGAAGTTTCTATAAGTTTATTCACTATGTGCCCTGGTGTTTGAAGGTCAGGGTTGCCCATTCCGAGATCTATTATGTCTTTTCCCCTTGACCTAGCTTTATGCTTAAGCTCATTTACTATATTGAATACGTAAGGTGGAAGCCTTCTAATAAGTGAGAACTCTTCTGGAGAAAAATTCATTTGCGTTCCTAGTGTGTTTAGGGGATATTGTATTCTAACTACTTTATAATCTCAACTATGGTTTTTGTTATTAAAAGTGGACTATCTAAAGAAGTTTATGTAGAGAAGTCAATGTTTCCACAGGTTTACCTGTATTGCTCCTGTATTGCTAAGGTCTATACGCTTTCCACAATCTTTATGCTAAAGTTCTAAGAGATGGGTATCAGGTTAACTTTATTTGCGCTGGCTCTTCCGATTCTTTTCTCTTGTGGGGTGAGGAAGCCTGTTTATCCTATGCCCGATACTTATAAAAAACCCCCTGTGGAAGGCTATGTAAAGGGACTTACCCAGATAGGTATAGCCTCTTGGTATGGAATAGAAGAGCATAATAGAAAGGCGGCGAGCGGCGAGCGTTTTAGCAAACACGCCTATACCGCTGCTCATAAAACTCTTCCTATGGATACCGTAGTGAGGGTCACAAACCTAGAGAATGGAAGGGACGTGATTGTAAAGATAAATGATAGGGGACCCTTTATTCCTAGACGTATTATTGATCTATCCTACGCGGCTGCTAAGTCTATTGATATGATTCAAGCGGGGACAGTAAAGGTAAAAGTTGAAATTATATCAACCCCGTCTGGCAGGAGCGGTAGCTACTTTGATCCCCAATATACGGTTCAGGCGGGTTCTTATAGAGATAGTCAAAACGCTCGCGCCATAAAGGAAAAGCTGGATCGCAATTATGAGAAGGTGAGGGTTGAGTCAACGGATATTAAAGGAGATAAGTATTATCGCGTTAGGGTAGGCTGGTTTTCTAATAAGCGAGACGCGGATAGAGTCGCTTCACAGTTAAGGAGAGGGGGTTATCGCGCGAGGGTAATACTGGAATAACGCGTGGATGGTTTTTCACTGTGGATAGTTTTGTAAAATCGCACGGGCTTGGCAATGACTACCTAGTATTAGATCAAGCGGATATATCGTTTGATCTGACGCTAGAGGTGATAAAACTGCTATGTCATAGAAATTATGGGATAGGCTCGGATGGAATACTGCTTCTCGTCTCTTCAGACTCAGCCGATTTTGGACTTAGGATACTTAATCCTGACGGCAGCGAGGCGGAAAAGAGTGGGAATGGGCTTAGGATTTTCGCTAAATACTTATACGAACACGGTCATACTGCAGAGGAGACGTTTCAGATAGAAACCCTGGGCGGTATTGTTACTGCGGATTTAGAAATAATGAACGGAGGCGCTCCCTTCATTACCGTCGAGATGGGTGAAGCCACGTTCGATAGCTTCTCTATACCCGTTCAGGGTAAAGAAAGGGAGGTCGTAAACGAAGAGATATGCGTAAATGGGCAGATATTGAAATTCACTGCAGTTTCTGTTGGCAATCCACATTGCGTCATTTTTGTAGATAATCTTGATGAGAATTATATGAAGAAGGTTGGACCCCTAATTGAAAACCATCAGGCGTTTCCAAACCGGATAAACGTTCAATTTGCAAAACTGCTCTCAAGGAATAGGGTTGAGATACTGATATGGGAGCGAGGCGCCGGGTACACCCTGGCGTCAGGTAGCAGCTCCTGCGCCGTAGCCTCCGCTTGCGTTAAGAACGGTTTTACTGATAATAGCGTGAGCGTTTCGATGCCGGGCGGAGGGCTTGATATTGAGATAAGGAAAGACTGGTCTATAAAGATGCGCGGTCCCGCGGAAGAGATCGCTCACGGCGTGCTGAGCCAGAATATACTTGATAAGATAAGGGCTTTGCCCTAATTATTTTTATATGCTTTTCAAACAGCGTATCCATGAAAAAGATATTATTGGTAGCTGATACGATACTTCCTATTTCATCGCCTCCCCTAAAGAATTCAGCAGTTCTCGTAGTCAACGGAAAGATAAGGGGTATTGGGGTGACTACGAAAATGAAGAAGGAAAATAAAGGCGTTCAGTTATTGGAGCTTGGGCGCGGAATACTTATGCCGGGTTTTATAAATGCCCATACTCACCTTGAACTAGGGTGGGTTCAGAGGAAGATTAAGAGCTTTAGTGGATTTACGTCTTGGCTACGCCAAATAATAAGCGCAAAAAGAGGAGGCATTTCAAATGAGGAGATACAAGATTCGGTAAGAGATGGAATTAGAGCGCTTATTAGAAGTGGAGTTACTACGGTTGGAGAGGTTTCATCCTACGGCGGTATAGACGCCCCTATATTAAAAGAATACGGTATTAGAACAGTTCTTTTCAAAGAGGTTCTTGATAGTAGGCAAGCCGCTGCCGATTTTGATAATTTTGAGAGAACGGAGATTTTTGAAGAGAGGCTCTTTCCTCATGCTCCCTATTCATGCACGCCCGAGCTTTTAGAGAAGAGCTTAATCTCTCATAAGAAAAGCCTGACGCCCCTTGGGATTCATCTGGCTGAGAGCCCAGATGAGATTGAATTCGTAAGGAGAAAATCGAACGGTTTTGAGAGAGAAATTTTTCCACTAATAGACAAAAAATCTGTTATGCGCGTTGAGGCTGATACGCCTTTTTTGTATTTGAAGGGACTAGGATTTTTTGATTCGACTAAGATCACCACTGTTCACATGGTTCACGTGAATTCTGATGAAGTTAAGGAAATAAAAGAAAATGACGTGGGGGTTGTTCTATGTCCCAGGAGTAACATGTTTCTTCAAGTGGGAATTCCTCCTGTAGGTGAGTACTCAGAACTGCAAAGGGTAGGTTTGGGGACGGATAGTTTGTCAAGCAATTACAACCTAGACTTTTTTGAAGAAGTGAGAGCTCTTCATATGCTTACATCTAACGCCATAGGACGCGAATCTGCTTTCAAGACGGTTTATACCGCAACTTTGGGTGGTGCCAAGGCTTTGTTTCTTGAGAATAAAATCGGCAGTATTGAGGAAGGGAAGGATGCTGATCTCATTTTTCTTAATTCCCAAACTGGCTCAGGCATTGATCCCTATCTCTCGGTAATCTGCTCAACCTGTGATAATCTTGAGTTTCTTATGGTTAGGGGAAAAACTATATTCGAGAATAAATCCGCGAAGGTATTAAGCGGAGGGTATGCGGAGATGCGTCTGAGTTAATCTGCGTCCAAACATGGAAAACAAGAATCCAAAATGAAAGTCGTAATGGTCCCGGTAAAGGATTTATCCAAAGCCAAAGAGAGGCTTTCTTCTCTCTTGTCGCAGGAGCAAAGAACTAAGCTTGCTTATGCAATGCTAGAGGACGTGCTTAACGCACTTAAGGGATCAAAGCAGGCTGACCGCCTATTTGTCGTAACAATGGACGGGCGAGCCATAAATATGGCGGAAGATATGGGCATAGAGACAATACTGGAAACTGAGCAGAAGGGAGAAAGCGAGTCGGTGGATTACGCCTCTAGCTTGTGTAACGATATGGGTGCTGAGTCGGTTTTGGTGGTGCCGGGAGACGCTCCACTTATCACTTCTGAGGATATAGACTCAATTTTTGAGAAGGAGGAGGATTCTCCGTCGGTAATCTTAATACCGGCGAGAGACGAGATGGGCACGAACGCCATATTGCGGAAACCGCCCGATGCAATCCCGTCGCGTTTTGGAAGTGATAGCTTCAGAAAACATAAGAGAGAGGCAGAGAGAAAAAATATACCGTGCAAAACATATGAAAATGCCAGAATAGCGCTTGATATTGACAACCCCGAAGATCTAAAAGAGTTTATATCTCGCGAAAGCGATACAAGGGCTTATAAAGAGTTTTGCGGAATGGCTAGGTTATTCGCTATACATCCGGACGTGCAGTCTTGCCTGAGCGCATTAAGTGAGCAGAATGATTCGTAGATGAAGCTCTTGTCATTTCTCTTTACGCTTTTTCAGCTTATAAGCATTCGTCTAATTTCTTATAAACGAAATCAATAATTCAGGTTGGTGACCATAAGTTTTAATTCGGTCATTTCCTCAATAGCGTGTTTTATACCTTCTTTTCCAATTCCTGAGTCTTTTACTCCGCCGTAGGGCATATTCTCAACCCTGAAGCTCGGATAATCGTTCACTACTACCCCGCCTACTTCTAGGGTTTCATAAGCCTTAAAAGCCTTCTTGAAGTCTTTTGTGAATACGCCTGCCTGAAGCCCATAGCGAGAGTTGTTGACATAATTTAGCGCGTCGTCAAAATTTTTATATTTCTCTACGTGCACAACGGGTCCAAAAATTTCGTTGCAGCTAAGGTTGGCGTTCGGGCAAACATCCGTTAATACGGTGGGATCAATTAACCTGCCATCCCTTTCGCCGCCTGCTAGCAACGTTGCTCCATCGTTTAGGGCTTGTTCAATCCAATTGGTTATCCTGTTTGCCGATTCGTCGTCTATTACGGGGCCGACGTCCGTGTCTTCAAACATAGGGTCGCCTAGCTTGAGCTTCTTAGTCTCACCTATGAATCTATCTATAAACTTATCGAAGATTCTTTCCTGAACGTAAATTCTCTGCACCGATATGCAGCTCTGGCCAGCTTGATAAAAGGCTCCCCAAGCGTTTCTACTTGCAGCGAAGTCTAGGTCAGGCGGGTCATCTATAATGCTCGCGGCGTTGCCACCAAGTTCAAGCGTAACCCTTTTCTTTGGATACTTGGCTTTAAGCGTCCAGCCGATCTCATCACTTCCAGTAAAGGAAACCTTCCTTATTCTGTAATCATCCATTATGGGTTCTATCTGGGCTCCCGGAAGGGTCAGTATATTGAGCAGTCCCTCTGGCAAGCCTGCTTCAATTGCTATCTCTCCCAGCATTAAGGCGGAGATCGGGGTTTGAGACGCAGGTTTAAGGATCATTGCATTTCCTGATGCAATGGAAGGTGCTACTTTATGAGCTACTAGATTAAGGGGAAAATTAAAAGGGGATATACCAACTACTACGCCGAGTGGGAATCTTCTTGTAATACCGAACATGCCCTCGTTACCAGGGACAATGTCAATGGGAATAAGCTCCCCCTCGCAGAAGCGGTTAGCTTCTTCGGCTGCCATGGAGAAAGTAGTCATAGCCCTTTCAACTTCAACCCTGGCGGTTTTTATAGGCTTTCCCGCCTCCATAACCAAGACTTTCTCAAATTCTTCTTTCTTATCCGCTATGCCATCTACGATACGTTTAAGTATTTTATTTTTTGCGTAAGAGGGGCTTTTTTTGAATTTATCAAACGCCCTCTCGGCGTGACTTATTGAGTCCTTAGCCTTCTCCAAATCAGGAATGCTTACTACGCCCGCCGCCTCGCCGTTGTAAGGGCTTCTTATCTCTCTTTTTTTATCGCCTTCTATCCACTCACCGTTAATTAAATAACCATACTCTTTATGAGACATCCCTATTTCCCTTGCGCCGGCTAAGCGTTTAGCACGTCAAGCTTAGCCTTTTCTTTGATTATTTCTTTCTCATACGCCCTCTGAAATAGATATTCCAGAGCACCTTTACCTTTTTCCCCCAAATCTCTGGTGTATTCGTTTACGTACATCAGCACAAATTGCTCTCCTACTTCTTCCTGCATTCCCCTTCCGTAAAACATAGCATATTCGAGGGCTTCTTTTACGTGAGAAAGGGCGTATTCTATGCTTTCTTTATGCACCCGTAGGATTTGTTTCTGCAAATCCTTGTCAATGTCTCTCCTTACTACGTTTAATCCCAAAGGAATGGGTAGAGACGTTTCTTTTGCCCAGAGCTTCCCTAAATCGCAAATCAAATTCAACCCAAAATCCTTATACGTGAGTTGTCCTTCATGTATAAGCAGCCCAGTTTCGATTTCTCCCTTGCTTACGGCAGGCATTACCTCGTCAAAGGGCATTTCAACGGGAATAAATCCCTCTGCGTAAATGCTCAACAAGAGGAAAGCGGAGGTGAGCTTGCCCGGAACGCCTATTTCTCTACCTTCTAGATTGTCGATGGGAGTTTTAGATACGACTATGGGTCCATATCCCTCTCCCATACTCGCCCCACAGGCTAGAATTCTGTAGCTATCTTGCACTTTTAGGTATCCATGGGCAGATATCGCCGTCACTTCAAGCTCTTTGTTTAAGGCACGTTGGTTAAGGGATTGTATATCTTCTATAACGTGAATAAAGTTTATTTTATCGCATCGCACTTTCTCTTTCGCAATTGCATAAAACATAAAGGCGTCATCTGCGTCGGGGCTATGCCCGAGTCGCATAGTGATTTTGCTCAAAGTTTATATCTCCTTTATTTATGGATAGGTTTTCACTTGGTCTATGCTCTCGCAAGTCCCTAGTTGCTCAAGATACTTACTATACGTAATCATACCTTGCTTTTCCTTTTCCCCAAGATCGTATCTTATTCTATCGTTTAAGTAATTAAAACAAGTCTCTTCGTCCATACCGATTTTCACTGACTCGAGCTTCGCAATCTCTCTTATCCTATCAATTCCATACTCTTTGGCTTCTTGGAGTGCCTTTAGATTTTTTCCCAGCTCCACTCCTTCATTTACGGCGAATGCCGCATATACGAATGGGAGTCCTGTGTTGCTTGTCCATGCTTGTCCAAGGTCTATTACTTTGTATCCACATGGACTATCGTATCTTTTCTTAAGCCCTTCGTTCCCAATTATCATCCCGCCGTCAACGCCGTCTAAAAACCCTTTAGTAACGTCTCTTGCAAGATATTTTGGGGAAGAAAGCTCATAGAATAACTCAAGCACTATTCTAAGCAGAGCTGTTGAACTTTGAGACCTTCTATCCACCGCCACGGTTTTTATATCTCTCATATCCTTATTCAAAAGAAGGATAACGCTGTCAACCTCTCCATAAGAAGAGATGGATATGTTTGGCACTAAGGAGTAATTCTTCCTTTGTAGCAGTTCTGCTACTGGAATAAGACCGAGGTCAATCTCTTTTCTAAGAGCCATTTCCGACAGTAAAGACGGAGGCGTAGCTACAATTTCAAAATCGTTTTCTATCAGATTGTTCTCGAGCGCAAATGTAAGCGGCTTTGCATTTAAGAAGGATACCGAGCCTAGCTTTATCAAAGTATCTCCTGATTCAGCGCTTTATTGGGTGACAATTAGACGTAGCGCCTTAATGCTTCGTGAAAGTATTGCAATTAAAGCCATAAGTTGCCAGAGTCTTATATTCTTAAAACGTGCTTATGTCTCCCTCACATCTTTTTGGACGGAATATGGCGTCATGGGTTGCAAGCGCGTAGGAGTCTGTCATAGAGGCTATAAAGTCACAGGCCGAGCGCTCTACAGACTCTCCTTCTAAGGACTCTCTATCGTATAGCTTCCATAACTCGTTCTGATTCTTGCAAAAATACTCGTATAGTTCCCTTATTACCTTCTTTGCTTTATCAAAATTCTTCTTTATCTTTTCATTCATATAAACTGTGCAAAAGAGGTAACGCCTTAATTCTAGCATAGCTTCCTCTATCTCCGCGCTAACTACTATCTTCTTTTCCTCGAGTTTTTTCGTCTCAAATATTATGTCCGTAACCATCCTGCCAATTCTTTGTGAGTTAGTAATGCCTAGTCTCTCGGTGCAGTTCTTAGGCACGTCCCCTGTAGTGATGATTCCCGCTCTTATAGCGTCATCTAGGTCATGGTTAGCATAGGCTACCAAATCTGCAATTCTGACGACTTGCCCTTCCATGGTTTCGGGTCGGTATTTAGGGTTATCGATGCTTCCCATTCCCTTGGAGTGCTTGGCTATACCGTCTCTTACTTCGTGCGTAAGGTTCAGTCCTTTTTCTAACGTCTCAACTACTCTAAGGCTTTGTTCCACGTGCTTAAACCCTCCTGGAACTATGTCATTAAGCGTGGCTTCTCCGGCGTGTCCAAAGGGCGTATGTCCAAGGTCGTGCCCTAGTGCTATAGCTTCCGTAAGGTCTTCGTTTAATCTTAGGGCTTTGGAAATCGTTCTCGCTATTTGCGCAACTTCAATTACGTGCGTGAGTCTGGTTCTGTAGTGATCATTAGTGGGTGAAAGAAACACTTGGGTTTTATGCTTCATTCTTCTAAAGGCTTTAGAGTGTATGATTCTGTCCCTATCTCTCTGAAAATCTGTGCGGATGTTACAAGGCTCTTCGGGCTTTAATCTACCTTTGCTCTCAGCGCTCAAAGCCGCAAAAGCCGAGAGGGTATTTCTTTCAACTTCTTCAAGTTGCTTCCTTATGTTCAATTTATTGCTCCCTTATATGCTATAACCTTATTGTTACTCCGTTTTCCGCTAAGACCTTTTTTGCCTGCATTATCGTATATTCCCCGTAGTGAAAAATGGAAGCGGCTAGCACTGCGTCAGCCTCTCCTTCCTTAACCCCTTCGCAGAGGTGCTGGAGGTTTCCCACTCCCCCCGAGGCGATAACTGGTATGGAGACTGAGCGTGAGACGCTTTTTGTAAGTTCAAGGTCGTATCCTAATTTAGTCCCGTCCCTGTCCATGCTGGTAAGCAGTATTTCCCCAGCGCCGTTTTTCTCCATCCTCTGCGCCCATTCTACGGCGTCAATGCCAGTTAGGTTCCTGCCCCCGTGTGTATATACCTCCCATTTGTCATTAGAGGAGCATCTTGCGTCAATTGCGACTACTATGCACTGGCTACCGAATTTGTCTCCTGCCTCTTTGATAAATTCAGGTTCTTTAACCGCAGCCGTGTTGATAGATACCTTATCCGCTCCTGCTAAGAGAAGCTTCCTAACGTCGTTTATACTTCTGATCCCTCCGCCTACGGTAAGGGGAACAAACACCTCGCTAGCAGTCTTTTCCACGACCCCGATCATTGTTTTCCTCTCTTCGTGAGAAGCTGTAATGTCAAGAAAGCAGACTTCATCAGCCCCCTGCTGGCTATATTGTTTGGCGATCTCGACCGGATCCCCGGCGTCTCTAAGGTTCACGAAGTTGACCCCCTTAACTACCCTCCCGTCTTTAACGTCTAGGCATGGAATTATTCTTTTTGATAGCATTTATCCATACCATTTTACCGCTTTTTTGAGGTCAATTGATCCAGTGTATATCGATTTGCCTAGAATCACCCCGTATAGGCTGAGGGTTTCAATGGTCGATAGTTTATCAAGGTCGTCCATCGTAGCTATACCGCCAGATGCTATTACTGGAATTGGGGATAGTCTTATAAAATTTTTTACTGATTCAAGATTTACCCCTTCCATTGTACCGTCTCTATCTACGTTAGTATGTAGGATGACTGAAACCCCGGCGTTTTTTAGGTCTTTGAGCACTTCAGACTTATCTACGTCTAATGTTTCTCTCCATCCCTTTACCGCTATTTTTCCGTTCTTAGTATCTATGCCTACAGCGACCTTGCTGGGAAATTCGTCACAAGCCCGCTTTAGAAAATCTTGATCGCTGAATGCGGCGGTGCCTATAATAACTCTTCCCACTCCCTTATTTATATACGTTCTTACGGTTTCAACGTTTCTTATTCCTCCCCCGACCTGAACCGAGCAAGAAACGGAGTTTATAATTTCTGTTACTAAGTCTAAGTTCTTAGGTTCTCCTGTGAATGCGCCATCAAGGTCAACTACGTGTATCCAACTAGCACCGCAAGATTCCCATTTTTTGGCAGTTTCTATCAGGTCTTCTGAAAATACGATTTCGGTTCCCTCTTCGCCTCTTAACAACCTTACGCATTTCCCATTTTTTATATCTATTGCCGGGATTATTAGCATCTAGTTTTCCAATAAAGAATTCGTTAAACCACTTCGGATGACTGAAACGGTCAACAGAACCTTTACTTAAGAACCTTTACTTATGATTAAAATTATGTGTTTCTAACAAATTAGGAAAGTTAGTTTTGTATAGCTGGTTTTTGATTGTAAAAGATATTCTAACACGTAATTGTTTACGAGTCTATCTATTTATGTAGCTTAGCTAGACACTTTCCTATCTATAACCGCTCACTTCACGATTTGAATTTTCAATTGTTTTAATTCAACATAGTGAGTATATGAACTTTTGGCTCGTTAAATCAGAACCATTTAAGTACTCATGGGACGACCTAGTTAAAGATGGTTGGACGTATTGGGACGGGGTCAGAAACTATCAGGCGAGAAATAATCTTAAAGCTATGAAAAAAGGAGACTTTGTTCTCTATTATCACAGCAATAAAGGCTTAGAGATTGTCGGCGTTGCTAAGGTAGCAAGAGAGTCTTACCAAGATCCCACGACTGAGGATGACAGATGGGTAGTAGTTGATTTAGAGCCAGTTCATGCCCTTGATCATCCTGTATCGTTATCACAAATAAAAAGCAATAGGCATCTTAAAGACGTTGCTCTTATAAAGCAAAGCCGCCTCTCTGTGATGCCCATCACTAAGAAGGAATATGACGTCATAATGAAAGAAGGAATGAAATGAAACTAGGTCACTTTGCAAAGCAAAGCCTTCAAACCGTCGTGCTTTAGATATGTCGCTATCATCCGAGGAAAACAGTCTGATAGATAGAATGCTTAGGGGGGACCGTGCGGCGCTTGCGCGTCTTATAACGTTTGCGGAGACCCGCCGTGATTCTCTTCCCCATATTTTGAAGCTCTTAAAGGTTAAGCGGGGTGCTCGTGCCTATGTAGTTGGTCTAACTGGTCCCCCAGGAGCTGGTAAGAGCACCTTGACTAATAGGATGATAGAGTGCTACAGGAAGTCAGGCAAGAGGATCGGCGTTATAGCGATTGATCCCTCAAGCCCATTCAGCGGCGGGGCGATTTTAGGCGATAGGGTCCGTATGCAGGATCATTCAATGGATGATAGGGTGTTTATAAGAAGCATAAGCAGCGGTGGAGCGCACGGGGGGATTTCAAGGGCTACAAAGGAGATAATAAAGCTTTACGACGCGTTTGGCATGGATTACGTCATTATTGAAACCGTAGGCGTAGGGCAGACTGAGCTTGACGTCGTAGAGCTAGCTGATACGGTAGTAGTAGTGCTAGTTCCAGAGGCTGGGGATTCTATTCAAACAATGAAGGCGGGGCTTATGGAGATAGCCGATATCTTCGTCGTAAATAAAGCGGATAGGGATGGGGCTAAGGTTCTGTTGGCTGAGTTGATTGATACGATTTCAACAAGAGCGATCGATTCTGATTGGAAAACTCCAGTTATGCTTACGAGCGCGGCGCAGGATCAAGGCGTTGAGGTTTTAATGCGTAGCGTTGAAGCGCATCTCGAATACCAGGAAGAACGTGGCTCTCTTGAGCGAAAAAGAGAGAAAAGAAGAGAAGAAGAATTTTCACAGATAGTCCATGAGTTGCTGGAGCGAGAAATTTCTGAGAAGCTGAAGAGTGAAGAGTTCAAGAAGATTTATAATTCGGTTAAGATGGGTGAGCGTGATCCTTATGAAGCAGCCCGCAAGTTAGTCTCAAAGATTATTTAGGTAACAATAAGTAGGTATGTTAGTCGGTTATTTTCTATGAAGGCTCTTATCGATTCTGATTCTAAGGCGGATGATAGCGAAAGATATGAGGCAATGCGCCGGAAAATGGTAGAAGATCAGATAATACGTCGGGGAATACGGAACAATAGGGTTATTCAGGCAATGTTACAGGTTCCTAGGCACGCCTTCGCTCCACTGGAATTAAAGGAATCTTCATATAACGATAACCCTATACCTATAGATTCTGGGCAAACGATTTCACAGCCCTACATAGTAGCGCTTATGACGGAGTTGCTAAATCCGGAGCCGAGGGCGAAGATTCTCGAAATAGGAACAGGTTCTGGATACCAGACGGCGGTTCTTAGAGAAACTGGGTGTGAATTGTGGACAATCGAGATTCTTAAGGAGTTGGCGCTCAAGGCGCAAAGTTTACTGCAGAAACTGGGTTGTGATCATATTGAGTATAAAATCGGGGACGGGTATATGGGGTGGGGTGAATATGCTCCCTACGATGGAATAATAGTAACAGCGGCTCCTAAACGTATTCCTCACAAACTTGTGGAACAACTGAAAGAGGGCTGCAAAATGGTTATTCCTGTGGGCTACGTTAATCAGGAGCTTGTTCTGTTAGAAAAGTTGAGGGATGAGGTAATAACCAAAAGGGTTACTTCGGTTAAGTTTGTTCCTATGACTGATGATAGAGCATAGTCCACCTATAAATCCGTCAGGCTTTTATAAGGGCGACTTATAGTCTATATTAAACTGCAACGTCAATTCACGCTTAAATGAGTTTTATGCCTAACCTAATACTGATAAACGTAACTTATAATGAGACCAGAGTCGCCGTGATGGAGAATGGGTCAGTCGCAGAGCTTTATATTGAGAGAAAATCTACGCCAAGGATGGTCGGGAACGTTTATCAAGGGGTAGTAACTAAGGTTATGCCGGGAATGCAGGCTGCTTTCGTTGATATAGGACGTGGAAAATCCGGGTTTATATCTGTGGAAGACGTGCGGGAAGAATCTATTTATGAGTTCTTCTTTGATGAAGAAGGGACGACGTTGCCGAGTCCCATCGGGGAACGGAATGGTGGAAAGGATCACAGCCTAATTCAGGACGTGTTAAAGGAGGGGCGTCGCGTCATTGTTCAGGCGCTAAAAGAACCCGTTGGAGGGAAGGGGTCAAAGCTCTCATCCTATATAGCCATTCCGGGCAAATATCTAGTGTTGCTTGGAAACGTGGATATGGTGGGCGTATCGAGGAAGATCGAGGAAGTTGAAGAAAGAGAACGTCTCAAAACGTCTATAAAAGGGGTCAAGCCTAAAGGCATGGGGCTCATCGCTAGAACGGTTAGCGTGGGAGTATCTGAAGAAGAGCTTAACAAGGATATGAGCATGCTTATTCAAATCTGGAATGATATCAAAAAGAAGAGTAATGGACAAAGGGGGACGGCGTTACTTTACAAAGAGCCTAAGCTTTATATAAAGGCGGTGAGGGACTTTGTCTCAAAGGATACAAGCGCCGTTCTGGTGGACTCAGAGGTCGTCTATGGGGAGATTACGGATTATTTGAGTCATGCTTCTCCCAATTCCAGTGGCGTAAATGTCGAACTGTATAAGAAAACCAAACCTATTTTTTCTGAGTTCGGCGTTGAGGACGAGATAAAAAGGGTTTTTCAAAAGAAAGTATGGTTAAAATCGGGCGGTTATATAATTATAGAAGAGGCGGAGGGGTTAACGGTAGTGGACGTTAATACGGGCAGGTATGATAGCGGCAAGAATCAGGAGGAGACTATTTATCATATTAACGTTGAGGCTGCTTCAGAGATTGTCAGGCAAATAAGGCTTAGGAACCTTGTAGGCATTGTGGTGATAGATTTTATTGACGTAAGGAGCAAGGAGCTCAGGGATAGTATTTACGAGGCGTTTGTCGAAGCCTTGAAAAAGGACAGGGCTAAGTCAGTAGTGCTTGAGATGTCGCCTTATGGAGTCATTCAGTTGACGCGTCAGCGGTTGAGAGAAAGCCTTTTATCGGAACTCGCTGAACCTTGCTATCTTTGCAAAGGGGCTGGGTATCTGAAATCTAGGCACACGGTAGCTTATGAGATTATTAGAGACGTTAAAGCGCATTTGGCGGATTCTTCCGTCCAAAAGCTAACTATACACGCAACCCCAACCGTGCTTAAAGCTATAAGAGAGCCTGAGCAAGATAACGTGGAGAGGCTTGAGCAGGAGCACAAAATTCAGATTGCCTATAAAGAAATGGATTCAAGGATTGAAAAATATCAGATAGTTACGGAGTAGCTTACGCAAGGGAGGGCTATATCCCCCCCCTAATTCGTCAAGCGAGATAATTCATAATGAGTCGGGAGTCCCTAGAAGTTTTATATCACGTCGCAATTGCGGTTAACAACATAGAAGAAGTTGAAAAAACCTATGAGGCTGCGCTTGGATTAGAGGTTCAACATCGAGAAACTATAGAGGATCAGGGCGTTAAAACGTCTATGCTATTGCCCAAGAAAGGCGGGACCGCAATTGAGCTTCTTGAACCTCTAAATGAGAATTCGCCTATATCAAAATTTTTGCGTAAGCGGGGTGAAGGCATACACCATATTTGTTTTCTTGTAACCGACGTCAAAGCTGCGCTTGAAAGACTCAAGAATAAAGGGGTTAGGTTAATAGATGAGGAGCCTCGTAAGGGAGCTTATAGTTCCAAGGTCGCCTTTATTCATCCGAAAGATACAAACGGCGTTCTGATAGAACTTGCCGAGCGGAACTCTGAAGCGCTCCCTGGCAGCTAAACGCTTAGGGGGGCAACCCTTTTCTGCTTAAATTTGTCCCCGCCTTCGATCGAAATGACGGTGGAAATAGTCATTTACTCCTCATTCTCGACTTGATTAGAGGCCTAGCCTTGTAGGCGCGTGGGGAGTGAATTCCATTCTCCGTCATTCCTGTCCTCGAGTGAGAATCCGAAAGGTGAAACAGGGAACGAGGATATTCCTTACATGTATTTCCCCTTTAGGAAAGGGGGGTATGGGGGGATTTGTTCTTTAATCCTTTATATTCACAGCCCATCATTTCATCCCAAAAATCTATGTTCCTGCCTCCTAGCAGGGAACAGTTCAGGCTTTCTTTTCCCCTCTCCTAGAGGGAGAGGGATGCAGGGTGAGGGTGCTTTTGTCATTCCCGCCCCCGAGTGGGAATCCAGAAAGGGGATCGGGGGACGAGTATCCCTTCCTTATTTCCCATCCCATTCCTTACTAGATTCCTGCTTCAGTAGGAATGACGAAAGGGAAACGCGGAGTTTTTCTAAAACCCAAATCTTTCTCTTTGTCCATCTTCCCCAAGATGGATTGAGCAAAATATAGTTCCCGTTGAATTTATTACCCTCAGCTCTGAGCAGAATCTTTATCTTATTTTTAGTTTCTAACTGAAACTGCCCTTCATCCCAGATTGTATAGTCGCCTTCATTGTTGATGCTATTACTTATAATATCTGTTTCTTTATCCCGGCAGGCATTACTTTGTTGAACGGCAAGCCTTCTTTGACCCGTTAGCTCTGGAATCCCATTGTATATATTCCATGACCTTGTTTGATTCTCAGGGTAGTGGAGCATTAGGCTATAGTAAAAACAGGGTGTGTTATGCTTTCGCACCTCAAACCTAAAGGTTTCTCTCATGTATAAGCCTTAATCCTCTTAGGGTCAAAAACTCGTCCGCGCATTCAATCGTCTTACTTTCGGATGCAATGAATTTTGCAATACCCCCAGTGGAGATGACGCCAGCGACTGAACCCATTTCAGTTTTGATTTTCTCTACTATGCTATCGACCAAGCCTGCGTATCCGTGCACTAATCCAGATTGAATGCTTTCAACTGTGCTCTTTCCTATTACGTTTGGCGGTTTGCGAATTTCCACTCTTGGCAAATTAGACGCTTCCTGATATAAGGCTTCTGCTGAAATTATGAGCCCGGGTGTGATTACGCCCCCTAGGTATTCCCCTTTCTCTGATATACAGTCAAACGTTGTGGCGGTGCCAAAATCTACTACTATTACTCCCCCCCCTTTTCCTCTTTGTCTCTCAAATGCAGCGACGCCGTTTACGATCCTGTCAGCTCCTACTTCCTTGGGATTGTGGTATAGAACGGGCATGCCCGTTTTAACGCCGGGAGCAATGATTAGGGGACGGGCATAGAAATAATTTTCTATTGCCTCTGAAATAGTGGCGAGCATTGTAGGAACCACGCATGAAACGGCTGCTCCTTCTACGGATTTAACGTCAATCTCTTTGTTATTGAGTAAGTGCCTAAACAAAATGCCAAATTCATCAGAAGTCTTGGATTTATCCGTCCCTATTCTCCAGTGAGACTTAATATCTTCGCCTTCAAACAAGCCGAAAACAATGTTAGTATTTCCGATATCTACGGCTAACAGCATGCTCCCTCCCCTTTTTGTATTATGCGCTTTAATTAGATAAGATGAGTTCCACAAGCCCTTCAGCCTTAATGCTTAGTGACCTTGATAAACTGACGCGAAGTTAGCTGATCTTACCTAAATATCTCTCCCTTCTCAATGTTCGTTCACTTGGCTGTGAGTATGAGAAAAGGATGGAATAATAATGGGAAACTTCATAACGAACAACGCAACCAAGAGCCTCAAAAGGCGTTTGGTTGAGCTTATTGAAAAAAGTGAAGAGTTAAAGTTTCTAGTAGGTTTTTTCTACTTTTCAGGTATTGAGGAACTTCACAATGGAATAAAATCAAAACCTGAAGCCGTAATGAAGGTTCTTGTCGGCTTAAACGTTGACCATTCAAACTTTGGGTTGATTGAGTTTGCAGAGGATGGAAAAACATCGGATCAAGAGAAGATTGATAAGTTTTGTGAATCCGTTAAAAAATCCCTGGATACGGACGATTTTGACGTTAGGGAATTTTACGAGCAGGTCAGATTTTTTATTGATCTGATTCGTGAAGACAGGTTAATAATTCGTAAAACCTTTAAGCCCAACCATGCCAAACTATACATATTCAAGCTTGATCAAAGTCAGGTCGGCAGGCGTAGCCTCTTTGTAACCGGTAGCAGTAATCTGACAAGATCCGGACTTTCTATGCAGGATGAATTCAACGTAGAAATTGGCGACTACGGCTTTGAAGACGCCGAGAGCTATTTCGATGATCTATGGGACAGGGCTGTCAAAATAACGGAATACGAAGATACTAAAAAGAAACTGATTAAAATTGTTGAACAAGAGACACTGGTTAAGGAGGTTACCCCATTTGAGGCGTTTTGTCTTGTGTTAAAGACCTATTTAGATTCATTCAAACAAAAAGATATTGGCGGATTACTCATAGAGATATTAGAGAAAAATGGATATAAGGAGTATAGATATCAGCTTGACGCCGTAGAGCAAGCGCTAGCTATAATTGAAAGCAATAACGGCGTAATAGTAGCCGACGTCGTTGGTCTTGGTAAAAGCGTTGTTGCCTGCGCAATTGCTAAGCATCTGAAGAAACGCGGCGTAATTATATGTCCTCCCGGACTTATTGGGGATGCAAGCAGAGATAGTGGTTGGAAGAAATACGTTGAAGACTTTCGTCTTTACGAGTGGGAAGTTCGCTCGCTTGGCGATCTGGAAAACACTTTAGAATTTGTTAAAAAAGCCAAAGATATTGAAGTTGTCATCGTTGATGAGGCGCACCGTTTTAGAAATCAGGATACGAAGGGATATGAGCTTCTCAAAAATATCTGTCGTGAGAAGCAGGTTATATTACTAACGGCTACTCCATTTAACAATAGGCCAGGAGACATTCTTTCACTTCTAAAACTTTTTATAAATCCTAAAAAATCTTCTATTACTTTAGACGGCAATCTGGTTAATCAATTTAGAGTATTTAAGGAGATTTTTGATAGGATTGCCTACATAAAAAAACACTGCAATTCCCCTGACTCTTCTAAAAGAAAGAAAGCGGAAAACTACTATAAGTCTTTATTTGAAGAAGAAGCGGTGAATCTAAATAAAGTAGCGCGGCGCGCTCGTTATTTGTCAAAGCAAATTAGGGATGTAATTGAGCCTGTTACCATAAGGCGCAACCGCTTAGATTTGCGGAATAACCCTCTTTATAAAAATGAAGTAGAAAAATTCTCGAAGGTGGCTGACCCTATAGAATGGTTTTTTGAACTGAGTAGTGAGCAGTCGGAGTTTTACTCAAGAATAATTGAACATTATTTTGGGGATCCGGAGGGTGGCAGGCGATTCAAAGGGGCGATTTATCGACCATTTGAATATGAGATAGACGTTGAAAAAGATATAGGCGAAGGTAATAACCGGCAATTACAGCAACAGCGCAACTTATTTGATTTTATGCGACGGTTGCTTGTAAAGCGTTTTGAGAGTTCCTTTGGTTCGTTTAAGCAGAGTATCAAAAACTTTAAGAAAATTACAGAGAGCTGTAAGAAATTCATTGATAAAACAGGTGAGTATATTCTTGACCGCGCCCTTTTGGAAAAAATCTATGAATTAGACCTTGAGGAGATTGAAGAACGCCTGCTTGATTATGAAGAAAAAATAAACAGGGACGAATATCCGAAAAATCATAAACGCTATAAGTTAAAGAATTTTAAGCGTAGGGATGAGTTTATATCTGATTTAGAGTCCGATCTTGACTTATTTGATGAAATTCTAAAAATGCTCTCAACGCTGGATTTAGTCCAAAGCGACCCCAAGATGTCTTGCCTAATACAGAATATAAAAAGAGAGCTAAAGAAAAAGCCGAAGGCAGGAGAACCAAAGCGGAAAATTATCATTTTCTCTGAATACGTTGATACGGTGCGTTATTTGAGTAAGGCGATTAAGGAGGAATTTGGAAGCAGGACGCTAGTAGTAGATGGACCCTTGTTTAATTCAGGGATCAAGCAAATAAATGAAAACTTCGACGCGTCTTATCCTAAGCAAAAGGAAGATTATGATATCCTACTTAGCTCCGATAAAATTTCTGAGGGCTTTAATCTCAACCGTGCTGGTATGGTGATTAACTACGATATTCCATGGAATCCCGTCCGGGTCATCCAGAGATTGGGAAGAATTAATCGTATCAGCAAAAGAGTGTTTGATGAGCTTTTCATCATCAACTTTTTCCCAACCGAAAGAGGGGCTAAGCACGTGCGATCTCGTGAAATAGCTACCGATAAGATGCTTCTAATTCATGCCGCGCTTGGAGAAGATTCCAAGATTTTTGATATTGACGAGGAGCCTTCCCCATCTGGCTTGTTTAACAGAATTCAGCAAAATCCAGATAGTAGGGAAGAGGAAAGTTTCTATACTAAAGCTCTCAGAAGGTTTTTGAAGATTAAGGACAATCATCCAGAATTGATTAAAAATCTAGATGGCTATCCGCCACGAATTAAGGTAGCCAAAAAACATAGTGAAAATGAGCTTTTGGTTTTCTTTAAGAAGGTCCGCTTATACGTAACGGCTGCTAGTACCGACGTAGAAAACCTTAAACCGTATTATATGGATTTTGAAGATGCGTTTGACAAGATTGTCTGCACGAACGATGAAGAAGGGATAGACTGGAATACGGATCAATTCTGGAGGGCTTATCAAAGGATCAAGGAGTTTAAGGATTACTCTTCGAGATCAAATAGCGAGCAGAGTTTGGAGCAAAAAGCTCTAAACAATCTCGACTTTCTTGCCAGAAGTGATAAAGAAGAACTGATGCCTCTTAAAGACTTCCTACGCACTCTAAGGGATGATATTGCTTATTACGGCACGCTTTCAGATTATACTATGCGCCGAATAGCCAATTTCAAAGAGAATTCTAGTGAAGACGTTAAGAAGCTGATGGATGAGTTAGGCAAAGATTATTTGCTCAGAGAAAAAAGCCGTGAAAAAGCCCAGAAAAGAGAAGTCATTATAGCTATTGAGAATAAAAAAGCATGAGCGAAGCCTTACGACGTTTAGAGTCAATAATTCATGGTGATAGCTTCTCGGTCGAGGACTTCAATCTCTTTTTTCGGGAGAAAAGCAGGGACTACATACAACTAGATCAGCGTTGCTCTAACTATGAAGATGAGGAGTTCAAAGACATTGTTAAACTCGGCAAGATTAAATTTCCTGATGGAGATAGCCGCCTTATCTGCTTCTCTATAAAAGTCCTAAACAATCTCACCGAGCGCGCGGGCAAGAAGAAACAATATGAGAAAGCCAAAAGGATATTGAAATCAGATGAAGGTGGAATGAACTCAACTGGTATATTCATTTTTTACGATTCAGGCGGTAGCTTCCGATTTTCCCTTATTTATTCAGAATCGTTTGGAACAAGAAATAAGTGGAGCAATTTTCGCCGATTTACGTATTTCGTTGACAAAAGCCTAACTAACAAAACCTTTAAGCATCAAATCGGTGAAGGCGATTTCTCAACTCTAGAGGCAATCAAAGACGCCTTCTCAGTTGAGAAGGTTACCAAGGAATTCTATCAAGCAATTGCTAACTGGTATTTCTGGGTGGTTGGACTATCTCAATTTCCCAAGGATGCGGAGGCGGAAGAGGGCGGGCGCAATATCTCTATTATTAGGCTTATAACGCGGATAATTTTCATCTGGTTTATGCGCGAGCGGGGATTGGTGTCCAAAGACTTATTTGATAAGACATCTATAAAACAGATTCTAAAACACTTTGATCCACTTGATTCAGAAGACTCTAATTACTATAAAGCTATTCTACAGAATCTGTTTTTCGCTACGCTTAGTGCTAAAAAAGAAGAACGCAAGTTCAGAACAGAGCAACGAGGGTATAAAGGCTATAATCGTCACTTTGGCTATAAATACGTCTTCCGTTATCACGCGCTCTTCAAAAATCCTGATAAGATAAAAGACATATTTGATGATACTCCTTTCCTAAACGGCGGGCTTTTTGAGTGCTTGGATGATAGAAAGAAAGACGTTTTCATTGATGGTTTTACAGACGTTAAAAAACATCAGCCTACCGTGCCAAACCTGCTTTTCTTTAGTGATGAGAAGGCGGTAGATCTAAATAAGTTTTATGGCACGAAAAACAAAACTCACAAAGTGCGAGGGCTTCTTAATACCCTTTCCTCGTTTAATTTTACTATAGATGAGAACACGCCGGATGATCAAGACGTTGCACTTGATCCAGAGCTACTAGGACGAGTCTTTGAAAATCTACTCGCCAGTTTTAACCCGCAGACCTCCACGACTGCCCGCAAAGCTACGGGAAGCTATTATACGCCTAGAAAAATTGTGGATTACATGGTTACCGAATCACTCAAGGCTTACTTAAAAACTAGTCTCGAGAATGAGGGTATAGAAGACGTAGATGGCAAACTTAAGAGTTTATTCATTGTGGACAACGAGGAAAATCCTTTTGACGAACGGCAATCAAGGAAGCTAGTTGATTTGATTGAAAGCGTCAGAATCGTTGATCCTGCCGTTGGTTCAGGCGCGTTTCCAATGGGAGTGCTTAATAAGCTGGTGTTTATTCTCAATAAGGTTGATCCGGATAACAAGTTATGGAAGTCGGCTCAACTCAAGGTGGTGGATGCTATATCTGATCCTAGCGCGAGGCGGAAAGCTAGGGAGAGCATAGAGAAGTTTTTTGAAGGGAAGAACGCCGATTATGGTAGAAAGTTGTATTTGATCCAACGGTGTATTTACGGTGTTGATATTCAGCAAATTGCGGTTGAGATTGCCAAACTCCGATTTTTTATATCTCTTCTGGTTGATGAAAGGATTGATAAGGATTCTTATAACCATGGCATAGAACCCTTGCCAAACCTAGATTTCAAGATTATGCAGGGGAATAGCCTGATTGAACTTATTTCCTATACCATTACAAAAGACAGGGAAAGAGATGAAATAGTTAGAGAACTGAAAAAGCTGAAAGATGAATTGTTTAGCATTGCCTTACCAGAAGCGAAGCGTAACAAGCGAGATGAAATAGAAAGATTGACTGAAAAACTCTTTGAACGGGATAGGAGTAAAAAGATAGAAGAATATGAACTAGAAATAAAGGCAATAGAGGCACAGGATGGGCTATTTGAGGATAGTGGAGCTAGAAGGAGACAGAAAGAGAATGAGAAAAAGATAAATGAATACAAATTGAAAATTGAAAGGATTAGAAATCTACAAGTTCTGGGACCTGCAGATCACTTTGAATGGCATATCTACTTTTCTGAGGTCTTTCAAGAAAACGAGGGGTTTGACATAGTAATAGGCAACCCGCCTTATGGCGTCAAAATCAGCCAGGCTAATCTGAAAGCTATCAAAGCAAATATTCGCGATACGAAAAATACCAACAGCGCGGCACTGTTTGCTGACTATGCAAAAAACCGTTTCATTAACAAAGATGGAGTGGTGTCCCTGATTGTTCCCAAGTCTTTGTTGTTTTCAGAAAGATGGCTGGATTTGGCGTTTGGATTACTGCCTAAAACAGTAGTGCTGGTGGATGTTGAAAAGGCATTTGAGAGGGTCAAGCTGGAGCAGGTGGTACTCATTTGGTCAGCCAAGTGTAATGACAACTTTTATATCGGGCGTAAGTTTCTCAACAATACTTTTATGCAAACGACCCAAATCAATAGAAAATATCCGAAAAAGTTTCAGGCGTGGATATGTTCTGTGTCAGAAGTGGAAATTGCTCTGGGCAGTAAGATCTCCAGCATTGGGACATTCCTCCGCAAGGTTTCAAAGACCAGCAGAGGTTTGGCAATACAGAAAGACCTTGCGCCGACCGGTGATATACCCGTGCTTGGAGGCAAAGAGATTAGGCGCTACGCCATCCGTGGCATAAAAGGCTATATCAGCCGTGAACATCTAGACATGAACAGCCGCAAGGTTCAGTTCTTGCTTCAGCCGAAAGTGATTTCTCAGAGACTTGTGGCTCATATTCAGAATCCTCAGCTTCATGTCAAAATAATTTCTACGGTTGATAAAGTTGGCGATATATTGAGTGTTGATACGGTGGAAAACACGGTTATTACAGATGAAATTTTTAGTCCGGTTTTTATCTCGTCTCTTTTTAATTCAGTGCTCATAAACTGGTACGCTTACAGATTTATTTTTTGTTCCGCAATTAGAACTATGGATTTCGATAATTACTATGTAGGCAAGATTCCTGTTCCCATTGTTATGACTGAACAGCAAGCACCGATCATCGCCCTGGCAACGGATATTCTCGCTGCCAAAGCCGCCGACCCGAATGCGGACACTACCGCTTTGGAAGGGGAAGTTGATCGGCTGATCTATGGGTTATACGGACTGACGGAGGAGGAAATAGCGGTGGTAGAGAAACGCGAATGAAATCCCCTTGTAAAGAACTACTTGACCGGGCGATAGCCACAACCGTTGCTGCCATCGATATTTACAATAAGCCGGACTTTCTTTATCGGGCGGAAACCTTTTCCATTCTGGCAATCAATGGTTGGGAACTGCTTCTGAAAGCGAAGTGGCTCAGTGAGCATGACGACAAAATTCGCTCTATTTATATGACGGAACCCGCGAAGAAAGACGGGACAAAAAGCGAGCACAATCAATCGGAAATCAAACGCACTCGTTCGGGGAATCCGATTACGCACAGCTTATACTACCTCGCGAAAAAGCTTGTTGAACAGAAGCATTTGAGCCAAACGGCAATGGGTAATATAGAAGCATTGCTTGAATTGCGTAATTCTTCCGTTCATTTTTACAATCAATCCGACACAGCATTAGCGTCCCGACTTCAAGGAATAGGTGCCGCTAGTCTCAAAAACTTCGTTTTAGCCGTGAGAGGGTGGTTTGATCGTGACTTGAGCGAATTTAATTTTTACCTGATGCCCCTGTCGTTCGTGTGTCTGCCTCAACAGATGGACGCCATTGTCTTCAAAGAAGAAGAGCAGAATTTCCTGAGATATCTGAAACAGCTTGAGGAGATGACAGATGAGGAAGATTCTGGATACGCTGTCACGCTCAACATTGACGTGAGGTTTACGCGTTCCAAGTCAAAGGACGTTCCCGAGGTTCGTCCTACGAAAAATCCTGATGCGCCCGAGGTTCGCCTGACGGAAGAACAGATTCGGGAACAATACCCTTGGGACTACGACAAACTGATAAAAGAGTGTGTTGAGCGATATGCAAATTTCAAGTGCAACCCCGAATTCCACGACATCAAAAGGAGGCTACTTGAAGAGGATAGGTTTTGCCATGTCCGCTACCTTAACCCCTACAATAAAAAGAGTTCAAATAAGAAGTTCTATAAAGCCAACATCCTGCAGGAGTTAGATAAGCATTACTCGCGGAAATAACTTGTCTGTGGGCGTCATATACTGAATGACAGCCAGCAGGTGCTGGCAAGCAAAAATCTCAGCGATTGAAAGAGCACATTGACGGATGATGAGATTCTGCAATGGACTTATCACTTCCATTCAATTTAACAAGTTGCTCTCTCCTTCGACAAACTCAGGACAGCACAACACAACTAGCTCACTGACCAATCAGGACACCGCTTCCTTGTTTTTCATAAGGACATGCTTTTGAGTGGAAGAGGCAATATGTTGAACAAGTGTACATTCTCAAATTTCCATAGCGGAGCAAATACCTTTTATCCCTAAACCGTGTATAATGGAAAACCAATCAGAGATGAGCGCTAATAGAAAGAATTACTTTAAGATAATTTTGCTGGTTTTTTCCGCCTTAGGCGTTGTATTATCAATTTACTTAACCTATCTCCATTACGCTCAGCTTGCAGCTTTATTTTGTGAGGAAGGTTCTGGCTGTGACGTCGTTAGGCAGAGTGGCTATTCAATCCTTCTGGGCGTTCCCATTGCGGTTTTAGGAATAGTTGGCTACCTCTCCATTTTCATATTTACGATTATTTCCTTTCCTAAGGGTAAATCGTGGCTTTCGCTATACCTGGCATCGCTTGCGGGATTTGTTTTTTCTGCGTATCTAACTTACCTTGAGGTTTTCGTCATAGATGCGATTTGCCTTTACTGTATAATCTCGGCGCTTATAATGACGGTGATTTTCATTGCGGCACTTTTAGCGAAAGCCGAGCTTTATCCAAAATTGTCAATGCTCAAAACATCCGTTCTAAGTATAGTTGTCACTGTTGTCATAATTACAGGCTCAATGGCTTTCCAGTCGGATCATACGATAAGAATTGACCCTGCAAGTATTAGCGCTAACAGCTTTCAACTGGGGCTGGCTAGGCATCTCGGCAAACAGCGAGCCGTGATGTATGGGTCGTTTAGGTGTGCTCATTGTATTCAACAAAAGGATCTTTTTGGGGATGCTTTTGTTTACGTCAAATACGTGGAATGTCATCCAGATGGTCAAGATTCCAACCCATCTCTGTGTTTAGAAAAGGGAATAAGGAGTTACCCCACTTGGGAGATTAAAGGTAGATACTACAAGGGAATTCAATCTTTAGAGAAGTTATCCGCTATATCTAGGTATATGGGGGAAGGGTATAGTGGCTAATTAACGAAGCCTTTCATTTTGCCTATGCTTGTTACTGTCTTCTACCGCATTCCTTGACAAATTCAGAGAATATTAGCCTAGATACCTCTGTATCTTCAAGTTCAGGGTGCCACTGAACTCCTAATACGAATGCTTTGCCTTCGGACTCAATTCCTTCAACTATACCGTCCTTTGTCTCCGCGCATAGTTTGAGTCCTTTTCCGATTTGCTTGACGGACTGGTGATGATAGCTTTTGGCTGAGAACCCATCAGCGCCTACGATTGTTGAAAGGAGGGTGTTTTTTAAGACGTTTATACGATGGGTCGCTCCGTTTTCATGGGGCAGCGCCTCTGGGATATAAGCCTTTATGTCTTGAAATAGGGATCCACCGAAGAAAACGTTGATTAGTTGCATACCACCGCAGATACCCATTACTGGAATGCTACTTTTTACCGCTAAGTTGAGTGCTGAAAACTCAAACTCCGTCCGCTCTAAGCTCATGGGTTTTAATCTAGGGTGAGGCTCCTCGTTGTAGAACTTAGGGTCCATATCCCTGGAGCCGGGAAGTAATAATCCGTCAATACTGCCTATGGTATCTGTAAGAAAATAAGAGTTTCCCGCCATTGATGGAATAAGGAATGGTATTCCTCCAGATTCCACTAAAGAGCGCGCGTAATTTTCCTCGATTGAGAAGCACCCGTCTTTTACATCTGTAGTAATTCCTATTATGGGTTTCTTCACATAACCATTTCTTCTAATCTTCTGATCCTTTCCTCCATTGGTGGATGGGTGCTGAATAGTGAAGCGAGACCTTTTCCAGTAAGGGGGCTAGCTATAAGCATGTGAGACGTGCTATCTGCCACTTGCTCGCTTACCCTTAGGGGGACGCGTCCTGAATAAGCACCCAGCTTTCTAAGCGCATTGGCTAGATAAAAGGGGTGTCCGCATATCTCAGCCCCAACTTTATCAGCTCCGTATTCTCTCGTTCTGGAAATAGCCAGCCTAATCACCGTAGCTGCGATTGGCGCTACTATAGCCATTGCAATTAGCGCAAGTGGGCTTCCGCCCCTGTCTCTTCCTCCACCCCCTCCGAATATAGCGGCGAACTGAGCCATATAGGCAAGGTAAGTAATAGCCGTAGCGAGCGTTGCCGCAATAGAACCAATTAGGATGTCTCTGTTTTTAATATGAGCTAGCTCGTGAGCGAGCACGCCCTTTAGCTCTTCACGGCTTAGGAGACTCAATATGCCCTGCGTGACGGCGACCGCCGCGTGTTGGGGATCCCTTCCCGTAGCAAAGGCGTTTGGTTGCTCCTGTGGCGTTATATAAACCTTAGGCATTGGGAGTCCCGCCTTTTGCACAAGCTCCTGAACGTCTGAGTATAGCTCGGGAGAATCTTTATAAGTGACCTCTTTTCCCTTATATAGTGAGAGCACGATTTTATCGCTCCACCAGTAGCTTGTGAAGTTCATTACGAGTGCTATTACGAGCGCAATAGTGGCGCCACCCTGCCCGCCGAAGTACGCCCCAATAGCGAGCAATATCCCTGACATGCTCGCAAGCAAGATAAGGCTTTTAATGGTGTTCATCTTTTATTTCTCCTCTTAATACAAGTATATATGGAAATCAAATACATAATTGGTAAGCTAGTGTTGTTCACTGAATTATCTGGTGAGAATATAACGCTTTCGAGCCCAAAATTCAAGAGCCGTTCAGCGGCGCTTAGTGAATTGCGAGGGAATTTGAGGGAATTATTGAGGGAATTTGAGGGAATTATGGTATGAATAGCCTAATAATATGGACGCTAGCAGGAGCTTTTATAAACGTTACGGTGCTTACTAGAGTAGCGCAGTATCTACTAAGAAAGACCAGCCTTCGGGATAAGAAAAGGGCTATAGTTGTCTTTATTATAGTCGGAATTATTGATTTGTTGGGACTAACCTTGTTTTTTAAGAGCGTTAGTGTTGGTATTCAATTTATGATTTTCTATTACCTACCTTTTTTGTTGATGTGGTTGTTAAAGGATTTTATGGAGGCATCAAGAAAAAAAGCGCCGCGGGACGCACGCCCTCAGTAAAAAGGGCTTTGGTAAAGCGAGGCATATTGTGCAAGACGTCGTGTTGATGAAGACGGATTTTCAAGAAGCTGAGCTTCTGAAAAGGGGCAAGGTGAGAGATATATACGTTGAGAGGGATAAACTCCTTATCGTTGCCACTGACCGCATATCGGCTTTTGACGTTATCTTGCCCGAGGGTATTCCGGGAAAGGGCAGGGCGCTTAATAGAATCTCAGAATACTGGTTTGCTCAGACCGAAGATATAATACAGAACCATTTAATTTCCACGGACGTGGATGCTTATCCTGAGGTTTTTCACAAGTATCGTCCCTTGTTAGAGGGAAGGAGTATGCTAGTTAGAAAGACTGCCCCCCTTGCCGTTGAGTGCGTTGTTAGGGGATACGTTGCGGGTTCAGGGTGGAGGGAGTATCAGGAATCCTGCTCTATATGCAGCATTCCGTTGCCCAAAGGGCTTGTCGAATCGGCTAAGCTAGATACCCCTATATTTACCCCGTCAACCAAAGCTCGAGATGGTGAGCATGACGAGAACATCAGTTTTGATGAGGTTGTGGAATTAATAGGTCAAGGGCTTGCCTGTAAGGTTAGGGAAGCCAGTATTGCACTTTATCTTAAGGCAAAGGATATAGCGGGACGAAAAGGTATAATTATAGCTGATACGAAATTTGAGTTTGGCATTGACGTGGAAACCGGAGGGCTTATTCTCATTGACGAAGCTTTAACGCCCGATTCCTCTAGGTTCTGGCCTGCCGATGAATATAGCCCCGGAGGTTCGCAGCCAAGTTTTGATAAGCAGTTTGTAAGGGATTATCTGATCACCGTTGGTTGGGATAAAAATCCGCCCGCTCCGTCTCTGCCTAAAGGGGTAGTAGAGAAATCTTCGGAAAAATACGAGGAGATGCTAAAGCACCTATTGGGATAGTCCTAAGTTAAATGGATACGATAAGCATATTAGGATGTGGTTGGCTAGGGCTCCCCTTAGCTAAGCGCCTGATTGATAGTGGTTACAAGGTTAAGGGTTCTACCCGTCGTCGTGCCTTGAGTGAGTTTGACTCTTTAGAGGCAGGTGGTATAGAACCTTATTGCCTATCCCTAGATCCGGACGTATCAGGTGAAAAGGTGGAGGATTTTTTAGATAGCGATATTCTAATCATTAACTTTCCACCTGAGAGAAGAGAGGATATTATAGATTTTCATGTAGCCCAGATAAATTCATTGGTATCAAAACTAAAACTCTCTCCCATTAGTAAAATTATTTTTGTCAGTTCTACCTCCGTTTATCCAGACGTGAATAGGGAGGTATATGAGCACGAGCGATTGCCTCCCTCTAAAATCTCTGGGCAAGCGCTATTGGAGGTGGAGAATATACTTCAGACCTGCGCTCGTTTTAAGACTACCGTGATCCGTTTTGGGGGGCTGATAGGATATGATCGTCAGCCGGGGAGGTTCTTATCAGGCAAAAAGGAAATAACAAACGGGGAGGCATACGTAAATCTTATTCATAGGGACGATGGTATTTCAATTATTCATGCTATAATTGAGCAAAACGTCTGGGGAGAAATTTTTAACGCCTGCGCGGACGGGCATCCCAGGAGAAGGGATTATTACATTGCTAAAGCTAAAGAGTTGGGACTGCCCCCTCCTTTGTTTAAGGATGACAAAGACGTAAGTTATAAACTCGTTAATAGTGATAAATTGAAAAGGATTGCGGGATATAAATTCAAGTATCCTAACCCTGCTTGCATTATGGAGAGATGAGTTTATAACGTAGTTTCATACTATTGATAAGAGGAGGATAACTTATAGGATATGCAAGAGACGGTAACGAATGATAAGGTCCCTTCAACCCTTCAACGTGGCTCGGTAAACTCACCAACTGTTCAGGACAAACCTTCAACAAGCTCAGAATACCACGCAGCTTCAGGTCGCCACGTTATAAAAGAGCTTCAGTTTGGGGATGCAGCTTACGTTAGGGAGCTTTACGGGCAGCACAATCAAAACTTAAAGGAGGTAGAATCCCTATTTGGAGTAAATATCCATTCGAGGGGAAATAAGCTCTGTTGTGAAGGGGAGGCAAGAGGGGTTGAATCGACTTGCGTATTCCTAAAGGGAATATATGCGCTTCTTGAAAAAGGCTATTCGCTTAATCCTGGCGATCTCGAGCTTGCGTCCAGAATCTTTGACAATGAAGACCTTGGTCTTGAAGATATTTTCCTTGATACGATATGCGTATCTACTAGAAAGAAGATAATCGCTCCCAAGAGTCTGACCCAAAAGCTATATATAGAATCTATACGTAAACACGACGTTGTTTTCGGTGTTGGCCCTGCTGGCACTGGAAAAACCTATTTAGCTATGGCTATGGCTGTATCAGCGTTTTTGAATAAGCAAGCCAATAGAATAATACTGACGAGGCCCGCCGTTGAAGCGGGTGAAAAGTTGGGTTTTCTTCCAGGAGACCTCTCGCAGAAGGTTGATCCTTATTTGCGTCCTCTTCTTGACGCTTTATATGACATGATGGATTACGACAGGGTGTCCAGATTGGTGGATAAGGGAGCGATTGAAATTGCCCCCTTGGCTTTTATGAGGGGTAGGACGCTAAATGATGCCTTTGTAATACTAGACGAAGCTCAAAACACTACTTCGTTACAAATGAAAATGTTTCTAACGAGGCTCGGATTTGGCTCCAAAGCTGTAATTACCGGGGATACTACTCAGATTGATCTCACTTCCGAGCAAAAATCAGGTCTCCTTGAGGTTGAGTCAATCGTTAATCATATTCGCGGCATATCATTTGTATATTTCTCAAAGAATGACGTAGTCAGGCATCCTTTGGTAAGAAAAATAATAGAGGCTTACGAGAATGTATCATAGCTTCGCGTCATAATCGTATTTGGATTTAGGGGTTAATGTAAGACTGTTGGCTTGGGTGTTTTGTATAGGAAAGTTCTTGTGGTCGACCTTTCTCATATTGTCTAAGCCGTTGCGGAAAACAAATGATTATCCAAGAAAAAGATTTTTTCCCTGGAAGCTCCCAGCGAAACGCTATAAATTTTTATGCCGGTATATTCCTCTATTTTATCTAAATATCCTCTAGCCTCTTTTGGAAGGTCAGAGATTTCTTTTGCGTTGCTTATGTCCTCATCCCATCCCAAGAGTTCTTCATAAATCGGCTTACAGGCTCTGAGCGCTTTATCATTTGAGGGGAAATTGCTAAGGAACTCTCCTTTGTATTCGTATCCAACACATATCTTTAATTTCTCAAAGCCCGATAGCACGTCTAATTTCGTAAGTGCGAGCCTTGAAATTCCATTTACCACGCCGGCGTATCTCGTAGCGAACGCGTCAAACCAACCGCATCTTCTCGGACGCCCAGTAGTTGCTCCATATTCGCCTCCCGCTTGTCTGAGTTTCTCCACTAATTCACCTGAAATCTCGGAAGGGAAAGGTCCCTCGCCTACCCTCGTCGTGTATGCTTTCGCAATACCTAGAATGTCGTCAATTTGATTTGGGCTCACTCCGGCGCCTATGCAGGCTCCCCCTGAACTCGCGTTTGAAGACGTTACATAAGGATAGGTTCCAAAGTCGACGTCTAACAGCGCTCCCTGCGCTCCCTCGAATAAAATGTTTTTACCCTGCGAGATAAAGTCGTTAAGGAGTTTAGATACGTCGC
Source organism: Thermodesulfobacteriota bacterium (assembly GCA_963422265.1). GTDB lineage: Bacteria > Desulfobacterota_D > UBA1144 > Nemesobacterales > UBA2774. The sequence goes on from OY729416.1 coordinate 205,691, forward strand.
ATGCGTAATCACTTAACTCCTTTCCGTAGCCGATGTATTCTTTTCGTATTTCGTTGAATTTAAGTGGGGTTCCCCCAAGCACTTTCGTTATATATAGATTCCTTTCCTCTAACACTTGCTCCAGTCTTTCTGAGAAGGTATCAGCATCTACTAAATCTGAGAGCTTAATCCCCCGTCTCGCCGCCTTGTCTTCATAGACTGGACCTATTCCTCTTCCAGTCGTGCCAATTCTCTCCTTTCCCTGCATTAGCTCGCGACCTTTATCTATCTCTCTATGATAAGGCATTATGACGTGAACCCTATCGCTTATTTTTATATTGTCTTTATCCGCTTTATATCCAGCTGATCTCAATGTGCTTAACTCCTGAAGGAGCGACTGGGGGTCAATTACAACTCCATTGCCAATCATTGAAAGCTTCCCTTCACGTAGGATTCCGGAGGGCAGGTGGTGAAGAACGATTTTTTCATTTCCAATAACTATAGTATGTCCCGCATTATTGCCACCCTGATACCTTACTATCACGTCTGCTTTATCTGATATGAAATCGATGACTCTTCCTTTGCCTTCGTCTCCCCACTGAGCACCGATAACCACAACAACTTGCGCTGAATTCCTCCCATTTACGAACTGGGGTGGAATGATTTCAGTATTCGGCATTCTCACGCTACTCCCGTAAGAAATGTCTCGATGTCTGAAAATTCCTTTCCTGCGCCTTTTTGAGACTCGAGGAGCTTCAGCTTTCGTGGGGTTTCAAGTAAAATTACGCCGTAGAAGTTTGAAGATCGGTTGTTCTTTATTCTTGTATCAATCTGCTCGGGGCTCAGGTTTAAATCTACTACCACCTTAAAGTTGCTAGACCTGAGCCACTCCGCGAGTCTGATCGCCTTCCGTTTCAGTGATGGCTTTTTAGGTATTACCATAAAGTGGATTTTATTGTTTTCAAGGTTTTGCTTTGAGAAGCTTAGTATCGACTCCAGGTCTAGGGCGAATCCCGTTGCGGGCACTTCATAGCCATATTTGCCAATGAGCGAGTCGTATCTTCCGCCCCTTATCATAGGGGTTGGCGCACTCTTTGACATTATTTCAAAAGCGACGCCTGAATAGTAGTTAAATCCCCTTAGCTCAGCGAGGTCAACGTTTATATCACAATCCAGTTGATAATCGTCGAGGACCATTAAAACGCGTTCAAGCTCTTTGACGTATTTGCTTATTGATCTGATTTCTTTCGCTCGTTTAAGAACCTCTCCGTTACCTGATATACTGGGCAAGATGCCTATGGCTTTCTTTATGCTGCTAGAAGCTTTAGATTTATTCAAAGCTTCCGAGAGGGCTTCCTCGTCTTTTTTGCGGATGGCTTCTTCTATCTCTTTCCTAGCATCACCCGTTTGTTCCAACAGGCTTCTTAACAATCCAGTGTGTCCTATGTCCAGAACAAGTTTTTTTATGCCTGATTTTTCGAGCGATTTTACTGCCAATGCTATTATCTCGCCGTCAGCGTCGGGATAGCTCGAACCTATAAGCTCACAGCCTACTTGAAACATCTCCCTCTCTTTACCACTGCTCTTTTCCTCAAATCTTACTACCCTACCGTTATAGCAAAGCCTAAGGGGGAATGTATGCTCTTTTAGCTGAGTGGCGACTATTCTGCTTATTTGTGGGGTAATGTCAGGTCTCAGTGCTACTACGTACCCTGTTGACGGGTCCACAAACTTCAGAATTTTATCTCTAAGTTCTTCTCCAAGTCCGGTTGATAGTGTGCTAGCGTATTCAAAAAGAGGGGTGATTACTTTTCTATATCCCCATTTTCCAAACTCATTCATGATGTTATCTTCTACTCTTCTGAGTTCTTCCGCTTTGTCAGGAGTATAGTCTTTGACGCCTTGAGGTAGGCTAATTCGGTTTAACATTAAAATTTGACCTGTGTGACGGATACTATGTCTGGAAGGTTGGATATCTGCTTCATTACGTCATCGGGCACAGGGGAATCTACGTTTGTAAGAACTATGGCGCGACCTCCTATAGCCTCCCTGCCAAGGTGCATAAGACCGATATTGACTCCGTTGTCTCCAAGCACGGAGCACATGGCACCTATGAAACCGGGCTTATCATAGTTCTCACTCACTAGCAGACAGCCTTTAGGCACAACGTCCACGTAAACGCCGTTCACCTTCATGAATCTTGGTTCTTCTTTTCCATATATAGTTCCCGAAACCTGATTTTCACCTTCTTCCGTTTTCACGTTGACCGATATTAGGCTGGTAAAGCTTTTAGATTTAGAGGATTTTGATTCTACTACCTTTATCCCTCTTTCCTCTGCAATGACCGGGGCGTTTACATGGCTTACCACGACGTCCATGATCGGAGCGAGAAAGCCCATAAGGGCAGCGACGGTTATAGGGGAGGTGTCAAGATTCGAGACTTCGCCGTCATATTCTATGTGTATTTCTTCTACGGCTCCTTTCAGCAGTTGTCCCTGCAAGCTCCCGATCTTCTCGGCGAGGTTAAGATAGGGTTTCATTACCGTAAGTGAGTCAAGGCTGACCGAGGGCATATTTACTGCGTTTTTTACAACGCCGTTCAAAAGAAAGTCCACTATCTGCTCGGCTATCGCCAAGCCTACTTTCGTCTGAGCCTCTCCTGTTGACGCGCCTAGATGGGGCGTGAAAACCACGTTATCGCTAAGGGCAAAAAGAGGATTATCCGCTTGGGGAGGCTCGCTTGTGTAAACGTCAAAGGCGGCTCCAGCGACTTTTCCTGACTTAACCGCGTCCGCTGTATCCTTTTCGTTGACAATTCCGCCTCTCGCGCAGTTGATTAAAATCAGATTTTTTTTAGTTCTTTCAAAGACGTCCTTATTGATAAGGTCTTTAGTTTCAGGCGTAAAGGGCGTATGTATTGTTATTATATCGGCTCGCGCCAAGAGATCATCAAACGTTACAAGTTCTACGCCCGATTTCTCTGCGGCCTCCTGGGTCAAAAACGGGTCATAAGCAATTACTTTCATCTTGAGCCCAATCGCTCTCTCGGCGACCAGCTTTCCTATATTGCCCAACCCAATGCAGCCTAGTATTTTACCGTAAATCTCGATCCCTTTGAATTTGCTTCTTTCCCATTTGCCCGACATAAAAGACGCGTGAGCTTGAGGAATTCTTCTGGCTAAAGACATCATAAGGCTTATTGCGTGCTCAGCCGTCGTGATAGCGTTTGCTTCAGGGGTATTCATTACGACGATGCCTTTCTTTGTGGCTGCTTCTACGTCAACGTTGTCAACTCCTATACCAGCTCTTCCGATAACCTTAAGGTTCTTACCAGCTTCTATTAATTCCGACGTCATAGTAGTAGCACTTCTTATTATTACCGCGTCATAATCACCGATTATTTCCAGTAGCTCTTCCTTAGAAATTCCCTTCCTGACGTTGACGTCCAGCCCCGCCGCAGACTCAAAAACACTCAGACCTTCCTTAGCCATACCATCAGTTATTAATACTTTCATTTTGCCTCCAGGAAAGGTTAAGGGATCATATCTAACAGGCTAACAATATATGTGAGTGATAAACCATTGTCAATATGATGTGTGGGGGTACCCTTTCCCTAGGGCGAAGCGCGACCAAGGAATCTCGCTTTTTCTCCCCATCCCTCGGTTGGTGAGCCTGTAGAACCAGGGAGAGTGCAGGGATAAGGATATTTTCGTCATTCCCGCCCCCGTGCGATTTTCTATCCTCTATGATAAAAGCGTTTGGGGACGACAAGCATAGCTGCCTAATCTCTTCCTACTTCCTTGCGAATTGCTTTACTGCCCGAAATTCAACCGTATGTGCTTAATAACTAAGCATCTTATCTTGTTCACATTAGAGACACGGCTTCCACGTTAATTCTTAGAATAATGCAACAATTTTAAGGCGTAGGAGGCATGCTCCGCTTCGTAACTCGGTTGGTAATAAGTATCTGGCATATCTCTTGCAAATAACTTAACAAACAAATCTGTGGGGCAGTCAATAAATTGATATTGAAAAGGTTTTTGAAGTTCTATCTAAAGAAGGTTTTATCCAAAGGAGGACTAAGTAATGAGAAAGTTTTTGCATAGGTTTAGAGGGAAGGCTACAAACGTCACGTTGTTCACCGTTATTAGCTTGTTGGTTCTAGGGTCTTTCTCGGCGTTCGCCCAAGAGGAGACAATTGGACCAACGGCGGCGGATGCGATTTTTACTGCAAATAACGTCTGGATGCTTGTCGCTACGTTCCTCGTTTTTATTATGCACTTAGGATTTGCGACGCTTGAATCGGGGCTTACAAGGGCGAAAAACACGACTAATATTTTGTTTAAGAACGTCTCTATTATATCAATAGGGCTTCTTACCTACGCTTTGGTAGGTTTCAATCTGATGTATCCGGGGGACTTCAACGGATTTCTTGGCTTCGCCGGGTTTGGCATTTCAGCTCCTGAGGGTGCTGCCGGGTTAATTGCCTATGCAGACGGGGGTTATACTTACTGGACTGATTTTATATTTCAGGCGATGTTCGCCGCCACCGCTGCTACCATTGTTTCAGGAGCCGTAGCTGAAAGGATAAAATTGAGCAGCTTCTTGGTATTTTCCGCAATCTTTGTTGCTATTGTATATACCATTGCAGGATCGTGGAAGTGGGGTGGTGGTTGGCTAGATCAAATGGGATTTTACGATTTCGCCGGATCCACTTTGGTGCACAGCGTGGGTGGCTGGGGCGCTTTGGTAGGTGCGATTATATTGGGTCCACGACTCGGTAAATATACAAAGTCGGGCATGAAGCCTATACCAGGCCATAGTCTTCCACTGGCGACCGTCGGCGTATTTATGCTCTGGTTCGGATGGTACGGATTCAATGGAGGCTCCGTTCTCTCCGCTGATCCTGAACTTATTTCGTTAGTGTTCGTTACTACATCTATGGCGGCGGCCGCGGGGGTCATAGGGGCTATGTTCCTGTCCTGGTTCATATTCAAAAAGCCTGACCTGTCAATGATTCTGAACGGCTCGCTTGCGGGGCTTGTCGGCATTACTGCGGGGGCGGACGTTATGACCCCGTTCAGCGCGGTAATTATCGGTTTGGTCGCTGGATTTATAGTAGTAGCATCCGTCTTATTTTTTGATAAGACGCTTAAAATTGACGATCCGGTCGGGGCGATTTCAGTTCATCTAATATGTGGCATATGGGGGACGCTCGCCGTAGGTATTTTCGCAGCCGATTTTAGTTTCTTAACCCAGTTGATAGGCGTGTTAGCTTACGGTGCGTTTACGGTGATATGCTGCCTCGTTCTTTTCCTCTTAGTCAAGGTCGCAATGGGGCTAAGGGTTTCTGAAGAGGAAGAATTAGCCGGGCTTGATATAGGGGAGCATGGAATGGAGGCTTATCCAGACTTCCAGCGGGTCGCCGAAGGTGGTGGATCAAGCGGGTTAGTTACAAAATAAATTAATCTTGGACTCAATTGGGTCGCTCCTTGAGATAAAGGAGCTTGGGGAGCGGCTCAAAATTTCATATAAAACAGTCAAAGGAGGATTAGCCAGAATGAGAAGATTAACAGTTTTAGCAGTAATGACTTTAAGTTTAGTATTAGCGCCGCTTTTAACTCTTTCATCCGCAAAAGCGGAGCCCTCGGAATTGCTCGACGCCATAGATCTCGGTTTTTACGTGGATACTACGTATCAGTATTCTTCAGCGGATACTGACGAGTTGGGTTTCAGAACTCTGTATCCAGATAACAAGGAATTTAATATAAATGCGTTTACGCTCTCGTTGTCAAAAACTCCGACGATGGAAGGCGGTGCGATGGATTTATTGGGTTTCAGGGCTGACGTGCTTTTCGGAGAGCAAGCTCCGCTGCTTTCTTCTGCTGGGCTTGAGAGTGACGTTGTGGATCCCTATCAGGCGTATCTTCAATTCATGGTGCCAACTGGAGATGGTCTCAATATTTACGCAGGTAAGTTTGTAACCCTAGCTGGCTTTGAAGTGATAGAGGCTAAGAACAATCCAAACATTAGCAGATCAATACTGTTCGGTTATGCGATACCGTTTACGCATACGGGTATCAGGGCGGATTTTACAACGGGACCCCTTACTTTTACCGCAGGTGTTAACAACGGTTGGGATCAGGTTAAGGATGACAACGATAACGTTACATTCGAAGGTCAGGTAGCGTTTAGCCATTCCGGTGGTTCTATAAGTGATCTATGGGTTGGAGTTACTGGGTATCTTGGGAAAGAGCCAGGGATAACTCTCGCTGAAAAGGCAACCAACGGGTCCAGAAAGCTTATAACGGCTGTGGGCTCCCTAACGTTGATGGACCGGATAACTTTCATTGTGGATGCTGATTTTGGATGGCAGGAAGAGGGTGTTCTTAAGAGCAATAAACCAGTTGAAGCCTCATGGTGGGGCGTTGCCGGTTACGCCGTATTAGACGTTACACCCTCACTCACCCTGGCTATGAGGGGTGAATATTTTGAAGACAAAGACGGTTTCAGAACTAATGAAGGTAATGGCACTCAGGAGCTAAAGGAATTCGCAACCACTTTATCCGTTAAGCCGTTTGCCAGCATAGGTGGAGACGAGGCTCTTGACAACCTTGAGCTAAGAACCGAGCTTAGGTGGGACAGCTCTAATATAAAATCCTTCGTAGATGAAGATGGTAAGGCTACAAAGGATCAATTTGGCATCATGGGGCAGTTGCTCTATTGGATTGAGATATAAAAAACGGTGTTTGTTAAAGATTAGAAGATAGAATTAGCAGCTAGAATTCTCCATCTCTCTATTATCTCCTTTGTGTGAACGGAGGGAGATCGGCAATTAACAACGTGTCGATCTCCCTTTGCTTTTATTAAGTAATCAGATGACAGTGCTAGTTGTGCTTTGCCATTAGGTGATCCCAGGAGTTAGAAAAGGATATTCCCCTCCTTTTGTAAAGGAGGGTTAGGATGGATTTTCTTGTTTATCTGTGGGGGCGACCCTTGTGGTCGCCCTAAGGTAAATGCAAGGGTAACCCCTACAATATAATAAGGGGAATGTGCGGCGGTCGTCATTCCTGCGCAAGCAGGAATCTAGTAAGGGGATGGGAGGGAAAGCCTGAACTATTCTCTGCTTAATACTACTTGCTTATAAATTTTCAGTTAGGTAAAGTTACCCCTGAATATCATTACCGTGCAAGCATGTCCCGTGGAGCTTGTGCTCAACTTGATTGGGAAGGGAACTGGATGGTAATCGAGTTCTTAGAGTAGAGATAACCCTTGTGATTGCCCTTTTATGCCCGGATAGCTCAGTCGGTAGAGCAGAGGACTGAAAATCCTCGTGTCGGCGGTTCAATTCCGTCTCCGGGCATTTCTACAGTTAAAAAAACTTGCTACTACTAACCTTAATAATATAAACTAACAAGTATAAGTGAATTGATATAGTGGCAAGATTTACATAGTTTGCGGAGGTAAGGATGAAATTTGGAGATTATCTGAAAAGCAAGAGGAAACAGAAGAATATAACCCAGGAGGAACTGGCTCATTCTCTTGAAGTTTCCAGCGTGTTCATACATCAGCTCGAGACCGGCAAAGTTGACGCTCCGTCTCTTGGGCGGTGTGGGCAAATTTCAATGATATTAGGCGTTGATATTAGCGAGCTATGGAGCGTTGCCAGAAGAGAGCGTCTTGAAAGGTTTATGCAAAGAGAGGAAATTCCGCAGGATGTCTTTGAGATTTTGACGGACGGCGAAAAAGCACTTGTAAATCTTTATAGAAGCCTGGATAGTCCGATGAGGAAGGATTTTGAGGGAATGATCTTTATGTTGCTAAGACACGTGAATAGTAAAGGGGTTCGGGAGATACTAGAAGAGTTTATGAGAAAATGCGCTTGACAAACAGGTTGTCGACAATTCTTAAGACAATAGGCATAGAGATTTGTATTCTTGCTCTTATAGGGCTTGTGTTCCTATTTCAGTTTGATAAGGCTAAGAACGAGTTCGTATCTAAGACAAGGGCGATCTCCGAGACAATAGGGGATTTGGCGAGTGATTTTTACTCCGAAGAGGGGCATGTGCCAGCTAGCGGTGGGTTCTACCATTTTCTGGATAAGAGGCTTGGGAGAAAAAAACTGTTTAACACGTTTGAGATAGCGCCTAAATTCTTTAGCGTTGTTTTCAGAGATGACTTTATGGGAAAGTCGGAGTCTAATAACAATTTATTCTTAAGTGAATTTTACCCTGAGGGTGGTTTTTCTGTGAGAGATACAGATGGGGTAATTTCAGTATCCGTGCCTTTCTCAACGCGAATGGAGACGGAACCATTTGGAATTGTGAAGATTGATTCTGATACCAAGTCTATCTTGAAAAGGGTTTTTGCGGACAATTATTTGTTATACTTAGCAATGCTTATTGTGCTTAACAATCAGGCGTTCATTCTTTATCTCCTGATGAAAAGGAAGAAGGAGGTTGTGTTTGATAAGGGGTATTTAAGAGAGCACTCTATAGGGGCTCTTAAAATCATGCACAAGGTGCTTGGCGATATAATTCAGGATCATAAAACTGACGTTGAGTATGTTGAACATAAAGAAAATGCAGGAAAAATTCACGGATCTAGTAAAAACGTGATTTCCATATCTGATTTGGCGGAGAATAGGAAGAAATGAAGAGATACGCAGTCCTGTTAAGCGTAATTGTTTCTTTGCTGTTTATCTGGGGTTGTGATAGCGTTGATGGGGACGGTGTTGTAAAGTTGGATGGACCCATACTTGAGAAAACCGTATATGGAAAGGGAGTTTCAGAGTTTAGCGGCTATGTTGTAAACACAGGTAATACGGCTGTAAATTCAGTTTACGTAGTTGTTGTTCTAAAGGATGATAAGGGAAATATCATTAGGGAAGCCTCGACGTCTATTTTTAGAGAAGGTTCAAATACGCCGCTCAATCCTTCAGAAAGGCAGCCTTTTGCGCTGTTAGTTGAGTCGGAGCCCGGCGAGGTGTTTACGAAAGAAGCAGAAGTGTATTATGAGGATATAGCGAACAACTCCCCTGTTCGGTAAGCACTCTTTTAAGCTATCTGATTCACGTCTTGCAGAGGGGTTTGGAAAAGTGCAGTATGCGTTTTGTCAATTGCCTCCCCTCTGACTGAATTATTCCTTTCTACTGCCCGGGGGCACAGTATTTACGACTGCGGATATAGTAAACGCTATTACCGCAATTAGCGCAAGATACTTAAAATACGCCTGCCAGTTTATTGAAATTCCTAGATAAAGCCCTATTCCAATAAACAAGAATAGTATTAAGCATACAAGCATTGCGCCGGGAATGTTTTTGCTTAGCACTTAACTCATCCCTCCGTAACTGAACTTAATCGTATTTAGATGAACACTATATACGAATCTAGGGGAATATCAATTGTTCTCATTACCAGAGCCGTTATTTAACATAGCCAATTAAGCGTGTAAACTTAGCACTATAAAGTATTCTAAAACAGTTTTAGCTAAGTTAGTTTCTCTTCGTTGCTTTCCAGTAATGATGAACGGACGCTTCGCGGTGGTTTTTATATGAGAGTTCCTAAGCCCAATGATCTATTAAGATTGCTAAGAAATTCAGGCAATCGACCTATGAGATTCAAAGAGATTTCGGCGCGTCTAGGCATTTCTGAAGAAGCTAAGCATGTAATCAAAAAGATTCTCAAAGAAATGGTAAGCAACGGCAAACTCAGGAAGGTGCAGGGGGGTAAATATGTGACTTCCGAGTATAAAAACAAGAAGAAAAGTGATGTCGCGTTTCCCTCAAAACCGATAGTGGGATTGATGAAAGGGGATAGGATTCTTGGCAAGTACATCAAAACGGGCAAGACGGGAAAGCTTGTGCCGAAAGACGAGAAGTTGCCGAGTTTAGAGCTTCTGCCGGATGAGATTAAGAATTTAAGGAACAATAGCATAATTGTGGCTGAGTTGGGCAAAAAGCTTTCAAAGACGCGCCAATTGCAGGGGAGCGTCGTGGACATTCTAGGAAAAGTGGGAGATATGGAAGCGGAAAAGAGGGCTTTACTGGTTGAATATGACCTCCCTTCCGCATTCTCCCCAAAGTCAATGAGAGAATTGGAGGAAGTGTTAGGAGAAATTTCCCAAAGCGAGATAGAGAGAAGGGTTGATCTGAGAAAAGAAACAATATTCACTATTGATAATGAAAATGCGAAGGATTTTGATGACGCGGTAGGTATCAAGAAGACTAAAAACGGCTATAAACTCTATGTGTCTATCGCTGACGTTTCTTATTACGTCATTCTAGGGAGTAAGTTGGACAACGAGGCGTTTAATAGGGCTACTAGCGTTTACCTTGCGGATAGCGTGGTGCCAATGCTTCCCGAGAGGCTTTCAAATGATTTATGCAGTTTAGTTCCTTATAAAGATAGACTCACAAAGACGGTTGAGATTAACTTTAATTTCAAAGGGGAGATGCTACGCTCCAAAATATACGATAGCGTGATTAGAAGCTCTGCAAGGACTACTTATAAATACGTTGCGGATACTCTTGAAAAGAGGGGTAGGGTATCAGATGCGGAAAAGCAGATAATCACAAAGCTAAAACTTATGCGGGAGCTTTTCAAAAAAGTAAGGTCGCGAAGGGTTGAGGCTGGAGAGTTGTTTTTTGACATACCAGAGCCTGAGCTTGTAAGGAATGAGCGGGGAAAGATCGTTGACGTCGTAAAGGCGGAGAGGAATCTGGCTCATGAGATGATTGAGGAATTTATGATAGCCGCTAATACCGCCGTTGCGAATTTCGTATTTAGCTCAAACGCCTCCTCCCTTTACAGAATACACGAGCCGCCCGATAGGGAAGTGTTGGTTGAGTTGTCCGAAGCTTTAAGGAAGTTGGGTTATACAATGTCTGTAAACGGCTCTGCGAGCGCCTTTGAAATCCAGGAAGTTGTTGAAAAAAGCAAGAACAAGTTAAACAAGGTCGCCGTTAATATGCTGATACTCCGCTCGCTCAATAAAGCCGTTTACTCGACTTTAAGGCATGGCCATTTTGGGCTAGGTCTCGAGCATTACACCCACTTCACCTCTCCTATAAGACGCTATCCAGATTTAATCGTGCATAGAATAGTAAATTCTTTATTAGAGAGAAAATCCCTTCCTTACAAAAAAGATTCGCTCGATTGGATAGCCGAGCATTCTTCTAAGAAAGAAAGGATTGCAACTACCATTGAAAGGGAATCTATCAACCTTGAAACGGCTTATCTAATGAAATCTCACGTCAATAAGGAATTTGAAGGAACCGTAATAAGCGTCTTGCCATTCGGTATATTCGTAGAGATTGAAGATATATACGTTGAAGGCTTGATTCCCAGAGAGAGCGTTAAGGATTGGAGAAAACGCTGGTTTAACGTAGGGCAGAGGGTAAGGGTAAAAGTCGTGAACTCGGATATAGAGAAGAGAAGAATCACGCTTAATTTAGCGAGATAGGTATAATTAGGAGAGGTGGTTTGGCACAGAGTTAAGGTATCTCGTTGTGTTAACGTGGCGAAATTTAAGTAGTCAGCTTGAAATTTAACAGGTATTTATCCGTCTCTTAAAAGGCTTTTTAGGCGAGGTTAAAGCATGCTAAATATAAATCCCCCTTTAGAAAAGGGGGATACAGGGGGATTTGATCTTTATCTTTTTAATCATAGCCTACTATCATGTAATCCCAGAAATCACAGTTCAGACTTTCCCCTCTTCCCAAACCATCTTTCAACCCGTAAATACTAACGGGTTTAAACTGTATTGTAATTTTTATTTAGATTCAAAAACTAAACCAAAGGATTTAGATGAATGGCGGTGTTCTTTGGACGAAGTTTGAACTTTCTTTGAACAAAACCCCCAATAAGGAAGCCCGCCCCATCCCCCTTCCTTTTTGCCCGCCTACTTGGGCTTCGCCCCCAAAACTTTTCGGTGGGACGGTGGGACTATGAAACTAAAAATTCTTCTCCAAAATTTCAAAATGCTTCGGGTCTGATTTTTTTACAATATTCAATAAAATCTTGATCGCGTCTTTGCTTTCGCCTTTATCTTTATGCTCGATTGTGCTTGTTGGATTGGAATTGTGAGAAAAGTCATTGACCAACTTGTATGCTTTGCCCGCGTCAACATTGCTAATTTTCTCATCTGGATCATTGATATTTTTGATAAATACTCCCATTTTAGACTTTTGATCACCCGTTGTCGGTATCTTGAAATCTGCAAAAATATCAAAAAATCTTCTCGCCATATTTCCAACCGTATAAAAATCTTCATATTGAGTGTCTTGTTTTTCTGAAAATTCCTTGAGCTTGGCAAATAAAAAGTGATATTCGGATTTATAATTTTGCAGAGTTTTATCAAGCTTAACAATTTTTGCTTTTCTCACATCTGATTCAGTAAAATTTTCTACCATGAAAAACTCGCAAGGAATTGGTTTTTTCGTTGAATTGTTTTTATTGATAAACCATTCTTTAACCAAGTTGAAAAGCTGAAAATTGTGCGTAGAGATAAAAAGTTGCCCCACTTCTTTGAAATGTGTGTTTATCATTGAAAAACAGTGATAAATGAAGTTTGAGTCAAAGCTGGAGATTGGATCGTCAATAAAAATAATTCCTTTTGATTTATCAAAATCGCCTTCGCCAACTTTTACGACAAAATACGAAAAAGCAATTGCGGTTTTTTCTCCTTCGCTCAAATTTTTTGCTGGTTTCCCATCTCTTTTTATTGTGTAACCCTTGTTATCTCTATCCAATGCAAGTTCAATCTCTTTTCTGCCGAAAAATTCTTTCAGATGTTTGTTGATAGATGCAATCGCCTTACCAATGTCTGAAACTTGTTTTTCAAGTTTTTCAATATCTGAATTATTTTTATTGACCGCGTTTTGAGCTTCTGTTTCGTTTCTCAATGCTTTTTCTAAATCAGTTCCCATTTTTTTATAGTCCTGACCCGCTAAAGCAGTCGCGATTGAATTCAATTCAAGTTTTTCGCGGGCAATTGAAACCTCGTTTTCGTGATTACTTGCTTTCTCATTATGCTCTTCAATAATTTTGTTCAGTTCCAAAATTTCGCCATTGTACGATGATAAAAAATCTTCTGGCTGTGCGGGGCTTGAAATATTGGCAAGTGGGTTGTCGTATTTTTCCTGAAGTGATTCTGTCGCTTTGTCAATCCAAGTATTTATTTTTTTGATAACTTCGTTAAGATCCTTTGCCTTGCTGATGTATCTCTCTTTTAGATCGGGGTAAAGTTTATTATTTTCCGTTGGGATCTCTAGTCGTTTTATTTCTAAAATTTCACTTTTTAGACTTGTGATTTCGCTTTGTAGGGCTTCATAGTCTTTGCTGAAATGTTTTGAAAGTGTAGCTAAAAAGTCATTTTCGAGTGGTTTTTGGCAAAATAAACATTTTTCTTTTTCTTCTTTTGTTTTGTGTAAATCAAAACCTTGTTTCACCCAACTATTCAAAACTTGATCGTCTTTTAATCTATCTAGCGTTTCCGAAACAACTTTTTTGCCAAGCAAAGCTACAATTTTTTCAAAAGTCTTTTGAAAATTATCGACGGTTTCGTCATCAAAAGAAAAAGAAAAGTTATATTCTGAAAATGCGGTTTGCGTTTCGCCCGCTTCGCTTTTACTTATTACCTCATATTTTTTCTTATCTTTGTCATATAGGCTTTTGTCGGAAAAATTATCAACACCGATAGAATTGATTTTATTTTCTGCTTTTGTCTTGTTATACGACTTGTCAAAAAGAATATTCGCGATTTCTCGCCCGAGACTAGTTAGAAAAGTATTTTTTGTTTCTTCTTTTGCCGATTTGTCTTTTTTCTTCTGTTCGTATGATTTGCAAAGAGTAATTTTACCTAGTTTCAACTGTTCAAGCCGTTTTTTACTCTCAATATCTTCTTCGCTCACATAAATAATCGGATTGCATGAATCAGAAGGATCAAAGGAAATGTTGTCATCTATAAAATCTTGATTGAAAATTTTTATCGGCAAAACATTTGTGGCGACATCAGTATTTTTTACAGTAGTTCCGTCATTGGTTTTTATTTCAAACTCTCCATTTTCGGGGTATTGCTTGAATTTATCTTTGTCGTAAGTGCATTTTTTCTCACAGCTCGCAAGAACGCGAGAAATTGTAGTTTTTCCACTTCTATTCCAGCCATATATCAGATTGAATTTTTTGAAATCAGAAAGCTCTTTTTTCCAAGTAAAATCATGAAATATGCCGAAGTTTTTGAGTTTTGATATTTTGCTGATCATATTTATATCTCGCTTAAAACATCGGAAATTTTTTGTTCCATTATTTCAATCAATTGTTTGTTTGCGTTGATTATTTGTTGTTCTTTTTCCGCTTCGGCAACAAGTTTTTTCTGAATTTCCAAGGTCGGAAGCGGAATTTTTAGTTTTTGCATTTTACTTTTTGACACTTCCCCAAAAGTTCCACCTGTTGCCAATGCTTTCATCTCATCAATTTTTGAAGTCATGCACATAGCGACAAAATAAGGCAATGCTTTTGACGTATCATTAACAATGATGTTTTTAAATCCTTGATTTGTTGCTGTTTGTTCTTTTGCAATAGCAACTCGTCCGATTGTTGCACGAGAAGAAACTAAAATTGATTCTTTTGGCAATAATTTTGCTGAAGATTTTGAAAGTCCTAATTCCGTTATTTTACGCTTTGTTTCTTTAAGTTCTGTAATATAATCGTCTTGAGGTAAATCAACAAGTGTTGCCCAATTTATTTCACCATTCCAATAATCTTTATTGTTTGTATCTGGTGTGCCTCCCGATTCAATTTTAAAAATATTTTCATTCCCCAATTCCACCCACTCAACACCTTCTAATTTTCTAAGTGCCTGACCAAAATATCGTCTCTCTCTCCCTAGATTTTGGATAATGGCTTTGGCGTGATCTATGGCGTTTTGCTTGACTTCAATCTGTTCAACGATTTCTTTTTGGACTTCAATCGGCGGAAGTGGGATTTTGATTTTTGAATATTCTGAAATCCAGTATCGCTTATGTGTATCGTGATTAAACTTTATGTCCTGCATGGCATAAAATAAAAATTCTGTATCGGCTTTCTCTCTTTTTGTATGCAAGATCTTCATCGCAGATGATTTAACCTTAAAAGGAAAGTCAACAAACTTTGTTGCGGTTGTAAAATCATCAAAAATAATGACTGGTAGATTTTTTGCTGGGAATATGCCTTCGGTTTCGTCTGTATACCCCAAAATAAATGTTTGGCCAGCAGTCAAAACAGGAGTTTTGTATTCGTCGCTATAATTAACGGACTCCACAATATATTTTGTTGGTTGTTCGTATTCTAAAACTTCACCTAACTCTACCATTTCCCATTTTTGATTAGCAAAATTTGTTATCTCTTTATATCTATCCCCCGAAAGATTGTAATCACCTGTCGCAATTATTTTTTCTTTGGCAACAATATGAGCGATTTGCTTTTCGTCTTCACTAAATTTTTTATCATCAAACGATGATTTATATTTCTTGATAACTTCCAATGCCAAAGGCAAATCGTTTTTGCCATTTTCCCGCCTTTGCGCGCCTAAATCAAAACCGTCATTTTGAATTTTCACAAATAAAAAGTTTTTTGTTTTCTTTGAAATCTCATTATCAAAAAGTAAAACACTGGTTTTTACTCCTGCATAAGGATTAAAAACGCCCGCAGGAAGCGAAACAACTGCAAAAAGTCCGTCTTCGACTAATTGTTTACGCAATTGTTTATAAGCATTGCTTGATTGAAAAATTATTCCTTCGGGAACAATAATTCCAGCCCGCCCTTTAATTGTTAAATGCTCAACAATATAATCTACAAAAAGCACTTCGGCTCGATTGGCTTGGATACTAAATCGCTTGTGTGGACGAATCCCGCCTGTCGGAGTCATAAATGGCGGATTGGCGAGAACAACATCAAAAGTTTCTTCCCAACGCTTTTCGCTTGTCAGTGAATCATACTCGTGGATTTTTGGCTCTTGGAATCCGTGCAGATACATATTCACAAGTGCCAATTTCACCATATCTGGCGAAATATCGTAGCCCGCAAGATTATTCATCAATTTCAATTTTTCGTCTGGTGTGAGCGGTTTTTCTTTATTGGTTTTCAAAATATGTTTATAGGCGGAAATCAAAAATCCAGCCGTTCCGCAAGAGGGATCAAGGATTGTTTCATTTTTCTTTGGATCAACCACCTCAACAATAAAATCAATAATGTGGCGAGGTGTGCGGAATTGCCCGGCGTCGCCTTGGCTCCCGAGAATGGAAAGCAAATATTCAAAAGCATTTCCTAAGTTTTCGCTGTGTTCGTAATTAAATTCGTTTATCTCTTTGAGGAAGAGTGAAAGCGTGTGAGGGTCGTTGTATGGCAAAAACGCACCTTTGAAAATATCACGGAACAATTGCGGAATATGCGGATTTTTTGACATATTCGTAATTGCCTGAATATACAGATCAAGGCGTTCTTTTCCTGAAAGTTTGTTGTCCAAAATTTTCGTCCATGAAAACTTTTTCCAATCATCAATGAAAAATTGAGTTTTTAATCCAACCTCTTCGTTTTCCTTATCCATGTCATCCATAAACTTATAGATAAGAGCAGTTGTGATTTGCTCAACCTGTGCTTTTGGATCAGGAACTTTACCAACAAGGATTTGCCGAGCGGAGTCAATTTTTCGTTTTGTAGTTTGATCAAGCATAATATTTTTGGTTACCTCATATAAACATTAACCGGCACATAATCTTTAACATAAGTAGGTACAGTTTCCCGCCAGCCGTTCAATTGCTTAAACTCTGCCATTGTAAATCCAGCAAATTCTCTCGGAAATCGTTGATTATTTATTTCATTTCTGAAATATTCGCTCGTAACATACGCTTTCAGATAATTTTTGATATGCGGAACATATTTGCTTTCGGGCTTGTAGATTGAGATAAACTTTTCGCATTCTTCTTCCAATTTTTCGTCTTTGGATTTGAAAACATCAATCAAGCCAAAAGCTCGTTCCAAAAATTCACGCCAAGAAATACGGCGATCAAGATTTTCGCTCTTGCGGATTTTTTCAAGATTGAGGAATAATTGCGGTTTGTCTTCGTATTTGTCGCGCATAATTTGCACGGCTTTGTCCCATTGCTCGTTTTCAACGGCTGATTTTACTTCCGTATCTTTTTGCAATTCTTCGCGGGCTTTTTCAAAAAGTTTACGATCAACTTTCATTCCCTCGATTCCGACAGGTGTTTCAGTAAGCGTTTTTACTTTGTCGGGATTAAATATTTCTATTTCATCAATATCAACGCCGACAGACCCTTCTCCACCTGTTCCTTTTTGTTTGATTGGCAATTGCAAAACCTCGTCATAATCAAATTTTTCTTCAAAGTATTCGCAGTTTGCGAAGAAATCGAAAAATTTGAAATGCTCTTTGGTTGCTTTGTGTTTCTCGCCGTCTTCGTCGGTATATTCAAAAGTGAATTTTCTTGTTCCTCGTCCTTTAATCTGAATAAAATCAGTCGGCGAAAAGACGGGACGCATAAGCGCAAGATTCAAAATATCTTGGCAGTCATAACCAGTCGTCATCATTCCGACAGTTACGCAAACCCTCGTTTTACTGGATTTGTAATTTTCCAAAAACTTGGTGTGTCCGTTCAGGTTGTTGTTGGCAAAGTTTATCGTCATTTGCTGGGAGTTCTGAATGTTTGAGGTGATTTGCACGGCAAAATCTGAATTGTATTTGTCGGGACAAAGCTTGCTCACCATTTTATTAAGCGTTTGGGTAATTTTTGAAGCGTGCTTTTGGCTAACGCAAAATATAATGCTTTTGCCAATTTCACCACTTATTGGGTCTTTGACGGCGTTTTCAATAAATGTCTGGCAAAAGACACGATTTGTTTTTTCGGAAAAGAATTTCTTTTCAAAATCCTTTTGGAAAAATGTTCCTTCGCTTTCTCTGCCTTCTTCATCTTCAACCATAACCGCATAACCTTTTTCGGATAGCAATTTGGTGGTGATGTCGGTTCGCGCGTCTGAAACAATAAGATTTATCAAAAACCCTTCTCGCACACCGTCAAGCAAGCTAAAACGGAAAGTCGGCTCGACGTTTTTACAACCAAAAGTCGTGTAAGTGTCCAAGAGTTGTCGTCTTTCCCAAGCTCGCGGGTCTTTCTGTGAAAGTTTTTGCGGATCAACATTTTTCAAATAATCTTTCGGCGTTGCGGTTAAGCCCAATTTATAGCCGATAAAGTATTCAAAAACCGCGCGCGAGTTTCCACCGATTGCTCGGTGGCTCTCGTCAGCAATAACTAAATCAAAATCAGTCGGCGAGAAAAGTTTTTTGTATTTATCTTGTGCCGAAAGACTTTGGACTGTTGAAATGACAATTTCCGCCTTTTTCCAGTCGTCGCGATTTTGCTTGTAGATAACGGAAGAAAAATCATTCCTCAAATAGCGGTCAAAGTTTTTATGTGCTTGATTTTCTAATTCCAAGCGATCAACCAAAAATAAAATTCCTTTTGCGTTTCCCGTTCTTAAGAATAGCTTGATAATTGCGGCGGAAATAAGCGTTTTTCCCGTTCCTGTCGCCATTTCAAAAAGAAAACGATCATTTCCTGCTTCGGCGGATTTTTGCAAAGCGTGAATTGCTTTGAGCTGATAAGGGCGCAAAATTCGTAAATTTTCGTCCCAAAGATATTGTTCGCGTGTATCTTCTTTGAGATAGCGGGGGTCATCTTTGAAATTTGGATTTTGCGTGAGGGCAATATAATCATCTTTGACTTCTTCGTCCGCTAAACGCTGGTTATCGGGTTTGAAATCCTGTCTGTGCTTCAAAGATTCTTGCGTTGGAAATTCCGTAATAATTTCGGGATCGCCTCGTTCCAAATCCCAAAAATAATGAAGGTTGCCGTTTGAAAGAATTGCAAAACGAGCATTTTCGGTGTGGGCATATTTCCTCGCTTGTTCTTTTCCGTCTAACGGATTTTTATCTTCCTTTTTGGCTTCCAAAATAACAAGCGGGAAACCTTTTTCATCAAGCAATAAAAAATCAATAAAGCCGTTTTTTGTAGATTCAAAATTTTCGCCAAAAGCGTCAATATCTTTTTGGGTAAGTTTTACATTTGGTTCAAGTTGAATGTTTGCCTGTCCTTTTTCATTATCAAAAAAATGCCAGCCCGCTTGTTCAAGCAGTTTGTTTATTTTTATTCGTGCTTTTGCTTCTTTAGAATTTGCCATATTTTATTTCATTAAATCATCAAGCGAAACGCCGAGAGCGTCCGCGATTTTTTTGACTGTATTAATTGTCGGGTTAGGGGTTGATCCCGCCTCAATTTTAGCAATCGTATGAAAAGCCAAATCTGCCTTTTTTGAAAGCACATCTTGAGAAATACCGAGCTTGTTTCTGTATTTCTTTATATTGTTCCCGATTGTGGATTTTTCTTTTGACATATTCATATAGTTTTACACTGGGCGGCAATTTATCACAAGCTGAATATACCGCTAAAAAACACAAGCTCATTCTCGCAAAAAAGGATTTGGAAGAAAAAATCACCGCTTTTGGGCGAAAGAGCAATAATCGGTTCGAACTTGCTATAAACTTCATAAAAGAAGCCAACCAAGCCGAAAAATGCGCTCAACAAGAAAATCCCGAAAGGATTCGGGGTTTTCTCAAAAAGATTGGTTCGAACTTCCGCATTGCCGACCGCACGCTGGCGTGCGACTTCAAAAATGCCTTTAAAATAGCGGAGAAATACCATGCCGAGGCGCTTTGCGCCGAGGCAACCTCTTACGATTTCGCAAAAAGTGAAAATTGGCGGAGGGAGTGGGATTCGAACCCACGAGAGCCGTTTGACTCTACTGGTTTTCGAGACCAGCGCTTTCGTCCACTCAGCCATCCCTCCCACTAGGTAGAAAGATAAACTATCAAACCCTTTATATTTAGCAACTAGTAATGCTGACGCCGTGCTAAACCATACTAGATAATGTAAACTTTTCCGTAATGACAGATAGGGATTTTTTTACCGACGACGTCAGGGAGCAGATAAGGCAAGCCATCAGAGAAACTTTAGGAAACGAGGTTTTCTTTGTTGGTTCTCGTTCCCCATTCCCTAATGCGGCTCGCGAACAACCTTCACAGCGACTGTCAGGGAAGCGTGTTGATTGGCTTGTTGAACATATAAAGGTTGTTGCTCGTGGTAACGATAGCTCTGCACCGGCCGTGATAGATTCGGCGCAACCCGGAGATGTTGTAATACATAATCACCCTTCAGGGAATCTTAATCCTTCTAATCAGGACGTCCGAATGGCTTCACTGTTTGGCAATCAGGGTATTGGTTTTTTTATAGTGAATAACGAAGTGGATCGTGTTTACGTTGTGGTTGAACCTTTTTTAGAAAAGGAAAAAAAATCTCTTAATATAGATAAGATGAAGGTGCTTTTGCTTCCGCATGGCGAAATAGCGAACGTGATGAAGGAAGATTATGAGCAAAGGGAAGAGCAGTTAGATATGCTTGAGGCAGTTTCATCGGCGTTTAATAATAGTAGAATTTCGCTTATAGAAGCGGGCACTGGCACAGGTAAGACTCTTGCTTATCTTATCCCTGCCTTATACTGGTCTCTTCAGAATGATGAAAGGGTCGTTATATCTACTAACACTATAAATCTCCAAGAACAGCTTATAGATAAAGATTTGCCCCTTTTAGCAAAAGCGCTGGACGAGGATTTTAGCTATTCTCTTGTTAAAGGAATGGGCAATTACCTTTGTCTTCTTAGAGCCGACACCATTGGTGACGGGCTTTTCGAAATGGCGGAAGAGGAAGAAGTAGATGCTCTTACCGATGTCTTAGAATGGTCTAGAGTGACTGATGACGGATCGCTTTCGGATCTTAATTTTACTCCTCCCGATAGCGTATGGGACAAGGTTTCCGCAGATAGTGATAGTTGTCTCAGAGCCGGATGCCCATATTACTCCAAATGTTTCTTTTATAAATCAAGGCGCAAGAGCGCGTCCTCTCAGATTTTGGTAGTCAATCATCATCTGCTCTTTGCTGACCTATCTATAAAAAGCGCCTCCGACAACAGCGAAGCTGGCGTCTTACCCCCTTTCAAGAGGGTGATTTTCGATGAGGCTCATCACCTAGTAGATGCAGCAACGTCACATTTCGGTATGCGTGCGACTAAGTTTGGCATAATCAGGATATTAAGGCGACTCAAGAGAAAGAGCCGTAAGGGTGAGGCTAAAGGGCTTATCCTCTGGATGGTTTCGCTTGCTAGCAAGCTCATAAAGCATATAGGCGAGGGCATGCTCAACAAGGTGCTAGAAAAAGCGGATAAAATCTTGTCTCCTAGTGTTGACGTGATTGAGAGCTACGTCACGGATGCCTTCGATTCTCTTTATAATGTTGCGCTCTGTGTGTCTCCTGATGCCTCTTCGTCCCTTCGGCGACCTAAGGACACCTCCTCCTCAGGCTCGCTACCCACCGGAGAGGTTAATTTAAGGGTTACTGAACATATTTACTTTAGAGAGGAGTGGGCAGGTATTGATGAGAAGTTCGTTGCTTTACGTATAAGGCTTAACGAGCTTCACAAAGAAATTAAATCATTCACTCATCTTCTAATTGATTATGAAGAGGAAGTAGAAGTAGCGAAGTTAATGGTTGAATTCAATGGGGTTGCGAACAAGCTCAATTATTACTCAGACGTTATAAGTGCTTTCTTAAGTAAGGAAAGAGACGGCTACGTCCGATGGATTGAAGGAAGACAAAGGAGAGGCAGTATAATTTCCGGCATTGGTTTGTCGCCTCTGGATATTTCGGGCTCTCTACAAGAAAGTCTGTATTCATGTTGTGATACCGTCATAATGACTTCAGCTACTATGGCAGTGGGGCAATAGTTAAGACCATGGGCAAGAGTTTTGAGTTCTTAAAGACTAGTCTTGGGTTGTCAGAACAGGATCGGGTGGATGAGTTGGTGCTGAACTCCCCTTTTAATTATAATGAGCAGCTCCTCCTGGCAATTCCTAATGACGTTCCGGAGCCTAATGCAAAGCGTCGTCCTGATCATGCCAAACGAAATTATGCCTCCTGTATCGTGTCTATTATTAAACAAGCGGTACAGGCTTCAAGGGGTAATGCCCTTATACTCTTTACCTCTTATTCCCTCCTCAATTCTGTATATGAGGATGTTCATGAGGAGCTAGAATCAAACGGAATAATGATTCTAAAACAAGGGCTACTTACAAGACGAAGGCTTTTGGATAAACTTAGAGTAGAACACGGTTCGGTTCTATTCGCAACAGATAGCTTTTGGGAAGGGGTTGACGTTCCTGGGGATTCTCTGAGACTAGTTGTAATAACGAGGCTTCCTTTCAGAGTTCCTACGGATCCTGTTATAGAGGCGCGTATAGAGGATATGGAGGCTCAGGGTATAAATTCGTTTTTGAATTATAGTGTTCCGGTAGCAGTTCTGAAGTTCAAGCAAGGTTTTGGGAGGCTTATAAGAACAAAGACTGACCGTGGCGCTGTGCTGGTTTTAGACCGTAGGATAATAAGCAAGTTTTATGGAAAGTATTTTCTTGAGTCTCTCCCCGAATGTAGGAGCATTATAGGCAAATCCGACAATATAATAAAACAGCTTAGGGGCTTTTATTAGTTTTAAGTATGAGGATAGAAGCTGTAAGCTAACAACTATCTTGTGTTTAGAGCCTTTGCTATTTTTCTTACTAAGACGCGCGGCGTCAGTCTGTTTAGGAACGGCACGATCCCCGCTTTAAATCCAGGTATCACTATGGTCTTACCTTTTCTGAAGCCTTCATAGCCTGCTTTTACTACTGGCTCGACGTCAAGCAGACTGACCTTAAACAGGAGTGAGTCGTCAAGATGTGATTTTTCTCCAAACTCAGTCCTAACCGGACCCGGAGCTAAACACGAGATTTGAATGTTAGGGTTTGTGATTTCCTCTGCCAATGCTTCCGTAAATGAAAGCACGTAAGCCTTTGTGGCGTAATAGACGGCTAGGTAAGGTCCCGGCTGAAAACCCGCGAGCGACCCTACGTTCAATATGCCGCCGTAACCCCTTTCTATAAATCCTGGAAGAAAGAGTCTAGTAAGATTGGTAAGTGCCATCACGTTAACCCGTATCATGTCTAGCTGGTGTTCGGTGTCTAGCTCGGCAATTGCTCCTTTAGTGCCGAATCCGGCGTTATTTACCACTACGTCTATATCTATGCCCTCTTCGCTTAGACGGTTGAAAATTTCCACGGGCGCTGAACTTTCGGACAGGTCTTTTGCTAAAACGTGAACGTTAATTCCATGTTTAGTTTTGAGCTCTTCCGATAGTTGGTTAAGCCTGTCCTCCCTTCTAGCAACGAGCACCAGATCCGACCCGTCTTTGGCAAAAAGTTTAGCGAACTCCAATCCAATCCCCGATGACGCCCCTGTTATTAGAACAGTTTCTTTCGCCATTTGTCTCACCCCTTATCTGAAATGTAACCACCCATCTTACACCTAAGAGTTTATTATGTAAACACGTTTTGATCAATCTGATCAATCTGTAAGGGGTGAATTGATTGACTCTCGCACCGATTTTATATAACCTTACCCTCTCTTGCTTGTTTCCCCTAATGCTCCCTGCTTGATAAATGAGGGAACGTACTTTGTTGGGGATCATTCAGAATCTTACTTTTGCCAATATTTATAAACGGTTGGGAGGACGCTTTATATAATGCCGACGCCATCTCAGATTTTACCAGTCAACATTGAAGACGAGATGAAGGATTCCTATCTTAGCTACTCGATGAGCGTTATTGTCGGGCGTGCTCTGCCTGACGTTAGAGATGGGTTAAAACCCGTTCATAGGCGGATTCTCTACGGGATGGATAAGGTTGGTAACCAGTGGAACAGACCTTACAAAAAATCCGCGAGAATCGTAGGTGACGTTATGGGTAGATACCATCCCCACGGGGACGCCGCGATTTATGATACGCTCGTCCGCATGGCGCAGGATTTCTCGATGCGCTATACGCTGGTAGATGGACAAGGAAACTTTGGGTCTATTGACGGCGATCCTCCCGCGGCAATGAGATATACTGAGGTCAGGCTAGATAGAATCGCAAGCGAGATGCTTGATGACCTGGACAAAGACACGGTTGACTTTGTGCCTAATTATGACGGTGGCGAGCAAGAGCCTGTAGTCCTTCCTTCTAAAATCCCAAATCTTTTATTGAATGGTTCATCCGGAATTGCAGTTGGCATGTCCACGAATATACCACCTCATAACCTGGCCGAATTGGTGGATGCCGTAGTTGCGCAGATAAAGAATCCGGATATATCGCTTGATGAACTTATGACGCACCTGCCTGGACCTGATTTCCCTACGGGTGGCTTCATCACAGGGAGAAGTCCGATTAGGGATGCGTATGAAACAGGACGAGGCATAATACGCGTTAGGGCTAGAGCTAAAATAGAGAAGCAGAAGAAGGGCGACAGAGAAATAATTATAGTAAGCGAAATACCATATCAGATAAACAAAGCAAAGCTGATAGAGCGTATCGCCGATTTGGTCAAAGAAGATAGGATAAAAGGTATTTCTGATATAAGGGATGAGTCGGATAGAGAAGGTATAAGGGTAGTAATAGAAATTAAGCGCGGGGAAGTTGCCGAGGTCGTATTGAACCAGTTATATAAGCATACTCCAATGGATACTTCTTATGGCGTTATTATGCTGGCGCTGGTAAGGAATCAGCCCCGTGTTCTTTCGCTAAGAGATACAATTAACCATTTTATAGTCCACCGAAAAGAGGTTGTTACGAGAAGGACCCAATATGAACTCAGAAAAGCGGAAGCAAGGCTTCATATCCTTGAAGGTTTAAAAATAGCACTTGATAGCATTGATGAAGTCATAGAGCTTATCAGAAAATCTGAGCGTCCCAGCGCGGCAAAAACCAAGCTTATGTCGAGACTCGGACTTACTGACGTTCAGGCTCAGGCGATTTTAGACATGCGTCTTCAGCGCCTCACTGCCATTGAAATGGACAAGATTTTGGATGAAAGAAGGGAGCTTATCTCCACAGTGAAAAGATTGAATGAGGTTTTAGCGGACGAGAATCTAATACTTGGTATTGTTACGGAAGAATTAACGGAAATCAAAGACCGTTATGGCGACGTAAGAAGAACTGAGATTTTAGATAGCACCGAAGAACTTTCATTAGAAGACCTAATAGCCGATGAGGATATGGTTGCAACCATAACTCACGAAGGTTATATCAAGACTACTTCGCTAAGCATCTATAGGGCGCAGAAGAGGGGTGGCAAGGGAAGGACCGGAATGACGACGAAGGATATGGACTTTGTCGAAACTTTATTTATCGCTTCTAAGCACAACTACGTATTATTCTTCTCGAATCTGGGTAAATGCTACTGGCTCAAGGTTCATGAGCTCCCCGAGGCCGGACCTACGGCTAGGGGTAAGGCTTTGGTAAATTTGCTTAGTCTCGCTTCACGAGAGAAGGTAGCAGCGGTGCTTCCGATTACCAATTTCGATGACAGCAAATACGTGCTTATGGCAACTAAGAATGGAATTGTCAAGAAAACGAGCCTCACGTCATATTCAAGGCCGCGAGCGGGTGGTATCATTGCCCTTAATATACGTGATGAGGACGAGTTAATAGCTGCTAAGCTCACAAGCGGTGGCGATGAAATACTGCTTACCTCGCATTTCGGGCAGGCAATTAGATTTAGGGAAGGTAAGGTGAGGGACATGGGAAGGGGCGCTACAGGGGTTATAGGTATAAAGCTTGCTTCTGGGGATGAAGTAGTAAGCTTGGAGGTTGTAGATAATCCTGACGCCCAGGTTCTGACGGCAACGGAAATGGGCTATGGAAAACGGACCTTGGTATCTAGCTATAGGCTTACCAATAGGGGTGGTAAGGGGGTGATTGCCATAAAGACCACCGGCAAGAACGGCAGGGTCGTAAGCGCTTTTCAAGTAGCTAACAACACTCAAATCATGATGATAGCTACCCACGGTGGCAAGGTGATACGTATGAACGTTTCTGGAATAAGAGAATGCGGAAGAAATACCCAGGGAGTCAAGCTTATAGATCTTGAGCCTGACGAGCGCGTCGCCGCCGTGGCAAAGGTAGTTGAAAGAGAGTGAACGTTGATTAGAGAGATAGAGAATATATTTCTTGATTTTAAGGGATATGGGTGTTTTGCTTGTGATCCGAGGAATGAACTTGGACTTCGCCTTAAATTCTACGCTAACGATGAAAAAGGGGAGGTCTTTACTAAATTTATACCTGAAAAGCACCTAGAGGGTTTTCCCGGTATTCTACACGGCGGAATTCAATGTGCCCTAGTGGACGAGGTAGCTTTTTGGGCTATGTTCGACAGACTACACAGGATAGCGCTTACCGCTAAGTTGAATATGGAGTTTCTAAGACCCGTGGATGCGTCCGCTGAATTAACAATAACGGGTAAGGTAGTTGAAGCTAAAGGGCGCAGGGTAAAGGTTAGGGTGGATATTTTTAATGGAGAGGAAAAGGTTTGCACAAAGAGCGAGGTTGATTACACTATATCAAGTAGGGAATTGGCTTATAAAATCATGGGTAAAGATAGGTTCACCGAACAATTTCAAAAGTATCTGGAAGATTGAAGATGTTAAAACTTTACGATCACCCGCTATCTGGAAACTCTTATAAATCAAGGCTAACATTGAGCCACCTGGGCGTGGAGTATGAGAGAATCTGCGTTGACGTATTCAAAGGTGAACAGCACAGCGCCGAGTTCACCGCGTTAAATCCGAATAACAAGATACCTGTTCTGGTAGATGGTGGCTTTGTTATTTGGGAATCTAACGCAATCCCATTATATTTGGCTAAGAAATATGCACCGAACCCAATTTTTCCTGAGGACATTGAATGCTTTGGCTTAGTAGCTCAGTGGCTTCTCTTCGGTAAAACTACGATTGACCCTAATCTCGCTATGGCACGGGCTTTAACCCGCTTTGTCTCTCCCGAAGAACGCGATGACAAGGAGCTTGACAGGTTAAGGACGCAAGGCAGGTTAGCACTTAACGTTCTTGACGGTTATTTGAGAAACAACGATTTTCTTGCGAGATCTTATTCAATTGCGGATATATGCTGCTACCCTTACGTTAATTTGGCTGAAGAGGGTGGGGTAAGTCTTTCAGGTTATCCGTCGGTGTTAGCTTGGTGCAAGCGAATACAGGAACAACCCGGATACGTTTCTATGGAAGATTAGCCTAAGGTGGCAAGCAAAGGCTTGTTTAGGAGTTGTGTTGTTGAGCGGGAAACGGGATTCGAACCCGCGACCTTCTCCTTGGCAAGGAGACGCTCTAGCCAACTGAGCTATTCCCGCTTCTCAGAAACCTAAACATACAAAGACCAAGGCTGTTTGTCAAGGATTCTAATCTTGCCCCTTTCATAATTTTGATACAATGAATCGATTGGACAGAAAATCTATATTATCTAGGGTCAAAAGAGCTATTATCAAAATAGGGAGCAGCGTCTTGACCGATGCCGAAGGCAGCTTATCCGTTGAAGTCTTTGATAAAGTAGCTTCACAGGTCTCACAAGCGCGCTCAAAGGGGATTGACGTTGTTCTCGTCTCTTCGGGCGCTATTGCTTCGGGCATGAAAAAGCTCAGACTTGATAAAAAGCCCGAAGAAACTTCTATGAAGCAGGCAATCGCCGCCTGTGGGCAGAGCGCTCTTATGTGGAATTATGAGAGAGCGTTCTCGGTCTATGGTCGTCACGTTGCTCAGATTCTCCTTACGCATGATGGACTAGCTGATAGAAAAAGATTCTTAAATGCGCGAAAGACGCTTTTAACTTTACTAGATATGGGGGCTATTCCGATTGTAAATGAGAATGATACAGTCGCCGTTGACGAGATTATACTAGGGGATAACGATAACCTCGCAGCGCTTGTAACATCTTTGATAGAGGCTGATATTCTCATAATGTTGACCGACATAGAAGGTTTGTATAGCAAGGATCCCAGAAGTAACGATGACGCGGAGCTTATATCACTTATAGATGAAATAGGTGAAGAGATTGAAAGCGTTGCCGGGGAGACCCTAGGAAGAACTACGACAGGTGGAATGAGAACTAAGATACAAGCGGCGAGAAGCGCGGCTGCGCTCGGCGTGCCTACGGTTATTGCAAATGGCAAAAGGGAAGGCGTGCTTAAGGGGATATTTGACGCAAGGGACGTCGGTACCATATTTCTTCCTGCGGTGAAGAGCCTAAAGGGAAGGAAGCATTGGATAGCTTTCACACTTAAATCCGCGGGTGAGGTTGTAATTGACGGAGGGGCGAGCAAGGCTATTGTCTCTTTGGGCAAGAGCCTTCTTCCCTCGGGCATCATAGGGGTGCGAGGCGATTTTGGGGTTGGCGATTCGGTAACGTGCGTTGATGAGAACGGCTCTAAAATTGCAAAGGGGCTAACTTCATATGGCTCCGACGATATTAGAAAGATCATGGGCTCTAAGACTTCAGAAATAGAGCGTATTCTAGGCTATAAATACGCGGAAGAGGTTATTCATAGGGACGATCTAGCTATAATAACTAATGGTTGATTAGGAAAAGTCAGTTCATGCTTAGTTTTGATTCAAAGAAGCTTTCCTTTGGTTTCATAACTCTAACTGTGTGTTTAGTCTCGGTGCTCGCGTATAGGGGCGTTACACGCTATATAAACGAAGTCAGCTTTATATCAAAAGATGCGATCTTCCTAATTACACGGGGGCAGGGGCTCAAAATCATATCTTATAGGCTCAAAGAAGAAGGTGTCATACAACATGATAGATTATTTATCCTTTACGTAGTTAGCAAGGGCTGGCAAAACGCTTTGAAGGCGGGTGAATATAGGTTTCAAAAGGGAGAAGCCTTGTCTCAGGTTGCAAGTAGGATAGTAAGGGGCGACGTAATTAGCTACAGCGTAACAATCCCTGAGGGGCTTAACGTATTAGAAGTTGCGGGGCTTCTTCATGATAAGAACGTAATTGATAGGGATGATTTTCTTAGTTTGCTAAACAACGAGGAGTTACGCAAAGAGCTAATCGGCGATAATCCAATAGGTTACGAAGGTTACCTTTTTCCAGACACCTATTTCTACAATAAGGGAGTTGTGCCGGAAGAGTTTATTAGGGGCATGATAAAAAGGTTCAATACCGTTTATGAAGGATTTGGAGAAGAAAGACGACGGGTTCATCTTAGCGATAATGAGATACTTACGCTCGCCTCCATAATTGAAAAGGAAACGGGGGATGATTCTGAACGCCCTCTTATCTCGGCGGTATTCCATAACCGCATGAAGAGGAGAATGAGGCTTGAGAGCGATCCGACTGTAATCTACGGCTTGGGGTCGAATTCCAAAGGGAATTTGACTAAGCGTGATTTAGCTACCTACACGGAGTATAATACCTATTTGATTAGGGGGCTTCCTCCTGGACCGATAGCTAACCCCGGAAAAGAGTCCATAGCTGCCGCGTTGAAACCAGCAAACGTCAAGTATCTCTACTTCGTTTCAAAGGGGGATGGGACGCACCAATTTTCTACTAACTACGAGTCTCACCGCAGGGCAGTCTATAAATACCAGAGATAAGAGATGATCTTACACGAAGACTTGACTAAAGGGATCGGCGTGAGTCTTATCGCTGGCAAAGGGGTCAATCTTTTTCTTATCCGTTCTCTCTATTCTTATAACGCCGTTTTTCCTACTGGTCGCAATGAATTGGGATCCGCTGGTCTCACCTGAAATTTTTTGCAGTATTCGAGGATAATTTTTTGAACCAATAAATATAGAATGGATACATACCCCTAGCTTTTTGGCCCTTGTTCTTTCCGCTGTTACGCTACAGTCTCCAGACGTAGGTATGCCATCTGTAATTAAGAGTATGTGTTTGTTCCTAAGTCCTCTTCCTCTAAATTCGGAAAGCGCATCCTTGAGCGCGTCTTCATAGTTTGTGTTCCCAGAGCATTCGGTTTTGGAGGCTTCCTCTAGCATCCATTTATAATCTCTGGTAAAGAACTTAGAATTTTTTCTATGTTTATAGGATCGGTGATTGAACTCAACGTATCCTACTCTCATTCTTTTAGATCTTGCTAGCTCTACAACTCCCTTTACTACCGAAGAAGACCATTCGCTATACACTCCCATCATAGAGGTGCTTACGTCCCTTAGTATAGCGATCTCGCCTCCCATCGTTTCTTTCTCTCGCTTGTGAACTCTGGGAAGCGATGGAGTGGTATGCTCTGACCAGAAGGTCGCCTCAAACGGATCCACGTCCTCAATCTCATCAAAATGTCTCATTCGTTTCCAGGTTCTGGGCATACCGCCCGGGTGCGGTGCCCTTAACGCTATACTTTTCTGAAAGTTGCCCTCCAGGACTTTCATTATGATTTTTACATTATCGGCGGAGTCTAAATTCTTTCTCCCGCTTATCCAGTAGTCTTCTTCATCGCCTGGATCAGGAGACTTGCTTGCAAACACTTTGCTTGATTTAGGTGGTTCCCTATCGTCCTTCCTGCCAAGGTCATCGCTCAGTTGCCCAGTAGGATCAGAAGGAATATTCTGATCATCTGGAGGGGACATGTCGCTTTCATTCTGTATATTTTCTTTAAGTTCTTTTAACGCCTGAAAGAAGGTCTTTCTGGCTTCAGAGAGTTGGTCTTGAGGGGATTCTGATTTTTTAGTTGCTTCGTCGTCGGGTATTTCTTGGGTTTCCTCGCCTGGTGTATCCTGCTCAAATTCTGACTGTGATTCTTCTAGGTTACGGTCTTTTTTTTTTGAGGGGAAGTGACGTCTTCAAGTATTTTGTCCATTTGCATGAGCACCTCTTCGGGGATACGAAAGGCGGTCATATATTTAAGCGCTTTCAGATCCTCGGTTGTGCAGTGCTTCCTATTATGCAGTAGCGCGTGCGCCCTTATTATTTTAAGCGACTTAACAAAGAACGTTCTGTCAGATATAAGAGAGTTTGTCTCGTTGCATCCGTAGTTTTCTATTAGCGTCGTTACGAAATTGGCTAATCCCTCCTGCACCTCAAGGGGCATCTCTACGCTACCGAGCTTTTCATAATACTCATCAAAGACTTCTTTGCTTACCCTCGCAGGCACGTCATATTCACCAGATCTTTTGCTGTAGAGCTTTATTACCTCTTTCGCTTCCTCCCATTTCCTTCCGTAAGAGAGCCCCTGAGCATTTATTTGAATGATAAATCTATCCAGATTCGCAGGATCTAAAGGCTCGTTATAGTATTCATCCGCAGTTGGGTTACTAGTAGCTATGGCTGTAAGCAAGGGTATGTTCTCGTCAAAAAACTTCCTTTCATTAAGAATTCTAAGCAGCACGTTAAGCGATTCGCCCGGCGCGCGGGAGATGTCGTCCAAGAGGCAAATTTCAGACGTTAGGATGCCACCCTTGACTATTTTTTGCTTAATTACTTCTCCGTTATCCGTAGTCTCTTTAGAGATTACTAGGTCTCCTATTAGCTCCGAGAGTCTCGTGTCTCTGTGTAGTTGGTAGAAGAAGAAGCCAAGCCGAGCTGCCCCCGATATGATTTCCGCGAGCATGGTTTTAGCCGTGCCAGGAGGACCCTCAATGTATATGTGCTCTCTAGCTATTACACCTAAAAGAAGGGATATTTTTACTTCCTCGTGTCCTACTACTAGCTTGTCCATTTCTTCTTTTAGGGCTACGAATGGATTATCTGCACTCATTGTCTTACCTTGCCTCCATTTAGTTCTATTTCAATAAAAAGCAATTCTACATAAAGCTTTATTTTTTTGCAATTTTCTGCGATTATGGCATTAAGATTATAACTCCTTCTTCTTCACACAAGATATACATTATCCTTAGTAGAGGAAACGGGCAGAGGAAATGGTCTTGAGGCAGGTGCATTGGCAATGTTGAGGTTTCTTAATCCCGTTATTGCTTCGCCTTACAATGTTGAGACGGATAGGTTAGTTTGACATAATTATCACTTTAGTATTATTTATTAAAGCTAGAGTTAAAAGATATAAAGTAGGTAAAATTAAAGTGAGTAAATATAGCGAGTAAATCGAGTAAATATAGAGTAGGAAGACTTAGTAAAGCAACTTCAGTAGAGATAACCATGATATTAGTGATTTCTCTCTGTTATCCGACTCTATCCTATGGGGAATCTACAATCGGGGATGAGAAGAGTTTAGAAACAAGAGTAGGAATTATAGAAACTAAAATTGTAGATATAGAACAAAGGCTAGATAATATATAAGTGAGTATGGGGGGAATAAGGAGTGATGTGTCTGATCTTAAAGTAGGACAAGCAGAGATAAAGACGACGATGAAGATGTTGTTGACAATTCTAAGCGTTGTTGGCGGTGCGATAGTAGCTGGAATAGCTGGGTGGTTGATAAAGCAATTGCCTAGCAATGCGAAGGTTCAAGCTTCTTATGCAGTAGACAAAGAAGATGCTAGATCAGTATCTTCTTTTGCTTCCCATCTTTAAGGGCAATCTATATTAAGTTCAATACGTTGTGAGAGTGCTGTAAAAAAAACAGAGACGATAGTTTCTAGGTGTAGGCAGAAATGCAAGAGCAAATCACCAACCTCCTTTCTCTAGCTAGCGGTTTCGTTTGGGGCGCTCCTCTAATAGTTCTACTTCTCGGCACCGGTATATACCTTACTATAGTATTGAGAGGCATACAGTTTCGCGCTTTGGTGCCTGCGCTGTATCTCGCTTTAATAAGGAGAAAAGAGAGAGGAGAGGCTCAGGGCGATATCTCACAGTTTCAAGCTCTGATGACTGCGCTTTCGGCGACCGTGGGGGTTGGCAATATAGCAGGGGTTGCTACCGCAATTGCCGTAGGTGGTCCGGGGGCGCTGTTCTGGATGTGGGTTACCGGGCTTTTGGGGATGGCGACTAAGTATTCAGAGGCTGTCCTAGCCGTTAAGTACAGAGAGGTTGATAGTCTCGGTGCTATGAGCGGTGGCCCTATGCACTACATATCTAAAGGGCTTGGATTCAAGTGGCTAGGCATGCTTTTCGCTGTATTTGCGTCAATTGCGGCTTTGGGTATCGGCAACATGGTCCAGTCAAACTCGGTCGCCGACGCTCTCGGGGCGGCGTTTGGGATTCCTTTCTGGTTTACTGGCGTTCTATTATCCATTACTACGGGGCTTGTGATAATCGGTGGCATAAAGAGGATAGCTAGGGTTACAAGCGCGATAGTACCCATAATGATAGTTTTTTATTTGATAGGTGCGATACTAACCCTAATTGCTTACCATGAGAACGTTCCGAATGCGTTCTATTTAATTTTCCACCACGCTTTTTCTCCTACCGCTGCCGCGGGTGGATTCATCGGTGCTACTATTAGTCAGACCTTACGTATGGGGGTAGCGCGCGGTATATTTTCAAATGAATCTGGGCTTGGAAGTTCCCCTATTGCGGCTGCCGCCGCCAAGACGAATAACCCAGTTGGACAGGCTCTCGTGTCCATGGTACAGACTTTTATTGATACAATCTTCGTCTGCACCTTTACGGGGCTTGTTATTATATCAAGCGGGGCGTGGACGACTGGCGAGACGGGAGCGGCGCTTTCAGCGCTAGCTTTTGAAGGTGGGATGCCTATGCGGTTGGGGGCTGACGTTGTAGCTATTAGTCTCGCTTTCTTCGCGTATTCTACAGTGCTCGGATGGAGTTATTATGGTGAGAAGTGTATAGAGTATATCTTCAGAGAGCGTGCCGTGGTGCCTTATAGAGTCATATTTACAGTTGTGCTGTTTGTCGGAGCAGTCATAAAACTCAACCTGGTCTGGGCCTTCGCCGACGTGATGAACGGACTCATGGCCTTTCCTAATCTGGTGGGACTTTTAGGTCTTTCGGGGGTCGTGGTGGAAGAGACGAAGAAGTATTTAAGCCTAGAAATCTCGAGAGCTTGACCTTCACCTGAATCTAAGAGAGCTGTCTGGCACCTGAATCTAAGAGAGCTGTCTGGGATCAAAAACAAATAGGAATTGTGCATGATTCAGCGTCTGAACGTTACGGATATGAGCTGTGCTAGTTGTGTTGAAACGGTTGATAAAGCTCTTAGATCAGTTCAAGGGGTTTTAGAAGTGCGCGTCAATTTTGTTGACGGCACGGCGACCGTTGAAGGTTCAGTATCATATGAACGTCTTATTAGGGCTGTTAGGGATGCTGGATATAAAGCTTCATTAATACCCGATAGCGCATACGATTACGATACGGAAAGGACCAAAAGCGAGAATTACAGATGTGACCTAAAGCGGACTATAATATCCGGAGCCATAAGTCTTTTAGTGCTAATAGTGAGCGTATTTGGCTTACTGCCGAGTACAGAGTCTATATCAGGGAGGGTGTCCTGGGGAATAGTTTCATTGTTGACCTTATTTGTGTTGACTTACGGCGGCGGCCGCTTTTTTAGTGGAGCCTATAGGGCATTTAGGAATCACAATGCTAATATGGATACCCTGGTTGCGATTGCGACAGGGGTCGCATGGGTCTATTCGAGTTTCGTCATTCTGTTTCCAAATGCGTTTCCCGAATTAGAGCGACATTTACCCGATCGCAGTCGGGGGTATATTTATTTTGATACGGCTGCTTTAATAATAGCTTTTGTTAACTTAGGTTCGGTGCTTGAGACGCGAGCAAAACAGAAGGCATCTCAGTTAATTAAGCACCTTATCGGTCTTCGGCCCAAGACGGCAAGGGTTCTAAGAAATGGTGAAGAGAAGGATATACCAATAGAGCAATTAAAGTTGGGAGAAGTTGTGCGCGTTCGACCTGGAGAGAAGCTGCCAATTGACGGTGAAATAATTGAGGGCGCTTCTTACGTGGATGAATCTATAGTTACAGGGGAGCCGATGCTGATTGAAAAGGGTGTAGGAGATGAGGTGGTCAGCGGCGCGATCAACAAGTCGGGCAGCTTTTTATTCAGGGTTACCCGTGTGGGAAAAGAGACGACCCTTGCGCGGATTGTAGATATGGTAAGGAGGGCTCAGAATGCAAAGCCCCCTATAGGAAAGCTTGCGGATAGAGTCTCGTCAGTATTTGTTCCTTCCGTATTGGTAATTGCCGTTATCACTCTTATCGCTTGGTTTATTTACGGTCCTGAGCCCCGCGTTACCTTTATGCTGATAACTTCAACGTCTGTTTTAATAATAGCCTGTCCCTGCGCTCTGGGGCTAGCGACCCCTATCTCAATTATGGTTGGGGTTGGCAAAGCCGCTGAATATGGAGTTCTCATACGCCGCGGCGACGCCCTCCAACAGATGGGAGAATTGACTACGGTGGTTATAGATAAAACCGGGACGATAACTGAGGGTAAGCCCCAGCTTACGGTTGTAGAAACGGCGTTAAACTGGTCTCAGGATGATTTATTAAAAGTAGCTGCAAGCGTAGAGCGTAGTTCAGAGCATCCTCTTGCCGAGGCGATTGTAGGCGCTGCCAAGGAGAGAAATTTTGAACTAAGAAGTCCGGAATCGTTTGAGTCCCTTTCCGGCCATGGAGTTATTGCTAAGCTTAACGGGCGGGACGTTTTAATCGGTAATGAAAGGCTAATGGATAGTTATGGCGTCGATTTGACAGGGCTAACTCAAAAGTCGCAAGTCTTATCTAAGGTTGGACAAATCATTGTATTCGTAGCCGTAAATAATAACCTGGTGGGGATATTGGGTATATCCGATCTTGTAAAGGCTGACTCATACGAGGCAATCAATAGACTTAGGGAAGCTGGGATTAAGGTGGTTATGCTAACGGGAGATAGTTATGCGACTGCAAAAGCCATAGCTGCACGGGTTGGCGTAAATGACTTTATTGCCGAGGCGTTACCTGAAGATAAGGCTTATGAAATTTCTAGGCTACGCTCAAAGGGCGAAAGGGTCGCCATGGTCGGTGATGGTATAAACGATGCGCCTGCACTTGCCGAAGCTGACGTAGGCTTTTCAATGGGGGTAGGGGCAGACGTTGCGATCGAGAGCGCTGGTGTAACGCTTACTGGGTCATCCCTACATGGCGTTGCTGATGCAATGAGCATATCAAAGGCGACTTTAAGAAATATTAAACAGAACCTTATCGGTGCGTTCGCTTATAACTCCTTCGCTATACCCATAGCCGCAGGCGTACTATTTCCATTTGCGGGGTTACTATTGAATCCTGCCATAGCGGGCGCCGCTATGGCTTTGTCATCCGTAACGGTAGCAATGAATGCCAATCGTTTGAGGCGGTTTCAACCCTAGTTTACGGGCATGATAAGTGCCAATGCACAACAATTCTGTAGGCATTAGCTCTTATCAATGCGCTGGCTTTGAAACGAGAGAAAAGCTTGTCCAGAATTATTCTTGAGAACTTCTAAGGAAGGAGTTCTACAAATATTTACTGAGCAACCTTATTAACTTTACTTGCCTGGAGTCCCTTTGGACCCTCGACTACTTCAAACTCTACTTCATCGCCTTCGGCTAAGGTTCTAAAACCGTCGCCTTCAATAGAACTGTAGTGGACGAATACGTCCTTACCACTATCCTGCTCAATGAATCCGAATCCCTTGGACTCGTTAAACCATTTTACTTTACCTTTCAACCTAATTCCTCCAAAAAAGTATTTTAGTAAATAATACATGCTATTTTTTGCTTAGTCAATATAAAATGTAATTATTGATAAAATGTAATTATTGAGATTTTATCTAAAATTCATTTAAGTCAGAACGTTAGAGAATTACGACTATTTGACATTGAGTATAGCCTAGGATTTAATGATAGTCTATTAAGTCTATAAAGTTAAGAAAGTTAAGGAGGTATTAAAAGCATGGCTGAAGAAAGATCGGGAATAGTAAAACTTAAGGGGAATCCGTTGACCCTTGTAGGTCCAGAGATAAAGGTTGGGGATGCTGCCCCTGATTTTTCAGCTTTGGAATCTCTAGGCTCACCCGTAAGCCTGAGCGACTTAGAAGGGAGAGTCAAAATCTTTAACGTGGTAGTTTCCGTGGATACGCCGGTTTGCGCTGTTCAAACAAAGAAGTTTAACCAGGAAGCTGCGAGTCTAGGTGAGGGAGTCGAAATTCTTACGATGAGTATGGATCTGCCTTTTGCGATGAGCCGCTATTGCGCCGCCGAAGGAATTGACAGGGTGAGAAACCTGTCGGACTATAAAGAAGCGTCCTTTGGTGAGGCGTATGGTGTCCTTATTAAAGAGCATCGTCTATTAGCGAGGGCAGTATTCATAGTTGATAAACACAACGTTGTAAAGCACGTAGAATACGTAAGCGAGGTAGCTCAAGAACCCGATTACGAGGCGGCTATGGAAGCTGTGAGAGCCTCTCTTTAGACGAGACGCATCTACGTAAGAAACGGTTATCCCTGTAAAGTTACTCTTAACGGTTACGAAACGGCTAAGATAGAGAGAATGAGAAAGTATTTGCCTGTTGTGTGGAAGGGAGCAAAGTGGAGTCAGTGGGATAACGCAGTAGAAAACATGGAGACTTTGAGGAGACTTTGACATGAGGATAGGAAGCATGATCAACAAACTATTGAATAAAGAGGGCGAGGTTGAAACAAATGAGGTTGAAACAAATAGTGAACCTAGCTCCATCGGTAAGGCTACAGTAGATAGTAGTTCTCTAACCCCCCGAGGTGGAGTGATGAGTCAGAATTTTGATAATGCGGAAGCCTCAGTAGTGAAGGTTACGGAGGAGCAGGTGCTTGAAGTTTTAAGTGAAGTGTACGACCCCGAGATTCCCATAGACATAGTTAGCCTGGGGCTGATCTACGGCGTTGAGATTAAAGGTGGAAACGTGCTGATTAAAATGACTATGACCGCGCCCGGTTGTCCTGCTTCCACTCAGATAGCAGGCGAATCGAAACTACTCTTAGAGAATCTTCCAGGAGTAGAATCGGCGGAGATAGAGATCGTATGGGACCCGCCGTGGGATCCTAGCAAGATGAGCGAAGAAGCACGGAGCAGTATGGGCATATTCTAGCGCCCCTCTTGGGTTCGATTAAGTCCTTCTAGCGCTGCACACTTTATCCTTTTATTTATAATAACTTTGCTCATGTCCACAGCTTTTCCGGGAATTTTCATAACTGGCACCGATACGGGGGTTGGCAAAACCGTCGTCGCGGCATCTCTTGCATGGAACCTTAAGCAATCGGGGAAAGACGTAGCCGTAATGAAACCCTTTCAAACCGGCGCCGTCTTGGGTGGATTGACGGATATAGATTTCATTCAAAAGGTTATTGGTTCGGATTACTCGCTTGATCAGGTTTCCCCTTGCAGGCTTTCTATGCCCCTAGCTCCCCTATCGGCTGCTAAGCTGGAGGGAGAGGAAATAGACCTTTATGGGGTAAAAGAAGCTTATAGAAGTCTTAGCAGTTGTCATGAATCCATTGTTGTGGAAGGGGCGGGGGGACTTTTAGTTCCGATACTTGAAGATTATTATATGTCCGATCTCGTGCTTGATTTGGCTTTACCAATTCTCGTGGTTACGCGTCCCGATCTCGGCACCTTAAATCATACGTTGTTGACGGTAGAATCCGCTAGGCGGAGAGGAATTGACGTTAGAGGTATTATAATCAATAATTTCCCAATGGATCCAGGATTACCCGAGCGCACTAATCCAGAGCTCATTATTAAAATGACGGGAGTTCCTATTTTAGGCGTTATAAGATCCGATCTTTCAATATCTGTAGAAAAGGGTGAAATCGGCGGAATAAGGCGAGAAGCCATTAGCTCTTTTGCCCCTGAATTAGGCGGCGATTTTATACTTGAAGAATTTCTTTTATCCTTGAAAGTTTAAGGGTTGGCTAGTCTAATTTAAGTGTTTATTACTTTAGGCATCTACAATGTTGGGGCAATATTTGTTGTAGATAAGCTTGACAGATTTCTTTGACGTGATATAAATAGTGAGGTCTTTAGAAAGTTTAAACCTAAACTTTCTAGACAGCGGCGCATCTGCTGAGTGCGCTTCAGGAGTCGTGCTAGACTTGTAGCGCTAGACTTAACGTTAGAAAGCGCCTTCGGCTCTTTAGGACAGGAAATAAGACGGAAAAAGATAAAGTAATGAAAAAACGTATCAGGCTTCTCTCGGCAGTGGTATTGGTTCTGTCTATTATTTTAGGTTCTTATTTTTATAATGCCGAAAGCAGCGATAAGGGTCCAGTTCAACCCATAAGGTTTAGTCATAAAATACATGCTCAGGAGGACCAAATCCCCTGCGAGTACTGCCACAGTTTTGTGGACGTCTCTCCTAATCCCGGGATACCTTCATTAAAGAAGTGTATGGGGTGTCATCAACATATAGTAGGGCGGGATGTTGAGTATGATTTTGACGGCGCAAAAATAAACATTAGGCAAGAGATAAGTAAAGTAAGACAACACTGGGATAAAAAAGAGCCTATTCCTTGGATCAAGGTTAACTCCATGCCGGATTACGTTCATTTTACTCATAAACGTCATATAAAACGAGGTATAGAGTGCTCACAGTGTCACGGGGACGTTGCCAGCATGGATCAGGTGCATAAAGTTCACAGACTCAATATGGGTTTCTGTATTCAATGTCATACTAAGAATGCGAAGGACGAGGAAGAGCTTGCCCGCCTAAAGGATTGCCTGACCTGTCATTATTAATCGGAGGATAGAATGCCTGAAGATAAAAGGGCTGAGCGAAGAGATAAAGAGAGTGGTATTAAGAGAAGAGACTTTCTTAAGATAATAGGCGTCGCTGGAGGAACCGCCGCCGTAACGGGTGCGTGTTCTGAGCCTGTGGAGCAAATAATTCCGTATGTAATTCCACCTGAAGGCGTCGTACCTGGGGTTCCCAACTGGTATGCTAGCACGTGCAGAGAGTGTCCAGCAGGCTGTGGAATAGTCGTAAAGAATCGTGAAGGGCGGGCGATTAAAATTGAGGGGAATACGGAAAACCCAATAAACGAAGGTTCGAGTTGCGCCCGCGGTCAGGCTTCACTTCAAGGTCTTTATAATCCCGATCGTATAAGTTCACCCCTCAGTAAAAATGATAAGGGCAAGTATGAGCCTATCGGGTGGGAAAATGCTGAGAAAATTTTAGCCCAAAAAATAGCGGAGATAAGAGAGAAAAGATCAGGTGGTAAGGCTGTATTTTTGACTAGTCATGTAGCAGGCACTTTTGGCAATTTGGTTGATGAATGGATGGACGCCTTGGATGGCGAGCGTATTTCTTATGAAGCTTTTTCTTACGAACCGCTTAAAGAAGCTAATAGATTAGCTTTTGGCATAGACAAGATACCAACTTACAAGATAGATAAAGCCGATTATCTTCTTTCATTCAGTTCAGATTTTATTGAGACGTGGCTTTCTCCCGTTGAGCACTCTAAGAAGTTTAGTCAGATGCACGGCGTTAAGGGTAAGTCTATAGGCAAGTTTATTTACGTTTCCCCAAGGGCTTCACTTACTGGCACGAACGCTGACGAATGGGTTTCTATAAAGCCTGGCACGGAAGGGTTTCTCGCTTTGGGACTGGCGAACGTAATAGTGAACGAAGGTTTATCCTCACGCTCTATAGACGGATTAAAAGGGATTTTGGCTAACTATCCACCTGACAAAGTGTCTTCCGTTACGGACATTCCCGTAGATGCGATTAGGCGGATAGCAAAAGATTTTGCTGGTATGGGCAGCAGTCTGGCAATAGGGGGCGGGGTAGCTAACTCGTCAACTAATGCGACGGAAACGCTTATCGCCATAAATATTCTCAATTACGTAGCTGGTAATATAGGGGATACGGTTGATTTTGGTGATACTTTGAGCATTTCAGACGTAAATACGTTTCAAGACGTATCTTCGCTAGTCAGTTCTATGGATGATGGGAAGGTAGAGCTACTATTCATACATGATGTGAATCCAGCTTTTACGTTGCCCAAATCACTTAAATTTGAAGAGGCGATCAAGAACGTTCCTTAC
The DNA here is from genome assembly GCA_963422265.1 of Thermodesulfobacteriota bacterium. GTDB lineage: Bacteria > Desulfobacterota_D > UBA1144 > Nemesobacterales > UBA2774. The sequence continues at coordinate 246,619 of OY729416.1, forward strand.
GTCGTCAGCTTTTCGAGCTTTCCTGATGAAACGACCGAATTGGCTGATCTAGTTCTTCCGGACAGCACGTTTCTTGAGAGTTGGGGCGATTATGCTCCCAGAGAGAGCGTGCTGGGTTTGACTCAGCCAACTATGAAGCCGGTGTTTAATACTAAATCTACAGGTGACGTGATTTTATCGGTAAGCGGACGAGTTGAGGAAATCAAGGACAGATTTAAGAGGAAAACCTATTATGATTATCTAAGGGATTCATGGCGGAAGGTCTGGAGTGAGAATTCGGTAGGGGTTAGTTTTGATACGTTCTGGAATGATTCGCTTAAGAGAGGCGGATATTACAAGAAAGTAACACCTGTTCAGTTGTCACTTTCAAGTTCTGTCAATAGCTTCAAATTCTCAGGAGCGGAAATAGAAGGGCAGGGTGACTATTACTTTTTAACATATCCATCTTATAGGTACTACGATGGGAGGGGGGCGAACAAGCCCTGGCTTCAGGAACTTCCCGAGGCTATATCTACGGGAACTTGGGACTCATGGGTTGAAATCCATCCTGATACCGCCAAGAAGATGGGGATCCAGCTTGGGGACTTCGTAGCGATAGAATCCACTCACGGAATGATCCAAACTCAGGCTTACGTTTATCAGGGAATAAGACCTGATACGCTTGCAGTTATGATAGGCCAAGGGCATACAAGCTATGGAAGGTACGCGAAGGGGAGAGGTGTTAATCCTGTAGATATACTTCCTGTAACCACCGACAAGCTGTCGGGTGGATTCGCATGGCTATCTACAAAGGTGAAAGCGTCAGGGGTGGGTAAGCGTGCACAGTTCGTCCAGACTCAATATACTACTACGCAGCACGACAGGATAGTTGCCAAGACCATCTCGCTCAACGAGCTTAAAAACGGAATACAACACGAGGAGCACCACGAGCCCGATTTTTATCCCCCTCGTAAATATGCAAATTACCGTTGGGGCATGGCTATTGATCTGCAAAAGTGCTCTGGCTGCGGCGCTTGCGTAACGGCTTGCTACGCTGAGAATAATATTCCTTTTGTGGGGAAGGAACTCGTAGCTAAAAGGCGGGATATGGCATGGATAAGAATAGAGAGGTATTTTGAAAAGGCTGATAACGCCGCCGGATTCAAAACTCAGTATCTCCCAATGACCTGCCAGCAATGTGGAAATGCCCCATGCGAGCCTGTATGTCCGGTTTATGCTACGTATCACAACCCCGAGGGGTTGAACGGCATGGTATATAACCGCTGCGTAGGAACAAGGTATTGCTCTAATAACTGCACGTATAAGGTTAGAAAGTTTAACTGGTTCAACTACAAATTGCCTGAGCCTCTAAATTGGCAGTTGAACCCTGACGTCACAGTCAGAAGTAAGGGCGTGATGGAAAAATGCACGTTCTGCGTTCAGAGGATTAACTATGGAAAAGATATTGCTAAGGATAAGGGTAGGGACGTTAGAGACGGTGAGATAAAGGTAGCCTGCGAGCAGGCTTGTCCTTCAGATGCGATAGTTTTTGGGAATTTACAGGAAGAAGGCAGTAAGGTATCGGAGCTTTCCCATGATAAAAGGGGCTACAAGGTGCTTGAGGTAATAAATACGCAACCTGCGATTACTTATCTAAAAAAAGTGACATGGGATAAGGCATAATGAGCGAGACGAACACTTTAACTTACGCAAAAGTAAATGAAGACGTAATACGTATGCTGGATAAGCCTACGTTTAAGTGGTGGGCTCTTTTCCTGCCTACGTTAGCTTTTGTGGGATTCGGCGTATTCTGTTTTCTCTATCAAACTTACACAGGCTTAGGCGTAGCGGGTTACAGGCACCCAGTGTTCTGGGGCGTTTATATTACGGATTTCGTGTTCTGGGTTGGTATAGCCCATTCAGGGACGTTAATTTCCGCCATACTTTTCTTGTTTAGGGCGAATTTCAGGATGTCTATCTACAGAATCGCCGAGGGTATGACGGTATTCGCCGTTCTTACGGCGGGGCTTTTTCCTATTATACACTTGGGCAGACCATGGAACTTCTACTGGTTATTTCCTTACCCAAACCAAAGGGAACTGTGGATAAACTTTAAGTCTCCTCTAGTTTGGGACGTTTTTGCGGTAAGCACTTATCTTACGGTTAGCTCCTTGTTTTTCTTCGTTGGTATGATTCCTGACCTCGCAGCTATTAGAGACAGAGTTAAAGAAGCGCCTAGAAAGCTCATTTATTCCATACTTTCCTTGGGTTGGAAGGGAAGCAACTGGGAGTGGCTTCACTATACTAGGGCGTATCTATTTTTTGCAGCCTTTGCGACCCCTCTTGTGCTTTCGGTGCACAGCGTGGTTTCCTGGGACTTTGCCATGTCTAATCTGCCGGGGTGGCACACCACGATCTTCGCCCCTTATTTCGTCGCCGGTGCTATTTTTTCAGGCTTGGGAATGGTTATTACACTTACCGTGCCAATAAGAACAATATTTCGCTTAGAAGAATATATTACCCTTGATAACTACGATGGCATGGCAAAGCTCATAATTTTTACTTCTCTTATAGTTGGTTACGCCTATGGCGTTGAGTTCTTTATGGCTTGGTACAGTGGAAGTCCTTATGAATGGGGGCAATTTTATTACAGAGCCACTGGCGAATACGCCCTGTTTTACTGGATTATGGTAGTTTGTAACGTTCTGATTCCCATTCCCCTTTGGTTCAAATCGGTGCGTAGAAACATAAAGGTTCTCTTCATTATATCCATATTTATAAATATAGGCATGTGGTTTGAAAGGTTTAATATTATCGTAATTTCTCTATCACAGGGGTTTGATCCGGGAGCATGGGGTATCTACAAGCCTTCCTGGGTTGAAATAGGCATAACAGTCGGAAGCTTTGCTTGGTTCTTTATGTTCTTTCTGTTATTTATCAAAACCCTTCCTTCGGTTTCAATTGCAGAGATGAAGGAGATATTGCCAGTTCCACGTAGGGAGGCAAAGACGCAATGAAAAAAGATCAGTACGTTCAGGGAATTTTTTCCTACGTTGATGACGTTGTAGAGACTGTAAAAAGACTAAAGGAATCTGGATTTAAAAATTTACGCGTTTTTTCTCCTGTCCCGAATCATGAGATTGAAGAGGTAATGGATGAGCCTGAAAGTATAGTGCGCTTCTTTACTTTAGGCGGGGCTATGCTTGGTGCCGCGTGCGGAGTAGGCTTTACCGTTCTCACTTCTACGGCTTACCCCATAGCGGTGAGTGCAAAACCAATAGTATCTCTTCCCCCTTACATGGTAATTATTTTTGAGCTTACTATCTTAATAGGGGCTCTTTCTACTCTTTTAGGCTTGCTTATCAACTCGAGGTTAAGGAGAAACGCCCCAAGGGCTATGTATGATCCAAGGTTTTCTGAAGACAAATTTGGAGTTATGGTGACCTGCTCCAAAGACGGCGTGGAGCAAGTCAATGAGATTCTCAACTCTCAAGGGGCTGAGGAAGTTAGGTTTGATGGAGTCTGATAGAAGTATGGGAGGTTAGGACGATATTGTTTGTTAAGCACAAGAGATACTATCTGCTTTTATTGCCAGTCTTGGGTTTATTCATGGGGGCAAAGGCTTTTGGTTTTCCATGGAACTTTGATATGTGGCTTCAGCCCTCTATCCTTCCTTATGAAGAGCCAATTGCGTATCCTGAGCTTTCCGTGTCGCGAGAGGGACTGATGCTAAAACCCTTGCCTAGAGAGGATTTTGAGGCTATTGCCGAGTCTCCGGTATTCCCTACTGAAGCATCATTGGTTAATGGGCAAAAGTTATATAATAGGCATTGTTACACTTGTCACGGCGAGAAGGGAATGGGTGATGGTCCTGTAATTAAAAGGGGTTTTTACCCGCTTAACCTTACTTCTCCCGGTGTAGTGGGTAGGACTGATGGTTATATCTATGCTTATATAAGATATGGTGGAAAGGTGATGATGCCTAGCTATCGTGAGAACTTATCTTCCACGATGGCTTGGGATATAGTGAACTATGTCCGAAGGCTCCAGGAGGATCAGCAGAAAGGGATTAATACCGCGGAGGGGAATGCCGAGTAAGATGGATGAGCAAATCAGAGACGACGTACTTGTTAAGAGAGCCCATATACCCAGCTTAGCCATATATGTTCTTTTGGCAGTTGCTGTTGTGGGATTCGGCGCATTCACGTTGCGGGTTATGGGAGCGAATCCTGACGAGGCGTGGCAAATATTCTTAGTGAATTTTCTGTTCTGGACGGGTATCGCTCAGGCGGGCATAGTCTTTTCCTGTATTCTGCGTATTACAAACGCTAGATGGGCAAGGCCGCTTCTCCGGATGAGCGAGGGGTTGGGGGCATTTCTTCCTGTCTCTTTAGTCCTTTTGTTGATTATATTTGTCGGCAGAGAGTATTTGCTTCCTTACGCAACTGAGCATTACCATCACCCGAAAGACGTCTGGCTTGATACAAGATTCGTATTCGCTAGGAACGTATTAGGATTTACTGTCCTGTTTCTGTTGAGCTACTACTATCTTTACAACTCTCTCAGGCAAGATCTCGGTGGTGCTGGCGAGCGGTTGAGCGGTTTGGCTTTCTGGGTAGCTTCCGGATGGACAGGTGAAGAAGAGAGAGGAAAAGTCTGGAAAAGATTAGGCGTCCTGGCGCCAGCGATATTGATTTTCTATGCGATTGTTTTTAGTTTTTTCGCATGGGACTTTATGATGTCTTTAAACCCGCATTGGTTCAGCACCCTCTTTGGTCCTTATTATTTTATGGCTAGTTTTATTGCTTCTCTTGGGGTTACGATCATTCTGTCCGTGATGCTCAGAAAGAGGCTCGGTTTAGAGGAATACTTGGTAGATAATCAGTATCACGATATAGGTAAAATGCTTCAGGGGTTCTCATTGTTTTGGGTTTATCTCTTCTTCTCGCAGTTGCTTCCAATATGGTATGCGAATATGCCAGAGGAGACCGGCTTTGTAATTACCCGCGTCAAGGACGAGCCGTTCAGGTCTTTGTCCTGGGTAGTTTTGAGCTGCTGCTTCATTATTCCTTTCGCTTCACTTATGCCTAGAACAAATAAAATCGTAAAGCCTATCTTGGTATTCATTGCGTCAATTTCAGTGACGGGATTCTTTATAGAAAAATACGTTCTCGTAGTTCCGTCATTATCTGACACGATTACTTTCGGGATAATTCACATACTAATTACTCTTGGTTTCTTAGCGGCTTTCGTGCTTATGTTTCTGTTGTTTATGAGGGCTTTTCCCTCAATACCCATAGGAGATCCCTTCTTTGGCGGCAAAGCTAGTAAAGGAGAGCATTGATGGACGAACGACATCTAGAAATTATTATTCAGGGCGTCGTAGCAGTTGTATGTTGTGGAATAGGTGGTTTTATAGCTTTAATCGCGTCAGTCGCCTTTTTTGGTCCTCTGCTTGCCCCGCTTATGAATAAACTCCCGTGGTAAATAGTTCTGCTGTCTTCTCCACAACCCACTTTTCTTTGTTCTGTAGCTTGGACGATTTTGCTCGATGAAACGTACTATAAATACTGGGCGTTCGCAACCGAAAAAGGTGTGAAAAAAGGGAGAAATAGCGCTATTAATTGGGGTTTTGAAAACTTTATAAAACTTATACTTTTTGGCGATTTTCTTTACCTTGGGAAAGTGGATTATATCCATAATTAGGCTTTTTAGGCAATAAATGTAATGATTGCAGGGTGTTATGCGTGGTTAATTTTAATAGGTTTTTTTGCCGTTTTTCCTAATAATGCAATAATGACAATGGGTTAGAATACCGCTAGGTGAAAGTTTTTAATTTGTTCATCCCCGATCCTAAAGCGAGTTCAGGACAGACATCTGCGGATATATTTGCAATCCCTTGCCGTTCTTCCTATAAAACGTGAAAATGTGTTATCTTGTAAAAGGGTTGGACGTTATGGCTACAGAGAGGCGTCCGCGATTACAAATTTCTAATCTAGGGATTACTAATGTCAAAAGAAGCCGAGATTAAATTTCTTATTAAACTAGACGATAGCGACGCGCCAGAGCAGATATACTGGGACGCGACCGAATCCAAAGGCGAGGGGTTCAAGCCATGCGATTCTCTTATGGTTTCAATGTGGGACAGGCAAGAGAAGAATACTATGAGCATAGACCTTTGGACGAACGATATGGAAGTGGGAGAAATGAATTCTCACTATTATTTTACTTTGATGAAGATGGCGGATACCTACGAGAAGGCTACGAGGAACAAAACTCTTTCTCAAATGATAAGAGATTTTGCCGGAGAGTTTGCGGAGAAAGTGGATAAACTAACTAAGAGAGGATGAGATTCGCAGATGTGCTCCACATGTTTTCATACATAAGCGCTTAACAAGCATTAAGAATTATCTAAATTTGTTTTATAGTTAAGTTCATAGTTGGGGAGTTTTTCCCCTCCCCAAAAGTTTAAGTATTGCAGCAGGTCATATAATTGGATATCCTAAGCTAGAAGGGGATCTAGCGGTTTTCAGTCTTAGGGTGATGGTCACTACCTGCCTTAATTCCGCTCCAACCTTGATTAGTTGTGAAGAACTGAGCTTTAGGCTTTGAAGCATGGTTAAGAAAGAGGGTCGTAAAAACCGGATATTGCTCATCGCTCCTCTGGGATCTGGTAAGTCCGCCACCAACATCGTTGGGGGAAACAGATTGATGGCTGCTGAGTCGATTCATGAGTTGACTCCGCGTGGTTTTGAGGTAGATGTCCTCGACACCTCAGGAAGCGTAACCAATCTATCTCCGTGGAAAATCCTATTTATTCGCCTGACGAGATTTTTTTTGGTGTTATGGAGCGTAGTGAAAAATATCCGACGCTTCGACGTGGTTTTTCTGCTTATCGCCCCCTATTCGGCGCTCGTCTTGGCAACGTCAATCTGGGTTATCTGTAAAATCGCGCGCAGACCCATGGTGCTGCGATTATCGGGGTCCAGCTTTGGCGAGGTATACAGCTCATACGGCGCGGTGGCTCGCTGGCTTGCCGATCGTACCTACATGCGCTGTGCGCTGATATATGTCGAAACTCTGCAAACGTCTCAGGAATTCAGCAATCTGGCGAATGTTCATTGGTTCCCAAATACGCGGAATGTCGAGTCGCCAGCCGTGGTCAGGCGTGACAGAGTGAGTAAACTGATCTTTGCTGGTCGTTTGGAGCGTAAAAAAGGGCTGGCTGAGGCACTAGAGGCATGCCGTCACCTTCCTGAACATTGTCATCTTCAGGTTTTTGGACCTCCGATGTCTAACACGGATTTTTCCCTGTTCGAGGGACATCCCCGGGCGACCTATGGCGGCGTGTTGGAGCCGGCAGAGGTGCCTCGGGTGCTAAGCGAACACGACTTACTTTTATTCCCCAGTTATTTCAGCACCGAGGGCTATCCGGGCATTATTCTCGAAGCCTTCCAGTGCGGCGTGCCGGTTGTCGCCGCTAGGTGTGGGGGCGTTCCTGAGGTCGTCGAGCACGAACGCAGCGGGCTGCTGGTGGAACAACGATCCCCGTCGGCGTTGCAGTCGGCTATCGATCGGTTGCTAGACAACCCCGCCTTGTATCAGCGGTTGCGCCATGGCGCCCAACGCCGAGGGGAATATTTTCGCAGCCCAAACTGGTATGGCCAGATGGCTTCCGACCTAAGCGGCTTGTGTCGTAAAACAAATTCCACGTGGAGATCTAACCCATACTCCTCCCGGCCTGTATAGGAGATGAAAAGCATGATTCCACTTATTAAATTACCCAAATGGCAATTCGAGTTTGTTAGAGGTCGGCTTATCAGTTTCGCGTTTTGGGCGCTAGCCGTCATGGTTTTGGTCAATATACATTGGCTACATCTTTGGGGATTGCCCATGGTGCGACCTGTTGGCTATGTGGTGATACTCATTGCTTGTCTGCTTCTGCTGGCATTGGTTGGCTTTAGAAGGTGGAAGTCTCCAGGAATGCCCGCCTTGTTGGTCTTCACCACAATAGCGTCTTATCTACTCATCGGCAGTGGCGTCTCATTTGTTACTGGTGCTGAATGGCAACAGGGAGTGGGTAAAAATATACTGCGTCAAGCCTTCTTTTTCATCATCCTGCTGGCGGTCACGCTCGGCAGCAGGATGATGCTGGAGCGAATCGGAATCGAGCAATTATTAAAAGGGGTACTTGTGATCCTAATAGCGAGTTGCCTCATCGTTCTGGTCTCCCCGATCCTGCGTGATCTCGGCGTGCTGCCACTCTACAGATTGCCCTTTCGCTTTACTGGTGCCTTCACCGATCCAAATGACGCCGGCTTCATTGGCTGCATGGCGATAGTTCTGGCGCTGGCATTTATATGCCACGGCGTCCAACGCAAACTCGCGTATCTAAGCCTGACGCTAGGTTACGGCGCGATACTGGTGTCGTTCTCAAAGTCGGCATCGTTACTTCTTTGCGTGTTATCGATTTTTGTTCTGCTGACGAACGGTTTTGGCAAACGAAATCACATTCTCCGCTATCTGCCTATTCTGGGCTTGGGCGCTATCGTCATTCACCTGGACTTAGGTGGGCACCTAAACAAAGTCAACATATATCCTGACTATAGCCGTAACACCTTCTGTTCCACGGTGTCCTCTAGTAACCCCGGCTTACGCAGCGATTGCAGCATTCTGCTAGCCGCGCGGGACCCCCTGTCTGGCGGTGTCGCACTGAACTGGAGCGATTCGGTTCCCATCCCCCTTTGGCAGGGAGTAATGCTTCAAGGGCGTGTTGTGGGGCTGGATTTATCGCACATGAATCTGAGTGGGCGTATTCCGCCGGAGCTTGGTGGATTAGACCAACTCGTCTTGCTGCGTCTTAACCACAATCGGCTCACTGGACCCATCCCGCTGGAATTGGGGAAGCTGTCAAACCTCATGGAGTTGAAAATCTCTGGACCCGTCCCGCTGGAATTGGGGAAGCTGATGAAAATGAACTCACTGAAAATGAACTCACTGGACCCGTCCCGCTGGAGTTGGGGAAGCTGTCAAACCTCATGGAGTTAAATCTCGATGAAAATGAACTCACTGGCAGTGCCCCGGCAGAGTTCTTGGGTATGAAATTTGGTCGTGATACCAGTTTGACCGTCGGTGGTGAGAAGCTTAAATACGGATTTTCAGGACGGCGAATCCACATGTGGCGATCCAGTCTCGATAAAATATGGGAGTCGCCCATCCTCGGGAGCGGCATAGGCATCTTCCGGTCTCTTGATAGCGGCGCCCTCAACCATGAGGGCGAACCGGTGGGCATCCACAATACCTACCTACGATTGATCGGTGAAGCAGGCATTGTCCCGTTGTTACTATACTGTCTTTTCCTCTTCTCATTGATGTGGTTACAGTGGGCTACTCCACGGTCACTGGCCAGAAGTGTAATCGTCGGTTGCACAATTGCCATTTCCTTATACTGCGTAGCCTTCCAGCATTTACTCACCATGGGGACGTGCATATTTTTTTCCGGTTTAAGTTGCGCGCTGGCAGCTACAATTATGGGTTCCCGGCTTCCTTCCAATTCAGCTAGCTACCGTCCGCGGTGAGTATATAGTGTATTATATCTGGCGTGGCGATTTAACACATATCTTTAAGAGAGAAGTTTCGTGTCATTTTTAAGAGCGTTAGATAATGTTCCACCTAGTGGTGGAGATAGCGTGTAGCGGGGTTTTGTCCTCACGCCCAATGCCTCTAGTTGCTTTGCCAGTTCTTTATACTGAGCAACAACTAATTTGGAAACATTCTGATTGCGCTCCAGTAATTTTTCCTGAAACAAGTCTGTTTTTCGGGTTTTATCGGGCATAATTAAAGGAGGTATTCATTTGTATGAATGAAAGAGTGTAATTTCTCTCGGAGCAAGTAGTCACTCAAATAAGAACTGTATAAGTTCGAAACTAGTTTACAATGTACATACTTTAGTGCGGATAGGCAATGCCGGATGATATAAGTCGCAGCCTCCTCGCATATCTCAGATACAACTCGGCGGTGGATCAATAACTACTAAAAAGCCTTGAACTTGGAAAGCTTAAGACTTTCTGCTTTCTGTGCCACCATTTCTGCCTCTAGGCGGGAAACTATCCAGATTACTCCACGAGATGCCTTGTCAAGCACGGCATGACAGAAATGTTCATTACCGCCCCCTTGATTTTAGTGTGACTTATATTTACACTAGCAATTTATGATTTTTTGGAATTTTATCTAATGAAAATACTAGATGTTAAGAACGGAAGGAGTAGAGATAGAAATGACTATAAGCAAGCAAGCAAGCAAGCAAGCAAGCAAGCAAGCAAGCAAGCAAGCAAGCAAGCAAGCAAGCAAGCAAGCAAGCAAGCAAGCAAGCAAGCAAGCAAGCAAGCAAGCAAGCAAGCAAGCAAGCAAGCAAGCAAGCAAGCAAGCAAGCAAGCAAGCAAGCAAGCAAGCAAGCAAGCACTCTCCTTCCCTATCTGGGCATCCCTCAGTGTCAGTGATCATCCCTGCGCGCAACGCTGAAACGACTATTAGAGCATCTCTCGACTCGGTACTATCACAGGATTACGAAGGTTCGATACAGGTGATCGTCAGTGACGGTTCAGATCACCCAGCCACATCCGAGGTGGTTAGACGTTTCTTCCCATCGGTGATGTTGATCTTCAATCCGGAGCAAGTCACCGGAGCTGGAATCAATGCCGCGCTTCGGGTGGCGTCTGGCAAGGTTATCGTGCGATGCGATGCTCATACCTTGTTGCCGCAGGGTTATATACGGCAGGCTGTTGCCACTCTGAGGAGAACATTGGCAGCCAATGTTGGTGGCCGGCAGCAGCCGGTGGGAACCACGTTCTTCGAACGCGCGGTGGCTATGACTATGACGTCATTACTTGGATCTGGTGCTGCCCGTTATCGCGTGGGTGGTGCGGAGGGTTCGGTAGATACTGTCTTTCTGGGTTGTTTCCGGCGCAGCGCCTTGGACGCCGTGGGAGGATATAATTCCACTTTCGTTCGCAATCAGGACTACGAACTCAATTGGAGGCTGAGGCAGCAAGGGCAAACCGTGTGGTTCGATCCTGGGTTGGTAGTTTTCTACCGACCTCGGGGTAGTTTCCGTGCATTGTTCCGGCAGTATTTTGATTATGGTCGTTGGAAGTCTCTGGTATTAAGAACTCACCCTTCCTCCCTGCAGGTGAGACAGGCTATCCCTCCGCTGTTGGTATTGGGCTTGTTGGGTTCCGCTACGCTGTTTTTGGTTGGACTGCAGTGGGCAGCAGTTTTACCTTTGATCTATATTCTATCTATCGTGTTCGGAGCGTTGGTGTTAGGTTTTCGTCATTGCGATCCTGCCGCTGTTCTGGTTCCACTGATCCTTGCCACTATGCATCTTAGCTGGGGTATAGGTTTTTTCTATTCGGCACGAGACTGGTTGGTGAAAAGTTGCGGATGGGGTGAAAAAGGATGATGCAAGATCGCCCATTTGGATTATCTGCTGGAGAATACGGCATCATGGGTGGGCACAGTATAGAGCCAGCTGCGGTAATGTAATGGGTTAAGAGGTCACCCGAGCGCTCCTTGCCGTCGATGCCATATACGCCTGATCGAATGCTGTAGTTGACAGTTATGCCGAGGTTATTGGATGGTTACAATAAACTTATGAACGTCTGACTAGATTGCCTATCATGACGATTAGATTGCTTTGTATTCTGCCGATCGGTACGGATGCCAGGATTGCCAAGCGTATTGACATGTTGCGCCGGACGGGCTTTGAGGTCGAGGCTTCAGGTTTCGAACGCAAGCACTATCTCGGCCGCCGGCCGGAGTGTTCTTTCGAATCGTTGGGCAACCTTTCAAATGGGCGTTACGGCGTCCGAATGAGAAAGTTGTTGTCGGTAATTCCTAAAGTTCGGGCTGCGATGCAGCGCAATGACGTCGTCTATGCGTTCAATGTTGACATGGCATTTCTGGCTCTGATCTCGGGAACCGGATTGAGGGTGCCGGTCATTGTGGAGGTAGCAGATATAAGAGAGATTCAACTCTCTAGCCGTCCGATCGGCCGCGTGGTTCGGTGGGTTGACAAACTGACGACGCGCGCCTGTCGGCTTCTGGTGCTGTCAACCGATGGCTATTCCCATTACTACCGTAATCGGCTGGGAGTGCGCACGCCGATGGTAATCGTTGAAAACAAGATAGATAGATCGTTTGCTGCTAGTGTTCGCGCCAGGGGCGCGCATTTCCTGAGTGGCCGTCCGCTGTTGGACCGTCCGATGCGCATCGGTTGGTTCGGCTATCTGAGAGATGAATGGTCGCTGAGAGTTGTCGAGTCATTGATGCGGTCGACCGATCGGTTCCAAGTTGTTTTCGCGGGCTCGCAATCGGAACCTTTGCGGAAACTCATGGAGACACTGGGAGAAATGCCCAACAGCGAGGTTTTGGGGCCATTTGACCATCCGACAGATTTACCGATGCTTTACGAGCGCATCGATATGAGCCTGATCTGCTACCCGCCGGATGCGCCTCACGGCTGGTCTCAATCAAACAGATACTATGATGCTTGCTTGTTTCAGAAGCCAGTCATCGTCCGGGCTGGTTGTGGTGATGCCGATCGGGTGTCTCTGCACGACATTGGACTAGTTATCACTTCGTCCGAGTTTGAAGATGCGGAGGAGGAGATTCGCGGCATCTCGGCTGCGAAGTGGGAGCGCTGGCGGGCCAATATGGCGGCTTTGCCGCCCGAGGATTACACGATGAGGAATGAGGATGTCGTCCTGCGGGATGCAATCAAAGACATCGTGAGGGGATCGGCGTGAATTGGACTGGTGTTGCGAACATCGTCCACCGGCTTGCTGGACATCGTTACGCCGGCCGAGTTCGACATGCGTTAGTTGATGGTGCATCCGGACTCGGCGCGGTCGCCCGGCGCCTGTCGTTTCCCGGCGACAGTTTCATTCTGCTGGCTTTGCTGCTAGCGGCGAATTTCCTGCGCATCTACGTTCCCAGCATGGTTGCCGACGGGCTCTTCGGCGTGACGGTGCTGTTCCTCGCTCTCTCGCTGTTTCGGGGGCGGTTGCACGACGGCGCAAAGACGCCCCTCCTCTGCTTCGCGGCCTTGCTGGTGGTCTACGGCGTCGGCCTTGTCTTCTATTTCAGCGCACAGGGCGCGAGCAATTTTGCCGCGATTCTGTTCGCCGGCGTCATCTATGCGTTCTGCTACCAGAATGCCCCAACGCTGATTCGAGCAAAGTACGCCATTCCCCTCTTTCTGGTAGCGGCTCTGGCACTGTTTCCGCTGTACCTGCTACCGGCCGGACTCAACGCAAATAGCTTTAGCAGCATCTTCGGATACTTGTTGCTGACCGTCGGGCTTATCCTGATAGCCCGCTCTGAGTGCCGAAGAAAACGGCATTTATGGGCACACGTCTTGTTCTTGCTGGTTATGGCGATTGGCATCATTTTCGGAACCCGGATACTTGTACTTCTCGCGCTATTGGCTTACCCGCTGTACTGGAGCGGGTACTTTTTCCTGCGAAACCGATTGGGTGCCGGCGCGTGGGTGGTGACCGCGGGATTGCTGATCTGCTTTCCGATCGTGTTTTTGGGAACGCCTCACTTCAGTGAAGTCATAATGACACTCGAGAGCTTCAGTCGAAAGTATACGGGGAGCGGCATACAAACTGGACGTGAGACATTTTGGCGGCACTCGCTGGCCGCCATCTCTGAGTCCCCTTGGCTTGGCAGAGGTCCCGGCACAGGTCCCGGCACAGGTGTTTCAGGTCTGACGAACGGTGACTCGTCTTCCTCTGCGCGCCGACTGGACCTTCCTCCTTCCTGTTTGGACGCGTCGAACCAAGGCTTGATAGCCGACTGCGAGATTCTGCTCGGCGTGCGAAACACCCTGACCGGCGATTCCGAACTTCACTACACATGGGTCCCGTCCCGCTCTCTGGATTCCTGGCAGGGCGTGACGGTAGGCGGCGCACCCGCTCGTGTGGTCGCGGTGAATTTGCCGAAGCAGGGATTGCGCGGCGCCGTTCCGCCCGAACTGGGGGGGCTGGATAAGCTAGAGTTTCTGAGGCTCAGCAAGAACTTCCTGACTGGACCCATTCCGCCGGAGTTGGGGCGGCTGGGCAACCTGCGGGTGCTGGCACTCGACGACAATGCGTTAAGCGGCCCTATTCCACCGGGGCTCGGGGCGCTCGAAAACCTCGAGGAACTGCGGCTGCGCGGCAACAGGCTGAGTGGCGAGGTGCCGCCGGAGCTGGAGGCGCTGGCCAACCTGTCGCTGCTACACCTCGCCGGCAACGACTTCACCGGCACCGTGCCGCCGGGGCTACGCGATGCGGCGGACCATGATCTCGACCGGGACCTGCTCTGCCTATCGGAGTCAGGTATAAAAGAGGGGCTGCTTGCTGACTGTGAGATTCTACTGGTAGCGCGGGACATACTGGCCGGCGACGCTGTTCTCAACTGGAAGCGCTCTAGACCCATCTCCATATGGCAAGGCGTAGCTATAGACGATACGGTGGAGGGATCGCGTGAGGGATTGCGTGTAGTTGCGCTGGACTTGACGGGGGTTGGACTGAGCGGAAGTATTCCATCCCAATTTGGCGAACTGGATCAACTTATCTCGATGCGTCTCGACGACAACAGGCTCACTGGCTCCATCCCGCTGGCATTGGGAAAGCTAATGTATCTGAAAGAGTTGCGCTTGGCAAACAATAAGTTGAGCGGCACGATCCCATCAGAGTTGGGATTGCTGTTCAGCCTGTCGGTTCTGCGTCTTGCCGGAAATGAGTTCGTGGGTGGTTTGCCATCGACGCTCGATCATGTTGTCAATCATGATCTCGGCATGGGACTATTCTGCATTCCCTCACCTCAAATCAGCTATGGCATGCTCAAGGATTGCACGACTTTGTTGGAAGTGCGTGACGTTCTGGCGGGGGACGCCGACAACGATATGGTGCCTGATGTTGCTCTCGATTGGAAGCGCTCCAGACCCATCTCCAAGTGGCGGGGTGTGAAGTTAGGCGGTGCACCAGTGCGCGTGGTTGAGTTGAATTTGCAGAAGGCGAAGTTGGGCGGCATTATTCCACCGGAGTTGGGGCGGCTGGACCGGTTGGAAGTGCTGAGGCTCTTAGATAATCACCTGACCGGCCCGGTCCCGCCTGAGCTCGGGCGGCTGACCAATCTACGGATACTGGTGCTCGCCTACAACGCATTGACTGGTTCCGTCCCGGCCGAATTGGGTAAGCTTGAAAACCTAGAGGAGCTATGGCTGGCTGGTAACCGTCTCAGCGGCGTGGTGCCGCTGCAATTAGCGGCACTTAATAATTTATCTCTGCTGCGCCTTGCCGGCAACGAATTTTCCGGTGTCCTGCCGCGAAGGTTTTACGACGTGTTAAGCCACGACATTGACTGGGAGGTACTCTGCATGCCATCACCGCATATTGGCGAAGGGTTACTTGCCGACTGCGAGACCCTGTTAGCGGCGCGGGATGATCTGGCGGGGGACGCTGTTTTAGACTGGAAGCGCTCCAGACCTATCTCCGCGTGGCAGGGCGTGGCTATAGATGATACAGTGGGTGGCGCACGGGTGGTCGCTCTGGACTTGATGGGGGTTGGGCTGAGCGGGCGTATTCCATCCCAGCTCGGCAAACTGAAACAGCTTATTTCGATGCGTCTTGCTGACAACCGCTTGACTGGTTCCATCCCGAAGTCACTTGGGTCTCTCAAGAACCTTGAGGAACTGTGGCTGCGCGGTAACCGGCTAAGTGATTCGGTGCCGTCTCAACTAACGAGGTTGAACAAACTGTCCGTGCTGCGTCTGGCTGGTAATAAATTCGCGGGCGACCTGCCGCCGGGGATGCGCGACGTGGCGAGCCATGATCTCGACCGGGAACTGCACTGTCCGGCCGCTCCTCGCAGCAACACCGGACTGGTCAATGATTGCGTCGTATTGTTGGAATTGCGAGACAGGCTGGCTGGGGACGCCACGCTCAACTGGAGCGCTGCGGTTCCCATAGATTTCTGGCAAGGCGTGACGGTGGTAGGGACGCCGGCCCGGGTGACGGAGCTAGACTTAGCAGGGACGGGTCTCAGCGGCATCGTCCCGCTGGAACTCTCGGAGCTTGACAGTCTGGAAGCGCTGAGGCTAAGCCAGAATGCCCTAACTGGACCCATTCCACCTGAGTTGGGGCAACTTACCAACTTGCGCGAACTTCTACTTGGCGACAATGTCCTGAGCGGTGACATTCCGCCGGAACTGGGAGACCTGGAACAGCTACGATTGCTGCATCTGTACCAGAACCGTCTCAGCGGTTCCATCCCACCTGAGCTGGGCGAGCTGCGCAATCTGCGCGGACTGAGTTTGGCTCTCAATCGTCTGACCGGGGCGATTCCAGCGGAGTTGGGCAGATTGAAGAACCTCCGATGGTTGAATCTCTGGCGCAACCGTCTATCCGGCCACATTCCATCGGTGCTAAAAAGGCTAGAGCAACTGGAGTTTGTCAGACTCTCGCACAATGAATTTGTTGGTGTGGTGCTAGAAGACTTTGGGAATGACGGTGCAGAACTGAAGCCTGCCACACCTGATCTGATACGCCCCGGTACCAGCCCCGAACTGCTTGCTGATCGTGCCGTGCTGTTGGCGGTGCGCGATGTTCTTGCTGGTGATGGTGATGTGTCCTTGAACTGGAACGACTCGACCCCCATGGAGTATTGGGAGGGTGTCGTGCTGGGTGGTGCACCGGCGCGGGTGACAGCGCTGAATTTGCCGGAGAGGAGGCTGAGCGGTCACATTCCCCCGGAGTTGGGGAAACTAGACCGACTTGTGTCCCTCCGCCTCCATCGCAACCGCCTAACTGGGACTATTCCTCCCGAGCTAGGGAGGCTGTCCGAGTTGCGTGAGCTGGCGCTCGGCTCCAACACACTGAACGGCGAAATCCCCAAGCAGTTGGGAGACCTTGAGCAGTTGACCATGCTGCACCTGCGCCGGAATCAACTCTCCGGACAGATTCCAATGGATCTCGCTCGACTGATGGAGCTGCGAACCTTGTTGCTAGACTTCAATATCTTGAGTGGTAAGGTGCCGTCTGAACTCGCAAAACTCCCTAATTTGGAGGAACTGCGGCTTGCCGGTAATCAGGTGGATATCCCACCGGAGCTGGCGTCCATCGCCCCGTTGCTTCGAGGCGACATTGAGCCTGCATCCTCGGACTCAGATGGTGTTCCCGTTGCCAATGAGACTGCGCGTCGCGCGGGTATGGATCTGTTCTGTCCGAACGCGGCAGCGAAGGGTGATGGCTTGGCTAGCGATTGCGCCGCACTGCTGGCCGCAAGGGATGCTCTGGCCGGGGAGCGTACATTGAACTGGAATCGCGCGCTGCCCATCGGCGCATGGCAGGGTGTCTCTGTCGGCGGACAGCCGCCGCGTGTGTTCGCGGTGAACCTGTCGCGAGTTGGGTTGTCCGGATACATTCCGTCGGAGCTGGGACAGTTGGAGAAACTTATATGGTTGGATCTTAATGAGAATGCCTTGACCGGTGCAATTCCGCCAGAACTGGGGATGCTGTCCAGATTGCGCAGACTATCCTTTGCAGGCAACAAACTGAGCGGTTCCATCCCGTCAGAATTGGGCAATCTGTCGACTCTGGAAGAGCTGCGGTTATCTGGTAATCGACTGACTGGACCTATCCCGGCGGAACTTGGGGCGCTGGGTGGCCTTTCAATGATGCAACTTGGCGGAAACGAATTCTCCGGTTGCCTCCCGTCGGAGCTGCGAGGTATGGCCGACCGCGAACTGGAGCTCGATCTACTCTGCGATTCTTCGATGGAGAGTGAACGGAGATTGCGCGAAGATGCCATTGCCCTTATGGAGCTGCGGGATATCCTAGCCGGTGGCGCTAGTCTGAACTGGAGCTATGAAAATCCCATCTCTTCCTGGGAGGGCGTTACCGTAGGACCGGTAAGCCCCGCTGGTCGAGAAGCGCAGGATAAAGGCGTGATGCAGGAAACCGAGCGTGTGATCGGGTTAGACTTGTCGGGGATGGATCTCGATGGCCGTCTGCCACCGGCGCTCGGACGCCTGGAAAAACTCATCTGGCTACGCCTCAACGACAACCGCCTGACCGGGCAGATTCCGCCGGAGCTAGGGCAGCTTGCCGACTTGCGTGAGCTCGGGCTTGAGTCTAATGCCCTGACTGGTTCCGTCCCGCCGGAGCTCGGACAGCTCGCGCATCTCTCGGAGTTGTGGCTCGGCGGCAATGGCTTGACCGGACCCATTCCGCCGGAGCTGACGTCGCTCGCTGCGCTGAGGGTTCTGCAGCTCGGCGGCAACGAATTGTCCGGCTGCATTCCGCAGTTCGGCAGTAGCGATGTGATGCGCTCGCTCTGGGCCTTGCTTGAGCTTCCATCTTGCGGGAGCGAAGCGACAGACAAGAGATTCTTCACCCTCGGCGAAGCCATCAGGAGCCTGAACAAGGCCGTGGATCCCTCGACTCCCGGCGGAATCCCCCGATCTGCCCATAATCTGTTCTTGCAGGTGGGTCTGCAAACGGGGATTTTTGGTCTCAGCGCCCTCGGCCTTCTTTGCACGTCCCTGATTTTCAACCTGCGAGCGCGAAGCGGAAGAAGGGTCACGCCGGTGCAGTGTTTTGCCGCAACCTGTACCACTGTTATCCTCATCCACAATACGTTTGAGGTCTTCCTGCTGCAAAACGCATTCACCGTGGGATGCGTCGCATGGATACTGATCGGCCTCGGCGCGGGGGTGGTCAATCACATCGGGCGTGTCCCCGAAAACCCGCTTGATGCCGGCCCGCGAAACCATGAGCGATATACTATAACAACGAAAGTCCACGTGCCATGAAATTACACGATTTCGTCGAATATCTGTGTTGTCCCGTGACCGGAAGTGCACTCTATCTCACCCCCTCTTCCCCGATGGAGCGAGAACAACTTGTCCCGATACCGCGTAAAGGTCAGAATGCGCAGCCATTCGGAGTAAGTGAACAGGTGCTGACTCTCAAGCACGATCCATCCATCCATTATCCGGTGGTGGACGGGATTCCTGTCCTGCTCGGACCCGAAAGACTTGTGCCCACCGACAGCCCGCTGTCCCGGTGCCCGGTTGTAGATCTTCATGACCCGATGTATAGAGAAGCCTATGAAGAGAGTGAGGTCTACAACGCAGTCGTCAAAGCGAAAATGCTCGAACTTGCGCACGATTGCACGGATGACGTGGACTACATGGAAGGGCTAGCAGGACAAAAGGATATCGCTTCTGTTGCTCTGAGCTTTCCCGAACCCGCCGATATCTGGCTCGAAGTCGGATACGAGCCGGGAGGTCTGTTCGAGGCGTACCGATATCTGGCACCGGTCGACGGCAAGACGGTTATGCAAGTCGGAGGTACGGGCGCGCACGCGGTCAAGCTGCTGCTGGCAGGCGCGAGGAGCGGGTTCCTGTTAACGCCGATGCTGGATGAGGCGCGATATGCAATGCGCCTGGCGGAGGTTTTTGGCGTCCGCGACCGGTTCGCCTCCGTTGTCGGAGTCGGTGAGCAGATTCCGTTCAGAGGCGACTTATTCAATTTGGTCTGTTCTTTCAGTTGTCTCCATCATATGCGCCTTGAACATGTGGCGGGTGAATTGCACCGGGTGCTCAAAGAAGGTGGGAAGTTCGCGAGCGTCGATCCATGGAAGACGCTCCTGCACACCATCGGCACGGCGGCGCTCGGCAAGCAGGATTCATCGGTATATTGTCGGCCCATCACGGCAAAACGGATGGCGGAGATGAGAGAATGGTTCCCGGATATAACTGTCGGCCGGCACGGACCGTTGCTTCGGTATCTGTGTCTGGGATTGGAAAAGTTGAGCGGAGGTAGATTTTTTCCACGGAGCAACAGAAAATACCAGAAGATGCTGATGCGCATTATGCGCGCCGACGATGCCCTGGGTCGGTTCATCGGCTTGAAAGGCGGCATTATTGTCATGATGGGCACAAAATCAGCGCTGTCACCGAATCACTCCTGATCCGGAACACTAATGCTCCGAGTCTCTGAAAATATGGTAGAAAACGAAAGCAGGAAGCCAGGGATGGGTGGTCCCTTATAGCTACATATTTGGGATGTATCTGTGGATTCTTTTGAATTAGACCTGTGGAGCAGTTCATATTGTTCTCTTTGACTTTAATTAACTTGTGTTTTAAACTACCCTAATACTATGAGCCGTAGTGTGAAGCACCATGAAGTTTGTTGATTACTTCTACTTGGTTCTGATGCCTCTTCTATTGTCCGCCGGGCAGGTTCTGTTCAAGAGTACATCTGGTGTCTTAGATGCTCATTCGTCATACCGATTTTTCGTCTCGCTGCTTGGCAGTCCACATTTCTGGGCTGCCCTGTGTGTTTATGGAGCGGCTACGTTGCTGTGGGTGTTTATCTTGTCCCGCGTGCCTCTGAGCAGGGCAATGCCTTTCGTTGCCCTGACTTTTATTATCGTTCCTATTATCAGTGCAGTGTTTTTCGGCGAACGGTTGAACCTCATGTATTGGTTCGGCGTCTTCGTGATCGTGGTCGGCGTGTATATTACGGTCGCCGCGCAAGGCAAGGTTACTGTATAGGAGGCTTTAGTAATAATAGAGACTAATAGTGTAAGATGTTTCAATATAGATCGGTTCACGGAGTTGTTGGCGCTACGGGGCAAGCTTTCTCTTCTGCGCCTTGCCAGCAACAACTTCTCTAACAACATGGCGCCGAGAGCCAGGTTGCCTATGTTGTTCCGCATGAGCTGCGGCGTGTGCAAAGCACTATTTGGGCGCGAAGTTCTGGAGCCGGTGGCTTGAGCGCAAAGATTAACCCCACTGGGGCAGGCTCCGCTCCACCGAACCAGCGCTCCAGCGTAACTTCACCCGAAGCACGATTACTCGGCAACAAGTCCGAACCTGCGGCTCGCGAGGTCGCCCTGGTGTTTGGGACCCGCGTCGGCGTTTACACAATAGCACTTCTCAGTCAGAGCTTACTTGCCTACCTTCTCTTGCCTGCCGGTCGCGGCGAATATGCAGTATGCGTTGCATTCGCTAGTATGCTCGGAGTGGTCTTCGCAGTCAGCACTGCTAATGGCGCCCAGTATTTCGCAGTGGCTGGACGGATCAGCCTGTCGAAATGTTTGTGTGGGGCGTTCGGCGTCTGCCTTGTCGGAAGCATCGTTGCGACGGCCGTGGCGCTGCCACTAATCCATAGCGATGTGACTTTCTTTCAGAAGGCGGAGACTGGCTCGTTCCAGCTTGCGTTGTTGCTGGTGCCACTCATCTGCGTTTCTTATGCCGCCGAGCTCCAGATCGCCGGGCTTAGACGCTTCGCTCTGCTGGCGCGATTTCTGTTGCTTCAGTCCTTCACTTTGGTGGTGGGAGTCGTGGTGTTAGTCTGGGTATTCGACCAGGGGGTGAATGGTGCTATTCTCGCTCTGATTGCAAGCTACATCGTCAAGCTGGCGTGCTGTGTCTGGGATCTATGCAGAGCCTGCGGACTGAAGTTTGAGATGCCATCCGTTTCCGAGCTTCGCCACGTTGTTGGATACGGTATCCGGTATCACATCGCTCAGGTCGGAAACGAAATCGAACCACGCATCGGAGTGTTTGTACTGGGCTTGTTGGCTGGCCGGGTGGACATCGGGCTGTTCGCCGCCGCTAGCACAATCATGCTTCGCTTGGGATTCCTGCCCAGTTCGGTCGCGCCGGTGTTGTTTCCGCGCGTGGCAAAGGACCCGGCTAAGTCAATGGAGGCGCTCGGGTATTCCCTGCGTCTGGTTTGCCTGCCCACCGCAATGGTGGTTGTGGTATTTCTGGCTATTAGTGAGCCCGTGATCCGCATACTACTCTCCGAGGCATTCGTCCCTGTGGTTCCGTTGCTGTGGATAATGTCGCCGGGCATTGTCGCCTATGCTGCGTCTAACATATTCATAGCCTATTTCACCGGTAACGACCGGCCGGGCGTTTGCTCCTCAGCTTTGTGGCTGAGCTTAGTCGTCAATGTAGCGACCTGTTTTGCGCTGTATCCAACCCTAGGCATCCGCAGCATTGCCTGGGCGATGACCATCGGGTTGATTGCTCGGTTCGTGTTTGTCGCCATAGTGTTCCACCGCGCCACCGGCTTGTCCCTCTGCTCTCTCTGGCTGCCCCGCCGTGGCGACCTAGTTTATCTTAAGAACTCTCTCTTTGTCGCCGTCTCTGGTATAAGATGGCTGAAGAAGTGATACCGTAGTGATTATATAGACAATCATGGTTGGGGGTATATTAAGACAATTGTTTCTTGTTTCTCCACGATGTTTAATACACTCTGCGACAGTTCCCACAGGAATGATAGCATCTGTGATTCTGGTTCTAATAAGTCTATTACCTTTTTAAGCAGTTATGTGACTGAACTCTCGCGTCATTCCCACATTGATCGGGAATCTAGCATCTTAGGTGTATGGGACGAGAAGTTCCTTCTGCCACTCTGACCTATATTCTGAGTGGATGCGAGGGAGGGATAAAGCAGGGAGATCACACCCCCTGTCATTCCGAGTGGAGCGGAGTGGCATCCCAAGCTTGCCGAGGTGAGGATAGTGGGAGTGAGTTGCGTTCTGAGTTTGAGAGGGAATGACGGCGGCGGGAACTTCGTTTTAAGTTTTAGGGCTGAATCTCGCGTCTCTCGCAGCTAGAATTCCGAAGCTACCTCTTTGGCAAAGAGCCTAAGCGTATCGTGATTCATGGGGTCGGAGAAGAAAATCGTGTATTTTCTAATGCCCTTCTTTTCATTCTCTAGTATCTTCTCTATGCATTGATCAGGGGTGCCGACAATCCCAAAGCTTGCTATATCTCCAAAGAATCCATAGCGTCTTTGTCCCTTTTCCAACTTTGTTTTCAGTTCAGCTCCATCCCTTGCGATTACGCATACAGTCTGCTGCGATGTGGCAACATCGTTAATATCTCTGCCCACTTCGCTACAGTGATTTTCAAGAACCTTGAGTTTGTGGTCATATTCCTGCGCATGATTGGCAGGGCAGTTCCACCCATCCGCAAGCTCGGCTACTAGCCTTAGTAAATGTTTCTCTCCCGCTCCCCCGATTGTGATAGGCGGATGTGGTTTCTGAATCGGCTTTGGATTACAGTATGCTTCCTTAATTTTGTAATGCTTGCCTTCAAAACTGGGTTTCTCCTCCGTCCACATTGCCCTTATGATTTTTACAGTTTCAGCGAGTTGATCTATCCTCGTCGGCGTGTTGGGGAATTCATATCCGTAGGCGGCGTATTCTGGCTCAAACCATCCCGCTCCTATTGCGAACTCTAGCCTTCCCCCACTTATCACGTCAAGGGTTGCCCCCATCTTAGCGAGCAAGGGAGGGGGTCTGAAGGAATTGCAAAGAACCATAGAGCCGATTCTTACGTTTGACGTCACCGTTGATAGAGCCGACATCAGCGTCCATGCTTCATAAATGTCCAGATCAATCCCACCCATGCCGAGTATATGGTCGTAGAACCATATGGAATGGTAACCAAGCTCATCACATAACCCTGCGGTTTTTTTTATATCTTCAAAATCGATTTTCTGCTGACGGAGCATTACCCCAAATTCAATTCTGCTCATTTTTCTCCTTCCCTTTCTTCTTAACCACCTCTTTTCGGCAACTAAGCACTATCCGTGTCTTTCCCAGATATAATGAGATGATTAGATGCTTTCCCTTCCTCAACCAACCTTAAATAAGTATCAAAGTATTCAATATGATAATGAGTATTCTCTTCACCTTGCTCCTTGGCGATCTCGTCTGAATGCTCTTTATAGGCGTCTCCCCATCTTTTAACCTGGACCCGAAAGTCGGCTACGTATTCTGTTATCTCTTCAATCTTAAAGCCTGCGGACTCAAGCATCTTTTTATAGCTCCCAAGCGAATCATAGTATTGAGGGATAAGATATCCCCTTGCCATTCTGTGTTTTATCTCGTCGTTATTAGGCATCTCAAATGTCCCGCTAAGAAACACCCACCGTCCCGAGGGTTTCAGCGTCCTATAGACCTCTTTGAAGAGTCCGATTTTATCCTTGAACACGTTCATTACGTTGAGGCTTATGGCAAGATCGAACGTATCATTCTCAAAAGGCATGTTCATAGCGTCGCCTAGATAGAATTCCACTCTCTCTTGCATATTGGATTTATTGGCAAGCTTCTTTGACACCTCTACTCCTACCTCGTTAATCTCTATACCGCTAATCATGCATCCGGACCTACTCGCTATGTATATGGCTGGTCCGCCTGCCCCGCTTCCTACGTCAAGCACGTGAGTGCCCTCTTTGATGCCGAGTCTGGGGATCAGCTCATCAAGGTATCGTGGCGTAATAAACGACTGCTGCCCTATATCTTCGTCCTTACCCCAGATTGATTCTCTTATGAGTCTATTAGCTGGGCTGTCGAGCTGGTGAAGCTCTGAATAATCCACTCCTATCTGTTTTTCACTCATATATTGTTAACTCCATTATGGTTTTCTAAACGTCACCTTATTCTACCGTAGAAATATGGCGTCCTGCAATGGGTTTGTCCGTTTTATCTCTCCTTAATGGGAGTATAGTCCTATGGGAAGAGCTATATTAGCTTTATTTATTGAATTCTACTTAGGTCTATGTCTCATCTTTTCCAGTTGGTGTTGCGGTTTTTGTTGAGAGTTTGCTCCAAGCCCCTCGGGAGAGGGAATGGGTGAGGGCTTCTCTTCACGTATTACCTCCCCCCCTTGGACACAGGGTCAGGGCACTTCCTTATCTTCTCCCCCTTTAGAGACAGGGACTAGGGCGCTTCCTTATCTTCTCCCCCTTTAGAGAAGGGGGATACAGGGGGATTTGATAGGGCATCGGGGAACGAACCCCTTCCTTATTATAGTTTGAAAGATGGTTTGGCACGATTGGAAAGGGGCGATAGCTCCTGTCTGAGTTGGCTCTTCAGGGTGGTATCCTGAGCGGTCAGCGAGCTGGTTGCACTGTCCCGAGCGGTTGGTGAACCTGCCGAACCATGTAGAAGCGGGTGAGCTTGTCCAATCCATCTGAACTGTTCAGCTCCCCAGCTCCCCTGAAAACCTTACAAACTTATACCTTTTAGCGATTTTCTGGATATTGGAAAGATGGTTTGGCACGGAGTTAAGCCTTTTAAAAACAGAAAACATAATTATTACAGGCTCTTCTTTATCATTTTCGCCCAATACAAACAAAATCCCCACCAACCACAAAGATTCCCCCGACCACCCATCAGGGCGACCATCCTTCGACAGGCTTAGGACATCGCTTACCAACTAGAGGCACCCCTACAACCACATCCGTCCTCACTTCGTTTTTCTGAATCCTCTACTCATCCCCCCAAGCATTGCCTCTATTCTTGCCTGCCCCTCCTGCAGCCCAGACAATCTGGCATCCATAGCCTTTGTCAGTCTTAATCTCCCTAACGTCTTCTCTATATGATCTATCTTCACTCTCAATACGTCTTGCTCAGTCATCCCCCACCTCCTTTATACCTCATCGTTACCCTGAATTTTCTGTCAAGCTTTTTAAAAAAACTTTATACCTCATTATACCCCAATCATAGCCCATCATTCAATCCTAAAAATCCTAGTTCAGACCTCCTTTCCCTCTGAGAGAGGAATACAAGGTGAGGCGCTTCCTTACATACTCCCCCTTTAGAAAAGGGGGATTTAGGGGGATTTGATCTTTATCCTTCCAATCACAGCTCATCATTCAATCATTCAAATCACAGTTCAGACATCCTTCCTCCCCCTGGGAGAGGGTCAGGGTGAGGGCGCTTCCTTATCTTCTCCCCCTTTGGAAAAGGGGGATACAGGGAAGCTGTGCTACCCTCTTGATCTCTTCAGTTGTGGATAGCGGGCAGGCTTCAGTCAGTTACAATTATTCGGCGGGTCATACACGAGTTCTATCTCGGGATCATGACACACAGAAGGAGGTTCGTATGGCAATAATATTTGCAATAATAGTAACCGTGTTATTGATATTCGCATGTATCAGCATCATTCACCTATCTATAGCGTTACTTAATCACGTTATATGTACAGGTACTGATAGGTTATTTAGCAATCGCCGTAGAGGACGGCAAGGATGGAAACCATAAACTAAGGAGGTTCCAATGAAAGAATATACACTGCAAGAATTTTTAGATGTCTCCATGACAAGACGAGATGGTGACATACTCTTCACCTCGGCGACGGGCGAGGATATCCGTATCAGGTTGTGGATAGCGGGCAGGCTTCAGTCAGTTACAATATCATAATATGTTGCCGTCCCCCCCCGCGTGTTGTGGATAGCGGGCAGGCTTCAGTCAGTTACAATATATTCCAATTACGGTTTTGCAACGGGTCGGTTGTGGATAGCGGGCAGGCTTCAGTCAGTTACAATCAAGTCCCTGACGGGCCAATAGAGCCAAGCGTTGTGGATAGCGGGCAGGCTTCAGTCAGTTACAATCAAGTCCCTGACGGGCCAATAGAGCCAAGTGTTGTGGATAGCGGGCAGGCTTCAGTCAGTTACAATTGCTTGCTCTCGACTGCCTTGCTGGTAAGGGTTTTAAGCCCCTCAACAAATTAAAAAAGAGAGATTTGTTGAGGGGCTCCTTCCAATTTCTTCCGTTTTTTTCCATAGAAAACCTGCATTCGTCCAAACTGTTTATCCGTGATAGTAATAATTCTGACCTCTCCTCTGGGTGGCAATTCATCTCTGACACGCCCCGAGTGGACATAAGCGTTTTCTTCACTTGCGCAATGTCTGGCATATACTGAAAATTGTAACATTATAAAACCGTCTTGTATTAGCGACTTTCTGAATTTTCCATAAGAACGCCGATCCTGTTTGGTATCAGTAGGCAGGTCAAACATTACTAATATCCACACTGTTCTATATCCTCCGAAAGCCACTGTTCTATACCTCAAGTCTCATCTGTTTATTATCAAGAAGTTGTGGGATCATCAGGGAATCCACGCCATCGGAGAAGGCTTTTTTCAAACTAGAAGCCGTATGCTGGGTTGCGACCATAAGGGGCAGTTTTCTGGTTTCAAGCAGAACGTCTTCTGATAAGATAGAAAGTAGAGGCATTTTTGTTCTCTTGTTTAGCTCGGACTTTCCGGCTTCTACCAATTCATAGACTCGTCTGTCAACAAGGGGGCGCAATGGCTCCATAACGTCATCGGCAAGACACATAGGATTGTATTGGTTGTGGTGATGGATTCCGAGGGCAGGATGAAGTCCAGTTCCGCATAAAGCCCGCGCTACCGATGCTCTTACTATGCTATATCCATAGTTGAGTAGGGAGTTTATTCCTTCCTCTTTATAATTCCTGGTAAAACTTTTGCCAAACAGCGTTATCCAATATACTCTCGCCGCCTGTGATTCTATATTTTCAGTATCTCCACTATTAACCCTTTTTTTCATTGGGGGCAGGGAAGTTGGGTCTTT
Source organism: Thermodesulfobacteriota bacterium (assembly GCA_963422265.1). Taxonomy (GTDB): domain Bacteria; phylum Desulfobacterota_D; class UBA1144; order Nemesobacterales; family UBA2774. The sequence goes on from OY729416.1 coordinate 274,059, forward strand.
ATTAAAGAAAAGCAGGGTTCGGATTTGAGATTCTATTTTAGCGACAATTATTTTCTGCCAAAGCCTTTTCTTCAAGGGTTTTTTAACTCCTGTTTGTATATTAAGCACTCTACTGTGAACTGAGTTGCCCGAAAGGGGTAGCAGGACCGAAACCGGAAGATGTTTGTTGTCGCAGAATACTACTATGCAATTGTTGTGCTGACACGAGGCGATAAGGCTTTGGGAAATGGTAATGAAGGGGTTGGCAAGTATAAGAATTCCCATATCTTCTACGGGAACGCTTTCGTCTTTTTCACCCTCCCTTTTCACAATCATTTGACGGTTTTTCAAGTGAAGATACGCCGGATTGCTTACTTCAATGATTCGCTTGATCATTGTTTGCTAGTCGGTGGTGTCCTGAGTTTGCCGAAGGGAGGATGGGAGTGAGACGACGTCCGAGAGCGTTTATAGTCTCTTTTTTGATTTTGAAGTCGGTCATCAGTTTAGAAGGTGCGACTGCTAATTCCAATTCTTTCTTTTCATTAAGAGGAAGTTTGTTGAATTCTTTGTCAGATGTTGAGTCTGTATGTATTCGTAATGGCAGTTTTATACAATTGTTCTTTGAATCCCTATCAATCTTTCTAACCTTATAGAACTTTCTTTCGCCATTTTCTCTGATACTCACTGTGTCTCCCACACATAAGCTCATAACAAACTCCCAATCTTCCCCGTGATTGGTCTTCACAATCGGTTCTTTCAGAATCCTTGCTCTTTCTGTAGCTTCCATAGTAGTTACAACAGTCCCTTTGTATTTTCCATTATTTCGGTTTTTCAAAATTTCCACATGATGGTTGTTTCCATAGGTAAAAACGCCAATGGTTTTCTCATCCTCATTTTTTTTGTAAAAGTGAAGATTTTCATTGGTCTTGTCAGATTGCCAAACCCGAGCGCGTCTGACAACATCCCCCGTTTTTGGATGCTTGAAAGATTCTTCTTTCAATCTCTTTTGAGCGGTTTCTAGTCCACCATTCATATTGACATGTTGTTCAAAGCCTTCCTTGATTACAGGACACACTATGTTTTTAAGGTCCTTGTCCGACATAGCAGTTAGATTTTTACGCACAACAATCCCTTTTCTGCCATTCTCTTCTCTTATTCCATAAGCTGTATCTTTGTGGAAAGCCCCAGTCAGCTTTCTATTCGTAGAATGAGATACAATCATTCGATTTGCTGCTTCGGTCAGGCTATCTCTCAGATTATTCAGAATAGAAGGCACTTCCATTCCATGTTCGGGAGAGACGTTGTCGTCATTCGCATACGATGCCAAGCGAACTATTTTCTGGTAGAGGCTGCGGTTTGTGAGGGCTATGACGGTTGCGTCAATAGCATGGTGGCGATGGTCGGCGCGGTTCTTTTCCCCGGTTTCTCCGAGGATGTTGTTCAGTCCCCATTGGTGACGAAGCCAGCTTGTGGCGCCCCCTTTTGTAAAAGAAACGTCACAGCCAAGCGTCTTCATGTATTTACCCGTTTCTCTTGCTATGTAGCGTGTGTCGCTTAACTGATTGTTGATGAAATCATCTATATTATCCATTTCTTTTGTCATTACCCGTTTGCGTTTTGGATCCGGATAATCTTTTATGGTGTTTTCAATGATCTCCCATTGTTCGGTATTGCCAAAAGCCTCCCAAGGGCTTTTGTTGCCTTTCTTCTGATTTTCTTGAGCAAAACATACGACTTTATTCATATAAGAGTTGTCAAGGCTTCTGCTATACGGCAGTATGTGGTCTATCTCAACGTCTGCCGACCAAAGGTCAGTCAGAGAGATTGTTTCTCCGCTGTAGGAACATTGCTGCTTGCTTTCTGTCCAGAGCCTGTATTTCAGCTTGTCTTGATGGCTTATGTGTGTCCTCAATTGTAGATGGGGGTTCGCATTACGAATTTCATTGTATTTTTCTTCTGCTTCCTCATTCGCCTTCGTGTTAGCCTCCTGAATTTTTTTATTTCTTTGATACCTTTTGGTATTCATTTCCAAATCACGAGCCATTTCTATGCGTATTGATGCTGGCTTTCCATACTCTTTGATTATTGCATTTACAACACGACGGACCTCATAAAGCGCCTTTGTAACAATGGGGTTTGGTATAAATGGTATTTCTCCAAGAGTGTCGTCATTTCCGTCTGGTTGCTTGATAATCTCTTTATAGCCGGCTGCTTGAACAGCGCCCAATTCTTCTTTCCTGTCGCTTTCCCTGCTGTAAATTCTGCCTTCTTTAAGGTGGGGAAGAATGTTGTTTATTGCCTTTAATGAGAGATTGCCATATCCCTCTTCCAATTCCAGTACCGCAAGTTTTACGGCTTTTTCCAAATCAAACTTCCAGTAGTTTTGAAGCCGTTTTTTCAGTCCCTTCTTGGATTCGTAGGAAATCAAGTCTTCAACAAGTTGTTTCTGTATCTTCTCATCCCACGAGTCCCACACATCCCCGATAATTTCCCTGACTTCATAGGCTGTTCGGTTTCCCTGAATTCCCTTTCTGTTTTTTCCTTCAACCTTTTCCAGATTGAATTTCGTTTTTTTATTCAGATTGAGAAGGTCTTTCTTTTTGAGAGCCGTCCATGTTAGATTTCTTGTTTTTTCGAGTGTTTCAGCTATAAGGCTTTTCTGTTCTAATGTGGGTTTTGCATCTACTTCTCCAGTTTCAAGGTCATACCAACTCAAATTATTTATATCCTGCCAGTAGCGGAATTGTTGAGACTCGAGTCGTCCATGCTCTATTCTTCTTTTGTTCGGTTCTAGCGAGCAGTTACCTATCGTTTTCTTATCCCATCTTACGGGTCGTTGAAAAAATATGATTTCTTCAATTGTTTCTTTTACTTCTTTTGTATAGAGCTCGGGGTTTAGTGCAGACTGTTTTTGAAAGATTATTTCGAGCTCCTCCTGATACATTTTTCTATCAGTTCTTCGGTCGTGATGTTCCCCCCTGTTACGCGTGCGATCTTGGTTTTTGAGATATTCTCCCAAAGTCCTCATTCCGCTTTCTTTTATTTCTCCGCAAAGTTTTTTAATATCCTTTTTGAAAGCGCCTTCATCTTTATCAGATTTTGTTGTTTCATCTTCAATCTTAAGAATCTCCTGCGATTCCGGGTCCTCGCGCAGATCTCCAAATCCTGTTTTGCGATTACTGAGGAATCCCCTCCGCGTTCCTAAATGCAGGACTGCACGTCCGAATTCGTGAGGATTAAGCTCCTTATCTAGCGCTTTTGCTCTTAGTTCGTAAGGGTCTCCGAGTTTGTTGAGTTCAACTTCAGGGTTGGGGTTGTTCTTCAGGGTTTCTGGTAAAAATCCCTTGCTTATAAGATAGTTTCTCAATCGCGCCTTGCGTCTGTGGCGGCGTTCTATAACTCGCCTTGAAAGGCGCGCTCTCCTGCGATCCTGATTTTTAGGTTTAGGAGTTTTATCTTCAACAGAACGGATAAAGATACGGCTTCCACAACCAATAAATCTTATGGGTTCTCCGTTGTTTTCCTCAACTATACTCCAGCCAATAGAGTTCGTTCCTACATCAAGACCCAGAGCGTATTCAGAGAGTTTTGGTTTTTTCATTTATTATCCCCTTTGTTAGTGCAAACTCTTGACGCCTTCTAGTTCTTTCTGTACCATCTATACTAGTGATTGTAACTGACTGAAGCCTGCCAAACAATTTCTGTTTTGCTATTCATAACAAGAAGCAAATGTTTCGCAGGATAGCCTTTCAAGGTAAACCTAAGCGCCTCCCAGCGGGGCGCTTTTTTTTTATAATGTGGTGGTTTTGCCCTTTGAAAATGGTGAGGTGGCGCTATTTAGCTAGAAACGGTGAGAGGGGGGGTGTAGACAGGGTAGGGATGTATAAAGGTAGCCGTCATCCTTTTCCTATGGAATAAGTACCCGTAGCAAACCAGGTCAACTTTTATACTTAACAGCCGACTTACAAATTTCCTCAATATCAACCTCTTCTTCAGAGCTTTTTCTCATATCTCGGACGGTTAGCTTGCCACGACTGAGTTCGTCTTCTCCTATAATAAAAGCGTATTTAGCCCCTGATTTATCTGCTCGCCTAAGCTGGCTTTTGAGGCTTTTAGCGCCATAATCCATTTCTGTATGAACCCCAATTCGCCTAAGTTCGTATGCCAATGAGAAGGATTTCTTCAGCGCTTCTTTGCCTAAGTGCGCGATGAATAAGTCAACCTCTTTTTCAAATCCGCTGGGGGCGGTGAGCTTATGAAGGAGAATTATTCTATCAATACCCATAGCGAAGCCGACGGCTGGGGTCTTCGGTCCACCAAGCTCCTTTACAAGTCCGTCGTATCTTCCACCTGCGGCTACTGCGTTTTGCGCGCCTAGTCTATCCGTTGTGATCTCAAAAACCGTTCTATTGTAATAATCAAGACCCCTTACTATTCTGGGGTTAATAGTGAATTGAACGCCTACCACGTTTAAGTTCTCCTTAACTGCTTCAAAGTGGTTTTTACATTCATCGCAAAGATTCTCTAGCATTGAAGGGGAATTCCTAGCCATTGCCTCGCAACTGGGGTTTTTGCAGTCAAGTATTCTTAATGGGTTCGTCTTGAGCCTTCTTTGGCAGTCTTCGCATAAATCCCCTTTCAGTGGCGTGAAGTATTCTATTATCTTCTCTTTATGGCGGGGTTTGCAATTCTCATCTCCTAAAGAATTCAACTCAAGCGTAACGTATTGAGAGAGCCCTGTCGCTTCAAAAAAGCTCATTAGCATTGTGATTATCTCGGCGTCAGCGGTGGGATAGATTGATCCGAAAAGCTCAGCACCTATCTGATAGAATCCACGATACCGTCCCTTCTGGGGGCGTTCGTGCCTGAACATCATGCCTGAGTAGTAGAGCTTGGTTATGGACGACTTGGCGTGCATAGAGTGCTCTACGTAAGCTCTTACTACTCCAGCGGTGCCTTCTGGGCGGAGGGTTATGGATGAATTGTCCCTGTCTGTAAAAGTGTACATCTCCTTTTCCACGACGTCGGTTGAGGTGCCTAGGCTTCGGACGAAAACTTCAGTAAACTCAACTATGGGAATCCTTATTTCAGAAAATCCGTAAGGTTCAAATGTAGCCTTTGCCTTTTCCTCTACATAGCACCATCTAGTGGTATCCTCAGGCAGTATGTCGTTGAACCCTCTGATTGATTTTGCTTTCATAAAGTTTGCTCGCTTATCGTAAATTCAATATGTTTGCTTGTGGAAGGCTGGAGTCTTGAAAACTCCACATGGATAAACACTTATCATATCTTACAATATAGCCGATTTCTATTCTACGGGAGAGTTTAGAGTGTGTGGTCGCCGCTCTATAAGGTTGCTTTGCCGTCGCGGAGTCTTTACTTTAGCATAATCCACGTGTATTTTGTCTCACCTTAAATTCCTCCTGATTTTACTTAGCGCTTCTATTATGAAAAGAGAAATAATCAAGAGAGTTTTAACTCTGAGCCTAGTTCTATTGCTCCTGACGGCTTTCACTAAGCAGTCATTTGGTGATGACAAACTGGAGTTTCAGGATGTACCCATACAAATTGATGGAGATGGTATTCATAGTCGAAATGGGCAGACGTTTCTTGATGATGACAATAGCCGGAGATGGAACGGTGCCCCTGGTCTAGGAGTGAAGGAGTTTGCTAGAGATACCGGAATAGCCTACGCCTCGGTATGGACGGCGAGGTGGTTCTACGTGAGAAACAAGAACAGTAGAATGTTTGATACCTCTCTTTCCGACTGGTGGAATAATATCTCACAGTTGCCAGAGGAGGATGACGGCGATGAGTTTTTCACAAACTTCATAGTTCATCCAGTTGTAGGTTCTCAATACTACCTTTACTACCGTGCTATGGGTCATAGTTTTTGGGCATCGGCATTAGGGTCGTTCATTCAGAGCACGCTATTTGAATATACAGTTGAGGGTCTTGTGGAGACCCCGTCTCTTCCTGACCTGGTCATTACCCCTCTTTTAGGGGTTCCACTAGGTTTCGGATTAGAAGAGACGTCTGACTTTCTTATAGAAACCGATTTTGTTCCTGCCAAAGTCCTCGCGCACGTGCTAAACCCTATGAGAAATTTAATCCATGACAGGCAGATAGGGGTTTATAACCCTTTTACAAAACAATTTATGTCCGTAGGGGGTCCCCTTACCTTTAACGCGAGTAGCGACGAATCTATAAAGCTCGCTTATCCGTTTTTTATTGAGTCTCCACTTCCTATTGGGAGGTTTATGACGAGTATTGAATTTGTAAGTTTAGAGAAAAATCTGGGTGGCGAGTTTATCTTCTACTCTGCGAGGGTTGACATTCCATCAAGAAATGATATCTGGGAAGTTTACGTGCAGATTGCTCAGTCGGGCGTTAACGAGGTGGTCGTAAATGGAACCGATGTGAGTGATGGATTTGAGTTTGCCAATCTGTTAGTCGGCGGAAAACACCTGCTTTTCAGGTCTAGTAATTCTGCACTTTCTGCTGGACTCGATTTGCACCTCCCTACATCGTATAAAGATAATGTTAAGAGGCTTAGAACTTTGTTGCTTTATAGAAAACATTTTCCTATGAACCTTCAGAGAGCCTGGACGGTTACGCCTTATCTAACGGGCGCATACTGGCAAGGAGTTTTTAGCATTCAGGCAATGGCTGGAACCGATTGGGTATTGAACGCTGGCAGGCTAGAGGGGAACAGCGTTGAGTTCATGCTGAACTACGCTGCATCCTTGGGGGCAAATATACCGACAACAATCTCCCCTGTCCTATTTGCGGAATTTAATGGTTACTCACTATTAACGGCTGATAATTATGAGAAGACGGACTTATTTGCGTCAACGGGAGTCAGGTTTGGTAGAAAGTTTAGTCCAGGTTTTGCAATGCAGTTCCCTCTCAGCGGTAGTGGTAAAGACGTGGCTAAATTGAGTTTCTTAATTGATTTTCAGGTTAGGCTTTAAGCTTCTCGCGTTTTAATATGACAAAATCACTTCTTCAAGCCTTTCTTGAGATTCTTCTCAAATTCGTCAATGGGTATTGCAGCGAGGGTTGTCAGATGAACAGTTCCCCTGGCGCCTAGCTCGGTGGATACCTTTGTAATAGTTTCATTATCTGGGGCTTCCACTATGTTTATGAAGTCGTAGGGTCCAAGAACGGCGTATTGGGTTATTACCTTTACTCCCATTTTCTCCATTTCTTTGTTGACTTCAACAATCCTCTCGGGTCTCATCTTAACCGTTTTTCTTCCTTCATCCGTTAGCACGCTCATCATTATATAAATTCCCATGAGGTTCCTCCCGGTGTTTTAATAGAGAAGGTATAGTTTTTTGAATTAAGCATACTTTTATAGTCCCGACTTGCTCATTTAGTCTGAAGGGTAGCGTATTCTTCCACGTCGGCAGCGTATTTATCCTTTTCCCTCTGGCATCTGGATTCATCTCCTGAGTTGTCTGTTAAGCAATTATCTAGTTCTCTTCTTGATTTCTGAACTGCCTGTCTCGCCTCGTTAAGGGATAGCTTTTTTCTTGATACCCCTATAGGATTTTCGATTCCAACGTCCTTTCCACTTTCAATGAATTCTTTTCCCGTTCTGCTTATTGTGCTGCACCCTACAACGGGATAAGCCATCAGCAGAGTGGCTAGGATTAATAGACACCGCATTAGATACACCCTCCTAGTTAATTTAGGCATGTTACCCATGGGTTAAGAAATAACGATAATTATCATACCTAAACGATTGGAAAGCTAAACACAAAAAGAGGGATTGACTCTACAACTTTTTATAAATTTCTTGACTAGAAAACGACGGTTGCTTATAGTTGGAACTGAGAGTCAAGTATTATTATAATATTTATTTAGGTATAGGACAATTTGGGTTTTCCTAAGGAGATTAGAGAATGCCTGACTATTCAATATATCTACCAGAGAAAATAAATGATCGTCTTGCGGCAATTGCTGACCAAGAACAGATCAGTAAATCGGATGCGCTAGCGAGGGCTTTCGCATTGCTTGACATTGTATATGAGGCAAAACGAGGAGGCCACGTCATTGTCAAAATTGTAAACGATAATGATGATGTAATTTCACGTATAACTGATATATAATGAAGCAGATAACAGAATCTGATAAACGTATCCGTGATTATTATAGCGATATTGACGAATCAATTGCCCTAGATAATGAAGCTAAAAGACAAAAACAAAGTTTACGCAAGGACTGGACTACGCAAGTTGGGCAAAATGGGTAGTTACCTTGTGGCTGATATTTATAGCGGTATATCTTGTAGTTATCACTGCATTGAAATTCTGTTATTCCGATAAAACAGTTGTTTCTGACAAGGTTTTAATGACGCTTTTAGCAACGACCACCGTCAATGTCATTGCACTGACCTTGGTTATTATAAAAGGACTTTTTAAGTCATAGACTAAAGCTTTTCATATTGCAATACGTCAACACCGCTAAACAACTTCTCCCCTTAAACCCCGATTAAACCAAATTTAACGACGCCATATTCATCATTCAAGAGAACCTAAATTACAACGACAAATTTCTCCCCATTCCTCAGTCTGGCTAGGGACATGCTTTCCACGTTAAAGAAAAGTGATAAAATGTATAGAAAAGTAAGGAGAAATGACAGAAAAGTGCCGAAAACGTGCTGGAAAAGTGATAGAAAAGAGATGGCAAATGAAAGAGAATGGCTAGTTTTAGCAGTTTTCAACGTAACGCACTGTTAGTAGTGTCTCCCAATATTAGGAGGGCACCTCGCTTCATCTCACTGACGTAATAAGCAGATTTCAAGTAGCTAGCTCAATCTTTGGAACTAGTCAGGATAGGCCTTAAAGCCGGGGAGGAGACGCTTTCCCCTCCCAGTTCTACTTTGTTTTTCTCGTATCTTAAAGGGCTTAGTTTACCTTAAAAAGGTCTAGGTAATCACCGAAAAGACCAAAAGTTTTTTCAACGTTCCCATGGGTGACTGTATGAGCGTCTTTGGTCAATTTTTCAGATATGCTCCGCGTAGATTTGATTTGCTCTTTTTGGATGTCGATATATTTATTGAATTGACCCGCTACTTTTTTTGTGTTTCCATTTGCGAGTGGAATGTCTTTATAGAACTCGCTTACATTAGTTACACACTCCTTTTCGAGGTCAAACATCTTATCTACTTGTGTATTAAAGACCTTCATCCCCTGTTCTAAAATAGAGAAAGAAAAGTCCACGCCATTTAAGTAATTTTCTTTAATTACACCTGAAAATTTCTTTGCAGGCTCTGTATATTCTTGATGTTCCTTACCTTTGGATGTGCTTTTTACCGCTGGGGTCGTTGTTGCTGCAGACATTTTAATTTCCTCCTGTCTAATTTTTTCTTGCTCATAATATAAACTTCTTTGAGGTATTGTCAAGGGTTTTTGTTCGCATCTGCACAATTCAATTGTATAATAATTTAAGTAAGTTATGAGATTTTATCAATTTTTCTAAATGCGTATGCTGATTAAAGGGATATCGGCTATAGAAATCCTTGATAAACATTCCGACTATATATTCACTCAACCGTAACTAGAAGATTAGAATCTGAAACAAGTTTAGAATGATGTAAGAGCTCAAATAGATATGAGACTGTGTGTGGTAGATGTCCTGCTGAGTGGTCAGTGAGTTATCCTGAGTTTGCTGAAGCGAGCGCAACCGACAAATCCCATCCTTTTCCTCTCTCCCTCTAGGAGAGGGTTGGGGTGAGGGTGCTTTTCCGTCATTCTCGCCTCCGCCTGTCCCCGCAGTCTTTTGAGCGGGGAACTGGGAATCCAGGAATGGTTCGGCAGGCTCACCAACCAGGGGGACGGGGAACGTGAACTCCTTCCTCACATAATCCCCCTTTAGAGAAAAGGGGGATACAGGGGGATTTGTTCCTTATCCTTTTAATCATGGCTCATCATTTAATCCCAAGAATCACAGTTCAGACATCTCTCCCCATCTAGATTCCTGCTTTCGCAGGAATGACAACTGCCACGCATCACTCCATCTTTTCTCCCTCTCCCTCTGGGAAAGAGCAGGGGTGAGGGTATTTTCGTCATTCCCGCCTCCGAGCGGGAATCCAGGAAGAGGGTTGGGGACATGCGTGGTTACCCTTGCCTTTGTCTTAGGGGGACTACCCTTCAAAAGGTTCAGGGCGTCGCTAGGGCTGTCCCTACAGGTAAAAAGAAAATCCATACTAACCCTCCTTTAGGAAAGGAGAGAAAAAGCTAAAAAAGGTCGGAGAGTAGAAGAAGGGGGATCCTACTCCACGTTTCCATAAGTATGTCGGCAAATGACCCTCCAATCTAGCCAATTATTAGCTTTTTATTCCGGGCTCGGTCATTGACCATGGGTCAAGGAGTTCATTTAATTTTGAAGCGGGTAGGACGTTTTTCTCAAGAGCGACTTCTCTTACGGTCTTTCCCGTAGCATAGGCTTCCTTGGCGATCTTCGCCGCGTTGTCGTAACCGATAACTGGGGCGAGGCTCGTGCACATAGCTAGGCTTTTCTCAATCATTTCCTCACAGCGCTTTTTATCCGCTTTTATCCCTTTTATACATTTGTCCGCGAATACGTCAGAAGCCCTTGCTAGAAGCCCAATTGACTGGAGGAGGTTATGACCTTTGACGGGCATCATTACGTTCAGCTCAAAGTTTCCGAATTGTCCGCCAATTGTAATAGTAAGATCGTTTCCCATGACTTGCGCCGCCACTTGGCACACAGCTTCTGGAATAACGGGATTTACTTTGCCGGGCATAATAGATGATCCGGGCTGAACGGGGGGTATGTGTATTTCTCCTATACCGCAGCGCGGGCCACTGCCGAGCCATCTTATATCGTTAGCTATTTTCATTAGGCTCACGGCAAGAGTTTTAAGAGCACCGCTCGCTTCAACTACTGCGTCCTTGGATCCTTGCGCTTCAAAGTGATTGTCTGCTTCTCTGAGTTTAGCCCTTGTCATCTTACTCAATCGTCTGGCTACTAGCTTTGCAAATCTCGGATGGGTGTTTATACCAGTTCCCACTGCGGTTCCGCCGATAGCAAGCTCGCATAGCTCTTCTTTTACGCGCTGCACCCTTCCTGCTCCGTGATCAATCATGCTTGCGTAACCACCAAATTCCTGACCTAGCCTTATAGGCGTCGCGTCTTGCAAGTGAGTGCGTCCAATTTTTACTATTTTATCGAACTGGCGCGCTTTTGAGGCAAGGGCTTTTTGCAATTTCTTAAGCGATGGTATTAGGTGCTTATCTATTGCTAGGATGGCTGATACGTGTATGGCAGTTGGATAAACGTCGTTACTTGATTGTCCCATGTTGACGTGGTCATTCGGGTGCACGCTAGATTTATCACCTCTTTTAGCTCCAAGTATTTCGTTAGCCCTGTTTGCAATTACTTCATTCGTATTCATGTTTGTCGACGTGCCTGAGCCCGTCTGAAATACGTCAAGAACAAAGTGACCGTCAAGGTTTCCATCTACTACCTCCTGAGAGGCTTTTACAATTGCCTTGCCGAGTTTTTCGTTCAGTAGTCCGAGTTCCATATTAGACTCAGCCGCTGACTGTTTAATCATTCCCAAAGCCTTCACTAAGAGGCTATGCTTACGGATTCCACTTATAGGAAAATTTTCTATCGCCCTGGCCGTTTGGGCTCCATAGTAAGCGTCAGCAGGGACAGTCATTTCCCCCATTGAATCGCTTTCAACTCTAAAATCTTTGCCGTCCATAATTGTGTTACACCTCGCTTGCAATTGAATTTAGAAGTTTTAATTATGCCACAGGGAAGATTTTTTTCTATTTTGTGCTAATATATAATAGCTGTCCAAGAGTATTGGTTTCTCCAGACCTTAAAGTCTTATAAGAGGATCATTTTAATGGTTGTTGGCGCTGCGGCAGGGACCTTCCCGTTCGGGTGGATAAGGGGTTTTAGGGAGGACAATTGGCAAATTATCTGGGATCCTAGCAGTAAAGCAGTTTTTGCAAAAGCTGCTGTCTCAAAAGAGGTTGTTCCATTGGGCGAGTGCTCGACTTGGCAAGAGGCAAAGGTTTTTGCCGATTCTGCCATAGATGATATTAACGTATTAATAAAAGCTATTTAATCTCCTTGTTGTAGCTTTGAAATCTGTCGCGGCTTGCCTTTGAGTCTTATGCTTCTCTTTGTAGTTCAATTGTAAAATTTCTATATCAAGTTAGCTTTATCTGCTCGTGATGCCTAACCTGAGTCAGGATGTAACTATGAGTTACATGGAGCAGGAATTAGTATCTATTTCGTTCGGGAAAAGCAAGATAGACGGGCTTTATTATAATAGCACTGTTGGATGTGGTGAAGCGCCCAAGAGTAGAACTATCGTAATTCACGTCCATGGATTTTTGGGCAATTTTCTTGACGGTAGCCAACGTTTTCTTCCCCCTATTCTTGCAGGAAGCGGTTACTCTTCACTCGCGGTTAATACGCGTATGGCCAACTTCGGTCTCTTTTTTGGATACGGCATCTTGAACGATACGATTCCCCAAATGGACCGCGTGATGGAATACGCTTATGAGCTAGGATACGAGAATATAGTATTATCAGGCTACAGTCTCGGCTCGAGCATCGTCTTGAGGTACGCTTCTTTGAGAAATGATCTGAGAAAAAATTCGCGCTTAAAAGGGGTGGTAACTTTAGCCTCCCCCTACTCTATGCCTGATTCCATACGCAGAAGATGGGACTATTTTCAGAGTGAGCCTAGCTATGAAGAGGTTTATGAAGAAGCTAAGGAGATCATAAAACCCGGCAAAGAGGGGACTGGGCAGGATCGGACGGTTCTCATACACAAAGCGCGGGGCAATTCTTATCGCCCTGAGCATACGGAGATATATACGTATAGGACGTGGTGGCACCTTGCTGGTCCAGAGGCAAAGTATGCGATGGGTTATAAGAAGATCGGCAAGATAAATGTTCCTATTCTTCTGATTCAGGGTTGGCATGACGAAGTAGTTAAACCCGAAGAAGCGCATGGTTTGGCACAGATTGCAATCAAAGCAGGCAACCAAGACGTCTCGGCAATTTACGTTAACGCTGGGCACGCCTTTAAGGGAAAAGAGGAAGAGCTTGGGGATATCATTGCAGGGTGGCTCGATAGAAGGTTCAAGGGCTAAAGACGTAAATGGTTTCCAGACAGAGAAGACTTTTAACGTTTCCCGCAGAGGATGGATTCTCTATAAACGGTCTGCTGGTTTGCGGAGAATTTGAGAAGGCAAGAGATTTATACGACGCTCCAATAGTGCTTCTTATACATGGAGTGCTTGGGCACTTTCTTGCAAGGGGAACCCCCAGGCTGCTGCCCAACGCGCTTGTAGAGAGGGGTTTCAACTCGCTATCAATAAATACAAGAATGGCGTTTACGGGTCAGATTTTCGGTGGTGGCATACTAGACGAAGCGGTAATGGACGTAGATGCGGCGGTTAAAGAGCTGATTAAAGAGGGATTTAATAAAATCATAATTCTGGGTTGGAGCCTGGGTGCCAATCTCTCGATTTATTACTCCGTTGATAGGATTCACCCTAACGTCAAGGGCTTTATACTAGAAGGGTGCTCATATTCCCTTCCTGAATCAAATAGGAAGAGACTTGAAAAATGGGACAGCATTCCCTCTTACGATCATGTTTACGATGTAGCGAAAAAAGTTCTTCATCCCGATCCTCGCGATCCTAAGAATGATAGAATATTCATAGTCTATAGGGCTTGGGGACCTACATTTGAGCCTTCTGACGCTGAGCTCTTTACTTATAGGACTTGGTGGTTTATGAGGGGTCCCGAAGCTCATAACGCTAAGACGAACGAAATTATTAAAGGGGTGAAAGCACCTGTTCTCTTTATACACGGCGAGGAAGATTACATTGTTGGTGCTGAAGAGCCTAGGGGACTAATCTCAATCTTAAATGAGTCGGGGAATGATAACGTGGATATTAGATTCATACCAGAGGCAAGACACGACTGTATGGAAAATCCGGACTTTACAGTGGATGTTCTGGTTGATTGGCTTTCCCAGTTTTAACATTATTTTTGATTTCGCTTGCCAACGCTTCTAAACCCTATTATAAAATTACCTTTGATTAAATACTTGCCCGCCGAGGAATTGAATGCCTGAGCTCAAGATAATTCGTAATTATTCTGGAGTAGCCGATTCGCACACTATTGACTCATATATGTCCAGAGGGGGCTATATGGCTCTTCCTAAGGTGCTTAAGAATGACCCCGAAGAGGTGATTGAAGAAATAAGAAAGTCAGAGCTAAGGGGGCGGGGTGGGGCGGGTTTTCCTACTGGGATGAAGTGGGGATTTATACAGCGAGACTCGAAGAAACCCATATACCTTTGCTGCAATGCGGATGAAAGCGAGCCGGGAAGTTTTAAGGATAGAGAGATAATTGAGCAGGATCCACATCAGTTATTAGAGGGAATTATTATTGCCTGCTATGCTATAAACTCACGTAAATCTTATATATACATCAGGGGAGAGATGCCTTATGGAGCGTCTATTATTGAGAATGCTATCAGCGAGGCTTATAACAAAGGTTATCTAGGCAATAATATACTCAACTCGGGGTTCAACCTGGACGTGTCTTTATTCAGAGGCGCAGGGGCATATATATGCGGAGAAGAGACCGGTCTTCTAGAATCTATAGAGGGTAAAAACGGAGAACCTAGACCTAAACCCCCATTCCCCGCGCAGATCGGACTTTTCGGATGTCCGACGATTGTTAATAACGTGGAAACTCTTGCCTGCGTTCCTCATGTTATGAATAGGGGGGCGGATTGGTTTTTGGGTATAGGCATGCCTAAGAATACCGGGACTAAAATATACGGCTTGTGCGGGAACGTTCGCAAGCCTGGGCTTTACGAGCTACCTTTAGGAATATCTCTTCGTCGGTTAATTGATGAGTACGGAGAGGGCGTGCCAAACGGCAGGAAGATCAAAGCGATCTCTCCTGGCGGTTCTTCAGCACCTCTTCTGACTGCCGAGGAGATTGGTATAAGGATGGATTTTGATTCTCTATCAAAAGTAGGTTCAATGCTCGGAACGGCGGGAGTAACCGTGATGGACGATACTGCCTGCATGGTAAGGGTCGCTCAGAATCTGGCGCACTTTTATAGAGACGAGTCTTGCGGTCAGTGCGTTCAGTGTAGAGAGGGAACGTGGTGGCTTGAAAAGATGCTTACGATGATTGAGCAGGGAAAGGGTAGGATGGAGTATATAGATACTTTGCTTGATGCCTGCTCTCAAATGAGGGGAACGACTATATGCGCCCTTGCAGATGGTTGCGCTATGCCAGTTGAGTCTATTGTGAAAAAATTCCGGGGTGAGTTTGAAGATCACGTAAAGCTTGGCAAATGTCCTTTTGAAAGGGCTTCTATGGGTAGCTGGTCTTGAGTGAACTATTTGTCAATTTTGAGTTGTTAAATACTAACAACTGGAAACTATAAGCTATTGAGATTTTCCGTTTTTCCCAGAGCTAGCACTTGGGGGTTCGGCATCCTTATCCTGAATAGACGTTTGGTCATCCTGGGGTTCATCGTCTTTAAGGGATTTTCTAAAGCCTTTTATCCCCTTTCCTAATGACGAACCTATGTCTCCTAGTCTGCTAGGCCCAAAAATCAAAAGTAGGATCACCAGTACAATTATAAGTTCCCAAATTCCGAAGCCGCCTATCATTGTGAATACAACCTCATAATGATGTATATTAACGATATGCTTAGTTAAAGTCAACTAGCCATATAGGATTCAATTGTGCAAGCTATGATATTACTTGTATAATGTTGTTAGGATGGAAGTGACTTATGAGTCAAGATAGCTCTAATAGATCTGGGGAACGCGGAGTTGGAAAGCAAAGAGACATTTCGGACGTGGCGAGACAAGCGGGTCTGCTTATTCCCGTGTACGTTACTTCAACGGTGTGGGACAATTGGGTAACGCCTGACAGAAAGAGTATTGAGGATGGGGAAAATGAGGGAACGAGGGTAAGAAGCGTATTAGATAAACTCCTATACTATATCAGGGTACACCGCCAAACCAGCAGGTCAAACCTAATTTATTTTCCTGTCCCGCTAACAAAAGACGGGAAGTCAGAGAACGTGCAGTTGTTGTCCCATTTAGGTCCAGTGGATCAAGGTGATGATAGACCCTGTATCACTATAATGATGCCAGAAGACTATGATTCACTGCCAACGACTGCTCACTGATTTACAATCCCTTCACACTATTTTTACGAACAGGCTTAATTCCTTGCATGGGTTCTTGCTGAATTATTGAGGTTCAATTCATAACGGCTGCGGTAGCGAAAATGAGACTTATGAGTATAAACAATGAGATTATGATAATCATAATAATTGGGAGATCAGAATTGTATCCCTTGTGCGCATTTGGAACGCTTGATTGCGCAAAACTCTGCCTTCTTTCCATTAGCCCTTTAGGAGCAATAGTGTTTTCTTTTGTTTTTATATCTTTTTTTGTTCCTTCGTTAGGCATCTTATCCTCACTTTATCACTTCTCCATTTATGAGCGGATTCAGTTCATGTCAGGGGTCCGAAAGCGTATTCCTGAGCTACCTTGAGCTGATATTCGAGCTCTTTAGTTAGCCTTCTTTGCAAGTCGCTCCATGCGATCATACCGTGGTAATCTCCATTTTTGTCCAGTATGAAAAGGTGTGATATGTTATGCGTGTTCATTAACCCAAGACATTCTACAAAGGTAGAATCAAGTCTAACGGTGTGCATTGTGGTGGTCATTATATCTTTTACCCTTATCTCGGATGGTTTTCGCCCCAGGGCTACTACCTTGGTTGAGAAATCGGTGTGGCCTATGACACCTACCATTTTTCCATTACTGTTTACGCCCGTAGTCCTTATTTTGAAATTCCTTAGCTTGAGTGCTGCTACATCGGCAGTATCTTCAGCATCCACGAAAAACAATTTGTCTCTAAGTCCTATTAGATCACGCACTTTCAAGTTTTCTAGCATTGACACTACCTCCTAATCAGTGGATTTGATATACGAATAATTATATCCATTAAACTATATTTATTTATATCTAGCCATACTTAATCACTGATCTCACGAAACATTATAACAAAAAGTCTATAATTTTGCACCCCTTTTTACAGAACTATTTCTTGAACTCTCCTAACGCACTGCTTGAGAAACTCAAGGCGATGGCTAGATAAGCTAGTCTGGGTACTAAGCTTCACATTGATTTTAAATTTTTATTAGGTAACATTCTAATATGGAAAGCGGGCGCGTCCCGCTTTTTGATTTTGTAGGTCGTGTAAAAATTAGGTCGTGTAAAAATATGAGTTCTGTTGGAGATATAATTTTTGACGTTAAGGAGCTTCTTGAGCCGCTTCTATTGGATAGAAGCCTAGAGCTTTGTGATATTGAGCTTAAAGGGCGAAATAAAAAGAAGCTCTTAAGAATATTTATAGATAAAGAAGGTGGCGTAACAATTGATGATTGTGCGGCTGTAAGTAGGGATCTTGGCACATTGCTTGATGTGCATGATATAATGCCCGATTCTTCATATACTCTTGAGATTTCTTCTCCTGGGGTTACGAGAGCCCTTAAAAAACCTAGTGATTACGTAAGGTTCAGAGGTAAGAAAGTGAAGATAGAAACGGACACTCTTATAAAAGATAAAGGCGTGTTTGTTGGTATTCTGGGTGGGTTTAGTGATGACGTTGTGAGTGTCGAGATTGAAGAAGTAACTTATTTAATACCCTATGATCAAATACGAAGGGCTAATCTGGAGTTGGATTTTTAGAAGGAGACTGACAAATGGTGCTAAGCACTGAGCTAACGCGTGTTATGGATTCTTTATGTAGGGATAAAGGCATAGATAGAGAGGAGATCGTTCTTGCGGTTGAGGATGCAGTGCTCTCTGCCGCGCAGAAACTCTTTCGTATGCGGGATAAAGATAAGGAGCTTGAAGTGCACTTTAATGGCGAGGAAGGTGACATTGAGCTCTTTGAGTTTAAGGTAGTCGTCAGTGATATAGAGGATCCTGACGTGGAGATAAGTATTGATGACGCTACTAGACTCGATCCCGAAGCGGAGATTGGCGATCAGATCGGCGTGAAAATCAATCCTGATTTCACGAGAATTGCGATACAAAATGCGAAGCAAAGAATACTTCAGAGTATCAAAGAAATTGAGGGAAGGATTATCTCTGAGGAGTTTAAGAACAGAAAGGGAGAACTTATTAGCGGTATTGTTAGAAGGATTGAAAGAAGGAATATTATTGTCGATCTGGGAAAGACGGAAGCCATTCTACTCCCTGAGCATCAGGTGCCAAGGGAATATTACAAACCTAAAGAGCGTCTAAGGGCTCTACTTGTTGACATTAAGGAAACAAAACGAGGTCCCCAGCTAATACTTTCCCGTTCGGATAAGGATTTTGTGAGAAAGCTCTTTGAATCTGAAGTTCCTGAGCTCGGAGAGCAGATCCTTCAGATTAAATCAATAGCAAGAGACCCCGGAGGTAGGACTAAAATTGCAGTTGCCTCAATAGATCAAGATGTGGATCCTGTGGGTGCTTGCGTAGGTATGCGTGGCGTTAGAGTTCAAAACGTTATACAAGAGTTAAGGGGCGAGAAGATAGATATAATAGCTTGGTCTCCTGACCCTGCGAAGTTCGCGTGTAACGCCTTATCCCCTGCGCAGGTCAGTAAAGTGATTATAGACGATGGAAATAAATCGCTCGAAGTTATAGTAGATGATGACCAGTTGTCATTGGCTATTGGCAGGAGGGGGCATAACGTCCGGCTTGCCTCTCAGTTGGCCGATTGGAAAATTGATATTAAAACTGAATCCCAAATTAAACAAGAGCAGCATGATATTGTAGCTTTGTTCATGTCACTGCCCAACGTTAAAGAAGTTACGGCGAACTTGTTGTATGGAGAGGGTTTTCAAAGCTTAGAGGACGTGGCTTTTTCAGATCCAGAGACACTAATACGCGCCGGGGGTTTAAAAGATCAAGATGGAGCAGAGGAGCTACAGACAGCGGCACGACTGGCATTAAAAGATAGATTAGACCAGATATCCGTTGAGGAGACGGAGCAGTTAAGCCTAGGGGACGAATCAGAATCAGAACCTCAGGGAGAGGGACTTTCGGGACAGTAATATGACGTTGTAGTATGTTTATGGTAACATCCTTCCACAGAGTAAGTTGAGAAATAGTTAAATTGGTGAATTCAAATATGGCAAACGTTAGAGTTTATGAGCTCGCTCGCAGATTATTGAACGAGTGGAAACAAGAGATAACCCAGAAAATCTTGAGAGAAACGAATAAAAGGGTATTAGAAGTTGCGAGAGGGCTTGGGATTTCTGTAAAAGGTTCTACTAGTTCTGTTTCTTTGGATGAAGCGAAAAAGATAGAGAATAGAATCAATAACTCGCATAGTGCGAAAGCCCAATCGCAGGAGCCTATAGCCGAGCAAGAAGAGAAAGTGCGAGTTTTTAAGTCTGAGAGCGGCGCCGAGGTTGTTGAAAGACGCAAGGGTGGGAGGGTGATATTACGCAGAAAGAAAAAAGTGATAGAGGAGCCTGAGCAGGTTGATTTGGTAAAACAGAGAGTTGAACTGGAAGTGGGTTCTGAACAAGAGGAAGGAGCTTCTGTAATAGTTAGAGAGGCTACTAGCGTTGGAGAGAAAATGGAAATGTCTGGGAGTCCCGTAATTGAGGTCGAGGCTGATAATGCTCTAGTGGATGGGTCTAAGAGCAGTGACGTTATTGAGGAATCAGAACAAGGTAAGGGTTTAGAAGATGCCAGCGTAGGATCGTCTTTAGATGAGGAAAGGAATGAACGGTCTGCGAAAGAGGGTGTAGAGGATGCTGGTAAAAAGTCTAAGAAAAAAGGGAAAAAAGCTAAACCTGTAAGGGAAGAAATTATAGATGAAGACGCCCTGGAGGAGCTTAGAAAAGCCTTCAGAGCTAAATTGCCTGGTAGAAGAAGAGAGTATTTAGTTGAAGATAGACCTTCAAAGAATAGCCCTTCCGTTAGTCATGTTCGCAGCAGGGGGAGAGCTTTTAATAAAGATGTAAGAAAAGCGACTGGGGTAAGGAGATCCAATATAAAGGGTGCGGAATCCGCCGAGGTAATACCATTTCCTTCTGTTAAACCCGGGAAGAGAAACATTAGGATTGGCGAGTCAGTTCAAGTTGCTGAGCTCGCTAAGTTAATGGGAGTTAAAGCGGGAAAACTGATAAAGAGGCTAATTTCTCTGGGTGTCAAAGCTACTATTAATCAGGCTTTGGATCCCGAGACTGCTACAATAGTGGCAGAAGATTTCGGTTATAATGTCCTAGTTGACGTCTTTAAGGAAGAGCATCATCTTTTAGAAGAAACTCGGGATTTGTCCGAACAGAATTTAACCCCTCGCCCACCAGTGGTTACTGTTATGGGGCACGTGGATCACGGTAAGACTACTCTTCTAGATTCTATTAGACAAACGAACGTCGTTGAGGGAGAAGCTGGTGGCATAACGCAGCACATTGGGGCGTATTCCGTGGATGTGGATGGGAGGAAGGTATCGTTTATAGATACGCCGGGTCACGAAGCTTTTACTGCTATGAGAGCACGCGGCGCCAAGGTTACGGACGTTGTAGTGCTGGTTGTAGCTGCTGATGACGGCGTAATGCCGCAGACAGTGGAAGCTGTGAACCATGCGAGGTCTGCCGACGTTCCTATCATAGTGGCTATAAATAAAATTGATAAACCTGAAGCCGACAAGGATAAGATCCTCAGGCAGTTGTCTGAGATAGGTCTGGTTTCAGAAGAGTGGGGGGGCGATGCTTTATTTGCTGAGGTGTCAGCAAAGCGGAAGACAGGTATTAAAGAGTTATTAGATTTGATTTTACTGCAGGCGGATATTCTAGAGCTAAGGGCAGATAGTGCAATTAGGGCAAATGGTTTTGTAGTTGAGGCGGTGCTTGATAAGGGCAGGGGTCCTATAGCCACCGTATTAGTAATTGAAGGGACGCTGAATATAGGGGATTACCTCGTTGCAGGCACGACTTACGGAAAGGTGAGGGCGTTAATTAACGATAAGGGAGTTAGGGTAAATAGCTCTGGACCCTCAATGCCCGTTGAAATAATGGGTCTTTCAGGAGTTCCTGAAGCTGGAGAGAGATTTTACGTTGTTAAAGATGAGAAGTCAGCCAAAGGAGTCGTTACTTACAGAGAGATGAAACAAAGGGAGAGGGCTGCGGCTAAAGAAAAGAAACCTTCACTTGAGAATTTGTTTGATTCGCTTGAGGGGGATGAAGCGAAAGAGCTTGCACTGATAATTAAGGCGGATACTCAGGGATCCGTAGAAGCGATAGCTGAGTCGGTCAATAAGCTGAGCACGGAGAAATGTCAGGTAAAGATAATCCATACCGGGGTTGGGAGCGTGAGCGAAACGGACGTGAATCTCGCGAGCGCATCCTGCGCTGTAATTTTAGGGTTCAATATCAGACCTGATCATAAGGTCCTTGATGCCTCCGCTAGACAAGGCATCTCACTTGAACTGCATACCATTATATATGAGGTCATAGATAGGGTAAGAAGCGCAATGGAAGGACTGCTTGATCCTATCTTAGAAGAAAAAATTACGGGTCACGCGGAAGTGAAGGATACTTTCAACATATCTAAAGTAGGCACCATAGCGGGATGTATGATTAGTGATGGAAAGGTAACAAGAGACAGTAAAATAAGGCTTTTGAGGGATGGCGTGATTGTTTTTGACGGGCAGATCGATTCGCTTAGGCGTTTTAAGGATGATGTAGGGGAGGTAGTAGCGGGTTTTGAATGCGGAATTGGGATTAAAAGGTTTAATGACATAAAGGTTGGCGACACGCTTGAATTTCACACTGTTGAAGAGTTCAAGCAGGAACTCTGATAATCTGTTAATTGATGATAATTGGGGTGCTTAGAGTTGATTTATATATCGATGGGGCTAGATCCTTAAAAGATAAGCGTCGGATATTAAAGGGGCTTATTCAGAGAGTAAGATCCAAGTTCAACAACGTTTCAATATCTGAAGTAGGGTCAAACGATCTTTGGCAGAAAGCTACTATAGGTGTTTCGGTCGTGAGTAATGAAACTCGTTTTGTAAATTCAGTTTTGGATAAGGCTACGGACTTTATAAATTCTACGGGATTGGTTCGGATAGGAAACCGCAAGTTAGAGATAATTCATTTTTAGGAGAGCAGACTTGGTAGTTTCCTTCAAGAGGTCAGAAAGGGTCTCAGATGAAATAATGAAAGAAGTCTCCGGTATGATAGTGAGGGGTGAGATTAGAGATCCGCGCGTGTGTTCCGTATATGTTACAGGGGCTAAGGTCTCCGATAATCTTAGCGTTGCGGATTTATATTTTACTGTTATAGACGAAGGTGATGCTGATAAACATATTCCTTCATCCAAGCGGAGAGAAGAGGCGCTTAGAGGACTAGAGAGGGCAAAAGGATTCATTAAAAGCAAGCTTGCCAAGAGATTAAGAATGCGAAAGATTCCTGATTTAAGATTTGGATTTGATTCTGCCCTTGAGGAGGCTTATAAAGTGGATGAGGCATTAAGGGGAATTAGCAGTGAATAGCGATCTCGAAAAAATTTCCTCTCTGGTGAGGAAATCGCGCAAATTTCTTATTACTTCCCATAGAAATCCAGACGCCGATGCTATAGGCTCGATGCTTAGTTTAGGCTTGGGTCTCGAGCAAATGGGGAAAGATGTCCTGTTCTACAATAAAGATGGAGTTCCAGAGGCTCTCAGGTTTTTGCCTTGCTCTGAGCGAGTTGTTAGCTCTTTAGAAAGAATAGAAGGGGATTTCGACGTTGCCATTGCGGTTGATTCCGCTGGGCTAAACAGGGTCGGACGGGAATTTGTAGATTTTACTAGTAGAGGAAGGTGTAGATATGCGGTGATTATTGATCATCATCAAACAAGCCATTCCTCGGTGGACGTCTGCTTGCTTGATAAAGGAGCACCCTCAACTGGGGTGATTATTTACGATATTCTACAGTACTTATCAATAAAAATAGATGGCAGGGTTGCTACCAATCTTTATGCTACCATACTTGGCGACACGGGATCTTTTAGATATTCAAATGCGACCCATAAAGCGTTTGTCGTCGCGGCGGAGCTGGTTCGATCAGGTGCTAAACCCGATGAAATTTCTCAGGCGCTCTATGAAAACGAGCCTCTTCGTAAATTCAAGCTTCTCGGCTTTGCCTTGCCTACGCTGGACGTCTTGGACGACTATGCAGTTGCTTACATTATCGTTGATAAAGCGATGTTTCGTAACGCAAGAGCCGGTAGGGAGGATACGGAAGGTATGGTGAACTTTCCTAGAAGTATTACGGGGGTTGAGGTTGCGGTGCTTTTCAGGCAAGAGGGGGATGATGGTAACGGGAGAGTTGACTGGAAAATAAGCCTTAGATCTAAGGGCAATGTTGACGTATCAAGTATAGCTGAGGGCTTTGGCGGTGGTGGACATAAAAACGCCGCGGGATGTTCTATTATAGGGGATATAAAAACTGTCAAGGGTAAGGTGTTTGATTCTATAAGGCATGCACTTGACTACAATCGGGATAAGGTTTTTTGATGAACGGGGTATTAGTTCTTGACAAGCCTAAGGGCATTACTTCGCGAAGCGCTCTAAATAGGGTCAATACGCTTCTTAGGGTGAAGAGAGCAGGCCACACTGGCACGCTGGATCCCTTTGCTACGGGGGTTTTACCGATCTGCATCAACAAGGCTACCAAGATCATACCCTTTCTAAAAAATACGTTTAAGAGATACGATGCCCTAATCAGGCTTGGAGTATTGACGGATACTCTGGATTCTACGGGTCGGCTTTTGCGGGAGCGCAAGGTAAAGCATCATATAGATAATAATACTATCTTGGGCGTTCTATCAAATTACGAGGGAGAAATTGAGCAGGTTCCCCCGATGTTTTCCGCAGTGAAAAAGCGAGGGGTTAGATTATATAAGCTCGCCAGAATGGGAATAGAAGTAATCAGACCTGCTAGGTCGGTGTTTATTAATAGGATAGAACTTCTGGGGTTTGATCCACCTTTTGTAAGAATTATGGTAGAATGCTCGCGTGGCACCTATATACGGGCGCTAGCATTGGATATTGCGGAGGATTTAGGATGCGGCGGCCACCTATCTGAGCTTAGAAGGATTCAGAGCGACGGTTTTACGATAGACGACGCAGTAACTATGGAAGACGTAGAAAAAAGGCGTGTTGAATTAGCTGATCTTGGTGAAGTTCTTTCACATATAAAAGAGGTGAAAATCTCAGCGGAGGTTGCTTCTCGGGTTAGAGATGGCAAGCAGATAAAAAAATCAGATTTAAATTCTTTATCCCTTCCATATTTTCAATCTGGAGATAGGTTGAAAATATGTGAGAGATCGGCTTTGGTATCAATAGCCGAGGCTAAAGTAAATTCTTCGGATTTCGATGACTTGGATGAAGAAACTATTGTTTTAAGATTACTCAGGGTTATTAACTGATTAAATTGTTTAAAAGTTCCTGCCCACTAGTAGGTTGGCACAGGTAGAAAGGAGGAGATTTTATGACTCTTGATAAAGAGGAAAAGGCTAAATTGATAGGGGAGTTTGCTATAAACGATAGGGATGTTGGCTCGCCTGAAGTGCAGGTCGGGATATTTTCTCGTAGGATTGAATATTTATCCGAGCATATGAAAAAAGCGCCTAAAGATTTTCATTCGCGTCGAGGGCTTGTTTCCTTAGTCGCCAAAAGGAGAAGGCTTCTTAATTATATAAAAAGGGAAAGACCGGACACGTATCCGGATCTTATTCAAAGACTAGGACTGAGAAAATAGGATTATAAGGAGGAGAAATTTTGATTAATGAAACTAAAGAGGTTGAGGCACAAATCTTTTCTAAACGCTTTGCGCTTCAGACCGGGAAGCTCGCTAAACAATCTAGTGGAGCTGTATTGGCTAGCTATGAAGACACAGTAGTATTGGCTACCGTAGTTGCCTCAGAGGAAAAGGCGGAAGGGGAAGATTTTCTTCCGCTAACAGTAAATTATCAGGAAAAGTCCGCCGCCGCCGGAAAAATACCGGGGGGATTTTTTAAAAGGGAAGGCAGACCGAGCGAAAAAGAAGTATTAACGTCTAGGCTGATTGACAGGACCATAAGACCCTTAATCCCTAAGGATTTCACGTATCAAACCCAAATCATTGTAACGGTGTTTTCAGCCGATCCGGATCACGATACCGATGTCCTGTCAGTAACCGCTGCTTCAGCCGCGCTTATGGTTTCTGATGTTCCTTTCGATGGACCTTTGGCTGCGGTGAGGGTAGGCAGGGCAGGGGGTGAATTTATATGTAATCCTATTAAGAGTGAGCTTGAAGGGAGTGATATGAATATTATAGTCGCCGGAACGAGGGATGCTATAGTTATGGTGGAAGGCGGCGCCCAGGAGGTGAGCGAAGCTGATATGGTTGATGCTCTTATGTTCGCTCATGGGAGTATTCAGGAGTTTATTAGGCGTCAAGAAGAATTAGTTTCCGGGATGAATATTCAGAAAAGGGTTTTGATTCCACCAGAAGAGGATCAGACGCTTAACGAACAGGTAGTTTCTTTTGCTGCGGATAAACTCAAGGACACTATCGGAGTATCATCTAAAATAGAAAGAAGAGAGCAGACGCAAAGAATACGTCAAGAGACTCAAGCGTATGCCTCTTCATTATATCCTGACAGGGAAGTCGATATCTCAAAGTCGTTTGATAAATTGTTAAAAGATTTGGTCAGAGGGATGATAATAAATGATAAGAGAAGAATTGATGATAGGGGCTACACGGATATAAGGTCTATTAGTGGGGAGGTTGGTTTCCTTCCTCGCGTTCATGGTTCTTCTATCTTTACCAGGGGAGAGACGCAGGCTGCGGTTACAGCTACGCTTGGCACTAAATTTGATGAGCAGAGAATAGACTCCCTTGAAGGAGATACTACCAAAACATTTATGCTTCATTATAATTTTCCGCCTTACTCCGTTGGAGAGGTTGGGCATAGATTAGGCCCCGGTCGAAGAGAAATAGGTCACGGGGCGCTTGCCGAGAGAGCGCTTCGGGCGGTTATTCCTCAGAAAGCGGATTTTCCATATACGATACGCGTAGTATCAGAAGTCTTGGAATCAAATGGATCCTCATCAATGGCTACTATATGCGGTGGCTCTCTTGCGCTCTTGGATGCTGGCGTGCCTATGTCATCACCGGTGGCTGGTATAGCTATGGGATTGATTAAGGAAGGGGATGATTTTGTAATATTGTCTGATATTCTGGGTGACGAGGATCATTTGGGTGACATGGATTTCAAGGTAGCCGGAACGAGGGGCGGAGTAACCGCCCTTCAGATGGATATCAAAGTTGCCGGAGTTACTAAAGAGATTCTTACTAAAGCCTTGGATCAGGCTAAGGGTGCTAGAATGCATGTGCTGGATAAAATGGGTGAGATAATATCGGAACCGAGAGAAGATTTATCGCAATATGCTCCCAGAATTATGACCGTTCAGGTTAATCAGAACAAGATAAAAGACGTAATTGGTAGTGGTGGTAAGACGATTAAGAAAATCGTCGAGCTTACAGGGGCGCAAGTTGATATTGACGACTCTGGGGTTGTGAGCATTTCCTCTCCCGATTTGGAGGCTTGTGATAAGGCTGTGAAGCTTGTTAACGGTATAGTTGAGGAAATTGAAGTAGGAAAGATTTATCTAGGGACAGTCAAAAGGGTGCTTGATTTCGGTGCCATTGTGGAGTTGGGAAGTGGGCTGGGCGGGGGGAAAGACGGCTTGGTGCACATATCCGAGCTTGCGCCGAATAGGGTCAATAAGGTTACCGATGTGCTAAATGAAAATGACGAAGTGCTTGTTAAATGTATAAGTAAAGAGAATGATGGAAAGATCAGATTAAGTAGAAAGCGGGCATTAGATGAAAACATCGATGATTACAGGGAAAGAGCATTGTAGAGTTTGCATATCTCTCTAGTGCGCTGCTAGATATAGTGGGGTGGGAACGTTATTATTTGTAATTAGGGAGTAGTATAATAATATTGAGCGGTGGAGTAATCATAGTGTAGTAATAAGTGTAGTAATAAATGGGGTAAATCAAGAAGTCAGAAAGCGGTCTGATTATTCTCATGAACTCGTTTCGAAACCTTTCTTCTGTTATTTTGAGCGGGGAGTGGTGGAGTCAAGAAATCTAACTTTGATTTTACAGCTAATAATTTGTAATTGAGGAGCTAAGTATGTCCCCGAGTCTCGTCGGGGAAGAGAAGCCCAAGTTAATTGTCGTTTTAGGACCTACCGCATCTGGAAAGAGCGAGATTGGCGTTCACATTGCCGAGTCTCTTGGTGCGGATGTAATAAGTGCTGACTCCCTTCAGGTCTATAAATATCTGAGTATAGGGACGGCGAAACCGACCTTGCAAGAGCAGGAAAGCGTTGCTCACCATCTTCTGGACGTGGTTGATCCCGACGAGGAATTTAACGCGGGTTTGTTCAGAAGGCTAGCTTCCTCGAAGATTGCAGAATTGCATAAAAGAGATAAAAAGGTTGTCATAATTGGAGGCACGTATCTATATATCAAGGTTTTACTTTCAGGACTTATTGAAGTTGTTCCCTCACCCAAAAACCTCAGGGACGAGCTTAAGAAATTAAGGTCTATATTTGGAACTTCCTACTTGTATGGCAGGTTAGAGGCTATTGATCCCGAAGCCGCCTTAAAAATTCACTTTAACGACTACGTAAGAATTGAGAGGGCACTTGAGGTCAATTATCTTACGGGGAGGAAAATATCAGAGATACACTCCCTCCACGATTTTGGCGAGAATAGTTACGACTACGTTAAAGTGGGAATATCTATAGACCGAGGGTCTTTGATGAACAGGATTAGTCTCCGTGTAGATAGTATGATGGAGCAGGGGTTTGTGGAAGAGGTTAAGAGGCTAAGGCGCATGGGTTATAGTCCTCAACTCAAGCCAATGAGGTCTATAGGTTATAAAGAGATCAATAGCTACATAGACGGGGAGGTCTCCCTTGATGAAGCAGTTGAGCTTATAAAATTGAATACCAAGCGCTTAGCAAAGCGGCAGATGACCTGGCTTAGAAAAGACAATGAGATTAGGTGGTTTGATGTGCCAAGAGAGAACGATAAATTAGCGGATTTAACGACAGGTTTTTTCAGACGCGGTAATATAGGCTAATGCTAATCCTCGCGTTTTTCAAGTTCTTCATCTATCTTTCTTAGATAGTCTTTATTTTCAACCGATCTTAGGGAAACATCCTTTTTAGTGGGCTGTTGAGATTTACGTAGGAATAATCCTATTCCTATGCCTCCTAATGCTATAGCAACAATGGGTAACAACCACAGTGCCCAGTTTATTCCTTTAACGGGTGGTGCTCCTAATATGGATTCACCATAGCGATCAGTGAAGTAGGATATAATCTCCTGCTCAGATTTACCCTCCCTAAGTTGTTTTTTAATTATATCTCTCATATCGTTAGCCAAGTTTGAATTGGACTCAGCAACGCTCTGCCCCTGACAAACCGGGCACATAAGCTGATGAGAGATCTGTTTAACCTGATCGTCTATACCATTTTGCTGACTCCTAACTATGTCTCTGCCCCCGAGCGGGGAAGGGCTTTGCGTTATTGATAGTGAGGAGTGTGGCAAGAAAATAAAAAAGAGTACGAGTATTACAGGTTTTCCAAAGCCGTATATTAGGGAGGGGCTTATCATCCGTCTTAATGTCCTATCTTTATGAACTGTTTTTTGAACTAATCGCCCTTAGGAGATAATAATCTATTATTTCTTCCGTAAGCTGGCCAGTGAATTTACCCGTTATAAGACCGGATGAATCTATGAAATAGGTTTCGGGGATTCCACCTAACCCATAATTAACCTGAATTTCTTTTTCGGGATCAAAGCCGTGCTCGTAGCTTCCTCCGTATTTGTCGAGATAAGATAGAGCGCTAGAGTCGTCATCCCAGACGTTGACACCGATAAATACCACGTCTTTGTCTTTGTATTTTTTCCATGATCTTTCAAGTGCTGGCGCCTCTTGCCTACAAGGCTTGCACCATGATGCCCAGAAGTTTAGGATCACGGTCTTTCCCTTAAGCTCTGATAGGGAAACGTTCTCTCCGCTCTCAGCCAGTGAACCTCCAGAACTGTAAAGCGTTAGCGTAAAATCGGGCGCTTCTTTGCCTGTCAGTGGGGAAGTCTTTATAATAACCCTGTCGCCGAATATTGCGTAACCTAATATACTTAGGAATAGCAATATAATCGTAAGCGCCGCAAGTTTGGATACTGTCTTGAATACGTTCATATCGTCCCGCTAGTATTGTTTTCAGTAGAACATTATAACTAAGGCTGATGCTATTTTCATGTCAGCAAGTGAGGAATTATAGCCAAAGGCTACTCTTACAGAAAGGGTTATTCTCGTAAAATTTAAAATAGAGGCATATAGAGGACTGTAACACAATATAGCACCGTTTTTCTTACTTTGAGGATATTTTCAGTGAAAACGCGTTACTCTTAAACAACTGCTTGTGTAAGAAGTAGGATTTTCCTTTGGTTAAGATGACAAAAGAGGAATCTAGTTTTTTGTTCTTTTATACATATTTGATTTTTATGGGAGATGTGTTGAATTTAGGGTGGAAGGATGGGGTATGATTTGCTCACTTTAGTGTGGTAAAACGATGAAAATGATAATGATATGGTGGTGGACCCTTAATGAATGTCAGTCCTTTTGACAAAGGCTTAGGAAGTTATTAAAGTAAAAGGTATTATGATTATAAAAGTTACCCCCCCCCCCCCCCCCCCCCCGAAATTCCTGTCCGGCAGGACAACGCCTTGATACCTCGTCAACACCTGCGGCGCCTCGCCGCCACCCTCGGCCTGATCTTCTTTATCATCTGTGTCCTGCCGGGCACTGCACAGGCCGCCAAAGGCTTCACATTTTCCAAACACACGCTGACTCTGGCAGAACCTGGAGGACTCGGAGGACTGTCGAGCACAGACACCTACACCGTGAAACTGAGGGAACAACCGAGCGGGAACGTGACCGTAGCAATTAGGAGCGCAGATAGTACTCTAGTTACTGTGTCACTGGCCTCCATGACCTTTACCACCAGCAACTGGGACCAACCGCAGGAGGTAACCGTCACCGGTGTGGATGACCAAATAGATTATGGCGATCAACAGTCCATTGTCATCCTGCATAGTCCGTCCGGTAGTGGCTACAGTTCCCAGCAGAACACTACTATAGCAGTGCGATATAACGACAACGACACCGCCGGTATCACCATCACCGAGACCGGTGGCAGCACCGTCACCACCGAAGCCGGCGGCACCGACACCTTCACGGTCGTGCTGGACACCGAGCCGTTAGAGGATGTCAGCATCGCCGTATCCAGTTCCGACCCCAGTGAAGGTACGGTTGACAAGAGCAGCTTACGTATTCACCTTCGACAACTGGAATACCCCGCAGACCGTCACCGTCACCGGTCAGGATGACAACCTGGCCGACGGGGATCAATCCTATAACATCGTACTGGACAAGGTCGTCAGTTTAGATCCTCCCTACGGCGGCGATACCCCAGCGAACGCCATAGACCCACCGGACGTGTCGGTGACCAACACCGATGATGACCCCGGCGTCACCTTATCCAAGAGAAGTGTCACCGTCACCGAAGCCAGTGGCCGGGCGCACCACCACCTACACCGTAGTGCTCAACACCCGGCCGAGTAGTAGCGTCACCGTCACCCCCACCAGCAGCGATACCAGCGTGGCCAGAGTCTCCCCGGGACCCCTGACGTTTACTTCATCCGACTGGAATACCCCACAGAGGGTCACCGTCACCGGTATCGATGACAGCACCGTTGCGGATAGAAGCACCACCATCACCCATGCAGCCTCTGGCGGCGGCTACAACGCAGTGAGCATCGCCGACGTGTCGGTAAAGCTGACCGATGACGACACCAGCTTCACATTTTCCACATCCAGTCTGTCTCTGGCAGAAACTGCTGGACTCGGAGGACTGTCGAACACAGGCAGCTACACCGTGAAACTGAATGGAGCACCAAATGCGGACGTGACCGTAACAGTCCGTAATAATTTCCCTGATGAAATCACCGTCTCCCCGGCCTCCCTGACCTTTACCACCAGCGACTGGAATACCGCCGCAAGGGTCACCGTCACCGTCTTGGATAACCAGGTCGATAATGGCGATCAACGTACCATTCTTGTCTGGCATTTGCCGTCCGGTGGTGGCTACGGTTCTCAGCAGAACACTAATATAACAGTGCTATATAACGACAACGACACCGCCGGCGTCACCGTCACCGAGACCGGTGGCAGCACTGCCACCACCGAAGCCGGCGGCACCGACACCTTCACGGTCGTGCTGAACACCAAGCCGTTAGAGGGTGTCAGAATCGCCGTATCCAGTTCCGACATCAGTGAAGGTACGGTTGACAAGAGCAGCCTGGTCTTCACCGATTCCAACTGGGATACGGTACAGACCGTCACCGTCACCGGTCAGGATGACAGCCTGGTTGACGGGGATCGAGCCTATAACATCGTACTGGCCAAGGTCGTCAGCACTGATACCAACTACCACGGCATTGACCCAGCGGACGTATCGGTGACCAACACCGATGATGACGCCGGCGTCACCGTTATCCAAGATGCAGTGTCACCGTCACCGAAGCCAGTGGCAACAGTAATACCACCACCTACACTGTCGTACTGGACGCCCAACCCTCGGGCGAAGTCACCGTCACCCTCACCAGCGGCGATACCAGCGTGGCCAGAGTCTCCCCGGCCTCCCTGACCTTTACCACCAGCGACTGGAATACCGCACAGCAAGTCACCGTCACCGGTATCGATGACAGCACCGTTGCGGATAGAAGCACCACCATCACCCATGCAGCCTCTGGCGGCAGCTACAACGCAGTGGTCATTCCCAGTGTCGTGTCACCCTGACCGATGACGACACCAGCTTCACATTTTCCACATCCAGTCTGTCTCTGGCAGAAGGTGGACTCGGAGGACGGCCGAACACAGGCAGCTACACCGTGAAACTGAATGGAGCACCAAATGCGGACGTGACCGTAACAGTCCGTAATAATTTCCCTGATGAAATCACCGTCTCCCCGGCCTCCCTGACCTTTACCACCAGCGACTGGAATACCCCGCAGAGGGTCACCGTCACCGTCTTGGATAACCAGGTCGATAATGGCGATCAACGTACCATTCTTGTCTGGCATTTGCCGACCGGTGGTGGCTACGGTTCTCAGCAGAACACTAATATAACAGTGCAATATAACGACAACGACACCGCCGGCGTCACCGTCACCGAGACCGGTGACAGCACTGCCACCACCGAAGCCGGCGGCACCGACACCTTCACGGTCGTGCTGAACACCGAGCCGTTAGAGGGTGTCAGAATCGCCGTATCCAGTTCCGACATCAGTGAAGGTACGGTTGACAAGAGCAGCCTGACCTTCACCGCAGCCAACTGGGATACGGTACAGACCGTCACCGTCACCGGTCAGGATGACAGCCTGGTTGACGGGGATCGAGCCTATAACATCGTACTGGCCAAGGTCGTCAGCACTGATACCAACTACCACGGCATTGACCCAGCGGACGTATCGGTGACCAACACCGATGATGACGCCGGCGTTACGTTATCCAAGAGCAGTGTCACCGTCACCGAAGCCAGTGGCAACAGTAATACCAACACCTACACTGTAGTACTGGACGCCCAACCCTCGGGCACCGTCACCGTCACCCTCACCAGCGGCGATACCAGCGTGGCCAGAGTCTCCCCGGCCTCCCTGACCTTTACCACCAGCGACTGGAATACCGCACAGCAAGTCACCGTCACTGGGGTGGACGACAGCACCGATGAGGACCGCAGCACCACCATCACCCATACAATCAGTGGTGGGGGATACGGCTCAGTGAGCATAGCCGACGTCGCCGTCACCCTGACCGATGACGATACCGCCCGCGTCACGCCGCCGAGCAAGCCCACCGGACTCGAGGCAGTGGGGGGCGACAGTCAGGTGACGTTGACCTGGAATAATCCGAATAACGCCGCCATCACCGGGTATCAGATCAGGCAGCGGAGTTATGTCAACGGGGCATGGACTAAATTTCCTAAATTTTCTAACATAATACCGGGCAGTGATGCCAGCACCACTAGCCACGTGGTGAGTGGTCTGACCAACGGCGTGAGGTATAGTTTCCAAATCCGTGAGATGGTGGGCAAAAAGGGAGGGAAACCGTCTGAGGCCAAAGCGACACCGGCGGCCCCGCCACCGCCGAAACCGAGCAAGCCCACCGGCCTCAGGACAGTAGCAGGGAACAATCAGGCGACGTTGATCTGGAATAATCCGAATAACGCCGCCATCACCAAGTATCAGTATAAGCAGTGGAATTCATCGTCTACCGAGAGCGGCGCGAAGTGGGCTGACATACCGGGCAGTGATGCGAACACCACCAGCTACGTGGTGAGTGGTCTGACCAACACCTCTGTTATCTATAGATTCCGCATCCGTGCGGTGGCAGGCCCCTCTGTCGGGCTTCAGTCCAGCTCTGCCGGTGCGATCATTGCGGTACCGCCTGCTGCGCCTGTCGTGACGGCGACGCCGGGCGACGCTCAGGTGAGGTTAAGTTGGTCGGGGAGCATAGGCTATTATATCACCAGGTATCAGATCAAGCAGTGGACGGGCAGTAGCGAGCCGGCCAATGGCTGGAAGGACATTCCCGGGAGTCGATCGAGCACCACCAGCCACGTGGTTAGGGGTCTGACCAGCGGCGTGAGTTACAGTTTCCGCATCCGTGCGGTGGCAACATGTAGTTTTAATTCTGGGAGATTCATAGCTTCTGATTGCAGCGTTGCGGGGACGCCGTCCACTCCCGTCAGTCCGACGCTTGTGCCGGGCAAGCCTGTCGTGGCGCCAATGCCGGGCGACGCTCAGGTGACGTTGAGTTGGAGTAATCCGAATGATGTTGCCATCACCAAGTATCAGATCAAGCAGTGGACTGGCAGTAGCGAGAGTGGGAGCTGGACTGACATATCGGGGAGTGGATCGAGCACCACCAGCCATGTGGTGAGTGGCCTGACCAGCGGCGTGAGGTATAGTTTCCGTATTCGTGCGGTGGCAGGTACCAATGTTGCAGGGACGCCGTCCGATCCCGTCAGGGCAGTACTCCTGGACAAGCCTGTCGTCAGTGCCAGTGCGGGCGACACTCTGGTGACGTTGAGTTGGAGTGATCCGAATGACGATTCCATCACCAGGTATCAGATCAAGCAGTGGACTGGCAGTAGCGAGAGAGGGCGTTGGACTGACATATCGGGGAGTGGATCGAGCACCACCAGCCTCGTGGTGGGGCGCCTGACCAACGGCGTGAGGTATAGTTTCCGTATCCGTGCAATGGTGGGTCTTTTCCCGGGGGTGGAGTCAGCTTCCGTCAGTTCGACGCCTGTGCCGGGCAAGCCTGCCGTGACGGCGACGCCGGGCACCGCTCAGGTGACGTTAAGCTGGAGTAATCCGAATGATGCTTCCATCGCCAGGTATCAGATCAAGCAGTGGACTGGCAGTAGCGAGAGTGGGAGTTGGACTGACATATCGGGGAGTGGGGAGGACACCACCAGCCACGTGGTGAGGGGTCTGACCAACGGCGTTGAGTATAGTTTCCGTATCCGTGCGGTGACAGGTACCAACGCTTCAGGGACGCCGTCCGATCCCGTCAGTGAGACGCCAGCGGTACAGCCGGACAAGCCTGCTGTTACAGCGGCGCCGGCGGGCGACAGTCTGGTGAGGTTGAGTTGGAGTAATCCGAATGACGCTTCCATCACCGGGTATCAGATCAAGCGGTGGACTGGCAGTAGCGAGAGTGGGAGTTGGACTGACATATCGGGGAGTGGGAAGGACACGATCACATACACGGTACCGGGTCTGACCAACGGCGTTGAGTATAGTTTCCGTATCCGTGCGATGGCAGGTCGTGTTCCAGGGATGGAGTCGGATGTCGCCAGCGCGACGCCTGTGGCAGACAAGCCTATCGTTACGGCGACGCCGGGCAACGCTCTGGTGACGTTAAGCTGGAGTAATCCGAATGACGCTTCTATCACCGGGTATCAGATCAAGCAGTGGACTGGCAGTAGCGAGAGTGGGAGTTGGACTGACATATCGGGGAGTGGGGAGGACACCATCAGCCACGTGGTGAGTGGTCTGACCAACGGCGCCAGGTATGGTTTCCGTATCCGTGCGATGGTAGGCGCTGTTACAAGGACGCCGTCCGATCCCGTCAGTGCGACGCCTGTGTCGCCGCCTGTCGGACTCACGGCGACGCCGGGAGACTCTCAGGTGACGTTGACCTGGAATAATCCGAACAATCCCACCATCACCGGGTATCAGCTCAAAAAGTATCGTTTCACGATTGAGACCGGTTTTAACGAGGGTTCTTGGACTGACATACCAGGGAGTGGAAAGGACACCACCAGCTACGTGGTAACGAGTCTGACCAACGGCGCCAGGTATGGTTTCGAGATTCGTGCGGTGGTAGGCAGTGTTACAGGAGAGGAGTCCGAGTTCGTGCCCGTCACCCTGAGCAGCATCTTCACCATTACCGGGACGGTGACCCAGGGAGAGACACTGACCGCGGATACCAGCACGATCTCCGACCCCGACGGCCCGAAGAGTCTGACGTTCACCTACCAATGGAAGCGCGGCGGGACTGCCATAGGCGGTGCCACCGGCCGCACCTACGTTCTGACGCAGGCCGACGTCGGGAAGGCTATCACCGTCATCGTGAGCTGGACCAATGCTCGTGGGACATTAAAGTCTCTCACCTCGACTGCGACTGCGAACGTGGCGAACGTGAATGAATCACCAACCGGGGCCGTTACCATCACCGGCACCGCCACCAGGGGACAGACGTTGACTGCGGATACCAGCACGATCGTCGACCCGGACGGCCCTGCCCGTCTGACGTTCACCTATCAATGGAATCGCGGCGGGACTGCCATAGGCGGTGCCACCGGCCGCACCTACGTTCTGACGCCGGCCGACGTCGGGAAGGCCATCAGCGTCACCGTGAGCTGGACCGATGCTGGCAGCACCGCGGAGTCATTCATCTCTGCTGCTACCACGAGTGTAACAAACACCAACCAATCACCGACCGGGGCCGTCGCCATCACCGGCACCGCCACCCAGAAGCAGACACTGACCGCGGTTACCAGCACGATCGTCGACCCGGACGGCCCCAGCAGTCTAACGTTCAGCTACCAGTGGAACCGCGATGGGTCTGCCATCAGCAGTGCCACCGGCAGCACCTACGTGCTGACGCAAGCCGACGTCGGGGCCAAGATCACCGTCACCGTGAGCTGGACCGATGCTGGCAGCACCGCGGAGTCGTTCAACTCTGCTGCGACGGCGAAGGTGGCGAACGTGAATGACCTGCCGACCGGGGCCGTCACCATCACCGGCACCGTCACCCAGAAGCAGACGTTGACCGCGGTGACCAGCACGATCTCCGACCCGGACGGCCCGAGTAATTTGGTTTTTAGCTATCAATGGAAGCGAGATGGGAATAACATCAGCAGCGCCACCGGCCGCACCTACGTTCTGACGCAGGCTGACGTCGGGAAGGCCATCATCGTCACCGTGAGCTGGACCGATGCTTATGGGGCATCAGAGTCTCTCACCTCTGCTGCGACAGCGAAGGTGGTGAACGTGAACGACCGGCCGACCGGGGCCGTCACCATCACCGGCACCCCCATCCAGGGACAGATACTGACCGCGGACACCTCCGGCATTTCCGACCCGGACGTCCCTGACACTGACAGTCTGACCTTTACCTACCAGTGGACGCGTGGCCCGGATACTGTCAGCCGCACCAGCACTTACACCCTGACGCAGGCTGACGTCGGGGAGATCATCACCGTAGTCGTGGCTTATCAAGATGGTGGGCGTAGGCAGCTTTTCCTTGCTAGAACTCCAAAGGTAGCGAACCTAAACGACGCACCGACCGGGGCCGTTACCATCACCGGCACCCCCACCCAGGGAGAGACACTGACCGCGGTGACCAGCACGATCTCCGACCCGGATGGCCCGAGTGATTTGGTGTTCAGCTACCAGTGGAAGCGCGATAGGATTGCCATCAGCAGCGCCACCGGCAGCACCTACACCCTGACGCAAGCCGACGTCGGGAAGGCCATCAGCGTCATTGTGAGCTGGACCGATGCTGGCAGCACCGCGGAGACCCTCACCTCTGTTGCTACCGCGAGTGTAACCAACATAAACGACTCACCGACCGGCAGCGTCACCATCACCGGCACCGTGACCCAGGGCCAGACACTGACCGCAGACACCTCCGGCATCTCCGACCCCGACGGCCCCGCCAGTCTGACCTTCAGCTACCAATGGAAACGCGATGGGTCTGACATCAGCAGTGCCACCAGTAGAACCTACATTCTGACGCAAGCCGACGTCGGGAAGGCCATCAGCGTCACCGTCAGCTGGACCGATGCCGGCAGCATCGTGGAGACCCTCACCTCTGCTGCGACAGCGAACGTAGCGAACCTAAACGACTCGCCGACCGGTAGCGTCACCATCAGCGGCACGGTGACCCAGGGCCAGACCCTGACCGCAGTGACCAGCACGATCGTCGACCCGGACGGCCCGGCCAGTCTGACCTTCAGCTACCAATGGAAACGCGATAGCACTGACATCAGCAGTGCCACCAGTAGAACCTACATTCTGACGCAAGCCGACGTCGGGAAGGCCATCACCGTCATCGTGAGTTGGACCGATGCCGGCAGCATCGTGGAGACCCTTACCTCGACTGCGACAGCGAAGGTGGCGAACATGAATGACCCGCCGACCGGGGCTGTCACCATCAGCGGCACCGTGACCCAGGGCCAGACCCTGACCGCGGTGACCAGCACGATCGTCGACCCCGACGGCCCCAGCAGTCTAACCTTCACCTACCAATGGAACCGTGGCGGGAATCCCATCAGCAGCGCCACCGGCAGCACCTACACCCTGACACAAGCCGACGTCGGTAAGGCCATCAGCGTCATTGTGAGCTGGACCGATGCTGGCAGCACCGCGGAGACCCTCACCTCGGCGGCGACAGCGAACGTAACCAACGCGAACGATCCGCCGACCGGGGCTGTCACCATCAGCGGCACCGTGACCCAGGGCCAGACACTGACCGCAGACACCTCCGGCATCTCCGACCCCGACGGCCCCAGCAATCTGACGTTCACCTACCAATGGAAGCGCGATGGGTCTGACATCAGCAGTGCCACCAGTAGAACCTACATTCTGACGCAAGCCGACGTCGGGAAGGCTATCACCGTCATCGTGAGTTGGACCGATGCCGGCAGCATCGTGGAGACCCTCACCTCTGCTGCGACAGCGAACGTAGCGAACCTAAACGACTCGCCGACCGGTAGCGTCACCATCAGCGGCACGGTGACCCAGGGCCAGACCCTGACCGCAGTGACCAGCACGATCGTCGACCCGGACGGCCCGGCCAGTCTGACCTTCAGCTACCAATGGAAACGCGATAGCACTGACATCAGCAGTGCCACCAGTAGAACCTACATTCTGACGCAAGCCGACGTCGGGAAGGCTATCACCGTCATCGTGAGTTGGACCGATGCCGGCAGCATCGTGGAGACCCTTACCTCGACTGCGACAGCGAAGGTGGCGAACATGAATGACCCGCCGACCGGGGCTGTCACCATCAGCGGCACCGTGACCCAGGGCCAGACCCTGACCGCGGTGACCAGCACGATCGTCGACCCCGACGGCCCCAGCAGTCTAACCTTCACCTACCAATGGAACCGTGGCGGGAATCCCATCAGCAGCGCCACCGGCAGCACCTACACCCTGACACAAGCCGACGTCGGTAAGGCCATCAGCGTCACCGTGAGTTGGACCGATGCCGGCAGCATCGTGGAGACCCTCACCTCGGCGGCGACAGCGAACGTAACCAACGCGAACGATCCGCCGACCGGGGCGGTCACCATCACCGGCACCGTGACCCAGGGCCAGACACTGACCGCGGATACCAGCACGATAGTTGACCCGGACGGCCCGGCCAGTCTGACCTTCAGCTACCAATGGAAACGCGATAGCACTGACATCAGCAGTGCCACCAGTAGAACCTACATTCTGACGCAAGCCGACGTCGGGAAGGCTATCACCGTCATCGTGAGTTGGACCGATGCCGGCAGCATCGTGGAGACCCTCACCTCTGCTGCGACAGCGAACGTAGCGAACCTAAACGACTCGCCGACCGGTAGCGTCACCATCAGCGGCACGGTGACCCAGGGCCAGACCCTGACCGCAGTGACCAGCACGATCGTCGACCCGGACGGCCCGGCCAGTCTGACCTTCAGCTACCAATGGAAACGCGATAGCACTGACATCAGCAGTGCCACCAGTAGAACCTACATTCTGACGCAAGCCGACGTCGGGAAGGCTATCACCGTCATCGTGAGTTGGACCGATGCCGGCAGCATCGTGGAGACCCTTACCTCGACTGCGACAGCGAAGGTGGCGAACATGAATGACCCGCCGACCGGGGCTGTCACCATCAGCGGCACCGTGACCCAGGGCCAGACCCTGACCGCGGTGACCAGCACGATCGTCGACCCCGACGGCCCCAGCAGTCTAACCTTCACCTACCAATGGAACCGTGGCGGGAATCCCATCAGCAGCGCCACCGGCAGCACCTACACCCTGACACAAGCCGACGTCGGTAAGGCCATCAGCGTCACCGTGAGTTGGACCGATGCCGGCAGCATCGTGGAGACCCTCACCTCGGCGGCGACAGCGAACGTAACCAACGCGAACGATCCGCCGACCGGGGCGGTCACCATCACCGGCACCGTGACCCAGGGCCAGACACTGACCGCGGATACCAGCACGATAGTTGACCCGGACGGCCCGGCCAGTCTGACCTTCAGCTACCAATGGAAACGCGATAGCACTGACATCAGCAGTGCCACCAGTAGAACCTACATTCTGACGCAAGCCGACGTCGGGAAGGCTATCACCGTCATCGTGAGTTGGACCGATGCCGGCAGCATCGTGGAGACCCTTACCTCGACTGCGACAGCGAAGGTGGCGAACATGAATGACCCGCCGACCGGGGCTGTCACCATCAGCGGCACCGT
This sequence comes from Thermodesulfobacteriota bacterium, assembly GCA_963422265.1. Classification (GTDB taxonomy): domain Bacteria; phylum Desulfobacterota_D; class UBA1144; order Nemesobacterales; family UBA2774. The sequence goes on from OY729416.1 coordinate 314,308, forward strand.
GACCCAGGGCCAGACCCTGACCGCAGACACCTCCGGCATCTCCGACCCCGACGGCCCCAGCAATCTGACGTTCACCTACCAATGGAACCGTGGCGGGAATCCCATCAGCAGCGCCACCGGCAGCACCTACACCCTGACACAAGCCGACGTCGGTAAGGCCATCAGCGTCACCGTGAGTTGGACCGATGCCGGCAGCATCGTGGAGACCCTCACCTCGGCGGCGACAGCGAACGTAACCAACGCGAACGATCCGCCGACCGGGGCGGTCACCATCACCGGCACCGTGACCCAGGGCCAGACACTGACCGCGGATACCAGCACGATAGTTGACCCGGACGGCCCGGCCAGTCTGACCTTCAGCTACCAATGGAAACGCGATAGCACTGACATCAGCAGTGCCACCAGTAGAACCTACATTCTGACGCAAGCCGACGTCGGGGCGGCCATCAGCGTCGCCGTCAGCTGGACCGATGCCGGCAGCATCGTGGAGACCCTCACCTCTGATGCGACAGCGAACGTAGCGAACCTAAACGACTCGCCGACCGGTAGCGTCACCATCAGCGGCACGGTGACCCAGGGCCAGACCCTGACCGCAGTGACCAGCACGATCGTCGACCCGGACGGCCCGGCCAGTCTGACCTTCAGCTACCAATGGAAACGCGATAGCACTGACATCAGCAGTGCCACCAGTAGAACCTACATTCTGACGCAAGCCGACGTCGGGGCGGCCATCAGCGTCGCCGTCAGCTGGACCGATGCCGGCAGCATCGTGGAGACCCTTACCTCGACTGCGACAGCGAAGGTGGCGAACATGAATGACCCGCCGACCGGGGCTGTCACCATCAGCGGCACCGTGACCCAGGGCCAGACCCTGACCGCGGTGACCAGCACGATCGTCGACCCCGACGGCCCCAGCAGTCTAACCTTCACCTACCAATGGAACCGTGGCGGGAATCCCATCAGCAGCGCCACCGGCAGCACCTACACCCTGACACAAGCCGACGTCGGTAAGGCCATCAGCGTCACCGTGAGTTGGACCGATGCCGGCAGCATCGTGGAGACCCTCACCTCGGCGGCGACAGCGAACGTAACCAACGCGAACGATCCGCCGACCGGGGCGGTCACCATCACCGGCACCGTGACCCAGGGCCAGACACTGACCGCAGACACCTCCGGCATCTCCGACCCCGACGGCCCCAGCAATCTGACGTTCACCTACCAATGGAAGCGCGATGGGTCTGACATCAGCAGTGCCACCAGTAGAACCTACGTTCTGACGCAGGCCGACGTCGGGAAGGCCATCAGCGTCATTGTGAGCTGGACCGATGCTGGCAGCACCGCGGAGACCCTCACCTCTGCTGCGACAGCGAACGTAACCAACGCGAACGATCCGCCGACCGGGGCTGTCACCATCACCGGCACCGTGACCCAGGGCCAGACACTGACCGCGGATACCAGCACGATAGTTGACCCCGACGGCCCCGCCAATCTGACGTTCACCTACCAATGGAAGCGCGATGGGTCTGACATCAGCAGTGCCACCAGTAGAACCTACGTTCTGACGCAGGCCGACGTCGGGAAGGCCATCAGCGTCATTGTGAGCTGGACCGATGCTGGCAGCACCGTGGAGACCCTCACCTCTGCTGCGACAGCGAACGTAACCAACGCGAACGATCCGCCGACCGGCAGCGTCACCATCAGCGGCACCGTGACCCAGGGCCAGACCCTGACCGCGGATACCAGCACGATAGTTGACCCCGACGGCCCCGCCAGTCTGACGTTCACCTACCAATGGAAGCGCGATGGGTCTGACATCAGCAGTGCCACCAGTAGAACCTACATTCTGACGCAAGCCGACGTCGGGAAGGCTATCACCGTCATCGTGAGCTGGACCGATGCCGGCAGCATCGTGGAGACCCTTACCTCGGCGGCGACAGCGAAGGTGGTGAACGTGAACGACCCGCCGACCGGCAGCGTCACCATCACCGGCACCGTGACCCAGGGCCAGACACTGACCGCGGATACCAGCACGATAGTTGACCCCGACGGCCCCGCCAGTCTGACGTTCACCTACCAATGGAAGCGCGATGGGTCTGACATCAGCAGTGCCACCAGTAGAACCTACGTTCTGACGCAGGCCGACGTCGGGAAGGCCATCAGCGTCATTGTGAGCTGGACCGATGCTGGCAGCACCGTGGAGACCCTCACCTCTGCTGCGACAGCGAACGTAACCAACGCGAACGATCCGCCGACCGGCAGCGTCACCATCAGCGGCACCGTGACCCAGGGCCAGACCCTGACCGCGGATACCAGCACGATAGTTGACCCCGACGGCCCCGCCAATCTGACGTTCACCTACCAATGGAAGCGCGATGGGTCTGACATCAGCAGTGCCACCAGTAGAACCTACGTTCTGACGCAGGCCGACGTCGGGAAGGCCATCAGCGTCATTGTGAGCTGGACCGATGCTGGCAGCACCGTGGAGACCCTCACCTCTGCTGCGACAGCGAACGTAACCAACGCGAACGATCCGCCGACCGGCAGCGTCACCATCAGCGGCACCGTGACCCAGGGCCAGACCCTGACCGCGGATACCAGCACGATAGTTGACCCCGACGGCCCCGCCAGTCTGACGACCTACCAATGGAAGCGCGATGGGTCTGACATCAGCTGCCACCAGTAGAACCTACATTCTGACGCAAGCCGACGTCGGGAAGGCTATCACCGTCATCGTGAGCCGCATCGTGGAGACCCTTACCTCGGCGGCGACCGAAGGTGGTGAACGGAACGACCCGCGACCGGCAGCGTCACCATCACCGGGTGACCCAGGGCCAGACACTGACGGATACCAGCACGATAGTTGACCCCGACGGCCCCGCCAGTCTGACGTTCACCTACCAATGGAAGCGCGATGGGTCTGACATCAGCAGTGCCACCAGTAGAACCTACGTTCTGACGCAGGCCGACGTCGGGAAGGCCATCAGCGTCATTGTGAGCTGGACCGATGCTGGCAGCACCGCGGAGACCCTCACCTCTGCTGCGACAGCGAACGTAACCAACGCGAACGATCCGCCGACCGGGGCTGTCACCATCACCGGCACCGTGACCCAGCAATCTGACGTTCAGCTACCAATGGAAGCGCGATGGGTCTGACATCAGCAGTGCCACCAGTAGAACCTACGTTCTGACGCAGGCCGACGTCGGGAAGGCCATCAGCGTCATTGTGAGCTGGACCGATGACCGCGGAGACCCTCACCTCTGATGCGACAGCGAACGTAACCAACGCGATCCGCCGACCGGGGCGGTCACCATCACCGGCACCGTGACCCAGGGCCAGACACTGACACCTCCGGCATCTCCGACCCCGACGGCCCCAGCAATCTGACGTTCAGCTACCAATGGAAGCGCGATGGGTCTGACATCAGCAGTGCCACCAGTAGAACCTACGTTCTGACGCAGGCCGACGTCGGGAAGGCCATCACCGTCACCGTCAGCTGGACCGACAGCGGCGGTACCGCGGAGACCCTCACCTCTGCGGCTACTTCGGTCGCCGGCGTCACGTTATCCACGAGAGCGGTCACCGTCACCGAAGCCAGTGGCAGCAGTAATACCAACACCTACACCGTAGTGCTCGACACCCAACCCTCGGGCAACGTCACCGTCACGCCCACCAGCGGCGATAGCGACGTGGCGACCGTATCCCCGGTCTCCCTGACGTTTACCACGAGCAACTGGAGTACGGCACAGATCGTCACCGTCACCGGTGTGGACGACAGCAGCGATGGTGATAGAAGTACCACCATCACCCATGCAGCCTCTGGTGGTGGCTACGACTCAGTGGTCATTGCCAGCGTCAGTGTAACGCTGACCGATGACGACACCGCCGGTGTCACCGTGTCCGAGAGCGGTGTCACGGTAACCGAAGCCAGTGGCAGCAGTAATACCAACACCTACACCGTAGTACTCAACACCCGGCCGAGTGGCAACGTCACCGTCACGCCGACCAGCGGCGATACCAATGTGGCGACCGTATCTGGGGCCCTGACCTTTACCACCAGCAACTGGAGTACGGCACAGTCCATCACCGTCACCGGTGTGGACGACAGCAGCGATGGTGATAGAAGCACCACCATCACCCATGCAGCCTCTGGCGGCGGCTACAACGCAGTGGTCATCTCCGACGTAGCGGTAACGCTGACCGATGACGACACCGCCGGTGTCACCGTGTCCGAGAGCAGCGTCACGGTAACCGAAGCCAGTGGCAGCAGTAATACCAACACCTACACCGTAAAACTTAACACCCGGCCGAGTGGCACCGTCACCGTCACGCCCACCAGCGGCGATAGCGACGTGGCGACCGTATCCCCGGTCTCCCTGACGTTTACCACGAGCAACTGGGGTACGGCACAGTCCATCACCGTCACCGGTGTGGACGACAGCAGCGATGGGGATAGAAGCACCACCATCACCCATGCAGCCTCTGGCGGCGGCTACAACGCAGTGGTCATCTCCGACGTAGCGGTAACGCTGACCGATGACGATAACAACTCGCCGACGGGTTCGGTAACCATTACTGGGGCGGCGACGCAGGGGCAGAGGCTTACGGCAGATACCAGCACGATCGTTGATCCAGACGGTCCGAGTAATCTGACGTTCAGCTATCAATGGAAGCGGGGCGGGACTGACATCAGCGGGGCGACCAGTAGCACCTACGTTCTAACACAGGCGGACGTCGGTTCTATGATCACAGTAGTAGTGAGTTGGACGGACAGCGGTAGTACAGTGGAATCTCTGACCTCTGCTGCTACAGCAAGTGTAGCGAACTTAAACGACTTGCCGACTGGTGCAGTAACCATTACGGGGACGGTGACGCAGGGGCAGACACTGACCGCGGATACCGGCACGATTGTTGACCCAGACGGTCCGAGTAATCTGACGTTCAGCTATCAATGGAAGCGGGGTGGGACTGATATCAACGGGGCGACCAGTAGCACCTACGTTCTGACACAGGCGGACGTAGGTTCTGTGATCACAGTAGTAGTGAGTTGGACGGACGCTGGTGGGGCATCGGAATCCCTCACCTCTGCTGCTACAGCAAGTGTGGCAAACACCAACAACTTGCCGACTGGTGCAGTAACCATTACTGGGACGGTGACGCAGGGGCAGACGCTTACGGCGGATACCGGCACGATCGTTGATCCAGACGGTCCGAGTAGTCTGACGTTCAGCTATCAGTGGAAGCGAGGTGGGACTGATATCAGCGGGGCGACCAGTAGCACCTACGTTCTGACACAGGCGGACGTCGGTTCTGTGATCACAGTAGTAGTGAGTTGGACGGACAGCGGTAGTACAGTGGAGACTCTTACCTCTGCTGCTACAGCAAGTGTAGCGAACGTAAACGACTTGCCGACTGGTGCGGTAACCATCACCGGGACGGCGACCCAGGGCCAGACACTGACCGCGGATACCAGCACGATTGTTGACCCAGACGGTCCGAGTAATCTGACGTTCAGCTATCAGTGGAAGCGAGGTGGGACTGACATCAGCGGGGCGACCAGTAGCACCTACGTTCTGACACAGGCGGACGTCGGTTCTGTGATCACAGTAGTAGTGAGTTGGACGGACAGCGGTAGTACAGTGGAGACTCTTACCTCTGCTGCTACAGCAAGTGTAGCGAACGTAAACGACTCGCCGACTGGTGCAGTCACCATCACCGGCACGGCGACCCAGGGCCAGACACTGACCGCGGATACCAGCACGATCGTTGATCCAGACGGCCCGAGTAATCTGACGTTCAGCTATCAATGGAAGCGAGGTGGGACTGACATCAGCGGCGGCGCCAGTAGCACCTACGTTCTGACACAGGCGGACGTCGGGGCGGCAATCACCGTCACTGTGAGCTGGACTGACGCTGGTGGGGCATCGGAATCTCTTACCTCTGCTGCTACAGCAAGTGTAGCGAACGTAAACGACTTGCCGACTGGTGCGGTAACCATTACGGGGACGGCAACCCAGGGGCAGACACTGACCGCGGATACCAGCACGATTGTTGACCCAGACGGTCCGAGTAATCTGACGTTCAGCTATCAATGGAAGCGGGGTGGGACTGACATCAGCGGGGCGACCAGTAGCACCTACATTCTGACACAGGCGGACGTCGGTTCTGTGATCACAGTAGTAGTGAGTTGGACGGACGCTGGTGGGACATCGGAATCCCTCACCTCTGCTGCTACAGCAAGTGTAGCGAACGTAAACGACTTGCCGACTGGTGCGGTAACCATTACGGGGACGGCAACCCAGGGGCAGACGCTTACAGCGGATACCGGCACGATCGTTGATCCAGACGGTCCGAGCAGTCTGACGTTCAGCTATCAATGGAAGCGAGGCGGGACTGATATCAACGGGGCGACCAGTAGCACCTACATTATGACACAGGCGGACGTCGGTTCTGTGATCACAGTAGTAGTGAGTTGGACGGACAGCGGTAGTACAGTGGAATCTCTGACCTCTGCTGCTACAGCAAGTGTAGCGAACGTAAACGACTCGCCGACTGGTGCGGTAACCATTACGGGGACGGCGACCCAGGGCCAGACACTGACCGCGGATACCGGCACGATTGTTGACCCAGACGGTCCGAGTAATCTGACGTTCAGCTATCAATGGAAGCGAGGCGGGACTGACATCAGCGGCGCCACTACTAGCACCTACGTTCTGACACAGGCGGACGTAGGTTCTGTGATCACAGTAGTAGTGAGTTGGACGGACGCTGGTGGGGCATCGGAATCTCTTACCTCGACTGCCACTGCGAAGGTGATTAACATCAGCGGTGCTGACTCTGGCACGATTATTGATGTAGTAGAGGACGGTGGTCGCAGCATCATCACGGCAACGGTTGACGAGACGGCTGTGAAGCTGACGCTGCCATCTGGACACGGCGTGACGGAGATTGAGTTTTCACCGGCGGCGCCCACTGTTACTGAGCCGTCGGGCGTGAGCTTTGGGGGTAAACCGTCTTACGTGGATATAGATCTGGACGTGGAGCTCTCGTCATCATCAAGTGCCATCGTCTGTCTGGAGGAGCCCGAAGAGCTGTCAGGTAATCTATCGGTATATCATCTTGCCGATGTAGAAGGTGCGGGGTGGAGGAAGCTGCCGTCGCCTGCATCGGTGCCCAGCGGTTATGTATGCGGTAAAACGAGTAGTTTTTCTACTTTTGTATTGGGTTCGCCAAAGCCGACTTTCGGTTCAGAATCCATTGGGGACTATGTCTGGACGGTTGGTGTGGAAGTTGTTGATGTTGTTCTACCTGAGGCTACTGGTGGTGACGGTGTTATTACCTACAGTCTGAGACCGTCTCTACCATTGGATCTTAAGTTTAATGATGATTCTCCTCGCGCTATCACTGGCAAGCCGACTGAGGCGTTAGCTAAGACGAAGTTCACCTACAAGGCTGAGGACGTAGATGGCGATACAAGTGAGTTGTCATTTAGCATAACGGTTCGTGCAGCCGAGGAAAAGGAGCGAGCGCGTGTTCTTTCTGTAGTGTTAGCTTCTTTTGGACGGGCAGCTGCAACCGGAGCGGTGGACGTAATAGGTGAACGTTTTGTTTCTTCTTCTTCTCTGGCAGGTAGTCCTAAATTGACATTGGGTGGTGTTTCTATGACATCGTTTGACACTCGTTCTGTGGCAGGAGCTGTGGATGGGGTGTTGGGTCTGAGTGGTGGTTCAGATATTGAATTGTTGGAGGGTTTAGATCGAGAGCCTGTTGAGTTACGGCGTGTTTCTGGGAGGGATTTGTTTGCGCAGAGCGAATTTTCTATTCCTTTGAGTAGTAGTGGTGATATGGGAGGAGTGATGCGAGGTTGGACGTTATGGGGCAGTGGTGCGGGTAGTGGATTTTCTGGTAGTAATTTGGATGGAGATATAGATACAGAGGGTGAGTTGTATACGGGCTACATGGGATTGGACTATAGGTTTGGTAATAGGGGTTTGGCGGGAGTAGCGATATCTCGTAGTGTTGGAGAGGTGGACTATGAGGTGGATGGTAGCTTTCATCTTATGGGTGGAGAGACAGGTAGTATCCGAGGGGAGGTAGATTTGGAGTTGACGAGCGTTCTTCCATATGCGCACTACACTATTCGTCCTGGTCTTAGTATATGGGGTTTGTTTGGAGCGGGTATAGGCGATATTGAGTTGGAGGATGGGGCAGGAGAAGTAGAGGCGGACGTAAATATGCTGATGGTAGCGTTGGGAGTGCGTCAGGAGTTGGCTAGATGGGGAGATATAGATTTTGGGTTAAAGAGTGATGGTTTTGCAGTGCAGTTAAAGACAGAGGGGGTGGAAGGTCTTTCTGGTGTTAGTGGAGTAGCGCGTCGTTTGCGATTAGGTTTAGAGATGAGCCGTGACGTGTATGTGACAGGAGATTCTTTGTTGCTACCAAGTGTGGAGATAGGGGGGCGATGGGACGGCGGAGATGCGGATAGTGGAGTAGGTATGGAGGTAGGCGGAGGTATAGAGTATGTTCATAGAGGTTTGGGTTTGAGCGTGGAGGTTCGAGGGAGGTATTTGTTGTTTCATGAGGAGTCTGAGTTTGAGGATTGGGGAGGTAGTTTTTCATTGCGGATGGGTGATGGAGTTCGGGGGCGTGGATTGTGGTTGAAGTTTGAGCCTGAGTGGGGTGAGGTAGCGAGTGGAGTAGAGCGAATGTGGCGAGGTGAGGTTGATAGTGGGTTAGGAGTAGGGAAGCGGGGTTTATCTCCTGGGCGTGTGAAGTTTGACGTTGGATATGGTATGGAGACGCGAGGTAGTGGGTGGCTTGTAACGCCGTATAGTGGCGTATCTATTATGAGGGAGGGGGAGCGCGAGTATAGGTTGGGTGGCAAGGTAGGTGTAGGGGAGTGGATGGATATAAGTTTGGAGGGGGAGCGTCGAGAGGTTTCTAATGGAGTTGTGGATCACGGAATACTATTATGGTGGAAGCTGTTATTGTAGAAAGAATAAAGATTAAATCCCCCCCCCTTCCCTTTACAAAAGGGGGGATTGTATAGGGAATGAACTCTCGTCCCCCGATGCTCTATCTGGATTCCTAGTCGAGCTGGTAATGATGGGCAAGTTGGTAATGACGGGTTGTTAAAAGCTGTTAGAACTAGCTATTCTCTTTCATTTTCCATCTTTTTTCTGTTACTTTCTCGGCACTTTTCTTTAACTTTTCTATTCATTTTCTATCCTTTTTATCTCTTTTCTTTAACGTGGTAAGCACGTCTCTATGAGGCATGTCCTCATAATAATTTAAGCTCTCTTGGGTGGCAAATATGACGTCGCTAATTGAGGCCTAATTAAGGCGGCAGACGCTTTCCTTTCAACTCCCACTAGGTTAAACTTGCTTATCAATAGGATATAAAAATTGAGGAGGTAAATGGAGATGAGGCTTACAGGCAAGATCGCCTTGATCACGGGTGGGGGTGAAGGCATAGGCAGGGCTACGGCTCTGTTATTTTCCGAGTCGGGGGTGGATGTTGGTATAATGGGTAGAACCGAGTCTAAACTTGATGGTGTAGTGCAGGAAGCCCAGGGTCCGGGGGAAATTACGGCTTATCAGGGAGACGTTTCGGTTGAGGGAGACGTAAAGAGGGTAGTCAATAGCTTTTATGATAAACACGGAAAGATAGACATACTTTTTAATAATGCGGGAATTCTCGAAGGTGGGACGGTAGTTACGACTTCCGTGGATACGTGGGATCGGACAATGAATATAAATGTAAAGGGAATATTTCTGATGAGTAAACACGTTCTACCTCTTATGGTAAAGCACGGCGGGGGCGCTGTCATAAATAATTCTTCCGTTCTGGGAATGGTAGGAATGGAAGGATGTGTAGCTTATAATGCCTCTAAAGGGGCAGTGAGGCAGATAACGAGAAGTATGGCGATTGATCACGCTGGTGATAATATACGCGTGAATTCAGTTTGTCCGGGGTATATCAAGACCAAGATGGATCCAGAGTTTATGGGCAATCCTCCTGATGCTGAAGAGCAGCTTGACAAGATCGCTGCGGATATGATTCCCTTGGTTAGAAGAGCGGAAGCCGTTGAAGTGGGTCACGCCGTGTTATATCTGGCAAGTGACGAGGCAAGATACGTAACGGGTTCCGATTTGGTCATTGATGGAGGATGGACAGCCGTCTAAATTTCGTTGCTACTCAACTGATGTTCGCGTAGAAATTACGTAAGCGCATCCTCAACTCCGATTGGGGAACGATGACGGAATTAGGTGTAATCTTAACTTTGCCTATAGTTTCTCAACGGTATCAAGTACCTTCTCGGCAATTTTCGTAAAAGACTTAGCTGCTGTGCTCTCGGGATAAGACTCTACTATTGGCACTCCCGAATCTCCGCCCTTTCTGATCTTTGGGTCTATAGGTATCTCGCCTAGGAACGGCACGCCGAATTTTTCAGCCATTTTTCTCCCTCCGCCTCTACCAAAGATATCTATCGGCTCACCCCCACCGGCGTTTTCAAGGTAGCTCATGTTTTCTACTATACCGATTATGGGAACGTTTAATTTTCTGAACATCTGCACGCCACGCTTAACGTCTATAAGCGCTACGTCTTGAGGAGTGGTTATGATTAACCCCCCGCTTATAGGCACGGTTTGCGCTAGGGACAGTTGGGCGTCACCCGTTCCAGGAGGAAGGTCTATTACAAGGTGCTCCGTATCGCCCCACCTAACGTCTTCTATAAACTGCTTAATCGCCCCGTGAACCATAGGACCACGCCATATTACCGTTTCATCTTCATTGATCAGGAAGCCGATTGACATAAGTTTAAGGCCGAATTTGGAGAGCGGTATTATTTTGTTGTCTTCGGTTGCTCTGGGTCTTTCTTTTACACCTAGCATTATAGGCGTGCTCGGACCCCAGATGTCCGCGTCCATAAGTCCTACTCTATCTCTCATCTGAGCAAGCGCTACGGCTACGTTCACCGCGACGGTGGATTTGCCCACCCCGCCTTTGCCGCTCGCAACAGCAATGTAGTATTTAACGTCCGGCAGCTTCCCCGCTTGTGGCTTGGCTTGCCCACGTTCCCGTCCTTGTACAGGAGGGCTTTTAGGTTGTCTTGCCGATATGTGAATTGCTACATCGGAAACCCCCGATATGCTCGTAACGACGGATCTTATGGATTTCTCAATCTCAGTCCCAATACGTTTATCAGACTTCGGTAGCACAAGAGACAACTCTACTTTATTGCCTTGTATGTTTATATCTTTTACGATACCAAACGATACGATGTCTCTTGTAAATCCGGGATATTTTACGTTTTTAAGGACTCTGCGGATTTCGTCAACGTTAAGCTCCATTATATTCTTGTTGCGCTCCTTTTAAGCTATGCCCAGCTTTTGTTTAGCTTCCTCTGTCATCATGTCAGGATTCCAAGGTGGATCCCATACTACTTCAACGAGCACGTTCTTGGCTCCCGCTTCCTTTATCGCCTCTTCGGCCTGACTGGCTATCATAGCCCCCATACCACATCCCGGGGTAGTCAAGGTCATTTTAAGGTTGACGTTCTTACCCGAAGAGATAGCTACGTTATAGATAAGCCCTAAGTCAACTATACTTACAGGGATCTCTGGATCATATACTTTCCCAAGCGCTTCATATACGCGGTTCTCAGTTAATGGATGCTGGGTCTCGCTTTTTTCAGGCTTTTCAAACTTCTTAAAGGTTACGCCCTTTTCCGAAGGGACCGCAGGCGGGTCTTTCTTTATACTTATTATTTTCCTCATTCCCATTTTCAATACCCTCCTATTCCTAAAATATCATATCACTTCTAAGGTTACCTGCTTTATCTAAAGATAGTTAGCTCCATGCGTTAGATATAATACATGTCTAATTATATGTTATGCTACATAAAATGGAACTGCTAAAATTACGTGATTCAGAGCAGGTCAAACTTTTATCAAACGTTCAGTTTCTCTACGAATTACACCTTGCATCCTTAGAATTATCGTCTTTTTGTTCCCAATGGGAATTTCTTTCCGACTTCCGTTCTTTTGCAGTCAAAGATCCTGAGATTGATAATATCCTCACGCGTTCTGCTTACATATCAGGAGCGAACGGGGTTTCCTCTGACTATGCGAAGCTCACGAATTACAATATAACGCGATCTTTCAATCAATATATAACGCACTGGTTTTATCCATACAAAGGTAAATACCATCCTCAGATGGTTCGCTCTCTTGCAAATATAATAGGATTGAAATCGGGAGATACTCTGCTTGATCCCTTTATAGGGAGTGGTACAACTGCACTAGAAGGGGCTTTGCTCAATTTGAGAGTAGTAGGGTTTGATATATCCCCCTTATGCGTCTTAATTAGCAAAGTCAAAACCAATGCCGTTCATCATCTCCCCGAAATTAGTCAATACTATCCTAATGACCTTGAGAAAGGTAGCCGTATAAGAATGGGCGATATGGTTGAGTGTATGAGTGACCACGTCAAGAGTTTTGGTTTGTTAGCAAAGATGATTGCAACCAGTGATAACGCCAGGCGTAATCGTGATTTTACCGAAATGCTTATTCATAATGAGAATAAAATGATTAAAAGCATACAGCTAATGAAAAACGCCTGTGCAGAAATACAAATTTCGCCAACACTGGCGGACATAAGGATAGGAGATGCTCGTTGCTTGCCTTTACCTGATAATAGCGTGGATGGAATAATAACCTCTCCACCTTACTCGTTAGCCCTGGACTATGTTGCTAATGATTCTCATTCACTAGAAGCACTTGGATATGACTTGAGTACAATCAGGGAGAATTTTATAGGTGTTAGAGGCAAAGGAAAGAAGCGAATTGAATTTTATGAGCGGGATATGCTCCGTGCTTACAGTGAGATGGGTAGGGTGTTAAAACCATCGGGCAAAGCTGTCATCGTCATCGGTGATGCTACCGTTAATGGAAATAAGGTACATACAACGGAAAAGTGTATTGAGACCTTTGCTAAACTCGGATTCAAGCTCATTCATACTGTGGATAAGCTAATTTATGGTCTATACAATGTAATGCAAAGAGAGTTTATACTTATTTTTGAAAGATATTAGGGATTACCGATGAAGCGAGAGCAAATAGAAGGAAAGCAACTTGAGCAGCTTAAAGAAGCGGCAAAGATTTTTATAAAACCGATGGAAAAGCTTCCTTTTCCTGTTGTGATAGAGGCGATGACTGGTTACCAACTGATTCCGTACATTGAAGAAGATGACAAAGGATTAATAGATGCCCTTTCCAAATGTTGTATCAAGACAGTGGACGATTCTGAAAGACACCCGATAACTGCCAATCGTCCAAATGATGTTAAGCACTCAAGTAGAAAAGATGATTCAAAAAAATCTAAATGCCGGTGGGATCACTTCTGAGAAACCAAAATCGCAAGTGAAGGGATCCGCTTTCCCGCAAGGCTATCCTGATTTGTTACTTTGGGAGGGGGTGAGGCCAACCTACTTAGAAGTAAAGGTCTCTAGGGTGGAAAATATTTCTAGGGGTTCTGCGAGAAATTTTTTCTATCAGCCAACGCGGAATTCAAAAATTGCGTATAGTGCTAGACATATTTTATGCGGCTTTTCAATCTCTGAACAAAGCGAGAAAAAATGGGTATTAAAGAGATGGAAAATTACGGACTTATGGTTTCTCAGGGTTAAGCTCAAACCTGAATACAATGCAGACAATCTTGGCAGACAATCTTGAAATTTATAGACAGGAAGCAATTATATTGGAAGGGGACGGGAAGAAAATTACGAGTTGATTTTGATAAATGCTTATATGAGGTATCACCCGACATGGTGCTAGGTTCCATAAGATACTATTCAGAGGGCAAAAGTCATTTATTAAAAATGTCTGATTAGACCATGTTGGGCAAGAACGTCATATAATTCCCAAATTACACCTGCATCCTTGAAACGACAACGCCTTAGAGTATATTTACACCCCGAATGTCTCTAATGATTTATTTTCCTTTGAGGAATGCATCTTAAATGGATTTGCTTTTAAGTGGTAACCTGTCGTTAATAATTTTCTTTCCCCTAGTGGGAATACCACTCATTATTTTTGTCTCTTATTTATACAATAACGATGAAGAGTCCATAAAGAGAAGCGCTTTGGTAGTAACTCTTATTGAGTTCTTATTGTCAATCCCTCTATTTACGGCTTTTGAAACGGGGGATGCTGATATGCAGTTTGTAACCAAAATCCCGTGGATTGAAAGTCTTGGCGTCAGCTACCACGTCGGCGTTGACGGTATCAGCCTTCTATTAGTTCTTCTTACGACCTTTATTATGCCCATTACTATCCTGAGTTCATGGCGGGCTATCAATAAGGGTATGCGTGAATTCTTGATACTTACGCTATTACTTGAGTCAGCCCTGATAGGCACATTCGCGGCGCTGGATATGATCCTGTTTTTCGTATTTTGGGAAGCCGTGCTTATACCGATGTACTTTATAATAGGTATATGGGGTACTGAGCGGAGAGTTTACGCCGCAATCAAGTTTTTTATCTATACGGCGTTCGGAAGCGCCCTTATGCTCATAGCTATTTTTTACCTTTTCTTCGCTCACTTAAATCAGTTCGGCTTCTCTTCAATGAACGTGCTTGATTTTTATAGAGTGTCTCTCCCCTATTACGGCGTAATTAGCCCGCAGGGGCTAGCGTTTCTAGCGTTTTTACTCGCTTTCGCGATCAAGGTGCCAATGTTTCCATTTCATACTTGGCTTCCTGACGCGCACGTTGAAGCCCCCACGGCTGGAAGCGTAATACTCGCAGCCGTGCTTCTTAAGATGGGAACCTACGGTTTTTTAAGGTTCTTGCTGCCATTTTTTCCTGAGGCGACGGTAGCTTATCTACCCCTTCTCCTCACTATTGCGATAGTGGGGATAATCTATGGTGCTATGGTCGCGTTTGCTCAGAAGGACCTTAAAAAGCTAGTGGCTTACTCTAGCGTGAGTCACCTAGGTATGGTTATGCTTGGGATTCTTGTTCTTAACTTTCATGGTATTCAGGGTGGAATTTATCATATGGTAAATCACGGGCTTTCTACGGGCGCGCTCTTTTTAATGGTTGGAATGATTTACGAAAGGCGACACACTAAGAAAATCGCTGATTTTGGGGGTATTGCTAAAGTAATGCCGATATTCGCAGCGTTTTTCATGCTTGCTACGCTTTCATCCATAGGACTTCCCCTCTTAAATGGCTTTGTAGGTGAGTTCCTGATACTTCTTGGGGCATTTGAGTTTAACTACGTGTGCGCCATACTAGGCGCAACCGGCGTGGTGCTAGGAGCGGTTTACATGCTCTGGGCATATCAAAAGGTTATGTTTGGATCTCTATCTAGTCCAGCTAATAAAGTTCTTATGGATGTAAATATAAGGGAAATTTTGGTTCTTCTTCCGCTTGCCGTTATGATGTTTGTAATGGGGGTTTATCCTGCACCGTTTCTATCTAGGATTGAGCCTTCGGTTCGGGCTTTGTTGGATAGTAAACTATTACTCTATTGATTCCACTGATTCCACAGTTGCGGAAATGGTGTTTGGATACTGTAAATGGCGTCAAGAAAACTTCTTACTAAAAAGATGGAATTCTCGGCTTCGCACAGCTACTGGCGTCCTGAATGGAACGAGGAGAGAAATAAAGATATGTTTGGCAAGTTCGCGAGTCCCCATGGACACGGACACAACTACAGCCTTGAAGTTACAGTAGAGGGGGAGATTGATACGGAGACAGGCATGATAGTTAACCTGTATGACCTAAAAACATTAATGAAAGAGGTGTTAATTGACTTTGACCATAAGCACTTGAATAAGGATAATCCGAGATTCGAGAAACTAATTCCTACTACTGAAAACGTGGCTAAGGTGCTGTGGGAGATTTTTCAGGAAAAACTTTCCGACAATGGACAGTGTAGTCTTTACAGGATAAGGCTTTACGAGACACCGGACCTATACGTTGATTACTGGAGGAGCTAACCTTGAGGGAAGTCATTTGCGTTACGAAGAGGTACCGTTTTTCAGCCGCGCATAGGCTATACGTTAAGGGGTTTTCTGATGAAGAGAACGCAAGGATTTTTGACGCTTGCTCTAATCCAAACGGGCACGGGCACGATTACTACCTAGAGTGTAGAATATCGGGAGATATAAACCCGGAGACGGGTATGCTAATGAATCCTGAGGAGCTTGACCGTATAGTAGATCCGGTGATCGGGGAACTCGACAACAAACGACTTGATGTGGAGGTGGCATATTTTAGGGAGTATCAGCCAACGGGCGAGAACATTTTAAGATATTTATGGGAGCGGTTGCGCGGGCAGCTTGGAGATAGGCAGATTCATTTGAGGCTTAGTGAGACGTCTAGTAGTTATTTTGAATATTTTGAGGAGAGTAATTATCCCTATGAGTGTTAAGAAAGCCATCAGGCAAATTCTAGTTGATATAGGTGAAGATCCAAACAGGGAAGGGCTAAAGGACACGCCGGATAGGATGTCTAGGATGTTCAAAGAACTCACGTGGGGCTACGACGCTTCCCCCCAAGACATTATAAATGAGGCTTTGTTCAACATAGATTTTGACGAGATGGTTGTGGTTAAAGACATAGAATTCTATAGCCTTTGCGAACACCACATGCTTCCTTTTTTCGGGACGTGCAACGTGGCTTATATTCCTAACGGAAAGATAATTGGGCTTAGTAAAATCCCGCGAATCGTAGAAGTCTTTTCAAGAAGGCTTCAGGTTCAGGAAAGGATGACAACGCAGATCGCCGACTTTATAGATAACGCTCTTGATCCCATTGGGGTCGCCGTAGTAGCCGAAGCCCGGCACCTGTGCATGGCTATGAGGGGAATAATGAAAGCTGACGCGAGTATGCTGACAAGCTCAATGAGGGGGGCTTTTAAGACCGATAAGAAAACCAGAGGTGAGTTCCTTAGTTTTCTAGGTAAGCGTTACCATAATACTTAAATCTTTGTTGTTTTCTATACAGGTTATATTTTTCAGCTCAGCCACCCTGAACTTATGTTATCTGCGTCCATCTTTGTCTTTAGGCATCGCCCATAGGCTTTCTACTATAGAAATAGCTTGTAGATAGTATATAATTCACGTGTTGAATTTATAGTTGGAACCGAAAGAGGAATGGTTCTATGTTGCAAGTAGTCGTCGTCGGGTTAAGTTACAGGACGGCGCCAGTAGAATTGAGAGAGCGTTTTAGCGTTGCTCAGGACGAGCTTGAATCAAAGCTTGTCAACCTGAGCGATGAGGGCAAAGTTGAAGAGTGCTTGATACTTTCTACCTGCAACAGGATAGAGGTGTACGCAGTATCCAAGGACGTATATTCCTCCGTTGAAGAAATTAACGGTTTTCTCGCAGAATCCGCTGGGGTTCCTACGAAGAGCTTGTCTCAGTGCGTGTATGTGTCGGTCGGAGGTATGGCTGTGAAGCATTTATATAGGGTCGCATCCGGTATAGATTCCATGGTCATTGGGGAACCACAAATATTGGGGCAGGTAAAGCAAGCCTATAAAACCTCTGTCCTGAGGGGGACTGCGGGGCTTATTCTTAACAGGCTCTGCCATTCTGCGTTCTTCGTGGCAAAAAAAGTGCGTTCCGAGACTGGTATAGGTTCAAGGGCAGTTTCAGTGAGTTATGTTGCGGTAGAACTGGCGAAGAGAATCTTTGACGACTTGTCTAAAAGAGCCGTTATGCTTATAGGTTCGGGTGACATGGCTGAACTTGCGGCGAAAAATCTTCTTAGATCGGGTGTGGGCGAGTTGTTGATAGCGAGTAGAAATTTTGATCACTCGTCTTCGCTGTCTCGTAAGCTCAACGGCAAGCCAATTAAGTATGACGAGCGTCTTTATTTCTTAAAGGATGTAGATATAGTGATCACGGCTACGGGCTCTCCAGATTTCATTATCAAGCCCAGTCACGTTCGGCAGGCGCTCAAGTTAAGAAGAAACGAGCCTATATTTATGATAGATATAGCCGTCCCTCGGAATATAGATCCCAGGGTAGAGGAGCTTTCTGATATCTATTTATACGATATAGATGACTTAAAAAACGTTCTGGATAAGAACGTAAAGACAAGGCGTGCAGACGCTGAGAAGGCTGAGGAGATCGTGTCTGACGCGGAAAAAGCCTTTGGAGCGTGGATCAATAGTCTCAAGGTCGTCCCAACTATTATAGATCTTAAAAATAGATTTGAGTCTATCAAAAAAACTGAGGTTGAACGGACGCTTGTAAAACTAGGCAGTTTTACCGATAGGGATAAAGATGCCGTTAATCTCATGGCTTCCAGAATCATAGATAAAATCCTACATAACCCTCTGACCAATCTGAAAAAAGAGGCTTCTACCTCTTTAGGAGCCTTATACGTAGATTCAGTGAAAAGGCTATTTGAGCTTGAGAGCAAAATTCTCGTGGTTGAGGAAGAGGAAGATGAATTGGCCATTCAGAATTGGAACTAGAGGGAGCAGTCTAGCTTTATGGCAGGCTAGTTTCATAGAGCATTTACTATTAAAAGAATTTCCAAACCTTAAATCCGAAATAATAGCCATAAAAACGACAGGCGATAAAATGAGCGCCTCTCCTCTTTCAAAGATTGGGGGGAAAGGCGTTTTTGTTAAAGAGATAGAAGAAGCTCTTATTTCTAAGAGTATAGATATAGCTGTTCATAGTATGAAGGACTTGCCTACTTTACTTCCGACGAACCTCGCGATCGGTGGTGTGGCTAAAAGGTATGAGCCAAGGGACGCGTTGATTTCAGCGAACGGGTTTAAGCTTGCCGAACTCCCTCAGGGGGCGAGGGTAGGTACGGGAAGTTTAAGGCGTGCCTCACAATTGATTTATAGCTTTCCCGGGCTCAGGATTGTTCCTATAAGGGGTAACGTGGATACCAGAATCAGAAGGTTGAAAGAATCTGGTGAGTTTGACGCGATAATTCTGGCGATGGCGGGTCTTGAACGTATGGGGTTGAGTAGTGAGGCGAGCGAAGTAGTATCGGCAGATTTGCTTTTACCTGCACCTGGACAGGGGGCGATCGCCGTTGAATGCAGAAAAGGGGATGAGCGGGTTTTTGAGATGCTTTTACGAATTAGCCACGAGGAGACTAGAATTGAGGTAGCGGCTGAGAGGGCTTTCCTTAGAGAGCTTTCGGCAGATTGCAACGTTCCAGTGGGAGCTTACGCTTCAATTGATAAGGATTCGTTAAGTATTACAGGGCTAGTTGCCTCTCCTGATGGTAAGGAGATTATTAGAAAAGAAAAAAGGGGTTCTAGGGAAGAAGCTGAGGCTCTCGGTCAGGGGTTAGCGGGGCTTATATTAAGTGACGGTGGAGATAAGATACTAGCGAAACTTAGATTGTAATAGTCTCTCCATCTGTTATTATCTGTATAAGGGAGATGTTGGATGTATTCTCAAAATCCTTCGGAGGTCTGTTTTTCTTTTCTGGACGTTGAGACGACTGGACTCGATCCTTATTCGGGCGATAAAATCTGTGAAATAGCGATACTGAAAACGATAGATGAAAAGGTTATAGACGATTACGTTACGCTTGTTAATCCCGGGAAATCCATTTCTACAGGGGCGAGTGCAGTTAATGGTATAACTGATGATATGATTAGAGGAGCACCGTTCTTTAGAGATATTGCCGAGGACGTTGTATCTTTTCTAAACAACACCGTGATTGTCGCTCATAATGCGAAGTTTGATATGCACTTTTTAAGTATGGAGCTAGGCGCACTTAGGCTTTCCTCGCCTGAATTTCACGTTATAGATACCCTGCGAATAGCAAGAAGATATTACAAGTTTTATAGTAATAGCCTCGGACAGATAGCACGGTGTATAGGGCTTCCCGCTCGTTATGAACATCGTGCGCTTGCGGACGTGCAGACTACCAAGAAAGTTTTTGAATACTTTCTCATGGATTTAGGTAAAAGAAGAGGAATAAGGTTAAACAAGTTAAAAGACGTGCTAAAGTTACAAGGGGTGGACTTTGAGTCTCAAGAGGAACCAAACAGGCTAGCAATTCCCCCCGAGATAACGATTCCCTCTGAGATAGAGAATGCTCTTAGGACTAAGGGTAAACTCCAAATCACGTATGTTTCGGCTTGTGAAGAAAAGACTACGAGAGTGATAGAACCCCTTGGTATAAGCGTGGATATGGAGAATGTTTGCCTACACGCCTTTTGTCCTCTGAGAAAGAAGAAACGCACTTTCAGGCTAGACAGAATATTGGAAATTAAGCCCTTAAGCGCATAGTGGCTTGAGATACTGCATCTATTCTGAGTATCGAGATAAATACGGAAAGACTTGACAGTAATTATTATTTCTAATAATATATATTTTCCTATTCAGACGCGGGGTGGAGCAGCTTGGTAGCTCGTCGGGCTCATAACCCGAAGGTCGGAGGTTCAAATCCTCCCCCCGCTACCAATACTATCAGTATTATTCCTCTTTTTGGATTAAAGGAGGGTATGATTGAACGCTGCTGTTTTAGCCGTCTTCGTAATTATTTTATATTTCCTAGGTTACCGCTACTATTCTAAGTTCATTGCTACAAAGGTTTTTCAACTTTCGGATGATGAGGTTACCCCAGCCCACAAAGTAAACGACGGGGTTGACTTTGTCCCTACTAATAAACACGTGCTATTCGGACACCATTTTGCGTCCATTGCTGGGGCAGCACCGATAATAGGTCCCGCAATCGCCGTATTCTGGGGGTGGCTTCCCGCCATAGTCTGGGTTGTTTTGGGCACCATTTTTATGGGAGCGGTGCACGATTTCAGTACCCTCGTAATATCTGCAAGAAAAGGAGGAGGATCAATAGGAAGCCTTGCCGGAACTTTAGTAAACCACAGGGCTAGGACTCTCTTTTTACTAATCGTATATTTTCTGGTTTTTTTTGTTATAGCAGTATTCGCTTATGCAATAGCGTCTTTGTTTGTTAGCTTTCCCACCAGCGTTTTGCCTGTTAATTTCCAGATTTTAGTAGCTGTTATCATCGGTTTTTTATTTCATAAAAGAGGGATGCCTATTTTGTATCCGTCAATCTTTGCGCTGATAAGTCTCTACATTATGATATGGGTAGGCGCTAGACTACCTATTGAAATACCATCTTTAATGGGAAGTCAGGTTGTAACTTGGTTATTACTTCTTATGGTTTACTCGTTTATAGCTTCGGTACTTCCCGTATGGACGTTGCTTCAGCCACGGGACTATATAAATGGTCATCAACTTTTTTTAGGCCTCGGACTTTTGCTTGTAGGTCTTCTGGTAGCGCAGCCCGAAATGCAGGCTCCTGCTTTTAATAGGAATGCTGAAGGGGGGATTCCTATTTTTCCATTCATATTCGTCACTATAGCGTGCGGGGCTATAAGTGGCTTCCACGGGCTTGTATCTAGTGGCACTACTTCAAAGCAGCTTAACCGTATTGGTGATTCAAGGATAATAGGTTACGGTGGGATGTTAGGTGAGGGGACGCTTGCGATGATAGCGACGCTTGCCGTTGCGGCTGGCATCGCCAAAGGGGATTGGCTCAATCACTATAAAAGCTGGGAAATCGCCGCTAAAGGTGGCATCAGTAATTTTGTAGAAGGCGCGTCTACTTTCTTGCGCGCTCTAAGCTTGCCAGAGACTTTTTCTCAAACCCTAATGAGCGTTATAGTCATAAGCTTTGCTGCAACCTCGCTTGACACAGCGACCCGAATTCAAAGATTGATATTGGGAGAGCTTGGAACCGCATACAAGATAGAGCCCCTTAAAAACCGCTACGTCGGTTCTCTGCTTGCGGTTGTTCCTGCTCTGATACTTGCTCTGATGGCTCAGGCTCCTGGCAAAGGGCTGGGGTCAGGTGGTTTTTTACTATGGCCACTTTTTGGCGCTACTAACCAATTAGTGGCTGGGCTCTCCTTAATGGTAGTAACGATTTATCTCTGGAGATCTGGACGCTCAGTTCTCTATACTCTAATACCTATGGTTTTTCTAGTACTAGTGACTGTAGCTTCTATGGTTTGGAACTTTAAGGCTTTCTCAAATACCCCCCTTTTGCTAGTTCTATCCGCTATTGTGCTCGCTCTTTCCCTCTGGATCGTGCTGGAAGCATTTTTGGTTTATAAAGAACAGAGAAACCAGTTTACAGACCCGTAAGAACAAAGCTAGGTTGATTTGTCAGTAAGTCGTAGGTCTTTCCTTTCAGTGGCTACGAGCCTTACTTTAGCAGACTCAAGATACCAAGTTGACCCCAATGTGGAGTCTTGCTATCATTTTCTAAATGCGCACCGGATATGCCCAGCTTTCACTTCACGGGGGAAAAGCTCCCAAGTGGCTCTTTAACCGTATGATTAGACTCTCAAGAGAGATTGTTT
Organism: Thermodesulfobacteriota bacterium; assembly: GCA_963422265.1. Taxonomy (GTDB): domain Bacteria; phylum Desulfobacterota_D; class UBA1144; order Nemesobacterales; family UBA2774. Next base: position 336,702 of record OY729416.1, read on the forward strand.
GCCATATAGTGTCTGAATACGGTGCGAATGAAGTTCTCGTCCGTCTTTCAGATCCGCACTGGTTTCAGGCTTTGGGGTGCGTTTTAGGTTTTGACTGGCATTCAAGCGGCGTCACTACGACCACGTGCGGAGCTATAAAGGAGGGCATAAAAGGACTTGAGGAAGAACTCGGTCTATTCGCGGCGGGTGGTAAGGGTAAAGCATCGCGCAGGACGCCCGATGAAATAGCCCAGGCCTCTGATAAGTTGTCCAGCAAGTCAGATAACCTTGTGTATGCAAGCAGTTTATCCGCTAAAGTTGATAGCTCAGCCGTTCAGGACGGTTATCAACTCTATCATCATAGCTTCTTTTTTTCGAGCAGTGGCGAGTGGTGCGTTGTTCAGCAGGGTTTTAACGATGCCGCTCGGTCGGCAAGAAGATACCATTGGCTCAGCAGTAGGCTGGACAGCTTCGTCAATGAGCCTCACGCTGCTATATGCAGCAATTATCGATCAAAGACCCTTGACCTTGTATCCCAAGAGAGTTTGGAAACCAGAAAGGCAGTTACGGAGATTGCACGGCAGCCTGATAAGGGGGTGCTCAAGGACGTTGGGCATTTACCAGAGCTTATAATGCCAAGCTATCACGGGATTAACTTAACTGACATTAACCCCAAGTATCTTAATAAGGTTTTGTTAAAGACTTACGAGAAAAAGCCAGAGAATTTTGAAGGGCTTCTTAGCATAAATGGGGTTGGACCCAAGACGCTTCGCGCGCTTACTCTTACATCAGAGCTTATATACGGTACGAAAGCAAGCGTTAATGACCCTGCAAGATTTTCATTCGCTCATGGTGGCAAGGACGGTACTCCTTTCCCCGTAAATAGGGAAACTTACGAGATTAGCATATCAGTGCTTCACGATGCCCTTAGAAGAGCTAAAATAGGCAGAAGTGAAAGGCTTGGAGCAATAAGAAGGTTGTCCAAACTGCAAGTATGATCTTGTTTTTATTATATAAGAAGGAAAGCCGAACTTGAAAGAATACTCCCTAGCCTTCCTTCACAAAAAAAAGGGGGGGGAACATCTCATCAATCACTAAGTTTTTCAAAGTGGTTGGGGAGGGTGTTTATCCATCTCTTAAATGTCCTTCGAAGTGAGTTTAGCCTCTTCTATACTCGTCCCATAATATATAACGTTGGCTTACTCTAGTTTACTAAAAACTTCGTTTATAGATGATGCGACGGAGTTGTGAAGAGTGCCGTTTGTTGCTAAGATCCCCGTATTGTTAAAGAGCGTCCTTCCTAAGGAAAAGTCCAAATCCTTGCCAAAAATGTCAGTTACCTTTCCCCCGGCTTCTTTAACTATTATACTACCTGCCGCATGATCCCAAATTTTCTCCTCGTAGTCTTTCTTTGTAGGCAGCCTGAGGTATATGGAAGCGTCCCCCCTTGCAATAACCGCGTATTTACATTGACTGTCAATTCTTATAAATTCTCTCTCAACTCCAAGCATTTTGGCAATCCTTTCCGAGTCGCCGTGTGACGAGTGCTCTGATTCTACAGATTCACAAAAAAGGGCATCCTTTGCGTTGTTAGTAAAAGATACTCTGACCTTGGTCGCATTACCTCCGTCAAGAAGTTCTAGTATAGAGCCTTGTCCTTTTACCGCGCTTATGACGCAGCCCCTTATGCTATTAGGATCGTGCACGTCCAGAGGTAGGCTAGGACATCCTAACACGCCTAAGACGACCTCTCCGTTTTCTATAAGGGCTAGTGCGACTGCATATTGGTCACCCCTCAAGAAACCTTTCGTTCCGTCTATTGGGTCAAGCGTCCAGAACCTCCCCCCTGTCCCTCCGCAGTGGTTACCACTATCTATTAGTTCCAGCATCTCTTCCTCGTCGATATCCGGCGTCACTGCGTTTACGTGTCTCAGTATTTCCGCTCTTAGTATTTTAGCTTTTTCCGTTCTTAGCTCTGACGAGTCTTCTTCTCCTACGATAGGGTCTCTCGAGAAAGTCTTTTTAAGCTCGTGGCAAATCACGGCTTGCGCTCCAAAATCGGCAATCGTAACGGGGGAGTTATCCTTCTTTGTAATGATGTCTTGAGACTCCCTTTCCGATTGAAAGTCAATACAAATGCGACATGCTTTAATTACGGCGCCAATTGCCACTCTCCGCTCTACGTTGTATAGCATTTGATTCTCCTATGACTGTTAACTTACGGCTCTTATTTGACTTTGGCTTTATATATCCACTGCGAGGCGCGTGTTTTCGCGTCTAAAACAAGACTGAACACGGAAGGAACCAAAATTAGAGTGAACATGGTCGATACGATGAGACCGCCTACGACAACGCTTCCAAGCCCCCTGTAGAACTCCGATCCCGATCCCGGCAGTAGTATTAGGGGGATCATGCCAAACACGCTTGTAGTAGTACTCATGAATATGGGCCTTATACGTGTTTTTACCGACTCACTTATGGCTTCTTCGTATCCTACTCCATGCTCTTTTACGTTGTTAAGAGCCTGATGAACTATAAGAATTGCATTATTAACGACGATCCCTATTAATATGATGAACCCAAGCATGGTTAGCACATTGAGCGGCATGTATGTGAAGAGGTTCAGTATAAGAAGTCCCAAGAATCCACCGAACGAAGCCAGTGGCACGCTGAGCATAATGACAAAGGGGTAAACAAAGCTTTCAAACAAAGATGCCATCAGGAGGAATGCGATCATAGCCGCCAGTAGAAAATTCCATTGAAGCGCCTGTCTAGTTACAGTGAGATCATCGGCTGACCCTGTGAGAATTGCGTTGTATGCCCTGCCTAAGTCCCCCTTTTCTCTGAGCGGGATCAGTATTTCATCGTTTATTAGCTCTATTGCACTTTCAAGTGCCATTTGCTCAGGGGGCACAACTGAGATAGCTATAGTTCTTTGACGCTCGTAGTGGTTTATCTGCTCGGGTCCGGTCGTAAAAATTACATCGGCTACCGAGCCTAGACTTACCATCTTGCCACTTTCCGTATTTATGACAAGGTCTTTAATCTCGTCCGTGCTGCTTGAGTACTTATCTTCTCCCCTTAGAGTAAGGTCTATCTCGTCGCCATCAATCTGGTAATTGCTTACTATCGTGCCATCTACAAGGACGTTCAGCAAAAAACCTAGCTCTTCATTTGTTATACCTAAATCAGCCGCGCGCTTTCCTTTAAGCTTTAGCTGCACCTCGGGATTGCCTAGATCGAGACTTGGGATCGGGCGAACCTGAGCCTCTGGTATTTTCTGCATAGCGGTAAAGAATACGTTTTGGGCAATCCCCACGAGCTTTCCAAGCTCAGGTCCCGTTATCTGGACGTTTATGGCTCTTCCCTCACCTATCCCTCTTTGAAATATGCTTGACTGGGATACAATTGCTATCATACCCGGTATTTTACTAAGAGAACTCTGCATTACCGGTATTATCTCGCGTATTCTATCGGGCTCTTTTACCCGCGCCCCCATGAAAGCTTGACGTCCTGTCGCTACGTAAAAGAAGTTTTTAATCGGGGGTCCGTCGAGCCTTGCGGCTTCATCCGAACCGACTTCTGCTTCCCAATACTGCCGCAGATCTTCTTCTATTCCCTTGCCGATATTGGTAAATTCTTCAACGTTGTATCCCGGCGGCGGTATTAGTATTCCAAATACCAAATTCCTGTTGCCTTCAGGCAGATATTCCGCTTTGGGTATCATTACTAAACTCAAGATAATTGCCCCAAAGGTAAAACCGCACACCACAGCTATCTTGGTGAGCGTATTCGAGAGTATGTGGCTTACTAGGCTTGAAATGCTATTCGCTAGCGCTTCTGCTTTCTGGGTTAAGCCCCATAGGTTTGAGAAGTTCCAGCCCGGTCTCCTTGTAGCTACGTTAAGGATCTTAGCTGAGATAGAGGGTATTACAGTTATAGAGACTATGAGACTTAATACTACGGATACGCTGATGGCGATTGCAATGTCACGGAAAAGTTGTCCTGCCTGATCTTTTACGAATATCACTGGAATGAACACTGCGGCAGTGGTTAGCGTGCTAGCGAGTACCGCTCCCCATACCTCAGTTGTGCCATCATAAGCCGCTTGAACTCGCGATTTACCCATCTGCATGTGTCGGTAAACGTTCTCAAGCACGACAATTGAGTTATCTATTATCATTCCGACGGCAAATGCCATACCGGCTAAGCTGATCACGTTTATTGTTCTTCCGAGAAAAGCCATCATTACAAACGTTCCGATTATGCTTATCGGTATAGCGATAGCTACGGTAAGGGTGCTGCTTGCGCTTCTTAAGAATAGAAGGAGGACGGCTATGGCTAACAGCCCGCCTATAATAATGTTCTGCTGAACTAGGTCAATTGCATTTATTATGTAGCCTGTTTCCTCATAGACGTTAAATAGGGTGAGATTTCTTTCTTTCAATTCTCCTTCATTGAGTTCTTTCATCGCTTGCATGATGCTTGACATGACTTCAATTGTATTTGCCCCGCTTTCCTTCACGACGTTTACCGCGATTGAAGGCTCACCGTTCTGTCTTACTGCATGCTCAGGGTCTTTATAGCCTAGCCTTACGCGGGCTACATCGCCTACGTAAACCGGGGAGCCGTTTCTGTTGGCAATAACGACCTTTTCAATATCTTTGGGTGATTGATATTCACCAACGGTCCTTACTATGTAACGTCTCTTACCCTCGTCGAACTTTCCAGCGCTGTAGTTATCGTTCTCGGCGTTGATTGCATGCGCCATTTGCTGAATGGTGATTCTTCTCGAAGCGAGCGCGTTCGAATCTACGATGACCTGCATTTCACGCTCATAACCGCCATAAACATTGGAAGAGCCGACCCCAGAAACGCGCTCGAATCTAGGTTTAATAAAATCCTCGGCAAAGTCGCGAAACTGATAAATGTCAATATCCTGCTGCTCTTTATCGGGTTTTAGAATGAACCATGCCATAGCGCTTGACGTAACGTCCGTGCTGCTTATAACTGGCTGATCTACTTCATTAGGATATTCTTTTACCTGATTGAGTTTGTTTGAAACGTCAACAATAGCGGCGTCTATATCAGTCCCAAGCTCAAATTCCATCACGATTTTGCCGCTTGAGTCCATGCTCTCGCTTGTCATTTCTATGAGTCCGCGGGCGGTCTTGAGCTCCTCTTCCTGCTCACGCACTATCTCCGTCTCAACTTCCTGTGGGCTCGCTCCCGTCCAGACAGTGCCTACGGTTATGCGTGGCTTTTCTACGTCAGGGGTAAGCTGCACAGGGATTTTGAATAGAGAGATCAACCCGAATAGAACTATAAATATTACTCCAACGGCGACGCTGACGGGTCTTTTAATAGACCTTTCTACTAATTTCATCTATGAGTTTTCCACCTACAAATTAGTTGGCTTTATCTTGCGTTTCATGCTTTTCATTTAAGATTTTTACAGGCTGGTTGGGCATGAGCCTTTCATTACCTCTGATGACGACAAGCTGTCCGGCTTTGATGTTTCCTATCACTTGAATCTGTTCCTCAAGTTCTATTCCGGTCGTAACTGGAATGGGTTGAGCAATTCCATCGTTTACCACGTAGATGAAATTAGCGTTATTCCGCGGCACTATAGCGTCTTTATGCACCATCATAGCGGTGAGTGGTTTTCCGATAGAGAAAGACACGCGTGCCACCATGCCGCTTTTTACGATGCTGTTCTTGTTATCAACATTGATTTTTACGGGAAAAGTTCTTGATTCTCCGTCTGCTTGGGGCACAAGAGAGGTAAATGTACCTTCAATACTCACTTTGGGAAGGGCATCAAATCTAATCAACGCTTTATCACGTCTCTTTATCTTGTTTACGTAGCGTTCAGGCAAGTTTACATTAATCTCTACCATTTCAATATCGATCAGTTCAATGATGGGACCTCCTTCTTGCACCCATTCACCCACCTCAACGTATTCTCTAGTTACGTATCCATTAAAGGGGGCTTTTATGCTTGACTTGTCAAGTGCGTATTCATAGTTTTCAATCTGAGCCTGATGCTGTTCAACACGGGCATCCCACGAGTCCTTTTCCGATTTGGCATCTTGTAAGCGTTGTATTGACGCTACCCCTTTGTCTTGGAGTTGCTGAATACGTATCAGGTTCTTTTCTGCTAGCTGATAACGTGCTTGTGCCTCTTTTTTACTTGCTCTGGCTGCGTTCAGATTTATTTCTATAGTATGCTTGACAAGTTTAGCGATTACGTCTCCTTTGCTTACATAATCGCCTTCTTGCACGAGCATGCTCTTGACTAATCCCTCTATTGCGCTTGCAACTACGCTCCTTTTCCTGGGCTCGACTGAGCCTACGAGCGTAACTGGTTTTTGAACCTTTCGTTCCTCAACCTTATCCACCAAAACTGGCGCTGGTGGTGGCGTTTGAGCTGAAGAGCTTACGTTGGTAATCAATAGAATTAACAATAGCGTTATAAACGCATAAGGGACGCTTCTTGGTGGTTTCATACTTCTCCTTGTGTAGAATTGGAATTTGTTCTGTTTAGGATAAATTCAATTTTTGATTGATCAAATTTTCTGCTATTTGATTTTTACTCTATACATGCTGTATATTATTTGTTAACATCTAGAATATAGGATAAGTAAAAATTCTAAGGAGGTGCTGCTTAGATGTCAATCTTAAGTAGATTGTTTTTGTTGTTAATAGCTGGAGTATTTGTATTAGGACTGAGTGCGTGTCCCCCGACGACGCCTGATGAGCCGGCTGGCGGTTCTGAAGTTGTAGAGGAAGCTCCTGCTGAGGCTACAGAGGAAGCTCCTGCTGAGGCTACAGAGGAAGCTCCTGCCGAGGCTACAGAGGAAGCTCCTGCCGAGGCTACAGAGGAAGCTCCTGCCGAGGCTACAGAGGAAGCTCCTGCCGAGGCTACAGAGGAAGCTCCTGCCGAGGCTACAGAGGAAGCTCCTGCCGAGGGTGTAAAGTAAAGCTCTGAGTATTAGCATTAGGGACTTTATATATTTCTTAGTTATTGGGCGCATAAGTCAATTTTCATAAGTATCGCCTAGCCCCTTTTATTTCCTTTCTTAAAAGGAGGGTTATAAAAGGGGCTGTTGTATTTCAGATGAGTTAAGCACGGCGTTTATTACGACGTAGTAGGGTGTTATTCCATTCCGCTTATACCTTTCCCGCTATTGAAGCCTCGCCGTTCTGTTCTATAGCGTGTTCAGGGTCTAATTTTTCCCATTCGGATGTGTCATCATGCTTTTGAACAGCTTGCCATGATTAGGGACTTGCAAGCGTAAAAGCTTATGGGCGGGAATGACAGATGGTGTAGGGGCGACCCTTGTGGTCGCCCTTAGGTGTGGTTGTGATGTGGGTACCCATGCATGTCCCTAACTTGATTGGGGAAGGGTTACCCCTACAACAAGGGGCTGCTGCTTGAACCTACCCTCAACCTACTACAAATACGAACTGCGGGGACTAGCACTAACAAAAATAGAAGAGCAAGAGCTAAAAACCCAGCACCTTCACCCTTTCCTTCTACACTAATAAGAGAGAATCCCCTGCCTCCTCCGCAATTTTCAGAATCACATCCCTCACAGTCTCTCCCTTCATTCTCCTCTATACTCGTATTCATGTCTTCTATGTTGACAGAAGCGAAGCGAGATAGTTAGATTCCGCTTCGTTTCTAAGGTCTAAGTCTTGCGTAAGTAACCTTGCAAAGATAAAATACCGCTCTATGAAGTCGTTTGAAGAGTCCCTAGACGAACTCAAGAAGATTGTGGACAAACTCGAGAGTGGAAATCTACCGCTTGAAGATTCAATTAAGCTTTTTCAGCAAGGCGCGAAGCTCATCTCCTATTCTCATAAAGAATTAAATGAGGTCGAGAAAAGTGTGCAGATTTTGATGGAAGGAAAAGATGGCGAGGTAGAAGCTCTAGATTTTGATCCCCAAGACTAGACGTTATGGAATTTGATATTCAAGCCTATCTCTCTTCTAAAAAAAGACTTGTAGATTTAAGGCTAAAATCTTTGCTTAGGGATTCAAAAGTTCCTCGAACAAAACTTGAAGAATCAATAAGATATAGCGCACTCGCAGGTGGAAAGCGGCTTAGGCCTATACTGTTAATCGCCGCGTGCGAGACTGTAGGGGGAAGAGAAGAAGAGGTGCTGCAGATAGCTTGCGCTATAGAGATGATTCACACTTACTCACTAATTCACGACGATCTCCCTTCGATGGATAATGACTCTTTACGTAGAGGGGTTGCTGCAAACCACGTCGTATTTGGCGAGGCGATTGCCATACTCGCAGGCGATGCTCTACTTACGGACGCTTTTAAGATAATTGTTAGAGAAGGTAGGGCAAGTGGTATAGCGGCCTCTCTCATTTGTGATTTAATATTGGATATATCTTCCGCTGCGGGTTCGGAAGGAATGATACTGGGACAAGCGATGGATCTCTCGCTTGAAGGGAATGATGATCTTAACATTAGGGAAATTGAGGAGATGCACTCGTTTAAGACTGGTGCTATGATTACGGTTTCCGTCGTCGCAGGGGCTAGGATAGGAGGGGCTAGCGGGGAAGAGCTGGTTATGCTAAGGTCTTATGCTATGAATATTGGTCTCGCTTATCAAATTGTAGATGATATGCTTGATATTGGGGATGGAAGAAGGACGGGTAAAGACAGGGGGGCTGGAGGCGAGGGATTGACTTATACTGAGCTTTTCGGCGTTGAAAAATCTAGGCAAAGGGTCTTAGAACTTACAGAGTGCGCGCTGGAGGCAATAAAAGGTCTTGGTGATAAGGCGCTCATTCTGAGGGGAATAGCGCTCTACCTTGGAGGGAGGCAATATTAAGGGCGGTGTATCTAGCAAGAGAAAGAGGATTGACGTGCTTCTAGTCGATTTGGATTTAGCTCCTACTAGGTCGCGTGCTCGGTCGCTTATAATGGAAGGCGTTGTTTTTGTGGATGGTATGCGGTTAGACAAGGCGGGCGCGGTTGTTAAAGAAAATTCGGATATTTCAATTAGAGAGTCTTCACAAAAATACGTGAGCAGGGGTGGTTTTAAGCTCGAGTCCGCGCTTTCAGGGTTTGGCGTTGACGTAGATGGCATGACTGCGCTTGACATAGGTGCTTCTACTGGAGGTTTTACAGACTGTCTTTTACAAAAGGGGGCTTCTAAGATATATGCGGTTGACGTTGGTTATGGTCAGCTTGATTGGAAGCTGAGGAACGATGAGCGTGTGGTTGTAATGGAGAGAGTTAATGCTCGTTACATTAAGCCAGAAGATATAGCCGAGCTTGTTGACGTATTAGTAATTGACGTGTCTTTCATATCTGTTACCAAAATTCTCCCGCCAGCCGTCCAGATTCTAAAACCGGGCGGGGTATTAGTTGCCCTTGTTAAGCCTCAGTTTGAGGTTGGAAAAGGTGAAGTAGGAAAGGGTGGCATTGTGAAAGATGAAAGAAAGCATAAGAGGGTTGTTGAGGAGATTACGGAGTTTACGCTGGGCTTGGGTTTTAGACTGAAGGGCGTGATTACCTCTCCCTTGTTAGGATCCCGTGGAAATAAAGAGTTTTTGTTGATCATGGTTAGCGACTGATTTTTTGTTGGGCAAGGGTGTAGGTTAACCTATACATTTTCAAGGAATAATTAGCTAATTGTTAAATTATAATGTATAATAACTCTGTGTATATTTTAGATGGCTAGTCTCTTTGAGGAGACAGCCGCTTGGGTTTATAGGTAGAAGCTATGAAAGCAGTTTATAAACATAAGCGTTTAGGCATAGAGTTTCGTATAGTCGGTCTTCTTTTTGAGGACGATAGGTACGAGGTGTACCATGCTCGCAATAAGAAGTATGATAGGGACCTTATTCTTCACTTTCCAAAGCGAGAGGGAGGGAGAAAGTTCAACGTTCCAAAAGTCGATTTTGAGAGGTTTGTAGCCGTAGGTTCGGCTAATACTAAACCTAAAGAGGTTAATCTGCCATGGGAGAGTAAGCCTGATAAGTTAAGGGGCCACTAGCAGCATGGGACGGTGCATGTAATCCCTTTGTCCTTCTTATAGCCTGGTATTTGTTGATACAGCCCATTTCATATCAGCTCCTTTGTGGCTATATATCCGTTGATTAGAAGGGACTTTGAGAATAGGCGGATTTTCCTAAACCCCGTGTTTTCTAACAGCTGAATAGTTTCTTCGTGAGTTATAATGGGAAGGGCTTCCTTAATGTATTTTATTCTTTTGCGAACCTCTTCCTTGTCTCTTCCCTCAAGCTGGAACGATTCAAATGCGTATAGTAAGGTTTTGAACTCGTCTGAATTTTTGTCACCGGTAATGTCGGCGAGTATAAATCTCGCCCCAGGTTTTAGCCTAAGCCATATTTCGTTGAGAAAGTCGTTCTTATCCTTAATCTCTATAAAGTGCATTACAAGCAAGGATGTCGCTGCATCGAAAGATTCCTGAAACAGGTCTCCTACAGCTCCGTGAACTAATTTAATTCTGTGCTGAAGCCAGAGCTTAGCTACTTTATGCTTAGCTATTTTAACCATCTCTTCCGCTATATCTAAACCGGTTATTCTCCAGCCTGGATTGTGCGAAGCATAGTTGATGGCTTCATTGCCCGTCCCAGCGCCTACTACAAGAACGCGAGCCTGCGGAGGTAAAAGAAAGTTTAGCAGGTGGAGAGCCGTGTCGTGCAGCGCCCCGTATCCCGGAATTATTTTACCTACGTCCCGATCATAAAAAACTGCCCTTTCGTTAAAACGCCTTATGGGATCAAATTTTTCAGACATAAACATCTAGTTTAATTTGTTTATACTCATAAGTGAAGAGATATGCCTTGAGCTGTGTTTGGGCACGGAAGTATTTAACACAGTCATATTGTGCATAGATCAGGAATTTCTGTTACAATTTATATGGGGCTAATTATGATTGCAACGCGAAGAGATATTGAAAGCAGAGACGACATAGAAACGTTGATGAAAGGGTTTTATGATCGGATGATACGTGATAACGTAATTGGCTTTATTTTTACTCACTACGCTAAGCTTGATCTTGAGAGTCATCTTCCTATCGTAGCTGATTTCTGGGAGACGGTGTTGTTTCAGAAGTCGGTTTACAAAAGGGGCCCTAAGGCTATGGAAGTTCACCTAGATCTGAACAAGACGGTTGCTCTTAGGAAGCAGCATTTCATTCGCTGGCTGTATATATTTCACAACACTGTTGACGAATTTTTTGAAGGCGTTACAGCAGAGAAAGCAAAGGAAAGGTCTAGCTCCATTGCTAAGCTAATGCAGGACAGGATAGGAGCGCTGCCCGACTGCGCTGAGATGTAGTTCTTTGCCCTATTTGATTAACGATAAGGGGAGAAAGTAGTCGTTTACTTCTTTCTCGTATATTTGATTTCCATTGCGCGAAATTCTTTTCCATCATGGCTTGAGTTAAAGAACTCATATAGGTAGTTGTCCCCATCTACAATTTTAGTTACTCTACGAAATGATTTCTTGCCCTCCACTGGGCACGTATAGGTTCCATTCTCAATCATTGTTTTCGTTTTTTTATCGTAACTCCCTGTTGCGGTCATAACTCCCGTTCCCATATTATCAATCCATACGTTCGTATATTGCTTGGAAAAGTTGTTGTAGCCTATTATTGCCATGCCTTCAAAGGGGGTTCCCATAGAGGTACCATTGACGTTCATTTCAACGAATCTTCCGCCCATTATCCATTTTGCATCGCTGGTTCCATTTGATACCTCGGGAGGGGAGTCCGGCTTCATCCACCAGCTAACCGTGTAGTTCCAGCTTCCTATAAAGTAGCCAAGCTCTTTATGCGCTTCACCTGGGGTTGCGTAAGCTTGCCATTTAGCCATAAGCTCTTGCTGTGTCGGGTTTAGATTTGGGGCATTTTCTTTTTTCTGTTGACTAGGACTAGGGCTGTTACAGGCATACATGCAGATTACCACGACTAAAACCATTAGGATCGAAAATTTTCTCATTTTATTTCCTCCTACTTTATTGTGCATTGTGTAGATTAGTCTACAACTGGCTAGGGTGCAAGCTCAGCTGATAATTTAATATGATTATTAGCTATGGTCTGGCTTAGTAGCGCTTATTTGACAAAAAGCTAGTTCTCTGGATAATATTTTATTTATCTTCCAGAGAGGAGTTTTAGTGCATGGCGTCAAGAATTAAATCAGGAATTAAAAAACACCGCCAGAGCTTGAAGAAGAGGGCTAGAAACACCGCCGTAAAGTCAGAGCTTAAAACCCAGCTCAAAAAATTTGTCAGCGCTTTATCAAATGGAGACGTCGAGTTTGTTCAAAACACGTTAAGAGAAACTCAGGCTAAACTCAAGAAAGCAGGATCGAAAAGCGTTATAAGTAAAAAGACTGCGGCTAGAAAGGTTTCAAGACTTTCTAAGTTGGTGTCTCGCTCATTCAATTAGGTTTTTTTACACATAGATCAAGCGTCAGCTTTGTTAGAGTGAAGTTGCGGGCTATATAGCTTGTCTTGAGCTTCTTGTCGCACTCGCCTAAGATGCTCATAATGCGCGTTATATCATCGTAGGAAAACTTTTTCTGATCCTCGCTTATATAATAAAAAGCACCTGGAGACATTTTTAGCTCTCTTAATATTTGGGTTCTAGGAGCTTTCTTCTCGATTAACTCTTTTGCCCTCCACATCAGCCTGAAACGCCATGTGATCCTGCTTAAAATAGATAGAGGTTCCTCGCCTTTTGCCTCTAGATCAGCAAGCACCTTGTGGGCGGTGCTTTTATCTCTTTTAGAGATCGCGTTAATAAGTGCAAAAACGTCTTGGAATTTATTTTTATTTGTGAGTTCAAGGATCGTCTTACCGTCAATTTCCTCACCCTCGCTTTTGTAGGTGGAAAGTTTAATAAGCTCGTTGTTTATTTCCTGCAGATTGTCTCCGACTAGGGATATGAGCGTCTCTGCCCCGTCTCTAGTGAGGCGGAAGCCCATTTTGCGAGCTTCTTCAATTGCTATTGAAGCCGCGTTCTTCCCTTTCAAAGAGAAAGTATAACTCAAGGTGTGCGCTTTGTTCTTAATTTTAGGATTCTTGCCGTCAGAGAACATAAGCACAAGGCAAGTGCTAGGTGAGGGAGAAGCTATGTATTCATCAATAATAGCTATTTCTTGTGATGGAAGCCTATCGGCATTTTTTACTACTAAAACTTTTTTGTCCGAAAACATGGAGTAAGTACTTGCGTTCCCGACAATTTCGTTACCTGAGGCAGAGTCTCCATAGAGTATGAATAAGTTCGTATCATCGGATTTACCTAGCAATTTAGTTCTTAGTTTGCTAAGAGCCTGCTCCATTAGATAAATTTGGTCCCCAGTGAATATATATACAGGGACTAATTCGCCTGCTTCTATCTCATTTAAAAAATCGTCAAATCCCGCTTTTGAAGAAGCTCTTTTGCTCATAGCTATTTCGTGAAATTATATCCTAGCCAACTTGAACTAGCGAGCGGAGTGGAAAGACCTCCTAGCTTTGTTTAGAATAACTTAAATGAGTTGTAAGAGCGAGAAGTTAGTAAAATATGGTTACATTGGAAGAAAGAACTACAGTGAAGCACTTTCGCTTCAGCGATGTCTTCACGATTGGCTTGTTGAGTCGGATACGGTGCAGAGTGGATATTTACTTTTACTTGAGCATAATCCGGTTATAACTAACGGTAGGTTTGGAAACATTAATAACCTCAAGCTCTCAATGCACGAAATTGAGAAAAAGGGAGTGCGCGTTTACGGCACAAGCCGGGGTGGCGATCTTACTTATCACGGTCCAGGACAACTCGTCGCTTATCCAATTATTAGTCTAAGAAAGCTCGGGCTAGGGGTTAAATCCTACGTGTCATCGCTCGAAGAAGTAGTGATTAAAGTATTAAATGAATATGGTATAGATGGCAAGAGGCGAGAAGGGTTTCCAGGGGTCTGGACTAGGGGGGCTAAGATCGCCTCAGTAGGAATTTCCATAGAAAGGGGCGTAACTATGCACGGCGCGGCACTTAACGTTAATACCGATCTTTCATATTTTTCACTTATGGCTCCTTGTGGAATTTCGGACGTCAGCGTTACTTCAATGGAGGCAATACTTGGCTCGCCGCAGGATATGGAAATTATCGCTCAATCTTTCGCCAAATGCTTTAGAAGGGAACTAGGCGTCAAATTAGACCCATCCTTTGACTCTCAAGAACCTTTTGCGGATCTTCACGACGTTACCCATAGTTCCTTACTCTAAACCGTTGTAAATCTCAATTGCATTGAAGAAATAATTTATCTCAAAGTCCGCTGATTCAGGAGAGTCTGAGCCATGAACCGTATTTTCCTCTATATTCGTCGCAAATTCTTTCCTTATGGTGCCGCTTGCCGCTTCTTCAGGATTAGTAGCTCCCATTATATTTCTTACTTTGGAAATAGCTTTTTCCCCTTCTAAGACCATAACCACCACGGGACCTCTTGACATAAAGTCGGTAAGATCTCCATAAAATGGTTTTTCCTTGTGAGCTATGTAGAACCCCTCGGCGTCTTCTTTCGTAAGCTTTAGCATTTTTATAGCGATTACTTTAATCCTGTTCTTCTCAAATCTCGATATTATCTCACCTATAACGTTTTTTTCCGTTCCGTCAGGTTTTACAATCGACAGCGTGCGCTCCATGTTTGCTTCTCCCTATACTTGGTTTAGATGATTTTTGCTCGTTATTTTTTCCTTACTTTTCATTTTGTCAAATTGTAAACAACTTGGAAAACTGCGAATTCGCCCTGTATTAATCTTGACAACTATTAAATGTTGACAATATAGTGGGTTAGTGCACACTCATAATTTGCCAGAAGGGAATATGAGTCACCTTAATTTTTCTTATTTAAATTCCGAATTTGGAGAGATATATATCGTAGCAAGGACCTACGGAGCTTCTAAAGTAATTTTTGGACGAGATAGGTTCAAGGAATTTCAGAACGGCATGGAAGGGACGCGAATTATAGAGGGTGGTGGAATCGCTGAAGAATTGTGCCAAGAAATCGGACTTTATCTTGAAGGCAGACTTTCAAAATTCAAAACCAAGCTACAGATTGTGCAGGGGACGCCGTTTCAAAGGGCTGTGTGGAAAAAACTCATCGGTATCCCATATGGTTGCTTGATTACTTATAAAGGAATGGCAAGGCAGTTAGGAAGACCCAATGCGGCAAGGGCGGTAGGGAACGCCATAGGGGCGAATCCCCTACCAATAGTTGTGCCATGCCATAGGGTGTTGGGTTCTAAAGGTATAGGTGGTTATTCTTGTGGGATTCATGTAAAGGAACGTCTCCTAAGACTTGAAGGGTCAATAGCTTAAAGTGAAAAAGGGGATTGCTAACCTTATAGCAACTTTCTTTTACGTAGGATTATCCCCTTATGTGCCAGGGACTCTCGGCACTCTTGCAGCGATACCGCTTTTCTACTTACTTTCCTTCACACCTGTATATGTATACTTAGCATTCACCATATTGATAATACTAATTTCAATCTGGGCATCTAGTATAAGTGAGAGTATTTACGGAAAAACCGACCCGAGGCAAATTGTAACTGACGAAGTGTGTGGCTATCTTGTGACGATGAGTTTCGTTCAACCTACGTTGACTAACATGTTGGTGGGTTTCCTGTTTTTTAGAATATTTGATATTGTAAAACCTCCTCCGGCTAAGCAAGCCGAGCGTTTGCATGGTGGCTTAGGGGTTGTCTTGGACGACGTGGCAGCCGGGATATATGCAAATATAGTTATTCACCTCATGCTGAAATACGCGTTTTAGTGATTCTAATTTGGGAGGATTGCGTTATCGTTATATTCCTTGGTGATGAAGGACGTTGAGAAATGAAGATTGAAATTATAACCACGGGTGATGAGCTTATGAGTGGCCTTACCCAGGACAGTAATTTTCGCTGGGCGGCTGAGGTATTTTTTAGCCTCGAATTTAACGTGGAGTATCATACAACCGTTGGGGATTTAAGAGGGGCGATACTGAGCGCATTTAGAACCGCGGAGACTAGGGCGGACGTCGTTATAGTTACCGGTGGGCTTGGTCCCACGCCAGATGACCTGACGGTTGAGCTCGCTGCTGAATACTTCGGCGCGTCCCTAGAATTTAACCAGGCTGTGTTTAAAACTTTGGAAGAAAGACTTATGAAGAGGGGGCGGACCGTTAATAAATCAAATAAAAAACAGGCCTATCTTCCCTCCGGTTCCGTTGTATTAAAAAATCATTGGGGTACTGCACCCGGCTTTAATTATGAGCGAGACGGAACCCTTTTTTACTTTCTTCCTGGGGTTCCTATAGAGTTTCAGTCTATGATGAGGGAATACGTTCTTCCAGACTTGGGAAGGCGCTATTGTAGAAGAGTCAAACGTTGCGCTAAATTGATTAAGACTTTTGGGCTTCCGGAATCAGAGCTTGCAGAGATGCTAAAAGGTATTGAGCGTGAAGGGATCAGGCTCGGATATAGGTCTCATTTTCCAGAGGTTCACCTACGCGTCTCTGCCTCGTCTAGTAATGCGTCAGGTGCTCAAGAGCTTATGTCTGAGTTCGTTGACGAAATTCTGATGAGGTTAGGCGACAGCGTTTTTACGACTGAAGGAGAGTTGATAGAAGAGGTTGTTGGAAGGCTTCTTTGTGAAAACAACTTTACCCTAGCAACGGCAGAGTCCTGCACCGGTGGACTTCTCTCTCACAGGATAACCAACGTGCCGGGTAGCTCTTCTTACTTCTTGGAAAGTATAGTATCTTATAGTAATGAGTCTAAGAGTAGGGTACTCAAGGTTCCCGTGGAACTAATAGACTTGCATGGGGCGGTCAGCGCGCCAGTTGTAGAGGCAATGGCAGCGGGGGTGAGAAAACTATCCGGTGCCGATTTAGGAGTAGGTATTTCAGGGATTGCCGGCCCTGACGGAGGAACTGTTGAAAAACCAGTTGGGACCGTGTTTATAGGTATGGACAGTGAGATCGGTCAAGCAGTTTCTCATGAGTATCTATTCCACGGAGACCGTGAGCGAATCAAGTTAATTACCGTAGAGACAGCCCTTAATTTAATTCGCAAAAATTTAATAATTAGAGTATAATTACAGCAATAATATAATGGTAGAAACAAAAATGACAGAAGCAAAAGAAGAAAGCTCTAAAGAAAAAACGATAGATGTAGCAATCTCATCTATTGAAAAGCAGTTCGGAAAGGGTTCCATTATGAGGCTTGGAGCGGACTCTCCCTTGCCTCAGCTCTCGGTAATCCCTTCAGGGTCTATAGGTCTCGATATAGCGTTGGGCGTAGGGGGTTTTCCTAAAGGTAGAATTGTTGAAATCTACGGTCCCGAGTCTTCAGGTAAAACCACTCTTGCTCTACACGTAATAGCTGAGGCTCATAAGAAGGGTGGCATTGCTGCCTTTGTTGACGCCGAGCACGCTCTTGATCCTAGCTATGCTCAGAGGTTGGGGGTAAAGATAGATGACTTGCTTATATCACAGCCTGACTTTGGCGAGCAGGCTCTTGAAATAGTTGATACTTTGGTAAGAAGTGGTGCCGTCGACGTTATTGTCCTTGACTCAGTGGCGGCTTTGGTGCCACGGGCTGAGATAGAAGGTGAGATGGGCGATGCCCACGTAGGACTTCAGGCGAGGTTAATGTCACAGGCGCTCAGAAAACTCACCGCGACGGTTGGTAGGTCAAACACGTTGGTTATATTTGTTAATCAGACGAGGATGAAGATTGGGACGCTTCCTTATATGAATCCGGAGACAACTAGTGGTGGTACCGCTCTTAGGTTTTATTCCTCAGTCAGAATAGACGTGCGTAGGCTAGGTTCAATTAAAAATGGTGAAGAAGTTGCTGGAAACAGGGTTAGGGCAAGGGTAGTAAAGAATAAAGTTGCGCCTCCCTTTAGGGATGCTGAGTTTGACGTAATGTTTGGTCATGGGATTTCACAGACTGGCGAGATGATAGATTTAGGGACAAAGCTCAAGGTAGTCAAAAAGAGTGGGGCGTGGTACTCCTATGAGAATGAGAGACTCGGACAAGGACGTGAAAACGCTAGAACGTTTCTTCAGAACAATTCTGAAGTAAGAGAGCGTCTAAAAAGTGAAATTTTACTTAACCTTAAATCTACGAAAGGGAAGAAATGAGAAGGTAGATAGCAAACAAAGCTACGACAAGTAGCATTTTCCTTTGTAAACAGGCCTGTCGTCGCGCGATAATTCTTCCTGCCAACTTTGTATTAATAGTTATGAAATGAGGATATTAGGAATAGAGACATCGACGTATTCAGGAAGCGTTGCAGTAATAGACAAAGAACAAATAAAGGGTGAATACTATTTCAGCATAGGTCCTTCCCATGCCGAGAAGCTCGTTCCTTCTGTCAATTGGCTATTGAATGATATAGGAGTTGAAAAAACCCAGCTAGATGGAGTTGCCGTGTCGGTCGGTCCCGGTTCATTCACGTCCCTTAGAGTAGGGGTTTCTGTAGCCAAGGGCATATCTTACTCTTTGGGTATTCCCGTTGCGGGGTTTTCTTCTCTTGAGGTGCTGGCTATGAATGCACCTTTCTTTCAATGCAACGTATGCCCGGTGATTGACGCTAAGAGAGGAGAGGTTTTCTGCGCTCTTTTCAATTCGCGTGCTGGGAAGCTAGAAAGAGCAACTCCAGATTTAATTTGTAACATTAAAAATTTGACAGAATTTATCAATACGAAGACAGCGTTTGTTGGCGAGGGAGCTTTACTTTATAGAGATTTTCTGGAAGATAGTTTAGGGGATTGTAGAATATATGATTCATTGAATTTGAATTTTCCCAGGGCTTCAATGCTTTGCGTATTGGCAACTCACAAATTTCGGAGTGGATACGAGGGCGATCCATATAAACTCATGCCAAACTATATAAGGCAATCTAACGCAGAAATTCAAAAAAGGAGAAGTCTGAATGGATAGAGAAGAAAAGATTGGCAATTTGCTTGTGGGTGACGAGGAGTTCAAGAAAATATACTACGAGCACAGGGAGCTTGACGAGGTTATAAGAAATTTGGAAGTCAAGGGATCTTTGACCTTAAATGATGAACTAGAGGTTAAAAAGTTAAAAAAAATAAAGCTTTCGCTCAAAGATAGATTGGAAGCTAAGCTAAGTGGAGGCAGGTAATTTGCTTGCACCTAAAGTTCACGAACCTTATGGGGGTGCTTTATAATGGCGAGAATGATTGGCGCGGCGATGTTTTTTGAAACTCTTTTAGATCAGGGTATTGATGTTGTATTCGGTCTTCCTGGTGGTTACGTGCTTAAGGTGTACGATGTGATGCCACAATATACTGATAGAATAAAGCATGTTCTCGCCAGGCACGAGCAGGGAGCTACTCACATGGCGGATGGATACGCCAGAGCATCAGGTAAACCGGGCGTGGTGCTTTGCACGTCAGGACCTGCAGCGACAAACACGGTAACAGGTATTGCCACCGCTCAAATGGATTCTTCTCCTATAGTTGTTTTCACCGGTCAGGTGCCGCTTCCCTATTTGGGTAGCGACGCGTTTCAAGAAGCAGACCATATCGGAATAACGCGTCCATGTACAAAACATAATTATTTGGTAAGAAAGTCAAAAGATCTTCCGCGGGTAATGAAAGAGGCATTTCATATTGCCGGAACGGGCAGGCCTAGCCCAGTGCTTGTTGACATGCCAAAGGACGTTATACTGGAGGAAGATGAACTTGTAATTCCTGATGAGATAAATTTGCGTGGCTATAAACCTCCTACCAAGGGTGATCCTAAACAGGTTAAGAAAGCGGCGGAAATGATTCTTGAAGCTAAACGTCCCCTTATTTTCGGTGGGGGGGGGCTAATATGGTCAGGGGCATCTGAAGAGCTTAAAGAATTTGCTCACCGTCTTGAAATTCCAGTTACATCGACTCTCATGGGTTTAGGGGCATATCCGGCTAACGACCCGCTTTTTATACATATGCTTGGTATGCACGGTTCTTATGCGGCGAACATGGCGGTTCACGATAGCGATCTTGTAATCTCCATAGGGGCGAGGTTTGATGATAGGGCTACTGGTGGCAACTTTGAAAAGTTTGCTCCAAAAGCGAAGATTATTCATATTGATATAGATCCGGCTACGATTGATAAGAACATTGTTGTTCACTGCCCAATTGTGGGCGATGCTAAACAAGTAATTAGGCAATTATTAGACGTTATTCCCTCGACAATTGATAAAGACAGAAAACCATGGCTTGCCCAGATTGAGGAATGGGATCGGCAGCAGCCAATGAGTTATAACCAGAACGGAGATAAAATTTTAACGACTTTTGTAATAGATACCCTTAATAGAATTACCGATGACGACGCTATTATTGTAAGCGACGTCGGACAGCACCAGATGTGGGTCGCTCAGTTTTACAAATTCAACTATCCCAGAACTCATATTACTTCGGGGGGGCTTGGAACTATGGGGTTTGGTTTTCCTGCTGCAATGGGAGCTAAATTCGCAAAGCCTGACAAACAAGTAGTTTGCGTATGTGGGGATGGAAGTTTCCAAATGAATATGCAGGAGCTTGCGACGGCGGTTGAAAACCGTATGGATATAAAAATCTTGCTCCTTAACAACAGACATCACGGAATGGTTAGGCAGTGGCAGACTATGTTCTTTAATAGTAATTATTCAGCTTCTTATTTTGAGGTTCTTCCCGATTTTGTTATGCTAGCTAAATCATTTGGAGCCAAAGGACTGAGGGCTGAGAGACCAGAAGAGCTTGAAGCTACGCTAAGGGAAGGGCTTTCCACTGAAGGGGTAGTGCTCATGGAGGTTTTAGTTGATTGCGAAGAGCTTGTTTATCCCATGATAGCTCCGGGCGGCGCGATGAACGAGATGATACTCGGAGCTGCGGACATGGCGTAACTGGATAAGTTAAGTTCGGCAAGTGGGATCAGTTTTTAATACCAAGTTTATTTCCCCACTTAATAAAGTTGGGCGTTAACCGATGAATTGTGGAGGCATATAATAAATGAGGCATACAATTTCGCTCTTTGTAGATAATGAATCAGGCGTTCTTTCAAGGGTTGCCGGGCTCTTCAGCGCTAGGGGTTTTAATATAGAAAGTCTCAACGTGGCGCAGACACTTGATCCCGATACTTCACGCATTACAATTGTTACTAGTGGGGACGATTTTATAATCCAGCAGATTATAAAGAGATTCAATAATATGGTAAACGTTATCTGGGTTGATGACCTTACGGAGGATGCAAGGGTAGAAAGGGAAATGGTGCTTTTAAGAATTGAGACCAAAGACAGCACCAGGGCGGAAATTCTACGCACGGCTGATATATTTAGGGCTAAGGTTGTGGACGTAGGGAAGAAATCTTACACTTTAGAGCTAACCGGGGATAAAGAAAAGGTTAGTGCGTTTATTGAACTCCTAAAGCCTATGGGGATTGCGGAGATTGCGCGCACGGGGACGGTTGCGATGAAAAGAGAAGCGAAAATACTAAATGATAAAGGAAAAGACGAGGGAGAAGAAAATGAAGGTGTATTATGATAACGATATAAATGAGAAAAAGCTTAAAAATAGAAAGATAGCGGTAATCGGTTATGGAAGTCAGGGGCACGCGCACGCTCAGAATTTAAGAGACAGTGGAGTGAGCGTTGCCATTGGGCTTAGGGATGGGAGTAGGAGCTGGGAAAAAGCGTCTAGAGCCGGTTTCAACGTGTCTTCTGTTAACGAGGCGTCAAAATGGGCTGACGTAATTATGATTCTTGCTCCTGATACGAGCCAGCGCGACATATATAGTAATGAAATATCCGAAAACATTGAGTCCGGAAATGCCATTGCTTTTAGTCACGGTTTTAATATTCATTATGGGCAAGTAGTGCCTCCGGCAAACGTGGATGTGTTCATGGTCGCTCCGAAAGCCCCTGGTCATACGGTGCGCGGCCAATATGCTAAAGGTGCTGGAGTGCCTATGCTTGTTGCTGTCCATCAAGACTCGACAGGTGGGGCAAAAGATCTTGCGCTTGCCTATGCGGGCGCGATAGGTGGGGGACGCGCTGGTATTATCGAGACTACTTTTAAGGACGAAACCGAAACTGATCTATTCGGAGAACAAGCTGTCCTGTGCGGAGGGCTTACAGCTCTTATTCAAGCGGGTTTTGAGACTCTTGTCGAAGCTGGTTATCCACCTGAGATGGCTTATTTTGAATGTTGTCATGAGGTTAAGTTAATTGTGGACCTTATATACGAAGGTGGCATATCAAATATGCGCTATTCTATAAGTGATACGGCAAAATATGGTGATATTACGCGGGGACCTAGGGTTATAAATGAGGACGTTAAAAAAGAGATGAAAACAATTCTTAATGCGGTCCAGAACGGTGAATTCGCCAGGGAATGGATACTTGAGAATAAAGCAGGACGTCCAAGCTACAATGCTCTTATGAAAAAGGGCGCACAACACCCAATAGAGAATATTGGGGGTCAGCTACGTAAGATGATGAGTTCTCTTTTTCAAACAAAGCTCGTTGACAAGACGAAGAACTAATGCGTGAGAGAGGACGGAGTCCTGTAGCTTCTGAAGGCTTTATCTTTATATGTATCTTTGCTTTCTTAGCGTGGTTTTCGGCTATTCTGGGTTTTACAATCTTTTCTTGTGCTTTTGCCCTACTTTGCGTTCTAAATATTTTTTTCTTTCGTGACCCCGAGAGAGACGTCCCTCAGGATAAAGATTCTTTAGTCTCACCTGCCGATGGAAGAGTCATACTTATTAAAGATGCTTACGAGAAAGATTTTCTTCACGCTAAGTTATTAAAGGTGAGCATATCCCTTGCGCTCTATGATTGTCACGTTAACAGAGCACCTATGGATGGTAGGGTACTCAGCACAAAATATACGCCCGGGAGCTTCAATATCGCAAATATGCCTGAGTGGTTCTACTTCGGGAATATCAAAAAAGCTTCGGAGAATAACGAGAGGCTCTCCACGTTAATTGAAGGTAAGAATGGGGAAAACTTAGTAATATCTCAGGTAGCGGGCTTTCTAGCTAGGAGAATAGTCTCTTATGCTGAAGGCGGAGCAGAATTAAAAAAAGGTGAGAGATACGGTATTATTAAGTTTGGTTCGCGCGTGGATGTTTACCTACCCGTAGAATACGTTATAGAGGTAGAAGTAGGTAGCAGGGTAAAAGCGGGTGAAACAGTGATAGCTAGGCTTAAAGAGCATAAATATGACTAGGAGACGATCTAAGCGTGAAAAGGTAATACCTTTTATCCCTAACGTATTCACTACGGGTAATTTGTTATTTGGATTACTGTCAGTAGTAACCTCAATGCACATTCTTGCTGCGAGCTCTTCGGGAGGGGCGTCTTCCGAGTGGCTTTTTAAGAAATACTGGTGGGCTTCCGTATTTATTGTAGTGGCAGCCTTTTTCGATACTATGGATGGAACGCTCGCAAGGTTATTTAAACATGAAAGCAGATTCGGTCTTTCTTATGACTCGCTTTCAGACCTTGTCTCATTTGGCGTGGCTCCCGTCGTCCTTATATACGTATGGGTTTTGATGGAAGCTGAGAAGCTCGGTCTGATGGTACTTCTTATCTACGCGGTATGCACTGCCCTCAGGCTTGCGCGCTTCAACGTTCAATCTGGCAGCGTTGAAAAGCATGAGTTTTCTGGACTTCCGAGTCCGTGGGCGGCGGGTCTTATGATTTCTCCTGTGATGCTACTTAGCGAGCTTCAGATATTTCCCGATGAAAGAATGATGTGGTTTTATCTTTTTGAAGCTCCTTTTATAGGTCTTCTTATGGTGAGTAGCGTAAAGTATGTGAAGTTTCCAAAGGTCGATATGGGAACGCCTTTTAACGCCCTCGTTCTGGTGGCGATATCTTTTGCAACTGTAGCAACTAACCCCGAGATAGTTTTTATTTCCGTCGTGTATATATATGCTATAGGTGGATTAGCGGTTTATATATACAACTATACAAGGGGCAAAACGAAAATATCAGATGGAGTAGAGACTACAGAAGGTGGTAGCTAGCTGGTGCTGGGCGTATTATATCTGCTATCAAATTGTTGCTGAGCTCTATGGCTGCGTTCTCATCGGATTTGGCTATTTCAATAACCCTGTGGACTTCACCATCATCTATAAGATCAAGTTGTTTCTGGCTCGGGCACATACATTCATTGAGGTCACCGGGTTCGAATTTATCCAAACCTGACCCATAACTCCGTTTGTTCGTTTTAGCTATAGACTGGCCGATGTCACTAATTAAATACATAAACAATTTATCAATATATTGCTCACCAAACATATTAGGGTAAAAGGAATGATAACATGAGAAGTTAATTACCGTTGTCATGTTTCTAATAACTTTTAATCTCCCTCTATTAAAAACGCCTACAAGTATTGGCGCCGGTTTTCTGTACTCAATACTGTACCAAGGTTCTCTGCTCTTAGTCAGGTATCTTTTATGAAATCCTTTTTCTTCTCCTAGCTCTATATAAGACATTACGCCTTTTCTGTTGTGCTCTTGCACGTCAAGACAATACACGGGTTTATTATCATTTGATAAGATGTCAAAGTCTTCCTCGGTGAAGACTATTTTTTTAACTTGAGCACTTTTCGTGATGCACTTAGAAATGTTCTTCTGTGTAAGATCATATTCTCTGATAGATGGCAATGTAAGTGAAAAAAACTCGTTTGCACCAGTTGCTAATCCTCTCTTAAATGAACCGTATAGTGAGAATCTACAGAACTCGTCCGGAATATGCTGACCTTTGTACAGTGCCGTTATAATCGGGGTCCATTTTTTATCAAATGGTAAAGCTGAACGAACTAACCTATGGTCGTAGTTTTGTTCTATATTCATCTCAGCGTTTAACCTATCATTGCTATCGATCAAGGTTATTTTTATAGACTCTTCTTTCTTGCTATTTTCACAAAGCAGAATACAAACCGTAGTCGTGGCATCAGGAAATACCTCTTCCTCGTTGCCGAAGATAATGATTTGCTTCAAAAGATTGTTGTTAAGTAGGCTTTTCTTGATTTCCTTACCATATCCCGTATTAAAGAACTCAAAAGGCATGATAAAAGCTAGGCGACCGTTCTCTTTCAGCTCTTGAAGTGCTTTTACAAGAAATACTGACGAAATATTTGAGTATCCAACGAGCTTTTTTCCAATCTTGCCTTCAATTTTTGCTAAGATATTATGCCTGTTAAGAAATTTCTGGAATCTCATATATGGCGGATTACATATAATCGCATCAAATTTCCCATTATCTGCTTCTAAGTAGTCATTATTTATAATGTTGAGGTTGTTTGAGGACATGTATTCTGAAAAAGATAGGATGTTCTCGTCGATTTCATAAGCGGTGTATTTTATCTTCGTTGGATTAATTGTCTTTGATATAGCTTCATAAAATATGCCTAAGCCAAATGAGGGGTCCAGAATGGATGTAGGTCTTATCTTGCAAACCCAAGATGCCATAGCCCTGGCAATAGGGGCCGGTGTAAAAAATTGACCAAATTCCTTCCTATAATCGATGGGTGTAGCCGATATATATTCTGCTTCACGCATTTACAATATCTCTCATGAATACTTCTTCATCTAAATACCCTTTTCCACCTTCAAAAGTTACGTAGAACAGCAATCGTCCGCGATCTAGTTCCTTCATTGATGATGCGTGCTCTGGCATATCAATTTTACCGAGAACCTCTTTACCAATTTTCACATTGACTTTTATCGTGGTTTTGCCCTGATTTTTTACGTCTCGCTCAATAGAAAAATTTGTTTCTTCATTGTTATCATCAGAAACTAATTCTAAGATATTCTTAAAAGAGATTATATATGCTTTATCAAAGAATACCTGCAGGTAGAAATGTCTAACGTTATAAGTTTGAATCCATCGGTTAACCAAGGCGATGTCTTCTAGTTTTGGCGTAATGCTAAGGTAGTCACGTTTGTGTAGCGTCTTTATGTTTGCTTTTAATTTTCTTAACTCCTCTTTCAATTCTCTGAGTTGTTGTGTCAGCGACCATGAAGGCAGTCTAAAATCAATATCTCTGAACGTTTGTTCAGTGGCGCCTAATAGCATCTCATAAATTGCCCCACTCTTTCTTTTAAGAATTTGTCCAAATTCACTATTAAGGATATTGCCTTGTATTTCTTTACATTTGGTTAAAGCTGACTCCTGTCTGTTTTGCATAAATGAGGCATATTTTTCTACAAGAAAAGAGCTAGACCGCACTTCTAATGCGGCTACTGCACGTCTGACTTTCTTATCGTTTTCTATATCAACTTGTTTACTTGGAAAATCATTGACTCTGAAAATTAATAGATCAGGTCTTTTTCCAATGGTGTTTAGCTCTTTCTGATACCTAGAATAAAACTCTGCAAATCCCTTGTCACCTGCTGCTATGGATTCTGCCCTGCCATACTTGACAGAGAAATAATCGGTAGAGTTTTCATTTATAGCTTTATGGATTATATTCTCCGCCCAATCGCCTTGTTCTTTATTAGTAAGAAATTCAGAGCTAGCCATAGTAGGTGGGCGGTCTTTCATCTCGATCTCGGTATCTATCTCGAGAGGAGACTCTACAATTAGTTCTTGAATCTTATCCTTGTACATACGTTTTTTTGCTTACCCTATGGCTTCTTTTCATACATAGTCAACCCGACGCGCTGTATATGATCAATCCGCTGATATCCCGCAATATGGATAGGTCAATATCGGAGCCATTTTTATAGGCGCCTTTGGCATGGGAGTCATATAAAACTGCTTTTTCCACTTGTGGGTAACAGGAAATACTGAGCGTATTTTTTGAATAGCATGTTTTGGTAAACCGTATTTCATGCCGATTTCTCCTGCTTCAGTCTCTCTAGTTCGGTTTGCAACGCCTGGAATCCTATAAAGTATCTGTCAAGAATTGCCGTAATAAACTGGGAAGCGGTAGCTTCATTATTAGGTGTGCGAGGTCAGGTTGCGGCTTTGGATCATATCCATCTATTCTTCACCATTTTCAATCAAGCCCGCCTTGAAAGCGGCCCGCGTCGTGTCCCTTGACCCTTATAGATTCTGCACGCCGCTCTCTCCAAGAAAGTCTTTCAAGGTGCTCCATGCTAACTCATGCGTATATTCAAAACCTTGTATCAAACTCTGTGCTTTCAGCTTTAAGGGTTGGTGGTGCTTCCCTAGTTTTACTGCCTCTTTCAGTTGGGAAAAAACCTTATGTAAATGGTTTGACCTTTGAATCCGGCGGATGTCTTGGCTACTCATAATAGAACTCTATTTCTTAGATGGATACGACAGATTCGAACAGTATCGATCAGTATTATAAAAAGAAAGTTCACCAGCGTCAAAGGAGATGGCTTGTTAGGATAACGCGTTAGGAATTCCTAAACGGTATTAACACCACGGTATTGTATGTTACAATATCACCTATTATAAAATTATACGCTGAAATTGTTTCAGTAGACTTTGTCTCCTAAGCAAGCAAATGTCTTATGAATTTTGGTCCTGTCCCTAACTTCTATCGGCAAACAATCAGTCCAATGTGTGCTAGAGGTGCTAATGTCACGGGGCTAGGCTTCATGCTGTCCGCTTTTTTGATAGTATGTTGTGGTATGATGCTACCTTCTTGCAGTAAACACGTCCTTAGTCCAAGCTGGGGAGAGGAGAAAAAAAGTATGAGTAATAGAAACGCTTCCCCTGCTTCTGCTGGGGGCGGGTTCTCAGCTCAGATTGAGGGAGAGATGCCTGTTCTAACTACTCCACGAGGGGACAACTTGGAGAGTGGTATGAAAAAAGAAGCATGTTATGAGAGAAACCGAGAAAACTGTATAGAAAAGTATAGACTTGATAACGGGCTTACAGTAATACTCGAGGAGAACCATTCCTCTCCTGTGGTAGCCGTAAACGTCTGGGTGAAAACTGGGAGCGCGTGTGAGAATGAAGGAGAATATGGACTTGCTCACGTGCACGAACACATGCTATTTAAGGGCACTACAAAGAGAGATGTAGGTGAGATCGCAAAGGTGATAGAAAGTAGCGGTGGGGACATTAACGCCTTTACCTCTTTTGATGAGACCGTTTACTACGTCGTGATAGCAAGCAGGTTCCTAGACACTGCCCTTGACGTGCTTGCAGATGCTATCCAGAATTCTACGTTCAATCCTCAAGAGCTTAAGAAAGAGCTGGAAGTAGTGCTCGAAGAGATAAGAAGGGGCAAAGACTCACCCGGCAGGAACCTAAGTGAAAAGATGTTCCGGGTGGCTTTCGAGAAGCACCCTTATGGAAGGAGCGTTATAGGAAGCGTTGATAGCGTAAGGAGTTTTTCCCGTCAAAGCGTCACGGATTTTTATAAGAAATGGTATTCTCCGAACAACATAGTTCTCATAGTTGTAGGGGACTTTAACGCTGAGAAGATCAAGCCTAAAATAGATGAGCTTTACGGAGGATTCCCGTCAAAAAAGCTCCCCGAGTGCGTGATTGAGAACGAACCGGAACAGAGGGAGATGAGGGCTTTTATAATTGATAAACCCATTCAGGAGTGTTATTTCTCAATAGCTTACCATATTCCAAACGCCACAGGTGAAGATACTCCGGCACTTGACGTTCTTTCCTATGTGCTAGGAGGCAGCGAGAGTTCAAGATTATATAGAAATATTAAGGAAGAAAAAGGGCTTGTAAATAGCATTTACGCTTATAGCTATACGCCTAAGCATGAAGGGATTTTTGTCATAGGAGGGACGGTAGATACTGACAAGGCTAAAGAAGCTCTGGCTGAGATTATAAAAGAGATTAGCCGCTTTAAGTATGAACCAGTAGATAACGATGAGCTTTCCCGAGTAAAGGTCAATATAGAAACCGACGCTATTTATACTAAACAGACTATGCAGGGTCAGGCGCAGAAGCTTGGTTTTTACGAGGTTAAGACCGGCGATTTCAGATATGAGGATGAATATTTGGACAGGGTCAATAGGACGAGCAGAGATGACGTGATTCTAGTTGCCAGAAAGTATTTTAACGATGACAATCTCACTGCAGGCTTCCTTTTCCCATCCACTCAAATTACTATGACCGAAGATGAGATCAAGACTGTTGCAAAGGCTTCCGCTAAGGAGGTGGAAATCGCCCATCGGACGACGAAAGAGCGTAAGACGGAAAAACTCGTGGAAAAAGATCTTATGGACGAGACAATTCTCTACCCGGATACGTTAAGTGGAGAAAGCGCGGGGGATTATGCTAGAAAGCACGTGCTTGATAATGGGATAACGGTTCTGATTAAGAAGAACAGTTCGGTCCCTCTGTTTGCGGCGAGGGCTGCATTTTTAGGTGGGGTGAGATATGAGACTGTATCTACTAATGGGTTATCAAATTTCGTGTCTGAAATGCTGACAAGAGGCACGAAAAAAAGGAGTACAGAGGAGATAGCGCGCCAGATAGAATCTTTAGCGGGTGAGGTAGAGGGTTTTTCAGGCAGGAATAGCTTCGGAGTGACCGTTGAGTCCCTAAGCAAAAACTTTGACGAAGCATTTGAAATATTCGCCGACGTGTTGCTCAATCCATCGTTTGACGAAGATGAGATAAAGCGCGCTAGAAGGGAAATTTTGGCTGAAATAAACAGGCAGGGCGATAATCTCCCTAGCACCACCGTAAACCTTTTTTTGCGCGCTTTGTTCAGTAAACATCCTTATGGATTAAACCCGCTCGGCAGTATAGAGACAGTAAGCAAGTTTAATGAAAATGACTTGAAAATATTTTATCAAAGCCATGCGCGACCTGAAGACATGGTTATTTCAGTCGTTGGAGACGTTGATGAAGATTATATGTTGGATGCGGTTAAAAAACAGTTTGGAAGTTTCAAAAGGGTGGATAAACCTGCCCCAAAACTTAATCCAGAGGTGCCTCCTTCCAAAATTACAAAAAGGGTAGAGAACAAAAAGGACAAAGCGCAGACGCATATAGTAATGGGATTCCTCGCCCCCTCACTTAGGGATGATGACTACTATGTTTTTGAATTGCTCAACACCGTCTTGTCAGGGCAGGGTGGGAGACTTTTTCTTGAACTAAGGGATCGTAAAAGCCTCGCTTACACCGTAACTTCGTTTTATACGCCTGGGCTTGAGCCTGGATTCTTCGGTTTGTATATTGGGACTGCTCCCCATAAGGAGCAAGAGGCGACCTTAGGAATGAAGGAACAGTTGGCGTCCTTGCTAAAACAAGGAATAACCGATGATGAGTTAAAAAGAGCTCAGAATTATTTGGTGGGAGACTTTGAAATTGGCCTCCAGCGAAATTCTTCTCAGGCGGCTAAAATTGGCTTTGATGAGTTATACGGCTTAGGATGGGAGGAATATAAGAAATATCCTGAAAAGATATATGCCGTTACCAAAGAAGACGTGTTAAGAGCAGCGAGGAAGTATATCAATCTCGACACTTATACGCTTGCAATAGTAAAACCCGAAAGCTTGTCTCAATAAAAGTATATACTCGTGAAAACGGGTAAGGGCAAGAGGTTTGGTTCTCTCGGTATTATCACCAACGCTTCCCATAAAGCTTTTCGGCATTATTCCAAAATATATCTTCCTTTAACTTTTCCGATATATCGGCGCCTTCTATTTTCCAGTATTCCGAGGCGAAATCGCTCCAGGGAATGTCCGAACCAAAAAGGAACCTGTCGCCTCCTATTCCTCTTTCCTCAATTTCCTTGAGCAACCAGGTTGAACCAAACCCGACTGCCCACGACGAGTCGGTATAGACTTGATAGCCCTCTTGAACCAAGTCAAAGAATTTAGGCACGAATTTTATATGGCCGCTAACCCCGCCACCCATGTGAACGACGTGTATTTTAACCTGTTTTCCGTATTCCTTAATTAGAGCCAGAGCGTTGTCAATATCAGAGCCCCCGCCTGGGCTTGTATGTATATGTAGAGGCATATCGTTATTGGCTGCTGTATCCAGAATCTTCTTCCATAGCTTAGAAGACTCATCATCCCACTGAGCAGGGTCAAAGGTGCCTCCGAGAAGACAAGTAGTTTTTAATCCAACTAAGCCTTTTTCACCAACCAACTTTAGCGCCTCTTCTGTGCGCTCCTTATCTTTAGGTAGTGCTGAAACCCAGATTAACCCTAGAAGGCGATCGGTGGATTGAACACTTTCCCCAACTAACGGATTCAACGTAAATGGTTGAGCAGAATCGGGGTAGCCGTAATTAGACATGATTAACGCGCGTTCTACTCCGTGATCATCCATTCCCTTAACGTAGTCGTCAGTTTTGTCGTAGTCTGTTGTAGGTTTGACCGCTTGAGGAAGACCATAATACGCAAAACCGGGCACGGGACCTATGTGGCTGTGATTGTCAAAAACCTTCTTTCTTTTTACAGTATTCATCTGATGATCCTCCTTTGGTTTTTTTAATGCGTCCCGATAGTTTCTCCAACTCGTTTACGCATAGATTTTTCAATAGATGTAGCTGTTTCTCCTTCATCAAGGCGCGCAGCCACTTCCTTAAAGTCATCTCCATATCCCCCACGCGACTTTTGGCTAGCTTTTTTCATAACGTTCGCTAGGGACTTTGAATCTTCTAGACCTGGGCTATTTTTTGATGCCTCAGGAGTTTGTGAGGCAACTTTCCTGTGCATAACGGACACGTTGGAGAACACTCTCTCAAGTCTATCTCTACTACCGCATTCAGGGCAACTCGATTGTAGCTCGTTTGCTTCTGAAAGGCTAAAAAAGAATATCTCAACGTCTTTATTACACTCTAAACAGTGGTATTCATATATAGGCATTTAGTTTTTCTTATAGTTTATATTTTTATAATTGTAGGAAATATTATCTTTATAGTCAACCGTTAGTTTTGGGGCTTATATATTTCATAGCCAAATCTGCCCCCGCGTCAACTTCTTATAAATATAAACTATCCTATACATGAACTTGATTGGGGGATGGGGAAACGATTTCTCCCTATACGTCAAATCTATATGAGTCCCTTGGTTTAATTTACTAAAGTTGACAATCTATTCAATATAGTGAATATTTTGTAAGTGATACCCATGGAAAAGTTTGTATTCAAAATAGTGGAGAATAAAAAGGATCTTGAAGCGTATTTTAAGTTGCGTCACAACGTATTTGTTAAGGAACAAGCGATTTTTGATGAAACCGACTTAGATGAATGCGATACAGAGCCTTTTCACAAAGCCGTGCACGTTGTAGCTTTGAAAGAGTCGGATGGTCAGATAGTGGGTGCCGTCAGGTGTTACAGGAAGGAAGGTACTACTTGGTTCGGGGGTCGCCTTAGCGCATCAAAAGGTTATCGGAATGGTAGGGTGGGAGTGGGGCTTATTAAGTTTGCGGTAAGCATAATGAAAAAAGAGAATTGCTCAAAATTTCTCGCTTACGTGCAGCCTCAAAACGTAAAGTTTTTCGTAAGATTAGGTTGGAAATCGATAGGAGAGCCCGAGATATATCACGGACTTTCTCATCAGCTTATGGAAGCCTGTTTAGATTAACCTAAAGGGTAGTAATGAAGCAATTAATTAAGAGTCTGAAAAAATCTGATAGCTTAGTCCAGAAAGAAACTATTCAAAAAATCTGGAGCTATTTCCCTCAAATCTCCGATATAGACGGAGGAGAAGTTCTTCTAGGGGATGATGCCGCCGCTATAGAATTTGGAAACAGTTACTTACTAATTGCAGGAGAGGGGGTTTATCCACCACTTCTAAAGTTGTCTCCCTACCTTGCGGGGCGTGTTTCGGTTCTTACAAACGTGAACGATATATATGCGATGGGTGGACGGCCTATGGCTATTGTTGACGTGCTTATTTCCGATTGTGATGAAAACATGAAAGACGTTCTTAGCGGTATAAAGGAAAATGCAGCCCGCTACAGGGTGCCTGTAGTAGGGGGGCACGTATCGCAGGATTCTGGATGTTCCTCTCTTTCAGTTTTTATAATAGGTAAAGCTGAAAAGATACTATCAAGCTTTAACGCTCAAAAAGGGGATGACTTAGTTTTTGTATTTAATCCTAACGGCAAGTTTGTTTCTGGATTTAACTTCTGGGATTCCTCCAGCACCCTCGAAAGCAGCAAAGCGATTAAGGATTTAGAGTTAATTGCGGAAGCTGCAGAGGAAGGCTTAGCAGACGCCGCTAAAGACGTAAGTATGAGTGGATTGATAGGCTCCCTCTTGATGATTCTTGAGAGCTCTCAAGTAGGAGCGGAAATCAACGTTGATACTATTTTGCGACCTTGCAACGTTCCGTTAGCCAAGTGGTTAGTAACGTTTCCTAGCTTTGGTTTCATTTTCTCATTAAGACCCGAAAAGACATCGGTGTTTAAGGATAAGTTCAGCGCTTCATCTCTGAGTTGTGAGAGTATTGGAAGGGTCGTAAAGGAGAAGAGGGTTTATTTTATTAAGGGTGAAAGGGAAAAGGAGCTTTTTTGGAATATCGAGGAGACACCATTTATTGGGGTTAACCTGAGGTAGGATAAGGATGGAGAAGGAAGCCAATCAAATTGATCATATCGTTTCTAAACTCGGAGAAAAGATAAAGCTACTCCGTATTGAAAAGAGTTTATCTCTAAGGGATTTGTCTAGTAAATCTGGAATCTCTGCTGCGGCTATACACAAGTTGGAGTCAAATGGTATGACTCCAACTATTACTACTATGATGAAAATAGCCGATGCGCTAGAAAGAAACGTCAGTTATTTCATAGAGGAAGAAGGGAACAAGGACGTTGTATTTATTCCTGTGACTAAGCGAGAACCTATTCTGACTTTTAAGAAAGGGCTAGACTTAAAAGGTATTTCAGCGAAACAATACGGTGATTTTATTATGACGGCGGCTTACGCAACGGTAGAAGTAGGAGCGTCTAGCGGACGGACGCCGATGCA
The DNA here is from genome assembly GCA_963422265.1 of Thermodesulfobacteriota bacterium. Taxonomy (GTDB): domain Bacteria; phylum Desulfobacterota_D; class UBA1144; order Nemesobacterales; family UBA2774. The sequence goes on from OY729416.1 coordinate 370,595, forward strand.
GCACCGAGGTGAGGAGTTGATCTATTGTCTTAGGGGCAAGATAGAGTTCAGTGTGCAGGATGAGGTCTATGTTTTAGATCCGGGGGACAGTATAAATTTCAGGACAAACTTAAAGCATAGGTGGAAAAATATCGGGGATAGGCAAGCAAAGTTAATATGGGTACTCGCAGTTCCGCCTTCGTGAGCGGCGTGTGAGCGAATGAAAGGGAGAATGCTCTAGAATTGAACAAATCGAAACAAGAGTACATGGCAGACCTAATTAGAGACGCAAACGCACTCGCTATGAAGAATATATTATCTGCCGAGCCTGTGGTTGCAGATGTAGATACTGCACTTAACGTAATACCGGGAATGGATAGCAACGTGATACTTCATTCGGGACCGCCTATCAGTTGGCAGAGAATGTGTGACCCGATGAAAAGAGCAGTTAGGGGGGCTTTAATGTTTGAGGGGCTTGCGAGAGACGATCTTGAAGCGGAAAGGCTTATGAGATCAAATAAAATAAAGCTCTCTCCCAACCACCACTGTAATTCTGTTGGTCCCATGACGGGAGTCGTATCGGCTTCTATGCCCGTTATTATTACAAAGGACTTAACTCATGGGAACAAGGCTTATTCTACGTTTAACGAAGGTGGAGGAAGGGCGTTGTGGTTTGGTGCTGTCGAAAAAGAGACAATAGAGAGACTTAGGTTTATCAGGGACGTCTTCGGTCCCGTCATGCAAAGGGTAATTAAGAAAATAGGGGATATACCTATATGGGGCATATTAGCACAGGGGATTCAGATGGGAGATGAATGTCACAATAGGCATACTGCATCTACCAACATATTTGTAAAAAGTATTATAGAGCCTCTTTTTTCTTTGAAAATCTCAACGGCTCGTGCTCTTCAAGTTTACAGGTTCATTGCAGGAAACAGCCATTTTTTTCTCAATATAACTATGACTGGATGCAAGCTCGCAATGGACTCGGCAAAAAATATACCTAATTCAACAATTGTAACGACGATGTCACGAAATGGCACTGATTTTGGGATTAGGGTCAGTGGTCTTGGGGACAAGTGGTTTACTTATAGCGCCCCTTATTTACGTGACGCGCTCTACAATCCGGGCTACGACTATGAAGACGGCGCTCCAGATATAGGTGATAGCTCAATAATTGAGACAATGGGTCTTGGGGGATTCGTAATTGCTGCCGCACCTTCAATGGCTTCTTTTGCTGGAGGCGGATTTCAGGAAGCGGTTAATATAACAAGAGAAATGAGCCAGATAACGTCTTCTAAGAACCCTAAGTTTGGTATTACGTCATTAAACTTTGACGGCGCTCCGACTGGCATAGACATTCGTAAAGTTGTTGAAACTGGGATATTGCCAAGTATAAATAGCGCCGTTGTTCATAAAAGCTCCGGGTCAGGGCAAATAGGTGCGGGGATAGTTCATGCTCCTTATGAGTGTTTTGTGAAAGCAGTTAAGGCATTTGGCGATAAATATAATCTGCACGCATGATAAACGTAGGATTGGTTAAATGAAACGGACGGCAAGTGACAAATGACAATAGTAAATACGGTTAAAAGAAATAATTATCAGGACTCAATGAAGCTCATGCAGATTAGTCGGGAGCTTAAATCTATGTCTGGGGTTATAAGTGCGTCCGCGATAATGGCGACCGAGGCTAATTTGGCGATGTTAAAGGAGGCGGGCTTGATTGAAAATATCCCCGAGTTAGTTACGGCTAATGATTTAATTGTAGCCATTAAAGCTCAATCCGATGAGGTTGCGAAGGAAGCTATAAGTGAATTGGACTCCCTTATAAAGCCTACTGGTTCAACTCTCTCATCGAACTTAGAATATAAGAATTTCGGTTTGGCTTTTAACTCGCTGATTGGGGCTAACCTCACGGTTATTTCCGTGCCTGGGGAATATGCAAAACTAGAGGTTGCTAAGGCGATTGATAGTGGGCTTCATACGTTTCTGTTCAGTGATAACCTAACGGTTGAGGAAGAGATAGAGCTGAAGCAAAGAGCTAGGGATAAAGGGCTCTTGGTTATGGGCCCTGGATGTGGAACAGCATTGATAGATGGTATTGGCATAGGATTTGCCAACTTTATCAATAAAGGCCCAATTGGCGTGATTGCCGCCTCTGGGACGGGGCTTCAAGAGATCACCTGCCTTATTAATAATTTTGGATCAGGCATCACTCACGGAATTGGAGTTGGGGGAAGGGATTTATCTGAGGAAGTAGGGGGAATTATGACCTTAGAAGCAATAAGGATGCTTAAAAACGATGATAATACAGAGGCACTTGTAATTGTTTCTAAACCCCCATCTCGCAGAGTTGCAGATATGGTTGTGTCCGCGGTTAGGGATTCGGGAATGCCGTCCGTTGTTTGCTTTTTGGGCAGCGATCTGACTACTCAAGATGGACATATTTATTTTACTTCCAACTTGGAGGATGCAGCCCTTAGCGTAGTCGGACTAACTACAAAGACTGATATGAAGCAAAACCTAAACTTAGATAAAGAGTTGTGGGGGCGGGCGAAGGAAATGGTAGAGTCTTTTGATTCTAAGCAGAAGTATATAAGGGGGTTATATTCGGGGGGCACGCTTTGTTATGAAGCCCAACAAATACTTACTCCAATTCTAGGAACAATATATTCAAATGCCCCACTCAATAAAAAGCACAAACTTAAAGATTCAAGATTGAGCGTGCGAAACTCCTGTATAGACCTGGGAGAAGAGGAATTCACGATAGGGCGTCCACATCCGATGATAGACGCAGGTTTGAGGGTAGAGAGACTAATAACCGAGTCGAGTAAACCAGAAGTTGCGGTCATATTATTCGACGTGGTACTAGGCTACGTGGCGAGCTCTGACCCCGCTGGTGATTTGGTATTAGCAATTAGGGATGCTAGAAGTTTGGCGAGAAAAAGAGGGAAGAACATTGCATTTGTTTCTCACGTGTGTGGCACTGAAAATGATCCGCAGTGCCTACGAGAACAAGAACAAAAGTTAAAGGAAGAAGGAGTTCTTGTATTTCCGACCAACGCTCTTGCTGCAAGAATCGCCGGGTGGATTGTAAAAAGGGGTGAGGTGGACAAGTATGAATAAAGTTAATGAAACCAACAAGAGAACCGCCATCGTCGCTTTCGGGGGTAACGCTCTTATGGGAAAGGATGGAAATAGCCCCTACGTTGAGCAGATGAGGAAGACCGATGTTATGTGTAATAAGCTCCTAAGCCTTTTTAACATGGGTTATAGAGTATTGATTACCCATGGTAATGGACCTCAGGTCGGCAATTTCCTAATGCAGCAAGAGAATCTAGCTGCAAACGTTCCTCCTCTACCGCTTGACGCATGTAACGCCATGACCCAGGGGCAAATCGGTTATATGATTGAGCAAAGTCTCAGAAATACGTTCACAAGAAACAAGATAAACAAGCCAATAATCGTTTTGATAACACAGATTGTTGTTTCAGAAGATGACCCTGCTTTTAACGAGCCTACAAAGTTTATAGGACCGTTTTTTAATAGGCAGCAAAGTGAGAAGCTAAGTAGAGAAGAAGGATGGCTTATGAGAGAGGACTCGGGGCGTGGATACAGACGTATTGTAGCTTCCCCTAAGCCAATAGATATAATAGAAAAAGAAGAGATAATGGAAATGACAAATAGAGATTTTGTCGTCATAGCTTGTGGCGGGGGAGGAATTCCTGTGGTTCGTGATAAGAGAAATATGCTTAGGGGCGTGGCAGCTGTTATTGATAAGGATTTTGCTGCCGAAAAAATAGGTAGCTACATGAGAGCAGAAGTTCTCTTGCTCGTTACGCCCGTCGAGCAAGTGGCAATTAATTACGGGACTCCTAAGCAAAAAGATTTATCTAAAGTTACGCTTGAAGAAGCGGAGCACTATCTCTCAGAAGGGCATTTTGCCCTGGGAAGCATGGGACCTAAAATTGAAGCTGCTATACAATTTATTCGTTCAGGTGGGGATAAAGTAGTAATAACGTCTATTGACAATATAGAATCAGCAATAAACGGAGGAGCGGGAACGGAGATAACCCGATAAGCGTACGAGGATTTATGGGACGGATGTTCATCTCCTTATTTCGAAATAGGAATGAAGGAGTCTAAAAAAGATTGAACTTACTCTCTGTTTATAATATAATGAACTAAAAGGGGTTTTTGATCTAAACGCTTGAAATGAAAAGTATAGAAGTTTTTAACGGCGGCGGTGTTTTTTTTGCAAATTAGCAAATAATATATAGATAGGAGGTATTGTGCTATGGCGGTAGATAGAATAAAGGCCGATAGGCCAGAAGTAGGAAAACCTTTGGTTAACTACGAGGAAAAGCTTTTCCCCGATCATAAGGCGAGAGAGGGAGAGAAGGCGCTGTTCCTTGTGCACTCAGTTCCTTACGAAGGTTCAGTAGCAGGTATCAATATGCTAACTGCCATAAGGACGAAGAGAAAGGGATACGACACGAAGGTTCTTTTCTATGGACCTGCATCGGCGATACCTGTATATAGAGGTTGGCCGAACGTAGGAGACGACGGTTACGGAGCGGGTATTCAGCTTTATCCCAATCTTGTAAACAGGATGCTAGGTGAAGGTATAACGGTTTATGCCTGCCGTTTTTCGGCGGCGGCTCTTCTAGGTATGAACGAGTCAAGCTTTATTGAGGGTGTAATACCTATTCACCCAACTGATATATTAGATATTGTAATAGAGCATCATAGAGCGGGTGCATTGGTGTTTAATACTTGGACTATGTAAATTTTAGCGCTCGTCTTTATCGATAACCTGCGGATAAGCTAAGCAACTTATGCTGAAGCACGATAATCCGTTCTTATTTATGGTTTGCGCATAAATAAACTCTGGGGGGGGGTAAGATGGACTCAAGGACCCTTAAAGTAGAGTTGCAGAGTCGTGGTCTAAGGATTGCTGACACAAAAAACATTAGGAGAGGCGGGGCTGGTCCTACAGGTGGAATACATTTAAGGATTCTTCCCGACAGCGAGGCGAATATTCCAGTTGTAGGAGACTTTGTTAATTCTTCTCCCTACTACTTGGATCAAATCAACGGTGAGCACTGGATATTCAAAGATGAAGTCGCTTTGGCTCAGGTAGAGCCTATGGGCAACGGCAAGTTCACTGAACACAAAACCTCAATGGGCGTGCCGATGCAGAAGGTTGGCATACTTCACTGTCCAACCACCTTTGCCACTACGCTTCTTCAGACCTGTGATTTCTGGCAGGACGAGAGGAGATGCAAGTTTTGTGGTATAGAACTTACGTTGAGAGACAGAAGCACGGTTGGATTTAAGAATGCAAGGAGCCTTGTTGAAACAATATCAATCGCTAAGGAATTGGACGGCATATCAAATATCGTATTTACTTCGGGAGTAGCACCGGATGAGGAGAAAGCTCTGAAAAAATACGCTGAGATATGCTCTGCGGTAAAAAAGGCAACCGAGCTACCAATTCAGTTACAGATTATTCCTCCGGATGACTTTGCATGGTTTAAGAGGCTAAAGGATTCCGGCGTAGATGCGCTTGGCATTCATATTGAGACCTTTGATCCGGAGGTCTTTGAAAAAATAACGCCCGGAAAGGCAGGTATAGGCTTTGACAGATATGTAGAGGCTTGGAAGGAAGCCGTTAAGGTATTCGGGAGATGGCAGGTGAGCACTTACGTCCTTGTGGGGATGGGTGAGAAGTTAGAAACGGTGATGGAGGGCGCGGAGCTGTGCGCTGAGATAGGGGTTTATCCATTTATTGTTCCTTTCAGGCCGGTAGCGGGCACTCCAATGGAGAATATGAAGCCCCCTAGCCCGGAGACTATGGACTACGTCTATACGGAGGCGGCAAAAGTGCTAGCTCAATATGAGCAGGCATCTAAGAGCAGCCTAGCAGGTTGCGTCAGTTGTGGTGAGTGCTCTGCGCTTCCTGATTTTGAGAGGGTAGCGGTTAAAAGTAACGTAAAATTCAGAAAGTTCACTAAACGGATGAAATTAAGTTAATTAAAAGTTTTTTAAGGGGTTAAAAGCTATATGGCTAAAGTGAAAATTGTTGTTATCGGGGGTGGTGCAGGTGGAATCTCTGCGGCATCTACGTCTAAGGGTCTTCTACCTAACGCCTCGGTTACCTTGTTTACTGAATTTGAAGACGTTGCGTATAGTCCTTGCGGAATTCCTTTTGTTCTGGGTAAGGAAATACCTAGCTTTGAAAATCTCTTTCTTCAAACATCTGAGCATTATGCAAAGATTGGCATTGATCTTAAGCTCCAAACCAGGGTTACAGGGATAAATCTTGAAAATAGGACGGTAAGCGTAGGCTCTCAGACGTTTGAATGGGAAAAGCTCATAATAGCGACTGGGTTTGAATACGACGAGCCAGATATCCCTGGCATTCATCTTAAAGGAGTTAAATATGTAAAGAATATTAGAAGAGCAATGGAGTTTGATAAAGAACTTGAAAATATGAAAAGGGCGATTGTCACGTGTGCGACCCCCCTTGGTATAGAAATGGCTGGAAACCTTGCGCACAGAGGGCTTGAGACTCATCTAGTTGACGAAGGAGCATGGCTTATGTCAGAGGTTGCTGACCCTGATATTATGGAGCCTGTTAAGGAATCCCTCGAGAAGATGGGTGTACAGATTCATTTCGGCACAAAGGTTCTTGAATTTCAAGGCTCTAGTGGAAAAGTCAATAGAGTTGTGACGAGCGAGGGTGAAATAGGTGCTGACGTAGTTGTGATCGCATCGCATAAAAAGCCGAATAACCGTCTGTCACGAGAAGCCGGGATAAGTCTGGGGGCAACCGGCGGTATAGTAGTTGACGATCACATGCGAACTTCAGTGGAGAATGTTTACGCGGCGGGTGACTGCACGGAGATTATTCACGGCGTAACGGAAATACCGATACAGGGGCTTTCGGGAAGTCATGCCTACTCACAGGGACGGGTTGCGGGTGCAAACGCCGCAGGACAGAACCGTTCATACGATCCAGTTTTTATTCCATGGGGCATGGTTGGAGGACAGGTTCAAATTGGTGGTGTATCAATGGGAGAGACGCTTCATAAAGCACTCGGAATACCTCATATCGTTGCCTATTCAGTGGGAATATCAAGAGCAAGATATTACCCAGGGGTTACCAGGATACGGGTAAAGCTCATAGCTGACCCCAAGACTGGTCGCGTATTGGGTGCTCAGATGGCTGGGGGAGAAGGGATTAAAGAAAGGGCTGACTTCTTAGCCTTTGTCATTAAGCGTGGAGTGACTATTGACGAGCTCGCTTGGATGGAGAACGTATATTCACCGCCTATAGGGGCGTTAATGGAACCAATTGCTTTGGCAGCCCAGGCGGGGCTAGGCAAGCTATGATATTCATAATTGATAATCATATTCTGAACTTTTATACTGCTGGCTTGTGGAGACCATAAATGGCATTCGGGCAATGGTTGAGAGAGAGTGCTGAGAGATACCTGCTTCAGGCAGCTAGCGATGAAATGATTTCTCAATATCCGGGATGCTGCGCCAAACCCTATAGAGATGGTCAATCTCAATCTTTTTTCTGGCGGAAGATATTTGTGCCCGCGTATTTGATAATTCCTTGGAGTCTCCGCAGGAGGCTGATTATCTACTCTTCATATTCAGGTAGGAAGCGTCCACAATGGAAAAAATATACTTAGAGGGCTTGGCATCACACGTAGTTTGCCTAATTTACCGTATAGAATACTAGCGCGAGTTACTACGCTTCCCACTCAAATGAAAAGAGAAGATAAAAGGCGTTCCTATAATGTGCAGGCGGGGTTTATTGGATGTAAGGTTATTCCTGCGTTGCATAGGTCTTATAAGAATTTATGCGTTCATAGTATATTTAACCACGCTTTATATTTAAGTACTCAAGATCACGTTTTAATCAAAGTGATAAAGGATAAAGATTATCTGAGCCCTACTTCTTTAGCGTTAAGAGGGGCCGGTGATTTCAGTTTTAACTTAGCCCAGGTGGAGCAAGGAACGGAAATCATATTTAACGAGAATGGACTTACCTCTAAAGGCAATCTTTTTACAATTGATTTTAAGGGGGCTTCTACCTACGACTCACCCCGGTTTTCTACAAAGTGCAAGAAATTGAGCGTAGAAGAAATCAGTTTAAACCTTAGAATTTTGCAGGATGTAAGCTATACGTGCCCGTCAAAAGAAGGACTAGTTCCTCTCTTAGAAAATGTTGAGTTATACGGACCTCTCGAAGTGTTTGCGCGAAAACAGAAGCCAACCTTATCCGAAAATTCCAGACCTTATATAGATATGCTAATGTGGGGGCTATATGGGAGAGACGTCGGCATGGCAATGAGGGGTGCGGGAGCGATTATCGGACTCGGACCCGGGCTTACTCCTTCGTGTGATGATTTCTTGACAGGTCTCATTCTAAGTCTCAATTTGGGAGGACCCGTTCTTTTTAGAAACGAGACGATTACAGTCGATTTCTTTAAGAGAGTATCCAAAGAAATTTGTATGGTGGCTCGGAACAAAACAACTATCTATAGCCTGAACTCACTAAGAGAAGCGGTGATTGGGGAGGGAACTAACAATGCTGTCGAGCTTATTTACGGCATCATTGCAGAGTGCCCTAAACGCGTGGCAGATTTGTCAAAGAGGCTAGTTAAGATGGGGGAGACTACTGGAGCCGATATGGCTGTTGGAATCTGCTATGGAATTAGGTTGTTGACTTCAATTATTGAACTCAGAGAATTAAATGAATACGCATAGAATAGCCCTCCTGACATATTCTACAAAACCTAGAGGTGGCGTTGCGCATACTTTGTCGCTTGCCAAAAGCCTTGCATCCCTTAGGCATAAAGTGGGTATTTATGCCCTTTCGTCAGGGGAGGATTTCTTCAAGCAGGTTGGCGTCCCCTATACGCTTATTCCATGTCCTAAAAGGAGTTATGAGAGCGTTGAAGAGAAGGTGAAAGACTATATAAACGTATATACGGAATATCTAGCTAATAATGAAAAAATCTACGATATTTACCATGCAGAGGACTGCATTTCAGCAAATGCCCTTTTTAATTTGCGTGAAAGGGGAATCATTAAATTTTATGTGAGAACAATTCATCATATAGACGATTTCACTTCAGAATCTCTCATAGATTGTCAACTGAATAGCATACTCAAGCCTGACTATTTAATAGTTGTCAGTAAGTTCTGGCAGCGTGTGCTCAGAGCTAAATACTCTTTAAGTTCTAACGTTATAAATAATGGGGTTGAAGTAGAGAAATTCAGGTGCAATGAGAAGGCGGGATCAAAAGAGATTGCTAAGGGAAAGTTCTCTGTTGAAGGTAAAAAAGTAATGTTGAGCATCGGGGGGATTGAACCTCGTAAGAATACTATTACCGCTCTTAGGGCTTTTAATATTGCCAGAGCCTATTTTAAGGCAAAAGGTGAGAAGCTCATATGGATTGTAGGTGGAGGTGAAACCCTTTTTGATTACAGGGGTTACCGTGAGGAATTTTACTTAGAAATTGATAAATTAAATCTGCTGTTGGATAGAGACGTTATTATACTTGGAAACGTGCCCGATAGCTCAATGCCTTTTCTATATGAAGCATCAGACGTTTTTGTATTTCCCTCTCTTAAGGAAGGGTGGGGGCTCGTTGTCCAAGAAGCAATGGCGTCAGCAGTTCCTGTAATCGCTTCGGATATAGAGCCTATGACGGAGTATTTGAAGAATGGAGACAACTCAATTCTCATTGATCCTATGGACTATAAAACCCTAGCTAATGAAGTTATAAGAATTATTGAAAACAAGGAACTAAGAACAAGGATTATAAACAAGGGCAAGGAGACTGCTCAGGCGTATAGCTGGAAAAGCGCAGCTCTGAAACACTCCCGGTACTATTCGGATATACTATCATTTAATGTTTGAAAGGGAATTATGATAGAAGCAAAAGCCGTATGGAAGAAAAATTATCAGGTAGAGGTTAAGGCAAGACAATTTAATATAGACGTTGACGAAGCACCTATGTTTCATGGGGATGATACTGGTATGATGCCTACAGAATTGTTTCTATCCTCGGTGGCTACGTGTTTTTGTCTTGCGCTTGTGTACGTTGCTAGGAAACAGAACGTTGAGCTAAGTGATTTGAGAGTTAACGTAACCGGAGAGGTAAATACGAAAAACTGCACGTTTACCAGATTATTCATAAAAGTAGGGAGTTCTCTCGCTACTGAAGCATTGGAAGAGATGATAAGTGCCGCAAAGAAATACTGTTACGTTAGCAACACGGTCAATAGGTCTTGTCCCATAGAATATGATATGATAAGTGGCGTCTGAGCTTAAAGGAATGTGTGGTTTGATGCGAAAGGTTATAATCAAATACGGCTACTTCCAGGATTCTCTAAGGCTAATGCGCGTTTCAACAGTATTCAGACAAAGAAGCGGCGTAAAGAACGCGGTCGCAGTTATGGCAACGGAGAAAGCGAAACACGTGCTTGAAGACACGGGTCTTATAACGGATGAGGTTAGGGAGGCAAACGGCAGTGATTTGGTATTGGCGGTAGAGGCTAAATCCAATGAAATTGCCGAACGGGTGATAGGAGAAATGTTCAAGGAGATTTCAGCGGGTTTGCAAGCGAGCGAGGAAAATACACCTGACTTATTAAAAGATGGGCTCAGGGTTATAAACGTTGGTCTTGACGTGTTTAAGGATGCGCTTGAAGATCAAGGCGTGAAAACGGTGCACGTTAAGTGGGAAGTGCCAGCAAAGGGTGACGAAAAGATTATTGGTATTTTGAAGAAGATGTGTTAGCTGCGAGTTGGAAGCAGCATAGTGTAGGTGTGTAAGATGAGCATACGAAAACCTGAAAGACTAAAGGACGTGCTCTCAGACCCGCAAGGGCTCGCAAGGGCATTTTCAAGGCATACTTACGGTATGCTTGTATGGGTAGATTTGTTTGGCTATAAAATTCAATTTATTGAGGATGTTAGCCTCAGAGCCATTGTTACTAGAATAATCGCTGATAATGCTAAGCACGCGAAACTCTTTGCGAATAGGGCAAAGGAGATGGGGGAAACCCCCGAGGCTTATAATCCTCCTGAGATAGGTCAAAGAATCTATAATATACTTAGAAACTATGTTAACGTGTTTGATGATTTTGCTTACGCGTGGGGAGCGCTAATACATTTTTCAGCTTTGCTTGACTTGTATAGTAGCGTTGCGGATCCCCGAAGCCGCGACGTTATCCTGCAAGTTCAAACTGACGTCATAGTGCATTTGGTGCATCTCGAACGATATTTTGCGGTGAATGCTAACACGCAGGAAAAAAGGAAGCGGGTACAGGAGATAAAAGCGATAGTAGATAGCGCATATTCCGATAGAGAGGATGAGGAGATAAAATGGTATGCGTTGTAGCAAAATTCCGAGCTTTGAAGAGTTAAAAAAGCCTCTACGTTATCACGATCCAAAGTACTTTTATTTCAAACTTATTTCCTTTTTGTTAAGAGCCGTTGGAACTTTATCAGACGGGATCAGGGTCGGGTATGATTATGGTTTCGATTCAGGTGCCATAATGAACTACATATATGAAAATACACCTCACGGGCGACTTGGGATTGGAAAAAGCATTGATGCGACTTTTCTTAATCAGACGACTTGCAAGGCATTCAGGTCTATTAAGCAGATACAAAAGAACGTGATTTTAAAGTACTTAAGTGAGAGGAATGATAGAAATACATTTATTGTAGATTTGGCTGCCGGCAACGCAGATTACATATATGACGTATTAGATGAAACTGTATCCGACGTATCAGTTCTGCTTTGTGACATAAGTCGAGATACCCTTGCAGAAAGCAAAGCGATAGCAAGGAGACGAAACCTTGTTGATAAAATCCGTTATGAGGATGGAGACACTCTTGATCCCGATAATCTGAGAGGCATTGAGCCTTTGCCTAACCTTGTTATTGAGGTTGGGCTTTTCGGTATCATCCATGATGATGAACGGATAAAGAAGCATATGCTTGATCTTAAAGAGATATTGAATCCGGATGCGTTTTTGTTTAACGTGCAGACATACAACGAGCAAATAGAGATCATAGCAAGAGCGCTTAAAAACCAGAAGGGAGAGCCTTGCGTCTGGCACCTACGCCCTGCCGAGCTTGTAATAAGTTGGGCGGAGGAAGCTGGCTTCAAAAATCCCGAAGTTACTATGGATCCTTATAATATATATGCCGCTGTATTGATGAGAGCTTAAATCGGATCAGTTATAAAATACGGGTAATGAAAAAAGAAAGATTCGTCCTAGATTGGCGATCCTCTAGTAAAAGTTCTCCATTCCTGAATGAGATTCTATCGGACAGACTTAAATCCGTTCTCGAGAGTCCTCACGGAATGTGGAACTATATGACCTACCGCGACGCAATAGGTATGTTGGATTGCGATCCGGGAAATATATATAGGGAAGGTAGGATTGATTTGGATCCCACCGTCTGGGCTGACCTAGGATGGATGATCTGCTATGTTGGTCCTCCCTCGAAAGCCGTTGAGGCTATGCGCGCCAATACGATTGAGGACAATATTAATCCTTACTCTCCTGATCTAATAAACCCACTTAGGGATACTTCTGCTGAACTAAAATTTAAGCGGTGCAGGAGCAAGGATTTCGAAGTTATAGGATTAGAAGGCAGTCAGGCTGGAGTTTCTTATGTTCTACAGTCCGTTATGAACCCGGGGGATGAAGTGATCATAACCGATCCGGGTTATTTTCATTTTGAATCATCAATTCTTATGGGGGGTGGGGTGCCAATTAGGATTGTGCTAGATTCGAATAACGGTTTCAGACTAGAGCCCAATCAGGTAGAGGCTTGCATTACACCAAAAACGAAGGTGATTATCGTCTGTGATCCTTTGAATCCATTCGGTTCCATCCAGACTAAAGAGGAGCTGCTTCAGATAATAGAAATCGCTAGAAAATACAACGTGATTATCATTGATGATATTACGCATAACACCCAGCAAATAGATCCCAATTCCATGCACTATCCAATGACCTCTCTCTATAAAGAGACTAATATAGACAACGTGGTCTCAACCTTTAGCCTTTCACACGGTTACGGAATGGCTGGTGTAAGGATGGGGTTTCTCGCCGGTAATGCTGAACTAATGCGAGCGTGCCTTATAGCAAAAACCTCGCTAACTAGGCTTAATACCAACCTTATAGCACAATACGGAGCTTTAGCCGCTCTTCAAGATAAAGATTACCTAATATACTCCCAGAACGTTATTAGGCGTAATTATAAAATAGTCAAGGAGATTATAAGGAATAACAAGGGGGTGTCCATACCCGTTGAGCCTCAGTATGGTTTCTCTATGGTTATTGACATCTCAGAAACTGGGGTATCCTCTCAAGAGCTGACCGTGGCGCTATTTAAGCATAATATTGCCGTTTATCCTGGGGATGGGCTCGGTAGTGTAGGCTCGACAGATTATATAAGGCTCAATATTTCAAGACCCGACCTGTGGGCATTCGAGCGCTTAGAAAAATATCTCCCGGTTGCACTGTCCGAGGCTAAGTGCGGCGCTTATAAACAAAGCGTGATAGAATTCTTCGAGCGAAAACAAACTGATCGGGCAAAAATGATTATTGAGAACATTAGGAAAAGCTAGTGAATTTGTCCGAAAGTATTCTCGACCTAATTGGAAACACGCCGCTTATAAAGCTCAATAGCTTAGCAAGTGGATTTAAGCCTGAAGTATATGTAAAGGGCGAGTCTTATAACCCGAGTGGCAGTATTAAGGACAGAGTTGCAATTAATATAATCAAAGATGCTGAGAGTAGAGGAGTTCTCAAACCGGGTGACACAATAGTTGAAGCTACGTCTGGCAATATGGGAGCTGCCTTAGCTCTTATAGGAACCGTAAAGGGGTATAGATGCATACTTACATTACCTGAGACAACTACAAGAGAAAAGATACAAGTGCTTAAGCTATTTGGTGCGGAAGTGATCCTTACTCCAAAGGGTCTTTCACCGTCTGATGAGCAAAGTTGCTACGAGGTAGCGCGCAGGACGGCTGGGGAGAAAAACGCTTTCTACGTTAATCAGTATTTTAATAGTCTCAATCCAGACGCGCATTATAAGACCACCGGACTGGAGATATGGCGCGATACGCAAGGCAGTGTTGATACGGTTATTTGTGGTATAGGAACTGGGGGGACTATAACTGGAGTGGGTAAGTACCTAAAAGAAAGGAAGGCAGGTATTAGAGTTATTGGAGTTGAGCCCGTGGGCTCGGTATTTAAGACGTATCTTGAAACAGGAGCGTTTACGACTGAAGCATCGGATTTTAGCATAGAAGGGATTGGGAAGAATTTCATACCGGGGGCACTTGACCTTGGCTATGTTGACGACGTCATACAGGTGTATGAGCAAGACGCCTTTCATTGGCAGAAGGATCTATTGAAGAGAGAAGGTATTTTAGTGGGTCCATCGAGCGGTGCTGCTATAGATGCTGCTATTAGATACGCTCGTGACAATTATAAAGATGAATATATTGTTGTTATACTTCCTGATGCAGGATCGAAATACTTATCAAGATACGCAGGGATTAGCTGATCCTACTATACGTAACAGGACGTATTTCCATGTTAACCCTTAGTGAAGACAAAGTTCAGAGTTTGACTGAAGATTATGGTTCGCCCCTATTTGTCGTTTCAGCCAATACGGTGAGAGAAAACGTTAAGAATTTTAGGAGTCAGTTTTCTGAACGTTATCCAGAGGTCGTAGTTGCTTACTCTTATAAGGTAAATTACCTGCCTGATGTTCTAAGAATTATTCACAAGGACGGCGCTTGGGCTGAGGTAGCCTCCGGATTTGAGTATGAGCTAGCGAAAAGGTTGGGTGTTCCTGGTCGTTCTATTGTATTTAATGGTCCCTATAAAAAAAAAGAAGAACTAATACGGGCTGTAGAAGACGGGGCTATAATAAACGTAGATAACGCTGAAGAAATCAGTGTGCTTGAGGGGCTATCCTGCACTGCTCGGAAGCCGATCAACGTAGGGATTAGGGTTAATACGAATGTAGAGACTGACCAACTGCCCGACCGCTTTGGCTTTAATCTGGAATCTGGTGAAGCAGCGCGGGTTGTAGCTTTATGTGCTGATAGAAAATTATTGAACGTAATTGGATTACACATACACCTTACGAGTTATATTGTTGAGTCTAAGTGCGAAGGTGATGTTCCCTCAAAGGGAATAAAACTTATGTGGCCAAAGGGATGTCAGGCTTATGAGGAAGCTTCAAGAAAGATTGCGAGGTTCGCGAGAGAGGTTGGTGAGAAGTATGGCATTCGGTTTAAGTACCTAGATATGGGGGGAGGTTTCCCTACGGTAGATTCATTGACTCCCTACGTTGAGGCAATAACTATTCCAATACTGAGTGAATTTAGACGAGAAAGTCTGCCACTATTAATACTGGAGCCTGGGAGGGCAATAGTAAGTAACGCTATTGACCTTATCTCAACGGTCATAACGGTCAAGAGTGTTGCTGATGAGGGAATATTCGCGGTAATTGATAGCGGAATTAATCTTCTTCCAACTTCCATTTTTAGATATCAGAACGTTGAATGTATAACGGATTCAAAGGGCAAATTGAAAGAAACTACTGTTTACGGACCCCTTTGTCTTCAAATCGACGTAGTTACAAAGGCGCAACTTCCTGAGCTTAGAGTTGGGGATAAAGTTATTATTAAAAACGTAGGAGCCTACAATATGCCCCAGTCGGGCACGTTCATTTTTCAACAGCCGATGGTCGTTATGATAGACGCCGAAGAAGTAAGGATTATTAAGAAATCAGGAACTGTTGAAGATATATTATAATAAACTCTTCCGGACACAAGACTTAAAAAATAGTTTTAGGTATCATAGTAACTTGTAGTTGTTAGCAAGGGCTGTTAGCTCAGCTAGGTAGAGCAGGTGACTCTTAATCATCGGGTCGGGGGTTCGATTCCCTCACAGCCCACAATGCGCGAGAGTGGCGGAATTGGCAGACGCGCTGGATTTAGGATCCAGTACCTAGACGGTGTGGGGGTTCGACTCCCCCCTCTCGCACCATTTAGAGATTAATTAGAGGGGTTTCTATTTATGAAAGTCAATGTGGAAGATTTAAGTAGCACACGGAAAAGAGTAGATGTCGTAATACCGATAGAAGATGTTAGATCGGTTAGAAACAAGGTGTTTCAGGAAATAAAGAAGAGCGCCAAAATAAAGGGGTTTCGTCCGGGTAAAGCCCCTGACGGCGTTGTAGAATCTATGTATAAGAGCGAGATACTTAGCGAAGCTGCTGCAAGGCTTGTTCAGAGTACGCTGGAAGATGCTCTTAAAGAAGCTTCTGTGTCTCCTGTAAGCAGACCCGAAGTCGCGCCGTCCGAGGCAGTCTCTACAGATAAAGATTTTACGTACTCAGCGACCTTTGACGTTCTTCCCAATATAGAGCTTATGGAATACAAGGGAATACCGCTTAAAAAAGAAGTTAAGGAAGTTACAGATAGCGATGTTGAGTATGCAATTGAGCAGCTTCGCAACCATAAAGCCGAGGTTAAGCCATATGAAAAGGAAAAGGGAGTTGAGAAAAGCGACGTTGCCATAGTTGACTTTCAGGGTTATTTAGAGGGTAAGCTCATTGAGGATCTTAACCGTAAAGACATGCAATTTCTGGTGGGTGAAGGGAAAATGCTCCCTGAGTTTGAAGAGAACTTGCTGGGTATGAAGAAGGGTGAAGAAAAGAAATTCGACGTAAAATACGATGAAGACTTTCAGATAAGAGAAGTAGCGGGGAAGGAAGTGAATTTCAAACTCACCGTAAAGGACATTTTACAGAGAGAGTTGCCGGTGATTGATGATGAACTTGCCAAAGGCGCGGGACTTAAGACCCTCAGCGAGCTTAAGGAGAAGATAAAGGACGACCTAAGTCGTCAGGTTGAGCATCAATCGCTCACGAAAATGAAAAGCGACCTACTTGATCTTATAGTAGAGAGAAATGAGATTGAAGTGCCTTTGAGCCTCGTCAAGGAAGAAGAATCCAGAATGACGCAGCAAATAATTAAAAATATGGGGCAAAGAGGAGTCAAATCTCAACCTATAGATGAGGCGACTCAAAGCATGGTGCAAGAGCGTGCTCTCAGAAACGTAAAGGCATCTATGATACTGGGCGCGATCTCGAGAAAGGAGGGTATTTCCGTCTCCGAAGATGATATAAATGAGAACCTTTCCGCGGTTGCAGATAGTTATAACGTTCCTACGGAGCAAGTTAGGGAGGCTTATGAGCGGAATAATATGCTAGAGGGTTTGGAAGTCAACCTTGCGGAGCAAAAAGTCATTGATTTTCTTATAAAGAACGCTGATGTAGAAGAGGGACTGATATGAGGACAGTTACGTTGACAATAAGGGTTAAGCTTAGTATATTGTTAAGGTGATGTCTAGCTACGTTCCAATAGTTATTGAACAAACCAGCAGGGGCGAGAGGGCTTATGATATTTTTTCCCGTTTACTCAAGGATAGGATAGTTTTTATTGGGTCTCCTATAATAGATGCCGTAGCGGATACGGTAATTGCTCAACTCTTATTTTTGGAGTCGGAAAATCCGGATAAAGACATTTATCTCTACATGAACTCACCGGGGGGGCACGTAACTTCTGGTCTGGCTATATACGATACCATGCAGTACATAAAGCCTGATGTGGCGACTATGTGCATAGGGCAGGCTGCCAGTATGGCGGCTGTTTTGCTTGCAGCGGGTGCTGAGGGTAAGCGATTCGCTCTTCCCCATGCCCGTATGATGATTCATCAGGTGCTCGGTGGTGTGGAAGGACAAGCGACGGATATTGAGATTCACGCAAAAGAGATTCTTAGGATTAAAGAAGAAATTAACCGTATTCTTGCAAAGCATACTAACCAGCCATTTAATAAAATTGCGGATGATACAGAGAGAGATTTCTTTCTGAGACCGGATGACGCCTTAGAATATGGGCTGGTTGACTCTATAATTACTAAGAGAGAGGGGGCGGTTTTATGACTTCAGGGCGCAACGTGAAAGAGGGTAAGCTCTACTGTTCTTTTTGCGGAAAGAGCCAGAAGGAAGTTAGGAAGCTTATTGCTGGTCCAACCGTATATATATGCAACGAGTGCATTGAGCTTTGTAACGAGATTATAGCTGACGAGGATGCTAAAGAGGGTGTTCTCAAAAAGCGGTATTCAAGTTTACCTACGCCTTTGCAAATCAAACAGTTCTTAGATGAATACGTAATAGGGCAAGAGAGGGCTAAAAAGGTATTGTCTGTAGCGGTATATAATCACTATAAGAGAATTGAGTTTAATGTCTATCGCAGCAATAAAAATCCTGGGGTTGAGGTTCAGAAAAGTAATATCCTAATGATCGGACCTACTGGAAGTGGCAAAACTCTCATGGCTCAGACCTTGGCTAAACTCCTTGAGGTGCCATTTACGATTGTGGATGCAACATGCTATACAGAGGCAGGCTACGTTGGGGAAGACGTAGAGAACATGATTGTAAGCCTGCTGCAGGCTGCAGACTACGATCTTGAAAAAGCCTCAAGGGGAATTATATATATAGATGAGATAGACAAGCTTGCTAGAAAAACTGGAGACAGCCCTTCAATCACAAGGGATGTTTCTGGCGAGGGTGTGCAGCAGTCTTTACTCAAAATTATGGAAGGCACCAAGGCTAACGTGCCACCCAAGGGTGGAAGAAAGCATCCTCAGCAAGAGTTTTTACAGATTGACACTACTAATATTCTGTTTATTTGTGGCGGTGCTTTCTGCGGGCTTGAGGATATTGTAAAGCGGAGAATAGGAGAGAAATCAATTGGGTTTGAAGCCAATCTCGGGAGAGTCAATGAAAAGGATCTAGGTGCCGTGCTAAAGGAGGTGCAACCTGAGGATCAGATACAATATGGGCTTATACCAGAATTTGTTGGTAGAATCCCGGTTGTAGCTACCCTTGAAGAACTCAGTGAAGAGTCTTTTGTTGAAATACTCACAAAACCTAGAAATGCAATCATCAAGCAGTTTCAAAAGCTTATGGAGATTGAAAATGTCCAACTCGAAGTTACAGAAGGTGCCCTTGCATCTATAGCTCAAGAGGCTATTAACAGAAAAACCGGGGCGAGAGGCTTAAGGGCTATAATTGAGAATGTTATGCTTGATATTTCATACGAAGTTCCATCACTCAAGGGACTGAGTCGCTGTGTGATAACGGAGGACGTTATTAGAGGGGCTAGTGATCCTCTCTTTATTTACGAAGAGGAAGCCCGATTGGGAACTTAGTACCTAAATACAGCCTTTAAGGAGAGTTATTATGCCAAACTTGATTAAAGTAGACAAGAAAGAAGAAAATAAAGAAGAAAATATGGAGACCCTGCCGTTACTACCGCTTAGGGACGTTGTTATATTCCCTTATATGGTGTCGCCGCTTTTTGTCGGACGTGAAAAGTCAATTCATGCACTTGAGGAGGCGATGAAGAAAGATAAAGAGATATTTCTTGCCGCGCAAAAGGATGCTAAAACTAACGATCCCACGGAGAAAGATATTTATGATATAGGAACTATTGGCACCATTGTTCAAATGCTAAGGTTGCCAGATAGCACGGTAAAAGTGCTCGTCGAAGGAAAAAAAAGGGCGCGTATCCAAAATTACGTTCTTAATAAGAGCCATTTTGTCGTACAGGTGCAGCCCGTTCCTGAGCCAGATGAGATAGGTGTAGAAACGGAGGCGCTTATACGCACCCTTGTTACGGCATTTGAAAATTACGTGAAGTTGAACAAAAAAATTCCTTCGGAAGTACTCGTAACCCTTTCTTCGATAAAGGATCCTGGACAGTTATCAGATACTATTTCGTCACATCTTGGTTTTAAGCTTGAGGATAAGCAGGAGATATTGGAGACGCTCGATCCTGCCGAGAGGCTTGAAAAATTGTATGAAAAAATGCAGTCCGAAGTTGAGATCATGCAGATTGAGAAGAGAATTAGGTCCAGGGTCAAAAAGCAAATGGAGAAAGCTCAGAAGGAGTATTATCTTACCGAGCAGATGAGAGCAATTCAGAAAGAATTGGGTGAAAAGGACGATCTTAAATCTGAAATACAAGAGTTCGAAGATAATTTAAAGAAGAAAGAGCTTACGGAAGAGGCTGAGCAGAAGGTAAAACGTGAGATCAAGAAATTAAAACAGATGTCTCCTATGTCCGCAGAAGCGACTGTGGTTAGAAACTACATTGATTGGCTTCTTTCTATTCCTTGGCAGGGCGAAGTAACGGAGGATACGATCGATATTGAAGAAGCTCAAAAGATTCTTGATAACGATCATTTTGGGCTTGAAAAGCCTAAAGAGAGAATAATTGAATATCTATCGGTTCAGGCTCTGATCAGTAAGATTAAAGGTCCTATACTTTGTTTTGTAGGACCTCCAGGGGTGGGTAAAACGTCCCTTGCAAAGTCAATTGCGCGCTCCATGGGACGTAAGTTTATAAGGGTATCACTGGGAGGAGTGAGGGACGAGGCTGAGATAAGGGGGCACCGCCGCACTTACATAGGTGCGCTCCCCGGAAAAATTATTCAAGGGGTTAGGAAGGCAGGCACTATGAATCCAGTGTTCTTGCTTGATGAAATAGATAAGCTCGGTATGGACTTTAGAGGTGATCCTGCGTCCGCTCTTTTAGAGGCTCTCGATCCTGAGCAGAATGTTGCCTTTAATGATCATTACCTTGAGGTTGATTATGACCTTTCAAATGTGATGTTTATCACGACGGCGAATGTTCTTCACACCATTCCATGGGCACTACAGGATAGAATGGAAATCATAAGGATTTCAGGCTATACAGAAGATGAGAAGCTCGAAATAGCAAGGAAGTTTCTACTACCAAAACAGCGAGAGGCTCATGGTCACAAGAAGGAAAGTGTTAAGGTCTCAGACGCTGCAATTCTTGAAATTATCAGACGCTATACGAAAGAGGCTGGTGTTAGAACCCTTGAGCGTGAGATTGCTAATCTTTGTAGAAAAGCTGCCCGCGATATAGTGAAGAAGGGAAAAGATCATACAGTCAGGATTACCCCTGCGCTGCTTAAGAAGCAGAACTATCTCGGCGTGCCTAAGTTTAAGTATGGCGAGATAGAAGAAAAAGAATATGTTGGCATGTCAACGGGTCTCGCATGGACAGAGGTAGGTGGAGAGCTTTTAAACATTGAGGTCTCCGTTATGCCCGGTAAGGGGACTTTTACGGTTACGGGCAAGCTTGGTGAAGTTATGCAGGAATCCACTCAGGCTGCTATGAGCTACGTAAGGTCAAGGGCTGAAAAGCTTGGGCTTGAGCGTAACTTCCATCAGAGAGTTGATATACATATACACGTTCCTGAGGGTGCAACTCCAAAGGATGGACCATCGGCGGGTATAGCGATATCAACTGCCATAGTGTCGGCACTCATTAAAAAGCCGGTCAAGAATGACATTGCTATGACGGGTGAAATTACGCTTAGGGGTAGGGTGCTTCCTATAGGGGGCCTAAAGGAAAAAGTTCTTGCGGCGCACCGCGGCAAGGTAAAGACCGTGATTATACCACAAGAGAATGAAAAGGATCTTACGGAGATACGTAATAACATCTTAAAAGATATAAATATTAAACTTGTTGAGCACGTGGATGACGTTCTCGAAGAGGCGATTGTCTCACAAGGGCCCGTGCTTAATGACCTGATAATTCCGCCTCCTTCTGGCATGGCTTTGGGGAACGAGATTGGCACTAACGTGAACTGATAGGTTAGTATATGTATATAGTTATATTTTATCTGTCCATTGTCTGAGTTTGCTATAGACAAATGAGTCAAATTAGGTTATACATCACCCTCTTGAAAGTTGTCAGTAGATTATCTCGTTTGAGATACTTTGTGTTACAAGGGCGGTTAGCTCAGCGGGAGAGCGCTTGCCTTACAAGCAAGATGTCACAGGTTCAAATCCTGTACCGCCCACCACTAACGAGATTCACTGCGGAGCCGTAGTTCAGACCGGTTAGAACGCTGGCCTGTCAAGCCAGAGGTCGCGGGTTCAAGTCCCGTCGGCTCCGCCACTTACTTATTATAATATAAAGAAAAATGTAAAAGCTCGGTTACCCAAAATGGTTTTGGACACGAATATAAGAAAACAAATTGAGCTACGCGGAATCCATTTTGAAACAATCGTAAATCAAATAAACACCTTCAGAGAAGGAGTGAGACCGGCAGAGCTTGTTCGCCCGTGCACTATAGGGGACGGTGTAGAGTTCCTAGAAGGAAACGTGGACTACTTCTGCCGTTTATACGAGAGCGACCTTTCTAGTAAACAAATTATCAAATTTGTTCCCGCTTCAGGTGCTGCAAGTAGAATGTTTGGGCAGCTACTTGCAGCACCTAGTGATGATAAAGGTAGGATAAATAAAAAAACTCTTCTTCAAGACGCCGAGAGGGGTGATAGCAACTCGGAAGCATTTCTCCTTTTTATAAAAGAGCTTGAGAAATTCGCATTTTACAGCGATTTGGTTTCCTGCTTAAATAAGTATGCCCTCAGCGTTAAGAATATACTTGAGGAAGGTTTTTATAATGAGGTTCTGGATTTTACTCTTGGCTCAAAAGGACTAAATTACGCTAACTTGCCTAAGGGGCTAATAAAATTTCATACTTATCCTGATGGGAGCAGGACTGCTTTTGAGGAACACCTTGTTGAAGCGTTAGATTACTCAGTCGGTGCGTTCAAGAAAGCTCGCGTGCACTTTACAGTGTCCCCAGACCATCTTCATAGCTTTAAGGCGCTCGCAAAACTTATAGGACCACGTTATGAGCGGGATGGAATTGAGTTCGAAATCACTTTTTCAATTCAGAATCCATCTACCGACACTATAGCAGTTGATATCGAGAACAAGCCGTTCTTAGACGCGGAGGGGAAAATTGTTTTAAGGCCTGGCGGGCATGGTGTTTTGCTCGATAATCTAAACGAGATCTATTGTGATATAGCTTTTATAAAAAATATAGACAACGTGGTTCCTGACCGTATCAAGCAGGAAATGTGCACCTATAAAAAAGCACTGGGGGGGATGCTAATAGATATTCAGAGCAAGGTCTCGGGGTATCTAAAAGAACTTGAAAAGGGTAGAAAGGACGTTAAGTTTTTAGATCGCCTCGCACGGTTTGCGCTTCGCTTTCTTAATACCACTTTGCCTGAAGGTTTTGAAAAAGCGACTGAGGAGGCAAAGGTGAGTTTCTTATACTCAAAACTCAATAGACCTATAAGGGTTTGTGGAGTAGTTAGAAACGAGGGGGAGCCCGGTGGAGGACCCTTTTGGGTAAGAAATGAAGATAGAACTCTATCTAAGCAAATCATTGAGTCAGCGCAGGTTGACGTAAACTCCGACGCTCAGAGGTCTATTTGGGAATCCTCAACCCACTTTAACCCCGTTGATATAGTATGCGGGCTTAGGGATTATCAAGGCAATCCATTTAATCTCACTGAGTATTCAGATCCTAGCACCGCGTTTATATCAATCAAATCAAAAGACGGAAGGAGCCTTAAAGCCCTTGAGCTACCTGGTCTTTGGAACGGCTCGATGGCGTATTGGAACACGACGTTTGTCGAGGTTCCGCTCATTACTTTTAATCCCGTTAAAACGCTGTTAGACCTATTGAGACCTGAGCACCAGAACGAGAAAAATCTTCCTTCTTAGATGAGCAATTGCAAAAAGAGCGTATCGGTTGGTATCAAGGTCAACTTGCCAGCCAGATTATTGAAGGTAGGAGAATCTTTTATAGACGCTCTTGAACATATAGACGCTCTTTACCAAATACAGACTTTGGGTGAACTTACGCTCCTATTGGAGAAAAGGGTGTGGAGAGAGATGGTTAAGGAATTAGAAAGTGTGTCTCCTACGTTGTTCAGCAAATCTGAAAGAGACGAGCTTATTCATCAACTCAAAGTTTTAAGTGAGGGGATATTTGATCTCTATCCCGTGTCCGTAGGTCAGGGAGGGGTAAGGCGCGTTGAGCTTATTGTAGGAAAAGTCTTTTCAGGGGAAAG
Organism: Thermodesulfobacteriota bacterium; assembly: GCA_963422265.1. Taxonomy (GTDB): domain Bacteria; phylum Desulfobacterota_D; class UBA1144; order Nemesobacterales; family UBA2774. Next base: position 394,692 of record OY729416.1, read on the forward strand.
TGCGCATAGTAGTTATTATTCGGGTGCTTGCGGTAAGTTGAATCTTGATTATTCCAATACCATAGAGCTATATGACGGTTATCTTGACAGATTCAGAGAAGCACTCCCCGTTTCTGAGCGCTTCAAGGGCGATCCGGTGGCAGGAAATGTGCCAGAAATGAGGTGTATGGACGTGTTTTCATTGGCGGGTGCGCTCAACGCTAAGCACAAGCCAATATGTATCTTCTACTCAGGCGGAAGCCGAGAGGGCTTATCCTCATTATCACACCTTACTGTGTTTATTAATCTTTATACCGCGAGGTTTAGGGAGCTTACTTGGAAAATCGCAGAAGGGTATTTGCTTGGCTCTGAAATTCTTAGAGGGCTTTCAGATGATGATGTGGCTAAGATACTTCTTGTTTGGCTCAGGGGACATGACGTCGGACATTTTATGGGTGTTGATAAGCTATCGGATGGTATGTCTGAGTTTGACAGAGATTATATGTGTCTTCACGAATTTAAGTCTGATTTGATAGCCCTTAATAATCTAAAATACTTACCTAACGACGTCTTGAGTGAGGACTTGATCAGAAAGGTTTACTTGGTATCCATTGCTGAAATGTTTAGATATATAAGACGGGGTAACATATACGGGCATCCGGACTCTGCGTCTGCTTATCTTGCATATCTTTATTTGCAAGATAGAGGAGCGATAGGGTTTCACTCGTGTAATGGGAAGTTTGAGGTCTATTTCGACACTCTTGAATCTTCGGTTACAGAGTTGACGGGTGAGGTGCTAAGGGTTTTTGCTCAGGGAGACGTTGAAAGAGCGAGGGGTATCGTAAATAGGTGGGGAGGCTTAAATGGAGATGGGGAGAATGGATTGCCTCACAACTGCCCGGATGAGCTTCTGTGCGTAGTTATGGATGAGAGCATCCCTCGTTACATTGAGTATGATTTTGAGCTTAGCTAGTTGGGTTAATTCACGTTGTTAATCTAAAATAGCTCTTGTTGTGAGTCTTCAAGCAAGACCGTTTTAGGTATGTTCTTTGCCTTAGTAATAGCTTTTTCCTTTATCTCTTCGACGAAGTCGCTTGAATCATTTGCGAGAGACAAATTTACAGAGATATAAACTGTGTTATCCGAAGTTCCATAGTCTTCAAGCTCAATAGCGACTCTGACCATATAAGACTTTTCGTCTTCCATAGGCATTACGTTTTCTAGCGTGTATTGAATCAATCTAGTTTATTCCTATTGTGATATTCAGTTTAATTGCTTCCTCACTGGCTTTGGTTCAAGGTCTCCTTCCAAAAATTTCTTTGAGAACTTCCTTGCTTGTTCAAGCACTATTTTAGGGTTTGCCTTAGTTACTCTTCCACTCTTCGCTCTGATTTGAGCTATATAAGCTATTGAAGCATAATATTCGGATGCTTCATTTTCTGAATAAATATTCCATTTTCCGTCAAATTTTTTGGTTGATCCCGCTGCCATATCAACTATATCCGTTGCCGATAATGTCCGAGAGTGGTTGCCCCATATATCAAAAATAAGAAATCTTACCTCAACTGCTGAAAGTGCCTCTTTAGAGATGACACTATATTCCGCACTGTATTGATAACTCCCACTAGAATAACGCTCACCAGAGTCATAAATAGTAGTGACGCCGGCAGTACCAGATATATCCGCTGGGATTGAAGTGTCATGGATAGTAATCCACTCTCTTGTAAGTGAGGACCCCTTATTTAGAACTATTCCGTAACCTAGTGCAGTTTTAATTGATCCACCAGACGTCTTTGTAACGTTTTCGGCGGCCAATGAACTTGTCAAAGATAATACAAGTAGAATCGTTGCAAATGTGGTTTTCAATATCCTTCTAAATACATCAAACATTTTTTCCTCCTGCTTGCCAGGTGTTAAAACACTTTATTGGTACCCTCTATGATACACTCTACCTAATAGTTTATCTGAAGACTATGTGATACTTATGAATTTTCGATTTGATTCAGGGTTTTCAGTGAATTGTACAGTTGAACAGAAACTTCATTCTTGATTGTAAGCCCTCCTTCACGGGGCTACTCATCCGTAGGGCTGTTTTGCCAATAGTTTGTCCAGTGCCTTCTTTACAACTTTAGGTTATATTTCTCTCTGGAGTGCTCCTACATACTCGTGCCTCTTTCATATTTTGATCCATATAAATGCTGTTGTTTAGCATGAGGAGTTTTACATTGGGCAAAACAAAGGCAGAAAATTTATATTTTTGTTTGAGAGTCCTTGTTTAACAAAAGTTCCAAACTCTTCAATAAAATTAGGCATGTATTTTGTCTGAATCCTAAAGCCTTTTTAAGTTGGCTTCCGCCGAAATGTACTCTTTAATTCAAGCTCACCAAGCTGTTTCTCTGTCAATCCAGTTCAAAGCAGATTTTTTTGAAGTTACACAAATCGCAGGTTTTTCTGTTTTCAGTTCTTTCAAAGTCAGTCATAGTGGCTAGGTTATTCTCCACCTCTGATAAATAGCCTTTCATGTTGTCAATACTAGCCATTATATCATTCTTAGCGTTTTCTATTTCTACGGAATTGAAATGATGCCTGATTTGCTTGTTCTGAATAAGGTTGTGTTCTAGCACGCGTATATCCTCAAGCGGGTGGTTAAGCTCTTCATTCGCATATATTACATATACTAGGAACTGAAACGTGTTGCTTTCGCCAGATCCTGTCTTCCAGTCCACTATTTGAAGCTTGTCTTCTAGCTTATATGCTAGGTCGATTTTAATGAAAAACTGCTCGTCACTAAAGGAAAGGCAGCTAGGCTTCATGCTCTCAATTGTGACTATGTTGTTTCTATTCAGATTTCGCACAGTTTCTAGGACTTCTGATTTGTAAAAATTTTCAAGACAAGAAATTGTCTCATTATAATTCCTTTTCCAAGCCTCGTTAGATACCTCAGTTTCGTACTCGTGTTCAAAAAGTGCTAGCTCGTTCTTTAGACTGTTGACAGTCTTCCGATAACCCCCTTCCCTTGATGATTTGAACCCTCTTCTCATCATTCCAGTAACTCTTTTATGGGATTTTTCAAATGGGGTCAGGCTTCCAGTTGATATGAGTTCTTTTAGTATTCTTTCAATCTCATGGTGAACTGCGTTTCCTTTCCACATCCACCTTAGTTGTAAATTTTTTAAAACGTATAGCTCACGAGCAACAGTATCAGAGATATTACTATCCCAACCACCCCATGATCCGTAGTAGTTGTAGTAGTATTTTCTCTTACACTCGGTAAATAGGGCATCCCTTGATACTGACCAACTGAATTCATTCTTGAAATCGCTCATTTGATAATCTTGTTGGAAGCTGTGCCCAAACTACTTGCCCTTCTTATATGACAAAGACGTGGAAAATAACGTAACACATGCTAAGATATTATAAATAAGGAAAAATAAGTATTGCAACCTACCTTGAGCACCAGCTTAATTTTAGCGCATGTGTATCGCGGAATTGTCTTATTGGACTGGGTTGATGGACTAAAAGAAAAAGGAAGGTCTAAATGGCGTTATGCGTAGTTATGTAATAGTAGTCATGTTAACTATTGTCATTGGGGGAATGCTTTATTTATTCTCTGGCGTTGTGGGTTCGCCGCCTGAGATATATATACGACTTGATTCGGATACCGTAGGGAGCAAGCCTTTTGATATTGAAATTGCTAGCGAGGGCCAGGGGTTAAAGGCGGTTTCAATCGTGTTGGCGCGTGACAATAGAGAATCAACCCTTGTTAACAAGTCTTATCCCAAGGGAATTAAAGGGGATATTATAACTGTCTCTTTAGACCCCTCAGAACTCAGCGTTAAGGTGGGGATTGGTGAGCTTATAGTTACCGCCGAGAGTAGGTCGTATCTAGGAGTTTCTTCTATGAATATTGCTATAGTTAGTAAAAAGATCAATTTGGATTTCATTCCTCCTAAGATCAGCATTATTAGCACTGAGCATTATGTAAACCATGGGGGCTCAGGTCTTGTTATATATAAAGCCTCTCCCGACGCGGTTAAGACCGGTGTTTCGGTAGGGCACTATTTTTTCCCTGGCTATGAAGGGCATTTGCAGAGCGACGGTGTTTACCTAGCTTTCTTTGCTTATCCATACGACCTTAAGCCTAATGAGAATATTGTCGTTACGGCTCAGGATAAAGCTGGAAACCAAAGAAAAGTGGCATTATTTTTTAGACTTAAAAATGTTAGCTATAGAAAGAGTAAAATAAAATTAAGTAATAGGTTTATAGAAAACGTCGGTAATCTACTATCGGGCAATCACGAGACAGATACTGATTATAAAGAGATTTTTCTTAGAGTGAATAATGAACTTAGGAAACGTAACGATGAGACAATAAGGGAAACAGGTTCAAATTCCAAGCCGGGGATTATGTGGAAAGGGGCTTTTCATCAGTTGTCTAACTCAAAGGTAGAGGCGAATTTTGCAGATGAAAGAACGTATTTCTTTAATGATGAGCTGATAGATAGACAATATCATCTTGGATATGATCTTGCCGTTACTAAAAGGTATCCGATTGAGGTGGCTAATAACGGCGTTGTTGTATATGCGGATGAGCTAGGTATTTATGGTAATACTGTAATCATTGATCATGGCATGGGACTTTCAACTCTATATGGACACATGAGTTCTATTGAAGTTAGAGTTGGGGATGAGGTTAAGAAGGAAGGTGTAATTGGCAGAACGGGGCAGACGGGGCTTGCGGCTGGTGATCATCTTCACTATGGGGTCTATATAAACGGCGTCGCAGTCCGTCCTATAGAATGGTGGGACGCCAAATGGATTAGAGACAATATAACGCTCAAGATTGATAAAGCTAAATCTGAGATTGGAAGCTACGCTACTGGGAACGGAGAGAGCCTAAGTATTGATTATTTACGGCAAGAATCCCGTTAGGGAGCTTTTTACTGACAATAACTCTACAATTGAGGAGCTTTTTCTTTCTGATAATGCAAGAAAACACAGGAATAGCGACTTACTGAAGTCAGCCAATAAGCGGGGAGTAAAAGTATCGTTTCTTCCACATGAAGCCTTGACTAGGTTATCCCAATCGCCATATCATCAAGGGATGGCTGCGAAGGTCGCGAATTTTGAGTACTCTAGGGTCTCTGATATTATAGAGTGTGCTAGGATGAGAGGAGAGAAGCTCCTCTTTTTAATTCTTGATCATGTTGAGGATCCACAAAACCTAGGTGCTATCATAAGAACTGTAAACGCACTTGGTGCCCACGGTATCGCTATACCTAAGGACCGTGCGGCTTCGGTAACTCCCTCCGTGATTAAGGCTTCAGCAGGCGCCGTCCAACACGTTCTTATTGCGAAAGTAGTTAATCTTTCTACCTTGATAAAGGACTTAAGAAAAAAAGGAGTATGGATAGTAGGAGCAGATACTCAGGCTTCAAAGTCATTATCTGAAGAGAAGTTGGGCGGTTTAGATTTAGCTATAGTAGTTGGCAATGAGGGTAGGGGACTTGGGAATAAGATAAGGGGTGATTGCGATTTCCTGCTGTCGATTCCCCAGTCAGGTAAAGTTGCATCGCTAAACGCCTCGGTTGCAGCGGGAATTATAATATATGAGCTAATGAAACAAAGAAAGTCTTAGACTCAATTTTCTTTGAGTTAGTCAATTCCTACTAGTTTTCTGAATTCGCTCTCTTCCAAGATTCTTATTCCAAGTGATAGCCCCTTATCATACTTTGAACCGGGGTCTTTTCCCACAACTACATAGGACGTCTGCTTAGTAACAGAGGAAGACGCCCGCCCGCCCTTTGATTCTACAATTTCTTGAGCCTCATCACGAGTGAATGTTTCCAGCCCACCCGTGAAGACAAAACTCTGTCCGTTGAGTTCATTGTTATCTATTTGCGTTTTTTCTTTATACTTTATGTGAATTCCCGTGGACAGCATCTTGTTGATTAAATCCTGATTTTGTTTTGATTTAAAGAAATGTAAAATACTTTTTGCTATTTCAGGTCCAATCGTGGGCGTTCTGATTAGAAATTCTTCTGATGTCTCCATTAGGGAGTTAACATCAGTAAAATTCTCCGCTAGCACTTGCGCTACCCGTTCACCCACGTGCCTTATGCTAAGCGCGTTTATAAAGCGGTCAAACGAGACTACCTTACTTCTTTCAACTTCTCTTTCCAAGTTCTCAGCCGACTTTTCAGCGAACCTTTCAAGTGGGAGTAAGTCTTCTTTCTTCAAACTAAATACGTCTCCCATACCCTTTATCAGCTTGTTTTTTAACAACTGCTCTACTGTTCTTTCTCCAAGCCCCTCGATATTGAAAGCCTTCTTTGAGGCGAGATGCTGAATTCGTCCTTTCAATTGAGACGGGCACGAGAGGTTAGGGCAATAATAGTAAGCCCCCTCCTTTTCTACAGTAGTCGCGCATGAAGGACAAGCTTCGGGCATACTAAAAGTCCTTTCTTCACCTCTCCTTTTCTCCTTAATTGGCATTACGACTTCAGGTATTACGTCACCCGCTCGTTGGATCAAAACGGTATCATAAAACCGTATATCCCTTTCTTTGATTATATCCTCTGTATGGAGCGAGGCGCGTTTTATTGTGATCCCACCTATCTTCACTGGCTCGAGCTCGGCGACGGGGGTAAGGAGACCCGTGCGTCCTACCTGCACTACAATATCTTTTATCTTAGTCGTTGCCTGTCTAGGCTTGAACTTATAGGCGATGCTCCATCGGGTATGCTTTGCAGTAGCCCCTAGTCTAGTTTGGTAATCCCTTCTATTTACCTTTACAACAATGCCGTCCGCTTCATAAGGGAGGCTATCTCTAGCGGATTCTATTTCCCTTTGATATTTAATGGCTTCATTTATATTAGAGCATTCCCTTACGTTGTTATCAATCTTAAATCCCCAAACCCGTAATGCGTCCACAATTTGCGATTCGCTAGTAACTTTGAGACCTCTTATCTCTCCAATCCCCCAAGCATAAAAATCAAGTAGTCTCTTAGCAGTTACCCTTGAATCAAGATGCCTTACAGCTCCAGAAGCCGCGTTTCTAGGATTAGCAAAGAGGGGTTCGCCAGAATCGGATAGTTCCTTATTAAGAGTCTTAAAATTCTCCAGCGGGTACAATACCTCACCTCTTATCTCTATCAAGTTAGGAATTCCGTAGCTGCTTCCCCGATCGGAGCTTTGAATACTTTTGAGCCGTAGGGGAATAGTCTTTATCGTTTTCAGGTTAGTTATGATGTCTTCACCGACCGAACCGTCCCCCCTCGTAGCCCCTTTTGTTAGTAACCCCCTTTCATAGGTAAGCGAGGCAGATACCCCATCAAACTTGGGTTCAGCAACGTATTGAACGTCTTCTTCTATGTCTAAGAGTCTTTTGACCCTTTTATCAAAGTTATATGCTTCTCCATCAGTGGAAATACTGTCTATGCTCATCATGGGAATAAGGTGAGATACGGGGTTAAAACCCTCTGCTACGACTCCCCCAATCCGCTGGGTAGGGGAATCTGGTGTGATTAGGTCTGGGTATTGAGACTCAAGTTGTATTAATTCTTTTAGCAGAGCGTCAAATTCATAATCCAAAATCTCTGATCGGTCTTTTACATAGTAGAGATTATCATGACGCTCAATCTCTTCCCGTAATCTCTTAGCTTCTTCTAATGTATCTTTAGGAATAGTAGTTGCTGAACTTTGTTGCACTATAGAAGTTTTTGCTTTCACGTCAGACATATTTCGCCTTTAGCCAATTGCTAAGTTCGTCTAATTCCAAAGTGTTTAATACCGACTTTTTCTCCACCCAGCCTCTTCTAGCCGTGCCAACCCCGTATTTCATAAAATCAAGCTGGTTTGGATAATGAGAGTCGGTCGATATTATTATTTTCACTCCAGCCTCTATGGCTTTTCTTACGTGGAGGTCTTTTAGGTCTAGCCTCTTGTAAGAGGAGTTGATTTCAAGAGCTTTTCTATGTTTAAGAGCAGTTTCAATTACCCTGTCCATATCCACCATGTAAGGCTCTCGTCTATTAATTAGTCTTCCAGTCGGATGTCCCAGGGCGTGTACGTATGGATTTTTAAGCGCTCTTACTATTCGTTCAGTCATAGCGTCTTTATCCATCTTAAACCCACTGTGCACAGATGCTATAACTACGTCTAGCTCTTTTAATATCTCATCAGGATAATCAAGCGTTCCATCGCTTCTTATATCCACTTCAGAACCCATAAAAATCTTTATTCCATCGAGCCTTTTGTCTATGCTTTTAAGCTCCTTCCTTTTTTCATAAAGTCTTTGTGCGGAGAGTCCATTCGCTATTCTAGAAGAGGGTGAGTGATCAGTAATTGCAATGTATTCGTATCCGCGCTCAATCGCGCTCATAGCCATCTCTTCAATGGTCGCCTTGCCATCGCTCCAAGCAGAATGAGTATGTAGATCACCTTTTATATCGTTGAGTTTGACAAGGTTAGGTAGCCTGTCCTTAATCGCCGCTTCTATTTCACCTCTGTCTTCCCTCAGCTCAGGCGCGATAATGGGGAGCCCTATTGCTTTATAAACGTCTTTTTCAAACTTGCCAGCGATTATTTTGCCGTCTTGATAGACGCCGTGTTCATTTATTCTGATCCCCTCTTTTGCAGCGAGAGTTCTAATTCTCGCGTTGTGCGCATGGGAACTAGAAAAATACTGGAGCGCCGCACCGTAGGAATCTGGGTTGCATACGTGGAGGTTAACCTGAACGCCATCTCCTGTAATTATGCTGACCCCAGCGCTACCTGACGCAATTGCTTCCCTTACAAAAGACATCTCTGTGAAGGACTTGGCTGTTTTCTCCGCATCGTCCGCAATAGTTAGTATATCAATATCGCTTACGGTCTCTTTCATCCTTCTAAGTGCTCCCACTATAACAGTCTGTTGGGTTCCAGGAATACTCTCTATACCTTTTGCTATTTGCTCAGCGAGAGGCAGAGCAATCCCTAGCAGCACGCGCCCTTCGCTCTCTTTCAATAGTTCAATCCCTCTCTTTATATCCTTGATTTTCTTTTCTCCGAAGCCCTTGAGGTTAAGAATTTCTTTACTATCTAGCACCTTTTCAAGGTCTCTAAGACTCCTTACTCCTTTGTGTTTATATAAGAGTGAAAGCGTCTTGGCACCAAGACCGTTAATTTTCAATAAATCAACTAGCTCTGTAGGGACTTTGTCTCTTAGCTTTTCATATTCTTTTATATTTCCCGTTTCTATGTGCTCCCTTATTTTATTGGCTAGGTCCTTTCCAACGCCTGGTATTTTCGCGAGGTCGTCTTTCTCAATCCTTCGCTCAATTTCTTCATTTAGTTCAAGTATGTTTAACGCAGCCGTTCTATATGACCTTATTCTGAAGGGGTTCTCATCAAGTATGCTCAGCATGTCTGCAATACACCCAAATACTTTTGCTATTTCGTTGTTTTTGTTCACAAGCGGTTTCCCCCCCTCCTATAAGCTATAAAGAATAATAACAAGCTAGCACGTGAAGCTTAGTAGAAAAGATAATAATTTCTTGTCGTCGTTGGAACTCGTTTTATAGAAGTAGCAGGGTAACACCTCTTGATCACTGGATAGATGCGGTTTGTAATTCCGATGAGTACTGCTCGATGCCGGTAAATATTCCTTCTGCTAAACGGTCTATGTAATCTGTGTTTTTTAACCTTTTTTCATCTCGTGGATTACTAATGAATGACGTTTCAACTAATATGCTAGGTATGTCAGCCCCTATCAATACTATAAATGGTGCCTTTTTTACTCCTTTGTTTTGAACGGGTTTATATCTTCTGGATACTTCGTTGACGAGAGAATTCTGAACGTATCCGGCAAAACGCTCTGACTCATCGATTTTAGCACTTAACAGGTATTTTTGGAGAACGTTTTTCAGGTCGCTTCTTGATATTCTAGTAGAAGCATTTTCTCGCGCGGCGACTGCAAGCGAGCGTTGATCGTCAGTAAAGCTCAGCACGTAAGTCTCAATCCCTGAGGCTTTCTTATCTCTCGCAGCGTTGCAGTGGATTGATATAAAGAGATCAGCTCCAAGCTTTTTAGCTATTCCCGTCCTCTCCTCGAGTGGAATAAACTTGTCCGAGTTTCTGGTCAAATATATTTTCTCTATTCCTAGATTTTTTCTGTCCCTGTCCAGTTTTTTCTTGAGAGCTTTTGCAATTTTTAAGTTTATGTCTTTCTCTTTAAGACCGGATGGACCTATTGCTCCAGGATCGTGACCACCATGTCCAGGGTCAATCACAACAGTCTTGATTTTCAAGCCGAGTGCTTTTGATAGAGATGACACTTTGTCTTGTGGAAGTTTAGGTGGGTATTTATAGGCGTTTTGACCGTTGCTTTTTGAAAGGAGCATCTTTTCATCTCCGTGTATGTCCATTACAATCCTAAAAGGTTCTTGAAGAGCAAAAACCTTGTAGTTATCGAAACTCTTAATATAGAGAACAACCCTTACTTTATTATGTGTGTTCCTTGCAAACTTGATCTGTTCAAGAAGTCCTTTGGTAATAGGTTCTACATACATATCGTCGTTTACTCTCGTGTCGTTAATATCTACAAATAGTCGGAGTGGTTTTCCGATAGAGGGATCGGGCTTTAGGAGTTTAGGGTAAAACGTCGCTTCTTTATCCAGGTGTATTACTACCCTTGTAAAGTTATTAGTTGACCAGTGGCGTATTTTGTTGACGCTGGTTAATCTGCTTTTTGATCTAGGACTGGGCTTTGCATCACCGTGTCTTTTACTTGGCTTAAAGGGCGTGAGTTCCTGTATTTTATGCTCGGCTATGGGTTTCATATCGGCATTTTGGAAATCGGAGACTATTTTCTTGTATTCAATATAAGCTCCTGGCTTGCTACGTTTTTCAATAATTCTCGCCACTCTCAATTGCGCATCATCCGCAAGACTGTTGTCCGGATACTTCCTTATAAATAGCCTTGAGTACTCAACCGACCTATCTAAATCATCCTGCGACTTAAACCTCTCTCCCATTTCTTCATACATCTTGGCTGAAATAAATAGCGAGTCAGGGGCTTTTTTAGCTTTAGGGGAGTTTTTGTATATGCTGTAGAACGCTATGGCAATTATCTCCCATATCTTTTTATCTCGGACTTTTTTTGAATCCGCTGCTAAGTTTTTATAAAGCTGGAGGGTTTCAGAATATAAGTTCTCGCTGAGATCCTGGGCATTGGAATCTAGAATGGAGAAGGATAACCCTAAAATTAATAAGATAGCTGTGAAATGAAACTTCTTTATACTCACTGTAAAGTTATATAATTTTTTGGATATTAGCAAGCCGCTTTTTATAGATAACTTTAACATTCTACCAAAACTTTTATAGTTTGAAAGCTCTATTTTTTGAAATGATAGCTACTTAGTGATAAATTTGCTTTAATGAAGGTTGTCATACTCGGTTGCGCAACGTCAACTGGAGTGCCTATTGTGGGTTGTAATTGCCCTGTTTGCCTATCTACAAATCCTAAAAATAAAAGGACGCGATGCTCCTTATTTGTAAAGGTTAAAGGCAGGAATCTGCTAATTGATACTTCAACCGATTTAAGATTGCAGGCGTTAAGGCATGGAGTAACAAGGGTAGATGCTGTGCTTTACACTCATTCACACGCTGACCATACTCACGGTATTGATGAGCTGAGGGTCTATAATTTTGTAAATAAGGCAGTAATCCCGTGTTTTGGGAATAAGAAGACTGTTTCTAATATTGAGAATAACTTTCGATATATTTTCGATAGAGTCGCACCTACCGGAGGCAAGCCTAAAATTGAAATGAACATTGTATCTGGACAGTTTGATTTTCATGGCATAACAGTACTGCCCGTTGATATATATCATGCGAGTTGGACTATTCTTGGCTATAGGATAGGTGGAATGGCGTACCTGACTGATTGCAGTGGTATTCCTGAAGAATCGTTTGAAAAACTAAAGGAACTTGATCTTCTAATAGTTAGCGCGCTTAGATATAGATCGCATGCGGCCCACTTTAACGTTGAACAGGCTATCGAGATTGCGCACAGAATAAACCCTGAGCTTACAGTATTCACCCACATGGGGCACGAGATTGATTATGACTATTTATCAAGCACTCTTCCCACAGGTATTGTCCCAGCTTATGACGGAATGATTATAGGGCTTGATGATCCTTAAATTTTAGATTATCAAGGTTAGTATTAGTTGGAGGATAGAGATGAAGGACTTTGTTAAAGAGCTGGCTCGACAAAATAATACTAAGATCGTGTTATGCGTTCTGGATGGTTTAGGCGGGCTTCCTCAGGGGGGCAAAACAGAGCTTGAGGTCGCATATACGCCTAATCTTGACAAGCTAGCGGAGAGTGGCGCATGTGGTCACCATATACCTGTTGCGGTAGGAATTACGCCCGGAAGCGGCGCCGCCCATCTTGGATTATTTGGTTATGATCCCCTCAAATATGAGATAGGTCGCGGAGTGCTTGAAGCTCTTGGGCTCGGTATAAGTCTTACCTCCAATGATATAGCAGTAAGAGGCAATTTCGCCACGGTTAGATACGAAGGGAATGCGCCCATCGTGGTTGATAGGAGGGCGGGAAGGATTCCCACTGAAGAGAACGTAAGGATAGTATTAAAAATTACCCAAGAGATTCAGGAGATTGACGGGATAAAAGTGAATATGACTTCTGGTATGGAACATAGGTCGGCTATTGTCTTTACTTTTCCTGAGCCAATCTCAGAGAGAGAGATTGTTATAAATGACACTGATCCTCAAACTGCGGGTAGAAGTCCAGTTCCTCTTGTTGGGCATGGACCAGAAGCCAGTAAGGTCGCTAGCGTCATGGCTAAATTCGTTGACTGGGTAGCCGAAATTTTGAGGGAAGAAGAGAGAGCAAATTACTTATTGTTAAGAGGTGTAGCTACTTATCCAAGTTTGATTTCCTATTACGATGCCTATGGACTCAGGGCATCGTGTATTGCAGTATATCCTATGTATAAGGGTGTCTCAAAGTTGGTGGGCATGGACGTTCTTGAAGTCGATGATGAATCTATCAAGGGTGAAATAGATACGCTGAAAAGCAACTTTAATGATTATGACTTTTTCTATCTACACGTAAAAAAGACTGATAGTTACGGCGAGGATGGGAATTTTAACGCAAAGGTAAAGGTGATTGAAGAGTTCGACGGCTTAGTCCCGGATATATTAGAGCTGAATCCGGATGTTTTTGTTGTAACTGGTGATCACTCTACGCCGGCTACGATGAAAGGTCACAGTTGGCATACGGTTCCTGTCCTAATTAGGTCTTCCTTAGCTAGAGGGTCGGGGACGGCAACCTTTTCCGAGATAGAGTGTCTTAAGGGTGAGCTTGGCACTTTCCATGCGGTTGACTTAATAACTCTTATGCTAGCTCATGCGGAAAGGCTCCAGAAATACGGGGCTTAAAACTGGATTTATAGCTCTTGAAGCTAAAGGCTTTTGTGGTAGTCTTTAATTAATTTCGTATTAAGAGCCGAAGTGGTGGAATTGGCAGACACGCAGTCTTGAGGGGGCTGTGCCTTAGGGTGTGCGGGTTCGACTCCCGCCTTCGGCACCATTTATTCAATATATGCGTATGTTTCCCCCCTCACGCTGAGCTTCAACTCGCTCTTTTTGCACCTTAATCAAGCTCTCTCAGTATTGATTCAGCTTTATCATCTTGTCCCAATCTCTCATAAGCCATAGCCATGTGAAGCTTAGCCTGCTTATGAAGGAGGGTTTCTGTTTGAGCGTCAAGTTTAGATAAATAATCTATTGCCTGCATCCATTTTTCTTGATTAAAACTTGCCAGCCCTTGGGTTAGGATTGCCGATTGAGTGAGTTTGGGTTGATTCACGCTAGATTTTAGAAAAGCATCTAACGTGGTAATTGAATCATCGTATTTACCTATTTGGTAATTTACAACGCCCGAATAATAAATAGCTATTTGAGAGATTTTCTCGTCCGGGTATTGGTCAACTACGGATTGAAAACCTGCCAAAGCGTCTTCTTCATTGCCAGCATTGAGATTTTCTACTGCTCTGTTGAGTAACGAGTTTGCTTCAGATTCCCTTTCTGCTGAAGATAGGCTTATAACGTATGCCACGATAATAATAACTATTACTATGCCAACGATAGCCGCAATTTTATTGAAATGGTTTGCTATGTGTTCTACCGCTCTGGCTATAGCCCGAGTGAATCTATCAGGCTGCTTCAGCTCTTTTTCCGTGTATTTTATATTTTCTGTCATCGGAAGGTGATTATAATCAGACGTTATAGAAATACAAATGGGAATTTCACTTTAAATTCTTATGTGGACATATATATTGCAGTTCGGGTTCAATTAAGATAAGCTTTTCTAATAATGAGAGCCTTGATACGAGCTATTACGCTTGTTTTTATTGCCTTATCCTTCATGGGACTCTTTCTAAGCCGAGCAGAAAGTGAAAAACAATCTGAGAACGGTCATAATATAGCTTCAGACAGTAGTGATTATAATCAACGTCCCGGGGAGATCGTGGTCGTGGAGATTAATGGCACTATCAATCCTGCGACGCTTGACTACATTCGCACGGGGCTGGATGCTGCAAAGGATAAAAACGCCGAGGCGTTAGTTATTTTGCTAGATACGCCGGGAGGCCTTCTTAGTTCAACAAAAGAGATAGTTAAGCTCATCCTAGGCTCATCCATACCGGTTGTGGTTTACGTATCTCCTAGTGGAGCCTCGGCGACGTCCGCCGGGGTTTTTATCACTCTCTCAGCTAACATAGCGGCTATGGCGCCCGGAACTAGCATTGGGGCGGCTCATCCTGTAACTCTGGGTCCGGAAGGTAATCAACGGAAGAAAAAAATTCCAGAAGAGTCTAAGAGCAGTGGCAGAGAAAAATCTGGAGACAAAACGGAAAATACAGATCAACGCGCGCAGCGAGACGTGATGAATGAAAAAATAGAGAATTATGCTTCTTCATTTATCCAGAGTATCGCCGAGCAGAGAGGAAGGAACGTCGAGTGGGCAAATTTAGCCGTTAGAGAGAGCTCTTCTATTACGGCAAACGAGGCGCTTAGGTTGCAGGTGATTGATCTCATCTCACCTGATCTGGGCACGCTCATCAACGAGATTGACGGTCGTGGGGTAAAGCTCTCTCGGGGAGATAAAACGCTCAGAACTAAAGGGACGTCGATATCTAGGGTTGAAATGAGCGCCAAGCAACAACTGATTAATATTTTGAGTACTCCAGACATCGCATTTTTGTTGCTATCGTTGGGTTCGCTGGGTCTATTGCTTGAGTTCTATAATCCGGGCCTAATTTTTCCGGGAGTTACTGGGGTCGTTTGTCTTCTTATGGGATTCGTATCGCTTCAGATTCTCGCGTTTAACCATGCTGGCCTCGTCTTGCTGCTTTTAGCTATTGGGCTTTTCGTTACAGAGGTTTATGTAACCAGTTATGGGCTTCTGAGCCTTGGAGGTATTATAAGTTTTGCCCTCGGGGCATTGCTTCTATTTGACACCCCCGAATCAGACGTAAGGGTAAGCTTTGACGTAGTAATAGCCTCTACGTTGGCAATGGGACTGTTTTTTGCATACGTAGCCTATTATTTGGCTAAATCCCAAAAACTCTCTCCACAGCTAGGCTTTGAAGGACTCAAAGGAGAAGAAGGCGAGGCGTTCTCTGAAGTTAATAAAGAAGGTAAGGTATTCATAATGGGTGAATATTGGGACGCCGAGAGCGATGAACTCATTTCCAAAGGTGATAAAATCAAGGTTATAAAATACGTCAAAGGTCTTAAAGTGAGAGTAAAGAAGATTGACGTCTAAGAATCTTAGGAGGTGCTACTAAACATGTTTTCAACATTATTTATCTTCGTATCGATTATCGTGATACTTATACTTTCGGGGGTCAGAATCCTTAACGAATATGAGAGAGGCGTTGTTTTCAGGTTGGGAAGAATTGTATTGCCCAAGGGTCCTGGGTTCAAGTGGATTATCCCCGCAGTGGATAAAATGACCAAGATAAGTCTGAGGCTCATTACAATGGACGTTCCTCCTCAAGACGTGATAACAAAGGACAACGTATCTGTTAAGGTCAATGCGGTGGTCTATTTCCGAGTAGTTGAACCCACAAAGGCGGTCATTCAGGTAGAGAACTATCTATACGCGACTTCGCAGCTTGCTCAGACTACGCTGAGAAGCGTTTTGGGGCAGGTTGAGCTTGATGAGCTATTAGCGGAAAGAGAAAAGCTTAACGTCAAGCTCCAGGAGGTTTTAGATAAGCAGACGGACGCCTGGGGAATAAAGGTAACGCTGGTTGAGCTTAAATACGTAGATCTGCCTGAGGATATGAAACAGATAATGGCGCGTCAGGCTGAAGCCGAAAGAGAGAGGAGGGCTAAGGTGATTAGTGCGGAGGGAGAGTTTCAGGCAGCGACCAAACTGTCTGAGGCATCTGATATTCTCTCTAGAAATCCAATGGCGCTTCAGCTAAGGTTTCTTCAAACTCTAACTGAGATGTCAAGTAACCAGACCTCTACCATAGTTTTCCCTCTGCCCCTTGATTTATTGAAACCGTTTTTTGAAAACGCAGCCAAAGTTACAGCGGCGAGCAGCGAGTCAGACAATGGAAAAGATCAGAAGGGAATCCAGAGTTGACGAGATATTGTATTCTGAAAGTATTGAACGTAATTCTTTTATCCACTCTAATGGCGTGTGGCTCGGTGGATCACAAAGAAAAGGAGAGGTTAACGTCCGAGACTAAACAGTCTGCCTTTTCTAAGTTTGATATGGAACCTAAAGGTGGAGGACAGTTAATTATTCGCCTAAGTGCAGAGCCCGCGACGCTGAACCCAATTACGGCTACAGACGCGTACGAAAATAGGGTAAACAGCGGTAATGTTTACGAAACCCTAATAGAGAGAGATAATAAAACGCTTGAGCTAAAACCTTTGCTTGCAGAGTCTTGGAAGGTTTCGGAGGATAAGCTTACCTATACGTTCAAGATTAAAGAAGGGGTAAAATGGCACGACGGGGCACCATTTACTTCTGAAGATATAGTTTTCTCATATAAGACTATAATGGATCCGCTGGTTGACTCCCCTCAGTTGAGATCTTATTACCAGGAGATCAGGGACGTACGGGTTATAGATAGGCACACCGTCGAATTCATTTACGCAAGACCCTATTTTCTTGCACTTGAGTTCTGTGGTGGAATTCCTATTGTTCCCAAACATGTATTTGAGAGAGGTGATTTTAATACCAACCCCGCGGGTAGGAATCCAATTGGAACGGGACCTTATAAATTCGTTAAATGGACTACTGGAAGGGAAATCGTCCTTGAAAGAAATCCTAATTACTGGGGTAAGAAACCTAGTCTATACAAGATAGTATTCAGGATAATTACGAACTCTTCCGTGGCGCTTCAAGTATTGAAGCGCCAGGAACTTGACGTCGCGGGACTAACGCCTATCCAGTGGGCAAGGCAAACAGGATCACACAGTTTTCAGGAAAATTTCAGTAAGTTCAGCTACTTCACCCCTAACTATAGCTACATAGGGTGGAACTTAACCAAACCGTATTTCTCCGACAAACGAGTAAGGACTGCACTTACTCACCTTATCAATAGAGAACTGGTACTAGACAAAGTTCTTTACAATCTAGGTAGCGTGGTTACAAATCCATTTTATATAAAAAGTAAAGAGTACAATGGCTCGATTAAACCGCTCCCTTATGATGTTGAGACTGCAAAAAGGTTGCTTGAAGAAGCGGGCTGGATAGACAGGGATCGGGATGGGATAAGGGATAAGGACGGAGTTAAATTCGCGTTTGAGTTTTTAATACCCGTAGATTATGAGATTGGGGAGAAAGTAGCTACCATCCTAAAGGAAGAGCTTGATCGGGTGGGAATAAAGATGGATATACGTAAGACGGAGTGGCCAGTTTTTACTACGAGGCTTAACGAAAGAACGTTTGACGCAGTTACTCTTGCCTGGTCCATGGGCGTTGAGTCAGATCCTTACCAGATATGGAGTTCTACCCAGGCTGAGAAAGGCTCAAACTTTGTCGGGTTCAAAAGTGATGAGTCGGATAGATTGATGGAGGAAGCTAGAAAAGAATTCGACATAGAAAAAAGAATTGAACTCTATAAAAAATTCTCGAAAATTATTCACGAAGAACAGCCTTATACATTTCTGTTTGCCAGAAAATCGACGGTTGCAATACATAAAAGATTTGAAAACGTAAACGTTTATCCTCTGGGAATAGATTTTCGTGAATGGCGCGTAACATCTCCAAAGTCAGATACAAACTTACCCTAGGATTATCATCTTCATAGGTATTGTTACTAGCAGGCGCGGGTTGCTAGTAGTGATCTTTTAGTTTTGCTTAAAATAATATGGGAGACTATATAGTTAAGCGCCTCTTCCTTCTTATACCAACAATGCTTGGTATAACTATAATTACCTTTTTCATAATCCAGCTTGCCCCTGGAGGTCCGGTTGAGAGGAAGCTACAGTTGGATCAGGGAATACAAGCGGAGGCTATCACCCAGCAAATTGTGGAAGAGACCAAGAAACTCTACGGACTTGATAAGCCCATTTACATCCGTTACGGAATTTGGCTCAAGCAGATTTTCACTCTTGACTTCGGAAATTCGTATAAGGACCACCGCCCGGTAATAGATAAAATTGCGGAAAGAATACCTATAACGCTTGCCCTGAACATAATCTCAATATTCTTGATATATCTTATTGCTATTCCCACAGGAGTATATTCAGCCGTGAAACATGGAAGTCTTGCAGAGCGGGCAACTACTTTTATCCTATTCATACTCTATTCAATACCGAGCTTTTGGATGGCTATGATGCTGATTTTTTTTCTAGGAGGAGGCGAGTATTGGGACGTTTTTCCCGTATATGGCATTATGTCCTCTGGGGCGGAAAACTATCCTTTTTTCAAGAAAGCGCTTAACTTTCTATGGCACTTAGCTCTTCCAGTTTTTTGCTTAACTTACGGCAGCCTTGCTTATCTGTCGCGTTTTCAAAAAGGGAGCCTGCTTGAAGTGTTAAGGGAAGACTTCGTAAGAACGGCTGAGGCAAAAGGGTTGTCTCAATCAAGCGTGTTGTTAAAGCACGCCCTTAGGAATGCCCTAATACCCGTAATTACAATCTTAGCGGGAATCCTGCCGGCAATGATAGGCGGAAGCGTGATTATCGAGAGCATATTTTCAATACCTGGTATAGGGCAGTTGGGTTTTGAGGCTGTTTTATCTCGAGACTATCCAGTAATAATGGCGATTGCTACAATATCAGCTTTTTTAACTTTAATCGGGATACTCATTGCTGATCTGGTTTACGTGTTTGTAGATCCTCGAATTAGTTTTGAGGCTAGGAGATGAGGGGGATACAGGGCTCGGGATATTGGGGAAGCGTCTGGCAAAGATTCAAAGAAGACAGATTAGCCCTTTCGGCTTTTATACTAATACTTGCTCTATTTGGGATCGCTGTTTGTAAAAATCTTCTTGCTGGTAACTCGCCAATTGTTCTTAAATACCAAGGGCAATACTATTTTCCAGCACTCGTCCAGTATAGCCAGCCTTTTAGCAAGGATTACAAGCAAATAGAAAACACCCTAAATGGCGAAGACTTTGCAATCTTCCCGCCTTTTAGATACAGCCCCACCGAAAATGACCTACAATCTATTCTGTCGCCCCCATCAAAGGAGCATTTATTTGGAACGGACGATAGGGGGAGAGATGTCTTAAGCCGTATGATCCATGGGACGAGGATATCGCTCTCCATCGGGTTTGTAGCTGTTGGAATCGCCGCTTTCATAGGAATACTACTAGGTAGTATAGCAGGGTACTACGGTGGCATCGTCGATTTTATAGTCTCAAGACTATTTGAGGTCATGATGACTTTCCCAGTGTTCTTCCTTATCTTAGCAATACTAGCGTTCAGAGATCCTAGTATCTATAACATTATGATAGTAATTGGAGCGACGAGTTGGACAGGAATAGCTAGACTTGTAAGAGGTGAGTTCTTAAAGTTAAGAGAATTCGAGTATGTAGAAGCGGCAGTAGCCCTTGGGAGCAGTGACTTTAGAATTATGATGAAGCATATGCTTCCCAACTCACTAGCGCCCGTTTTGGTAGATGTTACTTTTGGCATAGCGGGTGCGATACTGGTAGAGTCCGCCCTTAGCTTTTTAGGCTTCGGCGTGCCTCCTCCGGAGCCAAGCTGGGGAGATATGCTATCACAGTCACAGAGGTATGTAGATTTTGCCTGGTGGCTTGTTCTATTTCCCGGGATTGCTATATTTCTAACTGTAACGTCTTTCAACCTAGTTGGAGAGGGATTTAGAAATGCTATTGATCCTAAGTTCATTAAGTAATCTCTTTTTAGAGAAACGTTGAGCGAGAATATGGATAAAGCCCTTGAGATTAAGAATTTAAGAGTTTCCTTCGAGACTGACGGCGAAAGGGTCGAGGTAGTAAGCGACGTCTCTATCTCGGCACCTAAGGGAAAAGTCGTAGGTATCGTCGGTGAAAGTGGTTGCGGTAAGACGGTAACTGCATTATCTGTAATGCGGCTTATACCCGAGCCTCCAGGTAAAGTTGAAGCGGGGCAGATCATCTTCGATGGAGTTGACCTTCTTACTTGCAGTGACCGTGATATGCGTTTTATAAGGGGTAATAAAATATCAATGATATTTCAAGAGCCCGTTAGCTCACTTAACCCCGTGCTTAAGATCGGGGATCAAATTGGCGAGGTGCTAAGAACTCATCTTAAACTCTCCAGGAAAGCGGAAAGGGTGCGGGTAATAGAGCTACTTCGGTTAGTGGGAATTCCTTCACCTGAGCAAAGAATGAATAGTTATCCACATGAGATGAGCGGGGGGATGTCTCAACGCGTGATGATAGCAATGGCTCTGGCGTGTAATCCGGAGGTTTTGATTGCGGATGAACCAACTACGGCGCTCGACGTTACTATACAGGCTGTCATCCTTGAGCTAATTGATGAACTCAGGACGAAGCTGGGAATGACGGTTTTACTTATTACGCATGATCTCGGAATAGTTGCCGAAATTGTTGATGAAGTTTACGTCATGTACGCAGGGAAAGTTGTTGAGCACGCTCAGACCGAAGAGCTTTTTAAGAATCCACTTAATCCATATACAGTTGGGTTATTAAATTCGCTTCCCGATCTTCGTTCTAATAAGGAGACGTTAAACGCAATACCGGGTCTTGTGCCAAATCCTGTTAGCTTGCTAACCGGTTGCAGGTTCCGGGATCGGTGTTACATGGCAATAGAGAGGTGCGGAATGGAAGAACCTGATCTCTATACTTACGGTGAACGGCATTCCTCAGCCTGCTTCAGGGCAGATGAGGTAAAGCTAGGCATCTAAAAAATGTCCTTAAAAGAGATAGTAAGAATAGGTAATCTTAAAAAGCATTTTCCTATTGTTTCAGGAGTGTTCTCACGAAAGTCTGATTACGTGAAAGCTGTGGACGGGGTTGACCTTAGCCTGTCAGAGGGTGAAACAGTCGGTCTTGTAGGAGAGAGTGGTTGTGGAAAGACAACCCTGGGCAAGACTATACTTAAACTACTTGAGCCTACGGAAGGCAAAATTTATTTTGAGGGAAAAGACATAACAAATCTGCCGCCATCCAAAATGATGGCGGCAAGGCGTAAGATGCAGATTGTTTTTCAGGATCCTTACGGGTCCCTTAATCCTAGGATGAAAGTCAAGAGTATAGTGTCAGAGGGGTTAGTTATTCACAACGTGACTTCCCGGAAAGAAAGAGAGGAAATAGTGCGTGAACTTCTCAGGACCGTGGGCTTGAGAGAGTCTGCACTCTCTCGTTATCCTCACGAATTCAGTGGAGGGCAGCGACAGAGAATAGCAATTGCAAGAGCGCTTGCACTCAGACCTAAATTCGTAGTTTGTGATGAGCCAGTATCGGCGCTTGACGTTTCAGTTCAGGCTCAGATTATAAACCTCTTTATAGAACTTCAAAAGAAATTAAAGCTTACGTACCTTTTTATATCGCATGATCTAAGGGTGGTTAGACACATAAGCGATAGGGTAGCGGTTATGTATTTAGGGAAAATAGTAGAACTTGCTGAGAGCAAAGAGCTTTATAACAACCCTCTTCATCCCTATACTCGCGTGCTAATATCTTCTGTTCCAATAGCTGATCCAAGCAAAAAAACGCCCAGGGTGGTATTAAAGGGTGACATGCCGAGCCCACTAAATCCCCCTGGTGGATGTAGTTTTCATCCTAGATGTCCGGTTGCAGTTGATAAATGCAAGATACATGAGCCTGCGCTAAGAGATTCTGGAGGGGGTCACTATGTTTCATGCCACCTTATTTAAGATATAAGGTAGGCTTCTTTGCTTGCAAATAAATAAACTGGTATTATATTAGTGCCGGTGTTTGAGGCTGGTTGATTCGCAGTGTTGAGTGCCATGAAAGTTAGAGTTACAGATATAAAGGATGAAGCCCTTCACATTAGAACCTCAATGGTTCCAGAATGGCTTGAAAATATACCGGAGTTATTGTCCGGCAATGGAGACTTAAGTGTAAACTCGAATATTGACATTGATTTACAGGTCACTAAAGTTTTGAGGCAAGTGAGCATATTGGGAAAAGTTTCCTTATCGGTTACCGCTCTTTGCTCAAGATGTTTAGAATCAGTTGAGTTGGTTTTATGCCCAGAAGTTAGGCTTCTTCTTTTACCGGATGACAAACTGAATGGCAAAGAAAGAGACATTGTCAATGAGACGTATAGCGGTGATGAAGTTGATCTGGGGGACTATATACGAGAGCTGGTAGCGATAGCAATTCCTTATAAAGTAGTTTGTGATAAAAACTGCAGGGGTTTGTGTTCTAGTTGCGGGTTGAACTTAAACGAGATGGATTGTTTCTGTGCCGAAGGACGTGTAGATTCTAGATTTGCTGTATTAAGGGATTTGAAGGTATAAGACTTAGCATATTAAGATTATAAGGAGATTAAAAATAATGGCGCTTCCTAAAAGAAAGCAATCCAAGTCAAGGGGCAGAAAAAGGAGAACTCACTACAAGGCATCTATGCCTGGTCTTTCGACGTGTCAGAATTGTGGAGAGCATAAATCTCCTCATAGAGCTTGCCCTAGTTGTGGATTTTATAAGGGAAGGACTTTTATAAAGGAAGAAGAGCAACAACAAGAAGAACTTTCATAGATATAATCTTAAGTTTTCAAGGATTGAGTTAGATGATTGCGTTCGTTTTTCCTGGTCAGGGTTCCCAATACGTAGGAATGGGGAGAGAGTTTTACGATGAGTTTTCGTCTGCAAAAATGGTTTTTAATGAAGCCAGTGAAGCTATAGGCTTTAATCTAGCAGAATTGTGTTTTGAGGGTGAGCAAAGCGAGCTCTCTCTAACTTCAAACGCTCAGCCAGCAATATTAACTGTTAGCGTTGCCTCTCTGAGGATCTTTAGCGAAGAAATAGGCGTTCAACCTGACTATGTAGCGGGACATAGCTTGGGTGAATATTCCGCTCTTGTTGCAAGCGGATCAATGTCTTTGGGTGATGCTGTAAGAACAGTAAGAAAAAGAGGGGAGTTCATGCAGGAAGCCGTGCCTGTTGGGGTAGGTGGAATGGCTGCCATAATGGGGCTAAAGAAAGAAGACGTTGAAGAAATTTGTAGAGAGGCGTCCGCGAATTCCCTAATTGTAAGTGCGGCGAACCTAAACGCACCGGGGCAAACAGTAATATCGGGCAACGCTGAGGCCGTGGACAGGGCTTCGGACCTAGCAAAATTAAAGGGAGCTAAAAGGATCGTGCCGTTAGACGTAAGCGCTCCTTTCCACTGTGCGCTTATGGAGCCTGCGGCAAAGAGACTATCCCAAATCTTAGACGATATAGTTTTTGATGCGATGCAAGCTCCATTGGTAGCCAATTGTAACGCATCCGTGAATAAAGACTCATTAAAAATAAAAGAATTACTTGTAAGTCAGGTTGTAAGTCCGGTAATGTGGTATGAATCTGTGGAGACCCTTAGCAATGAAGGAGTTACGCAATTCTATGAGATAGGACCGAAAAACGTGCTTTCAGGTTTGATCAAAAGAACGCTAAGTGATGCTTCAGTTGCAAATTTTGCAAATATTTCTCATTTGGGGTCTCTAAAAAATGGCAGAAGCTAATGATAAAATTGCGCTAGTTACAGGTGGTTCCAGGGGAATTGGTAGGGCTATTGCGCTAAGATTAGCAAGAGATGGGGCTTTTGTAATTGTAAACTATACGAATAATAAAACTGCTGCAATGGAAGTGTTGCATAGTATTGAAAAAGCCGGGGGCAGTGGCAGAATATGTAAATTTGACGTCTCGGATTTCCAAGCCGTCCAAGAAGAAGTAGGTAAGTTAGTAGAGGAGTTGGGTTCAATACATGTTCTCGTTAATAATGCTGGTGTTACGCAAGATACACTGCTTATGAGAATGAAGAGAGAAGATTTTGAAAGGGTTATATCCGTGAACTTGTACGGGGTGTTTAACTGTACTAAGGCCATAACACGAGTTATGATGAAACACAGATGGGGAAGGATAATAAATTTGACTTCAGTAGTTGGAGAGATGGGCAATGCTGGTCAAACCAATTACGCAGCCTCGAAGGCTGGGATCATAGGCTTTACGAAGGCGTCAGCTAGAGAAATGGCTCCCAGATCGGTCACCGTAAATGCCATAAGCCCAGGCTTCATAGAGACTGACATTACGAAGCAACTGCCGGATGAGATAAGAAAAGATTACGTGCAGAGGATACCGCTCGGCAAGTTTGGTTCACCTGACGACATAGCAGGGGTAGCTGCTTTCCTTGCATCCGATCAGGCTTCTTACATCACAGGTGAGGTGATTAGAGTTAATGGTGGCATATATACTTAAATTAAAAGGAGGTATTTAGATATGGCTGATGAAAAAGAGATTCTCGCCAAAGTAAAGGAGATGGTGTCTGATCAGTTAGGGAAGTCGGAAAGCGAGATTACGCCTGAGTCATCTTTTATTGAAGATCTTGGAGCTGACTCACTTGATCTAGTTGAACTGATAATGTCTATGGAGGATGAGTTCGGTCTTGAAATTTCAGATGAAGACGCGGAATCGATCGTTACCGTTCAGGACTCCATAAGCTTTATCGTGGAGCGTAAAAAATAATGAGAAGAAGGGTTGCAGTGACCGGGATTGGTCTTATAACCCCTTTAGGACTTGGGAATAAGGAAACTTGGGATGGTATTTGTTCCGGACGCTCTGGAATAAAAAGGATAGATAGGTTTGATCCATCGGCTCACAAGACGCAGATTGCAGGTGAAGTATTAGGGTTTGATCCAGAGCTCTATATGGATCCCAAAGAGGCAAGAAAAACGGATAAGTTTATTCAATATGCCGTGGCATCGGCAAAGCTTGCTCTGGAAGATTCGGGTCTGGCGATAACTGACGAGCTCTCTCAGCGCACTGGGTCGTTGATAGGATCCGGTATTGGTGGAATGGAGAGTTACGTGGACACGGTTTTAACAATGGAAAGAAGGGGTCCGTCGAGACTGTCTCCTTTCTTCATTCCTAATATTATTACCAACATGGCGGCAGGTTACGTATCCATACTCTTTAACGCTAAAGGACCTAATTGCTGCACTACGACCGCATGTTCGGCAAGCGCTCATTCCATAGGTTACGCCGCCAAGACAATAAGGGATGGAGAGGCTGAAGTTATGTTCGCCGGTGGCACGGAAGCTCCTATCATACCACTAACCATAGCAGGGTTTAACGCTATGAGGGCTCTTTCAGTGAGAAATGACGATCCTGAACGATCCTCGCGTCCTTTTGACAAAGATAGGGACGGATTTATTATTGCAGAAGGATCGGGAATGCTCATCCTAGAAGAACTCGAATTTGCAAAAAGAAGAGGAGCGAAGATATATGCTGAGCTAATTGGAATAGGAATGAGCAGTGATGCAAATCACATTACGGCGCCATCTCTCGAAGGTCCTGCAAAAAGTATGCGGGAGGCGCTTAGAGACGGGGGGATAGATTCTAGTCAAATTGATTACATCAATGCTCATGGCACGTCAACGCAGTTGAACGACGTGAACGAAACAAGGGCTATTAAGGAAATTTTTAAGGATAAGGCGTATGAAATTCCAGTAAGCTCAACAAAGTCAATGACAGGGCATCTGTTGGGAGCCGCAGGGGCAATTGAATCGGCGTTCAGCGTTAAAGCTATTTCGGAGGGCATACTACCACCAACTATCAATCTTGACAATCCTGAGACTGAGTGTGATCTAGA
Organism: Thermodesulfobacteriota bacterium; assembly: GCA_963422265.1. Lineage (GTDB taxonomy): Bacteria > Desulfobacterota_D > UBA1144 > Nemesobacterales > UBA2774. Next base: position 420,999 of record OY729416.1, read on the forward strand.
TTACGTTCCACATGAAGCGAGGGATGCTTCACTAAAGACGGTACTTAGTAATTCTTTTGGATTCGGCGGGACGAACGCCTCGTTAGTATTTAGAAAATTTGATTAATGGTTGAAAATAAGAATAATCTTATTTAGGTTGTAGTATTATAGGTATTGTTTTGTTAGAGTTTTGAAGATTAGTTGTGCTTGGTTGGGAGTTATCCACATAAAACCCAATATTTAACTAAGCTAAATAGTCCCTAAAGTTTGTGATCCATCCTTGTTAGAAAATAAAAAGAAGGGAAGGTGTTCTACATATTAAGCTAAGGCTAGTTCTTGGAGGAGAGCACATATGAGTGAAATTGGAAATGAGCTAAATACGCTTTGTTCGCTTAAAACAAGCTCCGGCGAGGTTGGATACTACTCATTAAAAAGCATTGGGGAGAAGCTGGAGGTTGACGTTGCTCGTCTTCCAGTTTCTATCAGAATACTACTTGAGAATGTTTTAAGGAACTATGATGGAAAAGTGGTTAACGATGACCATGTAAAGGCACTCTTAAACTGGGGTCATGATGATAAGGAACCCAAGGAAATACCTTACAAGCCATCCCGCGTGATACTTCAGGACTTTACCGGAGTTCCATGCGTTGTTGACTTAGCTGCTATGAGGTCAGTTGTCAATAGGTTAGGTGGTGACCCAGATAAAATAAATCCTAAAGTGCCAGTTGATCTAGTTATAGATCATTCGGTGCAGGTTGACTATTTCGCTACCGATCAAGCCTTCACAAAGAACGTTGAGCGTGAGTATAAGCGTAACGGGGAGAGGTATGCATTTCTCAGATGGGCGCAAAAATCCTTCGACAATTTTAGAGTTGTTCCACCTGGGGTCGGTATCGTTCATCAGGTAAACCTTGAGTGCTTAGCGAGCGTAGTGAGCTTGCTGGAACAAAATGGTGCAAGGATAGCATGTCCTGATACGCTGGTTGGAACGGATTCTCATACGACTATGATCAACGGGCTTAGCGTGCTTGGCTGGGGAGTAGGGGGTATTGAGGCTGAAGCCTGTATGCTAGGACAGCCTCTCTATATGCTTGTGCCTGACGTAGTCGGGTTTAAGCTGCACGGAGAGCTTTCAGAAGGTGTGACGGCTACAGATTTAGTCCTTACTATAACTGAAATGCTAAGAAAGAAGGGTGTTGTAGGGAAATTTGTAGAATTCTATGGGTCCGGGCTAAGCGGACTCTCTCTGTCAGATAAAGCAACGATCGCTAACATGGCGCCGGAGTATGGAGCTACTATGGGATTCTTTCCTGTCGATGCCGAAACGCTCAATTACCTCGCAACAACGGGGCGAGATCCCTATACCGTAGAATTGGTGGAAGCCTACGTGAAGGAGCAAGGGTTATTTAGAACAGACGATATAACTGACCCGGAATATACAGACGTGCTTGAACTAGATTTATCCTCCGTAGATTCCTCAATGGCGGGACCGAGTAGGCCTCAGGATAGAGTCTTGGTAAAAAATTTAAGCAAGTCTTACAAAGCTACTCTTAAAGATAAGACGGGTGAGGTCAACAAAGCACAATATGAAACTGACATTGATGGACAAAAAGGCAAGCTTGGAAACGGCTCGGTTGCTATAGCTGCTATAACGAGCTGTACGAACACCTCAAATCCTTCTGTCATGGTTGCAGCGGGTTTGGTAGCCAAAAAGGCAGTAGAGAGAGGGCTTAATGCAAAGCCTACGGTAAAAACCAGTCTTGCACCCGGGTCAAGGGTAGTTACCGACTACTTAGACGCAGCCGGGCTTACCGAATATCTCGACCAACTGGGTTTTCATCTGGTCGGCTATGGATGCACAACGTGTATAGGCAACAGCGGACCGCTTATGCCAGAAATTGAAGAAGTTATAAAGGAGAATAACCTCACGGTCGCCGCGGTGCTCAGCGGAAACAGAAACTTTGAAGGTCGCGTTCATCCTTTTGTGAAATTTGCGTATCTTGCCTCTCCCCCGCTCGTGGTGGCATTCGCTCTTGCGGGTACCGTTGATATCGACGTTTATAATGAGCCTATTGGTGTTGGTTCAAATGGTAAGGATGTTTACTTAAGGGATATTTGGCCTACCCAAGAAGAAATAAAAGAAACAGTTAAAAGAGCACTAAAACCTGAGTTGTTCAGAACTCAGTATTCTCAAGTGTTTGAAGGTGATGAAAGGTGGAAGTCATTAGACTCTTCCGAAATGGATCTTTATGAATGGCAAGATTCTTCCACTTATATACGTGAGCCTAGTTTTTTTGATAGTTTCTCGTTAGATATGCCAAAAACAGACGATATCTTTGGTGCTCACGTGCTAGCATTGTTAGGGCATTCAATTACGACTGATCATATTTCACCTGCGGGAGCGATACCAAAGGGCGGGACTGCTGGTAAATACCTCATTTCACACGGCGTTGAGCCTACTCAGTTCAACAGCTTCGGATCCAGAAGAGGAAACCACGAGGTAATGGTTCGCGGTTCGTTTGCTAATATAAGAATCAAGAACCTTATGCTTGAAGGCTCGGAGGGTGGAGTTACCAAGCACGTACCTACGGGTGAAGAGCTTGCCATATATGACGCCTCGGTCAGATATCAAAGGGATGGCATCCCGCTTATAGTAATCGGTGGTAAGGAATATGGCACAGGAAGTTCACGTGACTGGGCGGCGAAAGGCACGGCACTTTTAGGCGTAAAGGCTGTCATAGCAGAGAGCTTTGAGAGAATTCACAGGAGCAACTTAGTAGGTATGGGCATTCTGCCATTTCAATTCAAGCGTGGCCAGAGCAGCGAATCTCTCGGGCTGACGGGGTATGAAAAATTTGATATTGTGGGAATCAAAGAGGGACTTTCGCCTAGAAAAGACATTAGTGTTAAAGTAACCCGTCCCGGTGGAGACGCTTTCAAATTCACCGTATTATGTCGACTAGATAGTTCAGTAGAAGTTGATTACTATCAAAATGGTGGGATTTTACAGACTGTTTTAAGACAAATGATGCAGGTGAGGTGATCCAACACTGTTTTGTGTAAATACGCGCGTGAAAAACTGGGAAAGGTGTTAACTTGCTATTTGATTTTTTTTGTTTATATTTTGAGACCTAAAACCTTAGGCTAGGGATCAGTGGTGTGAATTAGATTTACAAATAACAATTTAGGTTTATAAATAATAATTAGGAGTTTAGATGATGTCACCCGACGCAAAACCCAGGGATGGGGAGAAAATAATTGTAGATAAGCAAAAAAGCCGGCTAGTTGTTCCGGATAATCCAGTGATTCCATTTATAGAAGGCGATGGGACTGGTCCTGATATCTGGCACGCTTCACAAATCGTATTCGATGCGGCTGTGCAAAAAGCTTACGGTGTTAAGAGAAAGATTGTATGGCATGAGGTGCTGACCGGAGAGAAGGCTTACGAACAAACAGGTGAATGGCTGCCTGATGAAACTATAAAAAGCATAAAGGATTATACAGTGGCAATAAAGGGACCCCTAACGACTCCTGTAGGGGGGGGGATTAGGAGTTTAAACGTAGCGCTAAGGCAGATTCTCGACCTTTATGCTTGCGTGAGGCCAGTCAGGTATATAAAGGGCACGCCGTCTCCCGTTAAGGATCCTGAGGCTATGAACATGGTAATATTCAGGGAAAATACGGAGGACGTTTACTCAGGAATCGAATGGGAGAGTGGGACAAAGGAAGCTTACGAAATTAGAAATTATCTTGTTGAAAAATACGGCGTTAGCCTCAGGGAGCATTCGGGTATAGGTATTAAGCCAATAAGTCCTTTGGGTACCAAAAGGCTTGTCAGAAAAGCGATTGAACACGCGTTGAGTAAGGGGCTTGAAAGCGTTACGCTGATCCATAAAGGGAATATAATGAAATATACGGAGGGGGCTTTTAGAGATTGGGGTTATGATATTGCAAGGGAGGAATTCAGAGATCTTTCTATAACGGAAGAGGAGCTTTGGGATACTTACAATGGTGAAAGGCCGAACGGGAAAGTAGTAATAAAAGATAGAATAGCTGATAATATGCTACAGCAGATATTAACTAGAACTAGAGACTACCAGGTGCTTGCCACTCCTAATCTGAACGGCGATTATCTATCTGATGCCTGTGCTGCACAAGTAGGAGGGCTTGGTATGGCGCCAGGAGGCAATATCGGAGATTATATGGCGCTCTTTGAGGCGACGCACGGCACGGCACCCAAATACGCAGGTCAGGATAAAGTAAATCCGAGTTCATTGGTACTCTCCGGCGTAATGATGTTTGATTATCTAGGTTGGAGTGAAGCAGGAGAGCTAATTATAAGGGCTATGGAAAAAACCATTATGGATAAGACGGTAACATACGATCTCGAAAGGCAGCTTGAGGGCGCGACTCTCCTTAAATGTTCAGAATTCGGAGAAGCTATCGCAGCTAATATGGATAAAGTGTAAAATCAAATAGTGGTAATAAGTTTTAATCCCCTGTAGAAAAAACACAGAGAAGTAGAAAAAACACAGAGAAAAAATATCAAGGAGTTAATTATAAATGGGCAGACCAAAAATTTCAGTTATTGGAGCCGGCAATGTAGGAGCTTCGACGGCTCTAATGCTATCACAAATGGAGCTTGGAGACGTTGTTTTGGTGGATATAGTTGAGGGTATGCCGCAAGGCAAAGCATTGGATATGATGGAGATGAACCCGGTTTACGGTTATGATGTCAACATAACGGGAACGAACGGATATGATGATACCGAGGGATCGGACATTGTAGTAATTACCTCTGGCATACCACGCAAACCCGGCATGAGTAGAGACGATTTGATTTCTACAAATACAAATATAGTTAAACAGGTTACGGAAAACGTGGCGGCAAAATCACCTAACTCAATATTGATACTTGTTACAAACCCACTTGATGCAATGGTTTACGTAGCCCATAAGGTAAGCAGCTTTCCAAGAGAACGCGTAGTGGGTATGGCGGGAGTACTTGATTCCGCAAGATTTAGAGCTTTTATCAGCATGGAGCTAGGTGTCTCGGTCGAAAATATTAATGCTTTTGTCTTAGGAGGGCACGGAGACGACATGGTACCCCTTGAAAGGTTCACAACTGTGGCGGGCGTGCCGGTAACCGAACTCATCCCTCCCGAAAGGTTAGAATCAATCGTAGAAAGAACGCGAGGAGGGGGAGGAGAAATAGTTAAGTTACTCAAGACGGGAAGCGCTTTCTACGCACCTGCAATATCAGCAGTTGAAATGGTCGAGGCTATTCTAAAAGATAAGAAGAAAATCTTGCCGTGCTGCGTGCTTGCAGAAGGGGAGTACGGTATCGAGGGCACTTTTGTAGGGCTGCCGGTTAAATTAGGGAGAGCCGGAATAGAAGGAATTTTTGAAATTGGACTTAGTGATGAAGAGAAAGAATCCCTTCATCTATCAGCGAACCATGTAAAAGAGTTGTGCGAGCACATTGAAGGCTTGGGGGTGCTGTGACATAATGTAGATTCCGGGGTCTTGCTCCATAATTTTAATGGTATTGTTCTAACGATACTAGGTGCTATTTTTTTAGAAAACTTGTTTTATTCAAGCGTAATATAAAATGCATTGGTTCATTGTTGGAGGGAGTATAATGTCAAATGGGAGTATACAAAATGCTATTACAATGAGACGCGATGCTTGGTGGGTTGCGCCGCTTGTAACGGCAATTGTGCTAGGGGCATTCGGTGTTTATTCAACTTGGCGTGCTTTGGCAAACGTTGACTTTCTTGCATATCCTTATCTCTCTCCATTTTACTCACCTTACATGCTGCCTTCTTGGTGGCCCTTTTCTCCAGCCATACTTATACTTTGGGCACCATTAGGGTTTAGAGCTACGTGTTATTATTATAGAAAGGCTTACTATCGGGCGTTCTTTATGTCTCCACCAGCTTGTGTAGTTCGACCATTATCTAAAGAGGGTTCTTACGTCGGGGAGAGTAAATTTCCTTTCATATTGCAAAATATACACCGTTACTTCTTCTATGCTGCCGGAGTCGTGCTCATCTTCTTATGGATTGATGCCCTGAAGGCATTTAAGTTTGAAGACGGTTTTGGTATTGGAGTGGGAACAATAGTTCTGATAGTCAATGCTTCTCTTTTAACCATGTACTCGCTTTCATGTCATTCGTTTCGCCACCTTATAGGTGGAAACTTGGATGTTTTCTCAAAATGCCCTACGCGCTTTAAACTTTGGGGTAAGGCAAGCACACTAAACGAGCGCCACATGTTGTGGGCGTGGTTAAGTCTTTTTAGCGTGGCGCTTGCGGATCTATACGTTTTTTTGTTAGCGAAGGGCGCAATTGCCGACATGAGGGTTATATAAATGGACAAGTATGAAACACATACACACGACGTAATAGTTATCGGTGCGGGAGGGGCAGGGCTTAGAGCTGCTATAGAGGCTTCTGCTCGGGGTGCGTGCGTGGGGCTCGTATGTAAGTCACTTCTAGGTAAAGCTCACACGGTTATGGCTGAAGGTGGGGTGGCTGCTGCACTTACAAATGTAGATAAAGGGGACGATTGGAAGACACACTTCCACGATACTATGCATGGCGGGAAGATGTTAAACAACTGGCACATGGCTCAGATCCATGCGCGGGAAGCGCCCGATCGCGTCAGGGAGCTTGAGCATTGGGGAGCGCTTTTTGACCGCACTAATGACGGCAAAATAATGCAGAGGGCTTTTGGTGGGCATACTTGGAAAAGATTGGCTCACGTGGGAGATAGGACCGGTCTTGAAATGATTCGCACACTTCAGGACAGGGGCATACATTCGGGAATAGACGTATATATGGAATGCACTATTACTCATCTCCTTAAGGATGGAGAACGCATATCGGGGGCATTCGGTTACTGGAGGGAAAGTGGAAGATTCGTTTTATTCAAAGCAAAGGCGGTTATTCTCGCTACAGGTGGAATAGGGAAATCATATAAAGTCACTTCTAACTCCTGGGAGTATACAGGGGATGGTCATGCTTTAGCTTACGAAGCGGGGGCTGAATTGATAGATATGGAGTTTGTGCAATTTCATCCCACTGGAATGGTCTGGCCTCCTAGCGTGAAGGGAATCCTCGTAACGGAAGCAGTAAGGGGTGAGGGTGGTATTCTCCGCAATAGAGAAGGCGATAGGTTCATGGAGAAATACGATCCTGAAAGGATGGAGCTTTCAACAAGAGACGTCGTTGCGAGGTCAATTTATACGGAGGTTCAAGAGGGGCGCGGTTCACCACACGGAGGGGCATTCCTTGACATTTCTCATAGAGGGTCTGATTACGTAAAAAAGAAACTGCCTAGCATGTATCACCAATTTATGGAATTCGCCGAAATTGACATAACAAGGGAGCCTATGGAAGTGTTTCCGACGACTCATTACGTTATGGGTGGCGTGCGTGTAGATGCTGACACGGCAAGTAGCACGGTCTTGGGTCTCTTCGCCGCTGGTGAAGTTGCTGGTGGAATGCACGGTGCTAACCGTTTGGGTGGCAATTCCCTGTCTGATTTATTGGTGTTTGGAAGGAGGGCAGGGTTAGGAGCAACACAATACGCAAATAAAATAGGAGGAAGTACTCTTAGAATTAATGAATTAGACGTACAAAGGGCAGTAGGTGAAATGCTTGAGCCTTATAACAATGGCGAAGGTGAAAATCCTTATGCTATTCATTATTCCCTTCAAGAGGTTATGGGTGACTACGTAGGCGTGTTTCGCACGAAAGCAAAATTGCACGAGGGTATTGAGCAGTTAGAGAAGCTAAAGAAGAGAGCCTCTAAGTTAAAAATAGAGGGAACTCGTATGTTTAATCCGAGCTGGCACCTTTGTAGGGACCTAAAATCAATGCTAATTGTTTCTGAAGCTATCGCAAGGTGCGCTCACCAAAGGGAAGAGAGTAGAGGAGCCCACAGCCGCGTTGATTTTCCTGACTACAACGACGAGAAGTGGGGCAGGGTTAATTCATTAGTATTAAAAGATAATAGTAATATGTTAATAGGGACGTCTTCATTACCTGTAATTCCTGAGGAGCTAAAGAGGATAGTTGACGGAGGGTACAAGTAAAATGTCTGTTGCTACGTTGAGAGTATACCGCGGTGACGCTACTGGCGGAGCGGAAAAAGAATATAAAGTCCCCGTTGACGAGGGTATGGTAGTGCTCGATGCAATTCATTTTATTCAAGCAAATCATGATGGAGACTTAGCTGTAAGATGGAATTGCAAAGCTGCAAAATGCGGGTCTTGTAGCGCTGAGATAAACGGTATGCCTAAGCTCACTTGTAAGACCCGTTTAGACAGTCTTCCCCTTGATAAGCCCGTAACCGTCCATCCTATTAGAACTTTCCCTATTATAAAAGACTTGGTAACGGACGTTTCTTGGAACTATGAGGTTAGAAAGAAAATTAAACCTTTCACGCCTGCACCAAATACTGACTGGACGATGTTTCAGGAAGACGTGGAACGCGGTCAAGAGTTCCGCAAGTGCATTGAATGCTTTTTATGCCAGAATGTTTGCCACATACTTAGAAACCATGATAAAAAGGGAGAGTTCTTTGGTCCAAGAGCTATGATCAAACTGGCTGAGCTTGAGATGCACCCGCTAGATGTGGAGGACAGAAGCGAGCAACTTAGAAGGGAGGCAGGCGTCTCTTACTGTAACATTACAAAATGCTGCACAGAAGTATGCCCAGAGGGAATTCATATAACGGATAACGCTATTATACCTTTGAAGGAGAGGGTAGCTGATAAGTATTTTGATCCGCTTAAATGGGTGGTGAATAAGTTGAAGGGAATCTAATTCTAACTTTGCACTTGCAGAAAGATAATAAGGCTTAGGATAGATAAGATGAGGAGAAGCTTACTGTGAACATACATGAGTATCAGGCGAAGGGGCTCTTGGCGAGAGAAGGAGTAGCCATACCGACTGGGAAGGTTGCTTTCAATGAAGATGAAGCTTCTCAAATAGCACAAGGACTAAAAAGCGATAGGTGCATCGTAAAAGCCCAGATACACGCCGGTGGGAGGGGAAAAGGGGGTGGGGTAAAACTCGCCAACACGCTTGAGGAGGTCAAGCGATTAGTTTCGGAGATGATCGGAATGAGTTTAGTTACTCATCAGACCGGGTCCGAGGGAAAGTTAGTGAGCAAGGTGCTTATAGAGGAAGCCTTGGATATAGAGAAAGAGTTTTACCTGGGCATGGTAATAGACAGGTCAAAAGAGAGAGTAGTAGTGATGGCTAGTCCTGAAGGTGGAGTTGAAATAGAAGAAGTAGCGCGGAAAACGCCTGAAAAAATATTAAAAGGGTATGTGGATCCCACTATGGGACTACTTCCATTTCAATGCAGGAATATAGCCTACTTTTTAGATCTTGAAGGAAAAGCTGTAAATAAGGCGGTCAAACTTATGTTAGCGCTTTATAATGTTTTTATAGAAAACGATTGCTCCCTCGTTGAGATTAATCCCCTTATACTTACTAAGGATTCCGGCGTTTTGGCACTTGATGCGAAGATAAATATTGATGACAATGCGCTGTTTAGACGGCCGGATATAGAGAAATTACACGATCCTGACGAAGAGGATGCGACGGAGCTCGAAGCCAAGAATTGGGGTATCAGCTACGTCAAGCTTGATGGGGACATCGGTTGTCTTGTAAATGGAGCTGGACTTGCCATGTCAACTATGGATATTGTTAAACACTATGGGGGAGAGCCTGCTAACTTTTTAGACGTGGGGGGTGGTGCTAGTAAGGAGCAGGTAGCGCATGCTTTCAAAATGATCCTGAGCGACTCAAACGTAAAGGCGATTTTTGTTAATATCTTTGGAGGTATAATGAAATGCGATACCATAGCTGAAGGTATCATAGCGGCGGCGAAAGAGATAGGAATAGATGTGCCTCTAGTTGTCAGGCTTGAGGGGACAAACGTTGAGATAGGAAGGGGTATTCTTGCTGAATCAGGCTTAAACATAATTACTGGGAGAGATATGCGGGAGGCAGCCTTCAAAGCCGTAGAAGCAATAAAGAATAAGAGTTAATAAATACCAACCTCTTTATTAATCCATCTATTCATTATTAGAATCGTATAATTGGAACGAGTAAGCATGCGGTTGTAGATTGTTGGTTTATCCATATTTATTTGTAGGTTCGTTTCACCTAGGGCATTCCGGGGGCGGCGAAACACGACTAAATACCTTGACAATATCTAAATGGTGATTAGTTTCAAAAAGATGACATCTCGGGAATGGTTGTATTTGCGGTTAGAGAAACCATCGAGAACTTTCCTTAGTAAAATAGAAAAGTGCAAAGCTGTAGGAGGTAAATAGAATGGCTAGTGGCGACAAAATAATTGGGATTGACCTAGGAACTACCAACTCAGTTGTTGCTATAGTTGAAGGTGGGGAACCTAAGGTGATAATAAATGAAGAAGGTACTAGGGTTACGCCTTCTGTTGTAGCGTTCACAAAAGAAGGTGAAACGTTGGTAGGGAGACCCGCTAAAAGGCAAGGAGTTGTGAATCCTACAAATACCATCTTTTCGATTAAAAGACTAATGGGGAGGCGTTTTGCGGAAGTGGAAGAGGAAGCGAAAAAACTCCCGTATAAAGTAGTAAAGTCAAAAAATGATGACGCCTGGGTAGAAGTGATGGGTAAGGAATATTCTCCACCTGAGGCTTCGTCTAGCGTATTGATGAAACTAAAAAAAGCTGCTGAAGATTACGTCGGGGGGGAAATTAACGAAGCCGTAATTACCGTCCCGGCTTACTTTAATGATAGTCAGAGACAGGCAACCAAAGACGCAGGAAAAATTGCAGGGCTTGAAGTTAAAAGAATTATAAACGAACCTACGGCTGCTGCTTTATCTTATGGTTTTGATAAAAAAAGCGAGGGGATTATTGCTGTTTATGATCTGGGTGGTGGAACGTTTGACATTTCTGTACTCGAGGTTGGAGATAACGTTATTGAGGTTAAATCGACTAATGGTGACACGCATCTTGGCGGAGATGACTTTGATCAAGCTGTGATGGATTATATGATTGAAGAGTTTAAGAAAGAATCCGGCATAGACATTGGAAATGATAAAATGGCACTTCAAAGACTGAGACAAGAAGCGGAAAAGGCTAAGATAGAACTATCTAATACGCTCGAGACAGAGGTGAACTTGCCCTTTATTACAGCTGATTCTACGGGGCCGAAGCACTTAATTATGAAGATAACCCGCTCTAAGTTTGAGCAGCTTATAGAAGATAAAGTCAAGGGGACACTGGGTCCCTGCGAACAAGCGCTAAAAGATGCTGGCTTGAAATCTGGAGATATTGATGAAGTTATATTAGTTGGGGGTTCAACAAGAATCCCGATCGTTCAAAAAGTAGTGACTGACTTCTTTGGCAGGGAACCTCATAAAGGTATAAATCCAGATGAAGTAGTTGCTATGGGGGCAGCTATTCAGGGAGCAGTGCTTAGCGGAGAAGTAAGAGATGTTCTTTTGCTCGATGTAACGCCTCTTTCGCTGGGAATTGAGACACTAGGTGGAGTAATGACTAAAATTATTGAGAGAAACACGACGATACCTACTAAAAAGAGCCAGGTTTTTACCACTGCGGAAGACAATCAAACCTCAGTTGAAATTCACGTGATGCAAGGCGAGCGTCAAATGTCGTCTGACAACAGGACGCTTGCACGCTTTATTTTGGATGGTATTCCACCTGCTGCAAGGGGTATTCCTCAAGTAGAGGTTACGTTTGATATTGACGCCGACGGTATTCTGCACGTCTCCGCAAAGGATCTCGCCACTCAGAAAGAACAAAAAATCAGGGTGGAAGCTTCTAGCGGGCTTAACAAAGAGGAAGTTGAAAGTATGATCAAAGAAGCTGAAGAAAAATTAGAAGAAGACCACAAGCGCCACGAGTTTGTTGAAAGCAGGAATAAGTTAGACGAGCTTATTCACAGAACTAGTAAGAGTTTTAAGGAGTTTGAAGATAAACTCTCTCCAGATGAGAAAAGTGAACTGGAAGAGGCTCTTGAACAAGGAAGAAGCGCCATTAAGAGTGATGACCCTAACCAGATAAAGGCGGCTACTGAGAAAATAACACAATCTTCTCACAAACTTGCTGAGCTAATGTACAAGCAGCAGGTTCAGCAAGAAGGAGCTCCTGGGAACGCTGAAGGTGCTCAGACTAGTAATGCACGTCAGCAGCAGCGGGGTGGAGGAGGGGCTCAAGAGAATGCGAAAGGTAAAGATGCGAGTGACAAAGGTGATGATGAAGTAATAGACGCAGAGTTTACCGAAAAGTAAGATGTTAATCTAAATCAAAACATTCTAAATAAATAACAAGAGCGGCTGAATAGTCGCCTTTGTTATTTTTGGGGTTCTGTGGTTTCATTTGAGTGGTTTAATACTTGTTGCCTAGTTTGAGTTTATATGTTAGCTTTCTTCATAATTGCTTATGTTGTAACTTACGAGATGGGCTGAAGTATTATGAGAACAGTTTATGGATATACAGTTTATAAATACAAGGGGGTGCAGGCTAATGAAAGCTGGAATTCATCCGGAATATAGAGAAGTTACAATTAGCTGCGCTTGCGGAGCTTCCTATGTAACAAAATCAACTCGTTTTGAGGCTTTTACCGTTGAGGTTTGCTCAAATTGCCATCCCTTCTATACTGGTAGAGAAAGGACAGCAGAAGCGAAGGGTAGGGTAGAAAGGTTTAGAAGAAAATATAAGGTAAAACACTAAATTTGGGGAATTCTATATGCTAAAAGGGCATAGAGGTGAGCATTAATGAATCAGTTCAACCAAGAGAGCGTTAGGAACGTCGTTCTTGTATCTCCACACGGCGCTGGAACAACCTCTCTGGCTGAGGCAATGCTGTTTCTGCACGGCGTGACTGAAAAATTAGGTAAAGTCAACCAAGATTCCTCAACTCTTGATTATGAATCCGAAGAGCAAAATCGTAAGATGTCTATCAATGCCCATACGGCATTTTTTAAGACTAAATCTAACCACCTAATTAACCTCATTGACACTCCCGGGTTTTTGAACTTTTTGTATGAGACCGATAATGCTATTAAGGTTGCGGACGGTGCCGTCATTGTAGTCGAGGCATCTTCGTCGGAGTCCGGTGCACAAATTGGAAAATACTGGGATATGGCGCGGGATATACCCAAAATTGTTTTCATAAATAAGCTCGACAAGGAGAACACCTCCTTAGACGAGACCATTAAAAACATATCTGACGAGCTGAATATCAAAGCCCTTCCATTCACGCTTCCAGTTGGAGAAGAGGGAAACTTTGATGCGGTAATTATCCTCGTGGATATGAAAGCATATAGGTATGATGGGGAAGGAAACGTGCGGGAAATAGCTATACCCGAATATATGCTAGATAGTGCCAAAGCAGCTAGGGAGAAAATCGTAGAAGCAGTTGCGGAGCTTGATGACGATCTACTTATGAAATATCTAGATGGTGAAGAGATTGACGAAGGGATTATGATTAAAATGCTTCACCAGGGCATACTTGACGCCAAAATTTATCCCGTATTTGCAGGTTCTGCAACTAACCTAATAGGAATTAAGGCGCTTGTTGGAGGGATTTGTAGGTACTTACCCTCTCCAACTGAGAGAAAGCCATTAGTTGCCAAAAACGTTCAGAGTGAAGAGGTAATGATGGTTACGCCTAACCAAGATAATCCTCTGGCAGCCTATATATTTAAGACGATATCAGACCCTTATGCCGGAAAAATGTCTTTATTCAGGGTGTTTTCGGGTTCTGTTAAATCGGACTCAATAATCTATAACTCGTCTAACGGATCAAAAGAAAAGCTTGGCCAATTGCACAGGCTTATAGGAAAACAACAATTCCCAACTGATACTGCTAATTGCGGTGATATAGTTGCTGCTAATAAGCTCAAGGAAGCCCATACTGGACAGACCTTTAGCGATGACTCAAATCCTATTGTTATTCCTGAGGTTCCTATACCTGCGTCCGTTTTATCTTACGCTATCGAGCCTAAAACTAGAAATGACGAAGACAAGCTAAATCCTTCATTGAATAGAATTCAAGAAGAGGATCCTACAATTCAATACCGCATGGATGAGGAGACCAAAGAATTTCTTCTTTCAGGCACTGGACAGTCTCACGTTGAGGTTACCGTAAATAAGCTGAGGGATATTTACAAAGTAAAAGTTGATCTTCACACTCCAAGAGTTCCCTATAAGGAGACAATTGGGTCAAGAGCTAAGGCAGAAGGTAAATACGTGAAGCAGACGGGTGGAAGAGGTCAGTATGGAGTCGCCTGGATTGAAATAGAGCCTTTGCAAAGGGGTAGGGAGTTTGAGTTTGTAAATAAGATTGTAGGCGGAGCCATTCCAAAAAACTTCATTCCTTCGGTTGAAAAGGGGATAGTAGAGGTTATGAAGAGTGGGGTTTGCGCAGGGTATCCGGTAGTGGACGTAAGGGTTACTCTCTTCGATGGTAAGTATCACCCTGTGGATTCTTCTGATATGGCATTTCAAATCGCAGGGTCTATTGGATTTAAAAAGGCAATGGAAGAGGCGAAGCCACTACTCCTTGAGCCCGTGATGAAAATGGAGATTACTATCCCTGAGGATTCTATGGGAGACGTAATAGGAGACGTGAGTTCTAGAAGAGGAAAAGTATCAGGGGTTGACTCATTTGGGGGAACTCACAGTATCAAAGCTATGATTCCGATGTCGGAGATACTAACCTACGCTCCTGAACTAAGATCCATTACGAGCGGGCGAGGAACGTTCACAATGGAATTCTCCCGTTACGAACAGGTTCCGGACCATTTAGCCCGGAAGATAATCGCGGAATCCTCTGTAGAAAGGGATTCAGAAGGATAGTAGAAAGTCCAAATTTTACCTATAAGTCTGCACTTGAATAGTTTTTGAGTAACCTTATCCCAAAGTGCGCATAGCCTCAATTGACATAGGGACAAATACGTTAAGGCTTCTTGTTTGTGAATATAAAAAGCCAGGTCATTTAGAGAAGCTGCGCATTGAACATAAAATCACGCGACTAGGTGAGGGCTTCTCTCCTAATGAGGGGCTGTTAAAAACGAATGCCAAAGAGAGAACTCTCAGTGCTCTAAGGCATTTTTCTAAGATCATAGACGAATACGAAGTAAAACGCTTAAAGGCAGTCGCTACAAGCGCGGTTAGAGAATCTCGGAATGGCTTTGAGTTCATAGAGCAAATTAATGATGAGACTGACATATGCGTTGATATCATTTCAGGGGAAGAGGAGTCCCGCCTTACAGTTAAAGGGGTACTTAATACAATAGAAATATCTGCTCCACTTTGCTTAATAATTGACATTGGAGGGGGAAGTACAGAATATGTAGAGGTTGAAAATGCAGCTATTAGTAAAATCAAGAGCCTAAATTTAGGGGCAGTGCATTTAACGGAAAGGTTTTTAGCTAAAGAGTGGGAAACAAGCGAGCTTCTTGAGCGGTTATCTAAAAAGATAGGAGAGGTGTTAAGGGATGAATTATCAGCGTTTGAGGCTAAAGGTGACGAGTTATGTATAGTGGCGACGGCGGGTACCCCGACGACCCTTGCTTCAATTGGTTTAGGACTGAGTCAATATGATTCGGGACTAGTGAACAATTACGTGCTGACAAAAAGCAAAGTAGCTAGAATCATTGAGACTTTATTAGGAATTCCTAAAGATGAGAGGACCAAGATCCCTGGACTTGAAGAGGGGAGAGAAGACATAATCATCGCAGGAGGCTATATATTGCTAAACACTCTCGAGAGATTTTACAAGGAGGAACTTATAGTAAGCGATGGTGGTCTCCTTGAAGGCATAGCTTACAGTCTAGCCTTATAAAAGCCGCTTTTAATTACAATCTTTTCCGTTGACAACGTATATAGCGATTATTATATTTTCAGCAAGTTCTTATTAGCGCGGATATTCCCGCTAGCTGTGTATAACTAATCGTAGTTATTCTAAAAAGAATTGAGTTGAATAAGGAGAGTGAAATGAGTCCTAATAGCACAGATGAGAAAAATGAGGGTACTGATTTGAGTGCAGATCAGGTTAACGATAATGAAAGTATTAACTTAGAAGAAGAGAAAGACGCTGATACTAATAAACAAGATTACACGGAGCTTGAGAGAAAGTATTTAAGACTTGCCGCTGATTTTGAAAACTATAAAAAGAGACAGGTAAGGGAAAAAGCCGATATTATAGCTTATGGGAATGAAGAGTTGATCAAATCATTACTCAATGTGCTTGATAATCTGGAGAGGGCGATTGAGCACTCCGAGTCCAAAGAAGACGCCAAACCACTTTTGGAAGGAGTCAAACTCGTCCACAAACAATTTATAAGCTCTATTGAAGCATTTGGGGTGGAGTTAATTAAGGCAGATAAGGGAACGGATTTTGATCCAAGTATTCATCAGGCAATTGAGCAGGTAGAATCGGGCGAACTTGCATCCGGCGTTATTCTGTCTCAAATGCAGCGAGGATATATGCTCAAGTCGAGGCTTTTAAGGCCTGCTCTGGTCACTGTATCAAAAAATTCGCAACGCGCCGATACCGATAGTGAACAGAGCGTGGACAGATCAGGAGTCAACGACACTAAACAAAGGGCTTCAGAAGATAAGCAGTAGAGTACATTCTAGCCGCCGGCAATAGCAGGAATTATAGATACTACGTCGTCATCTTTAAGGGAAGTATCTTTCCCTTGTAAAAACCTTATATCTTCATTGTTGACGTATAAGTTTATAAATCTTCTTATATTACCTTCTTCGTCACAGAGTCTATTTTTTATTCCAGGGAATTGATTCTCTAACTCCTCAATCAGCTCCCCGATGCTAGCACTGCTTATTATAACCTCATCCTGCTCGGCGGTGAGTTTCCTAAGGGGTGTTGGAATTCGCACTGACGGCATTTTGCGATCCTCCTTGTTTGTTATTCACAATACATTCATATAGTTCTTCAAACTCTTCTAGTTCCGCATTGATAACGTCTGGCTGCGAAACATCATTGACTATCGCCTCTTGGGTTTTAAGACCGTTACCCGTAATAGAGACTACAATTGACTCATCCTTGGGTAGAATTCCCTGACTCATAAGCTTTTTAGTTACTGCAATTGTTACACCTCCTGCGGTCTCCGTAAATATACCTTCAGTCTCGGCAAGCAGTTTTATACCATCTATAATCTCAGCATCTGTAACGTCTTCGCCCCATCCCCTACTCTGATTCATTACGCGCATAGCATAGAATCCATCCGCTGGGGTGCCTATTGCGAGAGATTTGGCTACCGTATTGGGTTTTACAGGCTTAAAAATCTCCCATTTATTCTTTAATGCAGTCGTTATAGGAGAGCAACCCAGCGCCTGGGCGCCATAGACTTTTGTGTCATTATTCTCTATCAAGCCCATCGTCTCAAATTCCGTGATGGCTTTCCATATTTTTGTGAGCAAGGAACCGCTTGCCATCGGTACAACCACATGCTTAGGAGCCCGCCATCCTAACTGCTCCATTATCTCAAAGGCAAAAGATTTGGAGCCTTCCGCATAGTAGGGGCGCATATTAATGTTCACAAATGCCCAACCAAATTTGCCGGCTATTTCACTACAGAGCCTATTTACATCATCATAAGTCCCTTTAATTCCGATGAGGTTTGAACCATATACGGTTGTTCCTACAATTTTCGCCTGCTCTAGATTGTAGGGTATAAAAATATAGCTCTTCACATTCCCCGCCGTAGTCAAAGCTGCCACGGCATTGGCTAAATTGCCTGTAGAAGCACATGCGGCTGTATCAAATCCAAATTCTTTTGCCTTTGATAGGGCAACGGAAACGACCCTGTCTTTAAATGAAAGTGTAGGGAAACATACTGAGTCGTTCTTTATGTAAATTTCACTTGCGCCTAAGACGTTACCCAAGTTCTCAGCCCTGACCAATGGAGTATAGCCAACCTGAAGGCCTATTGTTGGATCCTTATCTATGGGCATCAGTTCCTTATAACGCCATATATTATTACCCCTTCTCTCAATTATATCACGTGATATAGATTCCTTTATCTCATCATACTTGTAAACTGCTTCTAAGGGACCGAAACAAATCTCGCAAACGTGAAGTGGTTCCGTTGGATACTCCTCGCCACATTCTTTGCATTTAAGCCCCTTGACAAAACTCATTAGTTTCCTCTTTTCAAAAGTAAAATAAACTTTGCAGACTACCTTCTACACATAAGGCTGTCAAAGAAATTGTGGACTACCATTCATTTCTTTTTCTAATTTTTTTATCCTTTTCTTTCTCTATGAACACTATTTTCTCAAACTGCCGGGCTTCGAACCGGTTACCTTTCTTTCTATATATGCCACCCACTATGACGTAGTTATTATCCTTCATATTCCACTCACCAGGAGTTAGCACGCGAATGGTGTTGCCATTTAGATCCGAGAGATTAAAAACAGTCGCGGACGACCCATCTTTATTTTGAGATAGCTCTTTAACAAAACCTTCAAGGGCTAAAGTTGCCCCGTCGTAAGCAATCGGAGACAAAAGAACCTTTGAAATAGATGCTCTATAGCCCTTTATATTTGAGCCAGGTATGTATTCGGGCTTCTTATTACTACTACATCCTGACGGGAAAACAAGTAAGAATAAAGATAGCAAGAGCAATGCGTTAATGTCTTTAACTAAGAGCCACTCGCGCATCCTACTGTTGCGTATCATAGTATGGAACAGACTATCTATATGTAATTTTAACATTATCTCGTATATTCTACCTGATATTTTATGGCATAATAAGACCGTTTTATGCTCAATTAGTGTAAATTAATGCACATAGGAGAAATGGAGATGGACATATTTACTGGAGAAAGATATGGAATTGCCAGAATTCCAATAGAGGAGAGTGATAATAATTATAACTACGTTATCTGGTGCTCTGAAACTAAGGAATGTGCCGTTATAGATCCGATAGAACCAATCACCATCCTTAATTTCATAAGGGATAAAGGTCTTTTTGTAAAATACGTGATTAATACGCACTGCCATCCTGACCATATAGCAGGGAACGACGTGATATTGAAGGTCAGTCTCTCTAAAATGTCAAAAGCACTTGTTCATCCACTGGGAAAAGAGTTAGTAGGCACTAGGTATGGTTTAGTAGAAGAAGGGGATGTAATACAAGTCGGAAACCAGGAAATTAAAGTAATTCACACGCCCGGCCATTGCCCAGAGCACATATCTCTAGTTCTAGAAGAGAATGCTTTCGTCGGGGATACCTTGTTTCTCTCCGGCTGTGGCAATACGAAACACAGGGGCGTAGTTCGGGACTTATTCAAAAGCATTAAATCAAAGCTAAGAGTCCTTCCTGATAATTATAGGGTTTTCGTTGGACATAATTACGCTGAGACTAACTTGAATTTCGCACTTAGTATAGAACCAGAAAACCAAGAAGCTAGGAATAAACTCGAAGAAATAAAAAAAGCAGGGATTTCTGGGGAGGAACCTGCTCCAACTACTATTGGACAAGAAAAACAGTATAATCCCTTCTTGCGGTTTGACGAGACTAATTTAATAACAAAGCTTACAGAAAGAAACTCTGGGTTGAAAACTGATCCCGAATCAATATTTACGGAACTCAGAAAGCTCAGGGATCAATGGGTTTAGCTCTACTATGAAAAAACCTAAGTCGTCCTCCTACGAATTGCTAAGTGAACTTGCCTCAAAAAGGATACTATTTCTAGATGGTGCTATGGGCACTATGATTCAACGGTATAAACTTAAAGAAGAGGACTTTAGGGGTGAGCGTTTCAAAGATCATCATACGGACCTTAAAGGAAACAATGACCTACTTTCGCTGACAAGACCCGATGTTATATCTGAGATTCATAAGCAATATCTGGCTGCCGGGTCAGATATAATAGAGACTAATACCTTTAACTCAACCACTGTATCACAAGCTGATTATGGTTTGGAGAATATCTCTTACGAGCTGAATAAACAGGCAGCTAAAATTGCAAGGGATGCCGCGGACGGATTCATGTCTAAACACGCCGACAGAGTGTGTTTCGTAGCCGGAGCACTTGGACCCACCAATAAAACCGCTTCTATCTCACCAGACGTCAACAATCCAGCTTATAGAGGGGTTACTTTTGATAAACTTGTAGAAGCATATTACGAGCAGGTAAAAGGTCTTGTCAATGGCGGCATTGATATAATACTTGCAGAAACGACATTCGATACACTAAACCTGAAAGCCGCTATTTTTGGAATAGAAAAGTTCGTGGCCGAGAATCGCATTAGCCTACCCCTTATGCTTTCAGTCACTATTACCGATGCTTCAGGTAGAACGTTGTCGGGCCAGACCGTCGAGGCGTTTTGGAATTCTGTGAGACATGCAAAGCCGTTTAGCGTCGGTATTAACTGCGCTCTCGGGGCACAAGAGATGCGCCCATATATAGAGGAGTTAGCAAAAATAGCAGATTGTTACGTAAGCTGTTATCCAAATGCAGGATTGCCTAATCCGCTTAGTGAAACCGGATATGATCAGACGCCGGGCGACATATCGGGCTTTTTAGTAGAATTCGCGCAAAGCGGGTTTGTCAACTTGGTCGGAGGCTGCTGTGGTACTACCCCTAATCATGTAGAGGCAATTGTAGAAAGGGTAAAAGAGGTTTCCCCTAGAAAGGTTCCAGACAGATTAAGTTCGGCGATGCGCCTAAGTGGTCTCGAAGTCCTTAACATATATGAAAAAGGGTCTCCTTTTATCATGGTCGGGGAGCGCACCAACGTCACAGGATCCCCTCGCTTTGCAAGCCTAATTAAGCAAGATGATTTTGATGAGGCTCTGAGCGTAGCTAAACAACAGATTGAGAACGGCGCTAATATTATAGATATAAACTTTGATGAAGCGCTTCTTGATGGCGAAGCCTGTATGACGAGGTTTCTAAACCTTATAGCTTCAGAACCAGACATAGCACGGGTTCCAATAATGATAGACAGCTCTAAATTCAGCGTAATAGAAGCTGGTCTCAAGTGTTTGCAGGGTAAGGGGATTGTTAATTCCATTAGTTTAAAAGAGGGAGAAAAAAGATTCCTAGAACAAGCGAGAGCTATTATGCGCTATGGAACCTCCGTTGTCGTAATGGCGTTTGATGAAAAGGGACAGGCAGCGAGTAAAGAGGATAAGGTCCGTATATGTAGACGTGCCTATAAACTTCTTACAAAAGAGGCGGGTATGGATCCAAGTGATATAATATTTGATCCAAACGTTTTGACGGTAGCGACCGGGATAGAAGAGCATAATAACTACGCCGTAGATTTCATTGAAGCAGTCAGAGAGATAAAGTCAGCGTGTCCAGGGGCTAAGACAAGTGGGGGCATAAGCAACGTATCGTTTTCATTTCGCGGCAACAATGTAGTAAGGGAAGCTATGCATAGCGCGTTTCTATATCATGCTGTAAGCGCTGGGCTTGACATGGCTATAGTGAACGCGGGCATGCTTGAGATATACGAGAATATTGATAAGGAGCTTCTTGAAAAAGTGGAAGACGTCCTACTCAATAGAATCCCTGAAGCTACTGAGAACCTAGTTGAATATGCCGAACGGGTAAAAGAAACCCGTAAAATAAAGAGCAAGGACACCGAAGAGTGGCGCAAAGGGAGTGTTGAGGAACGTTTAGGGCATGCCCTTGTGAAAGGAATTGTCGAATATATAGATCAGGATACCGAAGAGGCTCGTCAGCAATATGAAAAACCCCTTGACCTAATTGAAGGTCCCTTAATGGACGGTATGAAGGTTGTGGGGGATTTGTTTGGTAAAGGAAAAATGTTTTTACCTCAGGTCGTTAAAAGTGCCCGGGTTATGAAAAGAGCAGTTGCCTATCTTGAGCCTTTCGTAGAAGCAGAGAAGACTAAATCAAGCTCCGGGGGCAGCAAGGGAAAATTTGTGATGGCTACTGTAAAAGGCGACGTGCACGATATAGGAAAGAACATCGTCTCCGTAGTGCTCGGCTGTAATAACTATGAGGTTATTGATCTTGGGGTCATGGTGCCTTGCGAGAATATACTGAAAAAGGCAAGGGAGGTGAACGCCAATATTATAGGGCTTAGCGGGCTAATTACACCCTCTCTAGACGAGATGATCTATAACGCCTCCGAGATGGAGCGACAGGGGTTCAGGACACCCCTTTTAATAGGTGGAGCTACGACGAGTAAAGCTCACACGGCGATCAAAATAGCGCCTCAATACAGTGGGATTGTAAGCCACGTTCAGGATGCGTCACTCGTAGTCAATGTCTGTAATGACTTAATGAATCCGAATAAATACGAAGAGTTTGCAAAGAAGCAAGAAGCCAAGCACGATGAGCTTAGAAATCTACATATATCTTCGCGAGGCCGGATCAAATATCTCTCAATAGGAGATGCGAGAAAGAAAGCGTATAAGATGGACTGGGATAATTTCAACGTGGACATTCCCGAAAGGCTTGGCTCCCACGTAATCCAAAATATTCCCCTTAACGATATAATTCCCTATATAGACTGGTCTCCATTCTTTTGGGTATGGGAGTTGAAAGGCGTTTTTCCTAAAATTTTTGGGCATGAAAAGTGGGGAAAACAGGCGAAAGGACTCTTTGAAGACGCCCAAAGATTGCTGAATCGAATTGTCGAGGAAAAGCGCTTTCGCCCTAGCGCCGTCGTATCCTTCTGGCCAGCAAATAGGGTAGGGGACGACGTAGAAATCTACACCGACGATAGTAGAAGAGAAGTGCTCAGTAGGTTTCACTTCCTTCGCCAACAGAAAGATAAAGGAGAGAATGGAATATGTTTGTGTCTAGCGGACTATATAGCTCCAAGGGACTCCGAAGTAGCGAACTACCTAGGTGGGTTTGTAGTTACCGTTGGGCAGGGAGTAGAGGAGTTCTCAAGCGCTTTTAAGGAAAGGAACGATGATTATTCGGCAATTATGGTGCAGGCGCTAGGAGATCGCTTTGCAGAAGCGTTGGCTGAAATGATGCACAAGGTAGCCCGCGAGAATTGGGGCTATGGAAAATGTGAAAACTTATCTTATGGTGATTTAATAAAAGAAGCGTACAGAGGAATAAGACCCGCCCCAGGTTATCCATCTTGTCCTGACCATACCGAAAAAGCGACTCTATGGAAGTTGCTTGACGCTCAAAAGAATATAGGGGCTAAGTTAACCGAGAACTATGCTATTTATCCAGCAAGCTCCGTTGCTGGGCTTTATTTTGCTCATCAGGAAGCTAAATACTTTCATCTAGGTCAAATAAATAGGGATCAGGTTGAGGATTATGCCAAGAGGAAGAACGTTACCGTTGAGGAAGCTGAAAAATGGTTGAGGCCAAACCTTAATTATTAGGGCTTATATATTCTAAAAACTATATATTATTTGTAAAGTTGCAAACGGGCGCGTTATATTCACTCATTTCAAAGTAGAACGTATATTAAACGCCAAATTTCCAAAAGGAGAAAGTGACATTGCACTTAGAAAGTATAACGACAATATTTTTTGACGCTGCTGACACGCTCTTCTACATACGAAAAGGTCTCGGCAGTGCGTATTCAGATGTTGCGCGCAAACACGGCGTTAGCCCAGACCCAGAGCGGATAAAAGAGGCTTTTTCCAAAGCTTTTAGACAGGCTCCACCGCTCGCTTTTAGAGAGGTCTCTACAAGAGAAAGAAAGGCTCTTGAGAAACTTTATTGGAAAGATATAGTGGAAAAGGTCTATTCGGAAGTTGGGATGTTTGACACTTTTGAGGTGTATTTTGATGAGTTATTTGAAATGTTTAGGAGTAGAGTTTGGGAATTATTCCCTGAGGTCAAAGAAGTGTTATCAGATTTGAAAGCACGGGGTTTTAAGCTTGGAGTAATTTCAAACTTTGACTCCAGGATTTATAACGTGATGTCAGACTTAGATATATGCGATTACTTTGACTTCATAGTAATTTCTAGTGAAGCGGGTTACGCAAAGCCTGCACCCGAGATATATCAAGAGGCTCTTAAAAAGGCGCAGGCGGTTCCTCGGGAATCTTTGCATATAGGAGATCATGTACAAAACGATTTTCATGGCCCGAGAGCCTTAGGTATAAAAGCCCTATTGATTGATCGTGAAAAACGATATACATCTATGAGTAGAAACAACAAGATTGAGAATTTAAGGGAGCTACTAGATTAAAGAGTTTAAAATCCTCGCTGCGTCCTTGGCGAAATAAGTAATTATCAAATCAGCGCCAGCTCGTTTAATGCTCGTTAGTGTCTCCATCATGACAAGTTTCTCGTCAATCCAACCTAGCTTGCCAGCGGCTTTTATCATTGAGTATTCGCCGCTTACATTATACGCTGCGATAGGATGGTCAAACTCTTCTCTGGCGGCCCTTATCACGTCTAGGTAAGAAAGGGCAGGTTTTACCATTACTACGTCAGCGCCCTCTTCTATATCTAGAGCAATCTCCCTAAGCGCTTCCCTTACGTTAGAGGGATTCATTTGGTAACTTTTCCTATCTCCAAACTGGGGTGTGGACTCGGCAGCTTCTCTGAAGGGACCGTAAAAAGAGGAGGCGTATTTTGCGGAATAAGACATTATAGGAATATTTTCGTATCCTTCTTCATCCAGAGCTCCGCGTATCGCTCCTACTCGCCCATCCATCATATCGGATGGGGCTACTATATCGGCGCCTGCGCGTGCGTGCGAGAGCGACATCATAGCTAGGTATTCAAGCGTCTCATCATTATCCACGTCCCCGTCCTTTACGACTCCACAGTGCCCGTGGCTTGTGTATTCGCATAAGCAAACATCCGTAATAACTACAACATCCTTAACACTTTTCTTAATCGTTCTAAGCGCTTTTTGGATAATGCCATTATCGTCATATCCCTCCGAGCCAAGCTCGTCCTTTTTTCGAGGGATGCCGAAAAGCAGTATAGCCTTTATACCTAGTTTCCTAACCTCTTTAACTTCTTCGATTGCGTTGTCGATCGACTGCTTGTATATGCCGGGCATAGAGGTTACTTCAAACCTTGCTTTTTGACCCGGACCTACGAACATAGGATATATTAAATCGTTCACCGACAGCTTAGTCTCGCTTATGAGTTCCCGTAACCCTTTGTTCTTTCTCAACCTTCTTGATCGGTAAGCTGGGAAAAACATTGGTGCTTATTTTAACTGCTCTCAAGCGAGCAAGTCAATCAGTCAATTCATGGTCATGGGACGACGTGTCTCCCCGCTTGCCATTCCCAAGGGAGCAGGATCCAGTCTTTATATCTTTCGTCTGCATAACATGAGAGTAACAAGGTAAAAGAGTGATTACTAATAACCAAATGCAGGGGCAAGTCTGTGCCCGTCTGTGTATGTACCTGAGTGATCGGAAAACGATTCCCTTACTCCCTCCTTTCAAACTCTAAAGACGGTTGTATAATAATAAAACTTTAACCCACGTCCCTTGTAAGATAAGGGAAACGGGGAGCCATAATGAAAGAAAAAACAGGGAAAAAGAGCATTGATTTCGTAAGGTCACGGATTGAACAGGATATCGCCAATAATAAATATGAGGGTAGGGTGGCTACGAGGTTTCCCCCTGAGCCTAACGGTTATCTTCATATAGGGCACGCAAAGTCAATCTGCCTCAATTTCGGAGTGGCTAAGGAATATAAAGGGACTTGCAACCTAAGGTTTGACGATACCAACCCAACTAAAGAGGAAACCGAATACGTTGAATCTATTATGAAAGACATAAAGTGGCTAGGCTACGACTGGGAAGACAGGCTTTGTTACGCATCTGACTATTTTCAAAAGTTATACGATTATGCCGTCCGGCTTATTAAAGACGGTAGAGCCTACGTAGATAGCTTAAGCACCAAAGAGATTAGGGACTACAGGGGTACCTTGAGCGAGCCCGGTAGGGAAAGCCCTTACAGAGACAGAACTGTTGAAGAAAATCTTGAACTTTTTGAGAAGATGAAAAGCGGCGAGTTTGAAAATGGCACGCACGTTCTGAGGGCAAAGATTGATATGACGTCCGGGAATCTAAACCTCCGCGACCCAGTTATGTATAGGATATTAAAAGAGACGCATCACAGAACGGGGAACGAATGGAAAATATATCCTATGTATGATTTTGCCCATGGTCAGTCCGACTCAATTGAAGACATAACTCACTCCCTCTGCACGTTGGAGTTTGAAGATCACCGACCGCTGTATGATTGGTTTATTAAGGCTCTTGGAGTCCATCATCCTCAACAGATAGAGTTCGCAAGGCTCAATTTGAGCTATACGGTATTAAGTAAAAGAAAGCTTATGCAGCTTGTTAAGGACGGACATGTAAGCGGCTGGGATGACCCGCGTATGCCTACAATATCAGGTCTAAGAAGAAGAGGTTATACACCTGAATCCATTAGAAATTTTTGTGAAATTATAGGTGTTACAAAGCAGGACAGCACTATTGACATAGCGCTCCTAGAGCACAGCATTAGAGAGGAACTAAATAAGAGGGCAAGACGCGTCATGGCCGTTCTTAACAAGCTCAAGATTATAATTACGAATTATAGAGATGACTTTAGCGAGGAGCTTGAAGCTGTGAATAACCCAGAGGACGAAAACGCGGGAACGAGGAAGGTACCTTTCTCTAAAGAGCTTTACATAGAACGTGACGATTTTATGGAAGCTCCGCCCAAGAAGTTTTTCCGACTAGCTCCGGGAAGAGAGGTCAGGCTTCGATATGGATACTTCATAACCTGTACGGAAGTGGTTAAAGATGAATCCGGAGAAATTGTAGAGCTTCGCTGCATATATGATCCAGAAACCAAGGGAGGTAGAGCCCCGGACGGCAGGAAAGTCAAAGCTACTTTACACTGGGTATCCGCAAAGCACGCCATTAAGGCTGAGGTTAGGCTCTACGATCGCTTGTTCACCGTGCCTGAGCCAGAGGGCGATAAGGCACGTCCCTTACCACGGCGGGAAGAAGGAAAAGAATTTATCGATTTTTTGAATCCCAACTCGCTCAAAGTTCTCAGGGACTGTTATCTTGAGCCGAGCCTCTTGCATCCAGAGCCTGAGACCAACTACCAGTTTGAGAGGATAGGATATTTTTACCCTGACCCAGTAGATTCCAAAGGTGGAGTGCCCATATTTAATAGAACGGCGACGCTAAGGGATAGTTGGAGTAAGAGATGAGGTGGGTGGGTATGACTTTATTCCACAGGGGCTATTGGCTTGTATCCATTTAACAACTGTCAGAGGTATTTATTTACGCTCTTTTTATGGAGATAACACTCATTGTGTTTAGGGTTTGAGGTTTTACAAATACTATTTCCCAACTTAGATAGAGGATTGTTGATAACCTCTATCACCCATCTTTTCCCCATCAACGTAAATATTCCCTTTACTATCTATACCGACTCTACCTCTTGCTAAAAGATGATGAACCGTGAAAGGGAGGACTTCCCATTCTCCTTTTTTTCTAATTTTAGCGTTCATTAGCTCTTTATCACTTTCATTAAATCCCATAAGTGAAATTGGAGCGGATTGAGCTATGGCGGGACCGAAACGCTCCTTATCTTTTTGTATATACACAGTGCATTTAATACTATCTTCCCCCACTTGGAGTGCCTGAACTGAAGCATCAACGCCTTTAATAAGGTAATCTTTGGTAACGTCTCCTGGATATAGATTGATTACCCTATTATTGTATCTACTCAAGAATAGAGATCCGAGCCTTCTTCTATAACCAGCAAGCACTATTAAGTCGGGTGAGCAAACCTGCTCAACTAAGGCTATTGAGGCTGCATCATAGTAATTCCTTACCTTTTCATCGTTGGGATCTTTGCCAATCGCCTTAAAGTATGCCTTTGAGCTTAATCTAACTACAGGTATTCCTAGCTTTTTAGCCTTTTCAGCTCCCTTAGAGTTGGAAACGTTGGTAAATACAGCGTCTATTTTCCCATAAAGTCTCTCCCCAGTTTCCTGGAGTCGCATCTGTTCCTCGTATAAAGCGACAAAATTAGTCCCCGAGCCCGAAAGAAAAACGGCTATGATCATAGGACAGTTTTCGTCAGGGGCGTATATCAGCTTAATTTTAGAAGAGCTCACGCGTGCTTTTCACCGCAAAAAGTTTTTACAACATCGGTCAATTCAGGGAAACTATATTACATTATAACTATGAACAACTCTATTCAAAGACTCCTTACAGCATCGGTAGCGGTGCCGCTAATGTATGTGATTTTCTACGTAGGGGGGTTGCTATATCTGTTATTTTTTCTCATCTTGATAGTCGTCGGTCAGCTTGAATACCAAAAACTGCTTGAGTCAAAAAACCTGCCCAATGAAAAAACGTTGGGAGTTATTTCGTCTGCTCTCTTTGGTATAGGCGCTTACGCTGGATATTACTATTTAACACTCTGCTTCACCGCCTTTGTGATCTTAGTGCTAATTCTTGGGCTTAGGAAGAGCGATTTGAACAAAGCAATAGTAAGCATAGGAACAACGGTATTTGGCGTAATATACGTAGGTTGGCTTCTAAGCCATGGAATTTTACTTAGGAACGTTGTATATCAGAACGAAAACGTAAGAGCATTTGCCGAGAAGAATCAGGGGGTAGAAGACTTTGGCTTCTTCTTTGTGTTATTCGCAGTTGCCTGCACGTTTCTAAATGATACAGGGGCTTACTATACGGGAAAACTATTCGGAAAGCGCAAGCTTAGTGCCAAAATCAGCCCTGGCAAAACCGTAGAAGGCACTTTAGGAGGAATTGTTATATGCGTTGTGACGGCATTAGTTGTGAATGCTTTGTTTAGCTCGCCGTTGAACCCTGGTTGGACGGTAGCCTTTGGCCTCATTATCAGCATTACCGCGGTATTCGGAGATCTTGTTGAGTCCTTACTTAAACGAAGCGTTGGGATGAAGGATTCGGGAGGTATTGTCCCCGGTCATGGGGGCGTTCTTGATAGATTCGACAGCTTAATCCTCGTTTTTCCGGTCTTTTACTATCTAGTGCTGGGATATTATAAGTTGCAACTAATACTTTAGTTGCAACTTACATTGCTATGCGTTCATTTCACGTTAGTCATCCAGAATTTCGAGGGCTTCTTCAAACTCCTCCACCATTGATGGATGTCCATATCGGTTTGCAGCTTCTATACCTTTGTTATAAGACACTCTTGCCCTGTCCTTATTCCCTGTTTCTAAGTAGCATTCAGCGAGCATTCTATAAACCGCACCCTCGTCACCCTTTATTCTCAAATACTCGTTTATCTGAATAATTGCTTCTTCATAGTTTTCTAACTTAAAATATTCGTTAGCAAGTCCGTATCTTCCCAGAGGGTTATCAGGATCCATTTCTACGAGAGCCTTCAGCGTTTCAATTCTCGATTTATTCATAGTGAAGAGTTCTCCTTTCTTGTATATTACGATATTCCTCGCCAGTCTATCACAGCCAGTGGAAATACATAATGGCACGTATTGATTATTTGGCTTTATAATGTAATACTTGTTGCAAAACTTATACGAATAATCCCGTGTCCTACAAAATCATAGACTTTTTATTCCAGGCAATCGCCGTCAGGCAGTATCTTATTTTTTCAGGATGTTTTTTTGTTTTATTTGCTTCCGTTATGCTTATACTGGAGGCGCAGGTCCTTCCCTTGGGGTGTGCAGGGACAATACCCTTGGAGTTAGCGTTTACAAAAACTGCTTTTGGTAGCATGATAATTCAGTGTGGGGAAGAGGGCATACTTGCGCATACAACCTTAGCTCGCGTTGACTACCTTTTTATAATTTCCTACGTCGGGTTTGCAGCTAATCTCCTAGGATATTTGGTGCGAGGAATACAATATAAAAGCGCCCTTTTTTATTTCTCTCTACCATTGCTAGCAGGTCTTATAAATGTGGTTGAGAACACTCTTTTACTTAACCAACTCTCGGACCCTCACGGGTTAAATGAAATCGTGATATTCCTAGCATCAGCCGCAGCGCTTATGAAATTCTTACTAATGGTAATCTCAGCGTCTATTGTTCTATTTTATCTGTTTATACTTATATCAGCAGGCAAGTCTCGTTCCACATAGGGTGCGCGTTACGCTTGTCCTCTCTTCTAAAAAAACAATCCACGGATATAGTACCTAAATGGCGGGGATTACGCGGATGAACGTAGATGGGGAAAGCGGGTAGCATTTAGGTTATATCAGAAAGTGTTACTGTTTTGTAGCTCATTATGCCAAATACTCGAGAAAACGCTTGAATTACTGTTTCCTCTATTTGACTCATATCTATCTCCTCTCTACTAGCGAGACAGCGCTGTATTGAGGTCATTGTTACGTCCCGTATACCACAAGGCACAATCATATCAAAATAAGACACGTCCGTATTTACGTTAAGCGCAAACCCGTGATACGTAATCCATCTCTTTACGCCAACGCCAATTGAGGCGATCTTATGCCTTTTAGTCCATACCCCGGTTACGCCTTCAACCCTTCTTGCTTCAATATCATATTCACTGAGTGCAAGGATAATAGTTTCCTCTATGTTCCTAAGATATTTGTGAACGTCACACTCCATGTTTTTGAGGTCCAATACCGGGTAGCCAACCAATTGTCCCGGACCATGGTAGGTTATATCTCCCCCCCGGCTGACTACCTCAAAGTGAATTCCGTTTTTTTCAAGTGTTTCTTTGTGCGCAAGGAGGTTTTCCATATTACCCCTCCTTCCAACAGTAAAGGTATGAGGATGCTGAAGAGTAATAAGAGTATCTACAATCTGTCCCTTCCTCCGTTTTTCAAGAAGGATCAATTGAAGTTCAAGAGCCTTCTGATAAGGAACAAGTCCTAGCTTGCAGATGTTAAGAAGACTCATATTGCTACATATTTCTAGCTCTACCCATAGAGGCGAGGGCAGCCTCCATAACGGCTTCGGAAAGGGTAGGGTGAGCATGGGAAGTCGTGGCTATTTCGAGTGGCGTTGTCTCTAGCGTTCTACCGACCGCAATCTCACCAATTAGCTCAGTTGCGCCGTGACCTATTATATGAGCGCCTAGAATCTCACCCGTCTTTTTGTCCGATACGATTTTCACAAAACCGTCCGTCTCTCCCGTGCCTACAGCTTTACCCACTGCCCTAAAGGGGAATTTTCCGACGCTATAATTGTAGCCCTTGTCTTTTACTTGATGCTCGGTGAGTCCGATTGTCGCGATCTCAGGCTGACAATATACGCAGCCTGGAATGTTATCGTAATGAACTTTACTGTTTATTAAGCCCGCCATCTTTTCAACCGCCGCTACGCCCTCTTCAGAAGCTTTATGAGCAAGTAAAGGCGGTCCTATAACGTCTCCAATAGCATAGACTTTGCTGCAAGTCGTCATATAAGATTCATCCGTCTTGATAAAGCCTCTCTCATCAACTTCTATCCCAAGCTCGCTTAGCCCTATGTCTCCTGACTTTTTATAATAGCTGAGGGATGACGGCGCATCATTTGATACTGGCCTTCTACCTACGGCGACGAGCACTGTCGAGGCAGTTATCTTAATCTCTTCGTTACTACCAATACTCTCAAGTATCACATCAATTGTGCTACGTTTTTTCTTGATTTTTTTGAATTTTGTCTTTGTCAGTATGGTCATTCCATTTTTCTTAAAAATCCTTTCAAGCTCTTTAGACACCTCTTGATCCGCACCGGGCAGGAGATAGTCCATCATCTCGACAATAGTGACATTACTACCAAAAGAATTATATATATAGGCGAATTCTGCCCCGATGTAACCACCGCCGATTATAACGACCGACTTAGGAATCTCTTTATGAAAAATGGCTTCATCACTTGTTACCACAAGCCTCGCATCTATTTCAAGTCCGGGAAGGGTCATAGGGACAGATCCTGTTGCTATCATGATCTTATCCGTATCTACTTCTAACTGTTCCTTTTCGTTCGTAACGCCAACCTTCCCCTTTGAGATAAGCTTACCTACTCCATTAAAAAGCGTGATCTTGTTTTTCTTAAACAGGTATTCTACACCTTTATTGAGTGTGGCGGAAGCCTTTCTACTCTTGTCTATAACCTTAGAATAATCATAAGAGAGTTCTTTATATTCTATTCCAAACTCTTTGGAATTATTGAAGTATTCATATACTTCTGCGCATTTAAGTATGGATTTGGATGGGATACAGCCCCAATTGAGACATACGCCACCGGGTTTATCCCTTTCAATCACCGCAACGTTCATTCCAAGCTGCGCCGCCCTAATTGCGGATATATAGCCACCTGGTCCAGATCCTATTATAGTTAAATCATACTTTTTCATAAGTGCCTTTTTATTATATACCTAATTACTTTATGGTCAATGTTTACATGGGAAAGGCTTGCGAAAATAATGTAAAATCCCAATGGTGTTAAATGCTAAAAAATATGCAAAAAGGAACAAAATGAATAGGAAAAACGAGCAACATAAGAAAATTGCAGGACTTGAGGCGCAAGAGACAAAGGAATGGCTTGATTCCCTTGATTACGTTCTTGAGACAAGCGGGTCGGAGCGCGTAGTCAGGCTAATTAATGAACTTAGAACGCACGCTAGGGAGAGGGGCGTCAATCCATCCTTCGCTGCAAATACCCCTTACATGAATACTATCCCAGCGGAGAGACAAGTTCCGTATCCGGGCGACCCTGAGATTGAGTGGAAAATCAGGAGCCTAATACGTTGGAACGCAATGGCTATGGTGGTGCGCGCTAACCGTAAAGAAGAGGGTATAGGGGGTCATATATCGACCTTTGCTTCCGCCGCCGCCCTATATGAGGTGGCGTTTAACCACTTCCTCAGGGGTAAAAGCGAAGATCATGAAGGCGACATTGTCTATTTCCAGGGTCATGCGGCTCCCGGAATTTACGCCCGTGCTTTTCTTGAGGGGCGATTTTCTATAGAGCAACTTCAGAATTTCAGGCAAGAGACAAAATCCAAAAGGGGACTCTCGTCGTATCCTCATCCATGGCTTATGCCTGATTTCTGGCAATTTCCTACCGTATCTATGGGGCTGAGTCCAATTATGGCTATCTATCAGGCGAGATTTAACCGCTATTTGGAGGATAGGAAGTTAAAAGAGCGCACCGACGCGAAAGTATGGTCTTTTCTGGGTGATGGCGAGACGGATGAACCTGAAACACTCGGAGCGATTACGCTTGCGTCACGGGAAAAGCTCGACAACCTGATTGTTGTCGTGAATTGTAACCTTCAGCGTCTGGATGGGCCGGTAAGGGGAAATGGGAAAATCATACAAGAGCTAGAAGCTATATTCAGAGGCGCAGGCTGGAACGTAATTAAAGTAATTTGGGGGAGTAATTGGGATTCTTTATTGGCTAAAGATAAAGATGGGGTGTTGATAAAAAGGATGGGAACTGCGCTTGATGGGGATTATCAAAAGTATTCCGTAGCCTCAGGTGAATACATAAGAAACCATTTCTTCGGTACTGACCCAAGACTTCAAGAAATGGTAAAAGATTTGTCGGATGAACAGCTTCAGAAATTGAGACGAGGAGGGCATGATCCAGAGAAGGTTTATCCTGCTTATAAGGCAGCGGTGGAACATGTGGGATCGCCTACCGTGATTCTCGCTAAAACGATAAAAGGTTACGGGCTTGGAGAAGCAGGGGAGGGTAGAAACGTTACGCACCAGCAGAAGAAACTGAATGAAGACGAGCTAAAAGAGTTTAGGACTCGTTTCGCAATACCTATTTCTGATGAAGACGTCTCCAGAGCACCTTTTTACAAAGCACCGGAAGACAGCCTAGAAATCAAATACCTTAAAAAAAGGAGGAATGAGTTAGGAGGCTATTTACCCAAGCGTCAGGTGAGATGCGAGGCGCTTGAACCACCTTCTAGGCAATTATTTGAAGAATTCTATGGAGATTCAGGTAGAAGAGAGGTAGCCACCACAATGGCTTTGGTAAAAATGCTTGCCAAGATGTTAAGGGATAAAGGCATTGGCAAATATATCGTGCCCATAGTGCCTGATGAAGCGCGCACTTTTGGAATGGAAGCGTTGTTCAGGCAGGTGGGAATTTATTCGCACGTGGGACAACTCTATGAGCCTGTTGACAAACAAGTGCTCCTTTACTACAAGGAGGCTGTGAACGGCCAGATACTGGAAGAAGGGATAACAGAAGCAGGTTCAATGTCCTCTTTCATAGCGGCGGGCACCTCTTATGCGACCCATGGGATAAATATGATCCCGTTCTTCATTTTCTACTCTATGTTTGGTTTTCAGAGAATCGGTGATCTTGTGTGGGCTGCTGCTGACGCAAGATGTAAAGGCTTTATGGTAGGTGGAACATCGGGTAGAACAACACTTGCAGGCGAAGGGTTACAACATCAGGACGGACACAGCCATTTACTTGCCTATCCGGTGCCCAATCTAAAAGCGTATGACCCTGCTTTCGCCTATGAAATCGCTGTTATAATAGAGGACGGGATAAGGCGAATGTATCATGAGCAGGAAGATATTTTCTACTATATAACTGTAATGAACGAGACTTATAAGCAGCCTTCTATGCCTAAAGGTTCAAGGGATGGCATATTAAAGGGTATGTATAAGTTCAAAGACGCTGAGAGTAAGGATATGGAACTCCGCGCTCAGCTCTTTGGAAGTGGAGCAATTCTTAATGAGGTTCTTAGGGCGCAGGAGATATTGGAAAAGGAATACAGCGTCGCGGCAGATGTCTGGAGCGTAACTAGCTATAAGGAGCTATATAGGAACGGTCTTGAAACTGAACGTTGGAACATGCTTCACCCCCTTGAGATTAAGAGGATTTCCTATATCACGGAGTGTGTTAAGGATGCTCCAGGGGTCTTCGTAGCAGCCTCTGATTACGTAAAAGCTCTTCCCGATTCAATCTCTCAGTGGCTGCCCCGTCCGCTAATTTCGCTTGGAACAGACGGTTTCGGAAGGAGCGCAGGGAGAAAGGGATTAAGGGATTTTTTTGAAGTTGATTGGAGATATATCACCCTAGCGGTTCTGGCTTCTCTTGCTTGGGAGAAGAAGCTAAAGCCTGAAGTTGTTGAGAAAGCTATCCGGGATTTGGATGTCAACCCAAGCAAGGCAAATCCTATGCTTGCATAATTTAAAATAGTTCTATTTGTTACATGTTAAATCTAATAAATACGGTGAGAATGAGTGATTATACGGTATAGACTTCCCGAACTGGGCGAGGGCATTGAAACGGCTGATGTTGTAGGCGTATTCGTTTCTCCGGGAGATGAAGTGGCGGAGGAGCAGCCACTTATGGAGATTGAAACTGATAAAGCAGCGGTTGAAATCCCCGCCCCCGTTGTTGGCATGGTAGAAGAGGTTCTAATTAAAGAAGGGGATAAAATTAACGTAGGACAATTGCTTATTACCATCAAACACAAAGGATTAAAGAACGAGAACGTTAAGTCTAAAGAGGCAGGGCAAGAGGTAGTGCATCCAGAGAGCAAAACCCTTCAGAGAGCGTCTGGCAGGAAATTTGAAGAGTATCGCGCCGAAGATATTGAGATTTCCACTACTCAGGAGACTGTAACCGTTGAAGATGAGACTGCATTCACAAAAGAATCCAAAACCGATTTCCCTAGTTTAATTCCTGCCTCTCCCTCGGTCAGACGGCTAGCGCGCGAGGCAGGCTTAGATCTAAACTTTATAAAGGGATCGGGAGCGGGGGGAAGGATTTTAATTGATGATATAAACAAATACTTAGATGGTAGGAAAACAGGAGAGAAGCCGACAATAAAGAAAACGCCTACGGCACCTATTGTATCGCAGATGGCTACGAATCCTAACGAGCTTCCCGATTTTAATAAATGGGGGAGAATAGAGAAGGTAGCTATGTCAAATGTCAGAAGACTCACGGCGGAGCGCGTTACCAAAGCCTGGACGGTGCCTCACGTAACTCAATACGACAAGGCGGACATTACCGAGCTCGACAAGTTAAGGAAGCGATATGCAGAGAACGACAACAAAGCTAGTAATAAGCTAACGGTAACGTCAATTATACTTAAATTTGTTGCTTCTGCTCTTAAGATGTTTCCTAAGTTTAACGCTAGCGTTGACGTAGATAATGGGGAAATAGTCTATAAGAAATACTATAACGTGGGCGTCGCGGTAGATACGGATAGAGGACTCATGGTGCCTGTAATAAAAGACGTTGACAAGAAGAACATTAGTCAAATAGCAGTTGAGTTAATCAACTTATCCGAAAGGGCACGGTCAAAGAAAATATCCGTTGAGGAGCTTCAAGGAGGTACCTTCACGGTAAGCAACCTGGGCAGTATAGGGGGGACATACTTCTCGCCACTAGTCAATGCCCCAGAAGTAGCCATACTTGGTATTTCAAGGTCCTCAGTGGAACCAGTTTACGTAGAGGGAGAGTTCACGCCTAGACTTATGCTCCCACTTTCACTCTCTTATGACCATCGTTTAATAGACGGTGCAGACGCGATTAGGTTTCTAAGCTGGATAGTCAAAGCGTTGGAGGATCCGTTTAAGGTATCTTTGGAAGGCTAGCGCGGCGCAAGCAGTGAGCGCAGAAAGCAAATCTACACCAGTATTGCATTTTTAGACGTAAAGTCTTAAAATAGCCTTAATATTTGCCCCACGGATATAGAAACATATGGACATGTTCATCTCAATGAAGGCTGAGACCTTAAATAAGGGTATTTACTTCAAAGAAACTTGGATGATGCAAATGCCCACAGCTCAAGGGTCAGGACACTTTGTGGCGGAGTTCAGGGAAGGAGACGAAGATAAGCTCAAGATATTGAAGAGATATGTAGCAATACTTCGGGATAAGCTAAACGGTGAAGAAGGGTTTTTCATTGAGCATACGTCTATAGGTTTTAAGCTATACAAGCCAGTTGACGAAGGTATAGAGTATATGGACGCATGGGAAAACTGGGTCAAGTTCACAAGAAGGCTCTGTAGAGAGCTAGGGGAGGTCGTGGGGGAGTAGTGGGAGTGTCAAAACGAGAAGGTTTGGAGGGCTCTCTTAAGGTAACGCTATGATATGGCAGGATAAAATATCAAATTTTATAATAAATCCAATTACAATATATTCTTACTGCGCGTTAATTTCTGTATTTGCAACCTATTATTTCATCAAGACTTGGAAAAGTATCAAGGAAATTTCTGAAGCTCTTGATGGGGCAATTGAGATAGTCACAGAAAATTCATCCCAAGAATCTAGAATCAAAATAGATTTTTATAACAACTTTAATGAAATTGATGATAAACTTAGGGAAATCCCACGATTATCTTATTATTGGGAAGAGTTTACCGAGAATCTAATCCATCCACCTGAGGATGAGAACAACAATATCGTATTAAATAGTCGTTTCCCATGCGACTATTTTGACGCTCAGGATCTCCTTGATAAACAAATAAACCTCAGACTAATTTTATCACTACCAAATATTTTAATTGGATTGGGGATATTAGGAACCTTCATCGGTTTGACAGCCGGAATATACTTGGCGTCAAGTGGTCTTGCCTCCAACAACCCGGAGCTTCTGACCTCGGCACTGGGGAAACTTTTAGAAGGTGCTTCGCTTGCCTTCTTCACTTCAATTACGGGCATTATTTTATCAATTCTCTTTACTTTATGGAAAAAGCACGCAGTGAAAAAGGTAATCTCATCAACTGCAAGCTTTGTAAAAGCACTTGATGAACGACTTGAATACCAAACGCAAGAGAAACTTACTTATGAAAGAGTTCAACGAATTTTGCAGCAACAATATAAAGCCCTAAATTCTTTCGCTACGGATCTTGCTGTTTCAATAGGGGATAATATAAAACAGCAAGTGGGAGAACCTCTCAATCAGAGGTTAAATGAATTTGTTAGCGTAATTAAGGATCTTGACGCTAGTCAAAGATCAACTTTAGACAAAGTCTCCGGGGAAATATCTGGAGCTGTTCACGATACTGTTGGTAGTGAAGTATCAGCACTTTCAGATACCTTAAAGTCTTCAAATACGATGTTACAAGGCATGCTGAAGAGTATGCAGGATCAGCAACAGAATCTCGAGGGTGGCACTTTAAAGATAACGGAGCAATTACAGCGGAGCACAATAGAGAATAACGAAAGGATGCAGCAAAAGATGAAAGATTCAATAGAGGAGTTCTCTGATTCATTAACGGAATCAACGCAAACCGCGTCGCAGACGTTTGTAGATAGTGCCAGCAAGTTTGCCGGGGAAATATCTGGAGCTGTTCACGATACTATTGGTAGTGAAGTATCAGCACTTTCAGATACCTTAAAGTCTTCAAATACGATGTTACAAGGCATGCTGAAGAGTATGCAGGATCAGCAACAGAATCTCGAGGGTGGCACTTTAAAGATAACGGAGCAATTACAGCGGAGCACAATAGAGAATAACGAAAGGATGCAGCAAAAGATGAAAGATTCAATAGAGGAGTTCTCTGATTCATTAATGGAATCAACGCAAACCGCGTCGCAGACGTTTGTAGATAGTGCCAGCAAGTTTTCAACGGAGGTTGTCGGGGTTCTCTCTGAGTTTAATCATGCGGTAGAGGCGTTTAAGTCTGCCTCGTCCGTATTGAACAAGACGGTTGAAATACTACCTGAAAATTCTATCGCTTTTGATGAAGCGGCATCAAGCGTTAAAAGCGCAAGCGATGAACTAAGGATTACTGTAAACAACCTTTCAAATACCAATACTTCTATACGAAATGCCATTGCCGAATGCTCTCAAATCGCTGAGCAAGCCGGCGAGACTTCCGCTGTAATCGAAGAATTAGTAGAACAAATCAAGGGATTATTAGAACGAGCTTCGGAATATAATGAAAATCTCAAAAACATCTGGAAGGATTATCAAAGTAGATTTGAAGGAGTGGATGTTTCCACCAAACTGATGTTTGAAGCTATTAATAAAGGTCTTAACTCTTATACAGGCGAAATAGGAAAATTCTCTAAAGATGTAGATTCTATGTTTGCTAAGGGCATGGATAAGATGTCTGGAGCCATTTTAGAGTTAAGTGAAGCAATTGAGGGTTTTGAGGAGGAGCTGAGGAGGGAATAAAGCCACTGTGATTAGAACAAGAAATCAGGCGATTGCAAGACAGGGTGCCGGCACGAATTATTTAGCGACAGTCAGTGATTTGATGGCTGGCATAGTATTTTTATTCATAATAACGCTAATTATTTTTGCTAAACAAATGAGCGAAAGAAACCAAGAAATAAGGCAGGCTTCCGAGACAAGACAGCAATTTCTGGAACAGTTGAAATACCGTCTGGTAAAACATAATATAGACGTTCAGGTGATTCTTGGAGAAGGAGTACTGCGCTTTCCCTCTGATGTGCGGGGTGATCTACTTACTACAGGAATCCGATTTAGAATTGGGGACGAAAAGCCTACCAAAGAATCTATAAAAGTCATTCCAATAATAGCTAGGGAGTTGAGTGAACTTACACCATGCTTTACTGCCAATTGGACGCCAAATTGCCCTGACAAAAAGCCAAATTCCTTTGTAGGAACCATACTTATTGAGGGACACACTGATAATCTGCCGGTGAAACTAAACAGTCAACACATTAGATACAGGAATAATATGGAATTATCTTCTCTACGAGCAAATAGTATATTCCTGAATCTTAGACAGGATAAAGAAACGGGGGAGCAATTAATGAAATTAACAAACTCAAACGGAGAGCGAATATTGGGAGTTAGTGGCTATGGTGAGTTTCGTCCCATATCAGAAAAAGACAGTGAGAATCGCAGAATTGACCTAAGAGTTTTAATGGAGATTCCCAATAGAGGGTAAGGTAGCACTGTGGAAAATGAGAAGGTTTTCCTCTCAGAGTTTATTAAGTCGCTGACAGAGCGAATTAAACCTTTAAGTAAAAAGCGTTTTGATGCTACTAATTTGATGAAAGACTCCTACAATGCGATGGTCGCTAAATTGTCTTCAGATCCCAAGCCTCCCCCTAACTTTCAAATTGAGCAAATCGTAGATGAAGCAGCGAACATCGTAAAGTTAGGACGGTCTCTTTCTCAACTACCTTCAAGAAAATTTGACATACTAATCTGGGGGTTGTTTATTCTATTTGATAATCAGCCGCCTTTTTCGGATGACCACGATGCTTTTCTGCAATTTAAATCATACAAACCAGATATTTTAAGCTCTAGCAGACGGCTTCGGAGAATAGTTAAATCTTTCCTAAAGGAATATCCCATCGGATCAGGATTGTTTGATAAGTGGCGGGAGATGATTGAAGAGAGACTTAACAGGTCAAGCCATCTCACCCTAGACGAGTTTTGGGAAAATCACAGAGAAAAATTTTATCTAAACGCGACCTCCTTGCATGCGAAAAAATGGAGAAGCGAATACTCTGCTAATAACGAGTTTTTAAGTGATCTTAGTTTACCGCTGGATTACAATTTCGTGCGACAAATTGAATTGCGCATATTGGAAGAATATGAAGTGAATATAAATGAAGTTTCTGACAAGCTGGAATTAACTCAGAGGCTTGTTGATCTTCTTGAGCTAGAGGAAAAGAAACTCAAAAATGAGAGTCACATAGAACAAATAGCAGACGCTTTGTTGCAACCGTGGAAAGAAGAGGATCCCCCTCCAGATGTGTTAAAGCTAATTATGCAATTTTTGCTTAAACACTTGGGTGATCCGCGATCGAGCAATTTTTCATCGGAACGTACTCCAAATAAATGGCTACGCGTTGATGAAGATACAAAGCAGATAATGCTCAGATGGTTAGTAAAAGAGTCGTTGGAACAGTTCTTTCAAGTTGTTAGGGAAGTTGCTTTTGACCAACATTGGAAATACAGAGAGGAATTTTGGAGAGCTTATTATGAACTTGATGTTATAGAAGATGCTTGGGTTAGTTTTGGTCCTAAGGCACTTAGTCACGCTAAAGAACGGAATCTCCAGAAAGATTCCTACGCTGAACTATTGTCTGGAGCTTCCAATCACTCAGTTTTATTAATGCGTATGGGAAACTTAACAATCGCGGAGTTTTCCCATAATGGGAAGTGCAATATCTTTAAGGATGAGAATCCAGATAAGCCAGTCTTATATAAAGGGTACTATAATGTTTACATGCTAAGAAATAGTCCGGACTTTGTTCAAATTCACCATGGATCAGAGCGGGGAACGTGGCAGCAGAGAGTAGCCGACTACGTCAGGCGAGAAACGGGCATATACTTGGAGAGTTGGAACTATCTTTAATAGGAATCGGCATGTGCGCTAAGTTGACCTATCACGTACAGGGTCGGTATATGGAGTTTACCGTTATTGACGGTGTAAACTCTATAAAATTTTCGGATTGGTCCACTATTAAAAGCCTACTGTCCCCCACGGGGCTTGAAGTTTCACCGGCCCCATTGCTTTTTCTTTACGAATCGGAAAAAGCTTTCTTAAGTAATAACGAAACAACCCTAAAAGTACCGAATGAAGAAGTAGCTTCTTCATCTGAATCAG
This sequence comes from Thermodesulfobacteriota bacterium, assembly GCA_963422265.1. GTDB lineage: Bacteria > Desulfobacterota_D > UBA1144 > Nemesobacterales > UBA2774. Next base: position 462,477 of record OY729416.1, read on the forward strand.
AGAAGGTTAGATTGGGTTTCCCACCAGTATTGCCTTATCTAATAGAAATACGTAGCAAGGGTAGGATTGACAATCTAAGAGATGAATTTCGTCTAAAAGTGTCTTATAAAGATAACAGAGGACGCCCAATACGGAAGCGGGTAAGACCTAAAGGTCCATTCTTAGTAGTTGGAGAAGAAAAGTACAGCCTGAACTCTGAGTTGTTTCAAATAATTCATCTAGTTGATGAGTTTGAATATAGCAAGATAGATAACCACAGAGATAGGTTTGAGCTGTGGGGAAGGATAAAAGCTCTCCTACCTGAAGACGCAATTGTTGACGATCATCTCAAGCCAATCAACGTTATGGTTGCTACTGCCTTTAGCGTAAAACCGAATTTCTCTGATGTTGGGAAGCCTTCCTTTGACGTGATATTAGGATATAACCGGCCGAGCGATAGCAACGAGGAACTCCTAGATTTCACTGAGCAAAAATCGTTTGATACAACTTTGCCTGTAGCACGCCAAGAACAATTTAACAACTACTTCAGGAGTGACGGGGAGCCAAAGCGTCAATATCCTTGCGGGGGGAATTGGTACGTATTTATTGAACCTGACCTTCGCAAGGCGTTGACGGTCGTTAGGAAGGTATCAGAGTCTGGTTTGGACACTGTTCATAGATTCTTAGAAAATCCGCGGACGTATATACGTGAGAAATTGGGAGACGAAATTGATGAAGAGACGCTTGAAAATATGTTTCACGAGCTAAGCTTCGGAGATAGAGTTAGAGGGGTAGCTGAATGGCAAGTTCGAGTGGTACCATGGATCACGAAACCTACGGAGCAGTGGCTCCCTCCAGAGACGCTGGGAATAAGGTTTGGCAATGTTTCTATCGAAATTGACAAAAAAGATATTCCAACCCTAAAAGAAAGGGTAAAAGAGGCATTGGACAAGGGTAAGACGGCAATACCTTACAAAGGCTATAGCATACCGGCTTCGCATGAAACGATAGGTGCTCTCAACGGGTTAATTGCAGAAGTAATTCCTAATAAGGATGAAATAAAACCTAGTGGGAAAGACGGTGGAGATAGAGATAGATATAAAGAGAATAGAAAAAGATACGTCCTTGAAATTGAAGATAACTTTGATGAGGTAACCTACAAAGCTACAGGTAAGAAGCGACGACGAACTTTCAGCGATTATCCGAAAAATCTAAAATCAAAGCTCTACGACCATCAGACCGCAGCGTTTAACTGGTTAAAAAAACACTGGAAGTTTGCCTCTCCTGGAGCCTTACTTGCCGATGACATGGGGCTTGGTAAGACCCTGGTCTCTCTATCTTTCCTTTCTTGGGTTCAGGATCAATTTCGTGCAGATGATAAACATAAGCCCCTTTTAATAGTGGCTCCGACTGGACTACTAAAGAACTGGTTAGATGAAATCTTTATGCATTTGCAGGAGCCGGGATTAGGAGAAATTTTAAGGTGCTATGCAAGTGGTTTAAGAAAGCTTAAGAATCCACACGTTAAATCTCTTAACGAAATTACTAAAGGTCATCCTATTCTGGATACTGAATCTTTAAAGTCGTGTGACTTAGCCTTAACTACGTATGAGTCTATGAGAGACTACAGAATGAGCTTCGCGCTTATTCAGTGGGGCTGCATAGTTTTTGATGAAGCGCAGAAAATTAAGAATCCAAGCTCCGATATGACCGATGCTGCTAAGGCAATGCAAAGTGAATTTATTCTTGCCCTAACGGGAACTCCAGTAGAAAACCGTCTCGCGGATCTCTGGTGTATTTTGGATACAGTGCAACCAGGACGATTAGGGTCAGTTCGTGAATTTTCTAAGAAATACGAAGCTCCAACTAGGAATAAAAAGACTGAAGCACTTGACAAACTTAGGAGCTTTCTAACTGATATCTCTTCACCACCAATAATGCTTAGGCGTTTTAAGGAGGAACATATAGATTGTCTGCCGACAAAGAAAATTGAAATTTACAAGGAAACAATGCCAGACGCTCAAGCTATTGCCTACAAAGACATCATCAAACGAGAAAGAGAAACAACGGGAAAGCAAATATTACGAGTATTAAATGAAATGCGAAATAGCTCTCTACATCCATATCTAAAACGGAATGAGTCTGATGATGATTATATTAACGACTCGGCAAGATTGCGTGCTGTTTTTGAGATACTTGATAGGGTTTATGGACAGAACGAGAAGGCTTTGTTGTTTGTTGAAAGCCGGGAAATGCAGCAAATCTTGTGTGAGATTATTCAGAGGAAATATCGATTAGGTTCTCCTCCCCTTATAATAAATGGGAAGATTAGCGGCGAAAAACGCAAAGCGAGAGTAGATGCCTTTCAAAACCGTAGTGGTTTTGGCGTAATGATTCTGTCACCAAAGGCAGGAGGGGTCGGACTCAATATTACCGCGGCAAGCCATGTGGTTCATGTTTCTCGCTGGTGGAATCCGGCTACGGAAGATCAGTGCAACGATAGAGTATATAGAATTGGGCAAAAGAAAGATGTAACAATCCATGTTCCCCTCGCGATACACCCAGAATATGGGGATTACAGTTATGATCTAAAGCTCCATGACTTACTTGAAAAAAAGCGGTCCCTTAGTAGAACTATGCTTGAACCCCCAACCTTTACGAGTGAAGAGAGCCGTTATTTATTCCAAGAGACAATTTCAGGAGGTCGCGCCAACGGAGCAGAACTCCAAGCTAATTTGAATAGCATAGACTTAATGGAGCCTGTTCAATTTGAAGAATGGATACTTAAACAATTTAGCGACTCCGGCTATGAAGTAAAAAAGACGGGGGATTGCGAACTTGACGGACTTGCAGTGAAAGGGGACTCCGGTTGGGCAATTCAGATCAAGCACATTCAGGGAAACTATAATTGCCCAGATAAAGCCGTTCAGAAAGTAATAGAAGGCATCAACTATTACCCTGAGGCTAAAGGCTATAATAAACTCGTAGTAACAAACGCTAAAGACTTTACTTCCGCAGCGAGGTCCCTAGCAAAAGAGCAAGGGGTTAAACTTGTGGACCGCTGGGACCTACTAGACCAATTCTTCAATAATCTTTAAGCTGCTCCTAAAATTAACTCGCTTGCTTTTATCACTATCTAAGCTAACATCTACTTCTATCTTAAATATCCACTTACTTCACCATTTCAGCATAATATACTATTGCAGCCTTTACTTTTAGGAGAGATCATCCGGAATGTCGGAAGCTAAGAAAATTAACTATAGAGAAACCTTGAATCTTCCTAAAACGAGCTTTCCTATGAAGGCTAACCTTAGGCAAAAAGAACCTGAGTATCAGAAAAGATGGAAGAAAATAAATCTCTATGAAAGGGTCAGAGAAAACTGCAGGGGGAGGGGCAAGTTCATATTCCATGATGGTCCCCCTTATGCGAATGGTCCCATACACTTAGGTCATCTGCTTAACAAGGTCTTAAAAGATATAGTTGTTCGGTCAAAGATGATGCTCGGTTACGACGTAAATTTTGTTCCGGGCTGGGATTGTCATGGACTTCCAATAGAGCACAAGGTGCTTAAAGAGCTCGGAGAAGGAGCTAAACATCTATCTAAATTAAAAATCAGATACAAATGTCAGTCATACGCCGAGAAATACCTAAAATTACAGTCAAAGCAATTGCAGAGACTAGGCACGATTGCGGACTATGATAATCCTTATTTATCAATGACTCCCGATTATGAAGCGGGCGTTCTTGAGATTTTTGCCAAGCTAGTTGAAAGAGGATTGGTGTATAGAGCTCTGAAACCCGTCCATTGGTCAATCGAAAATCAGACGGCTCTTGCGGACGCGGAACTTGAGTATTACGAGAGAAAAGACCGAAGCATCTACATTTTATTTGAAATTGAAAATCCTGAAGATATGCCGAGTAGCCTAAACGTGCCCGTAGGCTCAAAGCCTACGCTTATGATCTGGACAACTACCCCTTGGACGTTGCCTGCAAACTTGGCTATCGCAGTATCTCCCAAGGCGAGCTATAGCTTATATAAAGCCGTTAAAGGTGGAAGAACTCATTATACGATCCTTGTTGACAATTTAGCTGAAAAGGTATTCAAGAAGGCAGGATGGGATAATTTTAAGAAATTAGGCGAGTGTGAAGGGGAGAAACTAACAGCACGTTCTATAGCATATAAGCATCCTTTCGTAGATAGGACTGGCAAAGTCTTTACCGCTGACTACGTTACCTTTGAGGAAGGCACTGGGATTGTTCACACTGCTCCAGGTCATGGCATTGAGGATTACCAGACGGGGTTGAAAGAGGGGTTAGATGCTTATTCTCCCGTCCTAGCGGATGGGACGTTTGACGATAGCGTTCCTGAGTGGATACGCGGCGAGAGCGTCTGGACAGGAAATAAAATCATAACTGAATACCTAAGGAAGAATGGGAGTCTATTTTATGAGGAAGAATACTTACATAGCTATCCACATGATTGGAGGAGTAAGACTCCAACTATATTCAGGGCTACCGAACAGTGGTTCATAAGCGTAGATGGACTAGGTAAAGGGCTTGATAGGAGTCTTAGAGAATTAGCCCTTAATAGTAGTGCCGAAGGGGGGATAGCTTTTTTTCCTGAATGGGGAAGAAATAGGTTGAGAGGAATGCTTGAGGCAAGACCTGATTGGTGTATCAGCCGTCAAAGGGCGTGGGGACTTCCAATCCCGGCTTTTATTAACAAAGACGGTCAGGTTTTACTAACCAGCGAATCAGTGAAGGTAGTAGCCGATAAGGTAAGAAAACATGGCTCTAACTGTTGGTTTAAGGCTCAGCCTGATGAGTTACTCGAGGGATATGATCCATCTAATGATGAAGATGCTCCCAAGTGGGCCAGAGATAGAGATGCTCTGAACGAGTTGCATCTAGGAATGGATATTTTTGACGTCTGGTTTGAATCGGGATCCTCTTGGTATTCAGTGCTTGAGCAGCGTAACCTCGGCTATCCTGCTGATCTTTATTTAGAAGGCTCTGATCAACATAGGGGATGGTTTCAGCTTTCTTTGCTGCCGGCGCTTGGCGCAACGGGTATTGCTCCTTTCAAAGCGCTTCTCACGCACGGGTTTATAGTAGATGGGCAGGGAAAAAAAATGAGCAAGTCAGGCGGCAACGCTCTTGAGGTTGAGGGGTTGCTGAAGAAGCACGGAGCCGATATTTGTAGGTGGTGGGTAAGCTCTCTTAAATATACGAATGACGTAAAGGTTGATTGGGAATTCTTCAAAGTGGCGAGTGATGAATACAGAAAAGTTAGAAACACGTTAAAATTTCTACTTGGCAACATCTATGATTTCAATCCAGAAAATGACGCGGTCAAATTTATGGAAGAAGACAGGTTCTCGCTTGATAGTTGGGCAATGAGGGAACTAGCAACGTTTGCGACGCAAACGAATAAGGCTTATGAAAATTTTGAATATAAAATGGCCAATGAACTCATATTTCGCTTTTGTTATGAGACGCTGAGCGCCGTATATCTCGCCGCCATTAAAGACCGACTGTATTGCGAAAGCCCGGGAAGTAGGAAGAGAAGAAGATCGCAAACCGTTATATACAAAGTTACGTATGCTCTGATCAAACTCTTAGCACCAATACTCGCTCATACGTCGGATGAAGCATATCTTAGCTTGAAAGGTGAGACTATGGACTCCACAGATAGCATCCATTTATGCGCAATGCCTGATATTATATCTGTAGATGCCGATGAGAATTGGGATCGGGTTATGGATTTAAGAAGCAAATCACTAAAGGCGCTTGAAGAAGCTAAGGAATCTGACGGGGCAAGCAACCCTCTTGACGTCGGCATCGAGGCAGAACTTGATACTAGGTCTTATGAGAAGCTGAAACCCTTTGAGCCAGAGCTTGCCGACCTATGTGGAGTGAGCAGGTTTAACTTAGTTAGAGCTCAGGATTTTTCTATATCTATTCGCGATCTTTCTAACGAACCTAGATGCGAGCGCTCTTGGAAAAGAGATGGCACCGTTAAAGAGCGTCGAGATAAAGGATTTCTATCCGACCGTGACGCAGAAGCGTTAGGACTATCTTAATGAAAGTCTATGTATTCATTACGTGCTTAGTTGATAATTTTTTCCCTGAGGTGGGAGAAAATATGTTGAAGGTGCTTCATAAGCTGGGTTTGGAGGTTGATTGTTTAGAGGGACAGACCTGCTGTGGACAGCCCGCGTTTAACAGCGGTTATCAGGATGATGCGAGGGCAGTTGCAGAAAGGTTTATTACACTATTTAAGCAAGTTATAGAAGATACTTCAAGTAATGACTCACATATAGTCTGTCCGTCCGGGTCATGTGCCACAATGGTTAAAGTGTTTTATAAAGAATTATTTAAAACTAATCCTAATCTATTGGAAATTGTAGAACGACTATCATCAAACACATATGAGTTCTCGGAATTCTTGGTCAAAGTTCTAAAAACGACTCAGGTAGGCGCCGCGTATAATGGCATAGTTACTTATCACGACTCCTGCCACGCGCTAAGGGAACTTGGGATAAAGAGTGAGCCAAGAAGGCTAATAGAATCTGTTGAAGGGGCTAAGTTTGTTGAAATGGGACTCCATGACGCTTGTTGTGGATTTGGGGGAACCTTCTCTATTAAGTTTCCCAAGGTTTCGGTTTCCATGCTGGAAGAGAAGATAGACTGCATAATAGAAAGTGGCGCAGATACGGTTGTTTCATCAGACGTGGGTTGTCTTATGAACATGGGTGGCGCGATAACGAGGCGGAACGTCCCGATAAAGGTCATGCACATAGCCGATCTTCTGGCAAGCACGGGAGGAGGATAAAGCCTATTATAGGGTTTGATAAAATCAACTTTGAAAGGGACTCCAGGAAGGCGGTAAGGGATAAAGGTCTTCAAAATGCTTTAATAAGCGCCACAGATCGCTTCAGGTCCGCAAGGTTTAAGGCAAGTTCTGAAATTAGCGGTTGGGACGAGCTTAGAACACGGGCACGAAAAATAAAAAAAGAGACAATATCACATCTTGATGAATATCTAGTGTCGCTTGAAAAGAGTGTAAATGCTGTAGGGGGCAGGGTTCACTGGGCGCGAGACGGGGAAGAAGCGTCACGGATTATAGTCGGTATTGCTCACTCAAACAAAGTTAGCTCAATTGTAAAGAGTAAATCTATGGCTACTGAGGAGATTGAGCTAAACTCAGCCCTTGAAAAAGCAGGAATCAAGGTTGTTGAGACAGACCTTGGCGAGTACATAGTTCAGTTAGCTGGAGAGCGTCCCTCACACATTCTCGCTCCCGCCGTGCATAAGACAAAAGGGGACATATCAAAACTTTTCTCCGACAAACTCGACGTCCCTCGCTTCAGCGATCCCCAAGAGTTGACAAAAGTCGCAAGAGATAGGTTAAGGAACGAGTTTCTAAACGCTGGCATGGGGGTATCAGGGGTGAATTTTGCAGTAGCGGAAACCGGTACTGTAGTAATAGTAGAGAATGAAGGAAACGCACGGCTTACGACAACTGTTCCCAAAATTCATGTAGCCCTTATGGGTATAGAGAAGATTATCCCTCGCTACGAAGATCTATCCCTCTTCCTAACGCTTCTTGCAAGGAGCGCCACAGGGCAAAAATCCTCTACCTACGTATCTTTTATAAGCGGGGCTAGAAGAAAAGGAGACTTAGATGGACCCGCGGAGTTCCACCTTGTTCTTTTGGATAATGGGAGGTCAAAAATTCTCGCTTCCCAACAGACAATTGAGTCTCTTTACTGTATAAGGTGTGGGGCTTGTCTCAACAACTGCCCCGTGTATAGAAAGGTAGGGGGGCACTCATACGGATGGGTATATTCAGGGCCGATTGGAGCCATTATTAACCCTCAGTTGATAGGTATAGATAAGGCGTCTGAGCTTCCATTCGCCTCATCTCTATGTGGAGCCTGTAAGGACGTGTGTCCGGTAAAAATAGATTTTCCAAAGGTTCTTTTAGAATTAAGACAACAAGTAGTTTCAAATAAGATAAAGAAAAGAGAATGGGACGCGCTTCTGGAACGATTAGGGGTAAAGCTATGGCGCTTTACAGTTGAGCATAAACGGGCATATGAAATCTTCAGTAAACTTTTTTACTACTTGCAATACGCCTGGGGGGCTAATCAAGGACGTCTGAAGTCACTACCTTTTCCTTTCTCACGGTGGACTGAGGAAAGAGATTTTCCGACAATTGCTAGAACCCCATTTAGAAAAAGATGGAAAACTATTAGAAAAGAGATCGGAAATCCATAATGACCAATCACTCAAGAGACGAGATTCTGCATAGTATTAGGAAGGGATTAAGCCACTCTTTACATAAGAAAAGGGAGGACGAGCGCTTATTTCTCGTAGATAAGGCAAGGAACTTTAAGAGCGAAGCAAAAGATATTACCATACAAAATCAGATGATTATAAGCAATCTGTTAAAGCAGTTTGTTAAGGAAGCTGAGAAGGTCAACGCAACCGTATTCAAAGTAAAGAATGGGGGAGAAATCAGGGATTTTATAGGCGATTTTATAAAAGATAGAAACATGAAATCTTTTTCAGTTTGGGAATCAAAATACCTAAAGAATCTTGAACTGAAAGAATATCTTCAAAGTAAAGGATTAAAAGTAGTTAAACCAGAGAACAAGTATGAATTAGCGAGAGCGGATATAGGAGTTACAGAGGCAGATTATGTGATAGCCGACACAGGTACGCTTGTGCTCTTGTCGGATGGGAGTCGCCCGCGAGGTGTTTCTTTGCTTCCTACTACGCATATGGCAATTGTCCATCCATGTAATGTAATTAGCAACATCAATGAGTTGTTCATTATTCTGAAGAACAAATTTAATGCTAGCCGAGAGTTAACAAGCTGTATGAGTTTTGTTACCGGACCGAGCCGCACTGCGGATATAGAACTTAATCTTACACTCGGCGTCCATGGACCGAAGGAATTGCTTATTTTATTGACGGAGGGATGAACTTCTGCAGTTTCCTGTGAGCTTTTTATAGCTTCCGATAAGATATATTATGTCAACTAATAGATTGGGAAAAGTGATGTATGTGAAAAGGCTGTTACTGAACACCAGGACCACAGCAGGACATTTTTAATTGAGAGCATCTACGTTGCAAACCCGTAAAAACTGGGTCCCGCCTACTACTATCATTCTTTTCTATACATAACATAATAACTAACAAAAGGCTTGAAAAATAAACTTTAGAACATTATATTGTATGGATAGTCATATATATAATATAGGGGTAAATGGGAAATGCCGATTTACGAATACGAATGCAAAAAATGTGACAAGATAATTGAAGAACTTCAAGGTTTTAACGATCCACCACTCACAAGGTGTAAAGACTGCAAAGGCAAACTTGAAAAGCTAATCTCCCTCTCTTCTTTTCATCTAACTGGCACAGGCTGGTACACGACCGATTACGTTAAAGGAGCTGGAGTTCCTCCTAAAGCAGAAGCTCAGAACAACCCCGCCATTGATAATGGAGACCGCTCTGGCAGTAACGATTATAGTAAAAGTGCCACTGTAGCGGAGAGTGGTACCCCCTCGTCTCCATCTGAGACCTATAAATCAATACAAAAAGAAACGAAGAAAGCCAGGGTTACAGCAAAAGCTACTTCATAAAATGGATTTGTATCTAAAGGATAAAGTTGCCATAGTAGCAGCCTCCAGTAAGGGATTAGGAAAAGCAGCTGCCCTTGGGCTTGCGCGTGAGGGTGTAAAGCTCACAATTTGCTCGAGAAGTAAAGAGCATATAGAGAGAACGGGAGATGAAATATCTTTTCAAACTGAGACGGAGGTTCTGAGCTGTCAGTGTGACGTCTCAAAGACCGAGGATATTAAGGCGGTAGTCTCACAAACGATAGAGAAATATTCAAAGATAGATATAATGATAAACAACGCTGGTGGGCCGCCCGTCGGCACGTTTTTAGACTTCTCACTGGAAGAATGGCAGAAGGCGATTGAGCTCAACCTTTTTAGCACAATTAGTTTCTGTAATGAAGTTATCCCCTTTATGAAAAGGCAAAGGTGGGGGCGTATAGTTAATATCGCCTCTATATCTGTAAAACAGCCTATAGATGGGCTTATTCTTTCAAATACTGTAAGGGCAGGAGTGATTGGACTCGCAAAAACTATGTCAACTGAGTTTGCTCCTTACAACGTGCTTATTAATAACATATGCCCTGGAAGAATCTTTACCGATAGAATTAAAAGTCTGGCAAATCAGAGAGCGAAGCTTGAGAATAAAAGCTTTGACGAAGCAATATCCACGATGGAAAAAGACATCCCAATCGGCAGAATAGGCAAACCAGAGGAGCTTGCGAATTTGATTGTTTTCCTATCCTCGGATAGAGCAAGCTATATTACGGGGACGACGACGCTTGTTGACGGCGGGTTGGCTAAAGGACTTATGTGACGCGCTATCTAAGAAGACAATGCCTCATTATAAAAGCCCAACAAAAAAGAACAACAGATCCATCTTTCTCCTTGCCCTACTCTGCTTAACATACTATTTGGTTACTACTTATTACCCGAGCGGCTTTACATTAAATACTCCGTGCAAAGTATTGTGTGTAGAGATTGAGAAGGATAGCTCATCAACTATTATCAGTTTAGATAAAGCTAAAGATATAAGCATATTATACGACAAATATCATATACCCTCTGATGAGCAGCTTATTAGGAATGGGGATAAATTAAAGCTCTCTAATAAAAAAGACATTGTGATTGGAAATATAAGCGGTATTAAGAGTATGTCTTTAGGCATCCCCATACGTATAAATTCCGCGTCTGCCGACGACATAAAAGCACTACCGGGTATCGGGTACAAGTTAGCCGCACGGATCGTTGCTTATAGAGACTCAGTGGGCGGTTTTCAGGGACTGGGGGAGCTTCAAAGTGTAGATGGAATTGGAAAGAAAAAGCTTAATTCTATAAAAGAATTTGTAAACCTCGACTAGCGTCCTAGAATAACGTCCCCCTCGCCGTTATCTTTTATCGTAGTAAGCCTATTATTATTCAGTAAGTCGTCATTTTCTAGCGCATACCGCTTCAGAGAAGCTACGTTATAGGGGATATTACCGTAAGGGGTTTTCACAATCTTTACACCATTTGGTTTTTCAAATGATCCGCCAGGATACTTAGAAAGGGCGGCTTCCATGTAATCAATCCATATAGGAAGGGCTGCTCTTGAGCCTGTCTCTTTATACCCAAGAGATTTGTGATCATCTCTGCCCACCCAGACCGCGGTTGTGATATTGGGGCTGAATCCTACAAACCAAGCGTCCGTGTAGTTATTAGTGGTGCCGGTTTTTCCTGCGACAGGAGCGAGTGACGTGAGCCTGAGAGCTCTTTTCCCTGTGCCTTCTTTGACAACCGCTTCAAGCAGATCCGTCATTATATAAGCGGTCTCGGGACTAAGGGTTTGTTCGTAATCATGATCTCTTCCGAAGTCAATAGGCTCACTTCTTATTAACTGAAGGAACTCGTCTGGCGTAAAGAATTTATGTTTATTCTCATTCACTAATAGGTCATTATCCATCAGATTCCTCTCTCTCAAGTATTCTCCATACCAGTTTCTACCCCTACCCTTCTTCTTAGCGATCTCGCTTATTATATGAAGTTTTTTTTCTTCCCTCTGCGCTTTGAGTGACTCCTCTTTGGATAAAAAATCTCCACCCCCAGTGTTGTCTTCTATAATCCTACCGTTACGGTCATAAATGCGAAGTATGAACCTAGCTTTAACTAATTTACCTCCATTGGCGAATACATTATACGCCGTGGCCATTTCTATAACCTTTAAGTCAGTTCCACCTAGGGCTAGTGAAGGGTAAGGACCCATGGGCGACGTAAAACCAAATTTTCTTGAGTAGTTAACTACGTATTCTGGATCAATATCTAAAATTAGTCTAACGCTGGCTAAATTCCTTGACTTCGCAAAAGCCTCTCTAAGGGTTATAGCTCCTAAGTAATCCTCATCGTAGTTCTGGGGTTTCCAGTCATTAATCACGACTGGCATGTCGGACAATGCCGACGTCTCCGCGTATCCTTTGTCAACTGCTGCTGAATAGAGAATCGGCTTAAATGCCGAACCAGGTTGTCTGAGTGCTTGAGTAACCCTGTTAAATTGAGATTTCTGATAATCAAATCCTCCTACAAGCGTAAGCACATTACCCTTAGTGTCCATGGATACTAAGGCTCCCTGTGTTTGAGAAGAAATGACAAGAGAGAAATAATACTTTTCCTCTTCGCGCTTAACTGCCTTTACTTTAATAACGTCTCCTGGCTTAAGTCTGACGGGGGTTACGCTTACGTTCTGATAGTAGCTACCCTTTTGGATAACATTGTCGTTATCAAGAGGAGAAGATAAACTCATTACAGGCGATCTGACTGCGTATTTTAATATTCCCTCGACTGCGCCAACGCCAACGTTGGCGACGTAATAAAGGGTACCCTCTTTAGATGTGCCAATGCCCTTTACTTCCTTAACAACAGCTTCGTAAGTCTTTCCAAATTCAATACTATCTACTCCTTGCTTCTTCTTCCACGTCTCGATAGCGGCGTCTCCATTGATTTGCTCAGATACTATCATCCTTCGTCCCCTTCTCGATTCGAGGTCTAGCACCCTTCTTTTGAGTGCCCACTGGGCTTCAAAGTTTAGGCTTACGTCGAGTGTCGTGAAGATAGTATATCCACCAGCTAAGAAAGCCTTGGTGCCGACTCTATGCTCAAGATACCTCCTCACGTGTTCGACAAAATAGGGAGCTAGCTTATTGTTTATCTTTTGTTTAGACACAATATTAATCTGATACTGAGCAGCTTTGAGCCTTTCATATTCAGAAATGAATCCTTCTTCCTCCATTTTTTTAAGAACTAGCTTTTGCCTATCCAAAGCCCTCTCAGGATACTTACGTGGTGAGAAGTATTCAGGTTTCTTAGGTAGCCCTGCTAGGAGGGCAGCTTCGGCTAAGTTTATATCTTTTGCTCTTTTTCCAAAATAATTTCGGCTGGCGTATTCAATTCCGTAAGTTCCATCCGCAAGGTAAATATGGTTCAGATACAGATAAAGAATCTCTTCCTTAGAAAGGTTGTTCTCAATCCTATGTGCAAGTATGGCTTCTTTTATTTTTCGAGAGATTGTTCTTTCAGGAGATAATATAGTGTTTTTAATTACCTGCTGAGTAATTGTGCTTGCGCCTCTAACCCAGTTTCCTTCTTGAGCGTTTTCCATCATAGCGGCTATAATACTTTTTACATCAACCCCTTTGTGCTCGAGAAAGCGTCTGTCCTCAACTGCAATAAAAGCATTACCGACGTAAGGGGGAATATCTTCGTAGGGTATAAATTTACGGTGCTCAGAAGCGAATTCACCTATGAGTGTGCCATCGGATGAATAAACTTCTGATATGAGATTGGGCTGATAACCCGTGATAACCGTCAAGTCTGGAAGGTCTTGCGCGTAGAACTTATAGGCAGAGTATATACCAATCACCGCTACAACTGTTAGAGCGAGGAAAAACCTTACGAAAAACAGCAACATCTTGATTTTTCTTGGCTTTGATTTAAATTTCTTCTTCGCTGTCATAAAGACTTGATGAAAGCCGTTAAAAGAGTTTTAAGTATGTTAAAGCTACAAAACGGGGATAATTATACCTGAGCAAATACTTTTGCCTAAACTATAAATTAGCTATTAATTGATGAAGAATAATTACAATAAAAATGCTCAAACACCTGTCTCCGACTCCCAGACGGGCTTTGATTCTTATATTAAGAAGTTGGATAATCAAGAGCTTAAGGGAATGTTGCTTAAACTCAAGAACGAGATCAGGAAACCGGATCCAAGTTGGGGAGTAATCAGCAATATTCTCAAATCCCTAAAACAAAAGAATACTCAAATGTTAACAGAAGTGATAACACGTATAGTAGATTAAATAGTCAGACTTAAAGGTCTATCTCAAGTTAAGATAGTAGCTACCCGTGGATGTTCAAGGGAAACATTAACAATAAAGTAGTTAATAGCATACTTGATCTTATAGGTCAAACGCCTGTGCTTAGGCTAGACAATCTCATACCTCGAGGTTCGGCGGCGACTGTTTGGGCTAAGCTAGAGAACTTAAATCCTGCGGGGAGCGTAAAAGAGCGAATATGCTTGAGAATGATAGAAGCTGCTGAGGTTGAGGGGCTAATAAGTCCGGACAAGAATATGATTGTGGGCGCTACGAGCGGCAATACCGGCATAGGTCTCGCCCTAGTCTGCGCGGTAAAGGGCTATAGTTTGACCCTCACAATGCCTGATGACATGAGCCAGGAAAGAAAAGACTTGCTAAGAGCTTACGGAGCTGAATTGATATTGACTCCTGCGAGTGAACAAATGATAGGTGCAGTTAGAAGAGCCGAATCGATCGTTAAGAAGGAACCTAATTCCTTTATGCCCCAGCAGTTTAAAAATCACCACAATCCAGAGACTCACATGAAGTCAACCGCTCCTGAAATACTGGATCAAATACCGGGGAAGATAGATGCTTTTGTCGCAGGAGTCGGGACAGGCGGAACCATAACGGGCGTGGGAGAGGTGCTAAAGGAGGAATACCCTGACATAGCTCTTATAGCAGTTGAACCAAAGGAATCTGCCGTGCTTTCGGGGAACAACAGCCCCGATTCACACGATATTCAGGGAATGGGCTTTGGTTTTATTCCCGACGTGTTAAATACCAAGATATATGATGAGGTTATAACTATCTCGGGAGACGAGGCAAAAGACTTTACTAGAGAGATAGCAGCTAAAGAAGGACTTTTAGTAGGTATTTCGGCTGGTGCATCTGGGCTTGCCGCAAAAAGGATTGCTGGGAAATTAGGCAAACACAAGCAGGTGGTAACAATATTCTCAGACACTGGCGAGAGATATCTCAGCACGGGACTTTTTGGTGAAGATTAACCTTACATGTTTTCATAATGTTGTCATACGCCTAATCAAAGGATTAGAGAATCAATTTGAAAACGCTTGGTAAGTATGCTATCCTTCTAACTATTTACCACTTAATAACAAGTTTAAGGTAAAAAAGCTAAAGAGGTTAAGGTGAACGGTCAATTATTTAGAAACGTAGTGCTGTGGTTGGTTGTATTCGTGGCAATAATTGCGCTGTACCAGTTGGTGCATACGCCAAGGAGCAGCTACCAGGAGATACCCTATAGTGAGTTTCTATCCAATGTAGAGAGTGGATACGTAAAAGAACTGGAGTTTAAGGGAGACGAAATAAGAGGAAAGTACACAGATCTAAAGTACACAGATCTAATGAGCGATAGCCCTCAAGAGGGTTTTAAGACCTTTGGACCCGTTGGCAATGAATTTATCAAAAAACTCGAAGAAAAGGAAATAAAATTTAAGTTTACCTCCAGCAAAGAAAGTTCACTGACCAGTATATTAATCAACTGGGCGCCACTGGTTCTCTTAATCGTAATCATGGTCTTTTTTATGAGGCAACTGCAAGCAGGTGGAACTAAAGCGATGTCTTTTGGAAAGAACCGCGCTAGAATGCTTACGGAGAATCAGAACAAAATAACGTTTAAGGACGTTGCAGGAATAGACGAAGCGAAGGAAGAAGTCCAAGAAATAGTAGAGTTTCTCAAAAGCCCGAAGAAGTTTACCAATCTTGGGGGAAGGATACCTAAAGGGATACTCTTGGTTGGTCCTCCTGGAACGGGTAAAACACTCTTGGCTAAAGCTATAGCAGGTGAAGCTGGCGTGCCATTTTTTATTATTAGCGGCAGCGATTTTGTCGAAATGTTTGTCGGCGTTGGGGCGTCAAGAGTTAGAGACCTGTTTATTCAGGCTAAGCGTCACGCGCCCTGCATAGTATTTGTGGACGAGCTTGACGCCGTCGGCAGGCACCGGGGCGCCGGTCTTGGCGGTGGTCACGATGAGAGAGAGCAAACTCTTAATCAGTTACTCGTAGAAATGGATGGATTTGAGTCTAATGAAGGCATAATAGTTATGGCGGCTACAAACCGCCCCGACGTGTTAGATCCAGCTCTTCTTCGTCCGGGAAGGTTTGACAGACAGGTAGTAGTGCCAAGACCCGATGTTAGGGGTAGGAAGGAAATATTAGAAGTCCATTCCAGAAATGCGCCGATGGATGAAGACGTTGATCTATCCGTCATAGCCCGGTCCACCCCAGGCTTTTCGGGTGCCGATCTTGAAAATCTGGTTAACGAATCAGCGCTACATGCAGCAAGACATAATAGAAAAAAGATTTCCATGCAGGATTTTGAATACGCAAAGGATAAGGTCATCATGGGCGTTGAAAGGAAGAGCATGATCATTAGCGACTCGGAAAAGAGAATAACTGCTTACCACGAGGCGGGTCATGCCCTAGTAGCCAAGCTCACCCCTGAAACCGACCCAATACATAAGGTGACTATAATTCCAAGGGGAATGGCGCTAGGCGTTACTCAACAACTACCGGTTGAGGACAAATATACTCTCTCCAGAACAAACCTTAATGCTAATATCATGGTTCTACTTGGCGGCAGGGCGGCTGAGGAAATAGTTTTTGGGGAAAGAACTAGCGGTGCCGGGAATGATTTGGAGCGCGTTACGGAAATATCACGCAGGATGGTATGCGAGTGGGGAATGAGCGAGAAGGTCGGTCCCGTTACCTTTGGAAAAGGGGACGAGCAAATATTCTTAGGACGGGAGATATCAAAGCCTAAGGACTATAGCGAAGATACGGCGGTTGAAATAGACAAAGAGATAAAGTCCATCGTTAATAGCAACTACGCGAAAGCCAAAAAACTTTTGGAAGATAATATTAAGCTGCTCCACAATCTTGCAGAAGTCCTACTAGATAAAGAAGTTATTGATGCTAAGGAACTTGACAAACTTGTTAAGGATTTTACTCAAGGGCAATCTTCCTCTCCATGGGGAAACCCGACCGGTACCGAAGGTTCCGTAGCCTATAGACATAGTAATAATGCTGAAGACAGTTGATAGCCTCTGTGTATTACACACTTATGGCGACTCTATACTTTAACGTCGTCGTTAGTCTTCTTGTAGAAGCCGTTTACGCAGTGGGTTTGGTCTAAGGCAAGGGGCACACAATCGAGAATGCAGGAGCACCCACGGGGTCGAGTCATAAATACTAGATACAATGTATACAATCGCAAAGTTGTATACCCCAGGTGAATACACATATGTTCAAGTGCAGGGGAACGGAACTCGACTTGAATAAAAGAACCCATATAATGGGCATACTAAACCTTACTCCAGACTCGTTTTATGATACCGCAAAATATACGGAGATAGATTTAGCACTCAGCCATACCGAAAAAATGGTAAAGGAAGGTGCTGATATTATAGATATCGGTGGAGAGTCAACTCGTCCGGGTTCAGATTCAGTATCTTTAGAAGAAGAATTGAACAGAGTTATACCCACAATTCAGGAAATCAGGAAACGCTTTGATGTTACGTTGTCAATAGATACGACAAAATCGACCGTGGCGGAGGAGGCAGCTAAAGAAGGCGTCTCAATTATAAATGATATTAGTGGACTGAAATTTGACAATAGGATAGCCGAGATTGCGGTAGAATATGAAATGGGGATTGTACTTATGCACACAACCTCTCGCCCCAAAGATATGCAGCTTAAAACCCATTATAAATCGCTTGTTCAGGATGTAATAGATTCGCTAAGGTTTTCGGTAGAAAAGGTGCAGGACATTGGGGTAGCCGACAATTCTATTGTTATTGATCCAGGTTTTGGATTTGGGAAAACACCGGAACAAAACCTTATACTTCTAAAGAATTTGAAGAAGCTAAGCCAGCTTGGAAAACCGATACTGATAGGCACGTCAAACAAATCATTTATCGGGCAGATTCTGAATAGAAAGATAAACGAAAGGATGGAAGGTACCGCAGCTACAATAGCGATTGGCATTATGAACGGTGCCTCAATTGTAAGGGTGCACAATGCAGGGCAGATGAGACAGGTTAGCAGGATGGTGGACGCCGTTCTTAGCGTAAATTAATAGAACTTTAATGGAATTGTATAATGCTTGAGGGGATATTATTAGATTTTAGATACGTCTGGGACACGCTCGATATAGTCCTTGTCGCCTTCATTATTTACTATGTCTTAAGTATTATAGAAGGCACGCGGGCGGTCCAGATATTGCTCGGACTGGTGTTGCTGGCATTGCTGTATTATTTTTCTCAAAGAGGGCTTTTTACGTTGAACTGGATTCTAGGACAGTTTCTAGGATCTATAATTCTAATCGTCGTAATCTTATTTCAGCATGATATAAGGCGCGGACTTGCAGCCATGGGCAGAAGGCCATTCCTTCTAAAGATGTTTTCAGGGAAGTCAAAGCAACTATTCGTCGAAGAAATTGTAAAAGCGTCGGCATACCTTGCCAATCGCAATATAGGGGCGCTTATTGTGGTTGAAAGGAACAACAGCCTCTCGGATTTTATAGAAATAGGTATGAGCGTTGACGCCCTTGTGTCAAGAGAGCTAATAATAAGCATTTTTAATCCTAGCTCTCCGCTTCATGACGGTGGAATAATTATTGGCGGAAATAGAATACTATCTGCAGGTTCATTTTTTCCTCTGGCTACTGATCTTGATCTTGAGAGAGCGCTTGGAACAAGACATAGGGCTGCTATAGGACTATCTTCAGAGACCGATGCGTTAGTAATAGTGGTTTCAGAGGAAACGGGTGTAATTTCTCTTGCTTCAGGGGGCGAACTTACAAGGGGGCTTGATCCAGTGACGCTTAACAGCGTGCTCCTTGACCTGCTTGGAATTCAGACTAATCAGTTGGAAACGAGTAAAGCTTCAAGAAACGGGCTCGGGAAGGAGGAGAATAAGTAAGTTTGTGAGAGCCTCGTTATGATGGATTGGCTAAAAGCACAACTTCGATTGAATAAAAACGTATCCCTGGTCGACAGGCATATAGGGAAGAAGATACTTGCCGTTGTAATTTCTACGGCGCTGTGGATGGTGGCGAACCTCCAGTATGACGTCGAAAAAAACATATCTGTTGATGTTAACTACGCCAATTTGTCCGCTGGTCTTATTGTGGCTAATAACCCTCCTGAGAAACTGAGCGTAAGGGTGAGGGGCCCGCGCAGCCAACTTATGTCGATGTCTCCACAAAAAATGTTCTTTACTATTGATCTTTCAAACGTGTCACAAGGCATGTCTATGTTCGAGCTAACGACGGATCAGATCAAACCTCCACGAGAGGTTCAGGTTACGGGCATTAGTCCCTCAGAAATTAAGGTTGAAGTAGATAAACTCAGAAGAAAAGACATTATGGTCAAACCCTCAGTAGGAGCACCAGCTATGGGTTATGAAATTGTCGGCGAGCCTGCGGTTAGTCCTAAGAGGATTAAGATCGAGGGACCGAGCAACTTACTTAAACAGATTAAAACCATTACTACGGATCCAGTATCCGTTGATAAAGAAAAGTCTAAATTTACAATAGAAGTGCAGTTAAGGCCACCCTACCCTCTTATTAGTATAGTAGGAGAAAACACGGTAAAGATCAGCATCGATGTTAAAGAAAAAACCTTGGCGAAGGAGTTTAATGACCTTGATATCAACTTCGTAAACTTTGACGGGCTTGATTACAAAGACGGGCTTGATTACAAAATAGAAGGGAACATAGTTACGGAACTCGCTTTTGAGGGACCGTTCAGTATCATCAATAATCTAAACAGTGACGACATAGACTTCTTCGTAGATGGAAGTGGTATAAAATCTAGGCTCAGGAAAGAGCATAGGTTAAAAGTTAACGTTAATTACCCTCATAAAGATATACTCAAAATTACGAAGCAACTCCCAAAAACAATCAGGATTAGACTTAGATAGACTGGAGACTGTAGATGGAGTTTAAGCATAAAGAGCGTCTTTTCGGAACGGACGGCATTAGAGGAATAGCTAATAAATATCCTATGACTTCGGAGATGGGACTCAGGCTAGGGAAGGTGCTAACTTATATACTTAGGCAAAGTAAAAAGGCTGCGAAAGCTCCAAAGATAGTAATCGGCAAGGATACAAGACTCTCAGGCTATCTATTTGAGCAGGCATTATCTTCGGGAATAGCATCTATGGGAGGGAACATCTCTTTTGTCGGCGTGTTACCAACCCCTGCTATTGCCTTTATTACGTCTAGCACAAGGGCTGACGCGGGGATTGTAATATCAGCTTCTCATAATTCCTATGAGGATAACGGCATAAAAATATTCGATAGATTCGGCTTCAAACTTCCCGATAAAAAGGAGCTTGCAATTGAGAAGCTACTTCAGAACGGGGATTCGGATGAGGCTTTTAAAACTTCTTCCAAAGTAATTGGTAAAGCCTTCAGGATTGAAGATGCTCAGGGGAGATATATCGTCTTTGCCAAGAATGCGTTTCCTCGGCATTTAACCCTTGATGGAATCAAGATTGTGCTTGACTGTGCGAATGGTGCGGCATATAGGGTGGCTCCGACTATTCTTCAAGAACTGGGCGCCGAGGTAATCACTATCGGAGTCGAGCCGGATGGTACCAATATTAATGCTAATTGTGGCTCGCTCAATCCTGAGTTATTAAGCAACAAGGTTGTGGAGACGGGTGCCGACCTTGGAATTGCCCTTGATGGAGATGGGGATAGGGTAGTCTTTTCCGATGAAAAAGGGGAAATTGTAGACGGAGATAAGATCATAGCGATCTGCGCTGATGAAATGATTAGGAATCAAGCGCTTAAACAAAATACCTTAGTAACAACTCTTATGAGTAATATGGCTCTTGAAAGGTTTATTTGTGATAGAGGGGGTGTTTTTGTAAGAACCCAGGTTGGTGATAGATACGTTGTGGAAGAAATGAGGACGAGAAAATGCAACCTCGGTGGAGAGAAGTCGGGACATATAATATTTCTTGATCATACAACAACGGGTGACGGTATGCTCGCCTCGCTTCAGGTACTGGCGATTATGAGATTAAAAGAAACTACTTTGTCAGAACTCTCAAAGATTATTGATCTTTACCCACAGGTGCTTATTAACGTGAAGGTTAGAGAAAAAAGAGACTTTGTGAAAATCCCAGGTTTCAACGAATTGATAAATAAAAACGAAAGACGACTTAATGAAAAAGGGAGAATCAATATCCGTTATTCTGGCACAGAGCCGATATTGAGAGTAATGGTAGAAGGCGAAGACGAGTTGCTTATAGAAGGAATCACTCACGAGATAGTTGGTCTGCTGCGCAAAGAAGTAGGTTCGAGCTAACAATGCCGAAGTTGAACGTTAATATCGACCACGTCGCAACGGTGCGACAGGCAAGAGGGGTGAACGAGCCTGATCCAGTTCTTGCAGCTTATCTAGCCGAGGTTGCAGGAGCCCAAGGGATCGTAGCGCACCTTAGAGAAGACAGAAGACATATACAAGATAGGGACCTTAAGATCCTACGGCAAACTATAAAAACAAAACTCAATATGGAAATGGCGCCCACTGATGAAATGGTGAGGATCTCATCAAAACTCAGACCTGATATGGCTACTCTAGTTCCAGAAAAAAGACAGGAGCTAACAACGGAAGGCGGTCTTAATGTAATAAATAATCTACAAACGTTAAACAAAACGGTTGGGAAGTTCAGAGACAAAGGGATTTTGGTGAGCCTTTTTATTGATCCTGATCCTGAACAAATAAAAGCCTCAAAAGATATAGACGCCTATATGGTTGAAATTCACACTGGACTATACGCAAATTCAACGAATGAAGACGAAAAAGAACAGGAATTAAGAAAAATTGAGGAGGCAGCAGAGATTGCCCTTGATTACAAACTGAGAGTAGCGGCAGGCCACGGACTCGATTACATAAATGTAGAGCCGGTAGCGGCAATTGAGGCAATTGAAGAGTTGAATATAGGGCATAGTATAATATCCCGCTCAATTATAGTGGGAATAGAGCAAGCAGTTGGTGAAATGATTACGCTTTGTAGGTAAGCTATATGATTGGTAAATAGCCCCCAAATCTCCAAATGGAACAGAATCCTCCCTCCGATCCTTGCTGGCCGATTCTTACCGGCAGTCGGAGCAAACACCATAGATTTGGAGTTTACGTTTCTTTACGTAGAACTGGTTTAGTTTTGCGATTTGGTCTAAGCAAAGCTCAATCTGAGAGTTCGCGAACTCTACAATCTTGCCACATTCCGTGCATATAATATGGTGATGGTCCGTATCAGACCTAAGGGGTTCATACTTGGCTTTGCCATCTTCAAAATCTCTCTCATAAGCTATACCAGACTCTGTGAATAGCTTCAACGTTCTGTATATGGTTGCGTATCCAATAGAAGAATGCTTTCTCTTTATACTCTCATAAAGCTCTTCGACAGTGACGTGCTTTCCCGTATAATTATTAAAAAATTCATCGAAAATAGCCTCTCTTTGTTTAGTTGATTTGAGATGTTTTTTAGATATGTATTCGTTGAAGGTTTTTCTTTTTTCCATTTTATGCTTAGCTAAAGGGGTCATTGAGTAGCCCTTTGATTTTAATATATTGTATCATAATAAAAATAATATCAACAGGTTAAAGCTACTAAATAGGAATTATTACCATTCATATAGCTGTATAGAGAACACAAAGTCCAGTCTATGATACAATCTTGAAGTATCCACAACATTCTCTAATCTGAATGAAATGAAATTAGATATGTTTTCTTATCTTAACTCACTCGGTCAACATAGAGTTAAACCCGGTATTGATCGTATAAAAGCGTTACTAGGATTCTTTGACAACCCCCATAGTAAAGCACCGTCGATAATTGTTGGCGGCACCAACGGTAAGGGCTCAGTCGCTTCCGCTATCTCATCAGTCTTATCTGCTCAAGGCTATAAAGTGGGTTTATATACGTCTCCTCATTTAGTAAGAGTAACAGAGAGAATAAGTATAAACGAAACTGAGATTCGGGAATCCGATCTATCCGATACATTAAGGTGCGTTAAGGATTTATCTGAGAGACAATTGGCAGAGCCTCTCAGTTATTTTGAATTTCTAACTGCCGCTGCATTTTTATACTTTGCCGAAAGCTCAGTAGATTTTAACGTGCTCGAAGTGGGAATGGGCGGGAGGTGGGACGCGACAAATATTGTAACGCCTTTGGTCTCTGTAATAACCAATATTTCTAAGGATCACACCGAATATCTAGGAAACACGACGGATGAGATTGCATATGAAAAGGCTCTCATAATAAAACCGGGTGTCCCCTGTGTAACGGCTGTAAGAGGAAGCTCACTCAAGATTATTTTAGCTCAGGCGGAGAGGGTAAATTCTGACGTCCGCATTTTAGGAAAAGATTTCACTTGTGTTGAAAATAATAGCGGTAATCTTACTTATTCGGGTAAGACGTGGATGATAGAGAATGTAGAATCCAGTTTAGTAGGTTACTACCAGATAAGTAATTTGACGTTGGCGATAGCGGCGTTAGAGACGCTTTCTGATTTTAACGAAGTGCAAATTGACGAGCAAAACCTGAGACAAGGGCTTTCTCGAATAAAGCTGGAAGGAAGATTTGAGATCATTAGAGATGACCCTCCACTTATAATGGATGGAGCCCACAATTCCGGAGCGGCAAAATCACTTGTAGAATCCTTGACTAAATCTTTTCCGGGACGGAGGTTTACCTTTCTAGTGGGGATGCTAAGCGATAAAGATCACCAGATGTATATAAAGGAGGTATCTGCGGTCGCGGATAAAATCATATTTACCGAAGTTCCCTCACCAAGAACGATAAAAGCCCGCGATTTAGCAAGAAAGGCAGAACCGCTTAGGAACAAGTTTGAAATTCTGGCAAACTATGAAAAAGCGTGGGATAAAGTAATCAGTCTCAAATCACCTGCATGCGTAACTGGCTCTCTTCATCTGATCGGGTCTATTAAAAATCTTCTTTAGGTCTTTACTTAGCAGTTTCTAGTTATTAGGATTTTAAGGCTGTCGAAGACTGACAGAAAGGTTATATAATTCACAGGTGGAGTGTGTAAGTTTATGCCAGAAGTAGGAATTGTACTTGATAGGCTTTATGCAGAGCACGATAACGGTATGGGACACCCCGAGTCTAGGGAAAGGGTTCTAGCTATAGTGGATATGCTCAGGTATACAAATTTATTTGAAGAAGTGATTCACATTAAGGCTAGAAACGCAACTAAAGAGGAGATAATGCTAGTCCATGAGCCGAGATACTACGAAACAATCGCCAGAACCAAGGGCAAACCGAGGGTGTTTCTGGATGCCGATACATCAACGTGCGCCCTGTCGTTTGACGCAGCGGTTAGAGCGGTGGGAGGAATACTCTCCGCGATAGATAGCATACTCAGAGGAGAAGTAAGTAGAGCTCTCCCTATTGTTCGCCCACCTGGGCACCACGCAGAAGCCGGTAGAGCCATGGGGTTTTGTCTGTTCAATAACATTGCAGTTGGAGCAGCTTATTTAACCCGAATTGAAGGTCTTAAGCGCGTTCTCGTTATGGACTGGGATCTTCATCATGGTAACGGCACTCAGCACATATTTTATGACAAATCAGAGGTGCTTTACTTTTCAGTTCACCAGTATCCATACTATCCAGGCACTGGAGGGCTTGCGGAAATCGGCGAAGGGCAAGGTAAAGGCTACAATGTAAATGTGCCTCTATCTTCTGGAATGGGAGATAATGAATACATTAGGATATTTGAGGAAATACTGTCTCCCGTAATTGATCAGTATGAACCCCAGTTTATATTAGTTTCAGCGGGGTTTGATACCTATTTTGATGACCCATTGGGAGGAATGAAAGTAACCCCGCAGGGGTTTTCTAAAATGACAAGGTTTTTGACCGATGCTGCGGATAAACACTGTCAAAGTAATATAGTCTTCATACTTGAAGGCGGATATAACTTGGACGGACTTTGGGTCTCAATAAAGGAAGTTGTTGAGGAGCTTATGGATAAAAAATTATCTGATTATAAACTATCAGAAAGCAATCCACAGATCTACTCGATTATTGAGGATGTAAAAAAGGCTTATACTGCATATTGGACGTTCTAAACTCTCTTTGGTTCGGTGAGGTTTCTCAACCATGAGGTTTCAGTGAACTCAACCAGGCAATTCAGCCAAATCAGCTTGCAGGGTGTTGTGTTCTCCTGTGATCCCCTCCCTTAAGATATAAAAATTCGCACATTTCGTAAAGCCTAGAAGCGATGCGCTCCCCTACCTTATTTTCTAAAATTTCATTCAACGTATCTGAGTCCTTTGCGATATCATAAGATACGCAATTGGTGGTAATTAAGGTTCTTTTAGAAGTGTTATAGCGCTTGGATATAAGCTGATCAAGCACGTTGAGCTCCCAGTCACTACTTTTGCCTCTCCCAAGCTCGTCCACAACCAAAACTTCTGTCTCTACGAGAGGCATAATTACCTCATTTTCAGAAGCGCCTTCGGAGTAGGCTTGTTTAAGGTCTGAAAGTAGATGAGAAAAATCCTTAAATATGCACCGCACACCGCGATTAAGTGTGAGCTCAGAGATAGTTCCTATAGCAAGGTGAGTTTTGCCGAGACCTGGCAGTCCCATTAACAAAAATCCCCGCTTTGTAGGATATTTCTTAACGAACTCTTCCCTTGCGTATTTAAGCGCTGATTGCAGGTGGCTTGTCTTTTTAACGTCCAGAGCAGCGTCAATCTGTCGCACGTGCGCGTACTTAGCAGGAATCCCAGCGGCATTGTATAATCTAACGTTTCTCCTAATCAAGCCGCAATATGAGCAGGGCGACGCATAAGAGTAGCCTCTCTTATTACTAGCTACAACAACTCCTGACCCGTTGCAATTTTTACAATCCCGCATGCAATTGCACAATTCTGCGACGGCGCGACTATCTTTGCCGTCAACAAGGAATCCGGCGCTATAGCACTTCTCGCAGCCGGCTTTTTTTTGTCTTTTAGCCATTTATAAAATCTGCTTAATCTCGTATTTATCTCGAATCAACTCGTCTCTAAAGGACTCTAGGCTTTCCCTATACGCGGTATCAGTCATATAACGCACTCTTTCTTTGATTTTATCCTCAGCATCCGAAGTAATTTGCTTTCTCTCAGACTTAGACAATAAATCATAGAAATGGTTAAGGCATTCTTTTTCTATTCGCATAAGTATTTCCAAATCTTCATTATTACCCAGATCCAGAATTTTCGTTCTTAAACATTTATAATAATCTTTTACTTCCCCTCTTTTTTCAAGCTCAATATAATTAGC
Source organism: Thermodesulfobacteriota bacterium (assembly GCA_963422265.1). Lineage (GTDB taxonomy): Bacteria > Desulfobacterota_D > UBA1144 > Nemesobacterales > UBA2774. The sequence goes on from OY729416.1 coordinate 488,744, forward strand.
GAGTTTCACCGTGGTATCTCCGATAATAGATGTATTAAAGGCCGATTGGGCGGAAGATTTTCCTTTCGGCAGGCTCGAGTCATTACCCCAAAGCCTGGTTCCAGATGCCGCTTTTGCTTCTCCTTTATTGAATCTTCTCGCCGTTGAAGATATTTGCTCCTTTATACAAAGTTCTACATAGGAAGCACATTGTTTTATATTTCTAATTTTCTTTAATCTAGTTTCCCCCCCCCTATGCACACCGGTATTCTTGAAAGCTATGCTGATGCCTTTGAGCACAAGCTCCCTTGGAACGTTTCTTTCTTTCCACCCTGAAATCATCCTATAATCTATAGAAGATAGCATTAGACCTTCGCCTGCTAGAGAAAGAAAATAGCTCTCTACTTCTCTTAAGTAATTGGTATCTTCAGTCATACAAACCTATTAAACCTACACTAGTTTAATTAAACTCTAAAGGCTCAGATAGACGCTTAATAGTTGGGCATGTCCTCTACCTCGTGGGAGGTGGGATTCTCTAACACCACTTCAAGTTTGCTTGACAGATATACTAAAACTATTTACTATAATTATTCCTATTAACCGCTTGGGTTTCAAATATAAGGATGTAAGTAAGTCATGCCCCCTAAGAAAAATTTCATTTTCACCTCAGAATCCGTAACTGAGGGGCACCCCGACAAGATGGCAGACCAGATTTCGGATTCTGTACTGGACGCCATGTTGTCTCAGGATATCTATAGTAGGGTAGCCTGTGAGACCCTTGTTACTACGGGATTAGTAATAGTTGCAGGAGAAATAACTTCAAAGGCGATAGTAGATATTCCAAGTATAGTAAGAAGCAAGATTGCTGACATTGGATACACTGATACTGACATGGGGTTTGATGCCCACACGTGCGGCATGCTCGTCACTGTAGATAAACAATCCTCTGATATAGCTATGGGTGTTAACTCGGGAGAATTAAAGGAACAGGGAGCGGGGGACCAGGGGCTTATGTTTGGTTATGCTACGGATGAAACCCCCGAACTGATGCCTTCTTCAATAGTTTACGCTCATAGGATTGCAAAAAAGCTATCCGAAGTGAGAAAAGATGGAACTTTACCATTTCTAAGACCCGATGGAAAATCCCAGGTCACCTTCAGATATGAGAACAGCGTGCCGATCGGCATTGAAGCAATAGTAGTCTCCTCACAACACTCGCAGGAAGTCAATAACAAAACGATTTATGAAGGTATAAAAGAAGAAGTCATAAAGCCGACAATTGATCAGAATCTAATTTCCAGAGACCCTAAGATATACATTAATCCCACTGGTAGGTTTGTAACTGGTGGACCATTGGGGGACGCCGGACTTACGGGTAGAAAGATAATAATTGATACCTATGGGGGCTGGGCAAGACATGGAGGGGGAGCATTTTCTGGTAAAGACCCGTCGAAGGTGGATAGGAGTGCCGCTTACATGGCACGCTACGTAGCTAAGAACGTAGTAAGAGCAGGATTTGCTAAAGAATGCGAGGTTCAATTAGCCTATGCTATAGGGGTTCCTGAGCCCATATCCGTAATGGTAGAAACGTTCGGCACTAGCACAGTGTCAGAAGATAAAATATCCTCTGCGATAACAAAGGTTTTTGATCTTAGTCCGTCGGGTATTGTAAAGACTTTAGAGCTTTTAAGACCAATATATCAGCAGACTGCTTCATACGGTCATTTTGGAAGAAGCGGCGAAGCTTTTACGTGGGAAAAAACAGATAAGGTGGAACAACTAAAAAAGGCAGTGTGATAGCGAAAAACAAAGGAGGCGGTAGTGTGAACTACGACGTAAAAGACTTGTCACTTGCAAAGCAGGGAGAGCTTAGGGTTGAATGGGCTGCGCAGGAAATGTTGGTACTAGCTCAAATTAGGGAAAGATTCAGGAAAGAAAAGCCTTTGAAAGGAGTTACTGTAGCGGCTTGCCTACACGTAACTACCGAAACTGCCAATCTAGCTATAACACTAAAAGAGGGTGGCGCCACCGTAGGGTTGTGCGCTTCTAATCCTTTAAGTACTCAGGATGACGTCGCTGCGTACCTTGCTAAAGACCATGAAATGTCAGTATTTGCAATAAAAGGCGAAAATACAAAATCTTATTACGAGCATATCGACGGCACGCTAGATATGTCTCCACATATTACTATGGATGACGGCGCCGACCTAGTTTCTACTCTCCACAAGGTTAGAACGGATAAACTTGGGGGTTTAATCGGAGGGACAGAGGAAACTACGACGGGCGTAATACGGCTGAAGAGCATGGCGGAAAGTGGGGTTTTGAAATATCCGATTGTTGCCGTGAATGACGCTAATACAAAGCATTTCTTTGATAACCGCTATGGTACCGGGCAGAGCACTATTGATGGAATAGTACGAGCTACCAATCGACTCCTTGCAGGAACCACTTTTGTCGTATGTGGCTATGGTTGGTGTGGAAAAGGTCTCGCTATGAGGGCTAGGGGACTTGGTGCTAACGTTATCGTTACAGAAATAGATGAGCTTCCGGCTCTAGAGGCAGTAATGGATGGATTCCGCGTAATGCCGATAGCTGAAGCCGCAAAAAGAGGAGATTTCTTCTGCACCGTTACAGGAAACATAAACGTTATAAGTAAGCAGCACTTTGCGGAAATGAAGGACGGTGCTATAGTGTGCAACTCTGGGCACTTTAACGTAGAGCTTGATCTTGAGGGTCTCGGCAGCATATCAACGGGTAAGCGGCAGGTAAGGGAATACGTAGAAGAATATACTCTTAACAATGGAAAGCGCGTCAACGTTCTCGGCGCCGGTAGGCTTATAAACCTAGCAGCGGCGGAAGGACACCCTTCGAGCGTCATGGATATGAGTTTTGCAAACCAAGCCCTTTGCGCAGAATACGTAGCTAAAAACGCAAAAAAACTCAAGAACGTGGTCTATAACGTCCCTGCAGAGGTTGATCAATCCGTAGCCCGTATGAAGCTAAGCTCTAAAGGAATTAGGATAGATGAATTAACGCCTGAGCAAAGAAAATACCTTAACTCTTGGGAAATAGGAACGTAATACTATAAATTCCTGACAATATGGATCAGTTTCTTGATTCTTTTCTTTCATACCTTGCCATAGAGAAAGGGCTTTCCAAAAATACCATTGAGTCTTATGGAAGAGATTTAAGGAAATTTATTCGGTTTGTCAATAAAAGCGGCGACTCTTCCATAAAGGATGTTAAGTATAGCCAGATACTGGATTTCTTAGCCTTCTTGAAGGAAAATGGATTTAGCTCTACTACAATCGTCAGAAGCGTAGTATCTATAAAGCAGTTCTTTAAGTATCTTCAGTTTGATAAAGCGTTGGCTCAGGATCCTACAAAGCATATCACCACCCCCAGAATGAAAAAGAGCATTCCCAAGATCATATCACTGGATGAGGTTGAAAAAATACTCTCAGCCCCTGATGAATCTACGCCAGAGGGAATTAGGGACTCCGCCATGCTTGAGGTTTTATACGCTACGGGAGTAAGGGTATCTGAGCTTATAAACTTGAAACTTAATGATGTGAACTTTGAGCTTGGATTCGCGTTAGCTTATGGTAAGGGATCGAAAGAAAGAGTAATTCCTATGGGGGAGAAGGCGCTAAACAGATTAAAAAATTATATATGCGCTTCAAGGCCCCTCCTTCTAAAGGAGAGAGAATCTAAAGCGCTTTTTGTAACTAGACGTGGGGGAGGAATGACCAGACAGGGTTTTTGGAAGCTGATTAAGAGCTACTCCGCAAAATCAGGGTTAAGTAAGAAAATAAGTCCTCACATTATCAGACACTCTTTCGCTACGCACCTTCTTGAACGGGGTGCTGACCTTAGAGCAATACAGATAATGCTCGGGCACTCAGACATATCAACAACGCAGATTTATACACATGTAGAAACGGAGAGATTAAAGGAAGTTCACAAACAATATCACCCCAGATCATAGTATTATTTTGGTTTCAACACGCACAACGCTTCTCAAATGGACTTTTTCAAAAACATTGATCTAATCTTGATTCAAGCTCCGGTAATATTGTTTTCGCTAACCGTGCACGAGTACTTCCATGCCTATACGGCAAACAGGCTGGGTGACCCCACAGCTGAAGAGAGAGGCAGACTCACGCTAAATCCGATTGCCCATTTGGATATATTTGGTACTGTGCTTATGTTCTTCGTGGGATTCGGTTGGGCAAAGCCCGTCCCGATCAATCCCATGAACTTTAAGGAGCCTAAAAAAGGGACGCTCCTCGTCGCTATCGCAGGTCCGATCTCTAATCTGGCAACTGCTATTGTAGCGGGGCTTCTACTACAAACCCTCATTCCAGAGATTGTGAGCGGTAATCTAAGCCAAGAGGGAGTTTACGGTATAGTTACTATCATACTAATACTTATGCTTGTTTATGGGATAGTTCTCGCGGTATTTAACATGATTCCGGTGCCGCCACTTGACGGTTCCAGGGTTGTTTACGCCCTATTGCCTGACAGCCAAGCGCAAGTTTACGGAAGATTTGAGCCTTATGGTGTTATGTTTTTATTTGCCCTTTTTATCTTCGGTGGGGGAATTTTCAAGTATATGTTTTATCCTGTCTCGCTGCTCACGGAAATGCTTTCAGGTTACAGCTACGGAACCCTCTGGAGCATAGTAGAATTAATAATGAGATGAGCAAGCCAACTCAACTGCTAGAATACTCACAAAAATCTGAGCCTTGCTTAATTAAAGTTCAACTATTTGAAGGTCCCCTCGACTTTTTACTCCACTTAATTAAAAAGAATGAAATTGACATAAACGATATACCCGTTGCTGCTATAACGGAGCAATACATTGATTACCTTGAGCTTATGAAAGAGATGAACTTGGAAATTGCAGGAGGGTATTTGGTTATCGCCGCCGACCTGAGTTTGATTAAATCAAAGATGCTTCTCCCCAAACCGATCATTGAAGAAAATGAGATTGATCCGAGGTCGGATCTTGTAAAAAGATTGATCCAGTACCAGATATATAAAGACGCGGCGTCTGATTTGGTAAACCGTCATATCCTTGGAAGAGACGTATTTAAGAGAGAAGCTGATGAGTCAGACCCTTTGATGGAAGAAGTCGAAATTGGACGCGTAGATCTGTGGGGGTTAATCGAAGCCTTCCGCGATTTTTATAAACGAAGGAGCTACGTTTGGGCTGAAGGGATTGTTTATGAAGCCGAGCATATAAAAATTGAAGATAAAATGCAGGAGGTGCTTGAAGAATTGGGAAGAAGACAAATACTTAGTCTTAAAGAATTTCTAATGGAATGCTCTTCTAAACTCGACCTCGTAATCACTTTTCTCTCTTTGCTTGAACTCATAAGAATGCAAACTATTCACATAGTTCAGCAGTTGCCTGACTCATCAATCCTCGTAAGATATTTAGGAGAAAGCTGATTTGAAACACTTTGACCTTAAAAAGGCGATAGAAAGTATTATTTTCATCTCTCGGCAGCCCGTAACCGTGGATAAGCTAGCGCAGGTTTTTCCTAACACTGAGAAGACAGATATAAGAAACTGCCTAACAGAGCTTGTGAAGGAATGGGGGGACTTGGGAAGGGGCTTTCATCTAGCTCGGATCTCAGATGGTTATCAGTTCCGAACGTGCGCAGAGCAAAGCGAGCATATATCTAACTTTAACAAAAAAGTTAAAAGGTTTCGTTTGAGTAAGGCTGCTCTTGAGGTAATAGCCATCATTGCTTATAAGCAACCAATAACTAGGTTGGAGGTTGAGAGCATACGCGGGGTTGATTCCTCGGGAATAATAAACGCCCTTTTAGAAAAGAGAATAATAGAGATTAAGGGAAGAAAGGAGGTAATTGGCAAGCCGTTTATTTACGGTACGACAAAAGAATTTCTCGAAGTCTTTGGTCTCATTGGTCTGGGAGATCTCCCGACTTTGAAGGAAATAGAAGACATTAGCAAAAACCTTGAGCCTCGAATCCCTACGGCTTATGAAGATTAGATTCTTTGACTCTGCACAATTTGACTTTTGTTCACTTTTCTATCATGTTTTATATGGATTCACATCGTCCTATAAACTGTAGTATGAGGTTTGTAATCAAGCATATATCTTGCATCAAGTCAGGGGTTTTGTAAGCGGAGGGGGGGATTGATATGAGCCTTTCTTCTCAAATATCTGAAGTTAGTATTGTAATGGGTTCTCAGTCTGATTGGCAAACTATGAAAGCCACAACGGAGATTTTAGAATCTCTCGAGATAAGCTACGAGACTAAAATTGTTTCAGCCCATAGAACTCCTGACCGTCTTTATGAATACTCTAAGTCCGCCTGTGAACGCGGCATTAAAGTCATTATAGCAGGAGCTGGAGGGGCGGCTCATTTACCGGGGATGGTAGCTAGTATGACCGCGCTCCCAGTCCTCGGTGTGCCTATAGAAAGTAGATCTTTAAAAGGTTTGGATAGCCTGTTATCAATTGCACAAATGCCCGCGGGTGTTCCGGTTGGAACTTTGGCAATTGGCACTGCCGGGGCTAAGAATTCAGCGCTGCTTGCGGCGGCAATCCTCTCAATATCAGATGATAAACTACGCGATAGACTTGAGCAGTTTAGAAAGAAACAGACGGCTGGAATTGCCGTTAAACCTAGTAGAGACCCAACCTCGTCAATTCTGAAAAAGATCTCGAAGCACGCTTAACTGCATGAAGTCTCAGGTTAAAACGCTTGGTATATTAGGAGGCGGTCAGCTTGGACGTATGAGCACGCTTGCAGCGGCTAATCTTGGGATCAGGGTGCATATATACTGTCCGGACGAAGAAAGCCCCGCATCACAAGTAGCTGAAAAAACTTATGTTGGGAACTATAGCGACAAGAAAAAACTCAGGGCTTTCGCCAACGGTGTTGACGTTGTTTCTTATGAGTTTGAAAACATACCCGTAGAAACGGTGCGTTTTATAGAAAACGTAAGACCTGTATTTCCAAATTGTAAACTCCTTGAGATTTCCCAGAACCGCATTACCGAGAAGAGATTCTTAAATAACGTCGGTATTTCTACAGCACACTGGACACCCATCAGAAGTGCTGGAGAGTTAGCTGCCGCCGTCCGGAGTGCTGAGAAGCAAGATTTTATACTCAAGACTGCTCGGTTCGGGTACGACGGCAAGGGTCAGCTTGTTCATAAAGCCGGCAGCGATCCAAAAAAGAACTTTGAAAGACTAAATTCAAAAGAACTAATCCTTGAGGAAAAAGTCAATTTTTCACGCGAAATATCGATTATCATCGCACGTGATAAGAACCGAAAATCGGCGCTTTACGGTCCGGTGCTGAACGAGCATAAAAACCACATACTTTCAAAGAGCACAATACCTGCCCCGATTGAAGATGAAATTGCGGCTAAGGCACTCAGAGTTACGCGCAAGCTTGCGGAAGCGTTAGATTTAATCGGGGTGCTAGCGCTTGAAATGTTTGTAACCAAGGATGGGCGTATTCTTGCAAACGAAATTGCCCCTCGCACGCACAACTCTGGGCACTGGACTATTGACGCGTGTTATGTATCTCAGTTTGAGCAGCACGTGCGCACTGTATGTGGTCTTCCCGTTGGAAACCCCGCTCGGCATTCAAATGCGGTAATGATAAACTTCCTCGGGAGCGACGTTGATAAGGTAAATAAATACTACAAAATGAAAGGCTCCTGTATACACTTATACGGCAAGTCTGAAATCAGAAAAGGGCGAAAGATGGGACACATTACTATTTTGAAGCCTATTAAGTAAGGGGTCTCGTAACTTACTTACCCTACCCTTCTATATTTTTGCCTATCTGTGCTTGAATGTGTATATTCGGTACCAAAAGTGAATAATGACTAGAAAAGCTATCCACCACCTACTATTCACGCTATACCAGTACTTAGATTATGCGAAAACAGTCGCTTTTTGATTCATTAAAAGAGTCCTCTCTTAATTGGCGTAAGGGTGGATATAGTTGTGATAATTATCCTCTGATTAGCGAAGTTCTCACCTACCAGATGGAGACGCAGGGGGATAATCCGAGCCTGAGGTTTCTGCGCGAGCCGCAGTTTCTCGCGCTTGAAGTGTATTGGTATGTTCGTCTCAAACTGAATACCCCTCGTATCATAGACCTTTACAAGCTCTACTACGGGGACGATAAGAGAAATTTTTTTGAGATTCTCGGCGTTCCCATATCTAGGGATGCGTTAGAATGGGCGACCATAGAGGCCGTTATCAAAAAAATCAAAAGCGATCCCGATTTTGTCTCTGAAAAGAAAATTCAGGCATTGCACGAGGCGGCAATGTTGGACTATCCAAGTTACATCCTCGCCTTGGCAATGGGTGCCGGCAAAACCGTGCTAATCGGGACTATTATAGCCATAGAATTTGCCCTGTCTCTGCGCTACCCCAAGGGATACTTCATGAAAAACGCCCTGGTTTTCGCTCCCGGTACGACGATCATAGAATCCTTGCGTGAACTCAGCAATATGCCTTATGAAAACATTCTACCACCCGATCTCTATCGAGATTTTCTTGCCAACCTGAAAATTGAGTACCCGAGCAAAGAGAAAGATATACAGGCACAAAGGGGGAGCATCTATAACCTAATAGTGACAAATACGGAGAAGATCAGCCTGCGCGCTAATAGGAGAAGAAATCAGCAACAGGAAGCATTTGAGCGTGAGGAACTGCGAGCCAACCTGAGGTTGCAAAAGATTACCAGCCTGCCCAATCTTGGTGTCTTTTCAGATGAAGCTCATCACACTTACGGCAACACTTTCGACAAACTGAAACGGGTACGGCAAACAATAAATTATATCCACAAGGAAACGCCTATTGTAGCGGTGATCAACATGACTGGGACGCCTTACTACAAAAAGCAAATCTTGAAAGAGGTAGTTGTCTGGTATGGGCTGGGAGATGGCATTAAAGATAATATACTTAAAGACCTAGTAGATGGGATTCATCAATATGATATTGGAGAACAATCAGAACAGGGTGTGTTCAGGGACATTATCAAGGAATTTTTTGCCCATTATGGCGATGTTTCACTCCCTGATGGTTCACAAGCTAAGATTGCCTTTTATTTCAAGACGCAGGAACATCTGAATAATTCCCGTCTTTTGATTGAACAAGCAATGACAGAGATAGGAGAAAATGTAGCTCAGATATTAATCAATACGCAACAATCAAGCGCAACCGAGATTGGTGAGTTTAAGCGTCTTAACAACCCCAACAATCAAAAACGGGTTATTCTGCTGATTGGCAAGGGCGTGGAAGGATGGAACTGCCCGAGTCTATTTGCCTGCGCGCTCATCAAGAAGCAGACCACTAGCAATAACTATGTATTACAGGCATCTACCCGATGCCTACGACAAGTGCCAGGAAATAGGCATTCAGCGAAGGTCTTTCTCGATTATAGCAATGCTAAGATTTTGGACAAGGAACTACAAGATAACTTTGGCACCAGCCTTGACCGCCTTAGTGCCGGGACGAAGGATAAACAGACCATAACCTTGCGCATTATGAAAACGCAATTACCAAAGCTGGAAATTACGCGGACGGTTAGGCGTGCCGTGCGAACTGAAGCGGTGCATGGTGAAATCAAGCTGGAAAGGCCGCAACCACAGGAAAGTCCTGCAATACTGCGAAATATCTTGACGCTAGACTTCAGAGGCCCCAGAGAAATACTGATGCCCACGGGCGATACGAAAGAACTGCCTACTGGCGAACAAATGACAAACTGCCATACTGCTGCTTGGAAAATCGCCACGAGATACCATCTCCCGGTCATGCCGATTTTGAGAAAACTCCGTTTCTTATATCCTGATGCCGAAATGCCGAATAACCATTTATACGGACTGCACCGGCAGGTTGAAAAACAGCAGACAAACTACGAGACAGTTGAAGAAAAAATAACCGAAGTGATGGCGTTGATCAGACTTCAGGATGAAAATGGGGAAGACGTCTTTGAAAAAAATGAGGACGACATTTATGTTCACCATTTGCGTTTGCTAAAGAGGACTTATGAAAGAATGGAACAGGATGGATTGTTTGCTAATAGTAAAGACTATCAAGACAAGCATGATCTGAGCTTTCATTATACGCCCTATAGTTTTGATAGCGAACCGGAGCGTTCCTTCTTTCATCAAATTTTATCAAGCCTCAACACCAACCCCGACGACGTGGAGACGTTTCTATTTACAGGTGGATTAACCGATCCTAAGAAGACTGATTTTCATTTTGAATATTTGGGTGAGGATAAACGGTATCATCGCTACTTCCCCGATTTTGTGATTGTGAAAAAGACAGGTGAGTTTTACATCGTCGAAGTCAAGGCTGAGAGAGATCTAAGGGATAAAACAGTGGAAGCGAAGAAAAAGGCGGTGGAAAGATTGCAAAAAATGCAGCCTGATAAGTTCAAGTATAGTGTTGTCTATGCATCTACGACTTCTATAAACACAACAGAAATCAAGCCGGTTTTGGATTGGGCGAAAAACACATGAAACTTGTAAAGCTTCATGTGGAAGGTTTTAGAGGTTTTGCTGAAAAGACCACTGTAAAATTTGATGATCTTACGGTATTTGTGGGGAAGAACGATGCAGGCAAGTCTTCGATTCTTGATGCTTTAAACATTTTCTTTGAAGCAGGCAAGATAGATATAGGTGATGTGAACACTGGACACCAAAATACCAGCTCGTCTTCTGTAGTCATCTCATGCGAATTTACCGACTACCCTGATAAATTGGTTATAGATGCCTCAAATGAAATATCACTATATGAAGAATACTTACTGAATTCCGATCAAAATATACACATTAAGAAGGAATACGTTGGCAAGCATTTAACATCTCAAGTTTATCTTGTGGCTCATCATCCTAGTAAAGATAATTTAGGAGACCTATTAGAACTTAGTATTAACGACTTGAAAAAACGTGCGCGAGATATTAATGTCGATTTATCAGATGTTACTCAAACAATAAAAGCTGAAATACGCCATGCTATATGGAATAAGTGTGACGCGCATGCGTTTTTAAAAGAAAAAGAGATTCCAATAGATAAAAATGCTAAAGGTGAATTCAAGTCTATTGAAAAGAGTCTTAAAAAGTACATGCCAATATTTGCTTTGTTCAAATCTGATAGGCCAAATCTGGATCAGGATTCCGAGGCTCAAGACCCTCTAAAATTGGCTGTCAAGGAAATATTGAAAGAAGGAAAACAAGAACTTGATAAGGTTGCTTCTAAGATACGAGATAAATTACAACAGGTGGCTGATAGGACTGTAGAGAAAATAAAAGAGATGGACCCTGAAATCGCGAAACAACTAACCCCAAAAGTCGGTGAGCCTGCGTGGGATAAGGTATTCAAAATATCTCTCACAAGTGAAGAAGAAGTTCCAGTGAATAAACGGGGAAGTGGTGTGAGAAGACTGATATTGCTGAATTTCTTTAGGGTAAAGGCAGAAGAAAAAGCGAATGAGAAAGACGTAATTTATGCTATTGAAGAACCTGAAACATCTCAACACCCAAATCATCAGAAAATGTTAGTTAATGCTTTTGAAGATCTTGTGCATCGCGGAAATTGTCAGGTATTTGTGACAACGCATACGCCAATGCTGGCTAGCCTTGTTCCAGATAATTGCCTGCGCTATGTAAAAATTGATAACGGGGAGCGAAAGGTCATTGATGAGTTGGGCGACGAAGAAAAGAAAGAAATTGCTATTAGTCTAGGAGTATTGCCTGATAACAATGTGAAGTTGTTTTTATTTGTTGAAGGGAAAAATGATGAAAACTTTTTGAAAGGAATTGCGAAATTATTTTCCCTCGACCTGCAAGAAAAGGAAAAACGCGGAGAGTTGATTTTTATCTCTATGGGAGGAGGCAGTAATAGCAATCTGCAATACTGGGCAAATAAACTAGCAGAATTAAATAGGAAAGAGATGTATATCTATGACAAGGATAATGATAATTCCCCTGATAGTGGAGAGAATGAAAATATCACTTTATTCCGAACTTGTAAAAGCGAGATGGAAAATTATATACATCCCGATACCATCAAGGATGCTTACAAGGAACAGAATATAGAGATAAAAATAGAAGAAAACGAAATTCAAGATAATACTGATGTTCCAGTGTTGATTGCCAAGAAAGTTTATCAAGTAAGCGAAGGGCAAAAGAATTGGTCTGACATTACTGAGAAAGAAAAAAAACAAAAGGAGTCTAGAGTGAAGAGAATTCTTAATACATCTGCCGTAGAAAAGATGACTGGAGAACAGTTACGAGAAATAGGAGGATGGGATGAGATTAAAAATACACTGAACGCACGATGAAAAAACCTAAATCTCTCAAAATCACCCCTATCAAGGGGCGGCCGATGCTGCATTGGGTTGGTAAAAAGCCGCTGGACGTGGTGCGGCATTTCCCGGCGCAGGTGTGCGAGACGGTTGGGGTAACAAGCCCGCCTGCTGAACCTTCTTACCGGGAATTTAAGAAAAATAGTTACAATCTGCTGTTTCACGGTGACAACAAGGAAATTTTATCGTCACTAATTGTGGCCGGGTTCCGTGGCAAGGTGGCTTTGATTTATATTGACCCGCCGTTTGACTCAGGGGCGGATTATGTACGCCGGGTGAAACTGCGCGGGCAATCTGAAAAGCTGGAGGGTGAAGGGCATACTTCCATTGAGCAAGCACAATACACTGATATCTGGGCGAACGATAATTATCTGCAGTTCATGTATGAGCGGCTGATACTGATGCGAGAGTTATTGAGTGATAAAGGTAGTATCTATCTGCATTGCGATTGGCATAAGAACCATCACCTGCGATTCTTATTGGATGAAGTGTTTGGGGAGGAGAATTTCGTGAATGAGGTTGTTTGGTATTACAAAGATGCTTCAGGAATTATGAAAAAAGGATTTAGAAAGAAGCACGATACCGTCCTTATTTATGCCAAAAGTGAAAAATTCTATTTTAACTCTGATGTTGTAAGGCAGGATTATGGAGCATCAACAAAAAAAGCGGCTGAATCGGGAACTGTTTCTTTTGGCAGACCCACAAAAATAAATTCATTAGGTAAATACCCAGATGATGTTTTAGAAATTTCCATCATTAACAGCCAAGCAAAAGAGCGGCTTAATTTTCCCACCCAAAAACCCGAGGACCTGTTGGAGCGCATCATAAAAGCTTCTAGTGATGACGGTTCCATTGTTTTAGATTGCTTTTGTGGTAGCGGCACCGCGGCTGCCGTAGCCGAGAAGCTGGGCCGCCGCTGGATCATGGCGGACCTGAACAAAGGGGCAATCAAAACCACTATGAAGCGATTGCAAGGCATTATTAACAGAAAGAACGGAGACCTTGCAGAGAAAAATGGACGTGGATTTATTCATTATCGGGTGAATAACTACGATTTTGCCAAACAGATCGAGCTCAAGAAAATAATCATCTCCAAATATGGAGTTCAAAAGGACAATGGGGATTTATTCTTTGATGGCTTGTATCAGGGGCAGTTGGCGAAGATTATTGACCTGAATAGACCTTTGACGCGGCTGGACATTCAGATCATCAAGGATGAAATTCAAAACAACCGCCCGGAGGAAACACGCGACATCACTGTATTCTGCAATGGTTCAGAGTTAGAAATAATCAATGAACTTGCCCAAGATAAAAACCCCATCAACAAAATCAAAGTTTGCGACATCCAGCAAGATGGCATGGTAACGAATCAGCCCGCAGAAGCGGACGTGTGCATCACTAAACAAGGCGTGAAGGCAGAGGTAATGATCAATGACTATATCAGCCCTTCCATACTGGCACGTATGGATATAGACCGCACTATATTTGATGAGCAGATTGACGATTTCCGAGCACAGATTGATTGCGTGCTGATTGACAACGACTATGACGGTGAGCGTTTCAACATTGTGGAGAGCGATTTACCACAAAGGAAAACGGATTATATCAGGGGCGAGTACCTGCTTACCCTCCCACACCCTGATGCCAAAGTGGCAGTAAAAATTGTGGATATGCTGGGCGAGGAAGTCGTTGTGGTGAGATAGCCGCAGGAATATAATAATATAACGCTCTAAAAGAGCGAAAAAGATAGCCGTGTATCACATACGAGTGTATCAGACAAACAACTTCATCAGCTTGAGGCAGCAATGATCTGTAATAGGCAATTTGAAATAAACAATCTTGGGGTCATAAGGAACGGGTCTTTTGAAGTGAAACCGCTTACCCTTTTTTGCGGCCCGAATAATAGTGGTAAGACCTGGGCAATGTATTCGCTATATCATTTTTATTCTTTTTTAAGACATGGCTTATCGCTGGCGCCTGTACTGGAAGAAAGTATCAATATGTTACAACAAGGGTCTCGCCAATTTAATTTTATTGATTGGCTACAGCGTAACCACGAAGAGATCATTGATATTTGCAAGCTCCGAGTTTCAGAATCCCTACCCGATTTGTTTAACAGCCCATCTACAACGTTTCAGAACGCATCTTTCGGTTTGGTGATGAATACTGATGATTGGAGGCATGCTCTACAAACTTCACAGGAGAAAACATATACGGATAAAAGCAAGAAGGAGACGATACGTTTTTCAAAGCCCGAAGGTGGAGAAATCATTGATATTTCTCATCAAGGAGCAAACGAGGATTTTCTGAAACGTAGTCTAGCGGCTTTTTTGAAAGACTTTATTGCGAATTGGTTGGTTCCTGGTATTGAAAATGCCGATATTTTCCTGATGCCTGCCGAGCGCAATGGTCTCCATTTATTTTTCCGTGAGCTCAGCAGTCGCCGCACGGCATTACTGCATCATGCCTCCAAAGAAAATATTGATATTAGCGAATTACTGCGTGACGTCATACGTTCCCGCTATGCGATTCCAATCGCTAAATATATTGACTGGCTGAATAGTCTCGCGGAAATAAAAAAAATGGGTAGGGGTAAGTTTCACAGCTACGCGGAGAAATTGAAAAAATTGGCTGGCGGTGCGTATAGAGTTGATGCGAGGACCAGCGACATTACCTTCAAACCCTACCAGAAAAAACGTGATAGGAAACCAACGAAATTGTTGGGGTTGCATACTACGTCCAGCACAGTAAAGAGCCTGTTCGGGCTGTGGTTTTACCTGGAGTATCAGGCAAAATCTGGAGATACGTTGATGATTGATGAGCCAGAACTCAATATTCACCCTGAAAATCAGCGCAAGTTGGCGAGGTTTTTCGCCACGCTAGTCAACGCCGGCTTAAACATAGTGATCAGCACGCATAGCGATTATATGGTGCGTGAGTTCAATTCACTTATTATGCTAAGTCGAGATAGGGACAGTAAGCTAAGGAAGAAACATGGTTATGCCAAAGAGGAAGTGTTAGAGCCGAAACAAGTCGGAGCATATTTATTTGATAAGCAAAAAATAGAGGCATTTGAGATTACACCGGAAGATGGTATCTACGCCACTACGTTTGATGACGTGATTCGTGACCTGAATAGGGTCAACGACGATATCTACTACAGCTTGAAGGAAGCGCAAGATGAGTAGAAAACTCATTGAGTTATTTCAACGGTCTATTAACTCTGATTCTTGTTTGCAAAGAGAAGGTAGAAGCTGGCTGCTTCAGGATAATAATTGCAAAATAAGTTTGAGAGTTTCTAATCGGAACTCGCTCGGCTTTAGTTTGGATCATAAAAGTCAGCCTTCTCCTTTCCCTTTTTTCTCATCTAAGCCGCCATCGGGAATCGCTACAATGTGTGATGCAATCGTCGCGTTATCGTATAAAAATAAAGCTTATATATTTGTCATTGAGCAGAAAACAAACAATCAGGATAGTTATAAGAAACAATTAGCCAATGGCAAATATTTTTGTGATTGGTTACTAATGCTGCTAAAAGAACATAAGCATTATAGCGACACACCCATTTTCATCGGTCTGCTATGCTGGAGGCCTCGTGAGAAATCGCCTGATAAGGGTACAACAACACATGGGATTAGTAAAGATAAAAAACAACATTCATTGTTTAATATGCTTTACGAAACCTCGAACCAAGAAGAAATCTACTTACAAGAACTGGCAGACGATGCCAATGGCCAATCTTTAGTATGATAAATAAATATCAGCAAGTAGCGCTCACTTGCTTTGAAAAGGATCATATTTATTTTTATTGCCATCGAGATGCCTTGTCCGAAACTATTAGCGCTCGCTGTGGTGTGAATGTGGAGCATTTGTAATTATGTGGGAACATAAGAAAATACTGATAACGATGAAGACCTACCCCAATTTGTCTGCCAAATACGATGAATTAGTTTGTGCCTCCGGCATTTTAGAAGATGGTTCATGGATACGTCTTTATCCGATCCCTTTTCGGCAGATGGATTATGACAGGCAATACAGAAAATACGACTGGATAGAAATCGAGACTCAGCGGCGCGGGCAAGACATGTGGCCAGAGAGTTTTACGCCAATTCCTGATTTTCTATTATTGTCAAAAAGGCAATAGAGTTTTATAATACTTAAAGCTAAATTAGAAAGAATAAACAATACAGATAGAACAGTAAAAGCGAATGAAATGCAGGGAGCAATATGTTAACAGATCAAGAAATTCAAGACCTTATAACATCTCACAAAAAGATAAAAGAAAAAGTTCCTGCTGAAGGATACAAAGAAAATAATGAACACAGGCGTTGCACTTTGGCATTGGAGTCTATCCCCGAAATTAGTAATGTGTTTTCGGTCTTCATTCGTCAAAACAAGACATTTATAGAAAACTTTTCTATTGGCTTGCGTTACAAAACAGAAGATAAAGTATTAGGTTCCGTGACGCTTATTCGTTACAATGGTTCTCACGGGGAGAAGAGCCGAAGGGTCACTACGACAAACCACATATACATCGTATAACTGCCAAGGAATTGAGATCAGGCAGTGTTAAGCCACAGGAAAGTCAGAGAGAAATTACCGATACTTATAGGACGTTTGAAGAAGCTCTTAGAGTTTTCTTTGACGATGTTGGCGTAAGAGACTATTTAAAATACTTCCCTGACTTAAATCAAAGGAAACTTTTCAATGGACATTAATAGAATTATATCCCTGTTACAAGACAGGACAAGAACTGGTTTTGATATTTATGAACGCAGATCGGGCAAGTATCAACTTATAAACCCTGTACTCCATGAGGACGGTGATATGGTGGATATATATCTGCAAGATAGTCCTAAAAGTGAAAACCATATACGCATCTGTGATTTTGGCATGGCGTTAATGCGCCTTTCTTACACTTATGAAATTAATACCGATTCCCGCCATAGAATTTTTGACAGCATTCTTATAAACAATGGCGTTCAAAATGACGCGGGAAATCTTTACTTGGATACGACACTCAATATGCTTTATGAGAGCATCCTTCAGTTCGCAGGCTGCGTGCAAAAAGTGTGCAACATGCGCTATTGGAGCAGAGAAATCGTCATAAGCGCATTTTATGATGACCTAAAAGAATATACAACTACTGAGCTAAGAAACTTTAACCCAATGCCTAATGAATCCCCTTTGCCTAATTATGATATTATAAGCGTGGACTGGTTACTAACTCATAATAACCGCAGCCTTTATTTATTCGGAGTAAACACTAACGACAAAGCCAAAAGCACTGCCATTTCTTTGCTGGAATTCCAGAAGCAAAAATTGAATTTTATAAGTCTCGTCGTGCATGAAAATATGGAGGAACTTGGTAGAAAAGAGAGAATGTACCTTACCAAGAATGCCGATACGCAATATCCGACCTTGGGAGATTTCCGAGACAAAGCGCCCTCGGATATTCCGAGACTCGCGGCGGCGTAATTACAAAAAACTACAGTTAACTATACGCTGCAGCGCGGTTCCCTCTTGTTAAAGCTGTTACTTAAGTATTTGAATATGTTAAGCATGTTAATTTATTAGTTTGAAATTGTAATGTAACCCTCTAAAATCACTATATATATTCCAGTATTTGTTTATAGAGAAACCTTTACAAGATAAATCCCTAGAACCCGCAACCGTGGATATCACCTACTCTTCACAAGAATTAGGAAAGAGAACACTATAATAGTGGACTATGCAAATGAAGTAGTTTAGAGTAACATCATAATTTTAGACGTATTCTATTACACTGTAAGGGTTATTGTAAGGAAATACATATTGCCATCTTCCTTCAGATTCATTCACACCGCAGATATCCATCTAGACAGCCCGCTTAAGGGACTCGCCGGCCAGGACAAATATATAGCCGAACGTATTCGCACTGCCACACGCGATGCTTTTAACCAGCTTGTTGAACTCTCTATTGGAGAGCGAGCCGACTTTTTTATCATTGCTGGCGATCTTTACGATGGCGACTGGCGCGATTACAACACCGGACTGTTCTTCGTTCGTCAGATGGGGCGTCTCAAGAGTGCTGGCGTACCCGTGTATCTTCTATACGGCAATCACGATGCTGAAAGCCAGATTACTCGTCACCTCAACTTACCAGAAAATGTGAATACTTTTGGGAGCAGAAATCCAGTCACTTTCAAAATTAATAATTTGGACGTCGCCTTGCATGGGCAGAGCTTCCGTCAACGCGATATCGCCGACAATCTAGTACTTAGTTATCCCGATCCAGTTGATAGCATATTTAACATTGGCGTTCTTCATACTGGACTTGGCGGTATAGGTGGTCATGAAAATTACGCGCCATGCGCTCTCGATGATCTTATAAACAAGGGATACGATTATTGGGCGCTTGGCCATGTACACAAGTCCAGGGTACTCAATGAGTATCCGCATATCGCCTTTCCCGGTAACTTGCAAGGGCGCAATGCGAACGAGACCGGCGATAGGGGTGCCTATATAGTCACGGTGGAAGATGGTGAGATTGTTGATTTCTCAGCCTTACACAGTGACGTTGTGCGATGGGCTCTTGTTCCCGTTGAGATGGATGGCGTTGCAAGCATTGACCAAGTTATTGATCATATTCGGGATGCGATTGAGGACGCCGTTAAAAATCTGGCAGACAGTCGCTTGTTGGTGTGCCGCTTGCGATTACAGGGTAGCACGGAAATTCACGAGAAGATTTTAACTTCCCTGCATAGTCTCACCGCCGAAGCGCGCTCAAGCGCGCTTGGTCTAGGGAGCGACGTAGCATGGGTCGAAAGAGTTGTTGTTGAGACGAAAACGGTTACAGATTCAAGAGCTTCGGTGGAACGTGAAGATACTGTTGGTGAATTGATGCAAATGTTGCAAGAAGCGAGTGCCGACACGGATTTCATAGAAGAGCTTAAAGCTGATATCGGCGAGATGATCGGACGTTTGCCTCCCGATCTGCGCAGTGAAGTTGAGGATGCAGTGCTCAAGGCGGCGATTGGTGGAGACTACGCTAAGCTCATTGCCGAAGCCAAGCCTTACCTGTTAGCGCGCCTGATAGAGGGATAGATATAGACATGCGACTAAGACGTCTTGACCTTCTTCGCTACGGATGCTTTACGGATAAATCGTTTGAACTGCCTGTTAACCAATTTGATTTTCACATAATTTTCGGTTCCAACGAAGCTGGCAAATCTACCGCGCTTGCGGCGATTGAAGACCTGATTTTTGATATGCCAAGGCACTCGCCCTATAACTTTTTACATGACTATACGAGTATGAGAGTCGGAGCCATTCTTGAATCTGAAGGTTCGTCACTGGAATTCGTCCGAAGGAAAGGGAGTAAGCATACCCTACTCGATATGAATAACTTGCCGATAAAAGGTGGTGAGGGACGTCTAAAACCTTTCCTTGCTGGGGTAGATAGATCATTTTTTGAGCGTATGTTTAGTCTCAACCACGTTCGGCTCGAGGCGGGAGGGCGAGAGATATTGGAGGCAAAGGATGAGATTGGACAGATGTTATTTTCAGCCGGAGCTGGCATTGTAGGTCTGAAGGGTCGGCTTAATAATATGCATAACGAGGCTGATGGCTTGTGGGCACCGAGAAAAGCGGGACACAGAAAATACTATCAGGCTAGGGACAAGTTAGATGAAGCAAAGCGAGAATTGCGCGAAAAGACATTGCCGGCAAACAAGTGGCAAAAACTAAGGCTAGATTATGAGAAGGCTGAAGAAAACTACTCTAACGCTAAAGAGAAATGTGAACAAGCGGAAGCAGGAAGAACGAAGCTCAATCGGATTCGCAGGGTATATAGATACGTCAGCCGCAAAGCACGATTAGAAGAAGAGATAAAAACTCTTAAAGATGTTGCCTCTCTACCCGAGGATGCTAGGCAGAAACTTGACGCAGCCAACCGCCAAAAATCTGAATCCTCGGCACAGATCGAAGTACTCTCCAAACAACTGGAGGAAGCGCGTCGAAAATTGGAAAATCTGACATATGACAAAGCATTGGTAATACAAGCGGATGATGTAAAACAGCTTTCCGAACGGCGTATTGAGATTCGCAAGGAGAAGACTGACCTACCCAAACGGCAGGCAGAACTGAACGCGGCTGAAATAGAAATGTGGCGTCTCGCAAAGGAGCTTGACTGGCACGAGAAGAATGGAGTCGATAAGCTGATTGAGCGCATTCCCAAACAAGTCAAGATAAAAGAGCTGCGATCTCTGCTTGTCCGTCGTAGAGAAATCTATTCAGGTATTGAAAGGCACTCCGAAGATCTGAAAGAATCTCAAACCGATTTAGACAAAATACGTAAAAGCCTTGATGGAATGGGCGAGGAGAAAGACGTCTCCGGATTATCCGCCGTAATTAGGGCAGTGCGAGAGATGGGTGATATAACAACCCGCCTGCGTAACGCTGAACAAAAACATCTGGAGGTGCAAGGTTATGTTAATGGGTTGTTTGCCTCGCTACATCCGGAGCTTCCAAGTGAAAAGGACGTTATAGATATAAAGGTGCCGCCGCGTCCAAGTGTCCAGAGTCTCCGCGACGAGATTAAGAATGGGGAGAGGCTATTCCAAGAGAATTTTAAGCAGATTGAATCCATCAAACAAAAACTTAATAGTAATCGTAGCGCTTATGAGCACGCCGCGCGAGAAGGGAATACCGTTACTGCAGAAGAGCTTAAAAATGCAAGAAGCCACCGAGATACTCTCTGGAAGCTGGTGAGAAGCAAGCATATAGAAGAGGTAACGATCTCTGATAAACATCTATGTGATTATGATAAGGAACTAGACGATCTTCCCGCATCCTTAGAAATAGCGATGCGAAAGGCTGACGAGGTTGCGGATAGTAAGTTCGAGAATGCGGAGGTATCTGGACGGCTAGCGGAAATGTCTCGTAACATCAACGAGCAAGAAGAAAAACTAGATCAATTACGTGAATTGGAAGAGAGTTTCAGAAAAGAAGGCCAATACCTGAAAAATAGTTGGATATCTCTATGGAATAATGCTCCGTTCGAACCCCTTGATCCAGACGCCATGCTAGAGTGGATGGAAGCACATAATAAGCTGCTAGAGGCTATTGGTCGACGAGACGAAACAAGAGCGGCACTGATGTTCGTGTGTAGAGAAGAATATGAGGCTAAAGAGAATATTATGAATGAATTGAAAGCGTTTGGCATTGATAAATCTACTTTAGAGAAGAAAAGCCTACAGATGATCCTATCACGCGCCTCTGACTTGGAAGATAAATGCAAGAAAGAAGCACAGGAAAGGATTCAATTAAAAGAGAGCCTGCAGAATGCTTTAGACAGAGTTGAAAAACGCCAAAGGAGACTTCGTCAAGTTAAAAAAGATCAGGAAGAGTGGAAGGAGCTTATATACACGGCTTTAAGCGGTGTTGGGCTTGCGAGCGATTTGAGCTTGGAAGCAGTAGATGCACAGATCGATCTTATAGACCAGATGAAAGTTAAGGAAAGAGAAATAAATAATCTGCGTTATGATCGCATTGAAAAGATAAAGCGGGATATCGCCAATTATGAGTCAATGGTCAAGGAAGTTGTTAAGAAGGTAGCTGAGGACATTTCAGGCACAGGGGCTGACGATGCCGTTCTGCAAATCGAAAGCCGTTTGCAAGAAGCGCAGCGCCTGCGTACCCTCCAGGAAGAGACTAGAGAAGAGATTGATAAACTTACCAGAAAAGTATCTGAAGCGGAGAGAAAATATCAGGAGGTAGAGGCATCTGTCAAAAATCTCCGTGAAGTCGCTGACGTTAAAACAAATGAAGAGTTAAGAGAAGCTATAGAGAAATCTGACAGGCTTCGCCGTCTGAATAGCGAGTTAAAAGAGACACTTCAAATGCTAGAGAATGAAGGCGATTGTTTTACGGTTGAAGATTTAGAACGGGAATGCGCTGACGTCGATGACATAGATCAGGTTACCGCAAAAGAAACGGCAATAACCAAAGAATTAGCTCAACTAAGAGAAAGTGTGATTGAGACCTCTGGAACAAAGTCGGAGGCTAAGAGGGAGCTTGATGCGGTTGGCGGCGAAGATGCAGCTTCACGCGCTGCTGCAGAGCGGCAGGAAGCACTCGCCGAGATGCGTGAGGTGGCTGAGCATTACGTGCGGTTGCGTACATCAACAATGTTGCTGCAATGGGCAATTGACCGCTATAGGCGAGAAAAACAGGCACCTCTCCTCAAAAGCACTGGAAAAATTTTCAGAATAATCACGGGTGGCTCGTTTGAAGGCTTAGGCATAGACTATGATGATAAGGATAGGGCGCAGCTTATCGGGCTGAGATCAGACGGAAAGACTGTAGGGGTAGATGGCATGAGCACGGGAACGAGAGATCAACTCTACCTTGCACTACGCGTGGCTTCCATCGAAGATTACCTAGATCACGCAAACGCCCTGCCATTCATTGCCGACGATCTTTTTATCAATTTTGATGATGATAGATCCTCAAAAGGCTTCCAAGTTCTTGAACGACTCGCGGACAAAACCCAGGTACTCTTCTTTACGCATCATAAGCATTTGGTAGATATAGCTCTATCTACCCTAGGAAAGTCAACTCATATAGTTTCTTTGCAGGATAAAAAAACCAGTCCTTTAGATTAGCCAACGCCTGATTTTATGCAGAATTATTTAATTGCCAATCTTTCTATCTCTATTCTTATGTCTCATACTCTCTATGGGCTTGTTCAGCAACGCAGTTCTACATTCATAAGCATTGAAAGTAGTTTAATCTCATTATGTAACTTACTGTAATGATAGTTAAATAATATTTTTAAACTGTCATCACTTGCATGAAAAAGGTACCCTACCTCTTCCAAAACATCGGGGAAAAGAATACTAGAATAGCGTATAGCTCAAGCCTTCCAAGAAGCATAAGGAAGCACGTCCATAACTTTGAGAAATCAGAGAGAAATTGGTAGTTACGCGTCGCTCCTACTTCCTCAAAACCTGGACCTACGTTGCCAATCGTAGCAGCGGATAGGGATAGTGCTCCCATTATTGAGATGTCCTCAACCAATAGGATTACTAATACTGAAAGAATGAAAATAGCTATGTAGAGAAGAAAAAAGCTTGTAATGCCGGATGCTATGTCATCGCTAACGGCTCTCTTATCTATTCTAAGGGGAAGGATGGCATGTGGCTTTATAAGGTGGTTTATTTCCCTAATCCCTTTCTTAATTAAAACTAGTATTCTGATTACCTTAATCGAGCCCGTTGTAGATCCTGCGCACCCACCGACGAACATGAGAATAAGGAGAGCAAATACGGCGAATTTAGTCCAGAGATTAGGGTCCGTCGTGCTGAAACCCGTCCCAGTCATTATAGAAATTATCTGAAATGACGCGTATCTAAGCGATTCGAGGTAGCTTGGGTAATGGCGTAACCACAATTCGACACTGACCAACAGCACAAAGGCTACTAACAGAGACGCAAAGAATTTCAGCTCGGAACTCTTTAAGAGTTTTGAGAATTTGCCGGTAAAAAAATAGTATAGGAGGAGGAAATTAGTCGCTCCCAAAATCATAAACAATATAATAATAAACTCTATAAAGGGATTACCGTAGCCTCCTATACTACCGTTATTGACTGAGAAGCCTCCCGTCGACACGGTGCTGAACGAGGTAGCGATGGCGTCAAAAATTGGCATACCAGCAAAGTAGAGCAAAGCTATCAAGATTACGGATAGTATAATATAGACTAGCCATAAGCTTTTCGCCGTCTTGGCTACGTGCGGGGTTAGTTTTTCCGTAGTTGGACCTGGGGCTTCAAGACTCATAAGCTGCATACCACCTACGGACAGCTTAGGCAAAACGGCAATGCACAAAATAATAATCCCCATGCCGCCTAACCATTGGGTGAAACCCCTATAAAACAATATACCGTGAGGGAGACTTTCTACATTGGAGATTACGGTAGCTCCCGTAGTCGTATAACCTGAGACGGACTCGAACAACGCGTCCATTGGACTAGAAGAAACGCCTATGAACAAATACGGAAGTGCCCCGAAAAGGCTTGCCGCCATCCAACACGTGAAGGCGATAAAAAAAGCTTCCTTTCTGCCTATCTCAACTATACTTCCCGGCTCTTTAGTTGCTAGTTTTAGGGTAGCCCCTGAGCTGGCCGTTATTAAAGCAGTGATCCAAAAAACATGGAACTTGCCGTCTCCATAGATAAAAGATGGGATTATGGGAATTAAGAACAGCAAGCCAAAGAATTTAAGAAAAATCCCGACTACGTGAAACGAACGCCTTAAATTCATCCCCTATGTGTTTTTGGCTGCCCTTTTCTGGCTGGACTTGTCATCTATTTCACCAGCCGTGCCGCCTCAGGGTTATGGCGCAGAAACGTATCAAGGTGCATATCTGAATATGAGCCCTTAGGATAGTACTCGTCGTAAAACTCAACGTCTATATTCATAGCCTGAAATACAAGCCTCATATACATAGGATCTACGAACGCAGGAAACCTGCCGTACCTGTCGTATATATAGTTAGCCACGTCTTTTACAATCTGTTTTGTAGTCTCCGTCGGCTTGGGGGCTCTCATTAAATGTTTATCGGGCTCCACGTAGGGAAACGGCTTGTCAGACTTCCAAGCGGCGTTTTTGTGCTCATGGAAAGCGTCAATCGCTTCATCCATATTTTTATAATATGGAGGGCAATAAGCTTCAAACACGCCATCCCTACCAACTGGCACGGTCGTGGGAGGATCAATTACGCCTTTCTTAGGTTGTATAAATCTGAAGCCGAGACCCTTAAACAACTCGGGGGCACAACCCATCGCGAATCTTGGGATAAATCCGCTGAACGTCCAACCTGCAAGTCCGAGGGCTTGGAGGGCGAGGCTCATATTCTGACAAATAAACGCCTGTTCAACGTTCAGCCCGGTGAGAATTCTTACCTCAAGGTCAAATAGAGATAGCTTTACGCTGTCTTTTAACCTTCCCTTTTCAATCCATTTTGAGACTCCTGCGGGCTTCCCCGTAAGATCGTCAATAATGGTGAATCCGTATGAATGGCTGCAGTATAGGTGAAGTAAATTTATATATTCCTCAGTTACATCCGTAACCGGTATAAAAACAGAGGTGCCTGGCTTGTTCGTATTCCATTGGTTGAAATCAAAAAGCCCGGGCATACGGTCAGGAAGTTCCGCCCTCCCCTCCTCAAGCTTAACTAGGCTTTCGCGGTATAGCTCCAATAATTTTTCGATTCTCTGACTTCGGTTCATTTTGAAAAACACGTCAAGCTCGTGGTTTTTGGGGAGCATGTGTTTTACGTTGACGTGGTAAAGCCCTTTGTCATTAGTAAAAAATAGCTCAGTTCCGTGATTATTACATGCTGAGGGCCAAGTGCGTCCTGTCCACTGGCAAAGGAGGTCAATACCCGTCTCCGGAGGGAGGTCAGCGAGACAAAGACCCGTAAGCCCGGTTCCAGACCACACTAGAAGCGCTTCTTCCATCTCCTCAAGCGGTATAGGATCGTATTTAGATTCAAAACCAAGCGTCGTGTCTTCAAGCTTCATACCTAAGCCAAAACGACGAGACCTTCTATTAAATATAGAATCAAATAATGGGTACTTTAGGGCAGCCTCGTATCTTTCATTTAGCTTAAACATCTCCTCCTTTCCATTAGCGTTCTTCTTATTCCCTTTTTTATCAGTCTTCTTAGCCATTTTATACCTCCAGATTTATTCGGATTTGTATAGCCAATTCATAAACGCGTGAGCTTAACTAATCAAGCGCTTTGAGATGGCAACAGACAATCTAAAGTAGCTCAATAAAAAAGCAAGAAATCTATTTCTAACCTAATTCTGTTCAAAATAACCTTTTTATGCTACTATTACAAGTCATTAGTGCCATACAATGAAATGTAATACAAAATCAAGATGTTTTTAGCCTTTTTATGCTACTCAATTTTTCTCCACGCTATATTCATCATCTCTTTAGTCCCATTATTTTTAGGAGAGCAAAAAGATGAGAAAGACGACTATATAGTTATTGCAATAGCAAGCAAACAGATACAGGAAAGGATACAGGAGAAACCAAAGAAGACGGTTACTAATAAGAAAGAGCCAGTTAAAAAGAACTACGAGAAAAAGCCCACTATACCACAAGAACAAAACCCCCTTATTAGCAAGAAACAAGAAATAATTAAACCAGTTGAAGAATCCCAAAGTGAGGAGGTAGAGGAGGTAAAAGGTAGGCTGTTAAAAGAGCAAAGTGGGCCGAATAAGCCGATCAAGCCTAGTAAAAAGGATGAGGTTGCTAAACCTGCCTACGGCGTTAACCCCAGTCCAAAGTATCCCAAGGTGGCTACAAGAAGGGGGTATGAAGGTGAGGTTCATGTAAGGGTTTTTGTTCACAATAATGGAAAAGTAGGCAAAATCGAGCTTGAGAAGTCCTCTGGCTACTCAATATTGGATAGGTCAGCCCTTAGAGCCGTAAAAAAATGGACGTTTATTCCAGCCCGAAAAAACGGTAATAAAATATCAAGCTGGGTAACGGTGCCTATAAAATTCCAACTTGACAAGAAATAAACGATGTCTTACTTACTAAAATGAGAAAATACCTCAGAGCAATTACGATAGCGGCTATCATAGCAATTTTGGATCAGTTATCAAAATGGCTCATCGTGAAATACGTTCCTCTTTATTCTAATATTAACTTACTACCGTTTCTTGATATAAGTCACGTGCGAAATACGGGGGCAGCTTTTGGCCTGTTCAGCAATCTGCCAGAAGTTGTGAAGCTCCCATTTTTTGCATTGGTTCTGATAGCGGCAGTCGTTATTATATTCTATTTTCTATCTAAAGTGGAAGTTCACGACAAGCTTCTGAGTTACTCTCTAGCCCTGATACTCGGCGGGGCAATTGGAAACTCAATAGATAGGTTCAGACTGAGATACGTAACTGATTTCATAGATTTTCACTGGTTTGGGAATCCAGAACTCCATTGGCCCCCGTTCAACATAGCTGACTCCGCCATCACAATCGGCGTTATACTGATACTGATAGCCACCTTTATATTAAGGGGGGGAGACGAGGAATGTTCACGGGGATAGTTGAAGACATAGGGACGGTAAAAAGAATTGATACCAAAGAAAAGGAGATTGTGTTTACTTTTGAGGTAAATAAAATTGATTTAGACAACTCCGAGATAGGAGATAGCATAGCCGTCAACGGCGCGTGTCTTACAGTAATCTCACTGAACAGGAAAGCTTTCTCAGTAGAGGCATCTCATGAAACCCTCATTAAAACCAACCTCAATAATCTCAAGGTGGGAAGCAAGGTGAACCTTGAACGCTCACTCAAGGTAGGAGCTAAGCTCGGTGGACACATTGTAAATGGGCACGTGGACGGCGTAGGTAGGGTAGAATCTACGGAGAAACAGGGAGATTCGGTAGAGTTTACTTTCTCTGTATCTGACGAGGTATTGAGATACATAGTTGAAAAGGGCTCTGTCTCAATTGACGGAGTAAGCCTTACTGTCAATTCCGTCCGCGGTAATGAATTTGCCGTGAATGTTATCCCATACACACGGAAAGAAACTATATTTGGGGAATTAGCGCAAGGAAGCCTTGTGAACGTTGAATGTGATATAATTGGCAAATACGTGGAAAAATTCATCGTGGGCACGGCAAAAAAGCAGTATTTATGAGCCTTTCAGGTAGTTGATTTGTGAGCAAAAAAGACAAAAATATTTTCTTAGTCGGGTTTATGGGGGCTGGAAAGTCCACCGTTGGGCGTATTCTGGCTGAGGAAATGGGTTTTAGCTACTGTGATTCTGATAAGTTGTTAGAAGAGCAAGCAGGAGAGACAATCTCAAAGATTTTCTCGGAGCGCGGAGAGGATTACTTTAGGGATTTAGAATCACAAACCCTTGAATACATATCAAGTAAGGAGAAGCAAGTCGTTGCCACAGGGGGTGGAGTGGTTCAAAGAAAAGAAAACTGGATAGCTATGAAGAAAAGCGGCATAACAGTTTATCTCAAAGCATCCGTTGAAACTATGCTTGAACGTATAAAACACGACAACTCTCGACCACTACTACAAGTGAAAAATCCGATTGAAACCGCTAGAGAGCTTCTTGACATAAGAACTCCGATGTATGAAAAAGCGGATTTGATGATTAACACGGAAAACTGTTCACCTGGCAAGGTTGCCGATGAAATACTTAATAAACTTGTTAGCAAATAACAAACTTGCCGTTATATTACCTCAACCGCTTGATTCATAAGTTCTTCAGGAAACCTTGCCACCCTCCCGTCAAGGAATTGAACCCTGTATGATTTGCCATGAGGAAGATCAAAAGCCTCTACAATAGTTCCCTTAAGACCCTCTTCAAATCTATCCTTTTTTCCCTCGATAGACTGCGTTAGCTGAATGGATGATCCTTTTATATACATACTATTAATAAAACCTTCCTTCGGGGCAGCAGCTTAGAAGATTGCAACTTGACGAGCACCTAGCGCTTAAAAGGCTTTTTCTATAGCCCTCTCAATTTCACCTTTGGGAACAGCTCCAATTATTTGCTCTATAGCTTCTCCACCTTTGAAAACTATGAGCGTTGGAATACTCCTAATCCCAAACTTCATTGTGGTCTCTTGATTTTCATCAACGTTGACCTTGCCGACCTTTAGTTGTTCCTTGTAAGCAGATGATACTTCTTCTACTATAGGGGTTATAGCCCTACAGGGGCCACACCAAGGCGCCCAAAAATCAACTAGGACTGGAAGATCACTTTTTATTACTTCTTCTTCAAAGTTTGAATCGCTTAGTTCTACTACTGAGTTACTAGACATGGCGCTCTCCTCAAATAAAAAGTTGAGATATAATATATACTATATCCACTCTGTGTCACCCTCAATGCCTCAATGAGTTCAATGCTCTTCTATCTCAACGTTGTTACTCTGAAGAAGCGTTCCTGTTGCACTTTTTAATTCAGCTAGATAAATGTTGTAACTTGTAATCGCTTTTATCTCACGCGTTCCGGCGTCTATAAGGTCCCTTTGCGCCTCCATAACTTCTCGGGTAGTGCCTATACCGACGTTTAATTTCTCCTGCTCGTTGCTAAGCACCTCTTCTGCAAGTTCAACCGACGCTCTAGCAGCATCTATAGCCTTCAAAGCACTTTCTATCCCCCTAATGGTGCTTCTTACCTCAAGCGCAATATTATCCCAAGTCCGTTTCAACGTAATAGCAGCCATTTGAAGCTCAGCCGAAGCCTTTAGATGCTCGCCCCTAGCGGTCTTGTTAAATAGGGGAAAGCTAAATTTTCCCAGCACCTGCCAAGTCGCAAAATCTGCATCCCAAATCTGCTTATAAGCATCCTCACGGCTATCGAATTGAGGTGGAATGGGTTTAGATTTTTCATTTCCGAAGCTTTGTCTCTTCGGGTTTTCATCCCCACCAAGCCCCTTTAATTCAAGATTTCCCTCAATGGTGAGACTAGGCAGTCTTTGGTTTGAATAATATCTTTTCAGGGTCTTTTTATTCTCTATATCCAGTTTTACCTTACCTATTTCGGGGCGGAGCTCATAAGCCTTATCTAGTGAACTCTGCTCGTCATACTTATATACCTCAGTAGTAGGTTCGTCAGTTACTTCTATTCTTTGAGAAAGGTTTATCCCAAGGATATTCTTAAAATTATCCTCTGCCGAACTCAACTCGTTCTCAGCCCTTATCAAATCTATCTCCTTTGCCGCGACCTCCGATTTTGCCTGCGTAGCGGCGATCGGAGGAAGAACGCCAACTTCAATGCGTATTTCATTTCTTGCCTGAAGGTCAAGGGCAAGCTCGAGTCCTTTTTTTTCAAGCTCAAGGTTTTTCTTCGCGGCAACCAGAAGCCAATAATGCCTCTCTACATCTAGCAGGACGTTACTCGCAATTATATCCAGTTCTTTTTCTGCAATCTGGCTCGATCTTTCCGCAGTAATTATAAGAGCCCTATTCACTTCAAGACCAAAGCCCCTAAGAAGATTCTGTCCCAAACTAAAGCCGAGGGTATTGGACCAACTTGGGCTCAAGTCCACAATGCTTGAATCAGTTTTCACCCTGCTAGTTGAAAAAGTGAGAAGGTTATAAAAAGTTCCTGTTGGTAACTTGCCTTCCACTTTAGCTGATGCCCCTAGTTGTTTCTCATTTACAACTCCGTCTGGGACGAAGGTGCTAGATGTGGGAACCTCACTCTCGGCATAGAATGAATTTATACTCAGCACTGGGTCAAAGGAGCCTTTCCTAGTCGTAACCTCAGCTTGAGAAGCTTCGACGCTACGCCTTTGTATCTGTATATCCGTATTGTTTTCAAGGGCTATAAGGATTGAGTCGCTAAGGGAAAGGTTTAATAGCGGATCACCTTTGCCCGCCATTGCGATCAGCATTAGCAATAGAGTCTTGGTAATCAATATTAGCTCCTTTTAATGTTAAAGTGCTATTACAATACTGCACCTACCTAATAAAAGCACCAAGAGTTCACACACTTCCTTCATAGGACTCGCCTTCTGCTTCAGCCACGTAGGGATAGAATAAACCCTACCCCTACAACAGTTTATTTATGCAAGAGTGAACAAGCTGCACAATATGGACATCTACGCTTAGTGTTGTTAGCTTGAGTATGTCTCAACCGTGCTTTGCATTACCTCAACGTTACTCTGTTTTCCAGCGGGAGCTGGAACAATAATAGGAAGATCAACCCCTGCTTCTCTATATTCTTCGAGCTTAGCACGACATCTATCCGGAGGACCTATCAGGGCTATGGAATCAAGCATATCGTCCGTAAACACGTCCACCGGCTTTGCCCCATCCCTTATTTTATCAATAGCTTCACCATAACCGTTATTTATCATAAGCCTCTGATAAAATGGGAAGTTTAAGTAAGGTGAGAATCCTCGTTTTCCCGAAGCCCTGGCAAGCTCAAGGTCGTCCGACACGACGGATGGTATCCCTAGAGTAACGTCTATATCTGATGGTTTTCTCCCTGCTGCCGATGCCCCTTCGGCTATGTAACCCTTTAGAGTAGAAATATAATCAACTGTCGTCATATAAGGCATAAGCCCATCCGCAACCTCACCCGCGAGCTTTGCGGCGCCCTTAGTGAGTCCTGCAATGTAAACAGGAACTTTAGGCACTTGACGCTTGAGAGTGAGTTGTGGCGCCGAACCATCCATAAAGGCTTTTACCCGAACTACGTAATCCTTCATGGTTTCCATAGGGTCTCCCATATCTATCTCGTAACGATCGTTTACGGGCTTGTGGCTTACTCCAAGACCAAGAACCATTCGTCCATCCGTGATCTCTTGGATAGTAAGTGAGGTAGCAGCAGCTATTACAGGTTGGCGCATATATATGTTGGTGATCCACGTTCCAACGTTGATTCTCGAGGTAGCTTCAGCGAATACTTGGGCGTTTGATAGCGCGTTGTATGGCGGAACTTCGGGAGAAAAAATTGCTTCAAACCCTCCGTCCTCGGCAATCTTTGCGAGAGAGCGAAGGTCCCCTATACTACATCCCCAAACGGGTGAAATTGTGGCTATTCTTGACATGAGAGTCCTCCTTTACGATTTTGTCTTAATATTGATTGATAACATCTCTGTAATAATCGGGCATGAGAAGCGATTCATCGCTACTCTTTAACACAGCTTGTATTTCTTCTAGCACCCTTGCCTTGTCCTCTGGAAATTTGGCTTTTATCGGTAGGAAGTTTGAAATGTGGTTTGAGAAGAAGTAACCATCAGATAATTCGGTGTTTTCAACGATCACCTCAAGCTCCTTTATCATCTGAAACTTTTCTGGAAGTTCAAACCTGCCAGTCTTCCATTCTTCGTAAAGAGGTGCCCCAGGACGTATTTGGAGAGATAATGCTCCTACGTATTCAGGGTTGCTCTCGGTTAAAAGCTTGCCCGTGGCTTCTGCGTGCTCAAGGCTTCTATCAACGCCCCCCATTCCAAGTAGGACCATAGCGGAATTCATGATGCCTGCTTCTTTTAGCAACCGTGACGCATTTACGGTCTCATCAAAGTTAGCGCCCTTTTTTATCCTCTCAAGCACGACGTTATCTCCACTCTCAAAACCTATATAAACCATATCGAGTCCGTGCTCTCTGATCTGTTTTAAGTTTTCCGCTCCTTGCCTTAATATATCGCCTACGTTCGCGTACATTCTGATTCTTTTAATATTAGGATTTTTTTCTTTAAGGTATTCTATGATCTCAATTAGCTTTTTTTTGGATAATACAAGCGCGTTGCCATCCGCTATAAAAACACGTTCACCGATTATACCCTCTTGGCTTGCCGCATCTATGATTTCTTTGATCTCTCGCATCGGTCGCACACGGAACTTTTGCTCTTCCTTGCGGTACATAGCGCAGTAGGTGCACTGATTATGCGAACAGCCAATTGTTGCTTGAAGTATAAAGCTCTTAGCTTCGCTGGGGGGTCTGAAATATGGGCTTACATATTCTATCACGTCCTGTAGTGTAGCAAATTTCATGACGATATCAAGTTAGAAAATATAAATGATCTTTACAAGGCAAATTGATTATTTATAATAATAGTTATGCAGAAAGAGAACAGCAGAAATAGTCTGGAGTTAGATGAACGCGAAAAAGTTGGCGCTTGGTACATTGGGGGAGTATTGGTACTAATACTTTCAATAGTCTTTCTAGCCTCGCTGACTCACTTGGTATTAAGCCCGTAGTTGTGGCTAGCTTGACACGGTCCATTTTATTAAAAGCGTTACTATATCCTTCAGGTCTATTGCTCCTCCAACATTGTCTTTGTATTCATAAGAGTCGTCAGGTTTTGAGAACGAAAGTTTAAGCAGCTGCCTACTTGAGGATGCCCCTTTGCCCTTGGCGTTGTTGTTACTCCTCTTTCTTCCTATAAATACAATTGAATTAGGATATTCATCAAATGCTACAACGAGCTTGGTCAGAGAAATTATGCAAAAACCTCCGTTCCTACCGGGAATATCAAGGAAAATATCAAGGAATTCAGGAGGGAGTTCACGCACGATGAGCGGCGCGCCATCCGAAGCTTTGTTGTGCGCGGCAACCCCTTTTTCAGTAATGACTATAAGGTTCTGAATTACCTCTATAAGTTCGTTATCCATCAGTAAGGGGTCAGCCTTTTGCTCTCCCTCGGAATTTAATTTAGATTTCGCTTCAGACTGTTTACTTTTTTTTGAAGCCTCATCTTGAGTTTAACGTCTTCGCGTTCCAAGGGATCCTTGAACAACCCAACCCCCCTTTTGTAGTATTCAAGAGCTTTTAGAGTGTCTCCCTTATCTTTGTATAAATCCCCCAAGTGCTCCATAATAGCGGGATCATTTGGCTGAAGGCTAGCAGCCTTTTCTAGGAGTTGAGTTGCTTCTTTATAGCGCCTCTTCTTATAGTAAACCCAGCCTAAGCTATCAATTATATAGCCTTTATTAGGAGAAATGTTGAGCGCTCTTTTAATAAGATCCTCCGCTTCATCCAAATTGACGCCCATATCTGCATACGTGTAACCAATAAAATTAAGGGCGTCCGCATGGCTAGGGTTTATCTTTATTAGTTCTTTCATAGTATTTATCGATTTCTCTTCTTCCTCCATGGAATAATAAGTTGCACCTAAGGAGTAGTAGATTGCCTCATCGTTTGGGTTTGACCGTAGAAATTTTTTATAAATCTTAATGGCTTCCCGGCTTCTATCTAATCTCCGATAAACGCTTCCTAAGTAATTAACAATTATCCTGTTATTAGGTTGATGGCCATAAGCCTGCTTAGCGAACTGGAGTGATTTGACTAAGTTCTTCTTCTTCTCATGAGTGAAAGCCTTTTGCACGAGGCTCTCACTATAAAATTCAGAGTCTGGATTGATCGAGTCAAGTATGCGCAAAGCTTGATCGTATTCGCCGATTTCTATGTGAGAAAGTGCTAGATAATATGTAGCCCTTTCGTTGTTAGGATTGCTCGAGAGAATTAGCCGAAACTCTTCAATAGCTTTTCTAAATTCTTTATTCTCAATATAAAGAAACCCTAATCTAAACTTCAAATCCGAATTTTGATAACCGCTGAGGCTTTCCGCTTTTTCGAATTGTTCTTTCGCTTCCACCATTCGTCCTATCCTAAAAAGAAAGTTTCCGTAACTCACATATGATTCAAGACTGTGAGGAAGTAGGTTTATGATCTTTTTATATGTATCCCTGGACATTTCTATCCTTCCCTGTTTTTCATATACGAGCGCAAGCTCAATGAGGGCTGAAGCGAAGCTCGGATTGATTTCGAGCGATTTGGCGTAGTAATTCTCTGCGCCTAAGAAGTCTTCTTTTTCGTAGAACAGTCTTGCTATAAAGTAATAACCTCTTTCGTTATCAGGGCGTATCTCTATTACTTTCCTAAAATTCTCTTCGGCTTCACTATACTTACCAGATTCAATCTGAATAATTCCTAACGAAAGATAGGCTTCAGGATCATCAGGGTTGATTTGGGTGGCTTGTTTCAAGATCTCTACTGATTTCCTTCTATACTCGGCATTGTGAGACACTGCATAGATTTTTCCTAACGTAGTAAAGGAAGGCGCAAACTTAGGATCAAGCTCGACAGATTGTTCAAGCT
Source organism: Thermodesulfobacteriota bacterium (assembly GCA_963422265.1). Taxonomy (GTDB): domain Bacteria; phylum Desulfobacterota_D; class UBA1144; order Nemesobacterales; family UBA2774. The sequence goes on from OY729416.1 coordinate 523,738, forward strand.
TATCAATCGCTTCTTTTATCCTGCCTGCTGATATGTATAACAGTGCGAGTTGATGTTTTAGATAAGCGGATTTAGGATCATATTTTTCAGCGATTACAAGCTGTTGTAAGGTGTTGCTAAACTTACGTTTTAATAAATGGTGCTTTGATAAAATGAAATGGTAATAGGCTTTATGCTTTGATTTCGTGTTAGATTCAGGGTTGTCTTCGATACTGCTAGCTGCTAGATCGGTTGTTAGTATAGTTTTCTGACCACAAGACAAAAGATCTAGTAATAGAACAAAGCTTACGATTACTATTCTAAGCGTCATCTTTCGAGGCGTCTATAATATCTCAAAGTTGATTTTACCTACTATTCCCATAATCTGCTGTGAGCCTTTTATCAAATCGCCCTCAATTAGTTTTATGTGCGTTGCGTCAGCGGGAATCTGACCAAACATTGAATCAACGGCAACCCATTTCCCTATGAAGACCTCGTTCCAAGCATGGTAACGGAAACTCCCGTCCACATAAACTGTTCCTAGGATGATCTTGGTGGGTATGCCAGCCGCGCGTGCCATTGCTGCGAATAACGCAGCGTGCTCGTTACAGTCGCCCGCTTTAGTATGAAGCGTATCTTTTGCGCTTGGTATGCTGGCAGCGCCTTCTTTTTTTAGGTTTTCATATATCCATTTATTAATTTTGCTTGCCGCTTTAAGTGAATCTGTCTCTCCGTTAAGAACGTTTTTAGTTTTAGATACTATCTTGTCGTCATTACTCTGTATTAGATGGGCAGGTTTAAGATATTTAGAAAATTTCTCACCTTTATATGGTAATTGGTAATTTGTTATTTCCTTTAAGTCCGTAGATTTTATATTAACTATACGACCTTGCAAAAACTGGCGGTAACCATCTCTTATATTAAGCTTTTCACTAAGCTCTATACCATTTATTCTGACCCTCAAATGCTTGAGTGCTCTGGCTTTAGCGAGTTTTGCTTTGGTGGGTTTAATGGACGTATCTCCCGTAATATCGTAAGAATAATAGTTTCCCCTTAAAATGTCGTCCTTTGACTCTCTGACGGCGACAAGCCCTGGCGGTATAATCTGCTTTACTATTTGTCCGTTAGGCGTAATCCAAGTTGTATACTTAGCCCCCTGGAAACTCGAGCTAACCCTGTAGGCGTAAGCGCCTCCCGCAAGATGAGGGGTCCTTAGCGTCTCTTTTCCTTCAATACGGTGGTTTGAAACAAGGTCCTCTATTTTCACTCCCATTAAGATCGCAACTGGGTCAAAAAGCGAGACCTCATAAGCCCTCTTCATATTCAATGGACTATTATTATCAATTAGCCACTTGGGAAATAGAGACGGCAGGATAAGAACTCTATCAATAGGGACTTTAATATCCGTCTTCCCTGAAATTGTTTCCATTGTTATAAGAAGACTCTGCCCTTCCCTTCTCCCTTCAGCTCGTATATTGAGGGATTCGGCGGACATAAAGAAACTAAAGGATTTGATTTCGTAATTGTCCAAATTGTAACGTCCCTCAGTCTCTACTTCCTGATTTTTCCCAAGGAGTTTTACTTTGAGCTTGGTTATCTCAGTTGCTTTAGTAAAGCCGTTGATATTTTTTCTGATTGAGCTATGGGAATAACCTATTCTCTGATCCCCCGAGTAAATGCCTAACCAATTTTCCTCAAAGATGCTTTCATCTGCGTTTAACTGAGGCAGGTTTAGACATAAAGAAAGAAAGATCCATATCACTGAATATCTAGCTATCAATCTCATACGTGAATACCAACCTTCCCTATATATTTACGGGATACGAGTTTGAGAATTGCATCCAGCGATTTGTTATCCATAGATATATCTCTTACAGTCATCAATTTTTATTTATCTTTAAACATTCGGAGACACCGCTGACACTGAAGATCGCAACTCAACTTCGGTAGGAGTTATCTTCTATCTCCTCCCTTTCACCTCACATAAATAAATATCCACAGATGAGCACAGATAATGAAAGAAAGATAAATAAAAAATGTCTTTACAAATGATCTTTCATTGATTCATAAAAGACTTTAGCAACCTTTTTACATCCACTCTGGGTAAGATGAAGCTGATCGTTAAAGTCTTCCTTTTTCAATTTCAAGGCTGAAGTATCGGCAAATATCAGCCAGTCCTTATAATCTTTTTTGAGATCCTGTAGCATCTCTTTCATCTGCTCTATCATTAGGCGTTCTGCTTCTTCCTTCTCGTTTTTATTGTATTCTCCTAGCCATGGGCCAGCAAGCGGGATTCCCAAAAAAGTAGTTGGACCTTCTCCTTCTCCGAAGCAATAACAATGCGTCACCATTTTCACTCCTTTATCATAACATAATTTAAGTAAACTTTCGTAAGAGCGCCTAACCTCCTCATCAATAGCTTTGCGTATTGATACCTCAATATCGTCCGGGAGAAATTCCTCTAACCCGTCTATTATATCGTTACCTCCGCCTGAAAATAACAGGAAGTCAATATCCCAGTTGAGGCAATCTCTTAATGTAAGGACTCTTTCCCCTGTGCTTTGCCAATGAGTTGCATGAGATCCATTTACTGCCAAATTCAGTATACGGTGGCGAATTCTCTTCTTGTAAGCAAGTAGGTAAGAAAATTGTTCAACAACATTCAGCCCTGCATACCCCAGATCCATATAGCAAAACCACGAATCCCCAGCAGCTAGCATATTGTGCCCATCGTTTTTGTTTTGTGCATCTCTTTTGAAATCGTCGCCCTCTCCGTAGCACCAATAATAAACATTCTCAAAAGCAGCGTTTCTTGATCCATGCTTTAACATAATAACTTCCTCCTTGTAACAACTTGTAACAAAATTTTTTCAAATAAACATGTGGCAACAGCCGATACTTCTAACTACTCATTCAACACCTAAACTAAAACTTCACCTATGAAGCAAGATTACAATGACTATCAAGTACTAGGAGCCTTTTGGGAAGAATCCTTACTTTTGTATAGCCATCTTCACAATTTTCTCTGCTGACCTGGCTCCGATGTATCCCCCAATACCGATCTCCAATAAAAGCCATGTCCTATCATTTAAATTGAACCACGATGATTCAGGTGCAATGAAATCTACAACTACCATACCAACGAAAACTAGCATAGTGATTGGACGCCAGTTCCTTTGCAACCAGGAATGACCTGTTATTTCCTCGTGCACTAAATCCGCCGACGTTGTGTTACTCATCTGTTACCTCCTTATAAATAATAGAGTTAGTTTAAATCTAAACATTAGCCAATTATTTGTCCCTAATACTTATTCACTTGATCTTTGTTTCGTAAATCAGATAACCAGGACCCGCAAAAGGAGCACCAAACACTAAGGCATAAAGCCACCAATGCTCATCCGTCAACAAATTCCCAACCCCAAACCAAGCAAGTTCTAAATCTGTATATGAATTAAAATAAGTCGGGGCACCAGCTTGAGCCAATACCAACGTCTTATTATGCTCCCAGCCAGCTACCTCCTCAGCCTAAAGCATATGTTAGGGCCGTATATCAGTCATACAGGCACCTAAACATAGGACAAAAAAAGCTAAAACGAGAATAAATCCCTTCATAATATACCTCCTTAATTATATATTATTGTTTTTTCTTGCTTTTATCCTTATAGCACTTAACAAGGCTGCATGAATGCCTCGTTTTAAAGTTTTCAGATAATTTAGAATTGGTAGATGAGATTCTATTTCCCGAGGTTGGATACTAGCTCTCCGCTCAAGAGGTTGCAGGAATAGGCTTATAGAGAATGACAGATAGGGGAGCGAGAGAAATCTCAAAAAATGAGTAAGTGATGGGCACTTCTCCTCAAGAGAGATTAGTGAAGTGAGAAGAAAATATTGAGTTAGAAAACGGCGAAACTCTATATAGTTTGGAAGAACGCAGCCTAACCTACTGAAATCATTAAATATTCGGGGAGGGGTGGGGGTAGATAAGGTAGTAGGCTTTCTCTTTACTTTCATTACCCTAGTCCTCTCCCAGAGAGAGAAGGAGTTTTTAGTTCGTCTGGTTCGGCAGATGCAGGTGGAAGGAAAGTCTGAACTATGATTTTTATGATTGAATGATGGAGACTATGATTGAGGTGCATAGGGCAAGATAGATTTCTCAGCTTAGCTAGGAATAATTGGAGGAAGCATTTTCATTTCCCGCTTCCCTGTTAAATCCCTCTATATCCCCCTTTACAAAAGAACTGGATTCCAATTTTCCGCACCCGATCCCCTATCAAATCCCCCCCTTTAGAAAAGGGGGGGGAAACATAAAGTGGATTCTGGTTCCCTGCCTAAGCATGTTCCTGCATGTATTAAGCAGGAAACTACGGGGGGGCAGGTAAGTTGGGAATGGTGGGCGGATTGGACATCACTCCCCAATCTCCTATCGAACCACCCTTTAATTCCCTCTTTAGCAAAGAGAGAAAGTCTATTGTCAGGCTCAGAGATTGGCAAAAGATTTCCCTTCTTTTGTAAAGGAAGGCTAGGGAGGATTGCTTTTTGGTTGTTGTAGTGAGCATGCAAAATATTGAACCCTGCTTGCGTTGACACCAAAGCTCTGATTGGGTTTATTAGACAGAGTATGAAGTTGAAAAATATATTTAGAAAAACCTTTAACAGGGGAAGGATAGACTCTGAAGAAGCGCTCTACTTGCTTCAAAACGCTAATACTGTTCAGTTAGGCGCCGTCGCCGATTTGGTAAGGAGAACGTTGCATCCAGAAGGAGTGGTTACATTTGTAGCCGATACCAACCCCAACTACACGAACGTATGCGACACGGAGTGTCTTTTCTGCGCGTTTTGGAGACCTTCTGATGCCTCGGACGCTTATACGCTTAGCGTGGATAAGCTAATTGAGATAATGAGAACCTCCTACCATAACGGCGCTACGACGGTGCTTCTGCAAGGGGGTCACAACCCTAAAATCGGTTTTGATTATTACCTTGAAATCGTAAGAAGAGCTAGAAAGGAAATTCCAGGACTTCACCTACATTTATTTTCCGCCCCAGAGATAAGCGCTATTGCAAAATACTCTAACACAACTACTGAAAGTATTCTCGAGCAGCTTTGGGAAGCGGGGCTTAGAACAATTCCTGGTGGAGGAGCGGAAGTGCTTTCTAACCGTGTGAGAAAGAAGATAAGTCCCCTCAAAATAGATGCGGATGAATGGATGAAGGTTACGCGAGAGGCACACCTTATGGGTTTCAAAACTACGGCTACGATGATGTTTGGACACTTTGAGGAAGACGGGGATATTATTGAGCACCTAGAAAGGATAAGAAACTTACAGGACGATACAGGTAATTTTCTTGCCTTCATCCCCTGGACGTTCAAACCCAAAAACACCTTCTTAGAAAGAAAACTCCCGCATGAGGTCGGCGGTGATAGATATCTGCGCGTCCTCGCCCTTTCTCGTATATACCTCGACAACTTCGCTCATATTCAAGGTTCTTGGTTCACCCAGGGCAATAAGATAGGCTCCCTTTCAATGCACTATGGGGCGAGCGATCTAGGCGGAACGCTGTTTGATGAAAATGTATTAACATGCGCTGAAAATAAATATCGCTCTAGCCTCGAAGAGCTTGTGCATATGATTAGTTCCGCAGGCTTCAAGCCTGCTCAAAGAAACACGTTTTATGAAATTGTGAACAGATATTAGTTAGTAATCAGCCTTGTTTTAGCAAATCCCGATACATATTGAGATACTGCTCACCCGAGTTTCTCCAGGAAAAGTCCTCTTTCATCGCTCTTTTCACAAGCGCTTGCCATTCCTCTGCCTTTTCAAAGATGGATATTGCCCTTATCAAAGCGTCTAAAAGGCTAACCTTTGAAAACTCGTGGAATATGAAACCGTTACCGTTCACGTTATCCTCAGAGTAATCTTTTACCGTATCAATAAGTCCTCCTATACCTCTAACAACCGGTATGCTACCGTATCTGAGTGCAATCATCTGACCAAGTCCGCAGGGCTCAAACCTCGAGGGCATAATAAACATATCGGATCCCGCATATATTCTTCTTTCAAGAGTATCATTAATGCCTATAGTTAGTGATACATTTCTATTGTATCGCCGTCTTGCCTTTCTTAAAAGTCGTTCATAACGTAGCTCACCTTTTCCTATAACTACAACCTGATAACCGAGATCTAGTATTTGAGGAAGGGCATCAATGAGAAGGTCTATACCCTTTTGCTCCGTAAGTTTTGAAACGATTCCAAGAAGCGGTGCGCTTTTATTTGGCTCGAGCCCTAATTCCTTTTTTAACAATTCTTTGTTCTTAGTCTTATTACCATGCCTCGCATAACTGTAGTTCTCATAAATTGAGGGGTCTTTATCAGGATTCCAGAGGTTAAAATCAATGCCATTTAGTATCCCGACGAAGTTGTTCGATTTTCTAGTTATCCACTTAAAAACTGCCTCCATGCCGTAGGCGTATTCACGTTTCTTTAGCTCTTCAGCGTAGGTAGGGCTTACAGTTGTTACCATATGGGAGTATATGATCCCTCCTTTTAGAAGATTGGCTTTCCCATGAAGCTCAAGTCCCTGGGGTGTGAATAAGTATATTGGGAGTCCGAACCTTTCTAGTATGTCTTTAGCAAAAGTTCCCTGATAAGAAACGTTGTGGACGGTAAAAACAATTTTTGAATTCTTAAAAAAGTCATCATCCCTTAGATGCTTTCGCCATTTAAGGAATATTGGAACAAAAGCTCCCTGCCAGTCATGGCAATGTATGATGTCTGGTTTAAAGTTAAGCGCTTTTGCCGCTCCTAAAGAGGATAAGGATAAGAATCCGAACCTCAGGTCGTTATCTTCAAATTCTCCTTTTCGCGTGGCGTAAATTTGATCGCGTTTATAGAGTTCGTCGTTCTCTATTAAATAGACGGTTACACGGTCGAGGTTGAGTTTGTATATGTTGCAGGCTACAGGAAGCCAGTCAATGCAAACTGTGACGCTTTCTTTTAATTTTTTGGGTTTTATTTTAAGCTTGTTTAAGTTCTTCTTTACCTGTTTATAGAAAGGTATAGCAACCCTCAAGTCACATTTAAGTCCTGAGAGCCTCCTTGATAAAGCTCCTATTACATCGGCAAGTCCACCGACTTTCGCTAGGGGCTCCATTTCTGAAACTATGAATAAAACTTTCATTTTTTCACATAAGTGCTTAGGGTCTTCTTTTCTCATAAGCTATTTGTAAATTCGTAAAACCTTCCTCGCTTTACGCTTGGACAGGTGCTCTTTCTAAATCAGCAAATCTAGTTACAAATGTTTTGGCAGTTTCACTTATAGCTTTGGACTCAATTCGTTTATTGCTCCCTAAGAGCGCTCCTGAAATACCTACGGCAGTAACTCCTGCTTGTATATAGTTTATAAAATTATGGTAGTTTATTCCCCCTGTAGCCATAATTTCCATGAAAGGGAGAGGCTTTTTGATCGCTTTTACATACGATGGTCCCCCAACTGATTCGGCGGGGAAAATCTTCACCAAGTCTGCTCCTTCCCTCCAAGCGTTTACCATTTCAGAAGACGTGAGCGCTCCCTGTATGCTTAGTACATTGTTACTTTTAGCAAATGAGATTAGCTCTTTATCAGTATGGGGAGAGACAATAAACTTGGATCCAGCCCTTAGGGCGTCTTGCGCCATTTGGAGATTTAGCACCGTCCCCGCCCCTACCGATATGCCTACCCTCTGGCTTAGTTCTGAAATTACCGTCTCAGCCCCTGCAAATGAAAAAGTAACCTCTATTAGCTTTAAGCCACCCTTTATGCAGCCTTCGGCGAACTCAAGCGCTTCCTCTATGCTATTACCACTTATAACAGCAATTATCCTGTTCCTTTTTATCTGATTAAGAGTACTCACGTTAATACCTTAATAGAATCCTTCTGGAATTTTTATTAGTTTTTATGTAACATATAAACGGATTATTATGAATAGCGCAATGATTCAGGAAAAGGTGAATAATTTTATCGAGCATAGTAAGCGACTCGGTCTCAAGGTTACCCCACAAAGAATTGCAATTTATAGAGAGCTTGCAATTACTGATAAGCATCCAAGTACCGAAAATATTTATAAGAAGATCAAAGATTATTACCCTAACATATCTCTTACGACCGTTTACAGAACCCTCGAAACCTTCGAAAAGCTAGGTCTCGTTTCCATCGTGAACGTTTTATCTAGTGCTGCAAGATATGATGCTAACTTAGAGACCCATCATCACATCGTATGCTCCAAGTGTAAGAAAGTTGAGGACGTTTATGATGAATCGCTCAATAAGTTAAATATATCTGCAAAAACGCTTGGGGATTATAAAGTACATGGTTATTCTCTAATACTTAACGGTACCTGCCGAACCTGTAGGGACAGCTAAAACTATATAAACTTTAATTATAATGAGGCTTCCTAAATCTTCCCTCCTGCGCGAGATCCTACTTATATTAGATGTGAGGTTTAAGGATACAAAAATATTAAAGACATTAAGGAGATTTGTGTGGGTATCCCTGAAGGTTTGAAGGTCGCGCTTAATTTCGGCTTTATGGACTCCATTTTTACAAGGCGCTCAAGAAGGTTTGGTCTCGGTATGGAAATAACTGAGGGCACCCTAAAGCATAAGTCGGAATACCCTCCAGTGCCATTAACTGAGCTTGAAGAGGCGTTTTTGATTTGGTCAGGAACTGGAATGACGGGACTGTCATTAGGGGATTTGCCGCGCACTGGTATTTCGTGGCTATTTCAGTGGACTGGAAGGAGCTGGCCCTGCTCGTGTAATTCACATTCTACCGAGCTTTTTTACACAAACGATAACGGCGTATATGTGGTTAAGCTTCACGACTTGATGCCTGAACAGGAGGAGACGTCTATTTTCTCCGGAAAGACGGAAAAAGAGAAACTTGAGAAAGTGCTTGAGCTTTTCAAGAAGAGCTTAGTTAGGCTTGAGGAAGGAAGAGCCAAGCTACCCAAAGGCGAACCCGGGCTATTTGATTTTAACGCTTGGAATTGTAACAAGCCAGGCACAACATTTTTTATCCCGGTAACAAACACGACAGTTGAGTATATGGTTCTGTTATTCATATATTTCGGCGCTAAGTATGGCTTTAACGTGATAGATGAACTCAATGGAGGAAGATCATGTGGACTTGATAAGTGGATAAAAAGGGGATATATACGTAAAGAAGTCGAGTTATCGCTCTTTGATCTTGAATTGAGGGTGCTTACTACTCTAAACGTAGAACAGGCGTTTATTTGCCAGAATATGAACCTTGCGCTTCAGAGCCTCGGACTCGGTGGTTGGGCTTTTACGGGGTTACTGCCTCATTACGCCTTGGGCTTGGACCCGAATTACAGAGGGCTTGGATTTAGATTTATGCGCCCTGAAAAAACGCTAAGGAGCGCGAAACCTCCCGTCCCTGTGGGAAGGGACGGTATTTTTGAAGCGCTGTGTCCTCCCTACGTAAGGGATATGCGTGAGGCGGTGGATAGATTTCTCCAGCAGAGAGGACGGTTTTGGGAAGAGGATAACCCTTATCCTTATAGACGTCCTAGCGATATATTAGCGGATGAGTACCATCCCAGTGAGGTGAGGATTGAAATTGTTAAGGATTTCTGCACTTACGTCTATGAAAACTACGGTCGGTTCCCAGCCTTCCTAGACCCTATGTTTACAAGGCTCGTTTTCCAAGCGCACCACTTAGACTTAGATTTCTATGATAAGTATTACAAAGATGGTGCTTACACCGATGTTCATAGAAAGCACTTTAAGCTCTGGCATCCAGAGATTGAGGACTTTTTTGAAACTAGATAAACCTATTTCCCCAAATTGGTTGGAGAGAATTCTCAAAACTGCTCCCTTTTATAAATACAACTTATGGCTTACCGTTAAGTGCTAGGTTCTTATTTTTATAGTTCTCGTCATGCGTAATCTCATCCGCTAACCAAAGAGGTGGATTGAAGCTGACTGCATCTTCCTCACGTTCAAACTCAACTTCCGCTGTAACCAGACCCTCCAGCGCGCCTTGATATACATCAAGCTCAATCACCCTATCCTCATATTTGATTTCATAGCGCGTCTTCTCAATTCTTTTACCGTCAGTTAAATGCCAGAAGGCGTAAAACTGCTTTTGATTAAGCTCGGTCTCAATCTCATCTCTTGCAAGTCCGATGCCCATTTTCACTGCTTGATAATACCTGCTTCCTTTTTGACGAAGTCTTACCTCTAATGCCTCAGTAACAACGATATAGCCTTGTAGTATTTGATAGCTAGAATAGCGATGCAAGGTGCGCAGTGGAGGGAACTTGACTAAATACTTTCTTTCAATCTCACTTGCCATGGATGTAACTAATTATAAGTTTTTTATTTCATTCCATAGAGCTGTATAGGCTTGGGCGCTTTCAGAGCCGGGTTCAAACTCATTTACTGGCATTCTATATATTCCCATTTTTTCTATGCTGGACCTGTATGGTATATGAGTTTCTAAGATGTTTTTCCCCTTATATGACATCTCTTTAATTATATTCTGGTGTAGCCCCTTTCTTTTCTCAACCATAGAGAAAAATATGTAAAGCTTGGAGAGGTCTATGCCCTTCTTCTCCATGAACTCAACTAGCTTGTTGTAGGTAAGTGCTGAAAGCGTAGTCGGTATAAGAGGGACGATTATCGCGTCCGAAGCTTCGAACACGTTTTCCGAGAGGAGTGATATGCCCGGAGGGCAGTCTAAAAACATGTAATCATACTCATCTTTTATTGCCTTAAATATCTTTCTTAGTCTAGTTTTGGAGTTTCTCAATGAGTCAAGGGATAGGTCCATATTGCGAAAGGAAAGCTTGGATGGAAGGAGGTCTAACTTAGCGTAATCAGTCCCCTTTATATTTTTACTAATACTCCCCCCACCCTTTACAAACTTACTTGAGCTAAATTCCTTTGAAGCCCTGATACGAAAGTAGTAGCTTGAAGCCCCTTGTGGATCCAGATCACAAATTATAGTGCGAAATTCATCTCTTGCGGCTAGGAAAGCCAGATTTACGGAAGCCGCTGTTTTTCCTACGCCCCCCTTCATACTATAAAGCGCAAATGTTTTCATAATTAAGCCAAAACTTCGTCGTTGGAGAAAAGCTTCTTGAAAAGCGCCTTGTTTTCATTGATGCTGAACTGCTCAAATCTGTTTGAGAATAGAGACCTAGCTTGTTTTTGCTTGCGGTGTAAAATGGATATTAAGCCCCCTGCGGCTATCGCACAGTTTCTGTCGTATTCATCTTTTCCCGAGTCAAATTCCTGTATAAAACTCTTCAGGCTTTGCTGTTGAACGTAGAGATCGTTAAAGTCGCCTAGATTGTCCTGAAGTCTTTTCATTTGTTTAATAATTTGCTCCATTTCTTTGTCTGGAAATAGACAGGCGAAGAATTCAAGACAATACCTCAGTTTCTTGCATTCAATACGGAGCTTGTGAAGAACGGGATCTGGGCTCTCATCATCTATTTGCCTGCCGGTCTTAATGACCTTTTTATACCTTTTCCAAATAGTTTTCTTTGCTAACTCTATAATTGGAGTATTGAGATTAAACGTTGACTTGTCACCTCTTATCGGCTGTTCTTTCAGAAAGTTATCCAATGTATCAAGAGCGCTTTTATACGAGTAACCCGCAAGAGATTTTACAAACCCTTTATGCGCTTCCTTTCTCTTTTTACAAAGTATTTCATCAAATAGATAATTTAAACCTAAGCGCATGTCTTCAGGAATTATATTCAAATACTCTTGTCTCTTAAGTAGATATACGTCAAGGTCGCGTAAAAGGTTGGTCATTTTGCCAAGCCTCGCAAAATCCATTTTAAGTTGGCTGGTTACGTCTTCAGGGAAAACCCCCTTTATCAGCGTAAGAAGGGAACGCGCTCGCCTAACCGCTACCCTGAAATCATGTAAGAACTCTGTGTCAATATCCTCTTTCATGCCATACTCATTAAGCTTCATTGTCTGAAGAAGGTTTGAAAGTATGTTCTTGAAGGCTCGGGAGGCGGGCATTTGTGAAGCTAAGGCAAAGTTTAACTTAGATGAGTAATTAGAAGGCTCTTTACCAATGGATTCAAGCGCCATACCGAAAACATCTCCGCCGCATTCTTTAAGCATGGACCGCTCTATATTACTCTTTATCCTATTAAACTCCCTATCATAACCCCTTACCGGTGCTAAACTCAACATGTTTATCAACAACTTTTTCTTGCCATTATCAGAAAGACTGATGTTCTGAATACTTAAAAAAGCGACAGTCTTTTCATCTTTATTCAGAACCCTCGTTTTTGTTATATGTCTTCTAATATCTACTACTGGTAACAAAGCCCTTACATCTATACAAGATTTTAGCTCTTTTCCCAAAGGACAGTCAGGCAGATCCCACCAGAACCTCAGACTAACCTTTGATCTATCTATAACTTGAGTCATAGATTGAGCTAAGTTAAGTTTGCTTAGGTGGTAAGACTTACTTTCTTTTGATAGAGTAAGTCCTTTTTTGTATAGCCTGAAGTCAAAGGTGTCTAAGTAGTTTTGGATTTTCACATAAGCTGTTTCCGTGTTGATGAGGTATCCAGAGGCTATCTGACTAAGAAATTCTTTATCTGTCTGAGATTGTGAAGTTACAAAATACTTTATACGATTATGGTTCAAGTCTCTGGCTCCTACCATTTATCATAAGCATAACTGGCAACATAATAACTCAAAAACCTATAAGGGATTCTCTTTAAGCTTAAGCTATTTTTAATACTTTAGCGCCTTTTATCTTACCTTCTTTCAATTCAATCAAAGCTTTATTGGCTTCTTCCAGCTTGTAGGTCTGAACATCGGGCTTAATCGGCATGCTAGAAGCAAGTTTCAAGAATTCAGCTACGTCCCTCCTACTAACGTTGGCGACGCTCTTTATTTCTTTTTCCATCCACAAATGCTCCGCGTAATTTAGGTTTAATAAGTATTTCTTGTCAGACTCCTCTTTCCTTATAGCGTTAATAACGAGCCTTCCACCACTCTTTAAGTTTCTTAACGCTTCGACTACAGATTTCCATACGGGTGTGGTATCGATAATTAAGTCAAGTTTTTCAGGACATGTATCTTCACTGTCTCCTGTCCAGACCGCTCCCAATTCCCGAGCAAACTCTCTTTCACTAGTGTTTCTAGCAAATACATATACCTTAGAGCTAGGAAATGTATGTTTTACCATCATCAAGACTAAATGCCCGGAAGCTCCAAAGCCAGTCAGACCTAGACTCATGCCACCCTGAATACCTGTTAGCCGTAAAGACCTGTATCCAATTGCTCCCGCGCACAAAAGAGGCGCAGCCTCTTCGTCCGTAAATACTTGGGGTATTCTATATACAAAATTGTGAGGTGCCGTCATGTATTCGGCGTAACCGCCGTCTGTGTCCCTTCCAGTGGCTCTGAAGTCAATGCATAGATTATCTTTATCCTCTAGGCAGTAATTGCACTCTCCACAAGAGGAATAAATCCAGGCTACCCCTACTCTATCACCTAATCTAAACTTATTCGTTTCAGCCCCCATACCTTCGACGATGCCTACCGCTTGGTGACCGATTATTATAGGTAAACTCACTGGGGGAGATCTTCCCTCTATTTCATCCAGTTCCGTATGGCACACCCCGCAGGCTCTAACCTTTATTAGTACTTCCCTTTCTTGGGGTTTTGGCACTGCTATGTTTTCTAATTTGAGCGGTGTTTTATGCTTCTCTAAATTGACTGTTTCCTTTAATACCATTGCGCGCATGGACTACTCCTCTGATCTTTCATGGCTGGCCAATTTGAATAAAGTTATATTGATTAGAAAATAGGATAATGAACAATTAGACATCTTTATAGAGTAAAATAGTAATGATTAAATAGAACCTGACTTATAAATAAGTGAGATAGTTGTGATTCAGGGACCTAAAAGCAAGCTTACGCTATCGATTCTGCTGATTCTCTCAATAAATGCCTTCGGCGTAGTCGGTTATATGATTATAGAAGGCTGGAGTTTCAGTGACTCTCTCTTTATGACCTTAATTACGCTGACTACCGTAGGTTATGAAGAAGTAAATGAACTTACTCGTTCTGGCGAAATTTTTACAATGATCTTGCTTATAGTAGGGGTGGGCATCATTTTTTATTTGCTGGGCAGTCAAGCAAAGCTCTTATTGGAAGGGCAACTTCAAGATATAATAGGGAGGAGCAGATTGCAGAAAAAGATAAGAAATCTAAAGAAACATTACATTGTATGTGGTTTTGGGAGAATGGGTAAAACGGTTGCGAACGAACTCAAAGCTAAGGGCGTTGACGTGCTTGTTATAGAAAAAGAGCCCGTGCCAACTATTGATAAGGGAGACTTTATCTTTCTAGAAGGTGATGCTAATGATGAAGATTTATTAGAAACGGCGGGAGTTGAAAGGGCAAAAGCTATTATATCGGTTTTACCTACCGATGCTAAAAATCTATTCTTGGTATTAAGCGCGCGTGAGCTTAACCCTGATATTTTTATTGTTGCAAGAGCGAACCAACAAAACTCGGAGCGTAAGATGCGAAGAGCCGGAGCTAACAGGGTTGTCTCTCCTTATCACGCTGGGGCGGTAAGAATAGTAAACAGCATTCTACGGCCAGCCGTTATGGACTTTCTTGAGTTTGCGCATAGTGAAAGCTTAGGGATTGAGCTTAAAGAGATAATAGTTCTTACAGGATCGAAGCTCATAGATAGCACTCTACAGGCTGCTGCTATCGACAAGAAGCTTGGAATAATAATACTTGCCATACAAAAACCCGACGGCGCTATGGTTTTTAATCCCACTTCGCAAAGTAAAATGCAAAACGAGGATAAACTCATAGCAATTGGTAGGTCGGCTAAATTAAACGAGCTTGAATCTATCGCTTCAGGAGCCTGAATGAGCGTTTGAAAAGTCATTTTTAGGTGATTAGAAATTGCGAGTTCTAAAGTTTAACCAAAAATCCTTTTCGCTTTCTTCATAGCCTCAATGGCGAGGTCTATGTCATTTTTGGTATTGTAGAGATAAAAGCTTATTCTTGCTGCATAGTCTATACCAAGTCTTTTCATAAGAGGTTGAGCACAGTGATGCCCTGAACGGATAGCTATTCCGGACTCGTCCAAAACCCCCGCAACGTCGTGAGGATGAACGCCTTCAACGTTAAAGGAAATCACTCCCACCCTGTCTCCTTTATTATGAGGTCCGTATATTTTCAGCCATGGATATTGAGTCATTTTCTCAAGGGCATAAGAAAGAAGCTCTTCTTCATAATTATATATCTCTTCAATGCCGACGCGTTCTATATAATCAACTGCTGCCCCAAGACCTATACCCCCAGCGACGTTGGGGGTGCCAGCTTCGAACTTCCAAGGAAGCTCGTTCCAAGTGGATTTGTCCATATCTACTCTTTCAATCATATCTCCACCGTATTGAAATGGTTCAACAACGTTAGATAAGAGTTCCTCTCGGCCATAAAGAAAACCTATGCCAGTAGGACCGAGCATCTTGTGCCCCGAAGCAGCCATAAAATCGCAGCCTATCTCCTGCACGTCTATTGGCATATGTGGAACCGATTGGGCAGAGTCTATTAATACTAGCGCCCCTACTCTTTTAGCTTCCTCAATTATAAGTTTAATCGGATTAATAACACCAAAGACATTAGAAGTCTGTAGAACGCTTACAAGTTTTGTCCTTTCTGTCAACAACTTAGGGAGCTCATCAAGCCTTAAATTGCCTTCTTCGTCAACATCTAGGTATTTAACAACGATACCTTTTACGTCTCTTAACATCTGCCATGGAACAATATTTGAATGATGTTCCATAATAGTGATAAGCACCTCATCTCCTGCGTTTAAGTTGTGAAGTCCCCAGCCGTAAGCGATAAGGTTAATTGACTCGGTAGCGTTTCTGGTAAAGATAATATTTCTCCAGTTACCGGAGCCAATGAATCCTGCAATTTTTTTATGTGCATCCTCATACATTAGCGTTGACTCATAGCTTAAAGTGTGAACGCCTCTATGTATGTTGGAATTATGCTTAGCATAGTATGTAGATAGAGATTCAATTACGGAAGTAGGTTTTTGTGTTGTGGCGGCGTTGTCCAGATAGACAAGAGGCTTACCATTTATCCTCCTGCTAAACACAGGAAAATCTTCTTTTATTCTCTCGGGATTTAGGCTCTTAACGGGGTTTAATTTGTTTTTCATAGCAACTTAAAAAGCTTCAGATAGTCAACTATTATCCTAAGTTGGCGCCTTTGCCTTTGGTGAGAAGGGCTTTTTTTAGCACAGTAAATCCCAAAAGAGCGCACTTGAACCTAATTGGTGAAACTTTGCCTCCCAGCGCTTTGAGCGCGTCGTCGTCTGTAAGAGATATAATTTCTTCAACCTTCTTGCCTATGACCTGCTCAGTCAGAATAGAAACTGATGCTTGACTAATAGCGCACCCACTGCCTGAGAATTTTATTTCCTTTATCATATTATCCGCGATTGTTAAGTCTATTCTTACTAAATCGCCACAGGATGGAATCCCTTCTTCATACGACGCGTCAGGCTCATCCAAGATTCCGTAATTTCGTGGGTTTTTATAGTGGTCAAGTATGAATTCTATATCTTCTGATTCCATTTTAATAGAGATTTTCCATCATGCTAAATGTAAGATTCCAACTATTTGCCATATTTAACTTGGCTTTTTGAGGGTATGAGGTTTTATGAGTGGACCACTGTCACCTTACAGCCATTTTCTCTTAACACTTTTTCTATCCTGCCCAGGTCACTATCTACCACCCAAAAATAGCATACGCTCCTGTCAAGCGGAGCAGAACTAAACGACAACACCTTATCTGAATTTGCCTCTACTAAATGCAAAACGTCAAACAAGCCTAGCCCTGGCGATGTTTTAACCTCGAGCTTAATTGGTTTTTCGTTAAAACTGAACTTATCGCGCAAGGCGTCTAATATGTCGCTTACGCTTACTATACCTACCAAATCCCCCTCTTTAGTTACGACTGGAAGGATATTGATATCTACCTTCCTAATAATGTCAGCTGCGTTTTCTATTGATGCTTCCTCCAAAATGGTTACAGGGTCGTCTAGCATCACTTTGTCAGCGCTAACCGGTCCCATACTTCCTAAGGCTCTGCTCAACCCTTTTTCCGTAACTATTCCGATTAGCTTTCTATTCTCGACCACTGGTAGCTGACTATAACCAAGCCCTTTCATTTTATTAATTATCTCTGATGCTCTATCTCCGGGTGATACCGTCGTCGGGTTCGTTGTCATATAGTCTTTGACAAGCACTGATTCTCCTCCTGCGCTGTTATAATTAGTCTGCGCTCATTGTCCGTCAGCAAAGCTTCTACTAATTTCTGATATGATGTGTGTATGATACCATTAGACTATATTCTTGACAATTTTATAGATCATCGGTTTTCTTTAGAATAAGGACATGAGAAAATCAGGAACCGTCTATCTAATTGGCGCAGGTCCTGGCGACCCTGAGCTAATCACCATAAAAGGTAAAGAGATACTTAAAAAAGCAGACGTTATAGTATATGACTATCTGGTAAATCCAGAACTACTTAGACACTCTAAGGATGGATCAGAAGTAATCTACGTTGGGAAAAAAGCGGGACAGAAAGCGCTCTCGCAGTCAGATATAAATAAGTTGCTAATTAAGAAGGTTAAAAAGGTTAAAGTAGTTGCAAGGCTTAAAGGAGGGGACCCCTTTATTTTTGGTAGGGGTGGAGAGGAAGTTGAATCGCTTGTAAAAAACGGTATTGATATAAGCATCGTTCCTGGCGTAACTTCGGCTTCTGCCGTGCCATCATACGCTGGCATTCCTTTAACTCATAGAGACATAACCTCCTCATTTGCAGTCGTTACTGGTCACGAGAATCCTACGAAGGATGAATCTAATATTCCGTGGAGGTCTCTCTCTAACATAGGAACGCTGGTTTTTTTAATGGGAGTTAAGAATCTAAAAGAGAATATGAATAAACTTATAGACAGTGGAAAGCCAGCGCGTACGCCTGCTGCCGTTATTACATGGGGCACCTATCCTTTTCAGACGACGGTTACGGGCACCATAGGGGACATAGCTGAGGTTATAAAACGTAGAAAAGATATAGCTTCTCCCGCAGTCACTATAGTAGGCGATGTTGTTGGGATAAGAGAGATAGCAAATTGGTATGAGTCAAGACCTCTTTTTGGAAAGAGAGTAGTAGTAACAAGAGCAGAGGAGCAAGCGACCCCGTTTGTAAAATTACTCTCTGACAAGGGAGCGAACGTAATTGAGTTTCCCACTATTGAGATTAAGCCTCCTAAGAGTTTCAAAAAACTAGATGAAGCTATATATAGGATTAAGGAATACGACTGGATTATTTTTACAAGTCTAAACGGAGTCAACAATTTCTTCAAAAGGTTTATAGAGTTGAAAAAAGATATAAGAGAGCTTTACAATATTAGCATTGCTGCAATAGGACAGAAAACCGCGAATTCTATTGAAGAAATGAGTATAAAAGTGGAAATGATTCCCGATGAATATGTAACGGAGAGTCTTATTGACAGTTTTAGAAGTATAGGAATCGAGGAAAAAAAAATCCTCATTCCTAGGGCAAAGGTCGCAAGGAACTTACTACCCACAACCCTTGAAAAACTAGGAGCGATTGTTGACGTAGTGACCTGTTATGAAACCGGGAAACCGCAAAAGGAAGCGCCTCAAAAACTAAGTAAGATGCTTAAAAACTCACAGATTGACGTTATCACCTTTACAAGCCCTTCAACCGCTACAAATTTTCTCTCCTTAGTGGACTACATTCCCGCTAAAACGTTAATAGCGTGCATAGGCCCAATAACTGCTAGCGCAGTAAAAAAACTAGGTCATAAAGCTAGTATTGTCCCCTCTAAATATACTATTGAAAACCTCGCCGAAGAGATCTCGAATCATTTAGGGAAACCAAGAGCTAGGAAAGGATAGATGCCCAGGTTTCCCGTAAGCCATAATCAAATAAACGATAACGTAGCCACGATATTGGGAGATGATTATAGGCACGTAGTAAAGGTTTTAAGGCTGGGTAAAGGGGATAGGCTTACCCTTTTTGATTCAAATTCAGTTGAGCACTATGGGTTAATAGAAAGTATCGGAAAAAGAGAAGTTGTAGTGCGTATTGCTGAGTCGCGCGCGGTTGATACCGATCCCCTTATAAACATTACTCTGCTTCAAGGGATGGCTAAGGGTGATAAGATGGACTATGTAGTTGAAAAAGCGACCGAGTTGGGAGTAAACACAATAGTTCCCGTTATAACTGAGAGATCTCAAACAAGGAATACTAATAGGGTGGAAAGATGGCGGCGTATTGCGGTTGAAGCGTCTAAGCAATGTGGTAGAACAAAACCTACGGTTTTAGAAGATACCTTAGATTTTAAGACTGCAATTAATATATACTATAATAACAGAGGGTTGTCAATCATACTCCATGTCGATTGTGAGCTATCAGTCAAGGATTATTTTGGGCAGCCTTTACCGCTTTCGCACAATAATATAACGATACTCGTCGGGCCGGAGGGTGGATTGACTGAAAAAGAAATACTCCTTGCCAAAGAAATGGACTTTATTCCTCTAGGCATAGGTCCTAGAATTCTTAGAACTGAGACGGCGAGTCTAACAATCCTTTCAATCGTTCAGTTTCTATATGGAGATCTGTAGTTTTCCCACTACTAAAGAGAACAAGTGTTAATTAAGTATTTTAGGCTTGGCTAAGTTTGAAAAAAGAATAGCCGACAGAATAATGAGAAATAAAAGTCCTAGTGCTCCAAATTGCAAGTAGTTTTCACCTTCACCTACTATATTAAGCCATTTTTGTTTCTTAAACTCTATTTGTATCCTGTGCCCGGGTTTAAGCTCAGTGCCAGACCATTTTAGAAAGTTTTGGTTATCAATTATGACAGGCTCACCAGTGCTGAGTCCCTTTACGGATACGGTGCCCTCAAAACCTGAAATGAGGAGCAAAAAATGACCCGTTGGGTAATCAATTACTTTTTCTACATAGGTATCTCCTGATTCTAAACTCAGTGAGTAAGTGTAAACTACCCTTCTCTCTCCAGGAATGACGCTTGAAGTGTCGGAAAAGCCAATATCCGTTCCAACCGTGCTATTCAATGATATACCGTGAATCAGCTTAAAATCCCTTGCGTTGTCAGGCGTGCTAAACTTCAGGGTCTCTTTTCTACCGTCTTCAAGGACTTTATCTCCAATATAGACTGTATTGTCACTGTTGGCATAGACCGAAAAATCGGCGATGGAGATGGTGTCTTCAATTATCTTCGCAATCATATGCGATTCGGGTACTTCTATATTTTCATCGCTTGAGGTGGGCTCGTAGATTGGCAGATCAATTTCAATATTATCCATCCCTGGGCTGAAAACCATCTTATCCGTTGAGTACCGCGCTCCGCCGTATTCAAGCGTTATAGAGTAGCTTCTATCCCACGGCAGATCGTCGAACATAAAATTTCCATTCTTATCTGTTTTTACGCTTCTCTGAGCAGTGGGTTTATCGCCCATGAAGAAATTAAGAAATACTTCAACATCGGGTGCTTTCTCGCCGAGTGTTTTATTTATGGCGGTTCCTTTAATTATTCCTTTTGACGTAGCTTCCCGAGAAGTTTTTACGGACAAAAGGTAGTCAGCTATCTTTTCTGCTACGGCAGGGGCTACGTTAAGTGGAGGCATTTGAGGGTATCCTTCGTTTATGGGCACTTTACCCCTCGATTGATAGATTAACTGCGGGTTTTCAATCCATTTTACTATCTCTTCTCTTGAATATCTGTTTTCTACTCCGAATAAGTCTGGCCCCACAAACCTTCCCCTTCCTATCGTATGACACCTAACGCACTTATGCTGTATGAAAAGTTCTTTTCCCGACGGAGAAGCGTGTTTTTTTTCCTCCTCAGCCACAAGAGGTTGTATGGCAAAGAGGTTTAAGCACAATGCCAACAATAAGATTAAAACAGAGGTTTGTTGCCTAAGCGTGTTTGTAATTCTAGTCATCTTCTAGATCAATCTGGCATTGTGAACCAAATATCCTCTTGTCTATGCGAGGCGCTAAGCTACAGCTAAGACACGTGTTTTGTATTGAAGCATGCCTAGCTTTCTCTATAGTCCCGCCCTTTATTTATATTGTCAATTTCCTTTAGCGTCTTCGATGCTTCGAGCTTATATTGTTCTGCTAACTCCTTGTAATCTTTAAGGGATAGCTTTCCTAAGCTATAATCAAACTCTATATCTTTTATTGCGGTATAGAGAGACTCTTTACGGTCTTTAAGTATTCTCAATTTATTAGAAATAGGGCTATCTTGAACTTCTTGAGCACTTTTGTCCGTTTTGTCCTCACGTTTATGACCAACTGATAGGAAGGGTAGTGATATAAAAAGAGCTACTCCTCCTGCTATAATGAAGATTAGTATTGTTTCCACAAGCTTATATCCCTTTAATCTAAATAAAGAACCCGTCAGTTGAGAAGTTACTACACACTTCTCTCTTTGCCAATCGCGTGTGACTGTGGCGTGCCTCTTTCTATTCTCTTCTTGAGCTAGGATATATTGTAACAATTGCTCCTAGAAGGATTACAATACCACCTGCCCATATCCAACTTACCATTGGGTTTATAAACACCCTGAATGTAGCTTTATCATCGTGTGTGAAATTAGTTAGTATTATGTAAACGTCGTCCGTTAACGTAGATAGTAACGCGACCTCAGTTTCCTGGTTTATTTCACGATTACCTTCGTATTTATATATGTTCTTCTCGGCAGTGAGGGTCGTCATCTCTTTTCCCTGTTTATAAGCTACAAGTTCCGCCGCTGTTGCGTCTTTGGCCCCCGTGGAGTAGCGTTTAAGGTTCTCATATTTAATCGTATAGTCCCTTATTTGGAGCGCCTCGCCTCGCCCAAGAGTCGCTTTTCTTTCAGTTGCAAACACCGAAGAGGCTGTTATGCCAATTACGATAAGCACAACGCCTATATGGACTATGTATCCTCCGTATCTCCTCTTATTTCTTGATACTAGGCGAACGAGTGCTAGTAATGCATTCTCTCCCCTTTTGCTTCTTACCCTAACCCCTCTATAGAATTCAATAAATACCGTTGTAGTTACAAAGGTGCACAATGTAAAGGCTAGTATCGCCTTAACCTCTCTTATCCCTATAGCTGTAAGTATAACCACGGTAATCAATCCCATTAAAATAGGATAAAGGAAGTTCTTAAAAAGATTTTCCTTTGACGCTTTTCTCCACGAGATTAAGGGTGCTACACCCATAAGTAATATAAGTAAGAGACCTATTGGAACGTTTACGTGATTAAAGTAAGGAGAGCCTACTAGTATTTTATTGCCTGTTAAAGCCTCTGAAACTATAGGAAAAATAGTTCCTAGAAGCACAGCGAACGCCGCGCCTAAGAATAACAGGTTATTTAATATAAAAGCGCTCTCGCGCGATAGTATTGAATCGAAGCGGTTTTCTGACTCGATGTCTTTTAACCTATAAATAAACATGCCAAAGGAGAAGAGAAGTATAAACGCTATAAATCCAAGGAATAAAGGTCCTATATCGGATTGAGCGAATGAATGGACTGATGAGACAATTCCGCTTCTAGTAAGGAACGTGCCGAATATAGAAAGAAAGAAAGTGATTATTATAAGGCTCATATTCCATTTCTTGAGCATGCCTCTTTTCTCTTGGATCATAACGGAGTGAAGAAAAGCCGTTCCCGTAAGCCAGGGCATAAAGGCGGCGTTTTCAACAGGGTCCCATGCCCAATACCCCCCCCAGCCGAGCTCAAGATAAGCCCATCTAGCCCCTAGGAGAAGACCGATACTGAGAAACGTCCATGTTAGCATCGTCCATTTTCTCGAATATGTGACCCATTCATCTCCTAATTTTCCGCTCAGAAGCGCTCCCATTCCGAAGGCGAAGGGAACTGTAACACCTACATAGCCCAGATAAAGGGCAACGGGATGAATAGCCATGTAAGCGTTCTGGAGAATAGGATTAAGCCCCCTTCCTTCTTGTGGGGTAAAGGGGAGTTTCTGAAACGGGTTTTCTACAAAAGCTATTATAAAAATGAAGAAGATAGATACTGCCGTGAGCGTTGCGAGCACGTAGGGCATTAGTTGTCTTGATCTGTTTCTATTTTGGATAACGACTACAGACGTATATATTGAAAGTACTAGACACCAAAGTAGAAGGGAGCCTGCCTGTCCAGCCCAGAGGGATGTAAAACGGTAGATTTTCGAAAGGTCAGTGCTGGTATTCAGCGCTACGTATTTTAGGCTAAAGTCTAGGCTGATTAAGGAATTAAGGAGGGCTATCGTAGCTATAAGCAATAGAGCGCATACCGCTATTGCCCCATTCTCTGCACTCTTTATGAAGTCTTTTCTTTGAGACTTTGCGCCGTATAAAGAAGCGAAAAGCACGTAAGTGGAAATTGCAAACGCAAGTAGTATAGAGATACTGCCGGTCTCAACCATTAATAAGAATCTTCCTTTTCATAGAGAGCACTTGCGTCTTCATACTTTGTAGGACACTTAGCTAAAAGCGTATCTGCCTCAAACATTTTCTCTTTCGTGTATATACCTTCAACTACCGCCTCGACTTCGTCCGCGAATATATCAGGAACAATACCGTTATACGCTACGTTAATCGTTTCAATGGAATCCGTGATTTGAAACCGAATTGAGCCGACGTCATCCTCAACTATGGTATCGGGAACAACTACTCCCGATACCCTTACCCTTGCCTTGTGAACCTGAGGCACCCTTTCTACAAGCTCTTCAATACTTAGATAATAAACCATTGCTTCTTTAGCTCCACTATAAACTAAATAGCTTATCGTTAGCGTTATCACGCATATCGCTATAGCAAATTTTAGTTTTCCCTTTAGCATAGCTTAAATTCTCTTCGTGTCCCTTTTTCTGCAACGAACGCCAAAAATGTTATTTTAGCAAGTCAAGTTCTTTGTTAAGCTTTCTATTTTTTCTTAGTAGATCATAAATATAGATTAACAGTACTATCCAAACAACCGAATGTCCCCAGAATAAATAGTCTAGCCTTAGTGGGTGAGTATGCAATACGATATCATCAATCCACACTCTACCCTTGCCGTCCACAACCATATTAAGATTTATACTCTCTGGATTCATCCCTTTATCGATATAAAGTAGAGTGTCCACTGATTTCCAATCAGTTGTTCCTGTGAGGGGGACTCTAGGACCCCGAGCTATGAGTTCCTCCCCATCTGCAAAACGCACTACCATTTCAATGTATGCAATCCCTTTGTTATTGTGACCACTTATAAGGTTTTGCACTCGCATCTTGGCTTTGTATTTAACTCTAGTGTTACCAACGTCTATGTCAGTCAGCTTATAAAGCTCAACCCTTGTAAAACCTTGGGATTCGAGCGATAGAGAGCCATTACCATCGGTTGTGTTTTCGGTGTCCAAAGACACTACGGACTTTGCTACTAATTCGTAGCGAGAGGAAATCGGCAATTCCCAGTATCCCTCTTGAACCGCGGAGCTATAACCACATCCTATCAACGTGATCAGAATAGATACGGATAATACTGTTAAGCTTATTTGCATGTTTAGGGCAACAATCCGAGTCTAATTATAAGATATTTAACGTTCGCTTAGCTTTAGCTTCTCCAGCTTATCGCTCATTCGCATAAGGTCTAATCGCTCTATAAGCAATAGAAGAAACAAAAGGGAAAACGCTAGCATACTTACAAGCAGCGCGTTCATCATCTCAGGAGCAATACCTCCCCCGCCTGGACCGAATACTACCGGCGATATACCTCTCATCACCCTAACGGACATATATACTAAGGGAAGATCAATAAAAGCTATTATTGCGAATATAGCTGCGTATTTTGACTTTTTGGCATCATTCCCTGCCGAGGAGTGCAAAATGAGATAAACTATATAGAGAATCCAAAGTATAAAGGTCGTTGTCAACTGAGGATCCCACGTCCACCACGTGCCCCAGATGGGTTTAGCCCATATACTACCTGTTATTATTGTGATAGTGAGGAATAATACGCCGAGTTCGGCTGAACAGTAGGCAAGCGTATCCCACTTGCGCGACGATTTCCAAAGGTGCATAATGCTTGAAACAAAAACAATTATGAATCCTATGGTGGCGACCCATACCGAGCCTATATGAAAGTAAAAGATCCTTTGTATATGTCCCATTTTAGTTTCTGTAGGGGCATATATAAAAGCCATATACATTGCAGCCAGCATCGCTACGAAAGTTGAGATAACCAGTATTGCTCTGTTTCTAATTAGCGTTCTCCTATATTTATTATTCTTCCACTACGTATTCGAATGCCACTGCGCACACTGTAATAAAAATTATATCAAATGCTATAAGGAGCTTTAAGGCGGAGGGAGCTGAGAATATTGACTCCCCCTTCAATATGGTGCTGCTTAGCTTAACTGCACTAACGATAAGTGGAATTACTATTGGAAAGGTGAGTATGGGAAGCAGCACTTCTCTTAGTTTTGTATTTAGTGCTATAGCGGAGAAAAGGGTACCCACGGCGACGAAACCTAGCGAGCCCAGGAATATGATGGGCATCAAAGGCAATAGAGATTGCGCGAAGCTAAAGTTAAAAAATAAAATAAACATCGGTATCATAATTACGCCTACGATAAAAACGAAAATCGTGTTGCTGATCAGTTTCCCAAAGTATATAAGGCTTCTATCTGTAGGCGTAAGCAAAATCCCTAGTATAGCACCACCCTCCTTTTCAAGAGCAAAAGAACGACTCAGACCAAGTATGCCTGCAAATGTAAATGCTATCCATAACATTGCCGGGGCAGCTAGATTGATTATTTCTACGGAAAACCCGAAAGCAAAACTAAATATTACTATCACGAGCAGGGTAAAGGTAAGCATAGAAGTAAATAACTCCTTGGTTCTCAGCTCGGTTACAACGTCCTTAGATACAATCGCCCACAGTTTTTTCATGGCTTATATGCGGCAAAAAGATTTATTATAACAGATTGAGATTAGGTGGTATTGAAATCAGCACAAAGGGCGGTAATCAAAAAGCTTAGCAACGCCTATTATGTCCAAAGAAATTGGTATGACTTGCTGAGATGTAACTTTTATAGATCATCTTCAAACCTCACGTTTTTTTAATCTTTTAATTGTCAATGTATTTCTCCTAATCAACTATTTTGCAACGGGCTGAAGTAATTAAGCAAATACTGTTATAGTTATCAGCAGTCTCAAAACCGAATAGCCATATGAGGTAATTCTCATCCCTTTTCTCGAAAAAGATCAAATCAACCGGTTTATCCGTGTGCCGTTGCCACTGGCGGAATGGGTAATACATCTGCCGGATTATCACGTTGTCAGTTGAAGAATTCTTTGCTTCAACTAACAAAATTCTATTTCTACCTTCATATCCAGCATCAACCTCTGTCTGAACGCTCCTTACATTAAGAGTTTGCCTATATTTGCCAACCGAGAATGAAAATTCAGGAGTGTATTTGCGCCCACGTATAGTCAAGATGAGCGTGTCATCATCCATAAAACTACGAATTAAACTTGTGGCATAAGCATAGTCCAAGTGCTGCATCTCAGAATTGCCAATATTCGTAGTATCGGGAGAAAAGGAGAGTTTTGATTTATAAATGATAAATTCGCTCTTTATATCTGGAATCTCAACGTAGCCTTCCCCTTCAATAATAACGTACTCACCATTTTTGATTGGAAGTATAAAAAGACCATTTTCTCTAAAAACTTCAGGACGATCCTCACGAGAATCCTGCTTGCATAAAATACGGACTTCCTTGTCTGAGGTTTGAGTGAACCCCTGACAGGACTTTTTTATTTGAGCACTGGTGATACTGAAAGGAGAATGCGAGAAGTCATGGTTTGTAATATCATAATCTCTAAAAATTTTCCGCCATGATCTATCCGAAGTCATAGGAGTGATCTCTTACAGATCTGCGAACATACTATCAAAATAGGTTTCTTTCTCTTCCTTTAAGATAAACTTGCCCGTGTTTAGTTTTCCCTGGTCTAAAACATCCTCAATCCTCTTGACCGCCATACTACATAAGTAATCCTTCTCAGAATCAATTCCAACAAATCTCCTGTTGTGTTGTAAAGCTGCCACCCCAGTAGTAGCGCTCCCACAGAAAGGATCAAGAACTATATCTCCCTCATCACTGCAAGCCAGTATGATTCTTTCTAAAAGTGCCTCCGGCTTTTGGGTTGGATGTTTTCCATATTTCTTTTCACTCGTTTTAGGGGTGTTGATAGCCCATAGGCTACGCATCTGTTTCCCAGGTTTCTTTATAAAATCTCCTTCCCATTTTGCCTTCTTTACAAATTCATAATTAAACTTATGCCTTGCCTTCTTTGTCTTACGTGCCCAGAGTAAAGTCTCATGACTTGCGGCAAACATTCGACAGGCAAGATTAGGAGCTGCATTCGGCTTATACCAGCATATCTCGTTAAGCAAATGCCAACCTTGACTCTGCAATGCAAAACCGCAAGCGTATATGGAGTGATACGTTCCAGAAACCCACAAAGTGCCATTAGGCTTTAAAGCTCTGTAACATGCTTCGATCCAATTGTAATGAAATTTATAGTCCTCGTCTATTCCCCTGCTTTTATCCCATTCTCCCTTATCTACGCTGACCCGTTTTCCCGCATGACAGGTAAAGCCGCCATTTGAAAGATTGTATGGGGGGTCCGCAAAAACTAAATCAATACTCTCATCAGGAAGCTCATTGATAATATCTATCGCGTCGCCATTAAATAACCTGACGTTTTCCGCTTTATAATAAGCCTTTGTATTCTTACGAGAGAGCTGCACTTTTTAACCAGCTTTTATTTAGGTTATTTATCTCAATTCTTTCTCTATCTATATTCATTGTAACTAACTTAGGGTCAAGCGATCGTAATGGATTCTCTACAATGAATCAACTATTGACTCTTTAACTTTCAAACTCAACAATACCAAAAGCCAGTGTGCTCAAGCTCGTTATTATTATTCATAAGATGCTACACCACCTTGTGATATAATGTGTTAGAAACATACGTAATCTTGTAGTCTCGCTTTGCCTCAATATCTTTGTGTCTCTTTTCATAGCTTATCACTATCCTATTGTGCATACGACTTAACTCTTACAAGGCATTTGAGTACCCTACCTTCAAAGCATAGATTTCCTTAAAACCCTTCTTATCTATCTTATCGTTTGCGGCATCATATATAATTCGTCCATTGGCAAGTATCCCTACCCTGTTACTCAGTTCAATTCCCTCCTCAATTCTATGAGTTGTCATTAAAATTGTCTTCCCCTCATACTTTAGCCGCTCCAGCATACCTCTAAATACTTCGGCTCCATGATGATCCAGACCAGCGTAAGGTTCGTCTAAAAGTAATACCGATGGGTTATTAACCATCGCACGTGCTACTGCTAGGCGCTGCTTCATGCCGCGGGAAAAAGTGCGCACAAGATCATATCGCCTATTTTCAAGACCCACTTGCCCGATTAGGCTAACAGCTCTTTCCTCTGAACAAGCAATTCCATACATGGACAGGAAGAATTTTATATTCTCATACGCGTTTAAGTTATCGTATAAGTAAGGGTCATGTGATATGAAGCCTATAGATCTCCTCACATCATCCGCCCTTTTTTTTGCGTTAAAGCCATTTATTTCAAGCACTCCCGAGGAGGGTTTTGTAAGGGTAGATAGTATTTTGACCAAAGTGGTTTTTCCAGCCCCGTTAGGTCCAAACAAGGTAAAAAATTCGCCCTTCTTTATCTCTAAATTAACGTTACGAAGAACCTCAAAATTACCAAAGGATTTTCTAACCCCACGGGCAACTATAGCCAATTCTCCTATTTCTATGGAATCACGCATATTACTGAAGGAGATTTAAGAGAGCTTTGGTGCCGCCTATATTTCTGACCCAATCACCAAGTTTTTCCATTCCCTTGCCCATATCTATGTCTGGAGCATAACCTAGCTCCTTTTTAGCTTTCTCAATGCTGTAGCTTCTACTCCCTGCAAGGACGGCTACCGCCATTCTGGTCAACACAGGAGGGTGATTTACGTTTAGCGTTTTATATATAAGTTCCAATACAGCAGCTACCGTATATGCCAATCTATAAGGAATAGAGAAACCCGGCGACCATTCGATTCCCGAAGCGTGGAGCTGTTTCTTAATAAAGTCCATGTAAGAGATTTTAACGCCGTCGTTTATGAAGTAGATGTTACCGGGTGCGTTCTTACTTATGGAACATAACAACAGCGCCTGAACTAAATTTTCCACGAGACACGGCGTGACCGTCCTAGAGCTCGATCCCATTGGATGTAAGAAACCTTTATTAGCAGCCTTCACTATGCGCGGTAAGATTACTGTATCACCTGCTCCCCAGACGTTTGAGGGTCTTACTACAACCGTCTCAAGCCCCTTTTGTTTATAGAACTCGAGCACTGATCTTTCGGCGTCGGCTTTAGAAGCGTTATAAAAATCGTTATATTCCTCGCAGTATGGAAACGTTTCATCAACGTCAACTAGGTTGTGGACTCCCCACAAATCTGATTTCCATATAACAGTGGAAGAGCTCATGTGAACGAATCTCTTGAGTCCTAACCTAAGAGATGCCTCCAAGAGCGTTTGGGTTGCTTTAACGTTATATTTATGGAAGTCCTCTTTCGAACCCCAGTCGCTAACTAAAGCGGCCAGGTGGAACAAAACGTCTCCTCCATCAGGTATTTTCTTTAAAACCTCCGTATCGCCTAAATCCCCCTCGCACAGCTCGACGCCGAGCGATAACAGCTTTCTAGTATCGCTCGTGCTTCTTACTAGACACCTAACTTGATAGCCGCTTGCGACAAGTGCTTCTACCAGTTTTCCCCCTATAAATCCTGTCCCACCAGTAACGATTGCTACCATTATTTGCTTTAATATATACCTTATAGTTAGTGATTACTACTATCAGATTGACAAGTAAATATACTTGATAGAAAATGTTGCGAATTATTCACGCAGCCAAGGAGTAATTAGTTGATACCTAAGACCGCTTTTATTACCAAGGGGGTAGGAAAACATAAAGAAAAACTGACCAGCTTTGAGATGGCGCTTCGCAATGCGAAAATAGCACAATTCAACCTAGTAAAAGTATCCAGCATTTTCCCCCCTGACTGCATTCTCACGTCGAGAAGCAGGGGACTAAAAAACCTTACCCCCGGACAGATTATTCACGTTGTTATGAGTGAAAACGCAACGAATGAACCCAACAGGCTTGTTGCAGCTTCAGCCGGAATAGCAATACCCAAGGAGCCGGAAAGACACGGTTACATATCAGAGCATCACAGCTACGGACAGAACGATACAATTGCTGGAGAATATGCTGAGGACCTTGCCGCTTACATGTTGGCTACAACTATCGGGGTATCTTTTAACCCTGACAAAAGCTACGATGAACAAAAGGATATATGGGAGATCAGCGGCCACATAATAAAGACGAGAAACGTTACTCAAACCGCAGTTGGAGATAAAAATGGTCTCTGGACAACAGTCATAGCAGCGGTTGTATTCTCGTCATATCGCATGGGCTAATATGTGAAATCTTGGCACTGATATGTATAATTGCCTAAATAAGTTCTTATTGACCCTCAGCTTTATTTAAGTTATATAGATAATCTTAATGAGACCTACCTGGGCAGAGATAAGCCTCGACTCTCTTAAACACAACTTCATACAGGTTAAAAAGCTTGTTGGAGAAAATGTATCGATACTTTCAGTTGTAAAGGCAAACGCCTACGGTCACGGCGCGCTTGAAGCAAGCAAGGCGTTCATAGAATCTGGAACCGATATGCTAGGGGTTGCCACGCTAGAGGAAGCGCTTGAGCTTAGAGACGGCGGTTTAGGAGCTCCGATAGCCGTTATGGGTGGCATTAGAGCGCATGAAGCTAAACTCATTGTAGAGCAAGGCTTGACGCCGTTTTTATTCTCAATTGATGCAGCCCGTTCGCTTAATGATGCGTCTAAAAAAGCTCAGAAGAAGACAGGGTATCACCTAAAGTTTGATACAGGCATGACTAGGTTAGGCATACAGTCCGACGAGGCGCATAGATTTCTAGCAGAATTACGCACACTCAATAATATAAAAATGGATGGGACGCTTACTCATTTAGGATACGCTTTTACTGAGTTTGAGGAGAGAACGCAAACTCAAGTAGATACCTTCTTAAAGCTTGTGCACTTATTGCGGAAAAGTGGCTTCAGCCCATCCTACGTGCACTCAGCGAACAGCGCGTCTCTCCAAAAGTATCCTTATACGCACATGGATATTGTCCGTCCGGGGATAATGCTTTACGGTTACGGAAATCATACTGGCGTTGATCTTAAATTCGCTATGAAGCTAAAATCAAAAATCATACAATTAAATCGGGTTCCCACGGAAACCCCTGTGAGTTATGGAGGGGGATTTGTAACTAAAAGGTCATCCTTAATCGCAACAATACCTATCGGCTATGCAGATGGTTATATGAGGAGCTTGTCTAACAGAGCAAGCGTATCTATCAGGGGCTCGCTTGCGCCCGTAGTTGGTCAAATATGTATGGATTATATAATGATTGACGTTACTGACGTCCCTGAAGTGAGGGTAGATGATGAAGCTATCCTCTTTGGGGATGAGTTCTTATCAGCTAATGAATTGGCAAAATGGGCTGATACGATTTCCTATGAAGTGCTTTCTACAGTCGGAAAAAGAGTGCCACGCATATATATCTAGAGAACTTCTCGATTGGCTTTGCTACTCCATACTTTTATTAGATTAATAGAATCCTATTAGCACCGTTAGCACATACTTATAAAAACTAGCAGTTGCACACAAACTTATTGACAATTTCCTAAATTCTGGCTTAATTACACTGCTTGGAAGGTATTCTGAAAAGCAACTTTGTTTTTTAACTGCTTTTATTAGCTTGAATCTTAGCGTAGAAATGTTTGGTATATTTCTACTCTGCGTATTATTAAAAAATGTAAGCTAGTGCAATCAAAAAACCAATAATAAGGAGAATGAACGTGGGACTTAATAGAGATTTTATAGGTCGTGAGTTTGAGCCTCTTGTTCACGTTGTTAGCACTGAGGAAGTTATAGATTATGCTTGGGCGATTGGTGCGCGGAATTTAAGCTACTTTAACTATAACGGTGCATTTGCTTTTAATCACGAATCCGTAGTGGGCATGGCACCTCCGAGCTACGCCGTAACGTATGAGCTTCCTATGCTTGAGAAAATATGGTCGGATCCTCAACTTCACGGGGGGGAAGAAGAGGCGGAAAAGAACGTTCTTATGCTAGTTCATGGCGATCAACGGATGAAGTTTTATAGAGCTATAAGACCTGGAGATAAACTTACGTATAGGATAAAAATTACAGATATACAGGATAAGGGGAGCGGTGAACTTCTTAATATTAACGTGCTAACTACTAATAAAGAAGGTGCTAGGGTTGTGGAGTCTGATTGGGGACTTTTTATAAGGGGCATTGGAAGTGGCAAGAAGCCTGAAAAAGTATCAGGAAACGGTAAATCGAAAGAGGTGAATGAAAAACCGCATATTGCATTCAGAAAAATAATCAGGGTTCCAGATGACATTACATACAGATATTCAAAAGCTTCAAACGACATGAACCCAATTCATATAGATAATGAGATAGCTAAAGAAGCGGGACTTAGGGGAATAATCGTCCATGGACTCTGCACAATGTCTATGACTATGAGGGCTATAATTGAAAGCTATCTCGATAGCGACCCGTCAGGTTTGAAGTCGCTCGGCGTGCGTTTTACAGCTCCCGTCTATCCAGGCGATGAAATTGTGGTAGATGGATGGGAGCTAGAGAAGCTAAATGGAAACACTATGCTAGGGTTCGACGTCAGCAGAAAAAGCGATAAAGTTAAGGTCATTAAAAACGGAACGGCTGAGGTTATAATAAAATAACAAGATTTTATCTGAATAGTAGCACGCTGATAAGAAAACAGGAAATATCTTTAATAGATATTCCTGTTTCTTACGTTTGCACTGTGTTTAACTCAAATGTAGTTTCCCCGTTATAATCTGCTGCTGGTGAACAGTTAAGGTTAAATATTGTTTCATCAATAATATCAAGGATATTGGGAAGAGTGTCCTTGTCACAAGCTGAAATAAGTGGAGTTTTATATATCCTGCTTAATCTTATACCAATATCCTTAGGGGTGTTATCCGCTTTGTTAAGAAGAATAATCCTCGGAACACTACTATGACCCTTTGACTCAAGAATTTTTTCAACCGCCTCTATTTTTTCTTCAACCATTGGGTCGCTTGCATCTGAAACGTGAAGGAACAATGATGATGCTCCAAGCTCCTCAAGAGTGGCTCTAAAGGCGTTTACAAGCTCTTTCGGAAGATCATTTATAAATCCTACGGTGTCTGTAACTAGAATATTCCTTCCACTCGGAAGTTTAAGTTTCCTCGTAGTAGGAATGAGAGTCGAAAACAATTTGTTTTTTACTACTACGCCCGAATTGGTTAGCGTGTTGAATAAGGTTGATTTGCCTGCGTTAGTGTAGCCTATAAGGGTAACTGTCGGAATACCGGTGTCCCTTCTTCTCTTTCTGGTAAGCTCTCGTCTTCTGCTAAGACTCGTAATTTGTTTTTCAAGTTGCTCAATCTGTTTTTTTATTTTTCTTCTCTCTTCCTCTAGTTTTTTCTCGCCCGGGCCCCTTGTGCCTATGCCACCCCCAAGCTGTGATAGATCAGCTCCCCGCCCAACAAGCCTAGGAAGATTGTAGCGGAGCTGCGCAAGCCTTACCTGTAGCTTTCCTTCACTCGTTGTGGCGTGTCTTGCGAATATCTCTAATATAAGCTGAGCCCTGTCCATAACGTCCAAATCTGTCTCATCCACAATTGCTTTTACCTGCGCAGGAGAAAGCTCAACATCAAATATAATTTTTTCAGCCCCAACGTGCTTTGCACTTAAGATCACTTCGTTTAACTTTCCTTTACCTATAAGGTATCTAGGATCAATATTTTTCCTTGTCTGAATAGTGGTGTGCAGCACGACTTTATTTGCTGATATTGCGAGCGATCTGAGCTCTTTTAATGACTCTTCGGCCTCGGACCGGAATCGGACCGAAAACCCAACTAATACTACTCCTTCCTTTTCGTGCTCTCCTCCGTGTTCATAATAGCTCCTTTCAAGCCTATGCTCTACCTCACGTATAAGCTCATCGCAATTGACGTCGATCCTGCCTAGATCTCTATATTTATTAATTTCCCATTTTTTGCCCTCACTGTTCTTCGGGAGGATGTATGCTAAATGAAACTTGCCGGGCGTGCCGTTATCGCTTACTTCAAGTAACGCCATCATATCAAGCCTTTCGTTTAATAACGTAACAAGTTTATACTGGTTGAACCCAACACCATTTTTCGGATCTGCGTAGATAAGTCTAAACCCCCTGAGCCTATATTTAGATTCCCTCGAACGGCCCAGCAACTCGTCAAATGGGAGCTCGTGAGAATCTCCTAGAAAGACGATTCTTACTCTTCCTTTTCTGTCTATTAGTATGGAAACTTCCTTTTTAATCTGGTGAGAGATTCTTGATAAAGCTCGGGCGAACTCCAAAGTGATTATCTCTCTAACTGGGATTTTTCTTCTGTAAAGCTTTTCTAATCCACCGATTTCATTTCTGGCTAAGCCTGAAGTTTTTCCGTATAATCTTGGTATACCCAAGCCTCCTTATAGATGCTTTAACATAATCTATTGTAGCGATTTTAATATACGAGTCAAGGAGGTTAACATCAGCTTAACGTCACGAGCTTTATAGAGAATTCTAAACGTTCTGGCTTAGTTGTCTTATTAATGTCAAACCTGCGAGAGCACTTGTTTTACTATATAGTAGTTAGGTATTTTAACTATTCTCATGTTCTTCCCCAAGATTACACTTTTCCTTTTTATTACCGCGGCGTCGCTCATTCTTCTTGGTTCTTGCACGGTAAAGAAGGAGACGAGGATTGATTTAGAGACTGTTGACAAAGAGTCCGTAATTAAAAAGGTCAAACTGTTTCAGTCAAGCATAAAATCCCTAAAGAGTCTCGCTAAAGTAAGGATCAAAACTCCTGACCACAAGATATCTTACTCACAGGTAACTATCGCGCAGGTCCCAGACTTGTTCCGTTTAGAAGCTCTTAACCCTTTTGGTAAGACCGTAGGATTTATCTCCTCAGACGGTTCAAATATCTACGTAATATCCAAGTCTGGGCAGAGAGTTTATGACGCCTCCCAAGGGTTTCATCTTTCATACCTTGACCCTAAGTTTAACCTTGAGATTACACCACAAGAACTCGTAAAACTGGTTTTAGGACGCCTGCCTTATAATGTCTTTAATAAAGATGGAAAACTCGAAATAAGCGTGGATGGCGAGTTCCTAAAGCTAGTTGTCAGGGACAATGAGCAGTTACGAGATAATACGTTATGGGTTGACCGTTATAGTAATCGTATAGAAAAAGCAGTAATCTTTCCCGACGGTAGAAGCAAGGTGGAAATAAAATACCGATACTTCAAAGGGCTCAAGGACGGTTATTATTTCCCAAGGGTTATATATTTCAAGACAGAAGAGCTATCCATAGCGATTACTTATGACGAAGACGTGAAATTAAATGCGGTTGTTGATAATAGTCTTTTCAGACTGCCCCATATCTTAAATAATAAGACTCAAATGGGTTGTAGAAATTGTAACTCCCTAGTGTCTAGAAATTAACGCTTCTAATTATCTTCTTCTTTTAGATGAGGTTGGGTTTGTCTGTAGCTTATAAAGGAGAACCCGATAGGTGTTAGATACAGAGTTTAGTAAGGTATTCATTGTAAGAAACAAGCTTGGTCTCCACGCCCGCGCCTCCGCGGTTTTTGTAAGGTTGTCGAGCAAGTTCTCATCCGATATAACGCTTGTAAAAGACGGCTACGAAGTTGATGGCAAAAGTATACTCGGAGTGTTATCTCTGGCGGCAATAAAGGGGAGCGAGATTAAAGTTTTTACGCGCGGTCAGGACGCTAAACAAGCGCTTGAAAAAATAGGCGAACTAATAGACGGGGGTTTCGGAGAAGAAGAATGAGGGTTGAAAGAATTGGCATACCCATATCCCCAGGCGTCGCGCTCGGCAAAGTAGTTCTACTAGACCGTTCTAAGACAATAGTAGAGGGTAGAACAGTTGCGGAGGAAGATATAGTCCACGAGAAAGAGCGCTTTTTAGCCGCCGTTCTCCAATCTAAACAAGAACTCGTCTCGCTAAAAGAGAAAATAGATTCAAACGACGCAGGAGATCACCTGCAAATCATCAACTTCAATATTATGATGCTCGAAGATGATCTGCTATCCGAGGAAGTAACTAGTCTTATTGAAAGCGAGAGATTCAATGCTGAATGGGCGATAAATACACTCCTATCTAAGAAAAGTGATGCCTTTAAGAATGTAGAAGATTTATATATGAAAGAGAGACTTGCAGACATCTATTATCTATCGGAGCGTATATTACGCAATCTCCGCGGCAAAAATAACGCTATTCCTTATCTAGCGGCGGATTCAATACTGATTGCTCACGATATTTCAGCCCTAGACGTAGTCGGCTACGTCAAATACCATGCTATAGGCATAGCCACGGACATAGGAGCGCTGACTTCTCATAGTGGAATTGTAGCCAAATCACTTGGGATACCTACTGTTATGGGACTTGAAGATATTACTTTAAGGGCATCTCCGGGAGATTCAATATTTGTAGATGGCTTCAGAGGGATAGTGATTCTAAATCCTGAAAAAGAGGAATATGAGGAATTTAAGGTAAGAAAGAAAGATTATAAAACGCTTGAGAAAAAGCTAATAGAATACGCTAGGCTTCCAGGTAGAACGGCGGACGGGGTTCAGGTAAGCGTTCAAGCAAACGTAGAAATTTTGGAAGAACTCGACCTAGTGTTGTCTTACGGAGCTGAAGGAATAGGGATGTATAGGACGGAGTTTTTGTTCACGAAATCCGTCTATTTCCCTGATGAAGACGAGCAGGTTGAAAACTATTCGCAAATAGTCGCCGCTATGAATTCAGCAACTGTCACCATACGCACTCTTGACATAGGAGGTGATAAGTTTCCAGATGGTTTGGAGCCTTCCAAAAAGTTAAATCCAGCACTCGGGTTAAGAGGTATAAGGTTTTCATTAAAGGATAAAGATACATTTAAGACTCAGATTAGGTCCATTCTCAGATCAGATGGGGGTCAAAAGATAAGAATACTTATCCCAATGGTATCTAAGCTTTCTGAGATTATAGAGACTAAAATAATCATTATGGATACGGCGAGAGAGTTAGATACTAAGACTCCTTGGGAAATAGGCGTTATGATTGAGACCCCGTCCGCTGCGCTCATAGCCTCTGAAATATCGGAAGAAGTGGATTTCTTAAGCATAGGAACCAATGATCTCATACAATACACTCTTGCGGTTGATAGAATAAACGAGCACGTCTCGTATCTATACACGCCCTTTCACCCAGCTATACTGCGCTTGATATCAAGCGTTGTAAAGTCCGCCCACGACAAAAATATTCCGGTAGGCGTTTGCGGCGAAATGGCAAGCCAACTCTCATGTATTCCTCTCCTTGTGGGCATGGGTGTGGATGAGCTTAGCGTGAATGCTCATTCTATTCCCAAAGTTAAGAAACTCCTAAACGCTATTTCGCATAAAGAAGCTAAGAGAATACTTAGAAAGTCTCTATCTTTAAGAACTGAACTTGATATCAGAGACTTTGTCAGACGCTCTATAGTGAAAAGATGGGGCGATAAACTGCCTCCCGAATTTATCGTGGAGATCAAATCAAATTAGGAAAGGGAAGGAGTAGAAAATGGCTATAAGCGTACTAATGATTTACGAACCCATTGATTCAACTAGGGATAAACAGAATTATTGGAAAAGCTACGTAAGTTTTTATGAAAAGTATTGGGATGGTCCCGCAACGCCCCAATCAAGCTGGTTTGGACAGGAATATGAAAACTTTAGAAAATCGCTGTCTGAACAACTCGGCATCGATAAGAAAGAGATACAAGACTGCTTTTTTATGAAGGATGAAGAAGAGAATTGCTACGTCACCCCTATAGCTGCTTCTCAGACAAACGTTAATATCTTTAGCTCAGCAAATTTCATACCCTTTGAATGGTTTCTAATGTATGAAGGGAATCAGAAGAAATACTTTTATACTCATACGGGGTTCGGGGCTATTCAACATGACGCTATCTACTATAATGCAAGGATTGAGCAAGCTATAAGAAACCTCAAAGATTCTCTGGAACTTATAGAAAAGTCTCTTAAAAAATCAGATGGAGTTAGCACAAATAGTGTTCTAAAGCATACCTTTTCTAAGATCAGCGAAGGAATAGAAGTTCTTTTAGGTTGGCTTTCCGGATTTGATCTGAGGAGTTTTATACTGCTTAACTATGGTGAGATATGCGCTCATATCGAGCCAGAATCAATGAAAAACGAAGACTCCGTATCGGAGATAAAACAGGCACTTATGATGTCTGCGGAAGGAAACGCAGAATATGCGCACAGGTCGCTTAAGATACTTATAAGTAAGTGGGAAGAGATAAAAATGGCTGCAACAAGTAACGCAACGAAAACGCCTTCAACGGTTCAATAGCGCGGATATCCATGGCTTTTCCGTCTTACAACCTAAAAAGACCCATGCGGGATATAATTTCATCTAAGTTCTTATGCGCTACTTCGTTCGCGTGTTTTGTGCCTTCACGAAGAATGTCACGAACGTCATCCGGTCTCTTTTCATATTCACTGCGCCTTTCTCTAATCGGGTCAAGTAGCTGGTTGATTGCTTTTGAGAGTTTCTTTTTAACCTCGACGTCGCCCACGTTTCCACTACGATAGCGCTCTTTTAGATTTTCTATCTCTTCTAAGTCAGTGTTGAAAGCATCGTGATATATAAAAACTGGATTTCCCTCAACTGTTCCAGGTATATCAGCCCTTATACGCTTAGGATCGGTGTACATACTACGCACTCTTTTTTCAATTTCCTTGTAACTATCGGAAAGATATATGCAGTTATCAAGGCTCTTGCTCATTTTCCTGCTGCCGTCTGTCCCCACAAGCCTAGACGTTTTACTGATAACTGGATCAGGCTCCGTGAAGTAGTCTCCATAGAGAAAGTTAAATCTACGGGTAAGCTCGCGAGCAAGTTCTATATGGCTTAATTGATCTTCACCAACAGGGACCTTTGTAGCTTTGAACATTAGTATGTCCGCCGCCATTAAAACGGGATAACCGAGCAAGCCAACCGAGTAATTTTCCCCTACCCCCATATCCTGTATTTTTTCCTTTAACGTCGGGATGCGCTCTGCCCTGGGCACGCTGCACAGCATAGCGAGCATGGAATAAAGTTCCGTTATGTAGGGAACGCGCGACTGTATATAAAATGTTGATTTTGTCGGATCCATGCCCACGCTGAGCCAATCCATAACCATCTCAAGTGTATTCCGCTCTACTTCCTTAATTCTATCGTAATGGGTTGTAAGCATGTGAAGATCGGCGATAAGGAAGTAGCAGTCATAGCTATCCTGAAATGCTATCCTGTTGTTAAGCGAGCCTACGAGGTGTCCGAGATGAAGCCTACCAGTGGGTCTGTCTCCAGTTACTAGAACATGCTTGCCGTTAGTCATTTTTATCGTAGAGCCTAAAATACTCCGTCTCCTGAGACGCCCTCGGAGGTTACGTTGTCTTCAAGCTCAAGTGCTTCAAGCAGCCTCTTTCGAAGCTCAAACGCTTCGTTAGCCCTGCTTGCGGGGAACTTATCCGCTGGATACGTCTCCACAGCCTCCTCGAGACCAAAGAGACTGTGATCGGATGCTGCGAATACAACCCTTACAAAAGTTGGATCAACGTCAATCTCTAACTCATAAAAATCAAGATATACATGCACAGGTGGATTACACATAACAGTCAAAGGGTTGCATAACACACCCTTTCCCCTGATTTGCGTGTGATCCGCAAAAGGCGTAGGCGCGTGCAGATACCATTCAACCTTGTTCTTGTGCTTTATAAACTCCTCCATAAAATCGTCAACCGTGTTAATCATAAAACTTTCCCCTTTTATAAACTGAAGTGGCAAAAAACTAGATTTTGAAACGATCTCAGGTCAAGCCTGCTCTCAACTGCGATTGGGGATTAGGAGCGACTCCAGTTCGTCACCCTGAATTTGTTTCAGGGTCTATTGTTTAGTAGGTTACCCTCACTGGTCTCGTATCTGCTTTAACTATCCTATTTAATCCTTCTTTTCTTTATCTGGATTATCAATAACGGTTCCATTATGGAGAAGGTATATAACCCTATTAATCGTATGATGAACGTTCACGTATTTATCCTCCAACTGAGATTGCGCCAACTCGAGCCAATCTATCAATATATCCGTAATAGGAACGTTTCTATTCTCGGCTTTAGTCCTAACCATCTTCTCCAAATCCTCAAGAGCGATTCCGAAAAGCTCCCATTCTTTTTCTCTCTGGCTCTGCCCGTCTTCAGACATCTTCACTCTCCTATAACAGTTTATGTAAGGCATTTTATATTACAGGATGGAGAGAATATGACAATCCTACCGCACGCTACGGATGAAAAAGTTGGGATAGGCGAGCAAGACCAAAGATTGACGAACAAGCCTTACAATGGGTAAATTCCTAGCTGTATTCTTCAAGGAAATGAATAAAACATGGCAAATAAACTAAAGTTAAGCACGAAGGACGAATCCTTTAACGAAATACTTGCCAATGGAAAAAAATACTTTGTTCCCAGATTTCAACGCGATTACTCTTGGGAAGAGGAGCATTGGCAGGAATTATGGGAAGATATTAAAATCCTTTCCGAAAATCCTGAAGAACATCACTATATGGGTTACCTAGTGTTGCAAGAATCCGAGCGAATTATGCAGTTTAAGATCATTGATGGACAACAGCGTTTGACGACTTTTTCCCTGTTAGTGCTCGCCGCGGTGAAAAGATTAAAGGAAATATCAGATGAATCTAAGCGTGTAGAAGGGCTTCTGAACAATTTTATCGGTAGCGAGGATTTAGTGCATTTAAGAAGAGAAAACAAACTAAAGCTAAACCGAAATAATGACTTTTACTATAGGAGGGCGGTTAGTGGATACGAATTGCCGAGGCGAGGCGGGAAAAAGACGATAAATTTAATGAGAAAAGCGCTTGATTACTTTTATGAGCGCTTTGCCGAATACCCTACCGGCGTCGAGATAAGTATGGTAATACAGCAAATGGCTCAGCGTATGCTGTTCACCACTATTTACATAGGGGATGAGTTAAACGCCTACAAAGTGTTCGAAACCTTAAACGCTCGCGGGGTCAAACTCTCTTCTGCTGATTTGCTAAAAAACTATCTATTCTCATTGACTGACCCCTTGAATGACACCCCTAGTGAAGTGCTGGATGAGTTAGATGAAAAATGGGAGAAAATAGGCGAAGACGTGGGAAATAAAAGTTACACCGATTACATCTTAACTGAGTGGAATAGCAATCATTTGTTAGTTCGTCAATCAGAGCTTTTCAAGAAAATTAGAATAGAGATCAATGATGGAGAAAAAGCGAGCTATTACCTAGACAAACTAGTGCAAAACAGCCAATTGTATAGCGCTTTATTAAAAGGTGAAGATGAATTTTGGAAGGATAGCCAGGAACACATTGATATTAAGAAGAATTTGAATTGTTTGTCGTTATTTTCTATCAGTCAACCCCATAGCTTGCTTATGGTGTCTTATCTAAACTTCAAAGACAATTTTCATAAAGTATTAAATTGGATTAAAGTTTTTTCTTTGCGATACAATGTCATTTGCAGAGAACACACTGGAGAGCAAGAGAGATTGTATAGCAATATTTGCGTGGATATTTCAAGAGGTTGTAAGCTCTTTGACGTAAAGGAGAAATTGCTGAAATTGTATCCTAAGGATGAAACTTTCAAGCAGCATTTTGTGGACAAAACAATTCCTACAAAGCGATCCAATAAAAAGGCTCGTTATCTGTTAGCCAGATTAGAGGGATATAATGACACAGGAAAGCCTATTGATGAGGAACAAGATTTAACAGTGGAGCATATCCTGCCCTTAAACCCCAATGAGGCTTGGTGTGATAGTTTTGGAGATAACTGGAACTTATTTAATCAACGACTGGGGAATATGGCGTTAGTTAGCTCTACGAAAAACAAAGAGCTAGATCAAAAGACATTTGACGAGAAGAAAGAGATTTTATTTGATACTCCTTATAATATTAACAAAAACGTAAGTCAATATTCTGAATGGAATCCCGGCGCAATTGAATCAAGGCAAAGAAAACTAGCTGAGATAGCAGTGAAGTTATGGAGGATAGATTTATAGTTTTGGTTTTAGGAAATGCGGAATCTAATTGTTGGATAGGAAGTTCGAACGAATAAAAAAGGCTACATAATGGAGAAAATATGACAAAATTGTTTAAAATTCAACCTCTCAGATTATCTTTGTTGATAACTGTTGCTGCGTGCCTGATGTTTCTGTTTTTTGCTTTTGACTCTACAGGAGACGACGATACCCGTCTAAACTTTGTCAATAGATTACAAGTCCTCGCCCTAAGTGATGGAAACCTCGGCGAGGTGCGCAAGCAGCTTAATCAAGGCGCCGATCCTAACTTTGGTAGTTCTTCCACAGAGAGGAGAACACCCGTTCACGTCGCTGCTGAACATGGCTCGGTCAAAGTACTAAGCGTGCTCCTACAAGCGGGGGGGAACTGCTGCATCCAGGTAGCAAGCATTGTCTTTGATGCCGGTAGCGCTCCGCTCCACTTCGCGGCCAAACGCATTCCCGGGAAGTCAGAGGCAAAATCCATAGCTAGTATTCAAACGCTTCTGAAACACGGTGCAAAACCAAATGTGACTAATACGGATGGAAATACTCCTTTACATCTTGTTGCTGAGTGGCATTCATCGCCTAGCGGCGTCCGGGCATTGTTGGAGTCCGGTGCAAATCCTAACGAGACTAATGAGGACGAAGATACTCCCCTGCACCGTAGCGTCGCCAGTATTAGCGGAGGAAGCCCAAACATCATCAAAGCATTGCTAGATGGCGGAGCAAAGCC
This sequence comes from Thermodesulfobacteriota bacterium, assembly GCA_963422265.1. Taxonomy (GTDB): domain Bacteria; phylum Desulfobacterota_D; class UBA1144; order Nemesobacterales; family UBA2774. Next base: position 566,974 of record OY729416.1, read on the forward strand.
GAACGTGCTCAATGCTGCAAAAATGACACCTCTATTGCTTGGAGTTACAAACCTTAGCAACGATAGTAAAGCTATCACTGTTCTGCTCCAATCCGGAGCCGAACCCAATCGGAAGGATCCTCAGGGTAACACACCATTGCACATCGCGGTTAAAGGAAGGAAAGAAGAAGTAATAAAAGCCCTACTAGCTGGAGGCGCTGATCCCTGTATCAAGGACGCTAAGAGCTACCTTCCCATACAACATGCTCACGAACCTCATATTAAACAGATACTTGATAGAGCAAAGGGGTCTGAGTCTGCTTGCAACCCACAGGAAATAGACCTTTCTTTTTCAGATGACGCGATAGAAGGGGCAACGGGAAATAAGGCTGACGCTGGAAAAAGTGGTAGCAATGGGGCAGACACTCAAAAATCAGGGCAGAATCCAAGTATTATATTACAACCCAGGTCAAATGACTGCACAAAAGACCTTACACCACAATGCCTTCAGGTAGATCAGTTACAGCAAAATGTCGTTGCACTTGTAGATGCACTTCTCCCCCTAACCGAAGCACATTGTGCGAAATTCCAAAAAGCTGCAAAAGCACAACAGGCTGTTGTCAACAAACTCAGAGCCTGCTATGAATCAGAAACTCGTCAGCACTGTAAGAATATATTATGGTCTTCTATTCAAGAAGAAGAAAAACTAAGCCAATTACTTTGGGACAATGTTCCTAGTTGCCGCTACTAAAATATAATTAATACTTGACAAACGGCTTAAATTTCAAATACGCCTATTTCTTCCAAATAACTCAATATCTCTTTTACTCCCTGATCTATAGCCGTTTCGTGCGTTCGTATAACCACTTCGGGATTAAGAGGTTCTTCGTAAGGGTCGTCTATTCCAGTGAACCCTTTGATAACCCCTTCCCTAGCCTTCTTATAAAGTCCCTTTACGTCTCTTTCTTCACATACCTCAACGGGCGCATCTACAAAAATTTCAACAAATTCACCCTCTTCTACAAGTTCTCTAACCGCGTCGCGATCCCTTCTGTAGGGAGAGACGAAGGCAGACAGCACAATGTGCCCTGAATCTACGAACAGTTTTGAGACCTCTCCAATGCGTCTTATGTTTTCGGCACGGTCTTCTTCGGAGAATCCCAGATCCTTACAAAGCCCCATTCGGACGTTATCACCGTCAAGGATATAGGTTCTCTTAGATAATTGAATTAATTTCTTCTCGAGCTCGTTCGCCAGAGTGGATTTACCAGAGCTCGGAAGCCCTGTAAACCAAAGTATCAACGACCCATGGCCGTTGAGCCTTCTTCTATCCTCTTTCGTAATCTCATGCTCGTGTGGAATAATAAATTTTTCCATCAGATTCCTCCTATATGATGTTTTGATTATGATTGAATTATTTACGTCTAGGGAGTTTAGATTGTAAGGGATATTGGAAAAAGGTCAAAGAATTTTATAAACTAGCTTCTCAAAACCATGACAGATGTCTATACACGCCTTATAGTAAAAGGGCAGCATCTGCATCATTATAACGGCGGCTATTTTCCTTTTATAATCGAACCAGAAAAAGGTGTTTCTTATACCGCCCCAAGAGCAGCTACCGGGCGAGCGCAGATATTGATTGTCTTGCGTGGGCGAGGTTATTTGAAAACCGAGTCCAAACTTGTCGCTTTGCCCACCTGGAGGGAAATACTTGAATGAATCTGATACTGCGTCCTGTCTCATCCGAGCGACTAGGTTGCCGATTTGATTACTTGTCATAAGCCCAATAGACGCATCGCTGAGTATGCGAACGCCATCAAGCTCCCCTCGGTTAAGAAACATCATGAGAAACCTTATATAATCTCTCGAAGTAGAATATAATCCAGAATCTCCCATAATTTTATCTTCGTGTCCTTCCGGTCGTTCCACTTCAATAAAATCCCCTCCTCTCTTCCTATACGTTTTGACAAGGCGACTGCACTTTTCCCTCGGAACGGTAAAAAAAGTATCATTCATACAAAGGGGATCAAAAATTTTCTCTATGAAAAACTCTTCAAGCCCCTTACCTGATAGCTCTTCCACTAGCTTGCCCAAAATACTTGTGCTGGGTCCATACATCCATGCTGAACCGGGGTCAACAACAAGCGGAAGCTCGATTGGATTCTTACCCGTTTTTCTCATAATTAGATTAACGGTGCGGTTGAAGTACTGGTATGCAAACCCTGACGTGTGCGTAAGCAAATGCCTTACTGTTATCTCTTTTTTGGCGGGTCTTGCTTTATATCTGCCGCTATCCTCATCAAATTTCGTTACAACTTCTGCGTTCTTGAAAGAAGGAAGAAATCTTGAAATCGGATCGTCCAGCGTTAATACCCCCTCTTCAGCTAGCATCATTACCGCAACCGACGTTACTGGCTTAGTCATGGAATATACGGCGAATATAGAGTCCTTTCTCATTTTAGCGTTCTGAGAGAAATCCATAGTGCCAAATGCGCCTTCATAAAGTATTTTATCCTCACTTGCAACGGAAGCGCTCATGCCCGGAACGGTGCAATTTTTTGTTGCAATTCTAAGGAATTCGTCAATTTTAGCGGTGTCTCTCACAGATGCATCCTGTTAGGAAATCCGCGAAATTATACTGATGGCAAACGAAATTGTAAAACAAGGTAATAACGGAAAAGGGAGATTTTGAAATGATCCCGAGGTTATTTCAGTGCAGAATGAGCCTTAGGGAACTTTTGGCATTTTTAGCAAAGAAACTTATTGACATCATTACGTAATGATGTTAATAATAGGTATGTGACTGCTGAAACAATAAAACAGAGGGCAAACCCAAACAAGATGCACAGGGGTTCGCTTTATATACCGACTTTGCTTTATGAGAAGCTAAGGCTCCATTCATTTGTATCCAGAAAAAGTCAGTCAAAAATCATTGAGGAGGCAATTTCAGAATACCTTGATAGAGCTATGGCGAGCGAAGAACTCAACAATGTAACGATTATGCACCGAAAAGGTGATTAAAAAATTCCTTGACGAATAATTTAATTGGGAGAATAGTCAATGACGGTAAAAGATATAATTAAACTTTTAGTTGAGAACAAGGGATGGTACCTGGTAAGACTTCGCGGGAGCCATCGTCAGTTTAAGCTAAGAAATCATAAAAAAAGAGTTACGATAAACTGTAAAATGGAAAAGGTGATACATGAGAGTACTGTTGATCACATACTTAAACATTGCTTTGACACAGATAGTATCGTTGTAAAGAATAATTATAAAATTACGATAGAAAAGTCTCCAAATTGCTACTCCATCCGCTGCGACGATCTACCAGGATGCGTTGCCGTAGGTGATACGATTAAAGAAACGAAAGAGCTTATGATGGATTCTGTCCGTCTTCATTTAGAAGGATTGAAGCAGGACGGGATTATATGTCCTGACCCTTCCGAAGCTTCGGCGCTCTTCAAGCTGGAAGAAGAGGATACCGTTACGACAAAAGACCTTTCTCCAGAATGGCTACTATGTGAAAACCAAGTGTTTTAGCATGTTAAGCTTACAGAGTCGAGGCTAAACGCCTTATTTGTTCATTATATATTCCACAAGCGTCCTTACGCCAAAACCCGTTCCACCTTTAGGGCTCCAGTTGCTGCTTTTTTCAAGGAATGCGGGTCCTGCTATATCTAAATGCGCCCATGGCACGTCCCCTACAAAATTCTCAAGAAACATAGCGGCAGTTATAGCCCCACCCCATCTGTTGCCTACGTGCTTGACATCAGCTACGCTGCTCTCTAACTCAGCTCTAAGCTCGTCATCCATAGGTAACTCCCACGTTTTCTCTCCAACTTTATCGGAAGCTTCTCTAAGCTTATCAATTAGCGTATGGTCATTGCCCATTATTCCAGCAGTGTAGTTACCTAGTCCTACGATGCAAGCTCCTGTAAGGGTTGCCAAGTCAACAATTTCATCCGCCCCGAGCTCGACTGCGTATGAAAGAGCATCTGAGAGAACCAGCCTCCCTTCTGCATCGGTATTAACTATTTCAATGGACTTTCCATTGTAAGCCCTTATCACGTCGTCCGGTTTATAGGCTTTTCCACCCGTCATATTCTCGCTTGCGGCAATCAAGCCATGCACCTTTACAGAAGGCTTCAATATAGCGATAGCCCTCATTATGCCTATCACGGTTGCGGAGCCTGCCATATCCATCTTCATCGTGCGCATACTATCAGGCGGCTTTAAGCAGAGCCCCCCGGAATCAAACGTGATTCCCTTTCCTACAACTGCTATACTCTTTCTAGTCTTTTTTGGAGGCTCATATTCAAGATGTATAAATCTGGGTTCTTGATCACTACCGCTGGATACTGCCATTAGCCCTCCCATAGCCTTCTTTATAATCTCTTTGAGATCAAAAATTTCGCACTTCAAATTAACCTCTTCCGCAACTTCCAACGCAATATCGCTAAGTTTAGTAGGGGTTAGATATATTGGAGGCTCATTAACTAAATCTCTAGCGAGGTTGGTTGAATCAGAGACAGTTCTTGCTAAGTCAGCTTCTCTATCAAAAGCATCTCCTTTTACGCTGCTTGATATACAGATTACTTTCTTAGTTTTATTATTGGATTTATGCGTTTTATATTTGTTAAACTCATAACTGCCGAGTAGTAAGCCTTCAAAAAGCGCAGAAATATACCCACTCTTGCTGCAAAACAAGGAATCAAAAGCGATGATTGAACAGTAATTTTTAACCTTTTTTGAGGCAAGTGCAGCGACCTTCCTCAGATTCACAGACGAGAATTCTTGCTTATTACCAAGCCCGAGTAGTAGAACCCGTTCGGAACCGATTTTTCCAAAGGTGCTGTTTAACATAAGGCTCTTGCCAAGCTCACCATCAAATTTTTCATCTTTCGTGATAGCTTTAAGTTTGCCTTCTAACGCTTCGTCAATCTTTTTAATTGTTCCTGTTAACTTTGCACCCTTGAATATCCCGACGACTAAAACGTCAGCCTCTATCTTTAGGATATTCTCTTTGCTCTGAAAAATGTCCACTAGTCAATCCCCCTCCTTAAGAGTCAGTTTAATTCCATCAATTATGATACATTATTTATACGTTAACCGATATTATTCTACTTGTCGGCTTCTTACTAATTAGCTTTGTATCAATTATTACACCGCTTCAAGGTTTGCCTATACACGCATATTTAATATATAATAAAATAGATTACTACAAAGAAGGAGGCAGCATATGCTTAGCAAACAGCTTAATACCGATCAGAATATTAGCTCTTTTATAGCTAGAGTTATGCTTGGTATCGTAATCTTGCCTCATGGCTTGCAGAAACTTTTAGGTATATTCGGAGGGGCGGGATTCTCTGCAACTGTTGAGGGATTTGTCGGTAACGGCATACCTGCTACAGTTGCAGTATTAGTGATTATAGGTGAATCATTTGGAGCTTTAGGACTGATTCTCGGCTTTCTAACCAGAATAGCGGCCTTTGGGATTACTTTGATAATGTTGGGAGCCATGTTTATGATTCACCTTCCACACGGCTTCTTTATGAACTGGTTTGGAAACAAGGCGAGTGAAGGATTTGAATATCACATACTTGCAATTGGGCTCGGACTAGTCGTACTGATCAAAGGTGGAGGTAAGTGGTCAGTTGATAGAGCTATGACTAGAATTTTTCACATTCATTAAGATTAATTAGTATCTACCACATTTATAAGCTGGAGATCGTTGATGATTGAAACAGAGAGAATGACAGAACACGTTATGGACCTAATCAGAATTGACAGTCCATCGAAGAAAGAAAGGGAAGTTGCATTGAAGCTACGTAAAGATATGGAAGAAATTGGGGCTGAGTGTTTTTTTGACGACGTGGGGCAAAAGGTAAAAGGCAACGTAGGAAATCTAATTATAAAACTCAAGAGTAATACGTATAATGTCCCCCCGTTTTTCCTATCCGCCCACATGGATACCGTAGCTCCTGGTGAGGGAATTAAACCGAGAATAGAAAACGGCGTTATGAAAAGTGACGGTACCACTATCCTAGGAAGTGATGATAAAAGTGGCATTGCCGTGATAGTCGAAGTTTTAAGGACCCTAAAAGAGAGACAAATTCCACACGGTGATATAGAAATTGCGTTTACTATATGTGAAGAGATAGGGTTGTTGGGAGCAAGATACATAGACAACTCAAAATTCGACGCTAAAAGTGGCATTGTTTTAGACAGCAGTACCCCTGACCGTCTTGTTCTTAGATGTCCCTCGGCTGAAAAGCTCGAGTTCACTATACACGGGCTAGAAGCACACGCAGGGCTTTGCCCTGAGGAGGGAATTAGCGCGATACAAATTGTGAGTGAGGCAATATCTAATATGAGACTGGGTAGAATAGACGATATTACCACTGCTAATATGGGTATTATACAAGGAGGAAGAGCAACGAACATTGTCCCCAAGTTAGTTCACGTTGTAGGAGAAGCGAGGAGTCACGGCGAGGATAGTTTGAAATCTCAGGTGGATCACATGAGGAAGTGCTTTTGCGACGCCGTTTCTAACTATAGGCTAACTTTGAAGGATAGCAACGGTTTAGAAAACACAACCTATGTAGCTAGATTAGATGAAACAATAGAGAGAAGTTATGACAAGATGGACGTTGACTCAGGGTCTTTGCCAGCCAGACTTGTTGAAATAGCTGTAGAAAATCTTGGTCATAAAATACAGCACCATACAAGTGGGGGCGGATGTGACGCAAATTACTTTAATAAGATGGGTATAGAATGCGTTAATTTAGGTACTGGAATGTACGAATTGCACACGGTAAACGAATATCTTGTGATGGAAGAATTTTTTCGCTGCGCTTCTATTGTGTTAGAAGCTATTAAGTTGAATGCGTCTATGCACTGAGGGTAGCGCACTTGATAGAGGTTCTAACCTTTTTCCTCTTAGAACATTAAAAGAGACATGAAGAAAAAGGCGCTCATACTTGTAGATCACGGAAGCGTCGTGCAGGAGGCTAACGACGCTCTTGTAGAAGTCGCAGATATCGTAACGAAAAAAAACAAACTTGATTTTGATATAATACGTTACTGTCACATGGAGCTTGCCAAACCCACTATATCCCAAGCGTTTGACGATTGCGTGTCACAGGGAGCTTGCCAGATTATAGTGCATCCGTATTTTCTGGCTCCAGGTAGGCATTCGAAACAGGATATACCCAATATGGTAAAACAGGCTGCTGATGGACACCCTGGGGTGTCATATAAAGTTACAGAGCCTTTAGGAATACATGAGAAGATTGTTGAAGTAATACTCGAAAGGGTGAAGGATAAACAATAAAAAGTATGGACAAGCGTATATGAAAAAGCTTACTGCCCCCTTGCGTAAGATTCCGACTTGGCGAGATGTCCTTAATATAAGCACGATCCCAGAGATGCTTGAATATAGCGTAAATAAATACGGAAATAATACGGCGTATTCTACGCCGAAAAACAAAGCAGTTTATAAAATCAGCTACAGTCAAGTTCTTGATACAATAAAAAGATTTGCAAGATACCTAAGGGAGTCGGGCTTTGAAAAAGGGGATCACATAGCTATTCTTGGACAAAATAGGCCTGAGTGGGGAGTATCATTCTTTACTGTTTCTTGGATTGGAGCAGTTTGTATCCCACTCGACGCTAGAGCCTCACTAGCAGACTACAAATTTATTCTAAATTTTTCATCCGTTAAAGCAATAATTGTTTCAAGCTCTCATTATGAGGCAATAAAATCCATCGCTCACGAGCTCTCAGGATTAAAAGAGATAATCCTGATGGATAGTATTGAAGAGATAAGCAATACGTATTCATCAGGGGTAGAAATGGCAAGGATTGAGTCTGACGACCTTTTAGAGATTCTCTTCACGTCAGGGACGACAGGTGATCCGAAAGGGGTAATGCTGAGCCACGGAAATATTATGTCAAATGTCTCGGATATACACAGAATCATAGGCTATGGAGAACAAGACACGGCATTCTCAATCTTACCTATACATCACTCATACGAGTGCACTGGGGGGCTTATAGCTATGTTTTCAGGTGGTGTGAAGGTATTTTACGCAAGAAGCCTGAAACCAAGAGAGATGTTACAAGACCTAAAAACCGCTAAGCCCACAATGTGGCTCAATACGCCGCTCATACTTGAAAGGCTATACTTGAGAATTGAGAAGGAATTGTCCTCTCAAAAAGGACTAAAGCGTTTGGTAGCTAACGTTCTGCCCAAAAAAGTGCTGGGGAAGAGAATTAAACAAAGACTTGGGCTTGAAAACACTAGGTTAATTATATCAGGTGGAGCTGCCCTACCCGCTTGGGTTTCATCGGGGTTTAAGAGCTATGGACTGAACGTTGTTCAAGGATACGGGCTTTCAGAAACATCGCCCTTGGTATCCGTGAACCCGCCGGATAACCCCAAATTTGACAGCGTGGGAATGATAATACCAAGTGATGAAGTTGAGATCAGGGACATTGACCATGAAGGCAACGGTGAAATAGTAGTTAGAGGACCTAACGTTATGAAAGGATACTATAAAAACAAAACCGCAACGGATGATACATTCACTAGTGATGGGTGGTTTCTTACAGGAGACATCGGCTACTTTGATGAAGACAGCTATTTGTATATTACGGGCAGAAAAAAGCACGTAATAGTTACTAAAGGCGGGAAAAATATCCATCCCGAAGAAATTGAGGAAAAACTTACCAAATCTATATATATAGAAGAAGCCCTTGTATTTAGTCCCGACGATGTCAATATCCAAGCCTTAATATGCCCTAACACTGATGAAGTCAACGCCAAGTTGGACGGTATGGATATAGATCATAAACCAGAAGAGGTTTGGGAAATAATTAAGCTTGAAGTTAGAAAAACTAATCAATTGCTTGAACATTATAAGAGGATAAGACACTTTGCTATAAGGTTTCAGGAGCTTCCAAAAACGACAACTAATAAGACCAAGCGCTACCTCTTTAAGGACTTAAACTTGACCACTGATATTAAATTCCATAATTGAATTAGCGCCCAAGCGTTACGATAACTGCCTCGCGTTCCCAAAACAATAAAAAACGTCTCCGCTCAATCGTTTGAAAAATTAGCTGCCATCCGTCCCTGGCGTATTCATTTAACTCGGCTTCTAGTTTCTTAATTGGCACTCTTGATGACCCTAAAAATAAAGTCCCTAAAAAACCTTCTGTTATGTGTATAACTTTGTATTCCTTATATGCCATTTTTTATAGTAACCTCTTTGTGATTCCACTATACTCTTTCTTCAGCACAGATTCTTAAAATCAGTGCCCGTAGGATTCTGGAATACCCGGAGCTCGAACCCGCGCATCGCCGCTAGCACATGATCAAATATATCAGCCTGTATTTGTTCATAATTCTCCCAAACCTGGTCTTTACTGAAAATATAAATCTCGATAGGGAGACCGTTGGGTCCTGGGTCAAGCTGTCTGATCAGGAAAGTTAAATCTTTACTAATTTTAGGATTATCCTTTAAGTAAGATATCAAGTAAGCTCTGAACGTCCCTATATTCGTTAACCTACGGCCGTTAATAAGCTCCGAATCGTCTATTTGTTTCTGTTGATTATAATCAGCAAGTTCTTTCTTTTTCAATTTAATATAATCGCTTATATATCGGTACTTTCTAAATTTCTCGAGCATCTTTTCATCGCAGAACTTGACGCTGGTCATATCAATGTTGATAGCCCGTTTTATTCTCCTTCCTCCTGACTCTGACATTCCGCGCCAGTTTTTAACCCCTTCGCTGACTAAAGCAAACGTGGGTATGGTTGTAATGGTCTTATCCCAGTTTTGAACTTTTACGGTCGTTAGGGAAATATCTGTTACGTCCCCATCAGCGCCGTATTTCGGCATTTCAATCCAGTCTCCTACTTTTACCATATTATTGACAGAGAGCTGTATTCCAGCGGCAAAACCGAGTATCGGATCCTTGAATATAAGTATAAGAACTGCGGTCATAGCCCCAAGTCCACCTATGAGGAAAGCAGGTGATTTCCCTATTATTAGGGAAATTATTACAACCCCGATCAACGTGTAGATAACAATTTTAATTACTTGGCTAATGCTTCTGACGGGTATATTGTGAGACTCGTCATACTTGCCATAAATATCTACTACCGAGCCAATAAAAGCATCAACTGTAAGTACCACCATAAATAGCATGTAAATCTCAATTACTCTGCGTATTATGAAAATAATTGTCTCATTAGTGAACGCTAAGTCCACCATTAAATAAATAACGATAGCTGGTGCTATATGGGAAAGCCTTCTGAAAAATTTTCTTTTTACTAATATATCATCCCACTCAGATGCGGTTTTAGAGGCGAACTGTTCGACGATTTTTAGAACAAATCTCTTTGCCGCGTGATTTACTATAAAAGCTAAAACCAGCAGCCCAAGAAACATCAGCAGGTCTATCCCTATAGGAATTAGCGTCTCGCTCACAAATTAAAATCCTCTACTATTGTGACTAGAATGACTTCTCGAAGGTATGTCAAGGTAAACTGCGATCTATACCTATTCCACTCAATGGTTGGTAATTACTTCAGTTTGATTATTCATAATAACTATATGGATTGATGCTAAGCGTCCGTCTTCAAACTTTACTTTGTAGGCTTTGCCGACCATCTTCTTAACCCCGCCTATAATTTCTCCTATAAGTCCCGGCTCAAAGATCTCATCGCCCAGATTTATCGTGAGAATAACCTTAAACTTTGTACCCGGTAAGTACATATACGTCCTATACCTAATATATTAACTTCTCAAAATATTTAATGCCGTCAATGTTATCCATTAGAGAGTTAGGTAAAGGAAGATAGCCCCACACAAACTATATTCTTTTAGCAGGAGCCGAAGCTAGGTGTTCCTGTAAGCGTTCACACTCAGCATATAGCTCCTTGGCTAAGTCCAACATCTCAACTGAAAGCTCCTCCGTGTAATCCTGGTCAAGCATATCGATCAGCACGCTTGATATATCCATCCATTTTTCATCAGCATCTCCTGTTCTTACAAGAAGATTCTCAAATTCCCACATAGTCTGAGAAGGCGTGAACGGATCAATAAGTTTTGTGTATAAGGGCACGTGTGCACTTGCCGCGCATGAATGATAAGATTCCATCACGGAGGCGCTATATTCACCGTGTTTGAGCAGCGCCTCAGCTTGTTCTATGCGCTTTTGGGCATCAGCAAAAGTCGGCACCTTTTCCTCAACCGTAGCCCCTGCACATTCACCTTTCACTCCTTTTTGGAGTTCAAACTTCTCTTCTTCATGTCCCCAGTCCTGATAGAACGCAGGGTCTTGCTCAAAGGTCGGTATCTTTGTAAATTCGGATATTTCTTCTTTGATACGATCCCTGCCTAGCCTTTTCATTACCCTGTCAAAGTGCTCGTTGCCGCTTCCCTCGTCCCTATATAGCTCAAGCAATCTCCTAACAACTTTTGGGGCGTTTCTAGTCGGAACTTTAATAATAGAGGTAGCGAGCCTTGTATTATCCCCATATAGTCCACCACCTACGAAGACCTGTTCTGCTGGGACGTTTCTACCACCTTTGGCAAGCGAAGCCCCCTGGAAGCCTATACTTGCCGTAACGTGCTGTGCGCAGGAGTTTGGGCATCCAGATATTTTGATTTTTAAGTTTTTTGACAGCTCTTTAAATTCACCTAGTCCGTTCTTCATGCCCACGCTAAGAGTATCGGCTAATCCCTTTGCGGACGTTATGCCCAAGCGGCACGTATCAGCTCCGGGGCAGGCAGTTATATCATCAAACGTCTCTGGTGCTAAACTTACAAGGTCTATTTCTTTAAGGGAGGAGTACAAGGCGGGGAGTGCGTTTGTGGGAACCCATCGAAGTATAAAGTTTTGGCTTATACTTATTCTAATCTCTCCCGAAGAAAACATCTCTGCAATATCTGCCAGCTTTCTGGCTTTATCAGAGTCAACGTCGCCGTTATGGACTCTGATATTTACCATCCTAAAACCCTCTTCGGCGTGAGATAAAACGCATGAGTCATACCATACTCGGTAGTCGTGATTATTCTCTATATCTTCAGAGAATTGTGGGATGTTAGAATTAGCCTCAGGTGGTTTTTCATCTATATTACTCAAAAAATCGTTCCACGAAGGCTCGACTCTCAACAACTTCCTCTCAGCCTCTACGCGCTTGCAGAACTCATCAAATCCAAGCTTTCTTATTAAGAACTTCATACGGGCTTTCATGCGCACTTTACGTTCTCCAAAGCGATCAAATACCCGAACTACGGCGGCTGAGAATGGTATCATCTCCTCTACGGGCATAAAATCAGCCCATAGATGCCCTAACGAAGGTGATGCTCCTAAGCCTCCTCCCACGTAAACCTGAAATCCGCGTTTTAACCCCCCGTTAACTTCCCTAACGCGGGCGCGGAAACCTAAATCGTGGATCCTGATCCCGGCGTGATCTTGATCTGGGCAACCTTCAAAGCACACCTTGAACTTTCTACCCATATTTTGGCAAATCGGGTTTCTAAGCATAAAATTCTTAAAAGCCTCGGCGTAAGGCGTTACGTCAAACGTCTCGGTAGGAGAAGCCCCTGACTGGTGACACGCCGTAACGTTTCTTACTGTATTTCCACAAGCCTCACGCGTAGTTATACCAACGTCCGCAAGCTCTCGCATCATATCGGGCACGGTTTTCAACTGTAGATAGTAAATCTGAACGTCCTGTCTTGTGGTAAGGTGTATAAAACCGCTGGCGTATTTATCCGAAATGCTAGCTAAGCGTCTTAGTTGCTGTGAGTTAAGGCCACCGAAGGGAATCTTTATGCGCTGCATCTGCACCCCAGCCTGACGCTGAGCATAAGTGCCTAATTGAAGGCGTATCTTCTGGAATTTAATCTCACCTGTCATACCTGCGAGATAGTCCTCTATCTGACGCTCATAAAGGTCAAGCTCCTCTCGGACTTCATCAGGTAAACCAGTTTTGATCTCCTCAATTGTTTTTTGTTTGACTTGCTCTTCCATTGTTATCCCTTCTATAATTAAAAATTAGGAATTTATGTTGTTAGAATTATTAGTCTATATATAAAAAGACGTATTATCAAACAGAACTTATATGAAAAATTTGTTGAATTCACGAGAACGCTCTTTATATTATTTTATATGTCAACGGGCGTAGCATAAGCTAGTCCCCCTTCTACTTTGTTAATACTAACTATTACTTCTTCTCCTATTTCAAAATCGCCGCCGCCTTCCAGCCTTACCGATAAGTAGTTTGTGGTTGTACCCTTTAGGTTAGATTCTACCAATATCGGGAAATTTCTCCCCACAAAGCTCTTGTAAAACCTATCTTTTTTCTCTATACCAAGCTCTCTTAATTTTTTGCTTCTATGTTTAACGGTATTCGGATGAACCTGATTAGGCATATTAGAGGCGGGGGTCATTTTTCTTTTTGAGTAGGGAAAAACATGAAAATAAGTAAGCGCCGATCTTTCTGCCACGTCATAAGTATTCTGGAATTGCTCCTCCGTCTCACCTGGGAACCCCACCATAATGTCAGAACCTATAGAGGCATCCGGCATAGTTTTTCTGATTGATCGCGTCAGCTTGAGAAATTTATCGTGTCTATACCTCCTTCTCATTTGTTTGAGCACCTTGTCATCACCGCTCTGGAGCGCTATGTGAAACTGTGGACAGATAGTTTTGCTACCCGCTATGAAATCTATTAAAGAGACATCCACGTCTGCCGGGTCCAGAGACGTAAGCCTCACGCGGTTAACTATTTTTTCTTTTTCTATTTCACGTATGAGCTCAAAAAAACTCGTTCCTATATCTCTACCATAGCTCGCTATATGTATGCCCGTTAATACGATTTCCTTATACCCAAAGGTAGCTAACTTCTCCATACGCTCTAGGACCTCCCGAATCGGAAGACTCCTTGAACGTCCTCTAGCCCTTGGAATGATACAGAAAGTACAGGCAAAGTTACATCCGTCCTGGACTTTTAAGTATGCCCTTGTCCTCCCAGGAAAGCTCTCTATATCAGGGGTTTCAAAATCCTTTCTCTTTTCCTTAAAAACGTCTGAGATAAAAACTTTTGGTTCCTGCTGACACTCTCCTTCCATTATAACTTTGATTAAGGACGAGAATTTATGTGAATTGCCGATTATATAATCAACCCCTCGCACTTGCTTCAGTTCGTCTGGCGATACCTGACCATAACAACCTGTTACAATTACAACCCCTTTGGGATTAGCCCTTTTTGCACGGTAAATATAGTTTCTGGCTTCAGCATCCGCCTTGTGGGTGACAGTGCAGGTATCTATAAGGTAAACGTCTGCTTTGTTTCCAAAACCCACCCTCTTATATTTGCTCTCAGGAAGCCTGTTGAGGATTGCGGCTGTATCATATTGATTCGCCTTGCATCCTAGCGTAACGACGGAAATACTCTTCACGATTGCAGCAGCACCCTATCTATCCAGCCGCCTCCTAGGACCTTATTTCCTTTATAGAATACTACTGCCTGTCCCGGAGTAATTGAACGCTGCGGCTTTTTGAACTCGACCAAGGCATCAGTTTCAGATGTCATTGATACTGAGGCGTCGCTTTCTTTATGCCTATATCTAACTTTAGCCCTTACTTCAGCACTTCCACCATTGATTTTATCCAAGTGATTTATCCATGAAATGTTTTTGGCAATCAGCTTTGTGCTATAAATCTCGGACTCCTCACCCACTATTACCCTATTTGTAGAAGGATCTATTTTAATTACGTACATTGGCTTGCCTGTTGTTATGCCGAGCCTCCTTCTCTGGCCCACCGTGAATGAATAAATCCCTTTATGTTTGCCGAGCAACTCTCCTTTCATATTGATAATTTCTCCCTCACAACTCTCGAATTCATGACGCTGTTCCAGATAATCCCTGTAGTTACCACCGGGCACAAAACATACCCCTGTGCTATCAGGCTTATCAGAAGATTTCAGGTTCATATCTTTCGCTATAGACCTAACCTCTTTCTTGCTCATTGATCCGAGGGGAAACGCTAGGTGTGAGAGTTCTTTTTGCTTTAGGCTATAAAGGAAATACGTCTGATCTTTTGTGCTGTCGAGAGCTTTGTTCAAAGTGAACGTGCCATTTTCACAATCCCTTTCAACCCTTGCATAGTGCCCCGTCGCTAAGCAGTCAGCACCTAGCTCTAACGCTCGCTTTAAGAGTAAGTTAAACTTTATATGCTGGTTACAGAGAATGCACGGTATTGGGGTTTTTCCAGACCTGTATTTATTTATATAGTCGCTCAGGACGTAGCTCTTAAAATCTTCAATCAGGCTAACTACGTAATGAGGTATGTCTATCTTCTGAGCGGCGCGACGTGCGTCGATGACGTGATCAAAAGAACAGCACCCTCCTTCCGCGTCTTTATAGTCCAAGAGTTGCATAGTTACGCCTATAATTTCGTGACCTTGCCCTTTTAGAATTGCGGCTACGGTGGTACTATCTACGCCCCCGCTCATTGCGACTACTATTTTCTTCTTATTCATAATCAGGTGGAAAGATTACCTAAGGTTCAAGATTCAAACAAACGCAAAGGAGTTCGGCAGGCTTAAACTATCCCTGATTCTACTTTGGTAATTGAATAATAGAGTCCTTCCGCGAATTTAAGCTCTTTTGCTTCTACGTGCTGATGGACAGCGTTAAATACATCTTGTGAGACTATGATTTTCCAGACTGGGGCTACTTTACTAATACTTCTTGCGATTTCAGTAACCTTTTTGATTCCCTGAGGCATACCGGTATAACTACTTGCTTCGAGGCGCCTTAAACATATACCTACTTTTCCACCTATTACTCTTTTGCCTCCTATATTTTTCTCTCTGGTAACACTGGCCAGGTATTGAAGCATCTCTACGGCTGAGCATACCGCCCTTAATTCTAGTTTGTCTAACTCTTTGGATGCGTTAAAAAACGCGATAATTTCATTTTTCAAAAAAGTCTCAACGAAACCACCGTAATCGGATATGATTCTCGACACCTCTTTTCTGTAGCTGATTAAGAACGAATTGAATTCTAATGGGCTAAGGTCTGAAGAGAATTCGTTGAAATCGGTGATGCTAGCGACTAATACTGTGAAGTTTTTTAAGTGATGAGGATGATCTTGAGGCTCTTCTTCTACCTCAAGTAACACAGATTCAGATATTCGTTCTCCAGTTTCTTGTTTTTTCTCTATTTCTTCACGACTTCTTGGTATTTCATTTGACGTGCCATTCTCGTCAAGCTCAATTAAAATGTTCTCCTTTGATACTTTATCTATATTTGGTATTCGAGCTTCAGAGGCATCATTTTCACTATCGAGTGAGGGGACGTGCTTGGTAAGAAAGGAAAAGACAAATAAGAGTATTGTGGAAGCAGCAATCCCTATTAAAACACCATAAAACGCTGAATACAGAATCGGGCTTTTGTAGCTACTGGTAACGAGTCCTAGTAGGATAGTGTTACTCTCTGGCGTAGTTATAGGAAACGACTCGGTGTTGTTCCCTGCTTTACCTCCAAAGCTTTGTAGTAGAAACCCTTGCGGGTCTAAAAGCTGCACGTAAACAACGTCTTGTCTTGAGTTGAGTACTTCTATAGCCGTTTCCGAGAAGTTCTTCTCCGAAGAGTTAAAAAGATGCGTATATTCAAGAATATTTTGGTTTTTGAACGCAGAAGAAAAGTAATAGGAATTAAATACTGAAATCAGAACCGATATCAAAATAGATATAAAAATTAGTGCTGGCAAGCTTCTTGACATTTTACTTAATGCCGCTGCGCGTTTCACTTCTTGAGTCTTTAATTAAACTCTGTCCACTTAAACTAGATAGATTTTGAATTAACTCTTGTCCGCAATGCTGAATTAGTAAAATTGTGAGAACTATGGAGTGTAACAAGGCTATAATTCTCCTTATACAAGCATGTGTACACAAGGATAGCTAATAGTTAGTAATACTGCCATTTACTGAGTAAGTACTGGTTGTATATTTACCTTAGTTTTATTCTTCTTAAACTTCTTAAACTCCACCACTCCATCTATTAAAGCGAATAAAGTGTGATCCCTCCCCATTCCCACGTTGTTGCCGGGATGAAATTTAGTTCCTCTCTGTCTGGCAATAATGTTGCCGGCTCTTACAGCTTCGCCACCAAAGTGTTTGATTCCCAGCCTTTTTCCTGCTGTATCCCTACCGTTTCTTGTGCTTCCCCCACCTTTTTTAGTTGACAATGGTTTTACCTCCTAATTCAGAATATCAGTTATTTTAATGGAAGTGTAGGTTTGGCGGTGTCCGTTTTTATTTCTATATTTTTTTCTTCTTTTAAACTTAAAAACGGTAATTTTTTTGCCCTTTTTTTCGCTCAGTATCTTAGCCTTTACAACTGCATTCTCCACAGTAGGAGAACCTAAGCTCATTTTTCCGTCGTTGCCAGATACCATCAGCACTTCCTTGAATTGTATTTCGTCACCTAGATTGCCTGTCAGTTTTTCAACGTCAATAACGTCTCCAGCTCTTACGCTATATTGTTTCCCGCCAGTTCTGATTACAGCCTGCATTGTATAATGCCCCCCTTTTGTTCACTTAAGGATTAGTATTATTTCTTTACTTATATTGTCAAGCACCTCTCTAATCTTTATCTTCTGAGTGTTGGCTAGGTCTATTCTTAAGTCACAAAGAAATACTCAAATGCTCTGAGGAAACTACAATTCCTGTGTGATCAGCGTATGCAAACTCGCCGGGTACAAACATAACTCCACCAAACTTGACGGGAACGTTTAGCTCTCCCAAGCCCTTTCGTTTTGTTTTAAGAGGTATTGATCCTAGTGCTTTTACTCCTATATTCATTTCATTTATCATCTCAATGTCCCTAATGGCACCGTAAATAATGATTCCTTCCCAACCATTTTTTGACGCGTCTTCAGCAATCATATCTCCTAAAAGGGCACATCTCATTGAACCACCCCCATCTATAACCATTACCATGCCTTTTCCATCCTGTTTAGCAGTCTCTTTAACAAACGAATTGTCTTCAAAGCACTTTATTGTAATTATCTCACCACCAAAAAATCCCTTTTTGCCGTAATGTTTAAATAATGGATCTACAACCCTTACAAGCTCTGGATATGAGTCGCAAAGATCGGACGTTGAGTATGCCATAACGTTACAGGCTCTTTGGGGTGAAATAGTCTAATAATTTCCCTGTCTTGATTCCAATTTGAGACCAAGAGCCACTATTGAACTTTATAATTGCAACTCCACACGTAGGGATGTTTTCAAAGCCAGAGTTGCTCAGATTGTTTACAAGTTGTGTTATCGATGGGTTGTGGCCTACGAGCATAGCGTTTTGGAATGAGTTGCCAATGCTTTTAATCAAGTTAAAGAGACTGATTGCACCTGACGTGTATATGTAGTCATCAACTAAAATGTCTGATTTTTTGTAGCTCAACTCCTTGGAGATTTTTTCAGCCGTTCTCAAGGCTCTAACTGCCGGGCTTGATATGATAATTTCAGGCTTGACCTTGCATTTAGATAGGCACTTTCCAACTTTAGGTGCATCCCTTTTTCCACGCTCATTCAGTTGCCGTTCAAGATCGCTAACTCTGGGCTCTGACCAAGTAGATTTAGCGTGTCGGACTAGAAAAAGCGTTTTATTCTTATGCATTTATCCACTTAGTTAATCTGCTTTCACATCCTGCCAATCAATTGTCTAATTGGGAACGCAACATGTTAATAGTTTGAGCGTCACGACCAAGGCTCACTGTAATAATAAACAAAATTTGCAACCTTAGGTCTCTCAGTCCAGCCCATCTTTCTATAAAATCCTCTCTTATAAGAAGGCTTATCCTGTCCGTTCGTAAGCATCAGTCTCATGCAGCCCCTTTCCTCACCCTCCTTTATAACGTATTTAATAAGTGAATTGCCTACTCCCCTGCCACTTGCGCTTGGGCTTACAAAAACATCCGACACGTAGCCTTCAAAGTTGCCTAACATTAAAAACGGCACCCAATGAACGTTGACAAAGCCAAGCACTGCGTCATCTTCATTAACTGCTACTATTATAGTGTGTCCTTTGCTGTTGTCTAAGCAATGCCTTATCAGTTTCTCTATTGGTGTTGATACCTCTTTGAGCGGTAAAGAGTTCCTTTTTTCTGACCAACCTATTTCCCTGAGTATTGACGCCATGTATTCAGCATCCCCAAGCGTAGCCCGCCTTATTCTAATATCTTTCAATATATTCTCCTTCAAGGCATTACCATTCTTTGGTTAAAAGTCTATTATTTCAAGAGTGTCGATTTTATTGCTCACTTCTAAATAGGCATAGCGCCCGGTGCCAAGCGGTCCAGGGTTGACAATTTTTGTCTTTCCAATTTCATCTATGCCTGCCGCTTCATGTATATGCCCGGTGAAACAGACAAGTGGCTGCACCTTTTGAATAAATTCTCTCACGCTTTTGCTTCCGACATGTGATCCGTTCGTAAGCGTGTCATTTAACGTAAGATAGGGGGGTTGATGGCAAACCATAACCTGTGGACAGTGTAAATTAGATGATTCAATCGAGAGCTTTAGAACATTTGCGTAGTCATCTTCTTCATAAACGTTGGGTGTAGGACTAGGGCATGGGAGAGAGCCGCCAGCCCCGAAAAATAATACCCCGCTTACTTTAACCGATCTTCCATGTAGATTGATATTTTCGCCGTCTAGGTAGTTATCCACTTCTTTGGTATCACAATTGCCGGTTACAGCTAACACGTTGACGTTATATTTCTTTATAGACTCAATTAATTCAAATGCTTCCTTTTGCCCTCCAAAGTTGGTCAGATCACCCGCAATGACCACAAGGTCAGAAGAAGATAAGGCGTCCCCTATCTTGTCAACTGGAGCAAAGTTCCCATGAGTATCCACTATGTTTACTATTTTCACGTAAATCTATCCTCTATTACACTCGATAAACGCTATACCGAGCATTGCATTTAAATATAAATGGTTTCTGGTTATAATCAAACTCTATGATGAATATAGATCTTCTTAAAATACTATGCGAAACTGCAGCTCTTCCCGGAGTTGAGTATCCTGTCAAAGAAATAATAAAGAACGAATTTGGCAAACTTACGAGTGAAATAACTGAAGATGCTTTAGGTAACGTCGTCGCTCATATATCGGGTGATGGCCCAAAACTAGTCCTTGACGCCCACATGGATGAAGTAGGCTTCATGGTAAACTATATAGATTCAAGGGGCTTCTTACGATTGACCCCACTAGGAGGTATGGACCCTAGGGTGTTTTACGGGCAGAGGGTAGTTATTTGGGGTAAAGAGCGTTTGGTAGGAATGGTGGCAGCTATGCCTCCTCATATAAGTAAGAATACAAATAATAAAGAAGTACCGGAAGTAGAAGATTGCATAGTAGATATGGGACTTTCAGAGGATAAGGTTCATAGGCTAATTAGTGTAGGTGACGTGGCATCTTTTTATCCACCATTCGAGGAGACCGAGGATGCCATTATATCTAAAGCTATAGATGACAGGGTAGGACTTTTCGTTATCTTAGAAGCACTTAAGAGGAAACCTAAGCTCAAATGCGATCTATACCTTACAGCGACTGTGCAAGAAGAGATTGGACTGAGGGGCGCAAGGGTAATAGTTCCCGTTTATGAACCTGATTTTGTAATTGCCCTTGAGGGAACGGTAGCGATGGACTTACCAGGCGTTGCCGAGAATAAAACTTTAGCAAACTTAGGCAAGGGACCTGAGATTAGGCTTTCGGACAGGTTTATTGTCGCCCATAGACCTTTTAGCTATTTTATAATGGATATTGCGGCAAAGAACGATATCCCCTATCAGGTAACTGTAAAAAAGGCAGGTAGTACAAACGCCACGGCAATGCAGGTTACAGGAAAAGGAAGCCGTGCGGCTATAGTGTCAGTTCCCGTGCGTTACCTACACAGCCCTAGTTGCCTTGCGTATAAAGCAGATATTGAAGAAACAATAAAACTAATTTATTATATTCTAGAGGATATAAGGCTTCCCTTGTAAGATACGCGGTTGCCAAATATAAGAAGCAGTAGAGAGCCATTTACATTAAGAGAGCGATGTATATAAATGATTTATTAAAAGCATTTGAAAAGGCTTTAGCTAATTACGCCGAGCTCAGTACCGATGCAGCACTAAAGGATGAATTTAGACGTTCTATAGAGGGTAGGAAATACGATCTTCAAGACGAAGCACTAATAGAAGCTATTCTAAGGGATGATGAGAGTGAACTTACAGATTCTTTTACTAGTGCTTTCAATAATTTGCTTGATAAGTTAGAAGCAACTAGCAGAGATGAATTCTTAAAAAGTAAAGGTGCTAGAAAGGAGGCGATACGTATTTATTTCGCCTCCTTAGAAAATCTGATTACTTTGTATTATAACGGCCTCATTGGTAGACACTTTTCAGCCGCTTAAATAAAGATAAAGCATAAAAGTTAGGCGGTTCTAAGCAAATTAGGGCTTTTAGCAACTAACTTCCATATGTCCCTTTTAGAGCGCATAATACCTGAGGTTGTTACTTTCTATCGTCTATCGTAACGTAATTTCTGTTCTTATATCCAAGGTAAACCTGTCTTGGACGAGCTATCCTATTTTCGGGATCGTTCAGAAGCTCTTTCCACTGAGCAAGCCACCCCGATGTGCGGGCTATAGCGAAAAGTACCGTGAACATCTCGACTGGTATGCCCATGCTTTGATAGATGAGACCCGAGTAGAAATCAACGTTTGGGTAAAGTCTCCTCTTAACAAAATAGTCATCTTCAAGGGCAATCCTCTCAAGTTCAAGGGCAAGCTCAAGGAGTGGGTTCGTCCCAGTCACTTCAAACACGTCGTGCGCAATCTCTTTGATTATCTTGGCTCTAGGGTCATAGGACTTATATACCCTATGGCCAAACCCCATGAGTCTAAATTCTCCTTCCTTGGCACGTTTGATGTACTCAGGGATTTTATCTTTTGAGCCAATGGTCTTTAGCATTTCTAAGACCCCCTCATTAGCACCTCCATGAAGTGGCCCATATAGGGCTGCTATTGCGGCGGCAGTAGCCGAGTAGGGGTCTGGATTAGAGCTCCCTACGTTACGCATTGCGCTCGCACTACAATTCTGTTCGTGATCCGCATGAAGTATAAGAAGCACGTCTATAGCTTTTTCAATCGCTTTGTTAGGCTTATACTTTAGTTCAGTCATTTTGAACATCATATTAAGGAAGTTGCCTGCATAGCTGAGATCGTTATCCGGGTAAACGTAAGGCTGACCCATTGCGTGACGATAAGCAAAAGCAGCTATTGTAGGCATCTTGGCAATTAAACGATGAACTTGTATATCTCTTACCTCTTTGTTAAAAATATCCTTCGCTTCGGGATAAAAAGTTGACAGGGCTCCTACAGTTCCAAGAAGCATGCCCATCGGATGTGCATTGTACCTGAACCCATCCATAAATTTCTTTATATTCTCATGTATTATGGTGTGGTGCGTTATGTTATATCCAAATCGTTCAAATTCCTCTTTTGTCGGAAGCTCACCATTAAGAAGTAGATAGGCAACCTCTAAATAGTTACTCTCTTCGGCAAGAACCTCTATTGGATAGCCCCTGTACATGAGCTGTCCCTTATCGCCGTCAATAAAAGTTACCCTGCTAGTACACGAAGCCGTGTTGCTATAAGCAGGATCGTAACTCATCATACCAAAGTCGTCATTATTGACTTTTATTTGACGCAGGTCCATAGCCCTTATAGTGTCATTTTGTATAGGAATTTCATATTCTTTCCCCGTCCTATTATCTGTAATGGTTAAGTTATCTTTAACTTGTGATTTAGCCACGATATTTCTCCTCCTTATATCCTTATACGCTATACGCTTTTATCTCTAACTTAATTTATATTTGCTATTTGGCCTTTAGATTATCAATTTTGTTTAATTACGCGCAGTAAAATATTAGGTTCACTTTTTTACTTTACCCGAACCTTCAATTTTTTCAAATGAGTTTTATCGGAACGGGTGAAAAGCACCCTATGAATATCAACAACGAGGAAAGCCCTATAATTTTTCTCTTGCTGTCAAGCCCGTTCTCTTCATGTATAGTTGGAGGGTGGCGCGTTCCCATTAGCGTGAGAAGAATTGCCCATACAAACCATCCTGGCCATCCTTCAAAGATCGGAATATACTTTGTGAACCAAGGTATTCCACTTATCAAATAATTATTGTGGAACTCAATCAAACGCTCGGTGCCAAGACCTAATATGATTAACAGCCCAATCATTGACATGGAGGTATATTTATGAAACTTGCGTGAAAAAAGCGAATAAATTAAATGTCCTCCGTCAAGCTGTCCCGAGGGTATAAGGTTGAGTGCCGTTATAAAAAGCCCTATCCACCCTGCAAAAGCTATCGGGTGTAGAAACAGATCATAGCCATCTGGTATTTCACCAAAAAATGATTCAGTTATGAGCGAAAAAACGAGAGAAGCACCCAAGAAGAGTCCCCCTTCGCTTTGTTGTTCCGATAGATTAACTAATTTAGACATTTTAATGCCTAGAATGAGCACAGGTATAGTAGCCACTAATCCTGCGATGGGACCAGCTATTCCGATGTCGAATAAAGCCTTTTTTGTAGATATAGGGGATCTTATCTTTATGAAGGCGCCAAAAGTGCCTATTGGCGATATAAAAGGTGGTGCTGGTATGAAGTAAGGTGGGGTAATGGAAATCCCATATTTTCTTCCATAATAGTAATGCCCCATCTCATGTGAGCCGAGGATGAATAAAAGGGCTAACGAAAAGGAAATGGCGTCTGACACGGAACCGCTAAAAGAATAGCCTGTTGTGAACGTTGTAGCAACAGTTAATAAAAAGAGGATTATATGGATTCTTTTAACCTGCATGCACTACTTAAAATACCCAAATAGCTCATAATTCAAAGTAGGTTTTTAGTTATTCTGGTTATCCTATTTCGACAAGTGCAGTATCTATAGATTCAAGAATATCTAATAAATATCTCTTGATTTCCGATTCCCTATTCATATTCAATATTGTATGCTTTATTTCGTTAAGCATAAATCTGTCCACGCGCCTGCATAAAAATCGAATAACTGGCACGCTAGAAGGCGACACGCTGAGATGATCATAGCCAAGTGAGAGTAGTTCTAACGCCCCAGCCGGCGTGCCAGCCAGCTCTCCGCAAACCGAGACTTCGATATTAGTAAACTTTGTTTTTGAATATGCGTGATTAAGCACTCTAATTACCGCGGGATGGAACCCCGAATATAGATGCCCTATTGTGGTTGAGTTTCTATCAACGGCTAGAATATACTGAATTAAATCGTTTGTTCCGATAGATATAAAGTCGATTACGTCTTTGTAATCATCTAGTTGGTACAGAACGGCGGGAACCTCCATCATAATCCCGAGTGGAGGAAGGTCAACTCTTGACATCCCCACCTCATTCCCAAGCTGCTCTATGATCTCTTTTGCCGTTTCTACCTCCCAAAGATTAGTTATCATAGGAAGAAGTATTCTAAAACGGTATCCTTTCTTCATAGTAAGTAGTATTGCTTTTATCTGGTCCTTGAATAGATCAAGGTTCTCCATTGAAAAACGTATAGACCTTAAGCCAAGAAGCGGGTTATCTTCTTTAGGAAAGTCAAAGTAAGGGAGGAGCTTATCGGCTCCTATATCAAGAGTTCTTATAGTTATGTAGCCTTCGTTAAAATCCATTGCGATCTCTTTGTAAATTTTGACCTGTTCCCTGACTCTGGGCCACCTATCATAATGAGCAAAAGAAAACTCAGTGCGAAAGAGTCCAACGTCCTTTACTTTATACTGCTTAGCCATTTGGGAGTCTATAGGAAAGCCTATATTAGCGCTGAGCTTGGTTTCCAATCCTTTATTAATCCTTTTGTCTTTGTCTCCCTTTTCTATGGCTTCTCTTATGTTAATAGTCTTGTTGTAAGTGCTTTGATACTCTCTGATTAACGTCTCGTCCGGATTACTGAACACAAAACCCGTCTTGCCGTCAACGATCAGTCTATCGCCAGATTTAAGAGTATTACTAGCGTTTTCAATCCCCACAACGGCAGGTATGCCAAGAGACTTGGCTATAATTACAGCATGAGAGGTCTCTCCGCCCTTTTCTATGATCACGCCTGAGATCTTGTTCCTAAAGAGCATAGATATAAATGACGGACCTATATCGTAAGCGACGAGAATCGAGCCTTCCACGGGCTCGACCGTGGACTTGCGTCCTTTGTTAAGCTTGATGAGATGATGGAGAATCCTCTCTCCAATATCGCGGAAGTCTTGGGCTTTCTCTCTTAAATAATGGTCGTTTAACTGCTCAAATTGAGAGGCTATTGATTCTATCACCTCAACTACTAAAACTTCTGCCGGCACTTTCTTTTCGTTTAGTTTTTCAAGTATTGTATTTCTTAGGGTAGATCCCTGAATTATTAGTAGGTGCACCCTGAATATATCTATCTCGGCTTTCGTAAGGATCGCTCCTGTATCAAGGGTCTCAATTAAACCCTTTAGGTCATTTTCCACGCTTGATAGAGCCCTTTCTATTCTTTGCTTCTCAGCACCGGGTTTCACTACACGGTATTCATCTGCTGTTATTTGTTGGAAAAGCCCTTTGAATAGAAAGGCATTTCCGGTCGCAATACCGCTTGACACCCCTTTACCCTGATACGTTTTGGTTTTATGTTTGGTAATAGATGGGGTTTTTAGTCGCTCGAGTCTATCAGCGACTTCTAAAAGACCTGCCAAGCGCGACGCTATAATCTGAAATAGGGTTTCTTCAGCCGGGTTAATTAGTATTTTTTCTTTCGTTTGTCCTACAAGGACACCTATGCACCTATTTTGAAGGAGAATTGGAACTCCTATGTAACTTTCATATTCTTCTTCTCCTATCTCCGGGACATATTTGTACCGTTCGTGTTTTGATGCAGGCATTACCGTAATTGGCCTTGAGGTTTGATAGACGAGCCCTGTAAGTCCTTCACTGGGATCTAAGTTAATTGGAGTTCTTTGAGGATCTACGTTTAGTCCTTTTGTTGACCTTAACGCCAGCACGTTTCTTTTCCTATCCAGGATATACACCGAGACAACGTCTAAGCCGAGAGAATCTGCAATTTTACTCACGACCTTTTTGAGAATAGTGTTTAGCCCAGTAGAAGTATTAACTAGGTCACTTATCTCCTGAACGATCTTCAGGTGAAAATCCGCTCTGTCGGCTAATTTATTTACCCTCATATTGGAAAACCGAGACCAGGCTTATACAATCTGGACTCATTCTGCCTATACCTAGTTTAGATGACTAGCTCGTATCTTCTTAATACCATAGCGCGGGAAAGAGACCGAAACATTGACCTCGTCTCCCGTTCCTTCCACCTTCTGCACAGTCCCTTGACCAAATTGTTCATGACTCACCTTTATAATGCTGGACGTTCTTATCGGTGTTTGCACCTCTATGTGATTTCTTCGGTCTATTAATTTCTCCTTTATTAATGTCCCCAAGTCCCATCGGGGATTGGGAGCTGTCCTCTATGTCATCTTTCATATCGGTTACATCTACATCGATATAATCAAGCTCTAGCAACTTTGCTGATTTATCCGTCGTTAGCTCCTCCACGGACTGCAGTTTCCTTTTCATTTGCCTTGTCCGCACACTAGTTTGCTCTATTGTGTTGGAAGCCGTTTCAAGCTGCTTTTTGAGCTTCGACAGAACGTCGCCAAATTTGTTAAACTCAGTCTTCACCGCTGAAAGAATATTCCATACCTCGCTGGAACGTTTTTCAATAGCCAACGTCCTAAAACCCATTCGTAGACTATTTAAGATAGCAGAAAGCGTGGTAGGACCAGCTACAACAACTCTGTATTGAATTTGCAGATCCTCTACCATGCCCGGTTGTCTCAGCACCTCTGAATACAGCCCTTCCGTGGGTAAAAACATTATAGCGAAATCAGTTGTATGCGGTGGGTCTATATACTTATTTGCAATATCTTTAGCAGAACTTTGTATATTGCGCACTAGTGATGCCGTTGACTTCTCAACGGCGTCGGAGTTCGCTGCTTCTGACGCGTCTATTAACCTTTGGTAGTCCGCCTGAGGAAATTTGGAATCTATAGGTAGATAGACTCTTGATGAATTATCCTGACCTGGTAGTAGGATTGCATACTCCACTGTTTCGCTAGACCCCGATTTTGGTTGAATATTTTTCCTAAATTGATCTGGGGTTAACAGTTGTTCTAGGATATCTCCTAGTTGATACTCTCCCCACGTGCCACGTGCTTTTACGTTAGTCAACATTCGTTTGAGATCACCAACTCCGGTAGCAAGACTTTGCATATCTCCCAAACCTTGTTGAACGGCTTCAAGCCTTTCACTAACCAGCTTGAAGGATTCTCCAAGACGTTTTTCCAGTGTGCTTTGTAGTTTTTCATCGACAGTTTGCCTCATTTGCTCCAGCTTCTTTTCATTGTGCCCAAGTAACGACTTCATCTGGCTGTCAACAGTCTCTCGCAACTTGTCCAAACGAACCTCATTAGAATCAACCAGAGACCTAACCCTACCCTCTACGGCATCTAATCGCTCTGCAGAGCTTTCCATCTGTGATTTACTCGCTTCACCTATTACTTTGACCACAGTATCAGTAGTTTCTTGTAGTTTTTCATCTACAGTTTGCCTCATTTGCTCTAGTTTCTTCTCGTTATACTCAAGTAACGACTTCATCTGGCTGTCAACAGTCCCTCGTAACTTGTCCAAACGAACCTCATTAGAATCAACCAGAGACCTAACCCTACCCTCTACGGCATCTAATCGCTCTGCAGAGCTTTCCATCTGTGATTTACTCGCTTCACCTATTACTTTGACCACAGTATCAGTAGTTTCTTTCTGTCCCCTCGTTACTTCCTGCCTAAGCCTTTGTACATCTTCTGCAGCTTCTTTTCGGTTGATCTGGAACTCTCCCCTGACAATTTCACTTATGGTTTGCTTATCAAGTCCATCCCCTGCTCTTTTCTGAATAGCAATTAAAATTATAGTGAGCAAAATAATGTTGATGACTACTAATATGATTATAAATATCATCGCTTTATCCCTTTATCCTCTGTGAACCTGCAGTAAAGCCAATAAACGCAAGGTGGTCAGCCAACATGTATCATGCCTTTATTGGATCATATATATGAGGTTAATTCTGAAACGTGTATAATTCAACCCTTGAAACAATTCATCTTTTCTGATATCAGTTGTCTCTAGTTTTATAAAATATACAACCTTTTGGATATTAGAGTCCTATAAAGTAAGGAAAGTTGCCAAGAGAATAGAATATGGTAGAAAGCGCAATTCAGCAAAGACCAATTAGAGTTGCCGTAATAGGTTCTGGTCCCGCAGGTTTTTACGCGGCTGACCACCTGCTTAAACAGACTGAGTTTGACTGTGAAATAGATATGTTTGATAAGTTGCCGACGCCTCACGGACTGGTGCGCTTGGGGGTCGCACCGGATCATCAAAAAATAAAATCTGTAGCTAGAGTCTATGATAAAATCGCTTCAAATCCCAGATTCAGGTTCTTCGGATATGTTGAATTCGGCAAACATATAGATATAAGAGACCTGGAACGACACTACCATATAACTATTTTCGCTACGGGTGCGCAAACTGACAGAAAGCTTAATATCCCCGGTGAGAACTTTAAAGGTAGCCACACAGCTACTGAGTTCGTCGCTTGGTATAATGGCCATCCTGACTATGCGGACATTGAGTTTGACCTATCTCAGGAAAACGTAGCAATTGTCGGCGTCGGAAACGTAGCCGTTGACGTGGCTAGGATTTTGTGCCGCGGCGAAGAAGAGCTCAAGCAAACGGACATTGCCAATTATGCACTTGAGCTTCTTAAGAGAAGTAAAGTTCGCAATGTCTATCTATTGGGTCGCAGGGGACCAGCTCAAGCGGCTTTTACCAATCCAGAAGTGAGGGAACTTGGCAAATTAAGCGATGCGCAAGCAATAACCTACGCTGAGGAAATAAAACTTGATGAACATTCACGTAAAGAGATAGAAGAGAACAAACATAACGTGACTAGAAAGAAGCTGGACATACTGAAATCTTATTCAGAGTTTCAGAATAAAGGAAGGTCTCGGAGGCTACATATCCGTTTTTTAGTCTCTCCGACGGAGATAATTGGCGATGAAGACGGGAACGTAGCTACAATTAGGCTCGTTAAGAATGAACTTCATAAAATGAAGGACGGATCAATCAAACCTAGACCTACAGAAGAATATGAGGAGATTAAGGTTGGGTTGGTTTTCAGATCAATTGGCTACCAAGGGGTTTCTCTTCCCGGCGTTCCCTTTGATGTAAAGCGGGGGGTTATTCATAATGAAAAAGGGCGCATAGTTGATCCCGATTCAGGCAACGCCGTGCCCGGTTTATATGCGACGGGATGGATTAAGAGAGGTTCTACGGGGGTTATAGGAACAAATAAGCAAGATTCACGTGAGACTGTAGATTATATAATCCTAGACGTAAAGAAGGGACTTACTCTAAATCCTGTCCAAGCGGAAAGAAGACGGGTGGAAGAACTCATTAGTGAAAGGCAGCCTGATTATTTAACTTACGAAGATTGGCTTCGTCTTGACGAAATGGAGAAAGAGAGAGGTAAAGAGCAAGGGCGTCCACGCATTAAATACACTAGAATAGACGAAATGCTCGAAGCACTGAGGAATGAAAAGATGGACGTTGATGGCATTGCTGCTAACAATATCAAATAAGAACTTCCATGCCTTGAACCCTTACTAAGTCTATTTTGCGACTAGCACGATCTTATTACGAAGTGGATCAACTTTTTTTATAAGTAGTTTTACGCTATCTCCTTCTCTTAAATTCATTTCAGAACCTAAGGAAAACTGGGTCGCAAAGAGAAAGTCGGGTAGATAGGCGCTTGGTCTCGTATCTGAAGTAGAACTCACAATTCCTTCTATCCGCTGTCCTTCTAAGGTTTGTAAGTATTTGTATAGCCAGTATTTTTGCCTACTCTTCTCGATCATCCTTTTGTTCCTTATGCTAATTTCAACGCTAGGATATAAATTTTCAAGTTCATCTTCAGTATAGCTAACTTCCTTTTCTTGAATTCTAGCTACAATTTGGCGCTGCATTACTAGGTCGGCATACCTTCTGATAGGGGACGTTACCTGCGTATAGACGTCCGTCCCTAGAGACAAATGGGGTTCAGGGTTAAGTCCTACTTTGGTTGATCTAAGGTACTTTACAATCTGAAGGGCATAAAGTGGATCATTTTTATCGCACGACCTGGCATCTTCTGATATGGGCTCGGGCTGAGACCTGTAAACTGCTGGAATTTTATTATCTTTTAAATACCTTCCCGCCATTCTATTCATAAGAATCATCATCTCAGCAACTACAACATGGGCAATAGAATTCATAAAGTTTCTGTATATTTTTATTCTATTGTTTGACGCTCCCGAATCATACTCTTCCCCTAACTTAATTTTGAGTTGAGGAAGCTGAACTATAAAAGCTCCTGCTTCTATTCTTTTCTGTTTTAGATTATGTGTAATGCGTCTCAGTTTTTTGCCAAGTGAGTTGTTTTGGAAGTAATGAGACGCAGCTTCATAGTTTAGATTCTCTCTCACGTTCACTATTGCATTTGTGAATCTATAGCTTTTTACTTTGTTATCTCCGTCAAACAAGATGAGTAGGGATAAGGATAACCTAGGAGAATCCTTTATAAGGCTTAGTCTTTCCTTTATTAAAATAGGAGGGAACATGTGTATATGTTTCTCAGGAATATATATAGTCTCGCCCCTTCTAGCCGCCTCGATGTCAAGCGCGCTCCATTTCTCGACATGGGCAGCTACGTTTGCGATATGAACACCTACCCGTGTGCCTTCGGCTAGCTCTTCAATTGATATAGCGTCATCTACGTCTTCGGTGCCCTCGTCATCAATTGAGAAAACGTCAAGGTGCGTGAGATCCTCTATACCTTCTTCGCATGATGATAGTTCTGAAATGAGTCGGCTCGCTTCTTCAATTACATCGTTGAGAAAATCCTCTGTGACAGAGAATTTTTTAAGCATTGGATCCTCATCTTCTTCCCATGCCCCTGCCTTGATTAGAAATTCTACTGCGCCTTCAGCGTCTCTAATCCCAATTTCCGACAGAAAAGATTTTGCTTCTCTAGCGCCGTTAAATTTATCAAGGTATATCGCATAGCCTTTTATCATCTCTATCCAGCCCGCAGGATCAAAGCCTTGAATCCTAACGTTGCTATTTTTTATTATTCCTTTTGCCCAGGAAAGCGCATTTTTCCTCTCTTCTTTTGTTCGATCTTCCGCTTCTCTTTGAGCGATAATGCCTTTTACCTCTTGAGCCGTTCTGGGCTCATAACCGTTTTCCATCCTCTTAAAATAGATTCTGTCCCTGTCTATAGCCCAGAACAGTGTCATCAAATCTTGATCGTCAACGTTATGTTCTCCAAAATATAACGATGAAACCTCTTCCAATTTAACCTCGTGCTGAACCTCTTCTAAACATTCCCAGATAGTTGTTAAATCTATGGTTTCTTTTTTTTCTTCCAAATATCTTCTTAAATTTCTTAGCCTTAGCTTCTTTTCTGACTGCGTGTTGCTATCTTCTAACGTCACACCAGTTGGTAAAACAATTTTGTTTAGATCCACGTCTATTTCTTTTCCTTCTTCCGCAAATATCTTGGTGCTATTCCCGATCGATCTTAGGAATATACCAAAACAAGGCTCTTTACGTTTTCTGAATAAAACCACTTCATTAGGACGTGGAATTCTAGTTGACATTGCGCAGTTATTTTAAGATAAGCTACCCTTTTTTCAAAGTGTTTAAGTTTATGATAGTGAGGGCTTATGCTCTATAGCTACTTTGATGAATTCTCTAAAAAGAGGATGAGGGTTCAAAGGAGTGGATTTAAATTCTGGATGAAACTGGCATCCTAAAAACCATGGATGGTCTTTAAGCTCTATTATCTCTATAAGTTTGTCATCGGGTGATAAGCCACTTAGTGTCAGCCCCTTTTCAGTTAAGACGTCTCTATAAGAGTTGTTCACCTCGTATCTATGTCTATGTCTTTCCGATATACGCTCTTTACCATAGGCAGAATGAGCTGACGTCCATTTTTTTAATACGCACGGATATGCGCCTAGCCTCATACTACCGCCTATGCGGCTTACGTCTCTCTGCCCTTCCATCAAATCTATTACAGCGTTATTAACTTCGTTGGAATATTCTCTTGAGTGCGCGTCTTTAACCTTACATACGTTCTTTGCAAACTCCACTACTGCCATTTGCATTCCGAGGCAGATACCAAAAAAGGGAATTTTATTTTCCCTAGCGTATTTAATAGCTTGAATTTTTCCTTCAAAACCCCTCTTGCCAAAACCACCGGGAACGAGTACTCCGTGAACATCCCGCAGGAATGAAGCTGCCCCGTGGCTTTCTATATCTTCAGAGTCAACGTATTTAATTTCAACGCGTGATTCATTAGCTAGCCCACTGTGATCTAGGGCTTCATGAAGGCTTTTATAGGAATCCTGAAGGCTTACATATTTCCCCACAACCCCTATAGTTACGTCTAATTTCCGATTTTTAGACCTATCAGCTATTTTCTCCCAATTTGATATGTCGGGCTTTCTAGTCCACATATTTAAGTAATCTACTATTATTCCATCAAGGTTCTCATGATGTAAATAGATGGGAACTTCATAGACGGACTCCACGTCTTTGGCGTCTATAACGGCTTCATTTCTGACGTTGCAAAATAGGGATATCTTTTCTTTGATCCCTCTGGGAAGGTGTTTTTCAGTTCTGCAAATAAGAATGTCGGGCTGAATACCTATTTGTAGCAAATCCTTTACACTGTGTTGAGTGGGCTTTGACTTCAACTCTCTAGCAGCGGCGAGATAAGGGACGTAAGTTAAATGTATGTAGAGCGTGTTTTCTCTTCCGAGGTCAGCTCTTAGCTGTCTTACTGCCTCTAGAAATGGAAGTCCCTCTATATCTCCAACGGTTCCTCCTACCTCTACTATCACGACGTCGTTATCTTCAGCTACGTCTAACACTCGCGCTTTTATTTCATCTGTAATATGAGGAATCACTTGAACTGTTTTACCTAAATATCTGCCTTCCCTTTCTTTTGATATTACAGAATAATATATCCTGCCCGTAGTAAAGTTATTCTTTTGAGATAGTTTTGAATGAGTGAAACGTTGATAGTGGCCTAGGTCAAGATCAGTCTCAGCGCCGTCGTCTGTCACATAAACCTCACCGTGCTGAAGTGGGTTCATCGTGCCCGGGTCAACGTTTATATAGGGGTCTAGTTTTTGAAGCGTTACCTTCAATCCACGGCTTTCAAGCAACGCCCCAATAGAGGCCGCAGCTAAACCTTTGCCTAAAGACGACATAACACCGCCTGTTACAAATATAAATTTTGTTTTTTCCAAACGATTATATCCTCGTAGCGCGTTAGTCAAAATTCAAAGATGGAACTCTGAGCGGGTCTTTATAAAGATATTCAAGTGCTCTGAGTCTTGCAAGACCAAATAAGAGAAATTTTTAATGAAACTATCTTCTCGGATACAACGAAGGGCGTAGAGTTTAAAATTTTTTCCGCAGTTCGTCTATCAGTGAATATACCGCATGCGATCTATGGCTTATCTCGTTCTTTTGCCTATAGGACATCTCCGCCATTGTTTTGCCTATATGGGATAAATAAAAGACCGGATCGTAGCCAAATCCCCCCTTTCCTCTTGGTTCATGTAGGATAACGCCGTCGCAAGCCCCGCTTACGACTATTTCCTCACCCGTGGGATATACAAGCGCAAGGTAGCAGACAAATCTGGCGTTGCGATTAAGTTTGTCTTTTAACTCACCTAATAATTTTTCAATGTTGCTCTCATCAGTTGCATCTTCACCCGAATATCTTGACGAATAAATACCAGGTCGTCCGTTAAGCACTTCTACTTGTAGCCCCGAATCATCTGCTAAAGACACTTCACCCGAATAAGCAGAAATGCCGCGGGCTTTTTTAAGCGCATTTTCTCTGAATGTATTACCATCCTCAATAACTTCTGGAGGATTGCCAAGATTTTTTAAGGAAATGAAGGTTTTGATTATCCTAGAATCCTGAAATAAATCCTCAAACTCCCTTACTTTGCCTACGTTTGCCGTTGCGAGGACAACCCGTTCTATCATTTTGACAGACATCCAATTTTTATAAGAGGACTAAAGATTTTTGGTGGAGGCGCCGGGAATTGAACCCGGGTCCGAGAAAAAGACTCACAAGGCTTCTACATGCTTAGTCTATTTTTAAGTCTTGCAGTGAAGTCACCAACAGACAGGGTTTTCACTGCCAGCCCAAGGTGAAATCTCGTCTTCAGATGCCTTAGGCACCATCCTAAGACCAGCCCGCATAGTCGCCGGTTCATTTAAGCCCACGGGCGAGGATCAAGGAACCGTCGCCGCTCTATTTAGGCAGCGAGTGCATAATCATTTTCGGCACTTGTGTGTGCTCTACCAGTTTTACGAGTTAGCAGAAGCTCGGCATGCAGCGCAAGCTATCTCATTCCCCGTCGAAGCCAGATCGCCCCCCCCACTACTAGAATAATACTATACACCAAAGCGCAAAATATTAAACAGGTTTAATAACGCCTCTTCATAGCTTTTTCCATCTCCCTGTCCGCTTCGCGTTTTTTAATATCCTCGCGCCTGTCGTGAACCTTCTTGCCTTTTGCCAGCGCAAGCTCAATTTTAGCCTTGCCATTTTTGAAATAAACCTTCAAAGGGATTAAGGTATATCCCCTAATCTGAGTTTTTCCGATAAGGCGCTTAATCTCGTTCTTGTTAAGAAGAAGCTTTCTATCGCGTCTGCTCTCGTGGTTAAAGACGCTTGCCTGCTCGTATGGCGCAATATAGCTGTTTAGGAGAAATACTTCGTTGTTTCTTAGCATAGCGAAACTCTCCTTTATGCTTGCCTGGCTTATGCGAAGGGACTTAACCTCAGAGCCTTTAAGCTGAACGCCTGCCTCGTATTTCTCTTCTATATCATAATCCCTTCTTGCCCTTGGGTGAGTGCATATAACCTTCTCCATTATCCTAGTATAGTTATTAAAGGAATGGAAATCAAAATGCACAGCAAGCTCAACTAAAAATCCCTCTTACTATCCAGCATTAAAGTAACGGGACCCCAATTTACGAGGTGAACATACATAGCCGCTCGGAACCTTCCGCTAGCTACCTTAGCGCCCCGTGCTCTTAAGCTATTAATAAATAACTCATATAGGATTTCTGCACGCTCAGGTGGGGCGGCTTTATCAAAAGATGGCCTCCTACCCTTTCTACAATCGCCGTAAAGCGTAAACTGAGACACGACTAGAATTTCACCATCAATATCAGATATAGAGAGGTTTACTTTTTCAGCGTCGTCCTCGAAAATTCTAATACCGAATGTCTTTTCAACTAGATATGCCACGTCTCGCTCGGTATCCTTTTTGCCTACCCCGAGCAATACAAGCATCCCCTTTCCTATCTGCCCAATCACTTCGCCGCCAACCTTAACGCTAGCTTCATTAACCCGTTGTATAATTATTCGCATGTCCTTTTCCAAATGGCGCGATGCTTAACAGTAAAATACATTATAGTACATCGTTAGATGTCAAATTTTAGTTGAGATACTAGGAGAATCTAGTATTTGCTCTTTTAAGGAGTTATAGAATATTGATAGACGCAGAGCAGTTAGATCATTGTTTTAAATAGATAAAATGGAGAGTTAGGAGAGCTGCTCATACAGCTCTCCTAGACGAACTAGACATATGATCTTAATAGTTTAGCTTTTAGCCAAGTCCAAAGCCCCATCAAATAGGGAAAATGCTTTCTCAACGTTCTTCTTCGCTACAACGTGCGCGTCGGCTACAACATTATCCGAAACGCCGTTTACCGAATCAAGAACGCTTTTCTGAAAATTTACAACACGTTCTATACCCTGCTCAAAGGGCTCCGTAGCAACCTTTCCAAAGGGCAGTTCTACGTTATCATAGAACCCTTTAACATACTTAGAGTAGTCTTTCTCCACTCCATACAGGTATTCAACTTGTTCATTCAGCACTTTCTTGTTTTCTTCTGTAACTGACAAAGAGAAATCCAAAGCACTGAGATATGTATCCTTTAGGAGCTTTGAAAATTCCTTAACCGGCTCTGTAAAATCCTTAACATCTAAACTTTGCTTCTTGGTAGCCATGTTAATGACCTCCTTTATATTATATTTAGTTATAAAATAATCTGCACTGAATGTTTGTCAAGAGGTAAATTTCGCATTTGCGAAGATTGTTATGCAATAATAAGCCTTATATTCAATACCTTTATCCATTTTCATTGGATGAATAATACGCATATGCACATTAAACAAAGGGAGCTTATATTCAGTGTTGGAGTGACAAGAAGTGAATAGAAGAAAGCCTAGATAAACAAAGGGAGCACCTAAGGCACTCCCCTTAATTTAAAACACTATTGTTATTGTTAGACCGTTCGGAAAGTGAACTAGCCTTCAAGTATAAAAGTAATCTTAATGTGAGTTCTATACTCCGCTATGCTGCCATCCTCGGCAATAGATGCGTTCATCTTCGTCACTTCCAGCCCGGTAAGCCCGCGAAGAGTTTGTTTCGCTCTCGTAAGAGCGTTTTGCACTGCATCATCCCATGATTTATCTGATGAACCAATGACCTCAGTAATTCTGGCTACAGCCATAACTAATACCTCCTTATGTTTTATACATCATGTTTTATACATCACATCCATTATCACTATAATAAAAATGTCAGTAAGAAGTCAAGAGAATTTTAGCGTATCTTATGTCAATTTCTTACACAAACATAGAGAAACGTGATATAATTAATTGATGCGTTTTATTCAATAACACACGTAATAATTTTCAGGAGGATACTTGATGCCAATAGATTTTGAGTTTACGGACGAGCAACAAATGTTCAGAGATACTATACGCGATTTCGGTGAAAATGAGATAGCCCCACTAATTGAGGACGCCGAGAAGAATGAGCAATTTCCAATTGAGTTATTCCCAAAGCTGGGAGAAATGGGCTTTTTAGGTATATCGTTTCCAGAAAAATATGGTGGGGTAGAGCTTGATAAGGTAACAGAATGTATCTTTGCCGAGGAAATGGGACGCATAAACGCGGGGATCGCCATGTGCGTCAACGCTCATACTAGCCTTTCAATGGTGCCAATAGAAAAGTTTGGGAATGAAGAACAGAAGCAAAGGTATTTAGCACCCGGCATAGAGGGGAAAATTATTGGGGCGCTTGGTCTTACCGAGCCAGACGCTGGATCAGACGCAAGAAGCATTAGGACGACTGCTGTAAAGAAAGATAGACACTACGTAATTAACGGGACAAAAACGTGGATAACAAATGGAACGATGTGTGATTACGTCATCATCGCCGCCTATACGGATAAATCTAAGAAAGGAACTGGGATTAGCCTGTTTATAATCGACGCGGACGCCCCAGGCTTTACGGAGAAGAACAAAATTCACAAATTAGGGCATCGCTCGGCAGACACGGCTGAGCTCGTATTTGAGAACTGTGAGGTACCAGAGGAAAGCCTGCTTGTCGGGGAAGGTGGGTTCAATGGCGCTATGGCGACCTTACTCGGAGCACGCATCACGCATGCGGCAAAGTCCGTAGGGCTTGCACAGGCGGCATTTGAATTCGCCCTAAACTATTCGAAAGAGCGTGAGGCTTTTGGTCGCCAGATTTCAAAGTTTCAGGCAATAAGCTTCAAACTGGCGCAGATGGCTGTAAAGATTGAGACTGCGAGGTTGATTGTATATAAAGCGGCATGGCTTTACAGCAATGATAAAAAAGCACTGAAGGAAGCTTCAATGGCTAAACTCTACGCTGCGGAAGTAGTGCAGGATGTTTGCGCCGAAGCTGTGCAAGTGTTGGGTGGTTATGGCTACGGGGTGGAATTCCCAGTAGAGAGGTATTACAGAGACGCTAAACTTGCCTCTATAACCGAAGGCACTTCAGAAATTCAGCAGGTAGTTATAGCACGTGAGCTCGGAATATAGCTTAGATAAAGGGAGGGAGATTGCTTGTTTTTTTTCCTGACCCTAGTAGATACTAAACAGGTCTATAGATGTAACCCAAATGTAGTTAATGGTAATTATTTAGATTTGGGTTCCTAAGCAGATAAAAAAAGGGTTGCGTCGTTCAAAGAGACGCAACCCTTTTTTCTTAGCATCAACAACTCAAAACCTATGACCAAGGGGCGGTCATGTCGGTCGACTCTGGATCTCTAAACTTGAGCCACTTAGACGAATCGTAATGCGCTGATACGTAGCAAAGTATAGCGGTTGTAGCTATAAGCTGCTCAGGCGTGGATTTCGTCAGCTCCGCCCTCTTTTTAATTATCTCAAATATCGGATCGGGAATTTGAACAGTTACTTCAGCCATTTTTATAGCCTCCTATTGTTAAAATAATTTAATCGGCGTCGCCTATACCCTTTTGTTTTCTATAATTATCAAGAACTTCCCTCTTAACCGTAGGCACCAGCGTATAGTCGCTCTCAGGAGCCCCCTCCGCAGAAGCTGCAACCTCTTCTGGCGAAAGCAGTTCAGGCTTCGTATCAACGGCGTTTACAGGATCATTAAGCTGCGACTCGCCTAGCTTCCAGTCAGTAAGGGAGTCGTCGCCGAGACCGAATCTCTTTGTGAGCTTGTTGACTTCTTCAAACCTTCCAGGAGTCGGACCTGGCTCTTGGATTAGATTTAGCTCTTTAAGCAGCTCCACCGTCGCCGCGTCCCTCTCAAAGGGTTGTCCAACTTTACCCTTGAAGAACATCGTTTCAAATGGAGGCCTTCCTCTCGTCCCTCCACCGTCTAAATTCTCTGATGGATAACCAACCGTCATAAGCCAGCAGAATACGTAAGATGGCTTAAGATTAAACTTATCTTTAACGTTTCTTCTCGCTCCGCCGCTCGCGCCGTTTAAGCAGGTTCCGAGACCAAGCGAGGTAGCTGTAAGAATAGAGTTTTGAATGGCGTTACCCAAGTCAATGCAGGCAAGCCTGTGTAGTATGAAATCGGGAAGTATAGCAGGTAGAGGGAAAAGCCTGTTCACGCGCTCATACTCCCAACCATGAGCTTTATCCAAAGCGCCCGTTCTCATAAGGTCGTGCAACTGCTGACCTTGAACGTCATAAGCTGATAGATCGTAACACCAGAAGATAAGTATAGGAGCCATCTGCGTAGTGATCTGACTCCAGTCAGAAATGAATTCCCAAATCTCTGGGTCTTCATCTCTGTAAACAACTATACCCCTCTGCCCGTTAAAGTTGCCGGCGGAAGGAGCAACCCTCGCAGCCTCAAGCATAGCCTGAACCTTCCATTTCTCAACAGGCTTGTTTGGCTCGTACCATCTGATAGATCTTCTCAAACCAATCGAGTCAAATGTATCGCGCACATTCACTTCGCTAGCTTGAGGAAGACCATCTATAACTAATTCACTCATTTTGTCCTCCTATAATAAAAATTTTTTCTTGCTAGATATTTGACCATATTATTATCTTAGCAAATAGAAGTCAAGTATTTCATATATTTTAAGGATGATTAGAAGAAGTTTATCGCCCCAGACCACGTTGGGAACGCCACCCATGTATCTTGAAAGGTTGACCTTGAAATCTAACATTTTGATTACTATTTTAACTTTGTAACAGATTAGCGGAATGATGATCTATGTAGGGAGATATGAAAATGAAATTTGATAAATTAACAATAAAAGCGCAAGAGTCTCTAGCAGAGGCGCAGTCATTGGCGCAAGATGGGCAGAATCAGATAATAGACGTTCCTCATCTGCTCATAGCGCTCCTTGAAGAAAAAGGTATTCCAACGCAGATTATCGGAAAAATCGGGGCTAACTTAGAAACCATAAGAGAAGCAGCACGGAATCAAATAGATAAACTGCCAAAGGTACAGGCTGAGCGAGAGAATGCCTACATCAGTCAGGAGCTAAGCAAGGCGCTTAAAACCGCGGAGAAGGAGGCAGTGGCTTTCGGCGACGAATATATAAGCACAGAACACCTTCTACTGGGCATAGTCCAAGACTCGACGGGCGAACTCAAGAACGAGTTAAAAGAGCATAAAGTCACAAAGGATAGCGTATTAAAGGCCTTAAAAGACATTCGGGGCAATCAAAAAGTCAAAAGCCAGTCTCCTGAAGAGACCATGCGATCTTTAGAGCAATACGGTAAGGATTTCACCGAGCTTGCGCGACAAGGCAAAATAGACCCTGTTATTGGGCGCGACAACGAGGTGAGACGCTTAATTCAGGTTCTTTCTCGGCGCACTAAGAATAACCCTGTGTTAATAGGTGAGCCGGGGGTGGGGAAAACCGCAATAGTCGAGGGACTTGCGCAGAGAATAGTTAACGGAGACGTTCCCGAAGGGTTAAAGAACAAACGGTTAATCGCCCTTGACCTTAGCGCTCTTGTCGCGGGAGCCAAATACAGGGGACAATTTGAGGAACGTCTTAAAGCCGTGCTCAAGGAAGTTACTGATTCAGAGGGAGAGGTAATTCTATTTATAGACGAGATGCACACCGTAGTAGGCGCTGGAGCTACTGAAGGCGCAATGGACGCTTCTAATATGTTAAAGCCTGCCCTCGCCCGCGGAGAGCTTCACTGCATCGGCGCTACGACTCTTGATGAATACAGAAAGTACATAGAGAAAGACGCAGCGCTAGAAAGGCGCTTTCAGCAGGTTTTCGTAGAGGAGCCCTCTGTTGAGGAGACAATCTCAATACTACGCGGACTGAAAGAAAAATACGAAGTATATCACGGGGTCAAGATAAGGGACGAAGCCCTAATCGCCGCAGGTGCTCTTTCAAACAGATACGTAACTAACCGCTTTCTACCAGACAAAGCCGTTGACCTTATTGACGAAGCCGCCGCTAGGCTTAAGATGGAGATCGATTCGCTTCCAACGGAGATTGACGAGATAGAAAGGCGTCTTGTGCAGCTTGAAATTGAACGTGAGGCGCTGAAGAAAGAGAAAAATGAAAGCTCCAAAGAAAAGCTTAGTAAGATGGAGAAGAACATAGCTAACCTTAAGGAAGAATCCAATACTCTGAAGACGCACTGGAAAAGAGAGAAAGAATGCATTGATGAAATAAGAAGCAGCAAAGGCGAGATAGATAGGCTTCGCTCTGATGCCGAGAAGGCTCGAAGAGAGGGGGATTTGTCAAAAGCTTCGGAGCTTCTTTAC
This sequence comes from Thermodesulfobacteriota bacterium, assembly GCA_963422265.1. Lineage (GTDB taxonomy): Bacteria > Desulfobacterota_D > UBA1144 > Nemesobacterales > UBA2774. The sequence continues at coordinate 608,343 of OY729416.1, forward strand.
GGCAAGATCCCTGAACTCAATGAAATAATAGAAAAGCTGAGCAAAGAGCTAAACAACATACAAAGAGAGAAGCAGATGCTCAAGGAAGAGGTTGATGCCGAAGACATTGCCTCTATCGTTTCCAAATGGACGGGGATTCCCGTCTCGCGTTTACTTGAGGGTGAGATAGAGAAACTTATAAGTATGGAAGACAAGCTACACGTTCGAGTGGTAGGACAGGACGACGCGATTGAGGCGATATCAAATGCGCTTAGACGCTCACGCGCTGGGCTGTCGGACCCTAACCGCCCCATAGGTTCTTTCTTGTTTCTAGGACCTACTGGGGTTGGCAAGACCGAGCTTGCGAGAGCACTTGCGGAGTTTATGTTTGACGACGAGCGCGCTATGGTGCGTATTGACATGAGCGAATACATGGAAAAGCACGCCGTCTCAAGGCTTATAGGAGCACCCCCAGGATACGTTGGATATGAAGAGGGAGGACAGTTATCTGAAGTAGTTAGAAGAAGACCCTATTCCGCCGTCCTATTTGATGAGATCGAAAAAGCTCATACGGACGCCTTTAACGTGCTTCTTCAAATTCTTGACGATGGACGACTTACCGATGGACAAGGACGAACGGTTGACTTTAAGAATACAATAATAATTATGACCTCTAACCTCGGAAGCGATTATATCCAAGAGCTTGTGAGCGACCCCGCAGCCATGACGGAGAAGGTTATGGAAACCGTAAGGGGATCATTCAAGCCCGAATTCCTAAACAGAATTGACGAGACGATTATCTTTAGGCCCCTCGGAATTGACCAAATAAAAGAGATTGTAGATATACAGGTTGAACACTTGAGACAGAGACTCAAGGAGCATAATATGACGCTTGACCTGACCGACGACGCCAAAAACGTAATAGCGGAAAAGGGTTACGACCCAGTTTACGGCGCAAGGCCCCTAAAAAGAACAATCCAGAGGCTGATACAGAACCCCCTTGCGACTGAAGTGCTAAAAGGGAATTTTTTAAGGGGAGATCACGTCGTGATTGACGTCAACGATAATAAAGACCTAGTCTTGAGCAAAGAAGAAAATGTTGATAAAAAAGCTGTAAATGAATAACGGCAATTCAATCAATCATTATATCATTCAGCAGGTTCAAAACACCGCCTGCGCCGAGGCGGGGATGCGTTGACACGCTCTTGTGATTAAGTTATTTTCTTGGTCTTACTTTAGAAGAGCTAGGAGAGGTGGCCGAGTGGTCGAAGGCGCTCGCCTGCTAAGCGAGTAAGGGGCTAAACACCCCTTCGAGGGTTCGAATCCCTCCCTCTCCGCGCCGTATTTTTGGAAATCATTAGACTGTTTGATTTTCTTCGTGTAACATACGAAATTATTTGCTTTACCCAAGGTGGTGAATAATGACTCCTTCTTGGTATTTTAGGAAAGTTTCAGAAGCTGAGATAAATTCCGACCCCGTGCAAGGGGAGTTCTTTATCAAGTCTGATATTGCTAGATCGTCTTGTCCGCGAGACTTTGCAAAACTCGCTCGACACACAAAGTGGAAGTGGGCCGGTAAGAGTTCGCTTCGCACTATCATCAATTGAGAATTCTTCCGAAGACAAACTACAACGTTACTTTAATGGTCTTCTTCCTCATTTGAAGGCAGCAGGGGCTGACTTTGATCCTTACAATCGACCTCTTTCTTACATTATTATCGAAGATTTTGGAACAAAAGGGTTGACCGGAGACCCAGATCAAACAACAGATAATGAGGACAACAACTTTTACTGGTTTTTCAGGAACGTTGGGCGCTCTGGCAAAGGGGAAGATAAAGGAGGGAGCTATGGAAATACAAAACCTGGAGTGGTAGCCAAAGGATCAACGGAGAGGGAAAAACCAGGCACCTTGTATAGATTATTCGCAGTGTTTCAGCAATTGGAATTTACATACGATATTTTCAATATGCCTTGTGAACGGATGATAGAGCTTCTCCCACCTGAGTTTGATGAACTTCTCAATTCTGAAAAAGATTAACTTCCCATATTCTCAAAGAGCTTGAGTAGGTAATCACCGCTCTTGTTGGTAAAGGAAGCGATGCGTTCTAAGTCCCTGTCACTAATTTCGGCTTCAACCTTACGAACCGTTCTCTTTATAGCGAGAGAATGCGCAGGGTCTTCCTTAGCGTGCACTTCAACAAACCTAGACGGGTAATCTAGTGGCTTGCATTTTGGAAATATAATCCCGGAGGCGTTCTCAAATAAATAGGAATGCCCTAAAATTCCCAACGGAAAACTGCCTGCTTCCCCTTGTAAAAAGTCGTCATAATCGGATGCAAAGGGTATATTGGCTAAATCCACGCCACCTACCCTTCCCTGCTCATTCATATCCTCAAGGTCTTTAAGTGCAATCTCGGCGTGTCCAAGCTCGCCCTTGGCACATAACTTAAATCTCTTGCTTAAATATGGATTTTGACTTTGGGTTTTCTTGCTTGCCCTTAGAACAGCCCTTTGGCTGATATGCTCTATTACGTAGAAAGTCTTGAGCAATCTGACGTAATCCTTCCTCGACACTTCTCCTGAAAGAAGCGTTTTAATCTCATTCATATCCTCTAGCTTCGCGACATAATCGCGCACCTGACAATCAAGCGTTTTCTCAAGGCTTTTCATAGGGAGCTAATTATGATATATGATCTTGAGGAATTCAAACCGACCCGACTGCTGAAGCGTGTGTTATCGTATGATTGGTTAGAATTCTCTCTAGTATCTAGGTATCAATTGTTTGTATATACGTGGGCAAGAAATATCACTGGAAAATGTAGACTCGTAGTTGAGTACACATACAATTTAGCTTCGCTCAGGGCAAGCTTGATGAAATGCCAATAATCAGTAAACTACTGTTGCATAGCGCGCCCGTAGCTCAACTGGACAGAGTGCATGACTACGGATCATGAGGTTGGGGGTTCGACTCCCTTCGGGCGCGCCAGCACTTTTAAGGACTGAACGTATTCCACAATATCCACAAGGGGATGCGCGCTTTTAGCTGATACGCCCCGCCTAGCTGATATCCAAATCCCTAAAAGAACTGCTAAACTTTCGATTCAATAATCTCAAAAATTGGGAAACATCCTGTTTGTCAGTTATTTTGACTGAGTTATGGAGGGTTTTGAAGTAAAATGAATAAAACCAAGAGATTTAATAGATGTGTGCTTTGGAGCAACATTAAGTCTCGTCTCGATATACAGTACCTCAAAGGGATGCTGGCGAGGGTTATTTTACATCGCTTATGGACCGACATGATGGTGATCCAAAGCAGGTTTCATTGTCTCTTGGGCTACCACGGAACCGGTATAAGCTTCCGTCATTCGGGGTTGCATTAGCAGCGGAGGCGATGAAGAATCTAGGGTTTGACGTAGCAAAGCCTGACCGACACATTTTGCGAGCAGCGGGATTATTCGGATTGGTTGGTTTTAAGCATTGAAATAACCGAAGTGGCAACAAAAGCACCTAAGTATACCAAATCGGAACTCTACGACTCTATGATGGCCGTAGAGAATATAGCAAAGTGCGTGGGTGAACGGATTACATTTGTAGATAATGCACAATCTGGCTGCTATGTGCGAAAAGTGGTTTGCAGTTTAGCAATGAACAACTAACCGAGATTGCACATAGGTAGGAAACCAAACTCCGAGAAAAACCGCTGTGATTATTGCGAAGACCGGTGCGGCTATGTAAAGCATCCTACTTCAGGCTATGGCAACTATATCTTCATTTATTAACGCTTCCAACTGTAGATAATGTTTTTCTACCTTTGGGTTCAGTTATAAAGAAAGTGGAAAACGCCGCGATAAAGCATATCACTGTTGCCACAACCACCGACTGATAATGCGAATCAGTCACATCGTAAAGGTAACCTGCAATCAAGGGGCCCGTCACGGAGGCGACTGAAAACCCCGTGGCAGACACTCCGAAGATAGAACCTATAAACTTTGTTCCAAAATAGTCACTTAGAAGCGTGGGAAATATGGGCATGTGTCCACTGTAGAAAAATCCGAATAAAAACCCAAACAGGCAAAAAGCCCACACTGTCTGGCTATAGATAATGATGATTATTGAAACCGCTTCCAGAAAGTAGCTTATAAACAGCACTCTCTTGTTATCAAAAAACTTTGTCAACACGCCCGAGAAAAACAGCCTTCCAAAGATACTTCCAAAAGCCAAAGCGGCTGGCGCCCATGATGCAACAATTGGATCAATACCAGATTCCTTTGCATAATCAAATAGGTTGACGAGTATTATGAGAAAGGTGTTCATTCCCAGAAAGAAAATCACATAAAGTATCCAAAAAGATGAAGTGCTGATAGCTTGACGAACGTTCCAGTTAGAGAAATCAGGCATTGCAGGTTTGCCATCTGGCTCATCAGCTTTTTCCTCTTTGTCGCCGGGCGATTTACGCATCACAAATGCGGTTGATAAGAGAAAAGCCGTTATGATCGACAACGTTATAAGAGAATTTTCTAAGCCCATGCCCGCAATAAGCACCGCTACCATGGGGCTTATAACCACCCCAATAACCGGGACGCCCAATGTTGCAATACCTATGGCAAGAGCCCTTTTTTTGTGAAACCACCGACTGATAATCGCTACAGTCGGAATGTAAAAGAAACCATTTCCTATACCCGGTAGAACAGCGTATGCCAAAATAAGCTGCCAGTTGCTTGTAGAAAAGGCGGTCAGAAAAATGCCGGCTACCGCCGTAAACCCCCCAATGAATATCACCCACTTTGGGCTAAATCTGTCTATTAGCTTTCCCGCAGCAATCATTGAAAATGCAAAAACAACATTCCTTATAGAAAAGAGAGACGAGCTTTCCAGATGACTTAGAGCAAATGACTCTTTTAGGTAAGGCATATATATGCTGAATGAATACAGAAGTAGTCCGTCCAGAGAGATTATTATCAATCCTGCTGCAACAATAAACCAACCATAATAGACATTCTTAAACATAGTGATTATTGGAAACACACCAACTAGGTTAAAACAACTTTGAATACAAGCTGGCAAATAATACCTGATATTGTTCTATAAAGGATGGGAAGGTTACAGAATGAGTAGATAGGAGGCTAATTATGATATATGACCTTGAGTAATTCAGACCGACCCGAACGGGGCTGGACATGTTTGATGAAGTACTAAATAATTAGTAAACTAGAGTTTCTACTGCATGTCCTTAGCTCAACGGGATAGAGCGATGACTAGGGATCATGAGGTCGGGGGTTCTACTCCTTCTGGGCGCGCCAGCGCTTTGAGGGAGCCGACCGTATCCAATCCCTGCTCAGATATGGGCATAAGCTTTTTTAGTTGACAGTTTTCAGTTAATAGTTGTTAGCTGTTAATAGCTCAAAACTTGCAACTGAAAACTAACACAACGGATACCTGACACGCTCCGCATAAAAAAATGACCACATATTCAGACCTAACGTTTATAACAAATGAAGGTGAGCAAAGCCTGCTCAATAGGTTTCAGGTTTTAATTAAAGATACCGAATTTTTTGACGTCCTCGTCGGCTATTTTTATACGAGTGGGTTCCACGCCCTTTATAAATCTTTAGAGAAAACTAAAAAGATCAGAATCCTAATCGGTATAAGAACCGATAGAGAAACCGTCAATCTTATAGAGAGAACGAATCAACCAGAATTGCAGTTTTCCCACGCTGAAGCAAAGCAACATTTTTCAGACGCGCTTGTTAACGAACTGAACAACGCCAAAGACGGCAGAGACACAGAAGAAGGGGTGCAAAAATTTTTAGAATGGCTGCGAGAGGGAAAACTAGAAATAAGAGCCTATCCCTCTCAAAATCTTCACTCAAAGCTCTATATTATGTCTTTTCCTGAAGGCGACCGCGATGTCGGGCGCGTCATCACAGGTTCAAGCAACTTCACGCAAGCGGGCTTGGCAGATAACCTTGAGTTTAACGTAGAACTGAAAACCCGCAGCGATTATGAATTCGCACGGCAGAAATTTGAAGACTTGTGGGAAAACGCCGTTGACGTAAAGGACATATACATTGAGACAATACGTGAGAAAACGTGGCTTAACAACTCCATTACCCCCTACCAGCTCTATCTAAAGTTCCTATACGAGTATTTCAAGGAGGATCTCTCCCGGATGGAAGATATCGATTCTAGATATACGCCAGAAGACTTTATGGACCTAGATTATCAAAAGCAAGCCGTGTGGCACTCAAAAAAGATTCTTGAACAATACGGCGGGGTGTTCATCTCTGACGTGGTTGGCTTAGGCAAGACATACGTCTCCGCTATGCTGACAAGCCAGCTTGACGGTAGAACGCTCGTATTAGCTCCCCCCATACTTTTAGACGAGGGGATCCCGGGTTCTTGGCGAAACGTTTTTTCAGACTTCCACGTGCCTGCTGATTTTAAGTCGCTGGGCAAGTTGGATAATCTCGTTCAGCAAGGCACACAAAAATACAAAAATATTATAATAGACGAAGCGCATCGCTTCAGAACGGAATCAAACGTCACCTATGAAAGGCTCGCTCAGGTTTGCCGTGGTAAAAGGGTGGTGCTAGTTACCGCAACCCCGTTCAACAACGCTCCAAGTGATATTTTGAGTCAAATTAAGCTTTTCCAAAACGCCAGGAAGAGCACTATTCCAAACATCCCCGATCTTGAGTCATTTTTTGGACAGATAGAGAAAAATACAAAAAACCTAGATAGAAAAAAAGATAGTGAAAGGTATATGCGGACGGTCAAAGAAAACGCAAGAATAATTAGAGAATCCGTTTTGAAATATCTTATGGTCAGAAGAACAAGACAGGAAATTGAAAATTACTTTGCCAATGACTTGAAAAGCCAAAATCTCACCTTTCCAAAGGTAGTAAACCCAGAACCCATATTCTATCAGTTTAACAGTGAGGAAAACGCTATCTTCAATGAGACCGTCAGGTTGATCGCTCAAGAACTCAGTTATGCCCGATACACGCCCATGCTCTATTATGGGGGAGAAGAACGCATGGATCCACTAGAGATACAGTCTCAAAAAAACATGGGAAGTTTTATGAAAATCCTGCTCATAAAACGGTTAGAAAGCAGTTTTCACGCTTTTGAAAAAACTGTCTCTCGATTCATCTTAAATCACGACTTATTTCTAAAAGAATTATTGAAAGGTAACGTTTACATAAGCAAAAAATACGCCAATAAAATTTTTGAGTTTCTGACTGACGATGACGACGAGGCTATTAAGGCGCTTCTTGAAAATGACAGAGCGAAGAAATATTCGGCTAAGGATTTCAAGGATAACTTAAAAAAAGACCTAGAGAAGGATCTGCAAACCCTGAAGAAAATACAAGAAATGTGGCTCAAGGTAAAACGAGACCCAAAGCTTCTTGAGTTCAGAAAAAAACTCTCATCTGACGCTGTCTTGAAGGAAAACAAATTGATCGTGTTCACTGAGTCTAAGGAAACCGCTGATTATCTTGCGGAAAAACTGAATGATGACTTTCCAAAACAGGTGCTTACCTTTACCGGATCATCCGGGGCGATGATAAGGGAAAAGGTCATTGAAAATTTTGACGCACGCTTCTCTTCTCCAAAGGATGACTTCCGCATACTAATTGCAACGGAGGTGCTGTCGGAAGGCGTAAACCTCCACCGTTCCAATGTCGTCGTTAACTACGACATACCATGGAATCCAACCCGCATGATGCAGCGCGTGGGACGCATCAACCGTATAGATACTAAGTTCGATACAATTTACACGTTCAACTTTTTCCCGACCGAACAGTCTAATGATCAAATCAAGATCAAGGAAACGGCTGAGGCAAAGATACAAGCCTTTATAACCCTTTTGGGAACGGACGCTCGCCTGCTGACCGAAGGCGAGGTCATAGAATCACACGAACTTTTCAACCGCCTTACCTCTAATAACACCCTTACTGGTGAGGATGAAGAGGATGAGAGCGAGCTGAAGTATCTGCAAGTCATTAGAGAAGTCCGCGATAATGACCCAGATTTATTCCAGGAAATAAAGCGAATACCCCGAAAGGCGCGAACGGCGAAGAAGCAAGGAGAAACCGAAAGCCAATTGCTCACGTATTTTAGAAAAGGAAGACTTCAAAAATTTTTCTCCGTCGGCGAGGGAGAACCAGTAGAGGTTGATTTCATTCAGGCGGCGAAAGCTCTGGAAGCGGAGAAGGAAGCCAAACGAGAAAAGTTGCCCGCTGACTTCTATGACAAGCTCTCAAAGAACAAGCAGGCGTTTCAATTAGCCACCAGCGAACCGGAAGTAGAGCTAAGAAGCGCAAGAACTGGTAGGGATAGCTCTGTCCGACTATTCAAGATTCTTAAAGCGATAATGAGGGACGACGTCCAGCAACTTACCGAGGAACAGGAGGATTACATCAAAAGCGTAGCAAGACGGCTTGAGGAAGGGGCTTTGCCCAAGCAGACCGCAAAGACAGCCTTAGGAGCAATAAACAAGGAACTTAAAAACGGGCGCTTGAACCCTTTGAAATGTCTTGCAATACTGCAAAATAGCATTCCTGACGAGCTTCTGGAAAGCCACGTTGCGGAAAGCACCGCTCTCACCTCTGGACCTAGAGAAGTGATCTTGTCGGAATACTTAATCAGCAATTAGTATCTACGCGTCGCCTCAACTTGACGGAGACATCCATAAAATATATACTTGATTGCTATACACTTATATACGTAAGGGAGACTTAAAAGCATGGAAATTCAAGTCAAGAAATGGGGTAATAGTCTTGCCCTACGTATTCCTAAACCCATTGCCCGACGACGTATTGGCGTCGAAACTGGGTCCGTAGTTAGGCTGTCCCTTCTTCGCGGCGCAGACTTAACTATATCGCCTGCGAAACGCTCCAATGCACGGCTGGATGACCTCTTAGCGGGCGTAACAGAGTATAACTTGCACGGCGAAACAGATACTGGACCTGCGATGGGTAAAGAAGTATGGTGAGTTCGGTAGTGAATGTCCCGCAGCGTGGCGATGCCGTCTGGATTGATCTCAATCCTCAGATGGGAAGTGAACAGGCTGGTCTCCGGCTGGCCATTGTGCTCTCGCCTGGTGCTTACAACGGCAAGGTTGGATTGGTGCTAGTTTGTCCAATTACCAACCGGAAGAAAGGGTATCCCTTCGAGGTTAATATATCAGAGGACATAAAAGTGAGTGGGGTTATTCTAGCCGATCAGATGAAGAGTTTGGACTGGCGGGTGAGAAATGCCAAAGTGATAACCTCATTACCAAAGGAAACAGTAGAGGAGACTTTGCATAAGGTAAGTTTGCTTCTAACAAAGGATAACGATTCTATTAATGACTGAGAGTCACAAACTATATTTCAACTATCTTTGAGGTGTCTAGCGGACTCGCAATACCTTCTTAGCTTACTGAAGGCTTGAGATATGAATAAAACTTCCGCCAAGCATTTAGTAAAGCAAACGCTAGAGCATTCTTTTGACAAAGGGCGCTTTGCTTATTTAGTTAAGAATATCCTTAACCATGTTGACGAAGACTCTTTCACCTACCAAGGCAATTTAATATTTGATGACTTTGACGATTCAATAGCAAAAGTAGAACGCACAAGCAAATATACTGACCCGCAAGATAGACTCCTCGACATTCTGGTTGTCCACCTTAAAAAAGAAACCTCGCTTGAGCGGGCGCGGACGATGCAAAGAAACTTCGTCGCCAAATACCTTAATGGTAGTCGGGGCGGAGTATTAAAAGACGCCGCGCTTGTAGCATTTGTAGCGCCTAATGGTGAAGATTGGCGTTTCTCCTTTGTCAAGATGGAATACAGGTTCGATGAAAAGGGTAAAGTAAAAGAAGAGTTCACTCCCGCCCGCCGTTACTCATTTCTAGTAGGTAAAAACGAACATAGCCACACTGCCCAGAGCAACCTCTTGCCTCTGCTTCAGGACGATGAAGCGAAACCCACGCTCGCATACATAGAACAAGCCTTTAGCGTAGAGCGGGTTACGAAAGAATTCTTTGAAAAATACAGAGAGCTTTACCTACATCTTAAAGAGGCTTTGGACGAGATTGTAGAGAAAGACCCAAAAATAGAAGCGGACTTTGAAGGCAAAAGCGTAGATACCGTTGATTTCGCTAAAAAGCTTATGGGTCAGATTGTATTTCTCTATTTCCTACAAAAGAAGGGATGGTTTGGGGTGGCGAGAGGAAAAGAATGGGGTGAAGGCAATAAGCAGTTTTTGCGACACTTGTTTCCAAGGGAGCGGGAAGAAGGTAAGAACTACTTCAATAGATTTCTAGAGCCATTATTCTACGAGGCTCTGCGATTAGAGCGTCCCAAAGACTATTACGATCAGTTTGAATGTCGTATTCCGTTCTTAAACGGTGGGCTTTTTGATCCTATAAACGATTACGATTGGCAAGATACGGATATAGAGATACCGAATGAGATTTTCAGTAATAATGAATTAACGAAAGAAGGGGATACAGGAAGCGGGATTTTAGACGTTTTCGACCGTTACAACTTCACTGTCAAGGAAGATGAACCACTAGAGAAGGAAGTGGCGGTTGACCCTGAGATGCTCGGAAAGGTCTTTGAGAATCTCCTTGATATTAAAGACCGAAAGTCCAAAGGGACTTACTACACGCCGCGTGAGATTGTTCATTACATGTGTCAAGAGAGCCTGATCAATGCGTTACATACTAATCTTGATGGAATCATTCCTATAAATGACTTGGAAGCACTTATAAAACATGGTGATGCTTTTGTTGAGCATGAAGAGACCCGTATTGAAAAAATTGCTAACAGAAAGGCTAAGAATGCAGATTACAAAGGAAGTTACAAGAGGCGGCGGCTTCCAGCTAGTATTGAAGAATATGCTGAACTTATAGATGATGAACTAGCTTCAATGCGTGTATGTGACCCGGCAGTGGGAAGCGGCGCATTCGTAGTGGGAATGATGAATGAGATAATAAGAGCAAGAAGGACGCTCGCACCATATACTGATGGGAACAAAGAAGACGCATCTTATCACTTCAAACGTCACGCAATACAGCACTGCCTTTACGGCGTAGATATAGATCCCGGAGCGGTAGAAATCGCTAAGCTCAGGTTGTGGTTATCGCTGGTCGTAGATGAGGAGGATAGGGGGAAAATAAAACCTTTGCCCAATCTGGACTATAAAATTATTCAAGGTAATTCTCTCTTAAGCGTTGAGAAAGACCTTTTCAACCAAGAGCTGTTTAACCAGATTGAGAAATTGAAACCGCTTTATTTCAATGAAACGAATGCGGGGGAAAAACAAAAGTATAAAAACCAGATTGATGAACTCATTAGTCAGATTACCAAAGGACATAAGGAGTTTGATTTTGAAGTTTACTTTTCAGAAGTTTTCCATAATGAAAAGAAAGGCTTTGACGTTGTAATAGGCAACCCACCGTATGTCAATGTCGAAAACCTTTCTGCGGAGATGCGGAGCTACCTGTTCAGCAATTATCAAGCCTGCGAAAAGCGTACGGATATTTACATCGCATTTCTTGAAAAATCACTTTCCCTGCTCAACGGCAACGGATCGATGTGCTTTATCATTCCTGCCGCTTTCACCAAGCAACAGTATGCAACGACAATGCGCAAAATCTTCGTTGCAAACCACACCCTTCAGGAATTGGTGGACGCCAGCAGTTACCGCATTTTTGAGAATGCGGTTGTGTACAATGTTGTTTTGAGGATTGCCAAGGGCAGAAAAAATGTGCCGACAAGGATACGACTGTATCACAACAATAGTGACTTTGACAGTCGCAGCGGTATGGAATTCCTGGTTGACCAGAGCTTCTTTGACTTACTCAAGGATTGTCGCTTTGACACAAACCCGTCCATTTCGGATGCCGTCAAGATAAAGGAAAAGATATGGCGCAATGCCATACGCCTTGATCGGATTTGCCTCATTGCCTACGGTGCCAGACTCAACCATCGTTCCGCAAAAATTGGTAAGTCGCACTACATAAGCTCGTCGCCGGTCGCTGGCAGCAAGAAGTTTTGCGAAGGGCGCAACATTGGACGCTATTCATTCTCTCAAGACGGCTGGCTGGATTACGCACCGGACGAGCACTACAACCCAATGTTTCCAGAACTGTTTGAGAGCGAGAAGCTGATGTTCATCAACATTGTGAAAGACCGGCTGCGGTTCGCCTACGATGATGAAGGCTTCTACAACAGCCACACTGTCATAAACTGCGTGCGGTTGGACTTGCTTTCCGGGACCCCGCATACATCAGCTGTTCGCGCGATAAGAAATGCTGACATCTCAATCGCTAGACGGTTTGACTGCAAATTTCTGCTGGCAATTCTCAACTCGCAATTGACAAACTGGTACTTTCTCAATTTTTTGAGCGAAAGTCTTCATTTCTATCCCAACGACGCCAAAGAACTTCCCATCCCCAGAGTCCACGCCGCCGAGCAGCATCCGTTCATCCGCCTCGTTGACAGCATCCTCCAAACCAAATATATCGATCAGTCTGCCGCCACCACTGAGCAGGAAGCAGAGATAAATCAATTGGTCTACGCGCTGTATGGATTGACGGCAGGGGAAATTGAACTTGTGGAGGGGGAAAGGTGAGCGCGTCTGAACGGCAAGACACAACCGTCAGAATCCTGGCATTGATTAAGGAAATCACAGTAAAGTCCTCCGATGAAAACTACATCTACCGCGGTGAACCAGAACGCTACCCTAAAGTATCCTCGACGCTTCACCGCCAATTCGCAGACGTGGATGCGGCGCACTTTAATCTGGAGGAAGTCCAGAAGGAGATACTGAAAAATGCCAAGAAATACACATCCACAACTGATGAGTTGGAAATCCTGACACAACTCCAGCACCATGGCGGCAACACCAATCTTATCGACTTTACAAACGACTGCCACATAGCCCTCTTTTTCGCCTGCGACGGTTCCTATGACAAAGATGGTAGGGTTGTCCTGCTGAAAAAAGCAACGGAACAAGGCCAGATCAGACAGCCCCGGAACCCTGCCAACCGCGTCATCGCTCAGAAGAGCATCTTTGTGCAGCCACCTAAAGGCTTTATTAGCCCCGATGGTGATCCCATCATCATCCCGAAGGACCTCAAAAAACACATACTGGACCATCTGCAAAGATACAAAGGCATATCCACCGAAACCATCTACAACGACCTGCACGGCTTTATCAAAAATCAGGGAATCCACCAAAGTGCCTACACGGAGTTTTACAGAGGTCTGACTTATTCAACAAAGAGAGGTGAATCGGCAGACAAGAAAAAACAACGGGAATTCTATAAAAAAGCCATTAAACATTACACTGAAGCCTTGAGATTGAACCCGAATCTCGCCTCAGCCTACTGTAACCGAGGAGTCGCCAAGGAAAAACTTGAACTACACGGAGAAGCCATTGAAGACTATAACCAAGCTATTAGAATCTATCCTGATTTTGCAGAGGCATATAATAATCGCGGGACTGCTAAAGACAAACTAGGCAAACACGAAGAAGCCATTGAAGACTTCGACAAAACCATTAGTATCAATCCTAACCTTGCAGAGGCATATAATAATCGCGGGACTGCTAAAGACAAACTAGGCAAACACGGAGAAGCCATTGAAGACTTCGACAAAACCATTAGTATCAATCCTAAATATGCAGAGGCATATAGTAATCGTGGGGCTGCCAAAGGAAAGCTAGGCAAATACGAAGAAGCCATTGAAGACTTCGACAAAACCATTAGTATCAATCCTAACCTTGCAGAGGCATATTTCAATCGTGGGACTGCCAAAGGAAAGCTAGGCAAATACGAAGGAGCCATTGAGGACTTCGACAAAGCCATTAGTATCAATCCTGAATATGCAAACGCATATTTCAATTGCGGGGTTGCCAAATACGACCTAGGCAAATACGAGGAAGCTATCAAAGACTATAACGAAGCCATCAGCATCAATCCTAAATATGCGAAGGCATATTTCAATCGCGGGACTGCTAAAGACAACCTAGGCAAACACAAAGAAGCTATCAAAGACTACGACAAAGCCATCAGTATCAATCCTGAACATGCAGAGGCATATTGCAATCGTGGGGCTGCCAAAGGAAAGCTAGGCAAATACGAAGAAGCCATTGAAGACTTCGACAAAGCCATTAGCATAAATCCTGAATATGCGGAGACATATTACAATCGCGGGAATGCTAAATACACACTAGGCAAATACGAAGAAGCCATTGAAGACTATAACCAAGCCATTAGTATCAATCCTAAATATGCAGACGCATATTGCAATCGTGGGGCTGCCAAAGGAAAGCTAGGCAAATACGAAGAAGCCATTGAAGACTTCGACAAAGCCATCATCATAAATCCTGAATATGCAGACGCATATTGCAATCGCGGAGAGGCTTGGCTGCACTTGCAAGTATGGGAAAAAGCCAAATCAGACCTGACCAATGCCAAGAAAAAGGGAGTAGATATAATCGCTGCGTTTCATAACGACTATAAGAGCATTGAAGACTTCGAGCGGAAGAATGACGTTGAGCTTCCGGAAGACATCAAAGCCCTGCTGATACGAAAGTCGTAATGAGTCTTTATAAACTGAGCTTTTACAATTAACATGCAAAACCTTCTTCCTCATCTCCCCTATTAACTGTATAACAAACCAACATCTGTGGATTATCGGTCTTAGTTTTTGGTATCCTGAACTGGTTGGTGAGTTCACCAAACCGTTCAGCTCTCCCGCCCTTTTGAAAACCTTACAAACTTATACTTTTTAGCGATTTTCTGGCTATGGAAAAGATGGTTTGACACGGCTTTAAGTGCTTTTAAGAACAGAAACCCTAATGATTGCAGGGTTTTGCAAAAGATTTTTGCCCGTAAAGTTTTTAATAACTTTCACGGATAACTCTCAGATTAAACAACTTTTAAAACGCTATTTAAGCCTTTATTTATAGGGGTTTAATGGACGTTTAATGAGATGAATAAGTGTCATATTATACCAACTTGTGCGGTAAAGTTTTTTTAAGTTCGCTTCTTAAATTTGATTTCTTTAATCCTGTATCAAATCCCCCTTAATCCCCCTTTTCTAAAGGGGGAAAAGAAAGAGTAACCACCGATAAATTGCTCGTGTCGTTTTTGGCAAGGCTGGATTCCCGCTTGGAGGCAGGAATGACAAAAGCGCTCTCACACCTTGTTCTCCCCGTCAAATCCCCCTTTTCTAAAGGGGGAAAAGAAAGGGTAATCACCGATAAATTGCTCGTGTCGTTTTTGGTAAGGCTGGATTCCCACTTGGAGGCAGGAATGACAAAAGCACCTTCACACCTTGCCGGCCGTCAAATCCCCCCCCCTATATCCCCTTTTCTAAAGAAGAATAGCAAAAGGACTAGATTCCAATTCCCACCTATATGTCATTTTGACCCATGTCCCGAGGGAAGCCGAGTGGATAGGAGATATCTGTCTTTTACTTGGTTGAGAGAAAAGATGAGATCCCTCTACTCAGCTACCCCATTCGACAAATTCAGGATACCGCTTCCTCGTTTTCATAAGAACTTGCTTTTAGGGAACGCATGTATATTGCAAGCCCCAAAAAACTATGCGCTCTGCCCTTTATCAGATTCAAGATATGGTTGTGGCAGAGTAGAGGAGGAAGCAAAATGAAGAACACCAAAACACTAACTAGTGAGTTGTTAGATATCGAGGATGTCTTTTCCGCATCCTTAGCCCCGCGCACACGGAAAGTTTATGCTAAGTGCTGGCGCGAGTTTGAAAAATATTGCGAGCAGGAGGGAATAACTCCTCTTGAGGCGACTGCTGAGCAAGTGGCTAATTTCTTTATATGGATAGCCAATCAGCCACGCCCCAAAAGTATGATGGGAGAGTATCTGAAGATGGGGACTTTAGTTCAAATCAAGAGCGCTATCGCCAGACGGTTTAAGGATAACGATAAGGCATCCCCAACAAGTAGTGCAAAGGTAGAGTTGGCGTTGAAGGGACTGGCGCGGCTAAAAGGGAATAAACCCCGACAAGTAAAGGCTCTGACGGACAAACATATAAAGAAAATCCTAACGAAGATAGATTATGAAATCCGAAGGTATTCAACAATGCCACCTTCTGAACGCTCCCTCGGAGATAGAATAATAACCAAGAAGAGGGGCAAATGGAGTTGGACTTACATTCAGCGAGCAGCCAAGCTATACAGGGATGCTTCTATTCTGTCGTTAGGTTTTGCAGCAGCCCTAAGGCGTTCTGAAATTATGGGAATTAAGGTAGAACACTTAGAGTTTATCAAAAATTCTAATAAGATGATCCTTCATATACCTAAATCCAAAACGGATCAGGAAGGGCTAGGACAGCAAATTCCGATTATTGACGGTAAGAGTATTCAGCCAATAAGGCGTCTGAAAGAATGGCTGAACGTCTCAGGGCTTAAGAGAGGATACGTATATGTTACATTAAATAGAGCGGGCTCTTTTAATGATACTCCCCTGCACTTCTCCGACATCCCACGTATTATCAAACGATATGGAAAGTCAATCGGGCTTAATCCTAAGGAAATCTCTGGACATTCACTGCGCGCGGGATTCGTTACTAGCGCCGCGGCTCATAAGGCAAGCCTTCATAAAATAATGGAAATCACACGGCATACAAGCCCTGTAACCGTAATGAAATATATTAGAGAAGCCAATTCTTTTAAGGATCATGCTGGAGGTAAATTTTTGTAAATCTACAAACCAAAGACAGTTTTAAGTTAGCAGTTATGAGTTTTCAGCAACTAGAAACTAATAACTGACAACTGTTCTTGAAACTTAAAACTTAAAATTCATATAGGATAAACCTGAGCAGACTGAGGTTGAGAGTTAATTTGAACGAGGCGGGACTGGTGTTCCCCCCATTGACAAAACCATTGTCATCAACATAGACAATTTCAAGGCAGAAAACCAACTTAATTTTGCGTTTTGCGTGTTTATGCTACAGTACAAGTTTATCACGTCATATACGGCAGATGTAATGATGTCATTGGAAGAGCATATACTGGATATTCAAGACAAGCTTAACAACAATAAATATCCAAATGAGCAGGCAATCTCTCAAGGGGTTGTTTTGCGACTCTTAGAGACCATGGGGTGGCCAATTTATGAGCCAACATTGGTGATTCCGGAGTACAGGGTAAATGGCAGGAGAGTGGATTTTGCCCTGTGCACGCAAAGCGATAAGCCCATGATCTTTATTGAAGTAAAGCAACTTGGTAATACGCTTGGGGCAGACAAACAAGTGTTTGAATATGCTTATCACAAGGGAGTTCCATTCGCTATCGTAACGGACGGGAGAGAGTGGCATTTCTATCTGCCTGCAGAAGTAGGAAACTATGACGAACGGAAAGTATATGTGCTGGATCTAGTGGAACGTAATGTGCGTGAATCTTTAGAACATTTGCAGCGATATCTATCTTTTAATGAAGTAGAAAGCGGGAAGGCACTGGAAAATGCACGAGAAGATTATAAGAACGTATCAAGAGAGAGACGGGCCAGAGAGAATATTCCCGAAGCATGGAGAAAACTGATCAAAGAAGGGGATGAAATATTAATAGAATCTGTGTCTGAGAAAGTAGAAGCCCTTTGTGGATTTAAACCCGCGCAACAGCAAGTCCTCTCCTTTTTGAAATTATTGGAACCAAACTCCGCAATAACTGAAACTAGAATAACACCGTCTGAAGGAAATCATCCTTCGCCAAAGCAGAGAAAGAAGATCAAAGTAACATTTCCTGATGGAGATGAAATATATGAATCTGTAGTGGCAAAGATGTTTGTTAGAGTTATCAGGAAGATCGGTGCTGAAAAAGTACGTTCGTTAAATATACAGCAAGCTGGATATCCACTAATTTCGGAACAGGAATACAAAGACAAAGGACAGTGGGCTGCTGTTGATTCGGGGCTTTATGTGAATACGTGCTCAAATACGGATGTGAAATGTCAACACTTATGTGAAATAAATAGAAAACTGAACCTGGGATTAAAAATTGTTCCAAAGTAAGGAAAATAATCTACATATGTATTAGTGATCTGTTTGACCTTTGCCTTTTGGATGGTAAAAAAGACAGTTTTAAGTTAGCAGTTATGAGTTTTCAGCAACTAGAAACTAATAACTGACAACTGTTCTTGAAACTTAAAACTCATATTGAGATAAACCATGAGCAGTTGGACAGATAGTTACGAAGACGCAGAAGTTTTTATCCGCTGCTGGTAAAAACATTGGTATAGGAGAAAATCCTAAAATCTGGATTGCCCTTAACTTTAATAAGGAAGGCAGACACCCCAAACTGATTGTCAGAGAGCTTTCTATAAAAGCTTTAGTCGATTGCTTTTTCAAGCCAGAGATGTATCAGTCAGCAGTTGAAACGATGCTTGAGCCAGACGCTGTGATTTTCGTAGAAACAGATAGATTCTATTGACGTTACAGATTTTAGACCCGCACCAGACTTTGACGAAGCATGGCTGGATTCCTTCATCGGAAGCCAGCCAGATTGCACCGGAGAATTGACAATGGAAGAGTTCATAAATGGTTCTTATGCTTAGGAGGCAACTTTTTTCTTTCCTCAATCATTTGCATTACCACACTGAGCTTTTGTAAATCCTTGCCCTGCTTCTTAAGTTTTCTTACGTCCTTTCGGAACTGTCTTTGTACTACTACCTTTCGATTCACCAATTGCAATTTCTCCAAAGAAAGAACTAACAGACTCCACTTGTTCAAGGTCAATTCCCATCTCTGTATTCATTATCGATTCCATAGTTTTTTGTGGCAGCCTCACATCAAATGGTAATCCGCGATTAATAATTATGCTTGAATAAAACATATCTATTGCGGATGAGGGAGTTAACCCTAACTCCGCAAGTATGCGTTCTGCTACGTTCTTCTTCTCTAAATTTATTCTTGATGCGACTGTCCCTTTCTTGTGACCGTTCACTATTCCTCTCCCGTGTTCTTTATTTCCTCAGAACTGTCAAACAATGTATGACAAAGTTATACTTTGTTTGAGTCTTCGTCAAGTTTATACAGAAAATCATTATTTATAGTAAAATGGGGGTTCTCTTTAGGGCGTTCTGGATGAGCTAAATCTCAGACGCCTTAAGCGCAACCGCTGTTGGCGGAATTGGCGCAGTGGAACAGATGATTCGCGTAGGTGCGATTAGTGAAATTCGTATTTTCTACCGGTTAAAGGCTCTTCACCTCTCTTGTCAGATTCAAAAGCTGAAGACCCTGTAACAACCGTTTGCTGATTTGGTATAATTATCTACTAAGAGCTTTAAGGTAAGCCCTATGTTTTTTACGCGCTGCGCCTCGTCTATCAGGATGAGCTTTGTATCACCGATAACCTGCTTGAGCGAGGTTGAACTTGCATCGGTTAGCATATCCCTTACACCCGGCTCATCACAGTTTAACAATTTAGACTAGTAGGGATACTCCCTTTGTATATCTTTTATTAGTGTAGTTTTACCCACCTGGCGGACACCGGTAACAATAATTGCTTTGCCCTTGAACAACCTGCTTTTTATTTTATCCTGTAAAATTCTTTTAATTTGAATCATTATTTATAAAGATTATAATCGAAAAATATTATAATATATTGTGATTATACTCACTTAAATACTGCAAACCGACGGAATACATAGGTTCATTATCTGCGTAAATCTACTTTTCAGTAAGCTCAGGATAAACTCAATCTGTGAATTGTCTTTATAATATTCAAAACCTTTCCCCTGCCTCGGAGCTGGGGACAAACGTCAAGTATTTCTTTTAAGCTCGTCGTCGTGATAAAAACCTGACCTGCAAAGCCTTGTAAAAGGTCAAACAAAAACCCCTTTCTTTTATCATCAAGCTCGCTCGTTATATCATCTAATAGTAAAACGGGGGTTCTCTTTAGGGTGTTCTGGATAAGCTCAATCTCAGATGCCTTAAGCGCAAAGGCGAGGTTTTTGGCTTCTCCCTGTGAAGCATAGATAGACGCGTCCATGCCGTCTATAGTAAAGCTGACTACGTCCCTGTGAGGACCAACTGACGTATGACCTACCTGTCTATCCTTTTCAAAACTAGACCTAAGGTTGGCGTTCAGCCCCTCTTGCAAGTCGCTTTCTAAATCAAAAGAGCTTTTATAATACATTCCAATTTTCGTATCAATTCCCGAAGTCATTTTATATACGTTGTTTAGGCAAGGCTCTATTGCTCCAATAAACTTAATTCGCCGTGATATAAGGCGCGCGCCTATCTCCGCCAGCTTCTCATCCCAAATTTCTGTCTTCGTGGAGTTTAATCCCTTGGCTTTCTTATCAATGGAACCTGGAGACATAGATAATAAGGCATTTCTCTGAATAAGACTTCTGTGATAAAGCCTCAAGTCTTTAAGGTGGACAGGCTCAAGAGCACATATAAGCGCGTCTAAATATTTTCTTCTGCTTTGAGGTCCCCCCTTTATAAGCTCTATATCCGAGGGAAGAAAGGAAACAATGCTATATCTGCCGATAGCCTTAGACGCCCGGTAAACTATCTTGCCATTGAGCTTTATGATTTTACGCTCGCCACTTATAAGAATATGAACCTCGTCCAGACCGGAATCCGAATCGATCTCACCTTTTATACCACACTCTTCAGCCTCAAACTTAACAATCTCCTTCATTGTTACTTGTTTAAATGGCTTAAATGCAAGCAAAAAATGTATTGCCTCTAGCATATTGGTTTTGCCCTGAGCATTTTCGCCACATATCAAGTTTATTTTATTATCAAAGGTGAAAGTCTCTGAAACATAAGACCTGAAATTCCTTAAGGTAAGCGATCTGACTATCAAGGAAGCACACTGTAAGGTAAGTTTGTCCAACCGCGCTGCTCCAGTATGGACAGAAAAAATTATAATAGAGACGGGAGCTTTATTCAATCTTGACCCGTAAATAGGTGGGCGTTATTATTACGGAATTAAAATGATTGCTCTTAAGACATACAATATAGCGGAAAAGGACGTTGGTAAAGGTTTTGCCCGATTAAATACGGGCGACATGAGAGAAATAGGCGTTGGGGCGTCTGATCTTGTTGAAATAGGCGGAAAAAGAAAAACCGTTGTAAAGGTGATGCCGCTTGACAAGGCGCAAACAAGAAAATCAATAATAGAAATTGATGGAATCACAAGAGAGAACGCGCGCGTTGGTATAGACGAGCGCGTGCTTGTTAAGAGAATTGACGCTACTCAGTTTGCTAACAAAGTAGTCTTAACATCTGGAAGCAATGATCTTTTGTATAACGGCAACCAGAATAAATATCTACTTAACCGATTAGATGGTTTCCCGATTACCGTAGGTGACAAAATAAGGTTAAGGGTCTCTGGCTCAGAACACGAAGAGCTGCAGGTAATTGGTATAATGCCTTCGCACTCCGTGTTGATAAACGGCTCGACAAAGCTAGACATTAGGAAACGTCCCAAATTGAAATTAGATAGCTCAAAGGCAAGCTACGAAGACATTGGAGGACTTAAGGAGCAGATATCTAAGGTAAAGGAGATAGTAGAATTGCCCCTTAACTGCCCACAGTTGTTTGAAAAGCTTGGCATAGAACCACCGAGAGGGTTGCTTTTGGTAGGACCCCCCGGCTGTGGCAAAACGCTATTGGCAAAATCAGTTGCCAACGAGACTAACGCTAACTTTCAGATAATTAACGGCCCTGAAATAATGCACAAGTTTTACGGGGAGAGTGAGGCAAGGCTGAGGGATATTTTTGAAGTAGCTACTAGAAACCAACCTTCTATCATCCTTCTTGACGAGCTTGACGCCATAGCCCCCAAAAGGGATAAAGTGTCTGGCGAAGTAGAGAAAAGGGTTGTAGCGCAGTTGCTTTCGTTAATGGATGGTCTCAAGCACAGAGGCAATGTAGTTGTTATCGGGGCTAGCAACCGTCCGTCAGCAATTGATCCCGCTTTAAGGAGGCCTGGCAGGTTCGATAGAGAGATAAGACTAGAAGTCCCTGATAGAAATGGGAGAGTAGAGATACTGCGAGTGCACACTCGGGCTATGTCTATAGGCAACGAGCTTGACCTTGAGCGAATTGCCGATCTCACGCACGGCTTTGTGGGAGCTGATCTTGAAAATTTATGTAGGGAAGCTGGAATGGAAGCCCTTAGAAGATCGCTTCCAGAATACGACAAAAATGGTGAGAGTATCATCAGTAATGGACCCCCTACAAAGTTCACAGTTAATATGAACGACTTTATAGAAGCCCTAAAGAAGGTAGAACCCTCGGCTATAAGAGAAATAATCGTAGAAATCCCTGAAGTTACTTGGGAAGATATAGGTGGACTTAAGGATATTAAAGAAAAACTCATAGAGTCAGCAGTGTGGCCCCTGATTCACAAAGACTTGTTTGAAATTACCAGAGCAAGAGCCCCAAAAGGGATTCTCTTATGCGGTCCTCCTGGAACTGGAAAAACCCTTCTGGCTAAAGCTTTAGCTAACCGAAGCGGCACTAATTTCATCTCCGTAAAAGGCGCCGAGCTTTTATCAAGATACGTGGGTGAATCTGAGCAAGCGGTTAGAGAAGTATTCAAAAAGGCAAAGCAGGTAGCGCCATGCACGATCTTCTTTGATGAAATAGACGCCCTCGCCCCTTGTAGAAGAGAAACCGACAGCGCACGCGTGCCTGAAAGGGTTGTGAGCCAGTTGCTCACTGAGATAGATGGCGTTGAAGATTTAAGAGAGGTGCTCATTCTGGCAGCTACCAATAGGATCGACATAGTGGACCCCGCACTCTTAAGATCGGGAAGATTCGACCTTATATTGAATATTCCCTACCCAAGTCAAGATGAACTACTTGAAATATTCAAAATTCATTCAAGAGGCAAGCCTCTCTCAAAAGATGTTGATCCCAAGCGGATGGCAAGTGAGGCAAGGGGATTATCGGGCGCTGACGTTGAGTTTGTATGCCAGAGGGCATCAATTATAGCAATTAGGGAACATTTGAAGGATAGGAGACGCAAATTGAAGATCGCTCAAGCTCATTTTAATCAAGCCCTTAAAGAAGCCAAGGATAAGATAATTGCGAACCCCGCCCCCGACTGTCTCCGTGAAAATAGGGTCGGGAATCAAAACTAGACCTGATCGGACCCCGGACTGGCACCGTGCCTAGCGTTCAACTAATACCATATCTCTTCTCTTTTATATTAGGCTCCGTAGTAGGAAGCTTCCTAAACGTCTGCATCTACAGACTACCCAGAGAACAATCTATAGTTTCTCCCCCTTCTCACTGCAGTTCCTGCGGCGGAATTATCAGGTCTTACCATAACGTGCCGATACTTAGCTACGTTTTCTTAAGGGGTAAATGCGCAAACTGCAACGCCAGCATATCGCTAACCTACCCATTTGTTGAAATACTCTCAGGACTCCTCCTGCTTGTTATAGTATGGAAATTTGGAATCAGTCTTAATACCATATTCTATGCAGTTTTCATCTTCAGTCTTATAGTAATCACTTTCATTGATATTGAGCATAAGATAATTCCGAATATAATAACGCTTCCCGGCGTCACTATAGGGTTAGCCTATAACCTTTTGATTACAATCTATCAAACTATGGGCATGCCCGAATCCTCCATAAATGCGTTCAGGTATGTTTTTAAGCCAGAATATTTGCTTTCTCTTGCAAATGAAATACCCATATTAGATTCCATGCTGGGAGTTATTCTTGGCGGAGGAGTGCTTTTATCCATCGCTTACGTATATAAGGCTATAAGAAAAAGGGACGGTATGGGAATGGGGGATGTCAAACTCCTCTCTATGATAGGGGCTTTCGTAGGTTGGAAAGGGGTAATGTTCACCGTATTCTTAAGCTCTATACTAGGAGCGTTAGTGGGCATTTCGATTCTTATTCTTAGAAAGGGGGACCTAAGTTATGCCCTTCCCTTCGGCCCGTTTATGTCAGTAGCCGCAATAGCGTATATATTCGCCAGTGAATTCAGTTTTAGATTCTAAGAGTAAGCAGTTTGTATTGGCCTACAGTATTATTTATCATAGGGCATTCGGTAGAATTCAAAATTGAGGGAGCTGACGATGAGAGCATTGCCTCCAAAAATGCGCGACAGGCTTTACAAGAGCTACTTTATTCCTGACGAGACGAAAGAGCTAATTCCGAGATTTAGAGAGTTTGCGGAGGTTGAGCTTTTCCCAAGGGCATACGAGCTTGGGCAAAGAGAGGAGAAGAATGAAAACTTCCCGATAGATTTGTTCAAAATTATGGCCAAGGAAGGCTTCTTTAGGTTGCCACATAAGAAAAAGGACGGGGGTCTCGGTCTTAAGCACAGGGCATGCGCAGCAGCCTCTCTAGCCGAAGAGTTAGCCTACGTAAGCGCAAGCTTTTCAGGCTCGGTAAACGCTCATTTTCTGCTTGCCGGCATAAGCCTATCTTATGGCTCTGCATACGTTAAACAAAACTACCTGAAACCACTAATAGAATGTGACGCCATAGGCTCTTTCGCTATGACCGAGCCTCAATCAGGCTCTGACGTGAGAACCGATTCCCTGACAACTAAAGGGACTAAGAAAAGCAGTAAATACATAGTAAATGGGCACAAGCGCTACATAACCAATGCTGGCGTGGCGGACTTTGCCGTAACACTTCTAAGTATCGAGGGCAGATCCTGCGTGCTCGTTATAGACTTAAAATCGGACGGCGTTAGCGTTAGTGAGCCGGACAAAAAACTTGGTAACCGAGGTGAGCTTACCTATGACATATACTTACACAACGTCGAAGTCCCCGCTGAAAACCTAGTAGCAGAGGAGGGAGACGGACTCAAGGTATGTCTTGGCGCCCTTATGTATGGAAGAACCGGGATTGGGGCAAGCGGCGTAGGAATGGCGCAGTCTGCATTTGACGAGTGCGTAAGCTATATGAAAGAGAGAAAATCTTATGGACAAACCCTGAGCAGGTTTCAGCATTGGCAGTTTCTTATGGCGGAAAGGGCGATTGAAATTGAAAACGCTCGTAATCTATACGTAAAGAGCGGACTTAGAATAGATGACGGAGAAGAATTCCCTATATTTGAGTCGTCGGGGGCCAAATTCTATGGCTCCAAAATATCAGCGGATATGGCGCGCGACGCCGTGCAGATATTTGGGGGATACGGACTCATGGTAGAGCTTGCCCATGATAAGTCAACCTACAAAGTAGAGGAGATTTATAGAGACTCTAAGGTTGGAGAAATTTACGAAGGCTCAAATGAGATTCATAAGATGGTAGTCGCAAGAGAGATATTCAAGAAATAAACCAAAGAGCGCCATAAAGCTTTAAGTCCTCGGCCTAGGTGTTTAATACCCACAAAATGAAAAGACTAATCGCCATTATTGGTGGCGGAATAACGGGGCTTAGCGCCGCCCATCGGCTCATTGAGCTAAGAAGTGATTTAGATATTGTTATCTTGGAAAAAAGCGGCAGATTAGGCGGCACTATTTCCACTATAAGAAAAAAGGGCTTCTTAATAGAAGAGGGTCCCGATTCCTTCATTACTACTAAGCCTTGGGCTCTTGATCTATCTATGAGGCTCGGATTGAAACCGGAGCTAATAGAGACTAATGAGAAAATGCGCCGCACGATGATTGTTAAAGGTAATGAACTGCTTTATTTGCCAGAAGGTTTTGCGCTACTCGCACCTACGCTTATAATGCCGTTTTTGAAAACATCTGTCTTATCCTGGAAAGGAAAGTTAAGAATGATGCTTGACCTTTTCTTACCCAAGAAAGAGGTAAATGACGAGAGCTTAGCGTCGTTTGTTAGGCGGAGATTTGGGAATGAAGCCCTAATCCGTATAGCAGAGCCTATGGTAAGTGGTATTTATACGGCAGACCCCGAAGAGTTAAGCCTACTATCAACCATGCCCCAGTTCTTAGAAATGGAAAGAAAATACGGCAGTATCATCAAAGGAATGCGCCGCGCCGCCGCGCAGGGGAAAGAAGCGCGTGACGGTGGTGCACGCTATAGCTTATTCGCTTCGTTTAGAAACGGTATGGAAACGCTCGTAGAAGCGATTACCAAAAACCTGCCTAAGGAATCGGTAAAGCTCAACCAAAAGGTTAAGAAAATAGAAAATGCCAACAGAGGCTGGAGGATTATCACGGAGGATAGAGAAATAAGATGCTCCGGCGTTATCGTAACGACGCCCTCGCACATATCTGGAGGTTTATTAGAAGGGATTGATCCACTACTATCCTCAGAACTACAGGGTATTGAATACGCTTCATCCGCCGTGGTCACATTAGCCTATAAAAAGGAAAGTATCCGTCATGGACTAGATGCCTTTGGATTCGTAGTGCCAGCCATTGAAAAAAGAGACCTTATCGCTTGTTCCTTTAGCAGTATAAAATTTAAAAACCGCGCACCTAAAGAATACTTGTTAGCTCGCTGCTTCGTAGGTGGATCACGCAACCCTGCCATTTGTCAACTTGATGAGCCTATAATTATCGGGAAGGTAAAAAAAGAATTAGAACGCTTACTTAGCATTGAGTCTAAACCAGAGTTCGCATTCTTAAAAAGATATTTCAAAGCTATGCCCCAGTATCGCGTGGGACACAATAGGCTGGTTAATAGAATTAGATCACGCGCAAAAAACCATAGAGGATTGGAACTAGCGGGGAATGCTTATGACGGAATTGGCTTGCCAGACTGCATAAGCTCGGGTGAAAAAGCAGCTAAAAGGATTATAGAGACTTTTACTTCTTAGCAACCTCAAGGATTTTCACCTTGTATATTAGCGTTTTACCGGCGAGGGGGTGATTATAGCTCAGTTCTACGGTTTCTTCAGAGACGTCGGTCACGTGACAATTACCGTGAGGCGTTTTCATTACAATACCGACCTCGAGGTTTATATCAGTATTTTCAAATACAGATATGTCCGCTTTTTGAATTAACTCGGGATTCAGTATGCCATAACCTTCCTCTGGAGCTAAGGTAAGTTCCTTTTCTTCCCCTTTCTCCATTCCAATAACCGCCCTCTCAAGACCTTTTACTAAATTGTTAGAGCCTATGATTATGGTAAGGGGTTCCTCTTCAAAAGTATGAAAGGTCGAGCCATCTTCAAGCTCACCCTGATAATTGAACGTAACGGTATCACCCAATTCTATGCCCATTAAAAACTCCTTTCATAATAGTTGTTATAATCTATTGTAGTCAATATGATTACAGCTTACACAGTCGGCTAGAAAATTAAATAGTATCCTACTTGGTTGAATTCTCTGACAATTCGTTTACCATAGATATTTCATGCTCACGTGAAAGACTAAATAGCCGACGTAGCTCAGCGGTAGAGCAGCTCACTCGTAATGAGCAGGTCAGGAGTTCAAATCTCCTCGTCGGCTCATATCCCTATTCACTAATCGAATTGGGGGCGTGCTTCACGGGGATATACTTAACAACAGGGGAGCATAAATTTTTTGGAGCGTAAATCTCTTATGGCTAATGGACTAGAAAATAAGGGGGCGCTAATATTGGGCGCCTCAAGCGGTTTTGGAGAAGCCGCCGCTTTAGAGCTTGCAAAACAGGGAATGAATATATTTGGGGTTCACTTAGATAGAAAGGGGGCGTTGCCCAAAGTAGAGGAGATAAAAAATAAAATCAAAGAAATTGGTAGAAAAGCTACCTTCTTTAACGTTAATGCGGCTGACAGTGAAAAAAGGTCTGAAGTATTGGGGAAAATTGAGCAAATACTTAACGAG
Source organism: Thermodesulfobacteriota bacterium (assembly GCA_963422265.1). GTDB lineage: Bacteria > Desulfobacterota_D > UBA1144 > Nemesobacterales > UBA2774. The sequence goes on from OY729416.1 coordinate 636,067, forward strand.
CACGGGAGACTAGGGGACATTAAGGTGTTGATTCATTCTCTAGCGTTTGGAACGCTTAAGCCCTATGTATCAGATGATAGGAAAACAAGGGTTTCTAATAAAAATATGGATATGACCCTTGACGTTATGGCGCATACTCTTGTTTACTGGACTCAGGAGATGGTAAGTAGAGGGCTAATGGGTGAAGGCGGCAGGGTTTTCGCCATGACTAGCGCAGGGGGACATAGAGTATGGCCTACTTATGGGCCAGTCTCAGCCTCAAAAGCTGCACTTGAATCTCACGTGCGTCAGTTAGCGGTGGAACTTGCCCCCTATAAAATCACGGCAAACGCGATTCAGGCGGGGGTTACACTAACTCCAGCTCTTGACAAAATACCCGGCAAAGATGAAATCATAAGACACGCAACCGAAGTCAATCCATCCAATAGGCTCACCACAACGGAGGACGTCGCGCAGGCAATCGCCACGCTTAGCCTACCCGGCACGCATTTTTTAACCGGAAACGTAATAAAAGTTGACGGTGGTGAAGACCTAATCTGACCAGGATACTTATGAATAAAAGAGTAACCCTTTATAATACCCTCTCCAAAAAGAAAGAAGAACTTGTGCCGTATGCGCAGAATAGTATAAGGATGTACGTCTGCGGTCCCACTGTCTATGATTCGGCTCACCTCGGACACGCAAGGGCAGCGGTAACGTTTGACGTGATAGAGAGATTCCTTTCTCACATCGGTTATAAAGTGACTTACGTCAGAAATTTTACGGATGTTGATGATAAAATTATAAATAAATCTAAGGAAACAGGAGTAGCAGCTAACGAAATATCGGAAAAATATATAAAAGAGTATAAGGAAGATATGGCATCAATCGGCGTTAAGAGCCCTACCCTACAGCCCAAAGTTACCGAACACGTGCCTGAAATAATTGATATGATAGAGAAGATAATAGATAATGGCTATGCCTATCAATCTGGCAATGACGTCTTTTTCTCGGTTAAAAAATTTGAGGGCTATGGAAAGCTGTCAAGAAGGGATGCTGACGACATGTTGGCAGGTGCTAGAATAGACGTAAACGAAAAAAAGAAAGACCCGCTTGATTTTGCCCTATGGAAAGGGACGAAGACTACCGAAGAACCATACTGGAAAAGCCCCTGGGGTGACGGCCGCCCCGGATGGCACATTGAGTGCTCTACAATGAGCACAAAGTATCTAGGACACAGCTTTGATATACACGGAGGTGGCAAAGATCTCATCTTCCCACATCACGAAAACGAAATCGCTCAGTCAGAAGCTGCAACGGGCGAGCCATTTGTTAAATATTGGATTCATAACGGACTTATCCAGATAAACAGAGAAAAGATGTCAAAATCTATCGGCAACATATTAAACGTAAAAGAAGCGGCTTCTATATGGAGCAAGGAAGCGATAAGACTTTTTTTTCTTTCCCACCATTATCTCAACCCCGCTGATTTTTCAGATACGACGATGAATGAGTCAGAAACTGCTATTAAAAGGATTTACATAACCCTCAAACGAGCTAACGATCTTAAAAAAGTCAGTGTGGGCAAGGCGGATAAAAGTTTAGCAGCCTCTGTCGCAAACTTTAAAGAAAACTGGATAGAAACTATGTGCGACGACTTTAATACTGCGGACGCAATTGGCAATCTATTTGAGTTATCCAGATCTATAAATCGCTCTATTGATTCCTTAGGCTGGACGCCCGAATTGAATGAAGCTCTCAACGAGATCAGCCAGTTCGGTGGCGTCCTAGGTATTTTTGAATATAACCCTAATGAATACTTGCAAGGGCTGAAGCTTGTGGGACGTTCTTCAGGAATTACGGAAGAAGAGATTCAGGAACTTATCAAAGAGAGGGTGCTTGCCCGTAAAGAAAAGAACTGGACACGCGCAGATAAAATTAGAGATGAGCTTAATGAAAAAGGGATAGCGCTTGAAGATAAAGCCGAGGGCACCATCTGGCGAGTAAAGAGTTAAAGGAACGTGACATATTATCACAACCAGATACCCATATACTCCAACGCGCGTTTTATGCTAGCCGGCGTTTGAGTTTCTCCGCGGCAGCTATACCAGCACGACGTGCACTCAGTTTTGTCATAAAGGTTGGGATGGTATTCTGAATAATGAGTGGTTACTGGCATCTCAGAGCAACGTTTGAGATGCCCGCTAGGAGTTACCTGTATGTGCGTGATACCTGCTGTGCAACCTGGCAAGCCACCCGTCTTAAAGTATCTGGGTATCTCTCTTAAATAATACTCCGTTGAAAGAATTGTGCCTTTAAGCTCTTTTCTCAATCTCATAAGCTCGTCTATTACACCTTGCACTCTCTCAATTTTCTCGCGTTGAACAAAGTGATCTTCGTTATTGGTTTTCATTACGGAATAAGCACTGAATGATATAGCAATACGCCATTCATGTGCTTTATGCACAAGCTCCGGAATATACTCCAGGTTGTCGTCCATAATAATCGTATTCATAATAATCTGTTTATGCCTGTATTTCTTTCCGAGTTCGGGGAGCATATTGGACAATTTATTCCAAAGCCCTGGCACCCCTCTGTAAACGTCGTGCCGCTCACTAGGAAAATCCACTGACACGGCTATCTGGTTTATCCCGGCGTCAAAAAGCTCATCGGCTTTTTGAACCGTCAGTAGATCGCCTTTCGTCACCATAGAAGTGAAAATAAAGTATGAACATTCTTTGATCTGTCGGACGATGTCTGGGAGATCTTTTCTAAGCATAGGCTCGCCGCCCGTTATCACCGCAACGAGAGGATTGATCTTTCTTATAACAGGTCGGTAGTCATAGATACGCTCTTCATGACGCGTCTGCCAGTAATCACAAAAGTCACACTTGGCGTTACAAAGTTTTGTAACTTCCAAATTTATTAGCTTTGGTCTTCCAGCCAACCGGTTCTGAAAGTGCTTTATCGCGCCTTTTATGCCTTCTTGAGGTGTAAGCATCCGCATATTTATACATGAAACCAAGAACCTTTTCAAGTAATCTGATAGAATGTAGGGTAGTATGATTTTATATCTACCCTCACAGCGTGTTGACTTAATCAATTAGATTTAGTTAAATAAACTACAATATGTCCAAAAGAGAGATATCGGTTGAACTATTTCAATGCGATTACAAAGATGAGAATGGGCTACGCTGCGCCAATGATGGGAACAGGGAAGCCATTAGGATTTGCTGCGTATGCGGCAAGGACGTCTGTAAAATGCACTCTGATCTAAGCACGATAACAGTAAGGGGCTTAAAAGCCCCGCATTTTAACAATATGCCGGTGGTAGGTCAATATCGCTACGTGTATAGCTTCTGCGTAGATCACGTTGATGAATTGAAAAAGATTTTAACAGACAGATTTGGTGATAGCTATGAAGTTCCCTCAACTACGTTCGGGGGCGCCCCGAGCGCGACTGGCACCCCCAGTAGTCCATACTGATTGAAGACATAGAACTATTAAACACAATACCAAGCCGCGTCGCTTAATCCAATTTTATAATACGGTTATGTCTAAGAAACAGATACAATTAGAGTTGTTTCAGTGTGATTATGAAAATGAGAGTGGCGAGCGCTGCTTAAGGGGCGGAGATAGAGAAGCAATCAAGGTCTGTGGCGTGTGCGGAAAGGATATTTGCATAGCGCATTACGAGCTAACCACCGTCACGTTTCACGCTACAAGGGATCATTTCACTTACTACTTTTGTCCAAATCACACTGATGAGTTTAGACGGATACTGATAGATAAATACGGCGATACCAGTCCTATCCCACAAACCGGCTACGGTGTTACGCTCAACTGCTAATCGTATCCTAATAAGCATTGACTTATTCCTTCAATTTTAGTTTAATTTATACGTGAGGCCCCCGTATCATGAAGTGAGAATCAGCGCGTTAGGAGGAAATCAATGTCAAAAAAAACAATTACAGTTGAAATTTACGAGTGTGATTACGTCCACGACGACGGCACACGCTGCGAAAGCGAAGGAGAAAGGCAAGGTATAAAGTCGTGCGCTCTGTGCCAGAAAGACCTTTGTAGTCGGCACTATGAACAAATTGTTGTTTCCAGCCGTGGGGGACGCGACACTCTTAACTATCACTTCTGCGAAGATCACACGCAGGAATTTATAGATACGTTGGTAAACACTTTCGGTGACACGCGTCCTGTTTCTTACGGCGGTATGGCTAAGTAGTTTCAGCAGGCATGAAAATAGCGACGCGGGAAATCATTAGAGAAATAGATAGACTTGCAATCGAAAAATACGGTATCCCCAGCATTGTTCTAATGGAAAACGCTGGGCGCGCTGCTGCCGACGTTTTGGTTAAAGAATTCCCCTACGCCAATAGAGCCGCGGTATTTGCAGGTAGTGGGAATAACGGAGGGGACGGCTTTGTCATTGCGCGCCACCTAATCGGCCAGGGACTTAAAATTACTACTTACATCGCCTCCGATATACGTAAGTATAAAGGGGATGCCCTTATAAACTTAAACGCTTTAATTAAAATGGGAGCAAAAATAGTCGAGCTAAACGATAATGGCTTAAGAAAATATAGACGCGCAGACGTAATTGTGGATGCGCTTTTAGGAACGGGGATTGATAGGAAAATTACAGGGTTTTACCAGAGAATCATTGAATTCATAAATGCACGGGAAGAACCATGTCTTGCAGTAGATATACCCTCCGGATTGGATTCTAATACAGGATTCCCTCTAGGTTCAACCATAGTTGCAGACTTGACTGTAACGTTCGTCCTTCCTAAACTCGGCACGTCAATCTACCCCGGGGCCGAATTCGCAGGGGATATATACGTAGCGGACATTACGACTCCAAAATTGCTTGAGGCCAATATAAAGTATGAACTTCTTACAAACAAAGAAGTGCGCGACCTTCTAATACCCAGGCGTCCGGATAGTCACAAAGGCACCTATGGTCACCTGCTTATCCTGGCGGGGTCAACAGGAAAATCAGGCGCCGCCACACTAGCCGCAATGGGAGCCTATAGGGTTGGCTCGGGACTAGTTACGGTTGGAGTCCCTGAGAGCCTCAACGCAATTATGGAAGAAAAAACAACAGAGGCTATGACCGAACCAATTCCTGAGACCAAACAACATACGTTTGGGTCGGTATCGCTCCTAAGAGTGCTTGAGATTCTTTCTGACGGGAAAACTGCTCTTACCATAGGTCCCGGCATATCTACAACCGACGACGCGCTTGAGTTTTTATACGAAATAATAAGGCAGTGCGAAGTTCCTATTTTGATAGATGCGGATGGTATAACCCTAGTAGCGAAAGAACCGAAAATATTGAGAGAAGCCAAAGCTCCCGTAGTCTTAACCCCTCATCCAGGAGAGATGTCTCGCCTGATGGGTATCAGTACGGAAGAAGTGCAAAAGGATAGAATTGGGTTATCAATTGACTTTTCTAAACGCTTTAACTCATACCTAATACTCAAGGGAGCTAGATCGTTGATTTCAACGCCTGAGGGGAATATATACGTGAATACTACAGGAAACGCCGGCATGGCATCAGGAGGCATGGGGGACGTGCTATCGGGCGCAGTAGGGGGATTTCTGGCTCAGGGGCTAGATCCTTCGAACGCCTGCAGACTCGGAGTATTTGCTCACGGGTTAGCTGGAGATATAGTTGCAAACCAATTAGGAAAAGTGGGTATTATAGCTAGAGACGTGGCAGATACTCTTCCCAAGTCGCTAAATGAAATCCCTTCAATGGATAAGTATCCCGTCACCCGAATCCGTTGACCGAACCCTCATTTCATTTACTAGGAATAAAATGTCAGAAAGACAAGTTGTAAAAATACAATCAAGAAATACTAAGGAGACGCTCAGGCTTGGCGAGATTATTGGAAAATCCTTAAATCCCGGTAGTATTGTAGGTATTAACGGGAATCTTGGAGCTGGCAAAACGGTACTCGTTAAAGGTATGGCAAAGGGACTCGGGGTTGAAGAAGAAATCAATAGTCCGACTTTTGTTATCGTTAATTGTTACGAAGGACGCGTGCCGTTCTACCACTTTGACCTCTATAGGATTTCAAGTAAAGATGAACTACTGGATATAGGTTACGAAGAGCTTTTCTTCGGAGAAGGAATAGCAGCGGTGGAATGGGCGGATAGGGTTAAAGGAGTATTCCCGGAAGACGCAATTAGCATCGAGATAGAAACCCCTGAATCTGACCAGGAATCTATGGAAACAACGAGAAAGATAAACTTTGAAGGAAGTAAAGAGTGGGTCTTATTGTTCAAAAGTATGGCGGAACAAGCGTCTCTAGCATAGAAAAGATTAAGTGGGTAGCACAGCACGTCATAAAAACCAAAGAATCTGGTAGTGACGTTCTGGTGGTAGTCTCCGCAATGGCGGGAGAAACGGATAGGCTCTTAAATCTTTGTCTTCAGGTCATGGACCCACCGGACGAGAGAGAGCTTGACGTTATTACCTCAAGCGGTGAGCAGGTATCTTCGGGGCTGCTAGCGTTGACAATAAAATCGCTAGGACGTCAAGCAAAGTCTTATCAAGGGCACCAAGTGCGCATTACAACCGACAGTGCTCACTCTAAAGCGAAAATAATCAGTATCAAAGCCGATAAGGTTATAGAAGCACTGGATAAAAGCAACATAGTGGTAGTCGCGGGATTTCAGGGTGTAGATAAAAACGGAAACGTAACCACTCTCGGAAGGGGAGGATCAGATCTTACTGCAGTAGCCCTAGCGGTGGCTCTCAAAGCCGACTTCTGCGAACTTTATAAAGATGACGTTGATGGTATATATACGACGGACCCGGGGATAGTGCAGAACGCTAGAAAACTCGAAAAAATCTCCTATGAAGAAATGCTCGAGATGGCTAGCCTCGGATCAAAGGTGCTTCAGGCAAGAGCCGTTGAGTTCGCAAAGAAATTCGAGGTAAAGCTCCATATACGTCCTACGTCAAGACCGGATTCCGAGGGAACTTGGGTCGTTCAGGAGGAAAAAGAAATGTCTCATCTGGAAGATATAGTTATATCTGGAATATCCCATGACAAGAATCAGGCGAAAATTACTATCACCCAGGTGCCTGATAGTCCAGGAGTCGCAGCCAAAATCTTTACCCCACTCGGGGATGAAGGCATAATCGTTGACATGATTGTGCAGAACGTAAGTCGGGAGGGACACGCCGATCTTACCTTTACAGTGCCAAGGACGGACTTCAAGAAATCAATTATAATTACAGAGGGAGTAGCGAATAAACTTGGGGCTAAGAACATACTGTCGGATGATAATATAGCTAAGGTATCATTGGTCGGCGTTGGAATGAAGTCTCACTCTGGAGTAGCTACTACTATGTTTGAAACACTCGCTAAAGAGAGAATAAACATTATAATGATAAGCACCTCTGAGATAAAAATCTCCTGCGTTATTGAAGAAAAGCACACCGAGGCTGCAGTAAGAGCTTTAAACGCCGCCTTTAATCTAGGAAAAGACGCATGAGGAAGAATTTAGTCAAGATATACGATGTTACTCTACGAGATGGCACTCAGGGGGAGAATATATCCTTTTCCATTCATGACAAGGTCCGCATCGCCCAGAAGCTGGATGATCTTGGTGTTCATTACATTGAAGGTGGGTGGCCCGGTTCAAACGAAAGGGATAAAGGATTTTTTGAAGAAGCGAGAAATATCCGGCTTAGAAAAGCAAAAATAGCCGCATTTGGAAGCACTAGGCGATCAAAGACGACCTGCGAAAAAGATGGGAGCGTTCAGGCTCTGCTTAAAGCAGAAACGCCAGTCGCAACAATAGTAGGAAAGAGTTGGGACTTTCACGTTACCGAAGCCCTTAGAATTTCACTCCAAGAAAACCTCGAAATCATAAGCGACACGACGGCCTATCTGAAGAAAAGGATAGATGAAGTGTTCTTTGACGCCGAGCATTTCTTTGATGGATTTAAGAATAACCCAGAGCACGCGATAGAAGCAATACAAGCAGCCTACAACGCAGGGGCAGATGTGCTTGTGCTCTGTGATACGAATGGTGGCACAATGCCTTGGGAAATCGAGTCTATAGTAGGGCAGGTAAACCTTAAACTCAATGACCCTGACCTTGGCATACATACCCATAATGACGGAGAAGTAGGGGTCGCTAACGCTTTATATGCAGTTAGAGGGGGAGCTAGACAAGTGCAAGGAACGATAAACGGATATGGTGAAAGATGTGGCAATGCTAACCTTTGTTCAATCATACCAGACCTAAGATTAAAGCTGGGCATGGACTGTCTAGAAGACAAAGAGCTTAAAAAACTATATGACACTTCTCACTTCATCCACGAACTTACTAACTTGCCCCCAATAAAACATCGTCCTTTTGTAGGAGAAAGCGCCTTTGCCCATAAAGGAGGGCTTCACGTAAGCGCCGTTATGAAAAACTCTGAAACCTACGAGCACGTAAACCCCGAAGTAGTAGGAAACAGAAGGCGCGTGTTGGTGTCTGATCTTTCGGGGAGAAGCAACGTGCTTTATAAAGCGAAAGAGCTTGGTATCGACCTTCACTCAGGAGATAAAAGAGTGAGCTTTATCTTAAACGATCTCAAAAAACTTGAAAATGAAGGATACGAATTTGAAGGGGCTGACGCGTCCTTTGAGCTACTTATAAGAAAAGCGCTGGGCTCATATAGAAAACCCTTCCACTTGGAACGCGCGAGTACCATTACGGACAAACTCGCTGATGATGAAGAGCCTAGCACAAAAGCGACTATTGTAGTCCAAGTTGATGGGGTGACCGAGCGTATGACCGCCATAGGAAATGGACCCGTGAACGCTATGGACCAAGCGCTCAGAAAAGCCCTTGAAAAATTCTATCCTAACCTTAAAAAGGTGAGACTTAAAGATTACAGGGTTAGGGTTTTATCTACCAAACGTGGTTCAGACGCCGTAGTGAGGGTTCTTATAGAATCAGGTGATGGAGATAGCGACTGGAGCACAGTAGGGGTTTCGGAAAACATAGTAGAAGCAAGCCGAAAGGCTCTTGTTGACAGCATTGACTATAAAATACTGAAAGATGAAGCTGAAAAAGTGAAAGAAGCTATGGGTCGATAATAACCTTGGCTTTCTCGAAAACGGTTCCAGAAGCTATAGATGAACTTTCATGCTTTAGATTAAAACTAGTATCCCTAATACCGTTAAATATACTATGAACCCTATCATGCAAACGCCTATGGCTCGCCAGGTACTCTCGTAATCGAGCGCCTGCCTAGTTGCAATGACCATTGCAATTAGCATCCAGACATTCACAACTACCGATATTGCAACACCCAAAAAGGGGAGAAACGCTAATACGCCAAGTATGCCAGGTGAGCTTGAAAAACCTATCGTGCGGAGTAGCTCACCCACGTCTGACCTAGTTTGCGGCTCGGGAAGAAGCTTAGTCCCAATCAAATACGTTAGAAAAGCCCATATAAACCATCCAAGTAGACCGCCAACCGTGCCGAAAACGATTCCCGAGACGCCTATAGTTCCAATAGCACCTATACCAGACGCCACGCTTGATAGGACAACTACCGTCATCGCTTGCTTCATTGCTCCTTTGTCAGCTTCGACTTCCTCGTATAAATCGACGTCAAGCTTAGAAGCTCTTATCATGCGATCTAACAAACTGGCCATTTATATTATATACACATCCCTTAATCGAATAATAGAGACTAAAGCGATCTCCTAATACCAGACACAAGCATATCATCTAAAAGCTTTAATAACAATAGCAAGTTTTTCTTTGAACACTCATCCATCAATGATATCTGAATCCAGTTCCTTTTTTGTAGATAAACGCTTCTCCAACTCAAGAAAAATCCCTCTCGTTCAAGACGCTCACCTAATTCTCTGGAGCTTATCTGAGGAGGAAGCACGATAGTTGTTAGTGAAGGAGAAAAATTCTCTTCGGAAGCAATAATTAAGAACCCTAAATGACGAAGCTTCCCTCTTAGCCATAATGAAAGCTCCCTCAACGTGCCGAATCTTCTCTCAAAATCGGTATTTTCTATTGATTCCTTAAGTGCGTAAATAAGATTAGACGACAAGGTGTATGGAACTCCCTCCGACTTTGCGTAACCCCCTATATCCAAGTATCTAGGAATAAAGCAGGGGGCTGGAGAGATCTCATGATTATAGAAAACAAAAGAAAGCCCCGCATAAGAAGCGAGGCCTTTTCCACTTACCCCTGAGGCAAGATATACATCGGATAAGTCAAGAGGCGTAGTGCCTAAAGAACTCACACAATCTAAGCACAGTAGAACATCCCTAGCGGTACAGATTTTTTTTAGAATTTCCAAATCATTGAGAATGCCACTAGAGGTCTCCGCATGGACTACCCAGAGCCAGTTGATTTTTCTATCGGACTGAAGAGCTTTCTCTATTGCCCCTGGAGTAAATGAATTACCCCATTTAAGCTTTATTGAATTAAAAGATAAACCTGTTCTTACCGCATGATCACATAACCTCTCTCCAAATTCTCCATTAGAAATAATTAGTCCTTTGCCTCTTATAAGTGAGAGTTGATAAGCCACGGCGTCGTTCGCTAAAGTGCCTGATCCCATCAATATCTCAACGTGTTTGGAGTTTACGAGACTTGATAGGATGGCTTTTACAGATTTAAGATCTTTTATAAACACCGGAGATCTGTGGGATACGGGGGAACTGACGAAGGCACTTTTTACTGAAGGCTTTACACTCACGGGACCTGGTAATAGATTAAGGGGGATTCTGTCTAGTGGTTTAGGTTCTCTCATCCGCGATAGAAGCTTATTGCCTTCCTTAAATTTAAGATAAGATTCACAGGTCATATACATCGGTTGATACGCCGCATTTTCTTTTCCAACGAGGGAACCGAAGGGAATAAACCCCAGCTTCTGATAAAGCTCTGACTGACTCGGCGTCGCGGAAATAAGGGCAAGGTCATAGTTCATTTCTTCGCAGTACTCCGCCAACAAAATAAAAAGCCCTTGTATGACTTTTCTGTGGCGGCGCCCTGTTTTTACGGATAACAACCTTATCTCACATAGAGAACTTGATTCTGGCAGATATGAATCCAGATTCTCAAGCTTATGATCAAGGGAAAAAGGACGCTTGTCTCTCACCGCTATCATTCCAACAAGCTCACCACTATCTAAACATATAATATATACGTTTTCATTATGAAACTTATCCTCAAGCACACGCACAGGGTTAGCGTCGTGCTGCGGTATCTCCTCCACAAACGTCTCGTAGTTGAGTTTGGCAATCTGCTCAAACTCAACTATATCGGAAGCAATCTTAAACTCTAAACCCCTTGCCATACTATTATCTCTCGCGCATATCAACAAACAAGCTAAGGATGCCTTAATGAAAGTTACAAACTATAAGATAAATCTACTCTTAACATCCTCAGTCGGCAGCATGCACTTATCTCTTTTCCCAAGAATCTTATATCTATTTCTTACTATAGTATCGTAAAAAAAATCCCTTATTGAGACAGGAACAAGATAAAATAAGCAGAGTAAGCCCCAAGCACCCCCTAACTTTTGACATACTCTGAGAGAGGCGGTCGATTTTTGATAAGAATTGCCGTTTTCAATAAGTATGAAGGAATTTAGATTGTCCGTTGGAAGATTGTATTTCTCTAATATCCTTATACCAGCTTCAGATCGAAGCGCTGCGAATCTGAATACCCTTCTGCGGTCCCTCTTTATCACAAGTTGAACCAAAGCTATGCAATAATTGCACACACCGTCAAACAGAATTGTAGAACTAGCAGATTTCTCGTCATTCACCATTTTTGATAACCGAAAAAAGGATAATAAGACGCCTTCCCTCGCCACGCGAAAGATCATAAGAAATTAAACTATACCAGCAGAAGGGCAGAGGTGACTGATTGCGCATTCTTCACATTTAGGTTTCCTTGCAAAGCATACAGTGCGCCCGTGATCGCCAAGCGAGTTTGAGAAAAATGTCCATTTCTTCTGAGGGATTAACCCCTGAAGGTCAAACTCAATTTTGGTCGGGTCTAAATTATCCGTAAGCCTGAGCCTCGTGGACAATCTCTTAATGTGCGTATCAACTATAATCCCTGGCAACCCGTAATAGTTCCCAAGAACCACGTTAGCCGTCTTTCTACCGACTCCCGCAAGCTTAGTAAGTTCCTGCATTGAGTTAGGGACTTGCCCCTTATACTCATCCACGAGAGCTTTACAACAGTTAATAATGAAATTAGCCTTGGCTCTATAAAACCCACACGAATGAATCTCATCTTCAAGCTCAACCCTATCCGCAAGGGCAAGCTCTTTAGGGGTCGTATATTTTTTGAAAAGGTCTTTCGTAACCTTGTTTACCCTTTTATCAGTGCATTGCGCGGACAGAATACAACCGATTAGAAGCTCAAAAGCGCTTTTATAGTTGAGATGGCATTTTGCCTTCGGATATTCATCCTCTAGTACCGAAAGTATAGCACCCGCCCGCTCTTTCTTGAAAGCCAGAGCTTCATTAGGTCCCCCCCCCGCTTTTTCCTTAGATACAATACCCATTCGGAGCAAGACATAGAAAAAAGGATACGTAGCACATATTCTAAAAGAGCGTTAATCATCTTTCCTTGCGGGTTCCAACCCTTCTTTGCCTTCAAAGAAATTAGCGTTAATGTCAATATACTCACGCCACTTGTCAGGAAGCTCATCTTCGTGATAAATAGCATCAACCGGGCAAGGATCAACACAAGCACCACAATCTATACACTCCTCAGGGTGAATAACAAGCATTTTCTCCGCTTCGTATATGCAGTCCACCGGGCATGCCTCGACGCACGCTTTATCTTTCACATCTATGCACGGTTCTGCAATTATGTATGCCATTTTTTAACGCTACCTCCTATTGGAATATACTCAATGCCACCATAGCATACAAGTAACGGAAATAAGAACCAACCATATAGCTAGTTGGGTGTTACTCTTTTTGCTATTACGGCTCAGCGCAACTGAATTTAGAATTGCTTTGCCTTATTTAGACTCCGGAGACACTTGAACTGGCAGTGATTCATCCTGCTTCAAAAGCTTAGAACTTTCGGGTTCTTCAGGCAAGGTGACATCCTGTATCGTTTCGTCTTGAGGCACCGTTTCATCAGAGATGCCATCGGGTGAATCGGTATCTGAGATAGATTCCTCTACAGGAGCGACAACTATATCAGTAACTACTGATTTGCTAACTCCTTTTGTAGCAAAATATCCCAAAGATAGTGAAGTAAATATGAATAATACTGCCAACCCTCTTGTAACTTTGGACAAGAAAGGCACGGCGCCGCTTGATCCGAAAACCGACTCGCTTGATCCACCTCCGAATATAGAACCTAAATCCCCACTCTTGCCCGGCTGCAATAGCACAACCATAATAAGCAGTACGCATACTACTACATGTATCACTTTTACACAAAAGATTATTAGCTCCACTGTTGTTTATCCCCCCGCTATTTGAACTATTTTTACCAGCGAATCAGCAACTAGACTTGCGCCACCCACTAACGCACCGTCTATATCTTGTTTGACAAGAAGCTCTTCTATATTACCTTCTGTAACGCTCCCACCATAAACTATCCTCAAACGCTCCACAACGTTTTCACCCAACATCTTACCCGTTATTTCACGAATTGTAGCCTGCACGCGTTGAGCTTGATCAGGCGTCGCGTTCCTGCCCGTCCCTATTGCCCATACAGGCTCATAAGCAATAACCAGCCTAGTAGGATCGTCAAGCTCTAAGTCCAAGAGAGCACGCTCTAATTGGACAGACACAGCCCTAATTGTCTTTCCCTCGTTTCTTTCGTCAAGAGTTTCACCAACGCAGAGAATTACGTTTAGACCCTCTTCGAGAGAAAACTCAAGCTTCTTTTTTACCAATTCATCCGATTCACTCAACGTATTCCTTCTTTCAGAGTGTCCTATAATCACCCATTTACAACCTACATCAAGAAGCATAGCCGGGGAAATTTCACCAGTAAAAGGACCCATGTCTTTCCAAAAAACGTCTTGTGCGCCAAGCATAATGCCCGTGTGCCCAATAGATCGTTCTACCAAGTCCAATACTGTATAAGGCGGACAGAGGACTACGTCTATATTCGCTATAGAGTCGTTAACGCCAGCTACAAACCTCTCCGTCAACTCTTTAGCTTCATTTCTGAGTATATTCATTTTCCAATTACCAGCTATAAATACTTTCCTCATTTTTACGGTTTTTAGGGGCGTTTAATAACGACTGAATCATCCCGGATTCGGCTTCCGAAAATTATAAAGGAAGGATAATAATTGTTCAAATTACCTTCCGTAACGTCAATTTCTTTGACTGAAGAAATTATTAATATACCGTTCCTCTCTTATCCTCAATATATCTTCCTAGTCTTCGAATCCCTTCTTTGATGTCAGAAATTGACGTCGCATAAGAAAACCTTAAATATCCCTGCCCCCCATGCCCAAAATCTATACCCGGCGTGATTGCCACTTTGGCGCTTTCAAGAATGTCAAAGGATAGCGCGTGTGAGTCTTTGCCCAGTGCGGAAACATCAACAAACACGTAAAAGGCACCTTTAGGCTCAGCCTTTATAGTGAACCCTAGCCTCCTAAGCCCTTTAAGTATAGTTTTTCTTCTCTCATCAAAATACAGAACCCGCCTAGCCGCTTGGTTCTTTGCGTCCCTCAGGGCTTTGATCCCCGCGCGTTGGACGAAAGGACTGACCGATATGAAAAGGTTTTGCTGAAGCTTCTGTAAAGGACGCACACATGCCTCGGGGACGATTAAATATCCAAGACGCCAACCAGTCATTGAATAGAATTTGGAGAAACCATTCACAACGCAGGCGTTATCCGTATATCTAAGTATCGTGTTAACCTCTTCGCCATAAGTAAGCCCGTGATATATTTCATCTGATATAACGTATATACCAAGCCCAGCAATTTTTTTAATAACTTCACCCCTGAGGACCATGCCCGTGGGATTTGCAGGCGAGTTGATTAGTATTGCCCTTGTTCTTGAAGTAATAGCCTTTTTAAGTCTGCTGATGTTGATCTGAAATCCTTCTTCCTCATAGATTCTGACTGTCTTTGGCACCCCCCCAGCAATTTTAATGATCTGTGGATAACACGCGTAGTAAGGGTCAGTAATAACAACCTCATCCCCGGGTTCAATGTGCGAAATCATAGACAGAAAAAGAGCGGGAGAACTACCCATCGTAACCGCAACGCGGCTAGGTGATAAGTTAATGCCATATGCCCTTTTATAGTCTTCCGAGATCGCCTCGCGCAACTCAGGCATTCCCATACTATGTGTGTACTTCGTATCACCCTCGTTGATAGCGGACTCAGCCTCTCGGCAGATAGGAGCAGGAGTAGGAAAATCAGGTTCACCAACCTCAAAATGTATAATTCTATCCCCTTGGTGCTCAAGCTCCTTTGCCCTTTCCAACACGTCCATTACATAAAAAGGTGATATATCTTGAGAGAGCTTTGACGGCATGGGGAATTTTATTCTAAGCTTAAAGGAAAAAGTTGTCCACAGGACGCTTCGTTACACTTTATTTCCTTTTCCTAGTGCTTTATCAATTTGCCTCTTAAGAAGCTCTCGTTTCAGCCTCTCGAGCCTGTCAAAGAAAAGCACGCCATCTAAATGGTCAATCTCGTGTTGAAGCACCCGCGCCATCAATTCTCTTGCATCAATCTGCACAGGATTACCTCCACGGTCGTAACCATCTACTACCACGCTTGCTTTCCTTTTAACGTTACTCAGAAAACCCGGAACACTAAGGCATCCTTCCTCTCCTATGGCTTCTCCATCTGAGAAAACTATTTCTGGGTTGATTAGCTCAACAAGCCCGGATCTGTCGTATTCTTCTTTAGAATTCGGGTTTTTTGGTGTAGTATCAGCGACTATTACCCTCTTGTTTACACCGACCTGAGGAGCAGCCAGCCCGACTCCCGGAGCCTCATACATTGTATCAGCCATATCATCTAAGAGCTTTAAGACGTCCCCGTCTATCTCTTCGACTGGCTTACATTTCTTCCTTAAAATGGGATTCGGATAAAGAAGGATTCTTAATAATACCATAAAGGCTAAATGCTATCCGAGAGCACATTATTGTCAATTTATTCACTGTCCAACTTGCCTATTAGCCCTCTGCTTGGTCTGAAGTGTGGGAGCTTTTTTTCAGAAACAATAACCTTTTCTCCCGTCTTTGGATTTCTCCCTTCATACGACCCGTAACTTTTTGTAAAGAAACTACCGAAGCCCCTTATCTCAATTCTTCCTCCCCGTTCGAGCACCTCTGTCATATGATCTATTATAGTATTGAGAATTTGCTCGGATTGAGACGGCTGAAGATTAAACTCATTTGCCAGCTCTCTTTCAATTTCTGATCTCTTCATAGAATATATCTACCTGCAGCGGTAAAAGCACACAACTCAACCCCAAGTGCCATTGTAGATAGTTGTTGAATGTTTGTCAAACTTTGTATGGGTAAAAAGGATTCGTCTAAACTAAAACCCTGCTAACAATGTGGCGTTTGTTTTCTATCTGCATTTATTCGTATTCCTTATCCCCATATGTCGTAAGCAGGGAGGTGCAACACCCCGATAACCGCATTTAGGGACATGCACACGGAACTATTTTGTCTGACTAAATCCTAAGACGAAGGAAGTCCTTGAGCTAGATGTTATAAACTTACTTAGTAATACGGTATCTTTCGTCATAACCGGTAGGTTTACTATAATCGCCTTCTATAAACATCTCCCTTGCGGGATCGATCTTCTCGGTGTTTCTTCTCTTATCAAGCTCATCTTCATATTTAGCTTCACTTAAAGCCCTGTAAGTGTATTCTATTTTCATAGTATTATCCTTTTTATTAGTGTGAAGGACGAGCTTTACCTTAGGTGTTTGCCACGTCCAAGAGTTAAAATAGAGCATACTATCTTCATCATTGGGCTTGCCGTATCGTTCATTTAAGTAATTTATGAGCTTATTCCTCAACTCCACCCGCTCTAAAGCACTAAGGCTAACAAAACTAAGTGAGGTTGACAGTAACTTCTTATCATAAAATTCAAGAACTGTATGGACTTCCTTGCCATTTATATCTAAAGGTAAATCAACCACCACGCCATGAATAACAATCGTTCTTATCTCCTTAGAGTCAACATTATTTTGCACTATGGCCTTGTGATTAGAATCAATAATTCTCATAGCCTCCTTTTTAGAAATTTTGAACTGAAAACCCAAAGGTGCAAGATCAGTTCCCGGACTGGAGTTGGGGACTTGGTTTTGAGCCAAAGATACAGTGGAAACAAGAAAGAAAGACAAAATAAAAACCATATATGGCATCCTAACTAAACGCATTATACAATTCTCCTTAATCTCTTAGTAATTTTTAGCTATTAGTTAAGTTAAGTTACGATTAAAATATAAAGTGAATGGAGAAAATCAAGTATATAGAAAATCAAAATGCTTAAAACAATCGGAGTAATTGGGGCAAGTGAGCCTTCGGAAGAAGAATATAAAATTGCCCAAGAAGTGGGTAGGGAGATCGCTCGGAGGAAATGTGGTCTTGTTTGTGGAGGTATGGGGGGTGTGATGCAAGCCGCCTGCCTCGGAGCAAAGAGCGCTGGCGGTCTCACGATAGGAATCATTCCCGGAACGGAGAAGAGTGAAACCAACTCCTATGTTGACGTTCCGATAATTACGGGGATGGGACACGGAAGGAACGTTATTGTAGTTCGCTCAAGCGACTCAATAATTGCAATAGGCGGTAGCTACGGTACATTATCAGAGATAGCGTTTGCCCTTAGGCTTAAAATACCCGTCATAGGAATAAGCACCTGGAATGTGTCTTCGAACATCGAGAAAGCCGAGAATCCGAAAGAAGCGGTGGATATGGCTTTTGGGCGTTGTGGTTCTAGCCTTTAACGGAGGTTGCGGTGAGAAGCCTTGGCCCGCGCCTACACTCTCAACTTCTAAAGTGTATAATAAAAAACTCAAGCGATGCCTAAAGAGCAGATCCTCTATCAGCAAAGCAGGTTACCATTACCATAGGCTCAAGCGCGGAGAAACCTTATACAAGGTGTCTAAAATCTATGGGATTACAGTAAATGAGCTTATAGAGCTCAACAACATCTCGGATCATACAGATATAGATACCGGGACGAACTTGATAATAGCAAAAACTAGAGCATACAGCGGAATGATTTGGCCGGTTACCGGTAGAATATCCTCGCACTACGGACCTCGCTGGGGAAGTTTCCACCAAGGCATTGACATAGCTGCACCAAAAGGCACGCCGATTCGGGCAGCCTCTAATGGACTTGTTATAACCAGCATAAATAAATCAAAAAGATATTCTAAATATGGGAAAACTATAATAATAGAACACGCAAATGGGATAAGAACTCTATACGCTCATAACAATAAAAACAAAGTTAAAGCCGGAGAGTGCGTCAAATCAGGGGAAATAATTGGTTCGGTAGGCTCCACGGGCAACGCTACAGGAAATCATCTTCACTTTGAAGTAAGAAAAAATGGAAGACCTTCAAACCCGACAAACTACTTACAGTAAGCGAAAAGGAGTAAACCAATAGACTATCTTAAAACCTATATTAGGAACATACCCAATTTCCCCAAAAAAGGAATAACCTTTCACGATATTACTCCCCTTCTCCAAAATGCAAAGGCTTTTGAGGATGCTATAGGTGCCATGGCAAAAATACTGAAAGGAAAGGATATAGATTATCTAGTTGGCGTTGAGGCAAGAGGATTTATATTCGCTTCCGCCCTTGCGCTACAACTTGGTACTGGACTTGTAATCGTGAGGAAGCCCGGAAAGCTGCCCTACTTGACTATAAACGCATCCTATGATCTCGAATACGGATCAGATACGCTGGAAGTGCACAGGGACGCTATAGATGATGGGGGTAAAATAGTGTTAATTGATGACCTCCTCGCAACTGGGGGTACGGCGAAAGCGGTGGGTGATCTTATTGGAAAGCTTAGAGGAGAAATCCTGGGCTACTGCTTCCTGGTTGAGCTAACGGAGCTCGGTGGAAAGGAAAGGCTGGCGCCGCACACCGTCTGGTCAGTGTTAAAATATCCGGTGTGAAAAACTAATTAAAATCTGAATTGGATTCGAACAAAGGGAAAATGGAAAAAATCCGAGTTAACTTAAATAAAACCGAAGATAAATCCTATGGAATCATTATCAAAAATGGAATATTGCAAGACGTGGCGAAGGACTTAAAAGAATCGGACATAGCTCATAAATACATAATAGTTACCGACTCAAACGTAGAACCACTCTATGGAGAGAAACTACTGTTAGAGTTTGAGAAAGAAGGTCTTAATACCGATATGATTTCTTTTTCGGCAGGAGAGAAATACAAGAACAGGGACACTAAAGAATCAATAGAAAACTTTATGCTTGAAAGAAAATTCGGTAGAGACTCAGCAGTTGTAGCACTCGGAGGTGGAGTAGTAGGAGATATGGCGGGCTACGTCGCCGCTACATATATGCGAGGAGTTCCCTACGTTCAGGTTCCCACTACACTTCTGGCTTGCGTTGATAGTTCAATAGGTGGCAAGACTGCCGTTGACACTAAGCACGGAAAGAATCTAATAGGCGCCTTTCATCAGCCGCGCAAGGTTTATATAGACGTTGACACGCTCATAACACTTGAGGAAAAGGAGATGAAAGAAGGACTCGCCGAAGTAATTAAATATGGCGTGATTAGGGATGGTGAGCTATTTGCCTTTCTCGAAGAAAATATAAAAGGCGTATTCTTATACAATAAAAGAGCATTAGTCCATATTATTAAAGTGGGATGTAAAATCAAAGGACAAATTGTAGAGCAAGATGAAAGAGAATCTGGACTGAGAAAAATACTAAACTTCGGTCATACTATAGGCCACGCTGTAGAAAATCTTTCAGGATACGAATTATCTCATGGAGAGGCAATATCTATCGGTATGATTGTGGAAGGAAGACTGGCGGTCGCAATGAAACTTCTTCAAAACCATGAGCTGTCAAGGCTAACCGAGCTTATGAAAAAAGCGGGATTACCCACTGAAATCCCTAAAGGCATTGAGATGTCTAATATAATAGAAGCTATGAAGCTGGATAAAAAATCAAGAAGTGGGCAAATTGAGATGGCTTTACCTAAAGAAATAGGATGCATGGCGCAGGTGAACGGAAACTACGGGCTGAAGGTTGACGAATCGTTAATCGCCAATGTAACTTAGCATCTCGTTAGACTCAACAATGTTGGACATAAACACATTAGAAGATCCAAACGCCGCACTGGATGTTTCAGATTGTCCTATTCCATTGCCCCTCGATGAATTATTCAGAAACGAAGGGGACCTCGCGATTGAAATCGGTTCTGGATACGGTGAGTTCCTAACCGAGATGGCACTCATCCACAGGGAGAAAAACTTTCTCGGAATTGAGGTTAAAAGCAAGAGATTCAGAAAAGCCGTAAAGAAAGCCAACAGCCAAAACATATCCAATATCAGATTTCTTCACATGGACGCCAATATTGCCGCAGAGGAGTTATTTTATCCCAATACGATATCGCTCGCTTACGTTAATTTCCCCGATCCATGGCACAAGGACAAACATAAAAAACATAGAATAATAAACCGTCAATTTCTTGAAGTTCTTTCTAGGACTATGAAAAGGAACGCTTGCCTTGAAATAGTCAGCGACTACCATGAATATATGTTATACACCACTGAAATCTTGAACGGCGTGGATTGTTTTAATGGTCTATGCAGCAAGCCTACATGCCTGCGAGGTGATCCAGAGAGACCTATGACAAAGTATGAAAAGAAGTTTAGGTTGGAAGGTAGAGAAATCTACTATCTCAAGTTTACAAACGTAAAATGATTCAAGATAATACTCATCAAGGTTTTTCTTCTATAATCCACTATAAATCAAACTGTCCGCCGTGTTTATAAGGAGGATGCTAAATATGAGAATGCTTATGAAACCGATACTCGCCATCTTTAACGGTCTTTTTGTCGCAAGCTGCGCTGGGGGAGAAGATGGGCCAGGATACCTGTTTCACATTATTTTTATCGTAGTCCCTCTAATAGCTATAGGCATTCTACTTTTGAGAAGAACCGAGAGCACAAATGATTCACTTTACATAGTGGAAGGACAGCTAAAAAGACTATCTTCCAAATTAGACGTTTTAGAAAAGAAAGTGAGCGAGGGGGAGGAGAAAGGAAAGAATGATGAGAAGTAAAAGGTTCAGCCCAACTTTTATAGACAAGGCAGTATTGCAAATTCTAAGATGAAGCTTTTACAAGCATGGTAGGTATCTGACAATCCATTGAAAGCATTGATATAAAATAAAGAATATTAAAACTGTAAATTGAAAAGTTCAGGCGGTATAACCCCACTTTTTGAATTGTTTTTGCAGTTCAAGATCACTTTTGAATGCCTGAAAATAGACATATTCCGGAGCTAGATCAGCTCCATTTGGCCAAACAATAGTTTCCAGCTCCTTATCTACCGTAAAAGCTGAAAATTTCGATTTATCTTTTAAGGGTTCAAACATAGGGCCTTGCAAGGTGTCCGTTAAATCCGCTATAATTATGCGACCGTTATTAAACGATACCTCTACCCTGTAGTCACCCAAATATCTAGCATTAGTAAAGTGAAGAAACATAATTATTACTCTAACGGCTCAATTGGTTTTGGCGCCCCATCTTTTTCGCAAAGCTTCCAGTTTTCAATCAATTCATCTCTATGCAGGTCATACCATTCGAGAACATGTCTTAATGCTTGCTTTGGAAATTTACCCTCTACTAAACCAGTGATAATACCTACGGTGATCTCATATTCCGCATATTTAGCATGAAAATATGGTGGCGCATGATCATCCCAATACATAGCGATAATTATCCCAAGAAATCTGCTTATTACCAGCATCGCAGTATTCTTAAAATTCATGTCTGACTAATTTGAAGTAGCCCCTCCAAGAAGTAGCCCCTCCAAATAGATAGATTCAATCACACTTTGTAAACATCTAAAACTATGTAGCATCATTATAAATGACTATATTTACTAAATAAAAATATACAACTCGCTTCTGAAGCAAAGGAGAAAGAATTTACTTAGAAGCACTGAAGTGGATCAAACTGATTTGGGTCATTTTTGTAACGTTCTCTGTTGGAAGACTTCTTGTCAGAATAAAGCACAAGCAACAGGTAACAACAAGAGTATTTGCTTATCTGGCTAACTCCGAATTTCCACCTTTTTTAATTTCTCCTTCGTATTCGGGGAGTACCAAACGTCAACAAACTCAGCGATTGTATATCGTTCTTCTCTTTCTATCTTCTCTAACGTCCCCCTCTTCAGAAGCCCTTTCACCCTTTTAAATGCCTCAGCATCCTTAGCGGCAAAATCAAGCGCAACCTTACTCACAGCTTGCTCAAATTCCTCTCCGGACGCACATTCATCAACCAAACCCATAGCAAGGGCTTGTTCAGCGGAATACATTGAGCCCGTGTAAAATACGTGCTCTGCACTCTTACTCCCGACCGCATATCTAAGCATTTCTACTACGCTTGTAAATAAGGTTGAGCCTAACGTCATCTCATTAAGGGCGATTTTTGACTTGCCAGATACCATTATCCGATAGTCGCAGGATAAGCTCAGCACGGCTCCTCCAGCTATGGCATGTCCGTTGATGGCTGCGATTACTGGTTTCTCAAACATGAAAATATCTTTAATTAACTCAGAAAACATCGTTACGTAATTATGAAAATCTTCCTTACTATGGTTCATAAACCCCGGCACATCAAACCCAAAGGAAAAGAAACTTCCCTCACCCGTCAACACGACCGCCCCAACGCTAGAATCTCTTAAGAAACTACAAAAGACGTCTGTTAGCTCTTTTACTACCACTTCATTTAAGGCGTTCACTTTAGGTCTATTGAGCTTTACTGTAGCTACATTCTGAGATTTAGATAATTCAACGAAATCCATAATAACCTCCTTGAGTTAACCTTGCTAACTTTCAATTATCTCATCGATGAGCAGATACGGCAATAACTTCCTACTATACAAAACACATTTTAAGGTTAAACTAGAAGCGAATTATGGAGGATATGCAGAAATTGAGAGTGTTGGTAAGTTTTATGTAATTTTTAAACTCTTACGAGAACGACAGCCTATTTGCCACCAACAGGAGGTTATTTAATGAAGAAACTGATAACAATAACGTTAATGATGCTCACTTTATTAGCAGTACCCCTCAATAATGGCAAGGCTAAAGAAGGCAGCCCTGCGGCTGGCAAGGAGCAATATCAAAATATATGCGCGTCTTGCCATGGACCTGGAGGTAAAGGAGACGGAATTGCATCGGCTGCGCTTGAGCCAAAACCAAGGGACCTAAGCAATGCTAAATATGTATCTGCCCTGAGTGACAAGCATCTGTTCAAGGTAATTAAGGAGGGTGGAGCATCAGTAGGTCTGTCTCCTATGATGGCAGCTTGGGGAGGTGTCTTGTCAGATCAGAAGATATGGGACGTTATCGCATATATACGTCAGGATATCTGCAAGTGTAACTACCAGAAAAAATAAGAGTGACGTTAGTAGCCGGCGCGCGGTGAATACCCTACTAACCAATGTTTACTGCTAAAATCTTTTACCAATTCCTAAGATGATAGAATCAGGAGAGGTGACCGAGCGGCTGAAGGTGCACGCCTGGAAAGCGTGTAGGGGGTTAACGCTCCCTCGAGGGTTCGAATCCCTCCCTCTCCGCCATCAAACCAACCACTATTCAATTTCTTCATTATTTGCGATGCTATCAGGGAAATACCCTTAGTTTCAGACTTCCTTTATTAATCATACTGGCGCTACCTCCTGTTCCCCTTCTACCAAGCTCTCCATAAGGGGCTCATCCCACCGACCAGCTAAAAGCTCATTCAGACGCTTAGCTGTCTCTTTTATCCATTTGTCAGTCTCTTTCTGATTACTAGATACCTCCTGCAGAATCTTTCGTATTTCCTCTGGAGTGGATATATCTTGTTGTAAATCTTTTTCCATAATAACTCCTACTACAAGCCCCCCCTTGACAGTTGCTAGCCTAAAATAAAGGGAAAGTACATCAAGAATAGAATGACACTTATAGTTGTCCCATGAACGTGAGAGCCAATAACTAGATCTACCAACTTATGAATAAAGCCCAATGAACAAAAACGCAAAACGAAGTAAGACAACTGAATATATCCCGGCGTGGTTCAAGCAGGGAAACGACTCGCTATTTTAACCACGACAATATTCTTATATGCAACGACGATATCCTAAAAATAGTTGATATACCAAAATCATCCGTCGATCTTATCGTTACGTCACCACCTTACAACATAGATATACACTACAATTCTCACAAAGATGACTTAGCATATCGAGAATACTTAGAATTCACTAAAAAATGGCTTAGCACATGCTATGAGTTGACGAGGGACGACGGACGATTCTGCCTAAACGTTCCGCTAGATAAAAATAAAGGAGGACAACAATCTGTCTGCGCTGATATTACCACCATTGCTAAAAATATAGGTTGGAAGTACCACTCAACGATCATCTGGAACGAGGGTAACATATCACGCAGGACCACCTGGGGATCATGGATGTCCGCTTCTGCTCCTTACGTTATTGCCCCAGTTGAAGTGATCTTGGTTTTATATAAAAAGAACTGGAAAAAAATAACGGAAAGAAAAAGAACGACATTACTAAGCAAGAATTTATAGAATGGAAAAACGGCGTCTGGACTTTTCAAGGACAAGGTAAAAAGGGGGCAGGTGGACATCCTGCACCGTTTCCGATAGAGCTTCCACGGAGGTGTATCAAACTATTTAGTTTTGTTGGCGACACTGTTCTTGATCCATTTCTTGGAAGTGGCTCAACTATTGATAAGAATTACTGTGATATAGCCATCGACCGACTTAGGCAGGAGGCTAAAATTGATCAAGGGCACCTAATATAACAACAATACCTAAGAAGAAAAAGACAATTGGAGATTTAATTAAAGAATATTTCATAAAGCATCCAAAGCAAGATATTAAGCACGGGCCAGTTATAGATTATGTTGAAGAAAAATACTGTAAACCATACGGGCGTAAGCCTCGGGACACTTGGAGAAGTATTCGCAATTTCCATGAACAAGGTTTTCTCGTCAAAGTAAAGAAAGGCGTATATAGATATGAGCCTGCGGCTGTAACTCAAAGAATTCTTGAAGGTTTTACGCCTGAGCAAAAGGAGGTGATCTTCAAACAAGATAAATATAAATGCGTTGTGTGTGGACTTGGGAAGGAAAATGGAATAGAACTACACGCCGATCACATTAAACCGCATAATCTTGGCGGGGTGGCGACTATAGAAAATGGACAAACTCTGTATGCACAGCACAATTTAATCAAGAAATCTCTTAAACAAACCGAGACCGGAAAGAAAATGTTTATTCGCTTATATGAACTCACGAAGAAAGAAGGAAACAAGAAACTCAAAGACTTTTGCACAGATATTCTACAAACTTACGAAAGCCACGATATAAACGGTCACATTGAGTGGAAAAAATGAATCGTGCAATCGTCTAAATAATCTGGTAACCTACTAGAGTAGTGAAAGACAGAATCAATTATTAACCTTGGTTAAGATATCCAGTTAGTCGGGCACGCACGGCATGAGCTTGTGAACCCCGCCAGGCCCGGAAGGGAGCAACGGTAGCAAGTACTCATGAGCGTTGCGGAACGCCTGACTAACTGGCTTTAGGTGATGCATGTCCTACCTTGTCCTCGCCAGAAAATGGAGGCCCCAGTCATTTGATGAAATTATAGGTCAAGATTATATAACAAAGACCCTTAAAAACGCTATATCCACTGGAAAAACAGCCCATGCGTTTATCTTTTCCGGACCAAGAGGGGTAGGAAAAACTTCCGCGGCGAGAATTGTAGCCAAGGCGCTTAATTGCCAAAACGGACCCACACCCGATCCTTGCACCCAGTGTGATAATTGCAGAGAAATTGCCGAAGGCAAATCGCTTGACGTAATAGAGATTGACGCTGCTTCTCATACTGGAGTAAATGACGTCAGAGAAATTATTGATAATATCAAGTACCTACCCACTTCAGCTAAAAACAAGGTGTATATTATTGATGAAGTACATATGCTCTCTCAGTCTGCTTTTAACGCCCTATTAAAAACCTTAGAGGAACCCCCTCCTCACGTACTTTTCATTTTAGCAACTACCGAGGTGCATAAGATTCCGATAACCATACTCTCTCGCTGTCAAAGATACGGCTTCAAAAAAGTCTCCGTTGAAAATATGAAAGATACCCTTTTTTCAATTGCCTTAAAAGAAAAGATTAAAATTACGGAGGAAACGTTATACATAGTCTCACAGGAAGCTGACGGAAGCATGAGAGACGCTCTTAGCTTGCTAGACCAGCTAATTGCAACCTTTGGGGGAAACGTTAGGCATGAAGACGCTGTAAAATCCCTCGGAATTCTTGACAGATCGTTAATCAAATTGGCGGTCCAGGGAATAATAGATAACGACCCCAAGAGTTGCATTGAGATCTTGCATCAGGCAATTGAAAAAGGAATAAGCCCCGGACGCTTTGCTGAGGATATGCTTAAATCATTAAGACATGCTTTAATACTCAAGACCAGCGGTGGGCAAGCCGTGAGCGATTTATCTAAAGAAGATAAAGTGGAAATGGAAAAAATAACGTCTGGAGAAAGCATTGAAACCCTTGAGATGATTTTCAAGCTTATGCTTGAAGAAGCAGAAAACATACAGAGATCATTCTACCCGCAAATGGCTCTTGAACTAGCCCTAATCAAGCTTTCAACTATTGAGAGGATAGTACCCGTAGAAAGTATCATAGAGAAAATCGAGAACCTCTCAAAATCGCTTAAGACGACTACACCTATACCTTCCAGATTTGATGAACCTCATGAAAGTTACTCTTCCGTTAAACAAGGTAAACACATCACCGATGAAACTACCCACGAGATGGTGGGGACAGCCAATAGGCAAGTTGAAAACAGCCCCAACGCAGGTGCTAACTATAGAGTTAAAGACTTTATTAAATTTGTTAAGACGAAAAAGCTCGTATTGGGCGCTAGGCTTGAGCAAGCGAATGAAATCATCTTAGAGGATTCTACATTCAGAATCGTTTGCGCTAGCGAATCTCCAGAGTTGAACTATTTAAGACAAAACAGTTCTAAGAAAGTGCTTGAAACATATCTTGAGCGATTTTTCTCAGAAGACTTTAAGATCCACGTTGAAGGGGTTAATTTACAGAAAAGTGATCAGGGGAGTAATAAGAAAGGCACAGAAAAAAGAATAAAGGAGCACCCTACCGTTAAAGACGCTATTGAAGTGTTCAGCGGCAGGATAGTCAGTGTAAAACTAAAGAACAGGAGTGAATAATATGAAATTCGGCGGCGGCAATATAAAGAACTTGCTTAAGCAAGCTAGTAAAATGAAAGAGCAGATGGAGAAATTGCAGGCTGAGGCCGGTGAGAAAATCGTTGAAGCCTCATCGGGCGGTGGTATGGTAACAGTTGTAGCTAGAGCAAAGGGAGAAGTCGTTTCTATTAAAATAGAACCTGAAATTATTAGCGATGAAGATATAGATATGCTTCAAGACCTAATTACAGCCGCCGTCAATGAAGCGCTTAAAAGGGGGCAACAGTTGATGCAGGAAGAAGTTTCTAAAATTGCAGGGAACCTAGGTCTTCCTCCTGGACTTTTATAAAAATGAACAGAACCGTACTACCTAAGCCTATATCAAAACTGATAAATGAACTATCAAAACTTCCGGGGATTGGCGAGAAGAACGCAACAAGACTTGCATTTCACATTTTCAGATCGCCTGCGAAGAATGCCGAAAATCTTGCAAAAGCTATAATAGACGCTAAAACTAAAGTAGTTTTGTGCAATAATTGTTTTAACTTCGCTTCAGAGTCACCTTGCGACATTTGCGAAAGCAAGGAGAGGGATCAATTTTCAATATGCGTCGTAGAGGAACCGCTCGACCTGTTGGCAATTGAAAAGAGCAGGGAGTTTAATGGGAAATACCATATTCTTCACGGCGTAATCTCGCCTATTGAGGGGATTGGTCCCGATGATCTGAGAATAAAAGAGCTTGTAGCCAGACTTAGGTTAAAAGAGTCTGCATCAGGTAGGAGACATAGCATAAAAGAAGTAATAGTAGCTACTAACCCTAGTGTTGAAGGTGAAGCCACAGCCCTGTATCTGGCAAAGCTTATTAAACCCCTAGACATTGAAGTAAGCCGCATAGCTCATGGGGTACCCATGGGGGGCTATATAGAATACATAGATGAAATAACTATAGGCAAAGCCATAAAAAATAGAAAGCATATATAAAACGCATCAAAGGAGGATCACATGCCGAGAATAGGAAGAGCATTTAACGAGCTTGCAGTTGGAGATAAAATATCTCAAAGGATGACAATCACTGAAGCTCACGTCGTAAAATCAGCAGGTTTATTTAATGACTATAACGCCCTTCATACGAGCGAGCGTGATATGAAGAACTCAAGATTCGGTAAGAGAATAGTTCATGGAGCACTCACTTTCAGTCTCATGGTAGGAGTTTATAGTAAGGAGTTTCACGACACCGATATTTCAACGGTCGAGGCTTCAATAAAATTCACAGCGCCAGTCTATATCAACGATACAGTTACTATGGAGTGGACCGTCACTGAGCTAGATACAAAATCGAAGCTAAATGGAGGACTAGTTACACTTTCTGGCGAAGTAAGAGATACAGAAGATACCGTGCAGGCGACACTTGGAGCAAAAATTCTTGTCGGAAATGAAACTATTTTCTAGCATTTATATATTATGGAAAACGCGTTAGAGCATGAGCAATCAATCAGAAAACCACTTGTAGCAATTGTTGGAAGACCTAATGTCGGCAAATCAACCTTGTTTAATAGGCTTATCGGTGAACGTAAGTCTATAGTCGAAGATGTGCCGGGCGTTACCCGCGACAGAATATACGCCGACACGGAATGGGACGGCATAGGGTTCAGCCTGATAGATACCGGAGGATTTAATCCTGAGGATGAAGAGCTATACCCGTCGTTAATAAAAGAGCAGATTCAATCTGCCATTGAAGAGTCCGATCTTATTTTATTTGTGCTTGACGGAAAGGAAGGAGCCATGCCCCATGACCTTGACGTCACTCGGTTACTTAGGAAAATGAGAAAACAGGTCATATACATAGTAAACAAAATTGACCACAAGAAGCACGAAATTGCCGGACTTGAATTTCATTCTTTGGGAATCAACAAATACATACACGTCTCAGCCCTTCAGGGAAGGAATATAAATACTCTCTTAGACAACGTTATAAGCTTTATTAAGATGTTAGATATAAAAGTTGAAGTTGATGCTGAAGAAAACGAAGATACTATTAGAATTGCCGTGCTTGGTAAGCCAAACGTTGGAAAATCCACGCTAATCAACAGGTTTCTTGGCGAAGACAGATTGATAACAAGCCCCCTTCCCGGAACCACTAGGGATACGATTGATATTCACTTCCGTAGAGACGGTAAAGAATATATTTTGATTGACACGGCAGGGGTAAGAAGAAAATCTAGAATTAACTTTCCTGTTGAAAGACACAGCGTGTTCAGAGCCATACGAGCTATAGAAAGAGCAGACGTTGTTTTATTGATGATAGAGGCTGAAGCGGGACCTACGCATCAGGACTCCCGCCTCGCTAGGCTCGTAGCTGATAAAGGTAGGGCGTGCATCGTCCTGCTCAACAAGTGGGATCTCGCCCCAAGCAACGTAGTAGAAGAACCCAACGTAGTGGAAATACTGAAGGATAATCTGACTGCAGTTGACTTTGCGCCGGTGCTAATAATCTCAGCCTTAACCGGCAGGGGAGTTCACAAAATATTTGATAAAGTAGATAACGTTTTCAGGAACTTTTCTCAAAGAATTCCTACTAAAAAGCTAAATTATTTTCTTCAGAAAACTGCACGCACTAGCCCGCCCCCTATTTATAAAGGCAGGGAAATTAAATTTTATTACGTATCTCAATCCCTAACGAAACAGCCAACTTTTGTAATATTCACCAATAAAATTGAAGGCATACCAACAAATTATAAGAGATTTTTGGAAAATCAGTTAAGACAGGAGTTTGATTTCGAGGGAACCTCGATCAAACTAATTTTTAAGTCTGCAAGAAAAAAAGACTAAGCATTTTGGGTAACTCCCAATATGTTTTTTTGTATATCCATTGTTCTATCAAAAGCGGAAAATTTACTCTCTACCCTTTTCCTTCCAGCTTTTCCCATAGATTTACGCAGCTTAGGCTTGCTAATAAGCCTTACTATTGCCATTCCCATTTGATCGACGTTTCCTAACTCGTTGAGAACACCGGTTACGGTATCCTCTACTGATTCCACTATCCCACCGGCGTAGAAGCCGATGATCGGCAAAGAAAACGACATAGCCTCAATAACAGATCGTGGAAATGGGTCAGGATAACTAGATGGAATTACAAATATATCAAAATCCTTAAGACACGGTCGGACGTCCTCCTTAAATCCCATGAAAATAAAGTTTTCTCTCAGACCGTATTCAGAAACAAGGGTTTTAAGATAGCTCAAATGGTCATCCTGAAAGAAATAAGGCGTATCTCCCACTATAACAAATTTTACATTTTCAGCGGCGCTGCCTAGCTCGCTCACTACAACCTTCGCCGATTTGATAAACAAGTCATATCCCTTTCTAGGAACTATTCTTCCTGTGCTTCCAACGATAATAGACTCTTCCCCTAGACTGAACTTCTCCCTAACCTCACCCTTTGTAGTCCTAGGATTATAATCTTGAACGTCTATACCGTTGTGTATGACCATGAGCTTTTTTTTCCCGTAACGGAACTGAGTAGCAGTAGGTCCAGAAACACATATAATCTTCTTTACCACAGGCATAAGGGCGAGAAAATTTATGACAAACCCTAGAAACGCCGTCTGCTGAATGTTCCTTACATGCCATATCACGGGACGACAATTAATAAAACCTATAAGAGCACCAACTATTTTGGCTTGCGTGCCATTGCAATAAATAAGTTTTATCTTGTTTCTTCGTATCAGGTATGGAGAGGTAATAATCAGTGAAAGTACCGCAAATATATTTATAATTATTGAAAGAAGCGTAAATATCGCCGAGCGGTGCCTCGAAAATCGAGGTTTTTTTAGATTCTCGGGAAATCTACTGTCAATAATTATATTTTCGTAAAGCCCTTCGGCTTTTAGCCGCTCTGAAAAAACATCATCTTTAGGTATTAACACATAAGGCGTAAGCTTAGACCTGTCCAGGTACTTAAGTATGTAGAACAAACTCTGTCCAGGACCCCCATCCCTTACTGAATGATTAATAAACAGCACGTTCGGGGTGGATTCCATAGCACTTTGGCAAAATATCTCTCTTTAATTAGAAAGACAAGTGAATATACTGGATTGCTATCTACAATTATATAGTCAGACACACATGTCTGAACTATAATCACTCCCTCTCCCATCATTCCCAACGCGATTGGAAATCTAGCATCGTGGGGGAAGGGGATTGTAGAATGAGACCGCTTCTTTTTCACCACTCTAAACTAGTTAGTGGTTTCTTTATCCTTCTTTATCTAAAGACTCAACCTTTATCTAAAGACTCAACCTTTTTTTCGAGCTCTTTTATCTTTTGCATTATTAACTCAACCTCTTCTCGGGTCCTCACAGTCGGATTTCTATCTTCGCCACTAGGGAGCTCGGCGTCACCACCCGAGCTACTGAGATTATCAAAATTAGGAGGAGACATATTCATGCCGGGCGGAAACCAACCCATCTCCTGCCACGTAAGCACGTTTTTCTTAAAGCTTTCTTGAGCCGAGAGATACGGCTGAGACATCATCAAGAAATAGTTCTCAAAAAAATCTTTTGCAACCCTGTTCCCATACTTAATAAGCATATGCAAAAAGGAAACAGGTAAAACATCTTGTTTGTTTTTTTCGCTTTCCAAGATTACTTG
Source organism: Thermodesulfobacteriota bacterium (assembly GCA_963422265.1). Taxonomy (GTDB): domain Bacteria; phylum Desulfobacterota_D; class UBA1144; order Nemesobacterales; family UBA2774. The sequence continues at coordinate 668,189 of OY729416.1, forward strand.
TATTAGTATTACCTTAGAGATATCAGTGCCACTTTGCGAGTCAATAACCTTTACCTCGTTGCCCTCTCTAACCAACTCAGCTATATCATCTAGCGTGACATATTTTTTGTTTGTAGAGTCATACAGCCTACGGTTGCTATACTTTTTTATAGTAACCTGCCTGACGTCATCATTCCTTTCTCTTACCATAATCTGTTATTATCAAATAAAAATGTTACTTAGTCAAGAAAACGTTGTATTAAGCACTTGACAACTCAATTGAGCAGATGAAGCTTTTTCACTGGAACGGCAAAAGAGTCCTAAGATAACAACGCCTCTTGTACTGTTTCAGCTACGTTCTCAAGTTTAACGTTCTTGGAAGCACCCCCTTTACGCAGCTTTATCTCAGCCTCGCCGTTCTTAATTGTCCTTGGACCTATTGCAACGTGAACCGGCACTCCGATTAGATCGGCATCCTTTAACTTAAACCCGGGCCCAACGTCTCTGTCATCTATTACCACCTCAAAACCAAGCTCTAAAAGCTCATTATAGATTTTTTCAGAAGCGGATAATATATCTTCATCTTTAATCTTTAGCGGTAACACGCTGACTTCAAAGGGGGCGATCGCCCTAGGTAAAATCATACCGCCCTCGTCATGGTTTTGCTCTATAGCCGCTGCTACCGTACGCCCTATTCCAATACCATAGCAACCCATAATAAAAGGCTTCTCATTACCGCTTGAGTCCACAAAAGTAGCGTTCATAGCCTCGCTGTATTTAGTCCCCAGCATAAATACGTGACCGACCTCTATTCCCCTTGTTGAAGTCAACGTTCCGTTTTTACAATTGGGGCACGGATCATACTCTGAGGACACCCTTATATCAGCAAATTGATTAACTGTGTAGTCTCTATCGTGATTGACATTGATAACGTGATAATCCACTCTATTAGCCCCCGTAACGGAGTTACGCATATCTTGAACCGCTTGATCGGCAACCAAATGAATTTTAAGCCCAACGGGTCCGCTAAAGCCCATATCCCCACCCGTCACTTTGCGAATTGTCTCAGGGCTTGCCAGTTCTACAAGCTCTGCACCTAGGGCTTTCCTCAATTTAGTAAGACTTAATTCGTGATCGCCTCTTAGTAACGCCGCAATAGGCCGTCCGTCAATCTCAACTATCATAGTCTTTATTAAATTAGAGGATACTACATTTAGAAATTCAGCTACTTCCTCAACTGTTTTCAGGTTAGGAGTATGAATCTCTGACAAGGAACGCAGTCCTTGTTTTGCACTTTCTGAAACGCAAGTTGGCTTCCCTATCTCCGCAAGCTCCAGATTCGCCGCATAGTTACATTTATCGCAACTCATTATCACATCCTCACCAGTCGGAGCAAGTACCATAAACTCATGTGAGAAATTACCACCTATATTGCCCGTATCAGCAAGAACCGCCCTAAATTCAAGCCCGCAACGCTCGAATACACGGCTATACGCCTCATACATAGACCAGTAAGATTTCTCCGCTTCTTCAACTCCGGCACCAAAGCTATAGGCGTCCTTCATAATGAATTCGCGCGCTCGCATTACGCCAAACCTGGGGCGTATTTCATCCCTGAACTTAGTCTGAATCTGATACAAAGTGATCGGGAGCTGCTTATACGAGCGTATATCCCGCCTGACTACGTCAGTTATAATTTCTTCGTGAGTTGGCCCTATGCAGAACTCTCGTTCCGCCCGATCATTAAACCTGAGAAGCTCTCTGCCATAATAATCCCACCTTCCGCTCTCTTTCCATAGCTCGGCAGGTGAAACCGCTGGCATAAGAAGCTCAATAGCGCCCGCCCTATTCATTTCTTCACGGACCATATTCTCTACCTTCTTGATTGAACGGAGTCCCAAGGGAAGATAATTATAGATTCCGGCAGCCAGCTTTCTTATCATCCCTGCCCTTATCATAAGCTTATGGCTTACAATCTCGGCATCAGCAGGATCCTCTTTAAGGGTTGGCACAAAATACGAAGAATATCTCACATTGGTGATATAATTTACCAAGTATTTGGGTTAAAGACAACACGGAGGAGAGCACGAAACGGTGATGAGGATAGAAGTACCCGTGTCTCTGCTCAGCCCATTATTCAGTGTGATGGTTCTTCAGGGTAAACAAGTTCAAAATGACGCAGATAGAAAATCCATAATAATCCTATTTAGCTACCCTACCTTTCAAGCCTATCTACAATCATCTGTATAATATACCTTCAACAACTTGTTTATAATATAACTTAGTCCTCACAAACATTGACTTTAAGTTATGAGTGGTTACCTTGCCAAGTTAAACTACATTGAAGCAACCCTTAAATGCATTACCCACAATATAAATTAACTTACAATGGTTCGGTAAGTTCACCGGACATGAAGGGAGATATTGATGGATTTTTTCTCAGGCGTTTTTGATATAGTAAGAAAATCTGGCACTTTTGGATATCCGATCATCCTTTGCTCTATCTTTGGGCTAGCCATATTTTTACAAAAAATGTGGATGTTAAGGATTAATAAGATTGTCCCTTATGACTTTCTGGAACATCTTTATGGCTTTCTAAGGCAGGGCAAATTTGGCGGCGCTGAGGCTTATACAAGGCAATCCAATGCCTCATCAATTTCAAGAATAGCGATCGCGGCTTTTGAAAATTCTAATAAATCCAGAGGCGAGCTGAGAGTGGATATAGAGGAAGCGGGAGAGAAAGAAGCTCTCGAGCTGACGAGACACATATCATGGCTAGGGGCGATTAGCAACGTCTCTACCCTTCTCGGGCTATTGGGAACTATATCTGGTATGATCAAAATATTCGGCGTGATTGCCGACTCTCCAGTAGTCAATCCACCTGAGCTTGCGGGAGGAATATCCGAGGCGTTATACACAACAGCATTCGGGTTGTTTGTAGCCATACCCGCGTTTATTGCCTACAGATACATATCCAGCAAAGCGGACGAGCTAATTTTCCTCATGGAAGAGGAAGGTAGAAGAATAATGGAATACGTCATGGTAACACAAGAAAAAAGTGATGTAGTATAAGCAAGGAAAACTATAATGAAATTCAGACCGCAAAGTAGGCGAATAGCGTCAGCCGGCGGAGGACTTGACGTTACCCCCATAGTAGATGTTGTGTTTAACCTTCTTATATTCTTTGCAGTAACGCTAAATTTCGCGGTTAATGCAGGGCTTGATATAAAACTGCCCTCTGCCGCGTCCGCCAAACCCGTTGAAACCAAAGAAATAACAATTAATCTCACAAAAGATGGAAACATCTTCTATAACGATACGAAGATAGAAGTCGAAAGTCTTGCTCCAAAGCTAAGAGCAATAGAAAACAAGAAATCGGTGGTGGTAATTCGGGCTGATGGTCTCGTCCCTCACGGTAAGGTTGTGAAAGTGATAGATATCGCCAAGTCAGAAGGATTATCTCGTCTGGCGATTGCGACTGACACTTCTACAAACGTTAAAAAAGAGAAGACAAAAAGAAACTAATTGCAAAATAGATTTCCCTTAGTAGGTTATTTACTCCTCGTGGGAACAGCATTTTTTACTGCTTTATCCTACGCTTTTGGAAGGGCGGTAGATAGGAATCTCGATCCTGAAACCACGACTTTTTTCTGGTTCTTCGGAGCCTTTATTTGCTCAATTATCGTAGTAATCGCAACTCCTTCCCAAAAAGCCGAAGCTAAAAAACTAAGAAATTACATCAAGATTTTCATTTACACATCGATGCTGACCTCGGTGGGAGCGGTCCTCTGGATAACGTCAATAAGGACGATTGGAATCCCTATCACCTCTTTCCTTATGAAGGCGCAGACGCTTTTCTCTCTTCTCTTGGGAGTGATATTTTTAGGTGAGAGGCTTAATAGAGGGGAAAGCATGGGAATTATCGTAACCGTAGCAGGGGGAATGATTGTAGCCTACCAAAGCGACACCGTGCTTTTACTCGGCACTTTAGCCTCCCTAGGTGCCGCGTTCTTCTACTCGTGCATGGCGTTTATAGTCAAAAAAATCGCTCAGGATCTCAATATGCTTATGGTTGCCTCCCTGCGCGCCTTAGGTGTATCCCTTTTCCTCATTACCTATCTCATTATAACGGGCACTTTTGAAATGCCTTCCAGTCCGATAGATATAATTTTTATGGCTCTTGGGGGAATTACTGGCGCATATGTCGCCAAGGCAAGCCAGTTTCAGGCGATAAAGCTTATAGATATCTCTCGCACGACGGCGGTATTGCCTATGGAGTCACTCTTTGTCATTTTACTCTCTTATGCTCTTTTCGAAGAAATCCCATCCAACGCAAAACTCTTGGGAGGTGCTTTGATAATAACAGGCGTAGCTTTCCTTGTAATTTGCCGGGGACAAAAACCTGAAGTTATGGATAAATAAACAGAATACTTAAAAAAGCATAAGCGCAGCAGGCAAGAATCAACTTGACAGATATTCTGTTGACAAGAGAAATACCCCGCCCGCCAATATGCTTGCCCAAACCAGACGTGAAATGACATATAACAAACCATGCGAGAATCGCCCCCGTCAATACACCGAGGATTAGAAGCACCGCTGAGTAATAATGAGAGACTGCGGATTCTAAAATTCCCATTATTGAGTATAAAGCGGTTATTGAAAGGATTACAAGTGGATTTGAAAGAGTAAGCAATAACGCCGAACTGAACGCTCCAAAGTGATTCACGTCTTTATTAGCTCCTGCAAATTCAATCGGCTTTGACAAGTAAACGCTCAAGCCAAAGAATAGAAGTATCACTCCAGCGGCGACGCGAAACCAGACCTCATACTTAACCAACACGTCATATATAAAAGTGAGTCCAAATACTGCGACAACGGCGAACACGGTATCCCCCATCGCAGCCCCTAGCCCCGATGCAACCCCGGAGAGCTTGCCATAGCTAATAGAACGCTGTATGCAAAGTGCGCCAACTGGACCTATAGGAGCGGAAATTATTATACCTACTAATACTCCTTTGAAGAAAAACAAAACTGGCATAGTTAACCTTGATCACGAGGCGTTATGAGAACTATTATTGAATATATGATACCACTTTTCCCCAGTTGAGATCTAGGACTTGCTTTGAGGAGGCATTGGAAGACCGGTAAGACCCCATGCTATTATCAGTAGAAGTGATAGGATCAGTGGCAAGTGCTCACTCATTTCATACAGGTAGCCCGCCAATATGCCACCCAAGGAAGCCCCAAAGAAGGCTAACAGATTATAGAATCCCGTTGTTGCCCCTCTGCTCTCCTGACCGACTCTTTGAGTTAGGAAAGCAGGGAAGAGGGATTGCAAAACCGCATGGCTCGCGAAATAGATCATGCCAACTAGATAAAGAACTGAGCTAGTCCACGCATTAGCAGGGTATATAAGAAAGCTCAAGGCTATAAGTGCCCAAGCGCCGAGCGTGACATTCCTTAACTTACCTAACCTTTCGGCACGCCTAATAAAAGGATATATAAATAGCATCGTCGGTATGAGCGTAACAAGATATACGTGCCATAAGTCACCCGCTCCTACCCCGGCACTAGTCCAACTAAGGGGATAAATAAACACAAATAGGTTGACTGTGAACGACAAGATAAGAGCTGATATGAGGAGCCTTCTGATCTCAAGGCTGTCAAGAAAACCTAATACATTAAATCTCTGTGTTATTATCGAGTCTTTCTGTATGTGAGGGAAAAAGAGCAGGGTAACCGTGATTGCAAGGGCGCCCAAAGCGGCGAGTATATAAAAAAGCATAGAGAAGCCCATCTGCGCGGCGAGCAGTGGACCGGCGATGATTCCAATTATGAAAGCGGCTCCTATGATCAACCCCACAATAGTGAACGACCTAGCCCTCATCTGAGAGCGCGTAAGGTCTCCTAATGAAGCGATAGCAACCGAGCTTATCGCTCCTGAGCCTTGTATAATCCTTGTAAAAATAAGTTCCGTAAGGTTATCAACAATTGCGCACAGTATACTTCCAACGGTGAAGAGGATAAGTCCCAGAACTAGAACTGGCTTCCTGCCTACCCGATCACTTATCCAACCAAAGGGAATTTGAAGAAGGCTTTGAGCGAGGGCGTATATACCAAAAGCCACCCCAGCCAACGTCAAGCTCGCACCTGGATATCTTTCCACATAAACGCTGAACACAGGAAGAATTAAAAAGACTCCGAGCAGCCTTATAGCCATAATCACGCCTACCACTATGACCGCTTCTATTTCTTGCCTTTCAAATCTTAGGTTTTGGCTGCTATTATTCCCTTCCATTAACCGAGTTAGTTTCTATAAGATTCTAAGGAGTATAGGGAAGTTAATTCTAACACGCCCAACGCGAAATGATATAAACTAAATTGATATGTCCTAAGAGGCGTGTTACTTTCATAGAATGACCTTTGATTTATCTTCACACGTTATAGAAACTGACTCGTTTGACAGAGAGCTTTTTTCAGAATTGTGCTCTGAGTCAAAAGAGCTTGCCGATTTGATTGAGAACGGCTCGCGCCTGCTACCTAAATTTGAAGCATTAGCCCTTGACCTATTCGCTTCCTTTTATAAATACAATATAGTCCTCCTTGAACTAGATAAACAGAACCCTACCCTAAGAAGAAAAATACTCTCTTTGGCGCTTGAGCAAGAGAAACATAAAGAACTAAGAGAAGAAACCGTTCTTGACGGCTTTAAGTCAGCTATGGCTACGGTTGACGTGGCAAATCAAATCCTAAACTGGCTTAGATCGGAGGAGGGTCCCGGTGAAAAATCCCTCATAAGAGAATGGGAAATAGATAATGCAAAGCAGAAAACTAACGAACTTGGGAATGAAATAGATACATTAGAAGAGATAAAAAAGGAAAGGGAGTTCAGTAAGCCTAAGAATGAAGGGGAATCATCAGAGGCTTTTGAAAATGTTCTTGCCAATAAGAGATCAGAACTCTCTAATCAGGAGTCTAAGCTGGGTGAGTTTCTAAAAATACAGGAGAGCAATTATGAAAATAAGGATTTTGACGTTAAGAACTTGCTAAAGCAATCTCTAAAACAGACTCAGTATCGGGTAGATGAGTTTGAACAGGAAATGGAGATGTGGAACGCCGCGACGGGGAACTCTAAGGAGAAAAGCGTAGGAGAAAAACTAGACCTAGCCTCAAAGCTTTTCAACAATGATAAGATAAGAAAACTCGCGCGATTGGTCGGCAGCTTAAAAGAGGAGATGCTAAGCGCAAGAAAGAAATCATGGTCTAGAATGGGTACTGAGGTTTTCAACGTAGCTATGGGAAACGACATAGGAAGGATAATTCCATCCGAGTTAATAGCTTTAAGACGTCCTCTTCTAAAAATAGACTTCCAAAAGAGGTTTATTGAGAACAGTCTAGCCCAGTATTACCTTAAAGACGACAAAGGAAGGGGTCCGCTAGTGATCTGTCTTGACGGAAGCTCCTCAATGGAGGGTAAAAAGGAACTTTGGTCTAAAGGCGTGTGCCTTACCCTTCTTGAAATCGCTAAAAGGGAACGGAGAAAATTTAATGTAGTAGTTTTTTCTTCAGCAGGTTCTCCACTCAAAATCTTTGAATCCTTAGTAGATGAGGGTAGAAGTGGGTGGCAGATGAGGGAAAATGACGTATTTGAGCTTGCCGAATATTTCCCAGGAGGTGGAACCAACTTTGAGGAACCTATAAACAAAGCCCTTGAGATTCTTCAGGATTCAAAATTCAATGGTGGGGATATAGTTTTCATAACCGATGGAGAATCCAACGTAGGCAATTCATGGCTCAAATCATTTAAAGAGCGCAAGAAAAGACTTAAGTTTAAGGTTTATTCAGTTTTAATTGACTTATCGGAAAGGGAATCGTGGACGATTCTCTCACGATTTAGTGATAAGGTTACCTGCATATCCAAGCTCAATTCCAAAGAAGGTCGAAGTATATTCATAGAGGTTTAACCACCTATACTAATGACGCTCCGCTAATAGCTAACGCGATTTAATCTGATCTAGCATCTCGCGTGCGGCGTCTAGGGTCTTTTGCGTAATATTAAGACCACCCATCATACGTGCTAACTCTCTTATCCTTTCTTCCTGATTTAAACTCTTTATAGTTACTCGCGTTTTATTCTTTACTAAGGACTTAGACACCCTTACGTGGGACTCGGCAAATTTAGCAACTTGAGGCAGATGAGTTATACATATTACTTGATGCGTTTTAGAGAGTTCGCTTATTTTTTGTCCAACCCTTTCCGCAACAGCTCCACCTATTCCCGAATCCGCTTCATCAAATATCACTACTGACCCACCTTCTACATTAGCTATAATCCCTTTTAGTATAAGCATAATACGGGACAGCTCACCCCCTGACGCAACCCTTACAAGGGGTTTGGGTTTCTCGTCTGGGTTGGCTGAAAACAAAAATTGAACTTTATCAATCCCATCTGAGGAAAGCTCTTTTTCTTTAATCTCTACAACAAAACTTGCTCCCTTAATACCTACCTGCTTAAGCTCATCCTCGACTGAACGAGATAGCTCTTGAGCTGTCTCGTCTCTTTTTTTTGAGATATTCTTAGACATATCTACCAGTTCTTCTTTTAATGTGGCGCAATTCTGGGTAAGATCGTCTATCTTCTCATCGTAGCTCTCTATTTCTCTAAGCTCTTTTTGTAACTCATCTTTTTTGTTCAGAATCTGCTCAATAGTCCCACCGTATTTTCTTTTCAATACACTCATATCCTGTAGCCTAGCCTCTATTTCGTTGAGCCTTTCGTTATCAAAGCTAAGACCGGACGCATAGTCCCTGAGAGCGAAAGCCACGTCCTGTATCTGTGCAACGCTGCTCTCTATGATCTCAGATACTCCTTTTAATTCACCATCAATCTCACTCGCTTCCTGAATACTGTCAGATAGGGTTTTAAGCGTCCCGAGAACGGAGCGCTCATTTTCATAAAGCAGGTCATAAGCCACACTAGCGGATCTAAGCAAGAACTCCCTGTGTACAAGCACCTTTCTCTCTTCTTCAAGATCGCTATCTTCGGTAAGACCGAGACCCGCCTGATCAATCTCCTCAAACTGGAATTTTAAGAAGTCCTCTTTTTCAATTTGACTCCTCTGGTTTTGAGACATAGAGGTAAGCTCACCACTCAATTCTAAGTACTCACGGTGTAGTTTCCTATATTCGGACAATTCAACTTTACTCCCCCCTACCTTGTCTAACACCCTGACGTGGTTTTCCTCCTTCAGGAGGCTCTGATGCTCGTGCTGACTAAATATATCTACGACTCCCTCCGTTATCGTCTCAAGCATCCTAAGAGTAACAAGGCTACCATTCAAAAACACCCTACCCCTACCCCTGCGTGGGATAGTGCGTTTTATTAATAGCTCGCCATCAGATACATCAAACCCCAAAGAATCTATTCGGTCCTTTAGCTTGGTATCCAAGGAAAGATCAAAAAGTGCTTCGACTCTAGCTTCTTCTTCACCTGTCTTAATCTGCTCGGAAGTAACTTTATGCCCCAGCACGGTATTTAAGGCGTCAACAATTATAGACTTCCCTGCCCCAGTCTCTCCTGTAACTATATTTAGGCCGTTACTGAAACTGATGGACAGTTCATCTATTACTGTAAATTGTCTAAGCGTGAGCCCAACTAGCATCAACTCTAAGCCTATCCCCAACCCTGCTTAGGGATAAGGATTATTCTCTTATCTGTCCTTCCCCATAGACAATGAATTTGGTAGTAGTCAGTTCCTCAACGCCCATAGGACCAAAAGCGTGGAGCTTAGAAGTGCTTATTCCTATCTCGGCGCCAAGACCTAGCTCAAAACCATCACTGAACCTTGTAGAGGCATTCACCATCACGGTTGAAGAGTTAACACCATTAATAAAAGCCTCTGAAGTTGAGTAATCCTGAGTAATAATAGATTCAGTGTGCATAGAGCCATATTTCTCTATATGTGCTATAGCTTGATTAAGATCATCTACCACCCTTATGCTTAGAATAAAGTCAAGATATTCCTCATACCAATCATCCTCAGTAGCTCTGGCAACCCCTGGAACTATATATCTCGTCCGTTCGCAGCCTCGTACTTCGACTCCTTCTTCCCTCAGCTTGTTAATTACACGGGGCAAGAATTTATCTGCAACGGCTTTATGAACCAGCATAGTCTCCATAGAATTGCACACCCCCGGACGCTGCACCTTGGCGTTTAGGCAAACATCCTGCGCCACAACCAAGTCAGCACTCTCGTCCACGAAGACGTGGCATACGCCTTTATAGTGTTTAAGCACTGGTATCCTTGAACTCTCTGAAACAAACCTGATAAGACCCTCTCCCCCCCTTGGAATAATTAGATCAACAAATTCCTCTAGCTTGAGCATTTCAAGCACTGCCTCCCTATCCGTAACCGGTATTATCTGAACTGCGTCCTCTGGCATCCCACTTTCCTTCAGCGCAGCCCTAAGCACTTCACCTATAGCCTTGTTAGACCTTATAGTCTCAGAACCACCCCTTAGAATTACGGCGTTACCCGACTTGATGCAAAGCCCTGCTGCATCCGCCGTCACATTGGGTCTAGATTCGTAAATTATTCCTATCACCCCAAGAGGAATCCTCATCTTACCTACCCTAAGACCGTTAGGACGTTTCCATATCCTGACAACTTCACCGACGGGATCAACTAAGGAGCCGACTTCTCTTAAACCTTTAGCCGCCCTCTCAATTCTATCCGGCGTAAGGGTAAGACGGTCAACAAGCACCTCAGGTAACTTGTTGGACAAGGCTTGTTTCACGTCTTCCTTATTTTCCTTAATTATAAGCTCCCTTTTCTCCAGAAGACCTTGAGACATCCTTGCTAATGCCTTGTTCTTTGAGGCAGTCTTAGCCCTTGCTAATGCCGAAGACGCATGTTTAGCCCTTTCAGCTATGCCACGTAGAAGTTTTGGTATTTGAGAGTTATTAGACATGTTTTCACATTAGTTTCAGATAGTTGAGTTGGTTTGAATCATCTGCTAAATGGTAGTTATATATAGCTATAAAGTCAAGGTAACATACAGATACTTAAGTTTTTTACATAAATTTTCTAAAAACATTTCAAAAAAATTAAAATCTGATACAGTATTGTTGAACCGGATGTATCAACCTGAGCCCCGCCAAATTGGCTGTTAATTCTGTTGGCAGGAATTAGTAGTCTGTGGGGCTCATAGCCCTACTAAATATTAAATTATATAACGACACCCCGGTTGAAAGCCAAGTTTGAGAAACCGAGTTTTACCCATATGAAAGAACAAAAAGTTCAAGCCCGGTTGGATGTTTTACTTTGTGAAAGTAAAACGATAGATTGGGACGGCTAACGCGGCACCCATAAAAGGGGCAGTTAGATAAACCCACAGTCCGGAAAAGTTGAGCACAACAGCTGCTGGCGCTAACGATCGCGCCGGATTAATAGAAGCCCCCGAAATTGGACCAGCGAATAATACAGCAAGTCCTATGACAGCCCCAATGACGCCTCCTGCTATAATACCTTTCTCCATACTTCCCGTTGAAACGCTCAATATCACAAACATTAAAAATAGTGTCATTACAAATTCCATAACAAACGATTGATACACCGGCTCGCTCGGCACGGTTAAAGCTAAACTAGCTTGTTCGGGAAAGAGCAACCTTAAAATAAAACTCGCAAGCAGAGCGCCTAAACACTGGCTTATGATGTAAGGAAACACTTGGCTTCTGGGAAAGCGCCCAGCAAGCCAAAATCCTATTGTCACCGCGGGATTTATATGCGCGCCTGAAACGTCGCCCACAGAATAGACTACAGTCATAACAACGAGACCAGTAGCAATAGCTATTCCCATATGAGTTAGGACACCGCCTGAAACATTGTTGACTATTACAACGCCAGTAGCTACGAAAACAAGGAAAAAAGTCCCTATTAACTCCGTTCCAAACAATCTGATATCATCCCACATAATGGTTTATAGCCTCCTTTTAACTTCATTCATCTTAATACTAAATTCCCCGCGTTGGAATCGCCCCCAACCAAAATGAAACAACTGACTTTGCTCACCACAAATATTCAGAATTATACACTTGCATTAATATCACAAGAAGAACCATTGCAACTATAATGGTATGAGAGATAAAAGAAATTAACACCGCGATTGAATAGTTTCTTCTGTTTACGTTAGATGAATTGCTAAATGCCCAGTAAAGAAGAGTCACAAAACCCACCAGCGGGATTGATTGCACAACCAAAATAGTAATCCAGTTCCTCACTGATAAAGGCTTATTGTTATGCTTACCCATTGGCTAGTTAAGTTCTCACGCTCTTACCTTTTGATATTGGAAAGTATATTAAATCTCAAATTCTGTCAATTCAAAACTAGCGCGCCGAGACCCCACAATTTGCGCTCAGGCTAAGCTATAGTTTACAATATATTAAAAATAAGCTCGGGAAGATTGGAAATTGGCGAACACATCCTCATTTCTCATACCTTCAGAAACAATCGTAGTAGAACAGGAAATAAGCAAAAGTCGGTTTATCGCCACTGTTGGACACGTCCAAAACAAGGGGAGCGCTAAAAAGTTTATTACAAACGTTGAGGTAAAGCACAATGGCGCAACGCACAATGCTTATGGATTTATAGCAGGTAATCCATCAGGCACCGCAGATATAGGTTGTAGTGACGACGGAGAAATACCCGGAACTGCCGGAAAGCCAATACTAAGCATCCTTCAACACAAGAGCATAGGAGAAATCGCAGCCGTCGTTACAAGATACTTTGGTGGAATTAAGCTCGGAACGGGTGGACTCGTAAGGGCGTATTCGGGGACTTTGATTTTAGCTCTAGACAAAATTCATCTGATTGAGCGATTTGACGTTGTGAGGATGAAAATCATCATAGACTATAAGCACGAAAACCCCGTCCGCCGAGCGATCGAAAGAATGGGCGTATCAATCAAGAACGCAACTTATGCGAACAAGGCATCAATAGCAATAGAAGTCCCTGATAACATAATAGATGAGCTTGTGAACTCGGTTATGAACGTATCCCAAGGGCGAGCTAGGATGTTATCTACAGATTATGCGGATGGTAAGATAAAAAGAAGGAAATAAAATTGACTGAAATAGATAAGAATAAAGTCATACTGCAATCGGACGACGTTGACTGCTACTATTATTATCTCAATATGATTACTGAGAACGTGCGTAATGGATATAACTACATGGTGATAAAGTATTGTGATCTGAGCCTTCCACTTATTCCTAAACTAATTGAGAAAACAAAGAAGCAAGCCAGCGAATTCGACGTGAGTTCTATACCTGCAATTGAGCTTGGAGCCAAACTCTGGAGCCATCAGGGAAACAAAGAAAGGGTAAGGGAAATTGAGAAACTTATTGACTCCTACCCAGAACTCGAAAGCTGGCGCATACACGTTGAACGCGCTTATGAAACGTTATCTAAAACACGCTGCCGCTCTTAATTATCTACCAGTTTAACGCCGTCTATCCCTTCTGGCACAGGATAACCGAGTAGGTTTACTAAAGTAGGATAGACATCAACCGTTCTTACAAGTCCCTCACTAATTTTTGTATTTATTAGTATCGGGACAATCATATGATCCCTAAAAAGCGCCCCGTGAGATGAATGATGTTCTGGGTTCTCGTGTCTCGCCCTCAGGTCGTATCCCTTAGAAGCGCTTAGTACCAAATCCCCACTTCTTGGCGCTTCCATGAGTTGCACAATTTGAAGTGGCGCGTCCGGATATTCCGTGTTATAAGTATGCAAAAGCCCCTCATTCATATCCATACTCTCGGGAATACCCTCGTAACCAAATGGGTCACCGCTAATCTCCTCGTATCGCAGCTTCCCATAGGCGTCAAGCCACGCAGAAGCCTCACCTCTCACGCTTTTAACCCTTGCCCTACCACTGTCGTCAATTCCAGCCACTATATCAACCTCAGGTCTCTCAAGCAAATTATCTACCAAACCCGAAAGCTCATCAAAAGTGGACTTCCTTTGCCAACCGTCTTGACTCTTTACGTAAATATTCGCCATAGCATTTCCTGAAACCATCGTAGCAGCGTTGGCATTAGTGAAATGTTTGAAAACATTCGGGTAGGAGAATGTCTTATAACCTTGAGCATTCATAAACTTAAGGGAATCAAAATGAGAGTGGCTCTGGGTAAGACCATGATCACTCGCAACTACAATTAGCGTTTCCTCAAGGCGTCCCTCACCTTCTAAATACCTTGATAGAACCCCAACGGCATCGTCTATCTTAATATAGGATTGAATTACCTTACGGTGAAACGGGTGGTTAAAATGAGAATAAGTGTCTATTCCTAAGAAAACTACGTACACAAATTCAGACCGATCTTTCAGACATTTAAGTAACAACCTCTGCGCCACGGTGTCAACTTCATCGCTTTTGTCCGTAAAATGGCCTTTGACCTTATAGTATAACTTAGAGAAAAAAGTTTTATCCTTTCCAAAACTCACTCCCCGAGAGAGCTCGTTGAATATACTGAAACTACTAGAAAATATCTCAAACAGACTTTTGTTATCGGTAGTTACGTCACTATTCATAAGATATGACTCTGGACTTATATAACTTCTAAAACGGTTGATAGAAAAGAGTCGAGGGTACTGCTTACGGTCAAACCATCTTATGCCTGGCAAGTTGCATCGTCCTGGAAACTTGCCTAACAGATAAGGGGCATAAGCCGGTCCTGTAGTAGAAGGGAAAGTAGAAACCCCTTTCCTATAGTCACCTTTCTCAACGACGTATTTTGAAATATTCGGAAGGTCTCCCCGTTTCAGAAGTTCTGAGAAGATGTCATCCCTCGCGCCATCAGCCATTATGAATATACAACTCCTAAACCCCGCTTTCACGCCATCCTTCTTTAACCAAGTTACCATTAATACTCCTTCGTCAATGAAAACGCTTGCTGCGGGCCGCTCCTCTTAATCTCTATCGCTTCAGAAAAGCACCATCGCCTGGAGGTGAGAAAAATATACGGTCGTATATGTCTCTCACCTCCGCTGTCTTAGAGAGATATTTTTGCTTTAATTTTGCCCCGTCGTAATCCATACCGAGCACGGGGGCGAGTCTTTCAAAATCTCGTCCGTAGAGATCGTTAATAGACAGGTTATGCAGAAGTCTAAGTTGATTCTCCATCTTCTTAAAAAAATAGAGCCCGTCTTTTAGAGACTTATATTCATTTTCCAAAATTAGCCCGGCGCCCTTGAGTGCTGCAAGTGCACCCGCTGTATTTTGAACCCTAATCTCCTTATGTTTTTTCCCATACCTGAGTTGGAGCATCTGGACAATGAACTCAATGTCAACCAACCCCCCCTTTCCCGTTTTAATGTTGAGCTTTTTAGGGGTCTCCTGGGCAATCTCTTTCTCCATACGCTCGCGCATATGCTTAATCTCTTCATGGAAATTTACGGATATGGGATATTCGTAAACAATGCGTTTTATAAGTCTCTTAAGCTTAGCCCCTAGTCTCATGTCACCTGCGGCTGGAACAGCTCGAATTAGTGATTGTCTCTCCCAAATTTGAGCGCTCTCCTCATGGTATCTCTTAAAGGAATCGTATGAAGTAACAAGCGCACCTGAACGCCCAGATGGCCTGAGCCCTAAGTCTATCTTATATGCGAATCCCTCTCCTGTAGAAATTGAAAGAACGGAAATCAACCTCTGTCCAACCCTTGAAAAAAACTCGTGATCCTCTCCCTCATAGATGAACATAACGTCAAGATCAGAGCTATAACTCATCTCTCTCCCACCCATTTTACCCATAGCTAGAACAACCATATTAAGACTTCTTTTCCGTCCATTAGTAGCCTTAGAAACGTGCTTGAACGCTATATCAAGACCTACCTCTAGGACGGCTTCTGCAACCATAGTCAGATACTTGCATACGTATAGGGAATCAACTTCATTGTTCAAATCCCTGAGACAGATTCTAAGCGTCTCCATGTGCTTAAACTTTCTTATGGTATCTAGTTGAGCTTCATAATCCTTATCCTTGCTAATTGTATTCCTTAAGCCATTTAACATCTCCTCCTTACTGCCATACCCAGTTCTTACATCCTTTAGAATGATTATGTTTAAGTCTTCGGGATGACTTATAAGGAAATTGGTCAGGTAGCCAGTAGTTGAAAAGAGCTTAGACAATAGCTCAACAATCTCGGGATTCTCTAAAAGTACGGAGTAAATGGAGGTCCGCCAGCCTATACCCGCAACAAAACGCTCTAGGTTAAGGAGGGCCGCATCGGGATCCGCACATTTCAGGATACTACTGAGGAAGGCTGGTATCACCCTCCTGTTAGTTAACCTTTCGCTTTGCGTAAGTCCAGCCTTTTTCGGATCGAGAAGCTTAGAGAAAATAGTAATAGCATCTTCAGGATACTTAAACCCGAGCTTCCTTAAATTTTCAATCTCTTCCTCCTCACTTACGTTCCCTTCGGTCAGGAAGTCCGCAAGCTGCCAGAACTCCTCTCCAATTTCCTCAGTTTTTTGAGAAGGTTCATAAAAGAGGCTCCTATAAATTTTTGAAACCTCAGACGTCGTCTTCTCAAAAGCTTCCTCAAATCGAGATTGGCTCTCTAACCCAACCCTCTTTGCAAGCTTGTCTATATCGTCAGGAGAATCGGGAACTTTATGCGTTTGCCTCTCATCAACGAGTTGTATAGAATGCTCAACCTTTCTAAGAAAAAGATAAGAAGAGGTGAGTGATTGAAAGATGTCTTCCTCAATAATTTTATAGTCCCTCAATTTTTCAAGCGTTTCAAGGGTATTCCAACCCCTTATCTCCTCTATCTCCCCTGCGTTCACAAGCTGAAGAGCCTGCACGAAAAACTCAATCTCCCTTATGCCACCCCTACCCAATTTGACGTCTCGCTTCTTGTAGAGTTTATCGAGCTTTGTTTTCATATCCTTCAGGTCTTCTATCAGAGTGAAATCAAGGAACTTTTTATATACAAAGGACTCAACGTCATCTATAAACTCTCTACCCAACTCCATATCCCCAGCCACTGGCCTTGCTTTGATTAGCGCTGCACGCTCCCAAGTATCACCCCAATAATAGTAGTGATCTACAGCGCCTTTTTTAGGAACCGCTATTGTGCTTTTGCCCCCGCCCGGCCTCAGAGCCAAATCCACCCTGTATAAAAAACCATCCTCTGAAACGGCGCTCAGAGTTCTTGTTAGCTTCTCCGAAAGCTTGAAAAACGGATTAGGGTCAGGGGCACTGCTATCATCATAAATATATATAAGGTCAATATCAGAGCTTAAGTTAAGTTCTCTCCCTCCGAGCTTGCCCATAGCAAGCACGACAAACCGCGTGTCGCCCTCACAGTTAAGCTCTCGACGATAGTAGCGGAGCGTAGCTTCCAGAATTGCCCCAGCAAGGTCTGAGAGCTCTTCCATAATTTCAGGAAAAGTCCCCAATTCATCTAAGTCACGATAGATAATCCTTGAAAATTCTCTGTACTTATAGTTCCTTAAGTTAGATTCAAGCTCAGATTGAGAGGACGAGGAATTACGTATTTCTTCTGCCTCCGTTATGTATTCTGCACAGGATTTTTTTTCTAAAGAAGAAGGTTTTGTTAAATAATCAAGAATGTAAGGATACTTCAGTGCCATTCTTCCCAAGAAATTGCTGTGCGAGGCGAGCAGACTGAGAATATCCTTTTTCCTAGAGGATATACTCTTATTATAATCCGCTTTATAGCGCTCCAAAATTATGCGGGCGTTTTCTGAATCTGGAAAAGTTCTACTCAACGTCTATTCCCCTATTTCTTTTACTGCCATTATCACTACTCTCTCTTTTATTTCACTCACATTAAGATCAATAAAACCTTACCATAAAGACAATGCTTTATCCGTAAAAGTTCATAATCAGGCGCTGGATCCCTATTATGATGAGGATAGGAGAAATGCTTGTTCTAGGGCAACCACTGACGTTATTGTATCTGGTGGCACCGCTGGCCAACCCAAGCTCATAGTTGGTTATGAAGCTCTTCCTTTTTTTTCGTAGGAGTAACCCTTCCCCAATCAAGTTGGGGACATGTCTTAATACATACAGGGATGGATGGATGGATGGATGGATTCCTACCCCTTCCATCTTTTCGTAGGGGTAACACTTGTGGTTACCCATTGCCTTCACACCTTTGGGCGACTACAAGAGTCGCCCCTACAGGTAAAGAGGAAATCCACCCTGACCCTCCTTTACGAAAGGAGGGGAATATCTTTTACTACTCTCTGAACTCGCCTAATTGCAAAGAGCAACCGAGGAATCTAGTCTTTTCCCCCTCTCCCTTGGTTGATGAGCCTGTCAAACCAGGTAGAGGGCAGGGGTGAGGTCGTTTTTCCATCATTCCCAACTAGATTGGGAATCCAGAAGGGAGACTAGGGATCAATTAAAATTATAGGGATCCATGTCTATTGAGACTCTGACGCGTTCAGACCTCTTTGAGGTTAAAGCGAGTATCTTTCTTGACAAGACATGAAGAACATCTGAATTATGAGATTTTAGTAGCATTTGAAAACGGTAGCGGTTTCTGATTTTTCTAATCGGACAAGGGGATGGTCCTAAAACCCGAGCGGTTCCAGATGGGAGTTTTGAGATAAGCTCTCGCACTATTTCACCCGTGCTTACGGCGATTTCTGAAGTTTCACTTTCAAATCTTCCTGAAAACCTTACGTTCACAAGCCTTGAAAATGGAGGGTAATCAAGCTCTCTTCTGAGTTTTATTTCGTTATCTAAAAAACCGATGCTGTCTTGCCTCAACGCATACTTGATACTAGGATGGTCCGGATCATAAGTCTGGACAATAACATATCCAGGTTCTTCTCCTCTACCAGCTCTTCCCGCTACCTGAGTTACAAGCTGGAAGGTTCTCTCTCCGGAGCGAAAATCGGACATTCCAAGTGACATATCAGCAGATATGACCCCTACAAGCGTTACTCCAGGAAGATCATGACCTTTTGCAACCATTTGCGTCCCTATAATAACATCTATCTCTGCCTTCTGAATCTTATCGTAGAGCTTCAGAAACTTTGTCTTGCCCTGAACAGCATCTCTATCCACCCTTATTACCGAGGCTTTAGGCACAAGACGCTTGAGTTCTTTCTCAACCTTTTGCGTTCCTACTCCATAAACCCTGACGCTAGCCCCACAATTTGCACAACCTGCGGTGAGCTTCTCGGAAAGACCGCATAGATGACACATACGCATCCCTGACTCCAATCGGGAAACAGAATTTTTCTTAACGTGATACGTGAGTGAAACCGAGCAGTTAGGACACTTCTGCACGTCCCCGCAGGCTGGGCAGATAATAAGCGTAGAGAACCCCCTACGATTTAAAAAGAGTATAGTTTGACGTTTATTATTGTAATTATCTTGAATCGCCCGCTCGAGTTTTGTGGAAAATATATTATCCCTACTCTCCCCCCGCTTAACGTCCACGGGGACGTGCTTCATATCTATGACGCTCACTTGAGGTAAAGACCTGTTTTCAACCCTCAGAGGAAGCTTGAGATAATGAAACTTGTGCTTGACGGCGTTACAATACGACTCAAGGGAAGGAGTGGCGGAACCGAGAACTACGACGGATGAAGTTATTTTCCCTAAAACGAGCGCGAGGTCCCTAGCGTTATAAGCGGGGGATTCATCTTGTTTATAGCTACTATCATGCTCTTCATCCACTACGATCATGCCCAGATTCTTAAAGGGGGCGAATATTGCCGATCTTGCACCTATTAATACCTTAACTTCTCCCGTGCTAGCCATTCGCCAAGCGTCAAACCTCTCGCCGTCTGAAAGGGCACTATGAATTACCGCAACTTGGTTTCCTAATCTACCCTTGGCTCTTCTTACAAGCTGAGGGGTAAGGGAGATTTCAGGAACTAACATCACAACCTCTTTACCTTGCTTAATAACCTCTTCCGTTGTGCGGAGATAAACCTCCGTCTTACCGCTACCGGTCACTCCATGAAGGAGAAACGGGGAGTACTTACCCGCTTGAACGAACTCTCTTAGCCTACTACAAGCGATTTCTTGATCTACAGTGAGTTCAGGAGGGAAGTCCTTAGGAATCTTCATCTCGGAGAATGGATCCCTTGATACTTTCTCAAGTCTGATCTTTATGAGACCCCTTTCCTCAAGCCAGTTGAGATGAATGCCCAAGTTCCCGAATATCTCCTTTAAATCAGAAAGCGGCATACTTCCATGCGTAAGCACGTATTCCAAAATCTGAGCCTTAGCGGGTTTCCTCTCTAAAAAGCGGCTCTTCAGATTAGCACCATCCCCCGCAACTATTATCTTTTCCATCTTTACCTTAGGATTGGATTTAAGCTCATAGTTAAACTCAATCAGACTTCTTCGTCTAAGCGAATTAAGTAACTCATTTCCCTGATGGGACTCAGAGACACGGGTGGCACTTTCAATCAGGGCAAGTAACTTCTTGGAGGTAATGCCTTTCGCGTTATAGACCGTGCGAAGAACCAAAAGCTCTCGTGCAGATAGCTCCCCATCATCTAACGCCTTGATTCCGTTATCCGTAATCCCGATTAGCCTACGTAGGCGGACGCCAAGCCCCCCTGGGTGCGCCACCTTAAGCACTATTCCAAGAGACGACACATAGTAGTTAGCTACCCATTTTAAGAATTCAAGCCTCTTTTGGTCAAACAGAGGCTTCTCGTCAATAACGTCTAGGATGGAGCGGGGCTTTATATTGGGAGGTGGCTTTTCAAACCCAACGATAAATCCAACGTGCCTACTATTTCTAAAAGGAATAAGGACACGCTTTCCAAGTTGCACCCCATCCTTTAGATTATCAGGGACTTTGTAAGAATAAAATTCACCCCCATCCCCGACTTTAAGTGGTACAGGAACTGCAACCTGAACAGTTTTACACATATTTAGTTGGAGATTCTAATCATTTTAGAAATATGGCGCAATAGACCGCTTCATAGGAACTGAATTTTATTATAGGAGCTGCAAAAATAGATGAGGTTCGTAGCACTTAGGCAAGTATTTCACAAATACCCCTTCTGCTAGTGTGGAAGAACGACTGCAAAGGGTCGCCCCTTACCTATTCGTAAAACTGGAGACCAACCACGTGGATAATTTTATCTCGTCTCAAAGTTGACAACCACCTAATAGGCACATATTATTTGTTGAATTCAGACCATACGCCTGAATGGCGCAAAAACTATATGGGCAGACTCGACAGACTCCTAAATAAAGCGGATGACTTCAAAGAAGCGGGACGTTTTGAAGAGGCGATAAAAGAACTCAGCCAGGCAATAGAGATAGCGCCTGATGATCCAGATGTTTATTTATCGTTTGCTCTGACCTATGACGCCATGGAAAATTTTCAAACGTCGGTTTATTACTTCAAAAAAGCAGTTGACTTAAACCCGGAGGATCCATATACATGGAGCCAGCTTGGCATTACCCTTTCAAGAATGGGAAGGCACTCAGAATCCATACAGGCTTTCGATGAGGCTTTGACCATAGACCCCGAATGTATAACCGCTAAATGGCACACAGCTCTTATCCTCAGATCTCTCGGACTTTACGAAGACGCCCTCAGGAACTTCAAAGAATGTACTGAACTCAGTTCAGATTTTGACTACGTAAAGGACGAAATATATTATCAGATCGGATTGTGCTACTTTGACATGGGATGGACTAGAGAAGCGCTTAGGGAATTCAGGAAACACATAACGTTATATCCTAAAGACGCTTGGGCGCTCCTATCAATAGGCAATTGCTACTTTGATCTTGGCTGGATAGATGAATCAGCAGCACAGTTCAAAGAAGTAATAAGAAACGATCCCGAATTTATACCCGCTTATAATGCTTTAGCCATATCGCTAGCGGAAAAAGGATGGTACGACGAAGCGCTTGACGTATTAAGAACGGCGCTTCTAATCTCTCCCGAAGATGAATCTATAAAGGGTAGCATCGATTATGTCGAGTCCCTAAAAGATGACGACGGAGCTAAAGGAATAATACTAAGCCTAATACTAAAACTAATTAAGCATAGAAAAGATTCTTGCGGGTCTTCTTAACTAATATCTAAGCCGTTCCGTTGTCAATTACTGACTTCTTAGCATACTCCCGTCCCTGATCAGTCAGTTTTAATCTTCCGCGTCTTAAGAGAAGGAGTCCCCTAGCCGACGCACGTTTTACCGCTTCGTTGGCAAACTTGTCTTTCCATCTTAGGTTCTTCTCCAAGTGTCTTAGTCGGGATTCTTCCTCTTCTTCAGGGCTTCCTTCATGATTTAATAGATGTATTGCAAGCACCTTCCCCGCAAATTCCCATCTCTGCCGTGAACGCCTTCTGGCAATAGAGATCAAACCTCTCTCAGGCGCTAATAGGAAAACAACAAAAAACACAAGACCCGACATAGTTGCCATTGAGCCGGCGATATTGGAGTCAAGTAAAATAGCTATCCAGAAACCCCCTAGGGAGCTGAGTACCCCGATAAAAGAACTTATAACTAACATATGCGAGAGCTTATCCGTAAGTAGGTAAGCCGCTGCTGGAGGAGCTATCATTAAAGCTACTACCAATATTGAACCAACTGCGTCGAACGCACCCACCGCCGTAACTGATACTAATCCCATAAGCCCATAATGGATAAGACCTGGGGAAAATCCTAACACCGCGGCAAGTCCGGCGTCAAAGGTTGCTATTTTGAGTTCTTTATAGAGAGACAATATGAAAATAAGGTTAAGGATTAATATAGCAACTATTACGTATAGCGATTTAGGACCTATATCTACCCCTCTAAAAACTAGCCTATCAAAAGGAGCGAAGGCAATCTCTCCCAATAATACGGCGTGCACGTCTAGATGTATATTCCACGCGTAACGCGCTATTAGTATTACGCCTATACTGAATAGAACGGGAAAAACTAACCCTATTGCCGCGTCTTCCCTCAAAAGCTTGGTTTTGTAAAGAACCTCTACCAGACTCACCACCAGAACGCCGCTTAGGGAAGCCCCAATAATAAGAAAAGGCGACGTAACGTCTTTAACTACAAAAAAAGCCAAGACTATGCCAAGCAATATAGCATGACTTATAGCGTCGCTCATCATAGCCATCCTGCGCAATACTAGGAATACACCAGGTATAGCACAGGCTACAGCAACCAACGATGCTATTAGCTGAATCTCTATATATTCTATGCTCACCTGACGTTCCTTATACTAGACAGCCTCTTGGCTTCTAAAACGCCTTTCCTCGTAAGAGCCCATTCATCTGAATTTACACGACTAACCAAACCCCGCTCTTCAAGCTTCTTGAGCCCGCTTTCTACTCCCCCTCGTCCAGCATTCATTATCTTTAGAACCGACGTTGAATGGGGACGTTCAGGATCGTAATGCCTAACCGCTAATGAATAAAGGTCATCTAATATGCCTTCAAGACGAAGATTTCCCCTATTTTTCCGCTCATCCCACCACTTCCAGAAGAGCCCCCTCGCTGGGGCTAGGAGAATTGAAACAATAACTATAGAGCTTATACAAAGCACTATGGTCGGGCCGGTTGGCATCCTTGCAATCAAACTGCTTAGCAGCGCCCCCACAATCCCCGCTACAGCCCCGAACAGCGATGATAACATAATCATCAAACCAAGCCGGTCAGTCCACTGTCTGGCTGCTGCGGCTGGGGCAACTATCATAGCACTCATAAGTATGACGCCAACCGTCTGGAGACCTAAAACTATTGCAACTACTATCAAAGTAGTCAATAAAACGTCAAGAACACGGATAGGATACCCTATTGTCGCACCAAACTCGGGATCAAAACTGAGAAGCTTAAACTCCTTCCAGAAGAGAAATACTGCAAAAATTGCGATTCCTCCCAGAATAGACATTGTTATTACGTCACGTTCAAGTAGCGCCGCTGCCTGACCGAAAAGAAATTTATCAAGCCCTGCCTGCGTTGCGTCAGGTCTTTTTTGGATTATGGTTAAAAGCACAAGACCAACTCCGAAAAAAACGGATAGCGTCATTCCCAGGGCGGTATCATATTTTATCCTAGTTGATCTGACGATAACGATGATAAAAATCGTCGCTATCCACCCCGTAGCCATCGCCCCCAGAATTAGCACCAAAGTAAATTTGCTTCCGGTAAGGAGAAACGCTAAGGCAATACCGGGCAAAGCCGCATGGGAAATAGCGTCTCCCAAAAGGCTCTGCTTCCTAAGTAAAGCATAAGCGCCTAATGCTCCGCTAACCATGCCCAATACAGCGGAGCCTAAAGCTACCGTGCGTAGCGTATAGTCAAAAAGAAGGTCGCTAAAAAGATTTAGTATATACAAATTAGACTCTCCCGATTTCAGAGCCTTTTGTTAAACTAGAGCCTTTGATTTGGTTACTATCTTTTAAGAAAGACACGCGTCCACCGTAGGTAAGGCGCAGGTTATCCTCGGTAAAAACGTCGCTAACGGCGCCGCTCGCCATGAGGCACACGTTTAGAAGCGTCACCCAATCAAAATACTCGGGAACCGTTTGGAGATCGTGATGAACGACAACAACGGTTTTTCCGCCCGAGCGTAATTCTTGAAGTAAAGATATTATGGCGCGTTCTGTAGTCGCGTCTACCCCTTGAAAAGGCTCGTCCATAAGATATATCTGGGCATCCTGCACGAGTGCACGTGCAAGGAAAACACGTTGCTGCTGCCCACCCGAAAGCTGGCTTATCTGACGCCCCGCATAATCAGACATCCCCACTTTTTCAAGGGCTTCAAGAGCCATTTTAAGCTCCTTTGTCCCAGGCCTTTTTATCCACCCTAAAGCCCCATAACGACCCATCATAACCACGTCCCTCACGCTAGTCGGAAAATCCCAGTCAACGCTACCCCTCTGCGGAACGTAACCTACAAGCCGACGGTTCTTAGAATATGACTCGCCGTATATAAGCACCCTACCCGCAGCGGCGTTAACCAGATTAAGGATCGATTTTATTAAGGTAGTCTTGCCAGCCCCGTTGGGACCTACGATTGACATAAGCACGCCTTCTGGCACGTGAAGGTCAACATCCCAAAGAACGGGTTTTTCTTTATACGCCACCGTTAAATCTTCAATTTCAATTGCTCCGCGCTTCATTTTCATCTTTTGCCTTTGTCTTTCATTCTTCTCATTTTTTCATTTGCAAACTAACGCAGACGAAAATAGGTGTAAATACGAGGGTTCATCCCTCTACCCTACAGGCCTTGTTTCAGCATCTACCGGGCGGTTTTCAAAACCGCTCCTTGCTCTTAAGGGCATTCACAATCGTACCGACGTTGTAGCGAACCATACCGATATAATTACCCTCGGGCTTACCCGGATTACCCATCGCGTCTGAGAAAAGCTTTCCACCAATCTCTACACTAAATCCTTTTGCCTTTACCGATGCCTGCACCGCCTCTATGTACTTAGGCTGCACGGAAGACTCAATGAAAATCGCAGGGATTTGCCTCTCCACAATAAAATAGGCGAGCGATTGGACGTCTGCAGTGCCTGCCTCAGATTCCGTGCTTATTCCCTG
The DNA here is from genome assembly GCA_963422265.1 of Thermodesulfobacteriota bacterium. Taxonomy (GTDB): domain Bacteria; phylum Desulfobacterota_D; class UBA1144; order Nemesobacterales; family UBA2774. The sequence continues at coordinate 693,737 of OY729416.1, forward strand.
AAGTCCCCTCACTTCAAATCCATAGCCTTTACCAAAATAATTAAAGGCGTCATGGGCAGTTACAAGAACCCTTCTCTCTTTAGGAAGGGTTTCAATCATGGCTTTTACATGCTCGTTAAGTCTTGAAAGCTCAGCCAGATAAGCTAGCGCATTTCGGCTATAAATAGCTGCGTTGTCCCTATCTTCTTTACTTAGATTATCTCTTACCGATCCTACAACGTCCATCCATAAAGCTACGTCAAACCATACGTGGGGATCGTAGTTGCCCTTAAACTCAGGCGGGGCTAAAAGTCTACCTCGGGAAATTCCGTCCGTAACCGCAACGGTATCTATCCGGCGTTTTTCCATCCGCTCGAATACTTCCGACATCTTACCCTCTAAATGAAGTCCGTTATAGAAAATTATATCCGCCTTAGATAATAGAGCGACGTCTCCTGCACTCGCCTTGTAAAGATGAGGATCAACCCCCGGGCCCATAAGACATTTAACTTCTACTCTATCCCCACCAACTATCCGGACCACATCGGCTATCATCCCAGTGGTAGCAACTACGTTAAGGACATTTCCGTCAGCTTCATTGCTTTTAGATCGTCCACCATTATTATCTGCAAAACAGGATGAAAGTGTCACTGCTAACAAGAGTAATAACGGTATAAAAATATTGTGGTTCATCTTATATCACCTCGTCAGGCACTCCAGTAGCACCGGTAACAAATACGTGCCGCGCCGCTTCTATCCCTAGTATGTGGCTAATATCTTCAACCTTTATCGTTATGGGCCCTCCAAAAGGCTCTATTGAGATAACCTCTACCTCGGTTTTCGGATAAAGACCCATTTGGGCTATGTATCTAAGAAGGTTTGGATCATGGTCACTCACCTCAACCACGACTCCTGACTGACCTGGATTAAGATCGGCAAGCGGTATGGAATCAATCTCTATTATGGTGCCGTCCCTACTAGGAATGGGTGAGCCATGAGGATCCCTAGTCGGGTGACCGAGAACGGCGTCCATACGGTTTTCCAAGTCTTCGGACAACACGTGCTCCCACGTTTCTGCCTCCTGATGAACTCGATCCCAAGGCACCCCCAAGGCTTCCGCTAGGTAAAGCTCAATCAATCTATGATGTCTTATTATCTCAAGGGCTATTTTTCGACCTGCCTTCGTAAGTTTAACTCCCTGATAAAGTTTATGAGTAATTAGCTTTTTCTCAGATAATTTTTTAATCATACTAGTAACGGACGCAGGCGCTACTCCTAACTTTCTAGACAGAGAGCTAGTGCTTACATGTTTCTCTTCTTTCTGAATCTCGTATATGGCTTTTAAGTAATCCTCAATTGATTCCGTGTACATTAATAATCTCCAAGACGCTTTCTCAACGGATTGGGGGTTTCCTCCAACGTTATTCACCTCTACTAAAATTAACTGCTACCAAAGGATCTCCCTTGAAAAAATATTTTAGTACATAAAAACATAGATTTTAGACATGCCTAAAAACTATGTTAAAAAAAGAAATTTGTCAAGCTAGAACACAGGCCATATTATATTATAAAAGTAAGGTAAATTTCCTTTTCTGTTGACGATTTGCAGGACACTCAGGACACTATGGTTACGTCCGTAAAAGCAAACCATAGAGAGGCGCCACCAATGAGTAGAGTTCTGTTACTAGTCTTTATAGCTTTTGGGGTTATTGGGGGTTGTGGAGTAGGTAATATCCGCTCGGATAAAGAAAAAGTTAGAACTCCGATATACAGTTACAGAATTATCAACGCCTATAACCACGATGACAGGGCTTTCACTCAGGGATTAGCCTTTGATAACGGCACTTTTTATGAAAGCACCGGACTACACGGTAAATCAACCATAAGGAAGGTTGACTTTAGAACGGGAAAAGTGCTTAAATCCTACAAACTGCCCAACAAGTATTTCGGTGAGGGAATAGCAATTGTGGGTAACGAGATAATACAAATTACCTGGAAGTCAAAAATCGGATTTGTATATGACAAAAATACGTTTAACCACCTAAAAACCTTTCACTATAACTCTCAGGGGTGGGGTCTCACCTATGACGGCAATTACTTAATTATGAGCGACGGGAGCGAGACTCTGCGCTTCTTGCACCCTAAGACTTTCAATTTAGTCAGGAAACTAAACGTGCATGACGACAACGGAACCGTTAAAAAATTAAACGAGCTTGAATACGTCCCACGCGCCAATGGAGGAGAAATTTTAGCCAATATTTGGCAATCTGACAGTATAGCTAGAATAGACCCCGTGAACGGACGCGTTAAGGGATGGATAGACATTAGTAACCTGCTAAACGAAGATGATGTTAAAAAACCGGCGGACGGACCAAACGGAATAGCTTATGACTCTGGAAATAAGCGGCTATTTGTTACCGGAAAATTCTGGCCTAAAGTCTTTGAGATTGAGTTGGTTTTAGATTAGATATTCTCTCAAGCGCGAGTAGCAAAGCCTGAGTGCCCTTACGCCCATGTCCCTGAGCTTTTGTAGCGATGTAAAGTTGATGCACTAATGACAGTCCGGGTAGGACAATACCCATCCTTTGGGACTCTTTAAGGGCAATTCCCATATCCTTAATAAAATGCTCAACGTAAAAACCCGGTCTGAAGTCCCTACTTACGATTCTAGGCGCCAGATTATCCAGCATCCAGCAGGCGGCAGCCCCTTTGCTAATGGAGCTAAGCATAGTGTTCACGTCTAGTCCTGCTCTATAAGCGTAAAGCAAGGTCTCACACGTGCCTATCATAATCCCGGTTGCCATTATCTGATTGCACATTTTGGCGTGTTGTCCCTTCCCAGCTTTTCCTTGATGCACTATATTCTTTCCCATAAGCCTAAGCAAAGGCATAATTTCTCGAATCGCTCCCTTATCACCCCCGATCATTATAGAGAGCGTCCCTGCCCTAGCACCAATATCGCCACCCGAAACGGGCGCGTCAATGGCGGCTACCCTAAGATTTTTAGCGTAATTGTAAATCTCCTCGGCAAGAGATGGTTCAGTCGTCGTCATATCAACCAATGTGCTTCCCTCTTTAACGCCTTCAAACAAACCATTCTTTTCAAAATAGACCTCTCGGACATCTTTCGGGAAACCAATTATTGTAAATATAACGTTAGACCTTTCAGCTACCTGCTTCGGAGACTTTGCCCATTCAGCCCCTTTGTCAAGCAACTGCTTCGCCTTTTTTTTCGTACGATTATAAACAACCACTTTATAACCCTTGTCAGTTAAATGCACACACATGGCGTTTCCCATAACGCCCGTTCCAATCCAGCCTATATTCGTTCTTGACGTGCTCACCCTAATCATACCTTCCTCCCTTTAATAGAGATAATATCAATTGAGAGCGGTGATGTAAATAATCAAACTACGCACAATTGTCTTTGCCCAAAATCTATGTAAAACTTAAATAAGTCAAGAATCAAAGAATGTTAGGCGCTAACACTTTATCTGCGTAATCCGCGAATTGATAATATGCCCGAGCTCACCGCTAAACAGAAAGAAATAATTCAAGGCAAGGAGAATATACTGGTAATGGCAAATCCGGGCACTGGTAAAACATTTATTCTCTCAAGTAAATTCTTATCCGCCATCCAGAATGGAGTCCGTCCGGAACAAATCCTCTGCCTTACGTTTACCGATAAAGCAAGGCAAGAAATGGAGAGCCGCATTGTCCGATTGCTTTTGGAGAACCAGATAAGGATCGATTCCTCTAAACTACAGATAAAAACGTTTCATTCCTACGCTATGGAAAAACTGGAACAGCCGCCTATTATACCGTCTAACTTCCTAAGGTTCACCATATTTGAATACATAAAAGAAAACCACTTATTTGACTACGAACCATCCTACCTGATCTCGGAGATAGCATCTAAAATTGAGAGACTAATCCTTTTCTTAAAATCATTCGGTATAACCCCTGATAAGATAGATTTGGAGAAAACCAAATCCCTCCTTCAAAACGCGGATGAAACTAAGCTTGACGAAAAACACAAATTCGCAGAGGAGTTTGTAACTATATTTAATGATTACGAAAAGACTAAATCAGAGAAGGGTGTGGACTACACAGACTTGTTGATTAAATTCCTAGCACTTAAAAACATACCTAAGCATAAACTCGTTCTTGTTGACGAACTTCAAGACCTAAACAGAATGGAAGCTGATATTGCCCTAAAGTCATCAAAAGAATTTTTCGCTGTCGGGGATAAAAAGCAAGCTATATTTGGATTTCAAGGAGGCTCAATCACAAATTTCGACCTCTTTCAGAGTAACTCAAGACAGTTCGTCCTATCAGACAATTTTAGGAGCACGGATGCAATTTTAAACTACGCAAAAGACTATTTCCTTTCTAAAACTAAAGACCCTTCTCATAAAAAAGAGCTTGAAGATTTGAAAAGTGCCGATGGAAGAAGAGGCGATCCGCCAATTATCTACAAGGCTAAAAAAGAATTTATTCCAGATATAGCTAGTGAGCTATTAAAAAGATACGCGCAAGAACAAGGCCACATTGCCGTTATTACAAGAACCAATCGTCAGATTACGGAAATATCAAAGCGCTTGACTAACAATGGAATAAACCATTCATCAACCTGTCTGGTAGCCTCAGGAGACGCCAAATTAAACGTTATACGGTTTCTAAAGGGTATCCTCAGCAACGATTTACTTGACGTTAGAAATGCCCTCTTTACGACTTTCGCGCCAGTGCCTTTGCGCACTGCTTTTGAGATCACCCAAATTACGGATTTAACGCTCGAGAAACTTGAGAGGCTCACTCCAGAGTTCGCCAACCTTAGGCAATTCGTTAAGTCGCTTGAGCACGTCAACGAGCTTTTTAAGAATAATATAATCCCCATAGCCGTATCACACGGGAGAGAATACTTTCTAGCGTCAACAAAAATCCAAGACGCCTTTCGAGAGTCGGTGGAATTTTTAAGCGACATAAAACTTGAAAACCTCATTGCTTATCTTGAGTCCACAAACTTAAATTACGAAGCGCCTGATACAGAGAGCAAAATTACTGTAACTACAATACATAAAGCTAAAGGAAGGGAGTTCGATACGGTTATCTACTTTCCAGGACAGACGAGCAATAAATCAAACTATCAGGATGAGGTTGTAGAATCCATACTTAAAACTCATGGCATTGATGCTGGACAACAAATTTATGAAGAAGGGTTGCGGACTGACTTCGTAGCGTTCACCCGCGCCAAAAACAAGCTGGTAATTTTGAGCGACTCGTCACATAAGTTTATGAATCAATACGCCGTTGAAGGTAACTTATCATACAGGAATGAGGAGGGGATTCAGTTTAACGAATCTCAAAAAAAAGCCTACTCATTCTTCGTGGCGCGCGAGTTTGACAAAGCAAGAGAACTATTAGATAAAAAAGAGAAATGGATAACTGACTATGTGTTTAATTATTTTAACGATCTAAATAACATTTCATTTTCATTTTTGATGGATAAGGCCTATGAATATCTTGTCACCTCTATACTCAGAATACGAGAGCAATCGGAGGCAATCACGATTGGACTGGAAGTTCACAGAATTGCAGAAAAGATAGTTAACGAAGGTAACTGTGACTGCACCGACGACTTTAAGCCGCTCAAAGATAATATCAACGCCCTAATTAGCTTAATAAAAAAGGAATATCCCGATAACTACGCCGCTGAGAAATTTATAAAGATTCCTCTGAATGAATTTATCGATACTGAAAAAGGCGGGGACATGTATTTCACAGGACATATAGACGCAATTTTTCAAAATGGAGATAACTATTTTATCATAGATTGGAAAACCGACCGCAACCAAAACAGGGGAAGCACTCATCGCCAACAGTTAGCGGCTTATAAGAGGGCTTTTTGCATTGCGCATAAGATAGATACAGATAAGGTCCGCGTTGGAATCTGCTTTGTTAGACTAAGATCGGCTTTGAATACAGGAGAGCTAAGTTATCTGCTTGATAATAAACAACCAAATAAGCGTGCTTTCGAAACGTTCTCAAAGCGATTAAATAAAGTGCTTAAATGGAAAAGAGACCCTGAATCTTTTCTTAGCGAATTAAGCGAGACGGAAAGGGGTGAAGCACTGTGGAGAAGCATTGTAGAGCAATATCTCAAGGAAAAAGCGGTATAGTTGGGTTTGACATAATTACCAGTATAGGTTCAATATACGTTCGTATAGATGAAGCACACGTTATGAATTGCACACAATCACTGAACCGTCCCCGTAGCTCAGCAGGATAGAGCACAGGATTCCTAATCCTGGGGTCAGAGGTTCGAATCCTCTCGGGGACGCAGTTTCTTTATGGATCAGATACATATAATTTTATTTTACAAATTCACCGACATAGCCAACCCTGAGGAGTTTGCCAAGTCGCACTTGAGTTTCTGTAAGGGAGAAGAGCTAGTAGGCAAAGTGCTAGTAGCAAACGAGGGCATCAACGGCTCGCTCTCAGGTTCTAAAGAGCAGGTTGGCAAATATAAAAGATACCTGACGGGAATAGAACAATTCTCGGACGTAGTTTTTAGAGAGGAGACTTGCTCGTTTCATCCATTTAAGAAAATGGTAGTCCGCGTTAAAAATGAAATAATAAGAATGGAGCAAGAACTAGATTTAACTAAAAGAGGAAAATACATAACTCCTGAAGAATTACTTGAGCTTTATGAGACCGATGAAGACTTCATAATCCTAGATGCGCGAAATAGATATGAATCGGAGGTAGGAAGGTTCAAGAACGCTATTACCCCTGACATAGAAACCTTTAGAGAATTTCCGGAAGCACTTAAATCGTTTAGCAAAGTAAAGGACAAAAAAATTGTCACCTACTGCACAGGTGGAATAAGGTGTGAAAAAGCTACCGCATACATGTTAAAAGAAGGTTTTACAAATGTTTATCAGCTTAAAGGCGGTATTATAAACTTTTGCCAGAAACATCATAACACAGTTTGGAATGGAAAATGCTTTGTATTTGATCAAAGACTAATCTCAGACGTCGATCCAGAAAGTGGCTCAATCACAACATGCGTTTCTTGCAACGAGAGTTGCGACAAGTATCGGAACTGTAAACACGTTGCCTGCGACAATCTGATAATACTATGTGATCTTTGCACTCACAGACTGAATGGATGCTGTTCTCAGGCTTGCGCTGAAGAATACAGCTCTCATGTAACTAAAAAATCACAAGAAAGACAAGCCCATCATCTTTTAAGAGAAGTTAAGTAGAACCAAGAAGAGCGCTAGATTCCTCGGCTATGCGCAAGTAATGATAATAAGCAGTGGCATACCCTTAGGTTAGATGTCATAATCACTCTACCGTTAGTTTTGCCTTCTTGGCTTTGGACTTCTTAGCAATAAACTTTTTAAGTTCCCTTCCATCCGTTTTAAGAAGCTGCTTGAGGCGTGACGCGTTTACCTCAGCAACAATAATATCGCCTACTTCCATGTGAACGTTCCCATAAATTTGAAGAGCCTGCATACCCTTGGTCTGTTTCTGGTTGTCCTCAGTGGGGCTTACGTAATGGACTGAGATAGCCTTATACCTATGAATCAGGAACAAATGTATCAAAGCCATCAATCTCTTCTGGCGATATTTAGCGTCAAACGTATTTTGATCCCTTACGGAAATTGTGGGTTTACCCGTGCGGTCATGGATCGTAGTGAAGACAACATCCGCTATCTTTTTCTCTTCTTCGTCATAAACCCCTAGTTCAAGGATATCCGAACCAGCGGTATGAGGCCTTAGCCGAACGTGGAAATATCCAGGGAAATTATTATGAGCCGTCCATAACTCTAGCCACTGCTCTAAAAGTTTAGGTGGCACCTCAGTCTCCACCAAGTGCTGGACCTGAGTAGAACCCTTACCCATAGCCTTAGTGGTAGCGGTGCGACCCGAAGAAGCAGAAAGGGCGCTATCCAGACGTGGACCACCAACCAAGGTCTGCGGCGTTTTGTAAGGCGAATCAAGCAGTCTGAACTTCCTCTGCAACCTAGCCAGCGCCAGCATACCATCTTGTCTAAGCGCAGTGGCGAACTCTTCGGTGGCAAGTCCGTCAATCTGGTGACCTCCGTAAGTAATAAAATCAAAAACGTAACCGAGCTTGCCGATCTCCTCGGGGAAAACTCTCATCTCATCCTCGGTCATACCCGTAGTATCCCAGTTGAAGGATGGCGACAAATTGTAAGCAAGCATCTTATCAGGATAGACAGCGTGAATAGCATTGGCGAACTGCCTTGCTTCTTCTAAATTAGCGGTCTTAGTCTCCATCCATATAAGATCGGCGTAGGGTGCTACTGCTAAGGACTTAGCAATCGCATATTCAATACCGCCTTTCACTTGATAGTAGCCCTCAGGGGTTCGGGCAAGTTCACAATCCCACGAAGCCTCAACCCCCATTGACCTAGCTTGTTCACGTGCATTGTGAAACGAAGTGTGAGCCGCCAGCTCAAACCATTCATCAATACTCATACTCAGCTTCCTGCCCTCTTCTATCTGAAATTCCATCTTGTCGGCAACCGCCTGCGCGAACGTCATAAGACCGGACTCCACTTCCCATACCTCAACAAACTTTGACACCGCATTGTCAAGCGGCTTGGTAATACTCCTTTCCTGTCCATCTTTAAGTGCCTGAATACTTTCATCAATAATTAAAGTCAAGCCCACTTGATCAAACCATTTATAAGTCTCTCCATATTCAGAATCAGAAAGTTGATACAAGAGATGACCGTTGACGTCGGTTACACCTTTATCAAAGAATCTTTTAAGTATCGCCAGATAACAATTCTTATAGCCAGGTATGTTAATATTTGTAGCTCCAAGGATGAATGGGTGGTCACGCTCGTCACCCCTTCCGTCAAGAAGGGTCGCCGCCTCGGCATCAGTTCTGGCAACGATAATCCCCGGGACCTTCATAATATCAAGCTGGAATCTAGCGGCGTTTAATCTCTTTATTTGCTCGTCAACTGGGACAAGCACTTTACCCCCTTGGTGTCCACACTTTTTTGTGCCGGGCTTTTGATCCTCAATGTGATATCCAGTAACCCCAACTTCAACAAACCTTCGTATGAGATTCCTCACATGGGCATCTCCGCCATGTCCCGTATCAGCGTCAGCAATAATAAAAGGCCTGTAGTCATAGTGTGGGGTAGATTTTCTCTCCTTATCAGACATTCTTGACCTTAGAAACGTCTGGTTTTTATCAGCAGTAAGTAGAGCGCGCACTAAAACCGCCGCTTCATCGGGCACTTGGCTAAGCGGATAGCTCGCCAGATCTGAACCAGGGTCCTCCTGAACGGATCCCTTCGCCGATGTTGCCCATCCCCCCAGGTAGATAGCCTCAACCCCGATCCTTTTCATGACAACCGCCTGACCCGGAGAGTAAGGACCAAAACTAGTAACCTGCTTGCCCTGTGAAAAGAGAACTCTAAGACGTCTATAAAACTCCTCAGAATATCTTCTCGCTATAGGATAGTCGTTCTCAAGAGTGCCCCTCTGCTGCACAACTTGGCGGGCGGAGTAAAGACGTCTAATACCCTTAAACCGAGGCCTCGCAAACCATTCTTTTGTTGCTTGCACTTCTCTTTCAAATGAATCAAGCTCATCCTCATAAAAAGTATCAAAACCACCTTCAGGCATAAAGTCTAAATTCTCGGTAATTCTACTTCCATCCTTCTTAAACGCGTCCATATATTGCTTTATTCTTATTTTAGCAGTAGGCAGATCGTGGTTGTTTAAGTTAATATTCAACAGGTCAATATACCAAGGCGTTTTAACATCATCCTGAACGTAAGTCTCTACTATTTCCCTCGCAATCGGCAACGTAGTAGGCTTGGAGTTATCATGAACATCTTTGTCCTTTGCTTTAAGAAGCTTGTCGTATTCCTCGGCTAAGAGCTTTTTGAAGAGTCCAACCGTGAACACGTCTTCCTTATTCACTTTCGTTTCTTTGTCAGCTTCTGTAAGCTTTGCGCCCTTATGTACCCACTCCCAGAGTATGCTCAGGCGAATCTCCCCTGTGGCAGCGTCTTCCATAAGATAGAGTATATTATCGTCACCAAAGAAATCCGCTGGCTTAAGAGCCGCTGCCTGAAAGCCCTGGCCAAAGGCGTTACCATATTGAAGCGCCACGCTAATCAAATTCCTCGCTCCCCTAATTGTTCTTGGCGCCGTTTCGAGAAGCCTAAGTCCATCGGCGTCCTGATCAGTATAAGTGAGAATAGGGAAACTTCTTCCAAGCTGATTGTCGTCCCCAACCCTTTGCCACACAGGTCTTATGATGTGAACCATCTTCCAATGCGCTACCCACTTTCCACTGGCGCCCTCTTTCTGTTCCCTAACCGCCCCGGCGAGCGCTTTCTCCATACTACTCTTAACACCCTCTTCTGCACCTACTGGAATATTGGGCTCCATCCCACCCTGCCATAAAGCAAAGTTGCCGTTCACGTCAGGGATATTCACAGCCCGTCTTGCGCGGTCCTCGTAATTCCTCATATAACCATAAGTCATGGTGATTGATTCTATATTGGGATTAACGAAATCTATATCCCAAGCCATAGCGTCTGAGACACTGTTTATATAGTCCCACCTTCCCGTGTTGAATCCCACGAAATGCCTGCCTAAAGCCGCTCTGATCTCCATTAGTTGGAACGTCGCCTCAATCTGTTCTATCAACACATAAACCTTAATGGTGCCGACTGGAATATCGAGATGATCTTCTAAAGCGGAAATGAGCTGATTCCAGAAAGAGGCTTCCTCGGCCGTTTGAATCTTAGGCAGATACAACACTATAGAAGAACCCGTTTTATCAAGCGTCTGGTAGTTGTTCACTACGTAAAGTGCCAAGTCCGCTATTGAAGCCGAAAGCGCTAGACCATTCTCGTCCCGTATATGCCTATCGTCTAGGTGTAAACCGCGGGTGCGGAAAATTTTAGTGGTAAAATCAAGCTGTTTACGCCAGTCGCTTATTATCTCTTTATTGAAAAAACCCGTAGCCCATTTGTTCATCCCTTTAGATACCTGCTCGGCAATGTTCAAAAAAACAGGGTCTTTACTAATGGCTAGTTTTAGATTTCTCTGGTTATCAAGGGACATAGACGTAATTTGTCCCAGAGCGTCCTCACCATCAAACATCCATCCATCTGCGCCGGATAACAAAGCGTAGGCTACGTTACGTATGCTCTTTTCAACCGGCGAATTAGGCTTAGCAGCTGGTCCAGTTCCCTGCACCCATTGTCTCTGTAAATCATGAGGAATTTCAGAACCGACAAACTTTCCATCCCTTGCATCTTGAACCACTATATTTGTACTCGGTATAAAGTCGTTAGGATCAAGGAATCTAATTCTCTCCCTGTTCCTAAACCTCTGCACCCTTCTGGCGTATCGTTTTTCCATAAGCACCTTCTGATCCTTATTAAAAACGGACAGTGCCTTGAGGGCATCAACAACCTCGGGGGTATATATATCGGTATATTCACTTTCCAGACCATCTCTTATCTGTAAACCTCTTGGGACTGAAATAGTTTTTGATGCTTCATTAGATAATCTGCGAACGGTACTCATATTCCCCTGCTCTCCTTAAAATATTGGGTTATTAATTTAATCGGCTTCTTACTTCGTAAAACTATAGAGAAATGACGCAAGATTATAATACAAGTTCTGGTTAAAGCAAATAAAATCTTAACATTACTCTGATTAAATATGGAAACTCGTTCCCCGGACCCCTTTTTAGATTCCTGTTCGGAAGTGGGAACGACGATCTCCTCATATCATCCACCTTATAACTCCCACCCATTCAATCGTTTTGATGAAAGAGAGAAACTTGTATATCTACTTATAGGGGTCCAGAAACTCTGAAAAGCTATCCTCGAGAAGGTGAAAAATAAAGAGAATCTGAAACAAATTCAGGGTGGTTTAAGGGTATATTTAAATAGCTTTTACACAAGAAATGGCTAGCTTAGGTCTTCTTTTAGACTCTTAACTATTCCTTCCACCATTTTCTTTCCATCCCCGAAAAGCATAAGGGTATTGTCCGCAGCGAATAGAGGATTAGGAATACCAGCGAATCCTGGACTTAGACTTCGCTTGATCACGACAACCGTCTTTGAGTAATCTACATCTAAAATTGGCATCCCCGCTATTGGGCTCTGAGGATCCGTCCTTGCAACTGGGTTAACCACATCGTTCGCTCCAATAATAATAGTAACATCAACCTGCCTAAAGCCAGGGTTAATATCATCCATATCTTTAAGCCTGTCATAAGGAATATCAGCTTCTGCAAGAAGAACATTCATATGTCCAGGCATACGTCCCGCCACGGGATGCACACCGAACTCAACAATAGCGCCATGACCCTCTAGCAAGTCGAAAAGCTCTCTTACCGCGTGCTGCGCCTGAGCAACCGCCATTCCATAACCGGGGACTACGCATACCTTTTTAGCTCCCTCAAGAAGCATCGCAACCTCTTCGGGGGAAGTCGCTTTCACCTTGCCCTTATAAACGTCATCTGCTGAAGGTCCCCCTTCAACGGCGCCAAAAGTGCCGAATAGGACATCAGTCAAAGAACGGTTCATCGCTTTACACATTATTATCGTTAATATGATTCCCGATGCTCCCACCAAAGTTCCCGCCACGATAAGCACAGTGTTATGAAAGACAAACCCCGTTGCGGCAGCGGCTAATCCAGAGAATGAATTTAAGAGAGCTATAACGACCGGCATATCCGCCCCGCCTATTGGAATCACAAATAGAATTCCCAGTACGGAAGCAGCTATAACCATCAGCCAATACAATGTTGAAGATCCAGGATAAACCACCATAAAGTAGGCAAAAACCAGCGTTAAAAGTGCTAGAATGATTTTGACTATTTGATCTCCGGGATAGCGGACTGATCCCTCATCCGCGAGACCCTGAAGCTTGCCGAATGCGACAAGACTTCCCCAGAACGTAACCGCACCTATGAGCCCAGAAACAAACGTAGCAATAGAAGACTGAGGGTTCACCGATTCAGGACCTATTAGGATGGACGTTTCAAGTAATGCAGCCCCTGCAACTAAGACGGATGCTATTCCACCGAACCCGTTATACAAGGCGACTAGCTGAGGCATTGCGGTCATTTGAATCCTGATAGCCAAAGCGGATCCTATTCCACCCCCAACTATGATCCCAGCGAATATTATCCAGTAACTGACGATATTCTTATGAAGCAAAGTTACCAAGACGGCTAAGAGCATTCCCAGAGCGCCGAGCAGGTTTCCCCTGACTGCCGTTCTAGGATGGGAAAGCCCCTTGAGGCCAAATATAAACAAAGCCGCAGCTATTAAATAGATGATGTTGACGAGCTCAGAAGACATATTTAATCCTTCCTTTTGAACATCTCTAACATTCGGTTGGTCACCATAAATCCACCCACAACATTAATTGTCGCAAGAGCAACTGCAAGAAATCCAAGCACGGTAGTAAGCAACGTGACCTGAGTCCCCGCTGATAGTATTGCCCCTATTAGAATAATTCCTGATATAGCGTTTGAGCCCGACATTAAAGGGGTATGGAGCGTAGGAGGAACCTTAGTTATTACCTCAAAACCCACAAAAGCAGCTAGAACAAATATGGTAAACGCCATTGCAAAGCTATCCATTTTGTAGCCCTCCCGAATTTAGTCCTCTTCCTATAATCGCAAACTTTCCCTTACCCGATCGTTGACTACTTTGCCGTCGTCAGTAATAAGAGTTTCCCTTAGTATTTCATCCTCTAAATCTATGTAGAGCTTTTCATCTTTAACCATTAAAAGAAGAAGATTTGCAATATTCTTGGAATACATCTGACTCGCATGATAAGGAACGCTTGACGGAACGTTTTGCGGACCTATGACAGTTACTCCGTCTTTCCTAATAGTCTTACCCGCTTCCGTAAATTCACAATTACCGCCGCTCTCAGCCGCAAGATCTACTATTACGGATCCCTGACCCATACCTGCAACCATCTCCTTAGTAACCAGAATCGGCGCTTTCCTGCCTGGAATTGCCGCTGTAGTTATAACGGCATCGCTTTCAGCAATAACCTTAGCCATGAGATCCTGCTGCTTTTTGTAAAACTCTTCATCCATCTCTTTTGCGTAACCACCCTCGTCTTCAGAGTCCCCTGCTTCAAGCTCAAGCTCTACGAATTTCGCCCCCAAGCTCTGCACCTGCTCTTTGACGGCAGGACGAACGTCATAAGCCGAGACTACGGCTCCTAGACGATTGCATGTAGCTATCGCCTGCAGTCCCGCCACCCCAGCACCAACAACAAAAACACGAGCTGGTGTGATCGTTCCGGCGGCGGTCATCATCATCGGAAACATTCTTGCAAGGGATTGCGCCGCTATCAGAGCAGCTTTGTAGCCTGCAATGTTAGCCTGTGAAGAAAGAACATCCATGCTCTGGGCTCGCGTGATACGCGGAACAAGCTCCAGCGCAAATGCCTTAACCCCTTTTAATGCTAGGGCATTTACCGCCTGCTTATTAGTCAAAGCATCTAAAAGTCCTATTAATATCTTACCTTTCCCAAGCTTCTTTAGATCCTCAGCGTCACTATCGGGATTGCAACCTACTACCCTTACTTGCAAGAGCACGTCCGCCTTCGCAAATACTTCATCGCGGTCGGAAATAACCGCTCCTTGCTCTTTATACATCTCATCAGTAAAGCCCGCTTCTAATCCTGCACCCGACTCTACGCGCACGGTGAAGCCCGCATTACTAAGCGCAGGTAGTCCACTAGGAATTAATGCCACCCGTCTTTCCCCGGCAAACGTTTCTTTTAAGATTCCAACGATCATATTATTGCTTCGACCACCATTCTCCAATTTTTACATTCCATCTTTACCCTCTTTACATTCCCTTCTTCCCCTTCTTCCCTTTTTCTGTTACCAACAAATAGTTATATCAGTATCTATACCTGTTAGCTTTTAATAATTCAAGACTATATATCAAATTTGCTTACACATTATATGAAAAGCTATCAAAGATTAGAAATTTTATTCATTAATGAAAACTAGTCAAGTTAAAGCAAATAAGATTTGCTAAACACTTCCAATGCAAAATTTTTATGATATGATACCCACCTCTAAAAATAGATTTCAATAGGGTTTATATTATGAACATCGCCGTAATAGGAACAGGATACGTCGGATTAGTCACCGGGGCATGTTTGGCGGAAAGTGGAAATAACGTCATTTGCGTTGATATTGATGAAGAAAAAATAAGGAGTCTTGAAAAAGCTAAGGTTCCGTTCTATGAACCTGGACTTGAAGATATAGTAAAAAAGAATCTAAGTGAAAAAAGGCTTTGTTTTACCACTGATATTAAGAAGGCGGTAGAAAATTCTTTAATAATTTTCATTGCCGTGGGCACCCCACCAGGAAAAGATGGCTCGGCGGATACGAGTGCGGTACTTAACGTCGCTAAAAGTATAGGTGAAAACCTCAATTCTTATAAAATTGTAGCTACAAAGAGCACAGTCCCGGTAGGCACTACAGAGATGATCCAAAATGAAATAAAGAGCACAACGGACGTTGCATTTGACGTAGCTTCCAATCCAGAGTTTCTGAAAGAAGGGGCTGCAGTTGAGGATTTTATGAAGCCCGACAGGGTAATAATTGGGGTCGAAAGCAAAGA
Source organism: Thermodesulfobacteriota bacterium (assembly GCA_963422265.1). Lineage (GTDB taxonomy): Bacteria > Desulfobacterota_D > UBA1144 > Nemesobacterales > UBA2774. The sequence continues at coordinate 709,408 of OY729416.1, forward strand.
GGCGGGACAAACCTTAAAAGAGCTTTACGCTCCTTTTATGAGGTCGAGTGAAAGGGCGCTTATAATATCTATAAGGTCATCAGAGCTTGCCAAATATACAGCGAACGCCATGCTCGCAACCCGAATCTCCTTTATGAATGAAATAGCTAATCTGTGCGAAATTGTAGGGGCGGACGTCTCTGACGTCAGACACGCGGTTGGTGCGGACGAAAGGATCGGTCATCACTTCCTATTTCCTGGAATAGGGTATGGTGGTTCGTGTTTCCCAAAAGACGTGAAGGCGCTGATTAGCACAGCCAAAAATTTGGACTATGAACTTAAGATATGTGCAGCTACGGATAAAGTAAATAATAGACAAAGAGAGTTGTTTTGGAATAAGATAGAGAGGTTTCATAGCGGTAGCCTGCGCGGAAAAAAGTTTGGAGTTTGGGGCCTGTCTTTTAAGCCCAAGACGGACGATATAAGAGAAGCGCCGGCTATTTTTATAGTTGAAAAACTTATTGCAGAGGGTGCTAATATAATCGTTCATGATCCGGCTGCCACGAAAAACACAAGAGCGCATTTTGGGAATAGTATCTCCTATGCAAAATCTAATTATGGTGCTTGTGAGGGCGCCGACGCGCTTATCATCAACACTGAATGGAATGAGTATCGTCAACCTGATTTCTCGAGGATGAAAAACATTATGGAAAAACTCGTGATCTTTGATGGAAGAAACCTCTACGATCCTCAAAAACTTGCAAATATGGGTTTTAAGTATATTGGTGTGGGCATAAGAAACTGAAGACATAATGACCAAATCGCTTGTAATCGTAGAATCTCCCGCGAAAGCTAGGACTATAAAAAAATACCTTGGCGAAGGTTTTAACGTAGAAGCTTCATCAGGGCATCTAATAGATCTCCCTGTCAGCGAGCTCGGCGTTGATATTGAAAACGACTTCGCTCCCCAATACGTAGTTATAAAGGGAAAGAACAAATTCCTAAATCAACTCAAAAAAGCCGCTAAGAACGCACATAAAGTCTATTTAGCGTCTGACCCCGACAGAGAAGGCGAGGCGATTGCATGGCACATTGCGGAGAGACTGAACATAAGAGACAGGTCTGAGAGGATTCTTATTCGCGAAATTACGGAACAGGCGGTAAAAGATTCTATAAATAACCCTACGACGCTTAGCCAAGACCGGTTTGAAGCACAGCAAGCCAGAAGAATCCTCGATCGTCTTGTGGGCTATCAAGTAAGTCCGATACTGTGGAGGAAACTCAAGAAGGGCCTCAGCGCCGGAAGGGTGCAGAGCGTAGCTTTAAGACTCATAGTTGAAAGGGAACGAGAAATCAAGGCTTTCAAACCACTGGAATATTGGACGATAGAATCTAAATTAAAGCGTCCTCAGGATAATGAAAATGAGGCTTTCAAGGCTACTCTTACTAAATTTGACAGTAGAAAAACATCTATGTCAAGCGAAGAGCAGGCGAACTCAATACTGAATTCAATAAAGCACGAGAAATTTACAGTTTCAAAAGTTGAAAGAAAGGATAAGAAAAGAAACGCCCAGCCCCCTTTTATAACCAGCACGCTACAGCGTGAGTCATCACTAAAGCTTAGGTTCTCGGCAAAGAGAACTATGGCTCTTGCCCAAAAGCTCTATGAAGGAGTAGAGCTTGGCAAAGAAGGTCCCGTTGGCTTAATTACCTATATGAGGACGGATTCCGTGAGGACTTCGGACTTAGCCTTGAGCGAGGTGAGGGCTCACATTAAAGAGTTCTATGGAGAGTCCTATCTTCCTCAAAAGCCCAATTCATTTAAGATTAAGAAATCCGCTCAGGATGCACACGAATGTATAAGACCTACTTTCGTAAATAAGACCCCTGATTCGGTAAAAGAATTCCTACAAAAGGATGAACACAATCTTTACAAACTCGTATGGCAAAGATTCGTAGCCTCCCAGATGAGACCAATGATATACGATCAGACAACCCTTGACACTGAGGCAGGTAGAGGCATTTTCCGCTCCACTGGCTCTATTGTTAAATTTCCCGGTTTTTCCACCATCTACCTTGAAGGTAAGGAAGAGGAGGAAAAACAGGAAAGCGATGAAACTAGAAAACTTCCAGAGGTAAAGAAAGGAGATGTCTTAGACCTCCTTGGTATTGAAGGGAAGCAGCACTTTACCCAGCCACCCCCACGATTCACCGAAAGCTCTCTTGTGAAAGAACTTGAAGACAAGGGAATAGGACGACCTTCAACTTACGCCTCTATTCTTTCTACGATTCAGGATCGGGAATACGTTATAAAAGAAAAGAACAAGCTTCAGCCAACAACCTTGGGAATATCGGCAAATGATCTCTTAATACAGGGATTTCCTCAAATCATGGACGTAAAGTTCACCGCCAATATGGAAAGCAACCTAGATGACATTGAGGATGGAAACGTCAATTGGATAGAGCTTTTGAAAAGCTTCTATGAAGATTTATCAAGCCGTTTGGAGCAAATCCAAAAAGGGATTCAAACCGATGTCAAGTGTGATAAATGCGGCGCGCCGATGATAATAAAATTGAGTAGAAACGGGGAATTCTTATCATGTTCAACATATCCCGAATGTAAGAATGCAAAGCCATTCGAATATGATCCAGACGGCAACGTTAAACTCATAGAAAAGGTAGAGCCAAAGTTAATTGATAGTATCTTGTGCGATAAATGCAACTCTCCTATGGCTATTAAAAACAGCAGGAGAGGCGAGTTCCTCGGATGCTCGGCTTATCCTAAATGCAAGAATGCAAAGCCATTCGAATATGATCCAGACGGCAACGTTAAACTCATAGAAAAGGTAGAGCCAAAGTTAATTGATAGTATCTTGTGCGATAAATGCAACTCTCCTATGGCTATTAAAAACAGCAGGAGAGGCGAGTTCCTCGGATGCTCGGCTTATCCTAAATGTAAGAACGCAAAGCCATTCGAATATGATTCTCAAGGTAGGATCAAGGTTCTCGAAAAAGAGGAGCCACAAATAAGAGAAGATATAAAATGTGAAAAATGTGGAAAGCCCATGGCTTTAAGAAAAGGGAGGTTCGGGAACTTTCTTGGGTGCACCGGCTATCCTAAATGTAGAAACGTCATTAAAACCGAGGATGAGATTAGTCACTAAATTCATTCTAAAACCCTTGTCGGTTGACTTAGCTGATCCTTTACCTTACAGTTTTAGTTTTACTATAGATAATCTAACTGACTAACCAAGACCATTTAGAAATGGAAAGGCATTCTAGGCAAATAGATCTGGGTGGCGTCAAAGTAGGTGGGGGCTCTCCCGTTACTGTCCAGTCTATGACAAAGACGGACACAAGGGATATCCCCACCACCGTAGCTGAAATAAAACGTTTGGAGCAAGCTGGCTGCGATATAATCCGACTTGCGGTGCCTGACATGGATTCTGCTAAATCACTTGGAGCAATTATTGAACAAACCAGCATACCTATTGTTTCAGATATACATTTTGATTACCGATTAGCACTCGAAGCGGTCAAGCAAGGCGTCCACGGCATGAGGCTTAATCCGGGCAACATAGGCGCCAAATACAGAATTAAGGCAGTGGTAGATGCCGTTAGAGAAAGAGGAATACCAATCAGAATCGGTGTCAACTCTGGTTCACTTGAAAAAGACATTTTAAGAAAACATGGTTCTCCCACGCCTCAGTCTCTAGCGGAAAGTGCCTTAAGGCATGCCCAGATATTAGAGGACATGGATTTTAGGGACATTAAAATCTCAGTCAAGTCAACTGATGTAAAAAAGATGATAGAGTCCTATAGGATTTTAGCTGAAAAGTGTGATTATCCTCTCCACCTAGGCGTAACCGAGGCTGGCACCTATGAGCTAGGCGCTATCAAATCCTCAATCGGCATTGGAACCCTTCTCGCTGAAGGGATAGGAGATACAATTAGGGTTTCCATAACGGGCGACCCTGTAGATGAAATCTTAGTAGGACTCAACATACTTCGCTCATTAGGACTAAGAAGAAATGGAATTGAACTCATATCATGTCCTGGGTGCGGCAGACTTGAGATTGATTTAGTAAAGCTCGTGCGAGACGTAGAAAGAAGAATCTTAAACTTGGAACTCCCGAGACCAATCAAGGTCGCTATCTTGGGATGCGTCGTGAACGGCCCTGGCGAGGCATCGGAAGCCGACATAGGAATTGCAGGTGGCAGAGGAAAGGGAATGCTATACAAAGATGGGAAACTCGTGCGCTCCTTCAAAGAACACCGAATAGTAGATGAACTAGTTAAAGAACTAGAGAATTTTGCCGTTTAGGCGCTGACTGCTCTCACAATAATCCTGTGTAATCCCGTTCAGAAAAAAAACTTGCTCATAATGTTGCGGCATATTATTATTAAGATGGTTTTATGTTACTTTTAGAATGTGAACCAGTTTATTGCAAGTATCAAAGGCCGTAGCTCCGCGGAAAATCCGGCTAATAGGTTTGAAAAGATTGAATACGAACCTTCCGAAGAAGAAGTCGCGCAAGGAATCTCTCCTAAGACCATATTCTATAAAGACACCGCCAAATCAATAATTACCCGCAATGATAGCCCTGACGTCGGTTTTAACGCGGGAATCAATCCCTATAGAGGCTGTGAACACGGTTGTATATATTGCTATGCAAGACCAACTCACGAGTTTCTAGGTCTTTCTCTTGGACTGGATTTTGAGACTAAAATATTTATAAAAGGAGACGCCCCAAAACTGCTTAGAAAAGAGCTTTCCTCAAAAAAATATGAGAGCGAAGCCATAGTAATCAGCGGCAATACGGACTGCTATCAGCCCGTTGAGAAACATTTTAAGTTGACACGCTCCTGCCTCGAAGTCCTCCTAGAGTTTAATAACCCTACTGCAGTAATTACAAAAAACTACCTGGTAACACGTGACCTAGACCTGCTAAAAAAATTTACCGAATGGGACGGCGTGATCGTTGCCATTTCCATCACTACTTTGGATTCAGAACTTAGATCCCGTATGGAGCCTAGAACCTCTTCGCCCAGTCTGAGATTAAAAGCCATAGAAGAGCTTTCCAAAAATGGAATTCCGGTGATAGTAATGGTTGCACCTGTAATACCAGGACTTACCGACCATGAAATCCCTAATATTATAAGTAGCGCCGCTAGCGTCGGGGCGGTAGGAGCAGGCTATATAATGCTTAGACTGCCATACGGGGTATCGGACATCTTTTCAAGTTGGCTTGAGAGACACTATCCAGATAGAAAGGACAAAGTGCTTAACCGAATAAAATCGGTGCGAGGAGGAAAACTTAACGACGCTCAGTTCTACGACAGAATGAAGGGACGGGGTATATACGCAGAACAAATAAAGAATTTGTTTGATATATCTTATAGAAAAGCAGGATTTGATAAAAATGAAATAAACCTCTCAACCGATCATTTTAATACATCTAGTGAGACGCAGATGAAACTACTATAAAAGCTAAGCTGATTATCACTCAGTAGGATTTCCAATCTTTTTGTACTCAAAAGCATTATAAGCTACCGAGCAAAAGGAACAGCATCAATAACTTCAATACGGACTTCTTCTGGCGCTGCATTTAGAAATCCAGCTTCGATATCTCTAAAAGTCCTTCTACTATGCGCAGGCAGCACGTCGTAAATTATCGCTCGATTTGAAGACGTTGGAGATCCTCCCCTAAACGAGAAGAACTTAACCTTAAACTCAATTTTGGCGTAATCAATGCCACTCTTGTTACTAAGCGTGATCTCTGATATCTTGCCTATAGTTTGCGCGACGCCTCCCCCCCATACAAAATCTTCAACTATAATGTCATGACGAGGAAGTGGGACCTCTTCAACTTCATACTGGTCTTGGGCTAGCGTAGTTTGCTTGTCCGGCAATTGTTCTTTGTCTTGCAGGGGCTTTTGCTCGGACCCTATTGCCGGTTCTTTAAGTGCTACACTATCCTCAAGTCCAACTGACGCTCCTTCCCGCTCTTGCTCTAACCTTTTCTTGTATCTTTCAGATAGAGAAAGCCTTTTGCTTCCCTGGGATTCATAATCTTGCTGTAAAGACTTGTCCAAGTTAGCGTCACTTTCTAACCTCTTTACGGATTTGCCTTCCTTTTGAGCAATCCTGTAACGTAGCTCCTTTTCAGATATGAGCTTTGCACTTACCACGCTTACCATGTCTCTGCTCGCGCCCGGATGCCTGAAGCCAACGTTCACGTCCTTAAACGTCACCTCACCTTTAGCTGGAATAACGTCGTGGATAACCGCTCTGCCAGCAAATCCTTTGCTCCCAACCTTAACGTTGCTCGCACCTGAAAAGTCAACCCTTATCTTAACGTCTTTCCAATTCTCATTGCTCTTGTTTACCAAGGTTAGTTCTTTCAGAATTCCTTCCGTTCCATATTGCCCTCCTATCCATTCCCAATCCTTTACTAATATAATATCCTTTACCTGAGTAGAATCTTCATCTTCAATTAACTCCGCCCCTACTACTCTCGCAACGGTGTTTTGAAGTTCCGAGTGCATCATGCCAAATTCAATATTATAAAACGTTTTCTCGCTCCCAGACCGTAAGACGTCACTTATCATTGATCTCAAAGAACCAATCGAAATACCGTTACCAGAATATAAATCAACTTCAATCGCAATATTTTCGTAGTCTTCCTCGCCACGATTCTCAAGGGTAATCTCTCCCAAAATGGCAGCCCTGCCCATCCCACCGGAAGCCCATTTATAGTCCTTAACCACTATGACACTCTTTGGAGACTCCGTTTTTTTTCTTATAGCGTTCACGTCTTGGACAACGAGGTTAAGAAAACAAAACGAAAATATGGCTACTGTCATAAGGTTTAATATCTGATTAGCGAATCCGTAGCTATTAAGTCTGAATTTTGTAAGTCTCAATTTTGTCATGTAAGGCATTTTAGCTCCTCAAATAGTTTTGACGTTTATGTTATAGATCAGTAATATATACTTATGTATAAGAAAGCCAATATACCTTATATTGACGACATATTGACGACGGATGTATGAAAACTGACTCATATAAAAAAGTAACCACTAAATTAACAACTATAGAGTAACCGATAAAAATGGGCGTTTACGTTCTACTAAGCAAGCTTACCCCTGAAGGTAGGAGGACAATCAAGGAGAGGCCTCATAGGATAAAGGAAGTAGTTAAGGAATTGAAAGAATCGGGCGTGAAGGTATTTCAGCAATACGCGACGCTAGGTCAATATGATTTTATCAACATAGTTGAGGCGCCCGACAACGAGACAATAAGCAGGATTTCCGTTGACTTGTGCTCACGGGGGACAGTCGAGATTGTTACCTTGGCAGCAGTTCCAATAAACTCTTACGTGTCCACTCTTAAGAACGCCCAAATAGTTTCTTCACAGAGGAAGAAAGGCTAATTCTAATACTAACAAACTTGCGGATAGGGATTTTCACAACCCATATCTAAAAACTAAATATCACAATTATTTCCTAAGCGTTCACGTAACTTGATAAGAAAAATTTTCAAAGAGTTTAAGAGAATTTTGAAAGACCACTCTGAAGACGTTTATGGAGTAGGATCCCGCATTACACTTTCCCTTTATATTATTCTATCCATAGCGTGCCTTGTCGTGCCGCTACTCTTTCTTCTTATACTGATTTTGTTAAAGGTTATTTAACAAATACGAAAACACACCCCCTGTCGCTACTTACTTGTTATCCTTAACTGCTTGTCTCGCCAGTCTTTTGACCGAACTATTAATCCTATGTAACATAGCTTTTTATAGATGGGTAAAATAAGGATTCTTTCCGACAATTTAGTCTCCAAAATTGCAGCAGGGGAAATAGTCGAAAGACCCGCTTCTGTAGTCAAAGAACTAATTGAAAACTCAATCGACGCTAGCAGCACAATGATTGAAGTTGAGATTGAGAACGGCGGGAAAAGGCTAATCAGGGTATCGGATAACGGTGAGGGAATGACAAGAGATGAGTCCCTTATGTCATTAGAAAGGCACGCGACTAGTAAAATTAAAGATATTAAAGACTTGTTCTCTGTTAGCACGTTGGGGTTCCGAGGCGAAGCAATACCAAGCATAGCTAGCGTGTCGAGATTCAAGGTAACGACCATATCTCAAGGCGAAGAGATCGGCACTGTAATCAACGTTGAGGGTGGAAAGATAAGAAGCGTTGAGGAAATTGGCGCTCCACAAGGCACTACTACAGAAGTTAAGAACTTATTTTATAATACGCCCGCAAGGCTTAAATTTATGAGAAAGATTGAAACCGAAGTTACTAACGTTTTAAGCATCGTAGAGCGAGAAGCTATTTCACATCCCGAAATTGGTTTTAGGTTAAACAGCGACGGAAAAACACTGCTCCATTTCCTTGCGAGAAAAAGTATTGATAAAAGGGTCCAAGAAATATACCCAAACACCAACCTCTTTCCGATCGTCGCAAGCGTAGAAGAAGTAGGCGTGTCGGGTCTTATGTCAAGCCCGCTTGATCACCGGTCATCCGCTCAAAAGATTTTTATATACGTCAACCTAAGGAGCGTAAAAGATAGACTCTTAACACGCATGATAATCAACTCCTATGGAAAAATGCTTGAGAAGGGCAAATTTCCACAGGGTGCGCTTTTCGTAGAAATACCACCTGAGCAGGTAGACGTCAACGTCCACCCTAGCAAAAACGAAGTCAGATTTAAGAACACAAGACTTATTGACGGCTTGATAAAGTCATCAATAACAAGAATGCTTGAAAATGCTCCCTGGATTAAGGATTACCATAAAAGAGTTGAGGGCGCCGTTAGTAATTTTGAACAAAGACGCTACGACGTTACAATTCCTCATATAAGTCACCTACGTGAACCTAAACGGGCAGTCTATAAAAATTGGACTGATACGAACGCCGCCTACGAACGTTTAAGCCAAGAAGGCGCAAACAAGCAAAACGAAACCAAGCCACAAATAACGATCAATAAACCCAAAGGACAAGATTTATTCAAGAACAAGGGCTTTTATTCAAGCCTTAAAGTAATTGGTCAACTGGGCGAGCTATACATAGTCTGCGCCTCTCAAAATGGAATGGTTCTCGTAGATCAGCACGCCGCCCATGAAAGGATAAATTATGAAAAGGTTAAAAAGGCTTACGCTAAATCAGGCGCCCTCGACGCGCAGGAGATGCTCGTTCCGGAGACCGTTGAATTCTCTCCTTATGAAGCAGGTTTGATTGAAAGGCATGGAGAAGAAATTAAACGATTGGGATTAAGGGTAGAGAATTTTGGCGACAACGCCTTCATAATTAGATCAACTCCCGCTATATTAAATAATATAGACTGCGCGAGCCTATTAAAAGACATAGCTTCCGAGATTGCCGACGTTGGCATGGAGAAAAGTATTAGCGAAAGAATAGACCGCGCAATATCAACAATAGCATGTCACTCATCTATAAGAGCTAACCAAGGGCTTGACGCTCAAAAAATGGAAGCCCTTCTTCAAGGGCTTGATCATTCAGACTTTCCACACTCGTGTCCCCACGGTAGACCAGTAGCTCGTGAAGTTACGTTTTACGAGATAGAGAAGATGTTTAAAAGAACGTAGATACTTAGTCACTTTAAAACACTACGAATTTATTATGATGATTAATGGAGGTTCACAACATGGGCGTCGTTGAAACAAATCAATTTCACAAAGGGCTCAAAATTGAGTTTGAAGGAAATATATGGGAGATAATTGAATATCGTCACTCTAAAGTCGCTCAACGAAGCGCCGTGATGAAAACCAAGCTAAGAAACGTAGTCACCGGAGCCGTTCAGGAAAAGAATTTCCGCTCAGGCGATAGCTTTAAGGTTCCGGACGTGGACAGAAAAACTATGCAGTTTCTCTATAAAGATGACATAGGCTATCACTTTATGGATTTAGATACCTACGAGCAGCACAGCCTTACCCCAAATCAAGTCGGTGAAGCAGCTAGGTTTCTAAAAGAACAGCAGGAGTTAAACGTTCTTTACTTTAATAATGAGCCCATGGGGCTGGAGCTGCCAACGGCTGTTGAGGTTGACGTAGTGGAAACCAATCCCGGCGTAAAAGGAGACACCGTATCAGGTAGCACTAAGCCCGCTAAGCTAGAGACCGGCGCTACCATCCAGGTGCCTCTTTTTATTGACGTAGGCAACTGTATAAGGGTTGATACAAGAACTGGCGAATACTTAGATAGGATTAAAAAGAAGTAAGAGCGCGGAGAAAAAAGTCTATAGAAACTCTAAATTGTTGATTTACTTGCATTTTACCATCTACCCAATAGAATAAAAGTATGTATGAGAAGTAAGAGCACACGCTTCTTAGAACGCGATCAATTGACCTATAATCACCATCAAAACTTAGTAGCCATGGGGAGATGATATGAAAGAATACGCGCATCCTGAAGTCTTGGTAAATACAGATTGGGCAGCAGCCCACGTTGACGATCCTAAGGTAAGGATTATAGAATCGGATGAGGACGTGCTTTTATACGACGTGGGACACATAGAAGGCGCCGTTAAAGTTGACTGGCAAACAGACCTTCAAGATCAGTTGATTAGGGATTACGTAAATAGAGACAAATTTGAGAAGCTCATGTCTGAAAAGGGGATATCTAACGATACCACGGCCGTTTTTTATGGAGATAGAAACAATTGGTGGGCTTGTTACGCCTTTTGGGTATTTAAGTTGTTTGGACACGAGAAATGCCTTATAATAAACGGCGGAAGACAGAAATGGGTTGAAGAGGGACGCCCGCTCACAAAAGAGGTAAAAGAATATCCCAAGACTGATTACCAAGTCTCGGGAACAGATGAATCCATACGCGCATTCAGGGATGACGTTACGGTGCATATGGGGTCTGGCAAACCATTGATAGACGTTCGCTCTCCAAAAGAATACAGCGGAGAACTCCTACACATGGAGGCGTACCCACAGGAAGGCGCCCTCCGAGGCGGCCACATTCCCGGGGCTGCGAACGTTCCATGGGCTACGGCTGCTAATGAGAACGGCACGTTTAAATCCGCTGACGAGCTTCGATCTATATATATGGAAAGTAAGGGGCTTAAAACTGACGACGAAGTTATAGCTTATTGCAGGATTGGGGAGAGGTCATCTCACACCTGGTTTGTGCTGACGTATCTCTTGGGCTTTGAGAGAACAAGAAACTACGACGGTTCTTGGACGGAGTGGGGTAATCTTGTCAGGGTGCCTATAGAAAGACCTTAATTCACTAAAAACCAGCAACTAAAGGATGCGGCTCTCCCAAAGCGGCATCCTTCTAGGCTTTTAGCTAACCCCAATTACCACGTTAATGAGTAGGATAAAAGATATAATAGAGGCGTTTCAGGAAGCCGATTATCAGGAGACGCTTGCAATGCTTCTTGATTATTCAGAGGTACTACCTGAGATTCCGGATGAATACGTAGAGGCGCGGAACGCCGGTTATAACAGGGTGACAGAGTGCGAAACCCCTGTTTTTATATGGGTCGACGTGAAAGAGGGTAAAGTCAAAATTTATGCGGACGCCCCCGCGGAATCCCCAACGGTAAGGGGGTTCGTATCCCTCTTGGTTGACGCATTTGACGGCGCCACCCCAAAAGAGATAGAAGACGCCCCGTCATATCTCATAAATAGTCTCGGCTTGGACCGCAAGCTAGGCACAAGACGCATGTTTGGATTGAGCGCTGTGTATAATCGTATTAAAAACGACGTGAAGCACGCAACGCAAATGAGCTAAATAACCTGATCACTCATCGGTCTTTACTACGTACATCTTTGGGTTCTGGAGTCTTACCGCTTGCAGTCTTTGCTGTATAATGTGAGCGAATCGTTTTAATAATTCGTAGCCCAGATCGTGATCCTCTTCGCATTTTGCGCGGATAAAAACCCCATCTAATGAAATCGCTTTTATAGGTGCTACGGCTCTAGCATCAAAATGCCACGTGTAAGGTGGGAATAACCATGACCATCCAAGCGTGTCATCTTCACCTATCATTTGGATTGTTATAGGATCCCTATCTGGATCAAGCCTCGCTTGTAGGGCTACTATGCCTTCCTGAATAATATAAAAATTTTCAGCCTTATCGCTCTCTTGAAAAATCACATCTCCCTGGTTAAAACTCACGTTTGACGCCTTTTTAGCTATCATGTCTATATACCTTTGCTCAAGCCCTTTGAAGCAGTGGTGACATGCGAGAATTGACACTAGCGCATTCATTATTATTGTCTCCTCATCATTATTGTCTCCTCATCATTGTCTCTCATTTATTATCTATCAATCATTGTCTGCTCAGCCACGTGGTTACTTATGAACATATTATATCATCTCCCTCATCTTATGTTCACTATTCAATTCCTTATCTGAAAAAGCATGCCTGGTAGCTTTCTAATATAACCATTTAACTCAAGGGATAGTAGGGTTGAAAGCACGATTGAAGAATCAGTTCCAGAGAGCTTTATAATATTATCAACGTGCAAGGGTTCTGCTTTTAATACGGAATATATCGCTTTTTCTCTACCTGAAAGCAAAGAAATCGTATCTTCCCTTGCTTCAGGTTTGCTCTTACGGTGCAGGGCATTCAACTGCTCGACTTCACCTAAAACGTCGTCGACTGTCTCAACTAACTTAGCGCCCTTTTTTATAAGCCAGTTAGTTCCTCTACTTAGGTGTTTACCTATGTTTCCCGGCACCGCAAACACCTCTTTGTTCTGATCAAGAGCAAAGGACGCGCTTATAAGTGAGCCGCTCTTTGCCGAAGCCTGAACAACTATGACGCCTAACGAAAGACCGCTTATAATCCTGTTTCTCTGTGGAAAGTTGTGCGCATGAGGTTCTGTGCCTAATGAAAACTCCGAAATGATAGCGCCGTTTTCTGAAATAGCCTTATAAAGCCTTCTATTTTCTGGAGGGTAGACAACGTCAATACCCGACCCCATTACGCCTATTGTGCGCCCTCCCCTTTTAATTGTTTCTGAATGAGCAATGGAATCAACCCCGCGTGCCATACCACTAACTATAGTAATGCCCAAAGCCCCAAGCTCACCTGCTAGAGTTTCCGTGACCTGCCTTCCATATCTATCAGGAGTTCTTGTCCCCACTATGGCTATAGATATTTCATCCCTTGGGATTATAACCCCTTTCTCATACAGAAAAGGGGGGGGATTATATATACGTTTAAGGCTTCTAGGATATTCCGGATCATTAAGAGTGAGTAGCTTAAACCCATATCTGTCAATTTTACTTATTTCCCTCTCTACCCTACTCCACCCCTTAAAATTCTTAATCGCTTGGACATTCCTCTCTCCTATTCCCTCTACCTTTATCAGCTCTTTGGGCTCGGCTTCGAATATATCTTTAGCATTGTTAAATTTTGAGTATAAGTTCTTAGTAAGTACCTCTCCTATCCCATTTACCATGCTAAGAGCTATCCAATACTTCATCTCGCTTCTCATTCTAATTTTTAGCGCTTTAATTTAATACTCTCAGACAAACCTGACGCCCTAGACGCACCAGTTATAATCTAACCTAATATGAATGAAAAAGAACACTTACAACCTAGCTTCTTTATAGATAAAAATGGGAATTGGTTTCAGAACGGCGTCAAGATTCGGCATAGGCTGACTTACCTTTACAATAACAGGCTCCTTAGGCGCGACGGGGAAACGAGGTACTTCATTCAAGAAGGGGCGTTAAAGCTCTACGTAGAAGTAGAGGACACACCATTTGTCGTGAAGATGGTATATAAAAAGGACGAGGACTACTTACTAATTCTAAATGATGAAACGGAGGAAAAACTCGACTTTAGCACCCTCAAGATAGACAGCAAAAACGTTCCCCACGTTCGAGTTAAAAATTATGAATTTCCCGCAAGGTTTTCAAGACCTGCTTACTATGAGCTTATGAAACACGCAAAGAAAGAGAGAAATGATTATTATATTGAATCAAAAGGAGTAAGACACGTCTTAAAAAAGTCTTAGTTAAATGCGTCCACCAGCCTCAATATAATTTCATCCGCTAGTAGGTTTCCTTTTTTTGTTAGCCTGAGTTTGTTTCTGGAAGATTCAATAAAACCACCGTCTAGCAAATCCTCAAGAATATCTACTTGAGGAGACGCTCTATACCTTGAACAGAGTTCTAAAGCATCTAAACCCTCTTTTAGTCTGAGACCCATTAACAAGCGATCTTCAAACGAGTGACCTCTACTAAGAGCTTCGGTAAATTCTATAGGCTTTTGAGAATTCCTGACAGACTTCATATAAAGCGAGGGATTTTTCAGGTCTGCCCATCTGCTGCCCCATTCGGAATCACGAGTTTGAGAAAAATGCGAATGCGCACCCGCGCCAATTCCAAGATAGTCGCCGCACCTCCAATAAAGCAGGTTATGCTCACACTCATAGCCTGCTCTGGCATAGTTCGAGATTTCATACTGTTCGTAACCCTTACCACCTAGAAATTCCATCGTAAAAGCTATCAATTCTGATAATGCATCCTCATCAGGAAGGTTCAGTTTGCCGAGCTTGCGCAGCGTGCCAAACGCTGTTCCATTCTCTACCGTAAGGCAGTACGCGGAGACGTGTTGAGCGCCAAAGCCTACGGCGTGAGTTAGGTCTTCTTTTAACTCGGATAAGGTCTCACCCTTAACCCCATACATAATATCGAGACTAAAGTTATCAAAACCCGCCCTAACTAAGTCTTTTAGCATTCTCCTACTATCTTCCGGGCTATTTATTCTTTCTAAAAAAGAAAGTTTTCTTTGTGAAAAAGATTGTACCCCAACGCTTATTCTATTTATCCCTACATCACGGAGCGCCTTGAGTTTGCTTAAATCCGCCGTCTTAGGATTCGCTTCTAAAGTAACCTCCACGTCCCTATGGGGTAACGTTATTTCGTAAATTCCAGAAAGGATTTTTTCTATACTCTCAGGGTTAAAGAGCGACGGCGTGCCTCCTCCAAAAAACACCGAAGTCAACTTTGAACCCTTTAACTCCTCGCTATAAAATCTGAGTTCCTTAAGTAAAGCATTCGTGTATTCTCTCTCTGGAAAACGGTCACCCACCGCATAAGAGTTAAAATCACAGTAGGGACATTTGGTCACGCAATAAGGAATATGCACGTACACACCTAAAGCCACACCACTATACTACGGTGATTATATAAGTGTTGCAACGGATTTGTTTTAGAGTGATACTTATTACTTAACTATTACACGCTTAAGCATGAAAATCATACGCACAATTTTGCCCATAGTCCTATGTTTTCTCACAGCAGTAAGTTTCGCTTCAGCCAACGGGAAAACTGTGCTTACGATTGATGAAGCCGTTAGAATCGCACTAGATAACAATCCAAAAATCACAGTATCGGATAACGAGATCGAGATACGCAAAGCCGACTTGAAAAGCGCAAGATCGCAGTATTACCCCCAGATTAGCTCGAGGGTCGTAGTCCCATTCATTGAAAGCGAGTCGGGCTTTTTTCTCGACCAAATCATATGGGACTTTGGCCAGACGTCCAGCAGAGTAAAATCGAGCAAGGCAATGTTGGAATCCTCTAAATACGATAAAAAAACAACGGAAGACGACTTAATTCTCGAGGTTAAAACAAACTACTACGCAGTTCTCGCGCATCAGCACTTAGTCGAAGCTTGCAGAAAAAAGGTAAAAGAATATGAGAAACGCACCGAGCGAGCTCAGGAGTTTTTCAAATACGGCAAAATATCCCAAAACGACCTTACTAAAGCCGAAGTAAGCTTAGAGAATACAAAACTAGAACTGATTAGCACCCAAAACAATCTTGAGATATCTAAGATAAATCTGCTAACGGTTATGGGAGTAAAAAGCGACTTTAATTACAGACTCACGGATAGCGAAAGCATTACTCCTATACTAATTGAAATTGACGATGCAATGGAGCAAGCTATAAGCAACCATCCTGAAATAAAAAGCCTCAAAGCGAAAGAAGCATCTATGAGGGCTAATTTGAAAGCGGCAAAAAGAGAATTCTATCCCCTTATCGTAGGGAGAGCGGCTTATAGATTTGAAGGAGAAGGAGCCGAAACCCCGGGGCTCATAGCAGGCGTAGGAATTAAGTTTCCTTTATTCAAGGGCTTTTCCCGATTTGCCGAGCTTGAGAAGGCAAAAGGCAATATAGGAAGGGTTAAAGCGGAGCTTGAATCCGCCAAAGCGGACATTACGGCGGAAATAAAGAAAATACACCTTGATCTCAAATTTGCAGAACAAAAAATTATATCTACAAAAAAAGCTAAAATTTCGGCTGAGACAAGCCTCCTTCTTGCAAAAGAGAGATATAGGCTCAAGAGAGCTTCGGAAGTTGAACTCGCCGAGGCGGAGCAGCTCTACGCGTCAACCAACGCATCATACAAGCAGTCAATTTATAATTATAACGTTATAGGTGCTAGACTAAGCCTCTCTTTGGGAGAACCGAATGAATCTTACAAATAAAAAAATAATCGGGGTCGTTGCGCTAGGCGTCATCATAATACTTTCCCTTACTACTTCTGGGGTGTTTAACAATGATAGCTCGGCGCTGATCTATAAAACCGCAAAGGTAGATAGAAACGATATAATTTCACATATTGCAGCTACGGGAACACTATCTCCAACAATTACCATGGAGATTAACGCCCACGCAACTGGGACCATTAGCAATATTTACGTGGACTACAACTCACACGTCAAAAAAAATGACCCCTTGGCTGAAATAGATACCATTTCCCTAAAAACAGAGCTAAAACGCGCCCGAGCGGACCATAGAAAATCCAAAGCGGAGCTAAACATTGCAAGCTCGGTATTGAAAGCAAATCAGGAGCTTTACAATAAGAGATTGATATCCAAAGAAGAGTTAGATGATTCCAAGGGGAAGTACTCATCGTCGCTCGCAGCCCTTGAGCAATCGGAAGTCGTTCTTGAAATAGCGAAGGCTAATCTTGATAATTCTGTAATTCGTTCGCCGATTGATGGATTTGTGCTTTCTAAAAACGTGAATTTGGGAGAAAGGGTTATTACAAACTCAAAAACGCTTTTTCTTATTGTGGGAGACATGGCGACAATGAAAGTGAACGCAAAAGTGAACGAGTCGGATATAGGAAAGGTTGAAAAAGGACAAAAGGCATTCTTTACCGTTGATGCTTACCCAAACCAAACCTTTGAAAGCGCCATCTCTCAGATAATGAACGAGCCCATAGTTAATGATAACGTTGTAGGTTATGAAGTAACAGCGCTTGCCAACAACGAAAATTTTAAGCTCAAGTCAGGTATGACTGCTGAAGTAAGAATAGTCGTGGCTAACAAACAAGCCGTACTCAGAGTTCCTACCGCTTCTATAAGATTCATTCCTCCACCTTCCGCAAACGTAAAAGACAAGCTCAAAGACACGTCTTCCTGGGTGGTTTGGATTCCCTCTGGAAATGAACAGATCTCGGCAATCCCCGTTAAGATCGGCGTAAGCGACGACCGTCACACCGAGATTATAGAAGGAAACATTAAAGAAGGGCAGGAGGTAATCGTGGAAGCATTGTCTAAAAATAACCCCAGTAATGACTCATCCTACCTCCCACAACCCAGGAGATTTTAGCGATTGAGCACCAACAAAGTTATATCAGTCAAAAATATTCATAAGACATATAAACTGGGAGACGTTGAAGTGCACGCCCTAAGGGGCGTCTCGCTTGACGTTAAGGAGGGAGAGTTTTTATCAATTATGGGTGCGTCAGGATCAGGCAAAAGCACGCTGATGAATATCATAGGATGCCTAGACAAACCGACCAGCGGCGCCTACGTTCTTGACGGGAGTGAAACTTCTAAGTTAAGCAAAAACGAACTAGCATCAATCAGGAATAAGAAAATAGGCTTTGTATTTCAAAGCTTTAATCTCTTGGCTAGGACCAGTGCAGTGGCTAACGTAGAGCTGCCGCTGATTTATAATAATAAAAAAGGTCAGGACAGGGCGAAGCTGGCAAACGAAGCCTTAACAAGGCTCGGACTTAAAGGACGCGAGAACCATTTTCCATCCCAGCTATCTGGGGGACAACAGCAGCGGGTTGCTATAGCGAGAGCTATCGTCAATAATCCAAGCATAATATTGGCTGACGAGCCTACGGGTAATCTTGACACGGCTACGAGTAAAGAAATAATAGAAGTCTTTAAGGGCTTAAATAAGCGAGGTAAAACAATTATCATGATCACTCACGAGCAGGATATTGCTGAAAACGCAGAGAGAGTAATAGTATTCAAAGACGGTCGGATAATAGAGGAAAGAGCGTCTTAGTAAGTCTGGAATTGTATAGCGCGTCTCTATTTATTATTGTTGGCTTTTCTGGTGTCTCGTTGCGGTTGGTGAGTTCCCTCCGCTTTCTGGATTCCTGCTCGGAGGCAGGAATGGGAAATACACCCCTTCTTGCGCTTCCATATTGAGCTATATTTCTCACAAGCAAATGAGGATTGAGAAATAACATCTTTCCCTATTCCACACCATTACTTCACCATTACCTGCTTAAAACTCTCGACACCAAATGGCATGGTTTAACAAGTAATCCTCTAATAAAATATATGGACGGAACCATTGCTAACTACTCCAAAATCATCAACCCAATCCCCATTGACGTCGCCCAGATTCCGGACGGTTTTTCCAAAACCATTCCCAACAACACCGTTACCTTCAACAACCATCCCAAATTCTTTACCGTTTTTCTTAATCAATCCGTCTGTCACCTTAGCGTCAACGTTCTTGGGTAAATCTTTCTGACCGAAGAACAAGAATACTTTTTTACTGCCGGGGGCACCCACGGCGAAACCGGCGTTGGTAGCCATATGCCTTGTATTCAACGACCTCGCAGTCATATCATCTTTATTAGGGGCGAGGTAAGGAATGACGCTCACGGAACTCCCAAACCTACTGCCGGTCTCGGGATCGACAAACTTAGATTTGTGACTGAGATTGGAAAGTCTATCTCCCTCCAAGGCAGATTTGATATCCCACCCAGAGTATAGAAATACAGCCCCAGCCCCTGGAGCACCTACTATTACGTCAGGAGCTCCCTGGTCATCTCTATCTATATCAGCATCAACGCCTCCTGATATGCTAAAACCAAATTCTCCCACTTGATCGCCGCTCAATACGACAACTCCCAATTCCTTATTAGAAATGTCAGGCATGTCTTTTCCTTCAAGAGAACCATCTCCGAATATTACGTAAGCCTTGTTGGATCCGGGCGCTCCTACGCCAAGCTCATTGTTACCATCTCGGTCAATATCCCCTAGAAGCGCTATGCTATGTCCAAAACGGCTATCCACCGCCGCATTGTCGTCGCTAAAACTGGCTTTAGGCTGGCCAGATGTGCCCTCAAACACGTAAACCTTGCTAACACCAGGAGCTCCTACAACAAACACGCCCGATCCACCTATTACACCTCTACCGCTACTTAAAGAAGAGCCAAAGCTGCCTCCTTCCTCTTCTATTTCAATCTTCTCGGTTTCTTGATCCTTCACATCGATTGTTATCGTATCTTTGCTTTCATCACTCGACCAAGATCTGTTTCCAAACACAACGAACACTTTACCTTTACCATCATCAAACCCTGGCGCCCCTATAATAAGCTCATCGGCTGAGTCTCCGCTAAAACTCGGGAGACCCTGAAGTGAAGCCCCAAACTGAATACCCTTCTCTCCACTGATAGTTACGTCAGCCTTAGATAAATCAATATTCGTTTCTTCTCTCCCGAAAAATATATACACTTTCCCCAAGCACGGATCACCTATCGCAACGTCGTTTAAGTTGTCCCCGTTAAAATTGCCAGCCGCAACGGATTTGGATTTATCAGGACAATCAGCTTGCTGTTCACTTTGGTATTTCACCGAAAGCAAAGGAGTCTCAACTTTTTTTATTCTAGCAGGGTTGGAGCGGTTGCCCACTTCATCCATAGCTGCGACGCCGAAGAAGAAACCTTTCTTACCTGTAACGTCTAGCCTCGGAATCAAAAAGCTCTCTTCCTCTCCCGCTGGCTTGGGGCTCTGCAGGTTAGGCATTAAAGTCGCTTTTGAGAAATTATCCCGCAAAATGTCTTGCGTATTAGTATTTTCTACATCAACTGCATCATCAGAAGACGAGATTTCCCTCGCCTTTTCATCAACGAAGAACCTCACAAAATATTCAGTAGCCCTACCCTTAGATCCATCGTCTCCAGGAGCCGTCCATTTAAGACTTCTGGTAGAGCTGTCCCACTCGGGGTCTATAGCCCCAGGGTCATCGGCGTCGCCTACCGCACACGAGGCAATTGACAATGATAACAATATAATAATAAAACGATACAAGCACTTAAAACTCAGAACTGAATTCATATAAGTTGTCCTTTATTGTTTGAGAATGTTGATACTTTACCGAACAAGAACCAGTTTTCCAACAAAGAGAATTTAATAATTAAAGAGTAGCTCTGTTCTATTCACCAACAACTTGCCGAAAGGATGGGAAAGATAAGGAAGGGTTCTCCTCATTCCCCAATACTACTCATTTGATAGACTTCAACCGATATGGTAATTTCTCTAAGTTGATGAAGATACTTTAGGGAGAAAATCTAGATGGCTAACATAACTTCCATCAAAGCAAGAGAAATACTTGATTCAAGGGGAAATCCAACAGTTGAAGTAGATATTGTCTGCAACGACGGTTCCTTTGGAAGAGCAGCAGTTCCCTCTGGCGCCTCTACCGGCGAGCACGAGGCGATAGAACTCAGAGACGGCATCAAAGAAAGATATATGGGCAAAGGCGTTGAGAAAGCAGTCAAAAACGTTAACTCCATAATTGCCCCAAAGTTAATTGGGGAGACAGTCACTCATCAAAAAATGATTGACGAGTTAATGATAAAGCTAGATGGAACGCCAAATAAGTCTAAGCTCGGAGCAAATTCCATACTAGGCGTTTCCCTCGCCTTGGCAAGGGCGGGGGCAGATTCCCTTGATCTGCCACTTTACCGCTATTTGGGTAATTCCTCAGCCAACGTTTTACCCGTCCCACTTATGAACATCGTCAATGGCGGGGTACATGCCGATAACAATCTGGATTTTCAAGAATTTATGATAGTTCCCATTGGCTTTAATAGCTTCTCTGACTCCATAAGAGCAGGTGTAGAAGTCTTTCATAACCTAAAGTCAAGCCTGATTAGAAAAGGTTACGCAACCTCTGTCGGAGATGAAGGCGGATTTGCACCTAACCTTAGATCAAATGAAGAGGCGGTGGAGTTAATACTAGAGTCAATTGCAAAAGCTGGCTATAAGGCCGGCGAGGAAATATACGTCGCGCTAGACGTCGCTTCTAGCGAGTTCTTCGAGAAAGGGCAATACATTGTCGAAAACAAAAAATTAGGAAAAGAAGAGCTGATAGATATGTATTCCCATTGGGCTAAGCAATATCCTATTATCTCAATTGAAGACCCCCTAGCGGAAGATGATTGGGACGGTTGGCAGACTATAACAAAGGAGCTAGATGATAAGGTTCAGCTTGTCGGGGATGATCTGTTTGTAACGAACATCAAGAGACTAAAAAGGGGTATAGAACAAAACGTCGGCAACTCAATACTTGTAAAAGTCAACCAAATCGGCTCTCTCACGGAAATGCTTGAGTCAATTCGAATGGCGCGGGAGGCAGGCTACACTTATATAATTTCTCATAGATCAGGTGAAACGGAAGATTCTACAATCGCCGATATTGCCGTTGCGACGAACGCGGGGCAGATAAAGACTGGATCAGCCTCAAGGAGCGATAGGATGGCAAAATACAATCAACTCTTAAGGATTGAAGAAGAGCTCGGAGCTAACGCTAAATACCTGGGAAAGTCGGCGTTCAAGACCTCTTGATTGAGAGGGAATGACGTGTATTCTCTATGAGTGTAGATACTCAGATTATAGAGATATTCAAATTTAAGGACAAAAGCTATGTCAGCTAAGACGTTATTCGATAAAATTTGGGAAGCGCATATAGTGCACGAGGAACCGGGGCAGCCTACCCTTTTATATATAGACCTACATCTGGTGCACGAGGTTACCTCCCCGCAGGCATTTGAAGGGCTTCGCCTTTCAGGCATAGGGGTTAGAAGACCCGATCTTACGTTTGCGACAATGGATCACAACGTTCCTACTAGCGACAGATCAAAACCTATAAATGATCCCATATCAGCCCAGCAAATTGAGACGCTTAGGGAAAACTGCGAGGAGTTTGGGATCACGCTGTTCGGTCTTACTATAAACAGCGATATGCAGGGTATAGTCCACGTAATAGGTCCTGAGCTTGGCCTTACAAAACCGGGTATGACCATTGTCTGTGGAGACAGCCACACGTCAACCCACGGGGCTTTTGGCTCTCTTGCCTTTGGTATAGGAACAAGCGAGGTAGAACACGTGCTCGCCACCCAATGTTTAAGGCAAACTCGCCCCAAGCAATTTGAAATTAGGGTAGAAGGTGAAAGGGGATTAGGCATAACAGCAAAAGACGTCATTCTAAAAATTATAGGTCTTATCGGAACGGCGGGGGCTACCGGAACCGTAGTTGAATATAGAGGTTGCACAATAGAGACGCTTACGATGGAAGAAAGAATGACGGTGTGCAATATGTCGATTGAAGCTGGGGCAAGGGCTGGCATGATAGCACCTGATGAGAAGACGTTTGAATACGTAGAGAACAGAGCTTACGCGCCTAAAGGCGAGAGTTTTGAGAAAGCGTCAAAAGACTGGCGCTTTCTCAAAACGGATGAAGGGGCTTATTTTGATAAGTCTATAACAATTGACGCAGCTACTATTGCTCCCCAGGTTAGCTGGGGAACGAACCCAGGAATGGTAACGGACGTTACAGGAAAAGTATCCGACCCTGACGAAATCCAAGATGAGAACGGTAGTAAGGCAGTGAGAAATGCCCTTGATTATATGGGACTCGGCGCCGGAACCCCCATCCAAGACATTAAACTTGATAGAGTTTTCATAGGTTCTTGCACTAATTCCCGCATAGAGGATTTAACAAGAGCGGCAAGAATAGTCAAGGGAAAAAGGGTTGCGTCCAACGTGAGGGCTATGGTAGTTCCCGGATCTCAGATGGTTAAATCGAAGGCGGAGAATCTAGGGCTGGATAAAATCTTTAGGGAAGCAGGATTTGAGTGGAGAGAGTCCGGATGCAGTATGTGCCTTGGAATGAATCCGGATATTTTGCAGCCCGGGGAAAGATGCGCTAGCACTTCTAACAGAAACTTCGAAGGTCGTCAGGGAAAGGACGGAAGAACCCACCTGGTAAGCCCAGAAATGGCAGCAGCAGCAGCCATTAAGGGACATTTTGTGGACGTAAGGGATTGGGATCTAGAAAAAGAAATATGATAATGAGGCAGTAGAATGGAACCACTTGAGAGAATTTCAGGAATCGTAGCCCCGCTTGACCGTATGAACGTGGATACGGATCAGATTATCCCTAAGCAGTTTCTAAAAAGAATAGAAAGAACTGGCTTTGGGGAGTTTCTATTCTTTGATTGGCGCTATAAAGAAGACGGCGCCCTTAACCCGAGTTTTGAGCTTAACCATGATCGCTATCAGAACGCCAAGGTGCTTCTGACAGGCCACAATTTTGGAAGTGGAAGTTCAAGAGAACACGCCCCCTGGTCCCTGAAGGAATACGGCTTTAGGGTGATAATCGCCCCATCTTTCGCAGACATCTTTTACAACAATTGCTTCAAAAACTCTATATTGCCAATTACCCTGCCTGAGGAAACGATTAGAGAGCTTTTTAACAAGATAGCTTCTAAAAAGGGCTATAAGCTAACTATTGACCTTAGGTCGCAGACGATTGAAGATCGGGACGGTTGGACTATCACCTTTGAAGTCGATTCTTTTAAGAAGAAAAGCCTTCTTGAGGGTCTTGATGACATATTCCACACGCTTCAACGCGAAGACAAAATAACTGCTTATGAACACAAGATACCTATAACTAGGGAATGGAGCATCCCTTGTAGAAGATAAATGAGCGCTAGCTTAAGTCAAAACACTTACCAAAAACAAGTTCAGCAACCGCGCCTTATTCTAACTCAGGAGCTTCAGCTCTTCCTCAGACTAATACAAATGACCACGATGGAGTTAAGGGAGTATTTAGAGGAACAACTAATTGAGAACCCAGTGCTAGAGGAAATAGAAGAGCAGGCTGATAAAGACGACGGGAACGTCAAAGAAGAATTTGATCTTGGTGATCTGGCTGAAAGCCGCGTGCTTAAAGACGGCAATGGCGATTTACCTCATTATTCACCCATGGAGTCCTTTGACAACGGTGAAGAAGAAACACCGTGGGAAAATAGAATAAGCAATGCTGAATCTCTTATAGACCACCTAGAATGGCAAGTTAAAGTTTCAGATTTTTCACTAGAAGAGAAACAGATAGCCACTATTATCATAGGAAACACCAATGACGACGGTTATCTGGAGCTAAGTGCTCAAGAAATAGCATCAACTTTTTTAAGAGAGGGGAATGGCAAATCACCTAAGCGTGTAGTAGCGCACGACAAAAAACTCCTAGAGAAAATCAATAGCGTGCTTAAGCGAATACAGTCTTCCTTTAATCCAACTGGCGTATGCGCTAGAGATTTGAAGGAAAGCCTTGAGATTCAAGTCCTCGAATTAGGTTATTCAAAGGACGATTTGATATTTAAGCTCATTGACAACCACCTAGAAGTTCTTGATAAAAAAGACGTATTCCAAATTGCAGAAGAGTTCCGCGCGACGGCTGAAGAAGTTCAAAACGCGCTTTTGACTATTTCTACCTTGGAGCCAAAGCCCGGAAGGCCCTTTTATAAAAAAGATTCGGAAAGCCACATAGTCCCCGACTTCTACGTTCATAAGGTAGGAGAGGACCTCCAAATCCAGCTTAACCGTGACTTTCCGAAGGTCAGGATAAGTAATTACTACAGAAACCTTGTAAAAAACCAACAAAACCTGCCTCCTGATACGAAACAGTTTGTTAAGGAAAAGCTCGAAGCTGCACAGAGAATTATGAAGTGCCTTGATGAGCGCGAGGTTACTGTAAGAAAAATCATTACTAAAATAGCTGAAACTCAAAGAGACTTTTTTGAGAACGGCAAAGATCATATAAAACCGCTCATACTCAAGGACGTCGCTCGGTCAGTAGGGGTGCATGAATCTACCGTCAGTCGAATAACCAGCCGAAGATACATACAAACGCCTCAAGGCACAATAAAGCTCAAATCTCTCTTCTCAAGAAAAATAGAGACAGCGCAAGGTAGAGAAGTCTCTTTTGAAAAAGTAAAATCTTTAATACGTAATATTATATCAAACGAGCTGCAGCACAGCCCGTATTCAGACGAGGATATTTCAAAAATGCTTAGAAGAAGGGACGTCAAGGTTGCTAGGCGCACAGTTGCGAAATATAGAAAGGTGCTTAGAATACCAGCCTCTTCGGTGAGAGCAAATAAAAACGGGAAGGCACAGAATGAAAACAACGGTAACGACAAGACATATTAGCGAGAATCAAAATTCAGAAGAGCTCAAAACCTACGCTCTGAAAAAAGCAAAGAGAATAGAAAAATATTTGAAATCTGAGAGAGAGCCTTCAGAGCTGCGATTCGTGCTATCGTCGGAGAAATTCAGAGATGCTGCGGAAATTACGGTCAACAGTGCAAACGTTAAAGCTGCAAGCTCAGTCGAAATGGACGACATGCACGCAGCAATAGATGGCGCGGTTGATAGCATAGTCAGACAGATAAAAAAGCAAACCGACAAGAAAATAAAAAGCAAAAGGAGGGTTAGCGCTAGACCAAAAGAAGATACTGACGAGATTGTGAACGAAACCGATTCACCCTCAATCCAACTCGCAGACGTCAAAGTTCACAAGCTTCCCTCAAAGCCTATGTCAATAGAAGAAGCGTCTTTACAATTAAGAGTATCAGACGCTAATTTCATAGCCTTTAAAAATAGCGAAAATGATAAAATGAACGTTCTATACCTGAACCGTAGAGGTCAGGCAATACTGATTGAACCATAGCTATAACAAAGCAATATGAGAATATCCGACGTTCTAGAACAAAAAGCGATAATACCTAATTTACTCTCAAGAACCAAGCCTGACGTAATAAAAGAACTTGCGGAACATCTATCCTCCGTTCACCAGAACGTTAATACAGAGCGATTGATAGAGCTTGTAACAGAGCGCGAAGCGCTCTGCAGCACCGCAATTGATTCAGGAGTAGCTATTCCTCATGCTAAGCTCAACGGAATACATAATATAATCGCATGGTGCGGAAGGACCAGAGAAGGGGTTGACTTTGGTTCCCTTGACAATGGGGCTACGCACTTTTTCTTCCTAATAGTTGCTCCTGAGAACTCTACGGCGCTTCACATTCAACTGCTAGTAAGGGTTTCAAAGGCGTTCCGAAGTGCAGAACTCCGCTCAAAACTAATGAAATCAGATTCTGCGGACGAAATACTCGAGGCTATAATATCAGAAGACGAAAAATACTAAATGAAAGATGTGGTTGTCATCAGTGGACTCTCAGGATCTGGCAAAAGCACGGCGGTAAACGTGTTAGAAGATCTAGGATTTTACTGCGTCGATAACTTGCCTTTGGCTCTTCTTCCTAAGTTTATCGAACTTTGCAACGCTGCTGATAAGGGTATAGATAAGGTGGCTATGGTTATTGATATTAGGGAAGGAGTCTTCTTTGACCTCGCGCCCGGATTCATAAAAAAACTAAGAAAAGAGGGCTACCTAATAGATGTTATATTCCTAGAGTCATCTGACAGGGTCCTAATTAAAAGATACAAGGAAACGAGACGGAAGCATCCCCTTGCCAAAGATGGAAATACTATTAAAGCCATATCCAAAGAACGAGAAATGCTCAAGGAGCTAAAAGACCTTGCCAATTACCAGATTGATTCATCAGAACTCAGTGTGCACCAACTAAAAGATATTATAATAAATAAGTTTAGCAAATCGACACCTTACAAGACTATGATAAACATCCTATCTTTCGGCTATAAGCATGGACTTCCTTATGACGCGGACATTATTGTTGACATTCGGTTCCTGCCTAATCCTTACTTTATAGACGGCTTAAAAAATCTAAATGGAACTGATCGCGAAATCCAAAACTTCGTGCTCGGTAAAGAGAATTCTATCAAATTTATAGAAAAATTTACGGAATTTCTTGAATTCCTAATTCCTCAATACGAGCAGGAAGGCAAATCCTATCTGACCATAGGCATAGGTTGCACTGGCGGAAGGCATCGCTCGGTAGTAATAGCGAATGAAATAGCCGAGCATTTTAACAGATTATCACCAACAATAAGGCATAGGGATATCAGTAAGAGTTAAGGAGAATAGATATGGTAGGTATTGTGGTCGTAACTCATGGGAAATTGGCAACCGAGCTTGTATCCTCAGTGAACTTCGTTTTATCATCAAGTTCCGCCGTTAAAATACAAGAGGTTTGTCTCAATCCGGATATGGAGTTTGAAACTTTTAAGCAAGAAATAAAGAAAGCTATAAGAAAATTCAAACAAAAAGACGGTATTCTCTTGGTAACCGATATGTTTGGCGGAACACCATCAAATATAAGCCTAACCTTTCTTGAAGAGAAAAAGGTCGAGGTAATATCGGGAGTAAACCTTCCGATGCTCCTTAAGCTAGCCACCTTGCCCAATGAAACTAGCCTAGATCAAGCAGTTAAAATTGCCGAATCGGCAGGGAGAGATAACATTATTGTCGCAAGCAAACTCTTACAAAAGGGGGATTCATGACAAAATGATTCTGGTATAATATCGCTTTATTGTCCATAGGCTTAAATTAACCAAATAAAAGGTATAACAAGGGGAAAACATGACCAAAGAAGACATAGAGAAAATAATAGAATCCTGGAAAAACCATTTACTTACTGGTGAATTAGAGAATTATAAACTAGAAATCGGCAAAGACGTATCTCAAGAATTCGCAGCTATAGCCCTATACCTAGATTCAAGAACGGTTAAAGCTTCGGGAGAGATTGAAGAATACTACGAAGGTTACAGAAGTGCTGCCCTTGACATCCTTAATTTAATTGGTGTTGACATAGCTCAGGATGACCAGCTAAAAGTAATCTCTCTTTATAAAAAGGAGCCAGAGGATGACAAGGAGGAAGAACTCAAACGAAATATCTGGGGATCCCAATGAAGCTAGCAGACCTATTTGATTGCTTTCTTATAGATCTAGACGGCGTTATATACGTTGGCGACTCGCCCACGCCCAGTTCTGTGGAAACAACAAAACATCTGCTAAAAAATAATAAAGCCATTACTTTCTTAACAAACAATCCTGGCAAAACTTATTCTCAGTATTTACAAAAACTCAATAAAATGGGTATTGAGGAAAAAAATCTGAGAATAATTACCTCGTGCACGGCGCTTGCCCAATACGTAAAATCCAAATTTGGAAACCTGCAAGATAAAAGAGCATTCGTCGCAGGCAGCGATGCCCTTAAAGAGGAGATTAAACTCGCAGGGCTTAACCTCATAAGCGGCGAGGAGGCTAAGAAAGCTAATATCGTCATCTTCGGTGGACATCCTGACTTTAACTATGAAGAGATGAAGATTGCGACGCTTGCCCTCTCAAATGGCGCTCACTTCTTTGCCACCAATCGTGACCACGCCTACCCGACTCAGGAGGGATACGTTCCCGCCACGGGAGCGATGCTCGCCTCTATAGAAACAGCTTCGGGTAAAAAGGCTATATGCGCTGGCAAACCGGAGGCTATTATGTTTAAGATCGCACTGGGCAACTTTGACAATAAGAAAGAGAAAATAGCAATAATTGGCGATCATATACCTACGGACATTGAGGGAGGCAAAAAGGCAGGAATCACAACCATACTCGTCCTTTCAGGACTGACCAAGGAAAAAGAGTTAAGAAACTCGGCAATTAAGCCCGATTACGTAATAGAACGTCTTGGTGATTTATTAGACGAGAATTATCTAAAATACGTGCAATAGGTTGCTAAGAAAACCATTTAATCAAGCCAGGAACAAGATTGCATTTCAACGCGACGGGAGGGTTTTATGCTTTTTGTTAAAACCGAACAAATCAATAAAATCGCTAAATACTAGCTTACTAAGCTCTTTTAGCCGCTCTATGAATAATGGCGTATCGCTTCTTATAATATCAGAATCTATTACTCCATTAGATTCCTCTATCTCCATTTTATTCTCAGGAACGTCAAGCCACCTATCTACCATCGGCTCGTCAACTTCCAGATGAAACTGGAATCCGTAAACTTTATCTCCGTAACGGAATGCCTGGTGCTGACATAATGGAGAATACGCTAAATGCACAGTTCCCTTAGGAAGCTCAAAAGTATCGCCGTGCCACTGAAATACTCTTTCTACGTCCTTGAAATTAGACATTAAAGGATCGGTCTTGCCCTCTGCGGTAGGAGATACATCATACCACCCGATCTCCTTCTCTAGGTTTCTAGCAACCATAGCTCCAAGCGCTTTTGCCAGTAATTGAGAACCAAGACAAATACCTAATACAGGAAAGTCTCTCTGCACCGCTTCCCCTATTAGCTTCACTTCGTTTTCTAAATTGGGATATTGATCAACCTCGTTAACGTTCATGGGGCCACCCAGAACAATTAACCCATCATAACCGTCTAGACTAGGCTGCAAGTAAGGGTAGCGTTCAAAATTAACGTATTTAATCCTGAACCCAGAGTTTCTCAAGAGGGGATCAAGCGTCCCCAGTATCTCGTGCGCAACGTGCTGGAATACTAAAAGTTTAGGCACAAAGGTAAATCCCTAATTTAGCATTGCTAAAGTTATGATACGGATACTACTAATTGTTTTTCTGGCAATTGTTTAGATTCTTATGGAATCAAATCGGATAACTTATTCCGCCTTCAGATACATTACGACGTCTTCCTGAATCGACTCGTCCACTAAAATTCTCCAATCGTCATTACCTTCGGTAATCGCATTTCTAATTTTCGTAGCAGAAATCCACCCTATGTCTTGTGGAGGGAAGAACTCGTTCATTTCATATCCCACTCCCCTACCCCAATTAACGGACTCTATGTCCGGTATTGCCATTACCACCACGTCATCACCCTTGCTCTTATGGTACTTCTCAATCATGCTTATAGTTTGCTGAGTCGTAAAGGGATTTTTATCATCAGGGGGAATATCCCTTACCATAATAAGGCAAGGAACTCCTTTATCTAATTTCTGTTGAACTAAACTCACGTGTCCCTTATGATAGGGCTGATATCTACCGATAAAAATGGCTCTCCTGTCCTTGGAAGGCTTAATATCAGAATGCCCATGATTTGTAAAAGTCCATTCACTCATTTCGAGTCTCCTCTAATTTATATTATGTTAAGATTCGCTTAATACCGCTATGGAGAGTTCCGTTCAGATTCAAACCTGAAAATACCTAACTCTAAAATAAGGTGGATATTATACCAGTTCACGCGATTTTTTCAAGAGAATAGTAGGTAACTACCTCCCCTTTGCATAAGTTTGACGCAAGGCGAGTTTCTAGCTATTCTGTCAATTGCTTAGAATATACCAACAGCTAAGTCGTATAAGCTTATGGCAATCACCAAAAACTATTAAGGAGGTTTGTGAAACGTGAGTGAAGAAAAGAAAAAAGAGCCCGAGAGACAAGGAGAGTTAAAAATGGACTTTTCTGCTTTTATTCTGTCGCTAAACGCTTCCTCGCTTATCCACTTAGGAGAACTCCCCGACCCGCAACTAAGAGAGAGGTCGGTTAACCTGCCAGCCGCAAAGCACACGATTGAGATACTTGAGATTATTAAGGATAAGACTATTGGAAACTTAGATGACGAAGAGAGCAAGCTCCTTGTAGATATCCTTTATAACTTGAGAATGAAGTTCTTACAGTACGCTTCGCCTAATGATAAGAAATAGAACGTCAACATAATATGTATGATTGGGTGGGCTCACCATAGGCGCAGATGAACGAAGATAAAAGATATTAAAAACAGAGAAATCCGCAACCCCGCTTCGCTCCATTAGGAATGACACTTGCATACCTTATTTAACTCTTACCTAACTTTACCCCTTAAATATGAACGGCAAACGCGCGCACCTAGTCCGCTAATCCAACCGTGAAAGACGTAAGAACGCTCTGAACCTAGTATCTATCTCTTCCTTTTCCAATTTTGCGAGTCTTCTAACACTAAAATCTTCAACCGTAAACGAAGCTATTACGCTTCCATATACTATAGCGTTCTTAAAACCTAGCGCGGTAGTCGCTTCACGATTCGCCACGTAACCCATGAACCCTCCGGCGAAAGTGTCCCCTGCACCCGTAGGATCAACAACCTTTTCTAGGGGATAACTTGGAGCCCAGAAGACTTCTTGCCCCGAAAACATAAGAGCGCCGTATTCCCCCCTTTTCACAATGAGAGACCTAGGACCCATATCGAGCACAGCCTTAGCGGCATTTGTAATTCTAGGCTCGCCCGCAAGCGCCCTTGTTTCTGAGTCGTTAATCATAAGTATATCTATGTTTCTTAGCACTTCCCTAAGCTCGTTTGGCTTGTTCTCTATCCAGTAATTCATAGTATCGCAAGCAACCAGCTTAGGACTATCTATCTGCTTTAACACGTTTAATTGCAACTCGGGATCTATATTGGCGAGAAAAACATATTCCGCATTCCGGTAGCTCTCAGGAATAACCGGATCAAAATCCTGAAACACGTTGAGATACGTGCCCAATGTCTCCGGATCTCCGAGATCATATCCATATCTTCCCTCCCACCTGAAAGTCTCTCCCGATGCTTTAGCAACACCTTCGAGCCCTATGCCTTTAGACTTAAAAAGCTCTAAATACTTATCAGGAAAGTCCCGTCCCACAACGGCGACTACCCCTGCTTTGGTAAATGCGCTTGCTGCGAGCGAGAAATAAGACGCCGACCCCCCAAGAATACTTTCCTCTTTACCAAACGGGGTCTCAACCGCATCAAGCGCCACGGATCCAACTACCAGTAATTTCATCTTATATACCTCTCTATCAGAATTCCGAGACGAGATTTAACCTCTTCGGATATAGTTTCCTTAGACGTGATTATTGCATTTTCAAGGGCGCACTCACAAAGACATTTCCTTTTTTCACTAATCAGTGGGACAACTTGCCTTATTATACTCTTTGATAAATCAACGTTCTTATGCAAAGTTTCAATTAAACTGTCAACGGTAACGTCTTCATGCCCCTCGTGCCAACAGTCGTAGTCAGTCGGCATTGACAGGCTAGCGTAACAAATCTCGGCTTCACGGGCAAGCTTAGCCTCAGTCGCGTTCGTCATACCAATTACATCCACGCCCCACTTTCTATAGATTCCACTTTCGGCTCTTGAAGAAAACTGAGGACCTTCCATACACATATAGGTCCCCCCGAAGTGAACCGTCGCCCCTAGTTGCTCTGAAGTCCTACGTAAATCTTCAGAGAGCACCGCGCAGACCGGATCAGCCATAGAAACGTGTGCTGCTATGCCACCACTAAAAAACGTCGATTCCCTTTTTTTTGTATTATCATAAAACTGTAAAGGAATGACCACGTGGCCGGGGGATATTGCCTCTTTCATACTTCCGACGGCGCTTGAGGAAATAAGCCAATCTACACCAAGCTTCTTCATAGCGTAGATATTAGCTCGATAGTTGATCTCAGAAGGCATTATCCTATGCCCCTTTCCATGCCTAGACAAAAACACCATTCTGGTATCTACAAGTGATCCAACGACGAGTTGGTCCGAAGGTTTGCCCCAGGGAGTATCAACCGAGATGAATTCAACGTCGGTCAACCCATCCATTTCATAAAGCCCGCTCCCACCAATTACGCCTACTGTTTTCATAGCTACCCCCGAGTTGAAAAATGACTATCTAAACCTGTTGAAAAACTAATATTACCCTCTTTTGACACCCAAAAGGAAGGGTTATGCCCTTGCGCTCTACGAGCGTAAAGTTTTGATTCTCTTCCTCAATTCTATCAGTCCAGTAGCTGTCCTGGACATCATCCTTTCCCCTCATAAGAACGATAAAACCCCTATCGGATATATAAGGAGCGCTTAGTCTAATTACATCTATCGGGCTGCCCACCGCTCTTGTAACTACGTAATCAAATCCCCCCCTAGGAAGGTTATTATTTAGGTCCTCTGCCCTACCCCAGACTGCCTTAATCTCCTTGAGTCCGAGATTTCTTACAACTTCCTTCATAAATAGAACTTTCTTATAAACGGAATCGAGCAAAGTTACCTTTAGAGAAGGGCGAACGATCTTTAGTGGTATCCCTGGAAATCCCCCCCCAGAACCTATATCGAGAACGCTTGACCTTTTATCTATGAAAGGAGCGACGGACAGGGAATCCAGAAAATGACTTATCACAATACCTCTCTCATCAGTAATACTTGTAAGATTCATTTTTGCATTCCACAATTTAAGGAGATTAAAGTAGAGAGTGAAGAGCTCTAGCTCGCCGTCAGCGATCCTTATGCCAAGCTCAAACGAGCCTTGCTTGAGAAGTTCATTGGGATTCAATCCACGCGCCTTATTTGGATCGGATGATCTACTATTATACCGGGGGTGCCTTTGTACATTTTCACTCTTCCTATAACTTCAACTTCCCTGCCATTATAGTATTTAGACGGATATATATCAAAGAACTCAAAATTAGCCCAGTCATCTCTGAAAATTACGGCGTCAAACTCACCGTTCATGCTTAGCACCAACACTTTATTTGATATTCTAGCGCCAGAAACACGTCCTCTTACAACAACTCTTTTCCCGTTATAGCGACTAGCATCCGTGGCATCTATGATAAATTGCCGGTTCCTTGACGGGTAGTTAAGCGTGGCAGGATCTCCCCATATACCTCTTTTATTCCGTTTAGCCCGCCTGAGCGCATCGTTAATAATGTCTTTACGTTTCATGTTTGGCTTAATAAATAAAGCAGTAGCCAACCCGTTAGCTACAAGCTCTTGGCTAACTAAAATGCCGTCAACGTAAACGTATGCGAGCTTCCTTCCATAAGCATCATACTTTTCCTTGTCAAATTCAATCCTGACGCTCTTGCCTCCCACCAGTTTTTTGTTAAATTCCAGGGCTTCTTTGGCTAGAGGTTCACCAGGAGAGTGAAGTTTCGCAATCTCAGGAGTGTCTATTCCCAGATACCTGACATGAGATTTATTAGCATCATCTATTATTACAGTGTCTCCATCAACTACATCTAACACCTTATAGTCGAACGTTTTTCCCTCTTCCGCCCCTGAGAAAAAATAGAGACCTAAGAGAATAAGCAAATGAGGTAAAATCAAAGCGAGCTTCTTAGTACCTCTCACGCCTGCTCCTTAATCTTATACTTACCTACTATTACTTGAAGAAACCTTGCCCGACTCACAAAAGGTGAACAGCGCAAAACCCACCAACACCATACATCCAGCGACTAAATACATAACATCATAACCAAAGTCTCTCGCTATTATACCTATTGGAAAAGCAAGGAAATTTATCCCCACACTATAAGAAGCGTTGAACGCCCCCATGGCTTTCCCTCTTTCGTCATCTCTTGTTTTATCAATTACGAGGGCACTAAGCGTGGGATATAAAAAACCGTAACCGACGCTGAAAAAGAGCGATACCAAAACCGTGCTTAATGGAGACTCTACAAAATACATGGCGGCGAGCGATACTGAGACCGCAAGGAAACAAGGTGATGCGATTGCCTTCCTTCCCCAATTATCAGATATCCGCCCTCCAAATATTCTCGTTACCATTACTGCTATCGTATAGGTCAGGAAGAAATAGGAAGCAGCTAATCCCTTTGAACTTAGAAAAGTAGCAACGAAGTTTAGTATAGACCCAAGACCACCCGCCATGATCAAGTTTGATACTAGTATAAAGGAAAATCTTTTAGATAATATCAAATGAAAAAATCCTATAACGTATCCGTCGGAAGAGACTCTAAAACTTCCGTCCTTAGCAAAAACTGTGATTGCAAACGCTAATAGACTGAAAACCGAGGCATAAATAAAAAAATATTGGAAACCGAAAAGCTCAATCGCAAACTCTCCCAATGACGGACCTATAGCATAAGACGCAATCGTGAAGGCGCTAAATATTCCGAGCCCCTCCGCCCTTCTTTCGGGAGGAATATAATCCGTCACGAACGTCCCAGCTGACGTAAATGAAAACGCGAATGACAAGCCTTGTATAAACCGCAATATATAGAAAAAAGGTGATAAATGAGATATAAACAGGTAGCATAAGGATGCTAAAAACATCACCGCATAGCCCAAGAGCATAAACCTTCTCCTTCCATACCTATCCACCAAATAGGAAACGAAAGGAATCGCTCCCAACGAGGTAACGCCGAAGGACCCCATTATAAAACCTATATGCGCCTCATCCCCCCCTAAGTCCTTTATATATAACGGGAGTAAAAAGAATGATGAAAAGGTGCAGAAAAATAGAAAGTTCGCAATTGTCGCAAGCGTAAAATTCTTGAATTGAGCTTGAGAAGAACGGGTGCGCATAACTTTCCCAAAACCAGATAGATTGAGAACGTATTATAACTTTATTAAAGGGAAGGAAAAATACCTCCAGCTTCTTTGACAATGCGTAACTACATGATATGCTCTTGTTTCTAATTAACGAGCCGTTAGCTCAGTCGGTAGAGCAACTGCCTTTTAAGCAGTGGGCCGCAGGTTCGAATCCTGCACGGCTCATTCTTAAAAAGTCCCCATCGTCTAGCCTGGCCTAGGACATCGGCCTTTCACGCCGAAAACAGGGGTTCAAATCCCCTTGGGGACGTGTGACTTAGCCAGGCTTAAACCTATTATCTAACCAGCCTAGATATGCTCTTAAACTCATCCGTGCCCGCACGCTCTAAAAGCTGAAAAACGAATGCCTCCATAGTTCCTATGGTAGCACCCGATCTTTCTATCAGGCTCATCCCCTTTTCCCAATCAAGCCGACGCCTTGAGATCACCGCGTCCGCAGGCACATATACGGAGTAGCCCTTATTTATAAGATCAATTGCAGTCTGAAGCACGCACACGTGCGTCTCTACGCCGCATAGTAGCACTTCACGCTTGTTAATTTCATTGATTGCCGATTCAAATTCAGGAGATCGCACACAACTGAAAACAACTTTTTCTATGGGAGAAAAGTTGTCAACCGATTCTCTAACTTCCTGTATCGTAGGACCTAAGCCTTTCGGATACTGCTCGGTAACCGTAACCGGAATATCCAAAATCTTGGCTGCCTCAAGCAGTATCTTTATGTTTTTCACGTTCGTCCTAGCTACGTCTTCAGGCATCGCCCCCATCAGTCTTTCTTGAACGTCAACAACTACAAACGACGTCTTGTCTTTACTTATAAAATCCATAATAAGCCTCCTTAGCTATAACTCTTTCAAGGATTCATATTCGACTTTAGAGAATAAACCATCTGGCAATTCCGACAATCTTTCATTAGCTACACGTATTGCAGGTTCTGAATTATCAACCCCAATCCAATTACGATTGAGGCACTGCGCAGCGACAAGCGTCGTTCCCGAACCCGCAAAACAGTCGAGCACCAAATCCCCCTCATTAGAAGAAGCTTTAACTATAAACTTCAATAAATCTAGACTTTTCTCCGTCGGGTACCGTGGATACTGCGGGTCCTTGAATTCCCATATATCTTGCATTTTTTTTCCTTCTCTTTCATCAAGGAACAACTTTTTGCGGGGGACGCCGTTAGGTGACCATTCTATCAACCCTTGCTTGTCCCAGACATCCAAAACTTCTGGGGAGCTTCTCCAATGCCTGCCTTCAGGAGGTTTTATTCCTCTCCATGATGTTCCAGTACTCCCGCTTGTAGTTTCTCCGGGGGCGTGAAGCGGAATAGTAGTATATCTTCTACCATCTCTATCAATTTTCTTAAACAAACGTTCTACGTCCTCATTAGAAAAGGGAATTTTAGGATCGTTCCAAGTGAGGTTATCCGACATTGAGTAAAATAAAATTAGGTCTTTGATATTACCATACGCTCTGCGATGGAAGTTCTTAGGATTACACTTGACACGGGTAATATCGTTACGAAAATTCTTTCGCCCAAAGACCTCGTCCATTAGGAGCTTTACGTAGTGTCCAATTTTGTAGTCAATGTGGAGATAAATAGAACCATGATCTGACAGTAATTCTCGCAAAAAGATCAACCGCTCGCGCAGAAACTCCAAAAATTCAGCACCAATTAAAGTGTCGCTATACGCTAAACTATCGGCATTACTACTGCTTATCGTATTTGCTCTATTTTTTCCTATTTTAAATCGCCCGTTGGTAGCAAACGGTGGATCAATGTAAATTAAATCCACCTCGCCCTTATAGCTATCAAAAAGGGAACGAAGAACCGAAAGATTTTCACCTTGAATTAACTTGTTGTTTCCTCTTCCCCCGGAAACTGATTTCAATTCTCTCTTCTCAGTTTGCCTGAGAATATAACTTTCCTCCTTTTTGTTCTCATAGTATAACAACATAGCCGTCACAACTGATATAAAAACTCTCGGAGAACGAGACTACTCATAATGTTTTTATCTCTCAGCTCCGTTGTAATCTCTCTATACATTTTATACTTGCCTTTGACGTATAATATGCCATCCAAAATAGCTATAGGAATTGCCTTGAGTCCACTTAACTTCAACGGAGCTACACCGTCATTAAACTGAGCGTTCTGGTGACCGCCAATATCCGTGAGGAATTTTGCCTCGCCTATGACGTATTGACCATTGAAGCGAGCGATTAAATCAAGACCTTTATCCAACTCTCGTAATTGAGATGTTCTTTAGCAAATAGCATCATTTCAACATCGCTTGCATCCAAGATAGCGTTATCTTTCGTCGCAACAAACTCATCCAATCTAACAGGTTTTACTCCCAGTGATTTTTGATTCAACCATCTTCGAAATAGGGGACCGATTTGACGATTTGTCTCTTTCGGTTCAGAAGAAAGTTCAAAAACCTTATCTATGCCCATCTCATAGAGACGCCCACAGAGACGCTTGACAGTTGCAGGGTTACGCCGCATGGCACCGCTATCTTTCCTCAGATACGCTACATAAGAATCTTTGATCGGGAAAAGATCAAGCTTTAATAGATTGTTAAGTAAGGCTATATCGTCTCTTTCTTGAAAGGCTCTCTCTACGCCTTTCCATACTTTGGGATCAATGTCTCTGATCCCTTCAGGAATAGTTGGATATACCCGGAAAAGATCGTCTAAGTAACTTCTTTGATTAGCATATTCTATACTTAATTTAATCCAATGGTTCATAGGCAGTTTAGCTACTCTACTTGTTTAAGCCTTAGAATAAATCCAATACCTCTTTTTCGCTGGCTTTTTCTTCAAGGTCTTCTAGCTCTTTACTTCTATACTCCAAATGGCATCTTATCTCAAAGTTATCTCCCGTTAGAGATGCAACTATGGCTGTATCCTTAGACTCCCAGGTTGAAAAATATGACAAATGCCCCTTACTTAGAGCATATCCCCAATCGGAAGGATTGTCTTTATATAAATCGTCGTCTCAGAATACATTTTCTTCTTTTGGTTTTCCGTACTTCTTTGTGAGTATCTCTGTGAAATCACTATAGTCGTTTATGAAAAGGTTGTCGTTCTCATGAGTTCCATCTAAAATATACTTCGCTCGTACTAACTGATCATCAATAAAAACATAAAGGATTGTTACAATCTTACCAATTACAACCTCATATCCTAAACGTAAAGTCTCCATGTACCCACCGCCTCCCTCTTCTAATACTTCCACATCTTCTGAGGATTTAACCTGTGCAATAGACATCCCCCACCTTGTCTTCCTAAAATTGTATAGGCTGTTCTCCTCACTCATTTTACTACATCCTATTTGATTCAACATTACTAAAATACATTATCGGCACTAGCACTCCATCCCTTAGCGTCAACGAGCACGCCGGGGTTCATAATCCAGGCAGGGTCGAGCTTTTTTTTGGCAGCTTTCAGAACTTCGCCAAACAGATGGGGTCTCTGCCGTTTATACCATTTATCATGGTATCTGCCAACCGCATGATGGTGGGTAATAGTCCCGCCGAGCTTAATAAAGAGATCAGATATTGCTGATTTTAGCTCGATTCCCATCTGAAGTTGACTCCCCTTTTTACCAGGGGCGGTAATAGAGTAGTAAGGGGCTGGACCATCGGGATAAGCATAGGTAAAGCGGCATGAGATAAATCCACCTCCGCATACCTCATCCATTATTTTTTTCATCTCCGACATCACCGTCCCATGGAACTCCGCAAACTTCTCCCACGTAATAGCCGTTTCATACGTCTCCGTAATCATTCCCATGGCAACCAACGCTTCCCAAACGTAGGGCATACGTATGAAGGAGTTACGCCACGCGCCTGCTATGCCTTCTTTATTCTTATTGATATCTCCTGTGTTACCCGCTACTTCTTGATTGGGAACAATCCCTCCGTAATCCTTACAGCACTCAAGCGAGCGCTCCATCCAAGCGTCAAGAGGATGATCAGCCGATTCAAAACCGAGTACCATTATAGCCTCGCCCCCGTCGTGCACGTTATTAAACCAAGCCTCGGCAGGATCAAGTATGCGAACGTTAGAGGGCCAGAGCCCTGCTTGCAGTACAGCTCTGACCGCTTCTGAAGCCGAGAAAAAATCGGGAAAGAGTAGAGATGCGTTTTGACGAAAAGTTGGGCGTTTCTGAAGACGCATCCATGCAGATGTAATTATACCCATAGCCCCTTCGGACCCCATTAGAAACCTGTCAGGACTTGGACCCGCGCCTGAGCCCGGAAGGCGTATAGACTCAATCTCCCCTACAGGAGTGACCATGCGGATGCTTTCTACAAATTCATCTATA
This sequence comes from Thermodesulfobacteriota bacterium, assembly GCA_963422265.1. Taxonomy (GTDB): domain Bacteria; phylum Desulfobacterota_D; class UBA1144; order Nemesobacterales; family UBA2774. The sequence goes on from OY729416.1 coordinate 749,349, forward strand.
TGAGTCCCAAGCGTCGCATAATGACCACCCGATCGAGTAGCTATCCATCCACCCAGGGTAGAGAACTGAAACGATTGGGGAAAATGGCGAAGCGTCAATCCTTCTGTTTTTAAGGAAGACTCAAGGGCGGGACCATAAATACCTGCTTGAATATTAGCAGCTCGTGAAGCCTTATCTATTTCAAGCACCTTATCAAAGCACTTCATGTCAATCACAACGGCGCCGTCGTAGCCGTCTCCTACATCAGGCTCCGTGCCCGCAACGACGCTCGATCCACCACCGTATGGAATTGCAGCGATACCAGAAGTAGAACACCAATCTAATATGTGGACTATCTCCTTTTCCGAGCTGGGAAAAGTGACAACGTCAGGAGCGATTCTAAAGTCCCGCTGATAAGCCCTCACTATATCTGGAAAGCCTTTTCCGTAGGTATGTGAGACCCTATCAAGCTTGGCACTAGAGCAAATATCAGCAAGATAGCTTGGAGCGTTTATCTTAGGCGGCGGCAAGTCTATTTCATCTAACTTTGGTATAGGATCAATCTCGATCCCACTTATATCAAAGCGCCCCTCCATACGCTTAATAAGGGCTTTCTTTGATTCAACGCCTAAATCAGCTTGCTTTACTCCCCAACCCCAGAATTTACGCCCGTTCTCACTCATCTCTATAAATTCTTGCTAAGCTCCTGCTCAAATTTGTGAGCTAGCTCACTCGCTTTTGAGTCGTATTCGTCAGTATTCGACCAGTTCTTCTTGGGCTCGAGAAGCCTTTCTTCAACGCCAGGGCAAGACGTGGGCACTCTGAGATCGAATATTGGAACCTTCCTAAACGAGCCCTTATCCAACGTTCCATCCACAGCAGCAGTAACAAGCGCGCGCGTCTGGTGGAGAGGCATTCTTTTCCCAACGCCATAAGGTCCACCAGTGATTCCTGTATTAAGCAACCATACTTGCGCTCCACTTTCTTTGAGCCTATTTTTAAGCATCTCGGCATAAAACAGCGGGGGTCTTGGAAGGAATGGCGCACCAAAGCACGAGCTAAAAGTCGCCTGCGGCGCGCTCACTCCCCTTTCAGTACCAGCGACTTTAGCGGTGTATCCCAAGGTAAAATAATACATAGCCTGTTCAGGCGTCAACTTGGAAATAGGGGGAAGAACCCCAAACGCGTCATAAGTAAGCATAAATATAGTTCTAGGAATGCCACCAACCCCCTCGGGCACTATGTTAGTAAGCGCGTCTATCTGATAGGCGACTCGCGTATTCTCGGTATGCTCATCACTATCAAAATCTATCTCGAGCGTCCCTTCGTCTATGGCTACGTTCTCCAAAACCGAGCCAAACCTCAAAGAGGCATCGTATATCTCAGGCTCAGTCTTTGGGCTAAGCTTAATCGCCTTAGCATAGCAACCCCCTTCAAAATTAAACACGCCGCCGTCAAACCAACCGTGCTCATCATCCCCTATGAGGGCACGATCTGGATCCGCCGACAGAGTTGTCTTACCCGTACCTGAAAGTCCGAAGAATAAAGCCACGTCGCCCCCCTTGCCAATGTTGGCAGAGCAGTGCATAGGGAACACGCCACTATCAGGAAGGAGAAAGTTAAGGGCGGAAAATACCGACTTCTTCATTTCACCAGCATACTGCGTGCCACCTATAATAGCCATACGCTTTTCAAAGTTGAGCACTACGAAAGTCTCTGACCTAGTGCCATCCGTCTTAGGATCAGCCTTAACGCCCGGAGCGCATAGCACCGTAAATCCGATGGATCTATGGGGAAGATCATTCTTGCCCGGACGTCTGAAAAGATTATTAACAAATAAGCTGTGCCAAGCATATTCGGTTATGACTCTAACACTCGTGCAGTAGTCAGTATGGGCGCAAACGGACAAATCTCTCACAAAAAGATCCCTTCCCTGATAGTAGGACAGTATTTTCTTGTGAAGCACGTCGAAATACTCAGGGGCAATAGGCTTATTAATCTTACCCCACAAGACGCTGTGCTGTGTGCTTGCTTCTTTTACAATAAAACGGTCAGCGGGAGACCGCCCCGTGTGAGCGCCTGTATAAGCTACTAACGTGCCACCTTGCGCAATACGCGCTTCCCCCCTTTTTACAGCTTCTTCATAAAGTGCTGGTATCGGCGAATTGTAGAAAACCTTGCCTGGATTGTTAATTCCGTGTTTTTCACTAAGCTCGTTTTCAGTTATTTCTTGCACCAATATTCGTACCTCCGTAGCATTTATATCTTAATTTGTTTAGGCGTCTTAGACTCTTACGTATAAAGGGTACGTAAAAACTCAAGATATTATATAAAGATTAAAACGTTTTCAAGCCTAAACAAAATTCAGTTTGACCCAAGACCTAACTTATGATAGATTATTATTTATCTTCGTATAAAAGGAAAAGTTCGCAACAACCATGATATTCAAGGTAGGCAGTAAAGCCGTATATCCAGCCCACGGTGTTGTTAAAGTAGAATCGGTCGAATCAAAGGAGATTCTCGGGACTAGAAAGGACTTTTACATACTTCAAATAGTTGACGGTGGGGCTACTTTGATGGTCCCCACGGATAACACCGAGTCCGTCGGGCTTAGAACTCTGATTACCAAAAGAGGGATCACTAAAATCTATAAAATATTGAACGGTAAAGATAACAAGTCAGTTCAGCAAGAAAACCACCAAAGCTGGAATAGAAGATACCGTGAATACTCGGATAAATTAAAAAGTGGGGATATATTTGAAATAGCTGGCATATTAAAAGATATATATCATCTTCAAAAAGACAAAGACCTGTCATTTGGGGAGAGGAAAATCATGGATTCCGCCCGATCCCTCCTCGTGAAAGAGATATCAATTGCCAAAGACCTTGAAGAAAGTTTGGTAAGCGAAGAGATTAACAAACTCTTACAGCAATCCTAGATTTCTCCATAGCCTACCCCGCAACGTGAAATATATACGTGATGGACTCAACCAAAAATGATCAGGAATAAACGTAGATTAAGGGTGGTATTAAAATAATTGCCATTTGCGACGCATAGACGCCCCAAACCAAAACCGTCCGACAATCCTTGCCATTGAAACCTAAAATCTCTGCTACCTATACTCATCACCACCTTAACCTCCTTTTACTAGAGCAAACACAGCACCTCAATCGCCGATCCTGTTGTTACTTTATAAAGCTCACATATAACACAAGCTCTCCCATCTGACCAACGGGAAAAAACTGCTATCAACAAACCGAACTAGTTAGCTACCCAGCCTCCATCAACCGATAGCATAGACCCCGTCATAAAAGCAACGTTTTCACTGTCGCAGAGGAACTTTACCGCATGAGCGATCTCCTCCGCTTTCCCAAAGCGTCCAAGGTGAGCGGTGGCTGGCTGTTGTTGCTTTAAAAATCCATCTACCTCTGGGGCGTTCTTTAAGAACTCCTCTACCATAGGCGTCCAGATAGTTCCCGGGCAGATGCAGTTAACCCTTATTCCTTTATCGGCATATTCAAGAGCCATGCTTCGCGTGAATTGAACTATCGCACCCTTAGTGGAATTATAAGCCGCGGCGCCGGGTATGGCTTTCAACCCAAGTATTGAGTCGAGCATCATCTTTTCCTTCGCTTCTTCCACTTGCTCTCAAGATATTTTTTGAGGTTAATTTCTCTGCCTACATCTGTAGGTTCGTAGAAAATCTTATCCTTTAGCTCTCGGGGAAGAAAATCCTGCTCAATAAAATGGTCGTCGGAATTGTGAGAGTATTTATAGTCTTTACCATAGCCAAGCTCCTTCATTAATTTTGTAGGAGCATTCCTTAAATGAAGAGGAATTGGCACGTTCGGGCCACTACGTACCTCAGACGACGCCTTGCCCAGCGCCTTGTAAGACGCATTGCTCTTAGGACAACTAGCGAGATAGGTCGCTACCTGGGCGAGAACGATCGCCGCCTCGGGCATACCTACGTAATCAACCGCAGTAAAAGCGGACGTCGCCAAAGTTAGAGAATAAGGCTCCGCATTCCCTATATCTTCGGAAGATAATATAATAAGCCTTCGGGCTATAAACTTGGGATCCTCTCCCGCTTCAAGCATTCTTGCAAGATAATACACGGCAGCGTCAGGGTCGCTCCCTCGGACGCTCTTAATAAACGCTGAAATAGTGTTGTAATGCTCATCGCCCATCCTATCATATTTATAATGACGCGTTTGGAAAGCCTCGCGAACAACGTCTCTGTTTATACTAAAAGAGTCCTGAGACTCACAGATAACAATGGCAATCTCAAGTGCATTTAACATGACGCGGGCATCTCCACCGCTGAGTCTGACTAGCTCTCCTTTTGCCTCATCACTTAACAAGGTGCTATTAACCCTTTCGTCCTTGCTAAACGTCTTGTTCAATATCTCGCCAAGATCATCATCCTTAAGCGACTCAAGAACATAAACGCCACATCTTGATAGGAGTGGAGAAATAACTTCAAAAGAGGGATTTTCAGTCGTGGCTCCAACTAAAACTACGCTTCCATCTTCAACGCTCTTAAGAAGGGCCGCCTGCTGAGACTTGTTAAAACGGTGAATCTCATCTATAAAAAGAACGGTTTTCCTCCCCATCTTAAGAGAGTTCACAGCCTCTGCGATTATTTCCCTAAGCTCCTTTATGCCTGATGATATAGCGTTTATTTGAACAAAATCGGCTTCTATGCTTGTAGCTAATAATCTGGCGAGCGTAGTTTTGCCGGTGCCAGGCGGTCCCCAGAAAATCATAGAGTGCATCTTCTTATTCTGAAGCATCTTTCGGACCACTCCGTCCGATCCTATAAGGTGTTTCTGCCCAACGAATTCGTCAAAACTACGCGGGCGCACTCTCTCCGCCAGTGGAGCCGCCGATTTAGGTGGCTCAAATAAACCTTGCCCAAGTTTAAGATTCTTGCTAGCCATAAACAAAGGGTAGAAGGTTATAGACGATAAATCAACACTCTAGGATCACGGGGATAAGCCATGAGTTCAGAGAATTGTAAAAATGTCTATTTATCAGAGAACTTCTAAGATAGTTCTTTTGAAGAGGGGATTTAAGTCATTCATCGAGGAATCTTTGATCATCCAACAGTCAATTAAGTTGGCATCCCTTGTAAGAACAAGATTAAATCCGTTTTCCTTGCCCCAGATCATTTGCTCTTTTAACGATGAATAATCCTCTTGCTCTACACCGTCGAGATCATCCATCGGCTTGTCCAGCAAGCCTTTCTCTATCTGTCCTAGGTATATACTACGTGAGCTTTTGCTTCTGAAGTTGTATAAATTATCGGTATTTAACATCCTTTCTCCTTCTTTAAGTCCTTTACGCTTAAACAACATTTTGACTAAATCGCCTATATGGTAAGCACGAATTACCGCTAGTCAAGGGGAAACATGAAACGCTTAGTTATATACCCTTAGCTCATTGTAAAGGGCGTCTCTTTCAACGGGAATGAAACCCGCTCCTTTAATCATACCGACCATGAAGTCACGCGTGTGTCCAAGCTCAGAGGGCGCGCCAGCGTCGTGTATAATCTTCTCGCGCATTATAGTCCCGTCGGCGTCACTGCACCCATAGTGAAGCGCTACCTGCGCCATCTTCTCACCAAGTGTGATCCAATAGGACTTGACGTGGGGAAAGTTGTCCAGATATAGACGAGCGGTAGCGTGAACTTTAAGGTCATAAGAACCGGGGAAGAACTTGACCTGCTTTTTTAATCCCGTATTTTCGGGCTGAAACAAAACGGGTATGAAAGCGAAAAAGCCAGGAGCGTCATCCTCAATATTCCTCAATCGCTCAAAATGGTCAACCACGTGGAAAGGCTCTTCTACATGTCCGTATAGAATGGTAGCGTTTGTAGGAATGCCAATCTCATGGGCAAGTCTATGAATCTCTTCCCATCTTGTAGCTACCGTCTTAGGTGCGCAAATTTTCTTGCGCACGTCAGGGTGGAGAATCTCTGCTCCTCCCCCCGTTAGGGCGTCAACCCCATTTTCATTTAGCGTCTCAAGTATCCATTCAATACTTTTACCAGTTAATTCCGTGAACCAGTCTATCTCAACTGCAGTAAACGCTTTAACGTGCGTATCGGGGAAGTTGTCCTTAACAAGTCTTACTATATCAAGGTAATGCTGAAAATCCCAATCGGGATGAAGCCCTCCCACAATGTGAACCTCTTTAATCTCATCACTTATCATAGACAGAATCTGATCGTGAGAAAGCTCATAGGCGGCGGCGGATTTCTTTGTGGTTCCAAAAGCACAGAACTTACATGAAATAGCGCATACGTTCGTAGGATTAACGTGACGGTTGACTACAAAATAGACCTTGTCGCCCACTCTCTTCCTTTTAACGTAATCGGCAAGCATACCAACCGTATTAAGGTCGTCCGTGGACATAAGAGTAATACCATCTTCAAACGTAAGGCGCTCTTCCCTTTCCACTTTATCAACTATAGGAAAGAGCGATTTATCAAAGCAGAGATTTTCTATATCTTCCAGTATTCTTTCCATCTTTCGCTTACTATCTCCTTTATTTCATCGGACATTTCAATCACCTTAGGATACCATCTCTTTAAGGTAGCATCTATGCCCATTCTCCCTCCATAGACAACTGCCGAGCCCCTAAGCTCCGTGCGCTCAAGAATCACGTCAAGATATGGGTCAAACCTAGTAAATATACCCCAGATTAACTCTGTATTATTATGAAGGTCTATATCTGGGCTAACTACGATTATAATGCTAAGTTCCTCGTAACCCTTAGTCTGAAAGATCTCGTTAATCATTTCCTTAGGTGCATTATCCAGTTTAATGACGAGGATGCCACCTTTAAGAAGCCTCCAGTCCAGAATATCTTTATGCTTTCCTCGTGGATCAGAAAGGCGGGCAGGCTTAGGTTTATTTCTTCTTCTGCAATTAGGTTTCCTGACTGCGTTTATACCCATCTTGCTACCGACGTTTAGCTTCCCACTTGTAAAATCTAGGGTATCAAGCGGTGCCCACGGTATCATCAGAAAATCTTCATTGGGGTCAAAGTTATCACCTATTTCCGTCAATACTGCGTCCCAATCACGTGGATTTACATCGCTTGAAATGGTTATTATCACCTTGGTCAACAAAAGCTGCCCCGTCCCCCAAAGGGCAAGCATGGCTTTTATTCCATTTTTCGGATAACGCTCGTCAACCGCAACTACCAGCAGGTTGTGAAAGCCCGCCTCAGGGTAAGCCCACATATCCTTAACCTCTGGATGAATAATTCGCGTAAGGGGTGAGAACATATCGCCAGCCGCCATTCCCAAGAATACGTCCTCTTTTGGAGGCTTGCCAACAGTAGTAGCTGGGTATATCGGATTTGCCCTATGGGTGATTTGATTAAGGTGATAGACGGGAAAATCAGCCTGCATAGAGTAATGGCCAAAGTGGTCGCCAAAAGGACCCTCCCGCCGTAGTTCATTCTGGGGAACTACTCCTTCAAGTATAAACTCAGCGTTTGCGGGCACCATAACGTCTATACTTTTTCCTTTTACCATAGGTATGGGATTGCCCCGCAGATAACTTGCGAACGCAAGTTCGTCCATACCTTCGGGAAGAGGCGCAATGGCGCTGAATATCATTTTAGGGTCCCCGCCCAGAACAACCGCAACCTCTAGGTCTTTATTTAGCTTTCCAGCCTCATGGTAATGAGCAGCGCCGCCTTTATGAGGATGCCAGTGCATACCAGTCGTCCTCTCATCGTAGATTTGCATCCTGTAGATTCCAGTATTTCTTTTACTCGTAACCGGGTCTTGAGTAAGAACCAATCCCAAAGTTATGAACTTACCTCCGTCCAGGGGCCAGCACTTTATTATTGGGAGCTTTCTTAGATCCAGAATCTCATCTATCTGCTGAGCTACGCCATGCCGAACCTTCCTGGTCCTCATATTTATAAGCTCATAGACTTTAGGAAGGATCGAGAAAAAAGACTTAATTGAAGGGGGGTTTAGCTTGTGAAACAACTCGACAAGCTCCTCCCCTACGTCTCGCGGCTTTCTACCAAGGGCAAGCTCAACCCTTTCCTCGGTACCAAACAGGTTCATAGCAAGGGGATATTCAGCGCCCTTGACTTTCTCAAAGATCAAAGCAGGTCCCTCGTCTTTAATTACCCTGTCGGCAATTTCAGTCACCTCGAGGACCGGATCCACTTCAGCCTTTACGTATTCAACGTCTCCTATTCTTTTTAGGTAAGAGACGTATTCCTGAAGATCGTAAAAGTTTCTTTTGCCCATTGTTTAGTAAAGTATACTTTTTTATTTGAGCCCCCGATTCCCCCGTTTAGACTTGACTTGTCTAGGCACGCTTTGAGTAGGGAGCACATTGGGGAACGCCCGCACTGTAATGACCCCCGCGGATATAAACCCCTTTCACGCATATTCTCTACTCAAGCGCTTCGTGCTTCCACCCTTTACCAGCACTTACCCCGAGCAGGCTTAAAACTTTATTAACGTATCCTTCTATTAAGTCATCCACTCTCCGAGCACCTGTATAATGAGGAGGGCTGATCGGCGCAATAACGGCGCCTTCTCTAGAGAGCTTAAGAGCATTTTCAAGAGCTACCGAGCTAAGCGGAGTTTCCCTTACTGCTATAACCAGCCTTCTTCTTTCCTTAAGAGCAACCTGAGCTATACGCGTAATCAAGGTATCCGCAATACCATTAGCGATTTTGGCTAAAGTCGATATTGAACAGGGGATAATTACCAGTGAGTCAAAATGATTGCTGCCCGAGGAAAATGGCGCACCGAGATCCGAATCATTATATATATCATTGACCCAGGGACGAAGCTCCTCAGTCTTTAGATCGAGCTCCTCATGTAGTACCCTTTTGCCCCATTTGCTCACTACGAGGAATTTATCATCCGGGCACCTACGGAGAAAATCGACTCCATAAACGACCCCTGACGCCCCGGTAAAACCAACTATCGTGCGCATGTTACGGTAAGTATATACCAGATAATACAAATAGGAAAACGGTAACCCCGACCAGAACGTTGATCTTAAAGAAGGCAAGGTCAACGTTCTGGGCTTTTTTATGCTCTAAGTAGAGAAGAACCCCTATTGCGATTAACAACGCCGCGGAAACAATCGACCTAAATTGGTAGAAATAAAGAAAAACAACGGCAAGAAAAGCCGCATGGTGAAGGACGCTAGAAACTGAAAGAGCCGCTTCTTTCCCATAAATGGAAACCATAGAATAAACGTTGCTCTTTCTATCAAACTCTTCATCCAAAGTTGCGTAAATAATGTCAAAACCAGATACCCAGCATAGGGTAAAAAGAAAGAGAATTATAGCCGGCAGCAAGTCGCTTAAAGAACAGGTAACGGCAATCCAACCACCGAGAGGGGCAAGCCCAAGCCCAAGCCCCACCCCAAAATGACATAGATACGTAAACCTTTTCATAAGGGGGTAAATGATAAAGACTAAAATAGGTATCGGAGAGAGGTAAAGGGTTAGGTCACAGATAAGATACGCAGCTAAGAAATACGCCAGGAGTCCCAAAACCGTTATTAAACACGCGCTTAGCAGACTGACTCTGCCCGCTGGAAGCTCTCTCTGTTTAGTTCTAGGATTCAGGCTATCGATTCTTCTATCCAAGATTCTATTGATAGCGAGGGCGGAGGTTCGCGCTCCGGCTCCGGCGACCAGTATTAAGATAAGGAGTTTAAGATCAGGGATGCCCTGAGCAGCCAATAAACTCCCAGCCAAGATCAGAGGCAGCGAAAAAAGCGTATGCTCTAGCTTGATAAAGTTTGCATAATATATTAATCTTGTCATACCATATTGTTAAGCATCGGAAGACTATGACTGCATCCTTTACTGGCACTTCTCCCTTTATAGAATAACCTAATTTTACACCTCAATACGTGAATACGTGGCTAAAATGACGAAGCCAGAGTTGACTCAAAAAATATCCTATAGCCTAAAACAGGGCGACTTAGATGAGATAAGAAGAATCTTATCCCCTGTTCACCCTTCAGAAATAGCGAAAATAATACAGTCTTTTAGCCCTGAAAACCATCCCAAAATACTAGAAATCCTAGACACGGAAACGGCTTCGGAAGTGATCTTAGAGCTTGAACCCGATCAGCGCGAGGAGATACTTGAGGATTTTGACGAGACGAAGATCGCCGAGATCGTCGAAGAGATGGACTCGGACGACGCCGCCGACTTGATCGGAGAGCTTCCCAAAGAAACGGCGGAAACCGTTCTCGCCAAGATGGATCCCGAAGAGGTTAAAGAAGTAGAGCCTCTCCTTAAATACCCCGAAGACACGGCAGGCGGTATTATGCAGACCGAGCTCGTCAAGGTCGGAGAGAAATTTACGGTCAGAGATACAATCAATTGGATAAGGTTCATAGCGGACGAGGTAGAGGACTTTCACCTCATTTTCTTAACCGACGCGGATGATAAGCTCTTAGGACAAATATCTCTCAGTAAACTTATATTAGCCACGCACGGGGCTAAGGTAACAAGCATTATGGAACCCGTTGAAGTTACCGTAACCCCGGAAGTTGATCAGGAAGAAGTCGCAACCATATTCCAGAAATATGACATAGTATCGCTGCCTGTAATAGACGCTAGAGGGGTTCTTATAGGGAGAATTACGGCTGACGACGTGCTAGACGTCATTACGGAGGAAGCCTCTGAGGATATGATGCAAATGGCAGGGGTAGGTGAAAGCCTACATCCTATATACACGCCTACGCTCACCAGAATCAAACTAAGAACCCCGTGGTTATTACTCACGCTAATCGGGGAGTTATTCATCGCATTTATAATAGTATATGCCTTTAAGCCAACCTTAGAAAAAGTGGCAATCCTGGCAGCTTTTATGCCCGCTATTATGGCTACGGGTGGAAACGTAGGCCTTCAAACCACTACTATAGTTATAAGAAGTCTTGGAATGGGAACGGTAAACGTAAAGCAGATATTCAAAGTTATTTCCTCTGAGATAAGGGTGGGCATTGTCTTGGGAATCTTATGTGGTTCTATAGCGGCAATAATAGGAGCACTCATAAGCTCTAATCAGCCTGAGGTATTCAAAATAGCTTCAGCGGTATTCATAGCCATGCTATCAGCAACGCTAGCGACCTCCTTTATCGGAGTTGCGGGGCCGCTGGCGCTACATAGATTAAATTTTGATCCCGCAGCTGCCTCGGGACCATTTCTTACTATGTTTAATGATATATTCGGTTCGGTATTCTATCTATTTATAGCAATGCTAATTTTTTAGATTCTCAATATAGATAACAGCAATAGTAACAACTTTATGACGATCTCGGAAGCATTTCTAATTCGCAAAATACCCTATGGAGATGCTGACTACATAATCAGTTTGTTTACGAGAGACCTAGGCAAAATAAATGGTCTTGCTAAAAACGCAAAAAAAAGCGCAAAAAGGTTTGGCGGATGTATTGAGCCATTAGTGCACTTTCAAGTAAGCCTGAGAGATAAGCACAAGGGTTTTTATTTTATAGAGAACACCGAAACGATAGGTGTATTCAAGAAATTTATAGAAGATATAGAATTATTCACGTGGGGTAGCTTCCTGCTCGATAATATAGACGCCCTGACGGAAAATGGTCTGCCGAATGAAGAGTTATTCAACCTTTTGCTTGAGACAATAAACGAGCTTAATAACGAGAAAAGCATCCTCGCCGCCGTGCTCAGATTTCAGCTCAAGGCGCTGTCAATATCAGGCTACGAGCCCAATCTTGACACGTGCGCCGAGTGTGAGAATGAAATAAATGGAGATTCGTTTTTTAATCTCAGAAAAGGTGGGGCGATTTGCTTAAGTTGTAGGAAACTGAAGAAAAATAGTTTCCTAGTGTCAAAAGAATTCCTAAGGGATAAAGAGTTAATGAAAACTCATCCGAAAAAAGCGCTACAATACATAAGACTATTCGCAAAATTTACAGAATACCATACAGAGAAAAAACTAAAGTCATCACGTTTCATAAAGGAGATTGAGGTATGATAGAGATCCCTGGATTTTTGGGAAGCTCCGTGTGGTCGGGAATAAAGAAGGAGAAGAAAAAAGACCTTGCCCTTATATACGCTGAGTCACCGGCAAAGGCGGCTGGGTTTTTTACAACAAATCTAGCTAAAGCCGCCCCCGTATTAATTGGAATGGACAGGATTAAGAGTGGCTATTGCCAAGCGCTCCTTATTAACAGTGGTGTAGCAAACGCATTCACCGGCGAAGAGGGGCTTAAAGACTCAATATTAACCTCAAAGCACCTAGCCGACGAGCTTGGAATTAGCGAAAACTTAGTTATCCCTTCCTCAACGGGAATAATAGGTGATCGCCTGCCAGTAGATAAGCTAAAGAAGGCTTTACCAAACCTTGTGAAAGGGCTTAGAAAGGACGGATTTTTGGACGTTGCAGAGGGAATTATGACAACGGATTCCTTCCCTAAATACGCCTCAGCGAGGGTTAGGATAGACAATAGGACAGGCACCTTGGCAGTGATAGGAAAAGGTGCTGGCATGATAGCACCCGACATGGCGACAATGCTAGCATATATACTCACTGATATAGACGTGAGTAAAAAGGCTATATCAAAGGCGCTGACAAACGGCGTTAATCAAAGCTTCAATAAAATTATTGTAGATGGAGATACTTCAACGAACGATACGGCGCTGCTCCTTTCAAGTGGAAAACTAGGCAATAAGGTGATAGAGGAAACTGATATCAATTACAGAAAATTTGAGGGGGCGGTTACTGAGCTTGCGACTGAAGTCGCCGAGATGATAGTGCAGGACGGTGAAGGTGCTACTAAGGTGGTCAAGATAATAGTCAAAGGGGCAAGAACCGAAAAGGACGCTCAGAAAATAGCTCGCACGCTGGGGACGTCGCTCCTCGTAAAAACCGCTTTTTTTGGAGAGGATCCCAACTGGGGGAGAATAATAGCGGCTGCAGGTCACGCTGGGGTTAATTTCAATCCTGATAAAATAGACCTATTTTTTGGAGACCACGAGGCGCTTAGGGATTCAAAGAACGTGATGAATGAAGAGAAGGCAAAGGATATTCTAAAAAGTCCGAAATTTGACGTTACCCTCAACGTCAAAAGTGGAAAAGCTAGCTCATTTGTAATTGCAAGCGACGTAACGTTTGATTATATAAAGATAAACGCTCATTATAGAACCTAATAGGAACTCACTTGCTGGAATCTACGCCGACTAAATCAAACAGATTATTAACCCCTTCCTTCTCCATATAACGAATAATCCCCCTGTTAATTTTGCCAGCCACCGCCGTGCCTTCGCTCCTGATGGCAGTTACTAATTGGAGCGCCTTCGCTCCCGCCTTTATTTTTTCAAGGGCAGTCTCAGCATCCTTAATCCCTCCAACGCCTATTATCTCGAGCCTATCCCCAGCTTCTCTATAAACGTGAGCTATAACGTCAGTAGTAAGCCTCGCATAATCCCGATCGTCCCCACTTAACCCCCCTGGACTACCCCTCCATCGCTCGCCGTATTTACCCTTGAGATTAGAATCCGAAGTAGTGTTACAGGCTATGATTCCAGTTACTGACTCTTCAAGCGCGACCGCTAAAACGTCATCAACAGCATTGTAACTTAGATCGGGAGCTATTTTGATGAAAAGGGGTTTTCTCCTCTTATCAAAACTATCCATCGTCTCGATCACGGCTCGGATAACATCAAGAATCAGTTCCTTTTCTTGAAGCTTTCTGAGCCCAGAGGTGTTTGGCGAGCTCACGTTGATTGCATAGTAATCGGCAAACTCGGACGTTCTTTTGGCGACCGCCGCATAAGCCCCCGGGGCGTCTTTATAAAGAACGCCCTTGTTTAATCCTAGACTAACGCCTATAGGAACACCTCTACCCTTGTATCTAAAGAGGTTCTTGGCAACTACGTCCATACCTCGACTGTTGAAACCAAGCCAGTTTATGGCAACGCCCGAAGAAACCATAAATAGCCTTGGCTTTGGGCTACCCATCTGGCGATTCTCAAGAACTGACCCCACTTCAACGGAGGCAAAGCCAAGGTGGTATAATCCTAAAACCGCGCGCCCGGCTTTATCCCAACCGGCACCTACAATCAAGGGATTTTCTAGCTTAACGTCGCCACCTAAGCTAACGTTAAGCCTTTTATCTACAAATCTCTTGCACCCATCGGCTAATAGTTCTACTAACCTTAACGTTAAAGGAGAAATCTCGGCTAAGCGTAAAGACTCGCGGGCAAGGTCATGAAACGTTTCAGAGTCGCACTTATCAAGGATAGGTCGTATTATCTCTTTATACATTAAATCTAAAAAGTATTATGTCACCATCTTGGACGACGTAGTCCTTACCTTCTGATCTCATTTTGCCTATATCTCTTAAGGCGGATTCAGACCCTGCTGAAATAAAATCATCATAATTTGCGGTTTCAGCCCGGATAAACCCCCTTTCAAAATCGGAATGAATTATGCCCGCTGCCTGAGGAGCCTTTGAATCTCTTCGCGTAGTCCAGGCTCTGACCTCTTTGGGTCCTTGAGTAAAATAGGTAATTAGTCCAAGCTTTGCATAGGCGACTTTGGCAAGCTTATCCAACCCTGAATTCTTGAGCCCTAAACCCTCTAAAAATAATTTCTTGTCATCATAAGGAAGCTCAGCGATCTCAGACTCAATCTTGGCGGAAAGGACTATAACTTCGGAGCTTTCCCTTTTAGCATAAGCCTTTATTTTAGCAACCTCCACATTCTCCGAGTCATCAGATATATTATCCTCCGGCACGTTGCAAACGTAAACGACGGGTATGGCAGTCAATAAGGGCGTCTCTCGTATGATCTCCATAGACTTGTCGTCCGTCTGGAAGTTTATCGCTTTGCCACCACCCTCAAGGAATTGCCCCAGCTTGCTGACAACGTCTAGCTTATCCTTGATAGCCTTGTTGCCACTTTTAGCCTTAGAGGCAAGCCTTTCCGCTCGTCTCTCCAACGTCTCGAGGTCTTTAAGGAGAAGCTCGTCTTCAATTATACGAACGTCTCTAATCGCATCCATAGAACCTTCTACGTGGACGACGTTGTCGTCCTCAAAGCACCTTACAGTATGGAGTATTAGATCTACCTCGCTAATACTGGAGAGAAAGGCGTTACCGCGTCCCTTACCCTCTGACGCACCCTTCACTAGCCCGGCAATATCTACCACTTCAAGGAACGTGGGGGTAATTTTCTTGGGTTTAACAAGCTCAGCTATTTTATAGAGCCTGTAATCCTCAATTGGAATAATGCCAACATTATCCTCAATTGTGCAAAAGGGGAAATTGCCCACCTCCGCACCTGCGTTGGTAAGGGCGTTAAAGAGCGTTGACTTACCCACGTTAGGGAGACCAACAATCCCGCATTGTAATCCCATTGCCTTATTATATCCCGCTTCGGAGACTGAATCCACCACGTGAAAATGACGGACTCAGAGTGTCTTCTGCCTATTCCATCCCTATTTGCCTGATAGCATCTCGTAAAGCTTGCTATTCCCGTTAACCCTAGTAAGCTGGCTCCACCTCTCATTAAGGTAATACTTGGTTTCTTCGTATCTACGCGTTCTATCTTCAAGGTAGAGTTCGGTCTCCGCGTCGTCCATTTTTGACACCTTGTTTACAAAAGATAAGGTGCAAGAGTAGTAAAGGGGAATGAGGGCTTCAAGCAGCTCCTTATTAGTTAATTCTTTGTCGAATATAGAGGCAAGGGCAAAATCAAAAAGTATTCTCACCCATTCATCACCTTCGTAATGAAATTGTTCAGGATCCACTTCGCTTAGACTCTGAACCGACTGCATGCTAGAGGGCATCAGCACCTTTCGCCATACGCTGCTGTAACTTTCAAACCCAGCAATGAAGGATTTATGCAGAAGATCGGTATTGACCTTTACCTCCTCGCTTACGCCGCTCTGTCCAAGCCCAAATCCATAGATAACGCTAGGACGAGACGCCTCAACGTCCTTCCAAAAGTATTCAAAATTTTTCATAAGCTTAAAGATTGTCCCTACAACCTGAGAAAACATAGGACCTAAGTCGCTAGCAGGATCCTTCGGGCGATGCGTTTTTGAAGAACCCATAAATGCCTGGCACACGTTAAAATTACGGCAAATGGCAACGGAAGTCATCCATATATCAATACCGAAATTATAGATGTCTTCGTCCCAAGTAGGCTCTAGCGTCAGACACTCGGCGAGCCTTCCGGAAATAGCGAAATCGCCAGCAATCGGCTGACGTATGCGGAGACCAAACAACGTCCTCAGCATAGGATAGGCAATGTTATTGGTTATAGTGCCGTCGTATTTGTGCCTCATATATATGGGTACAACAAAGTCGTATCCATCTTTTAATGGCTCCATAAAATACCTTATCCATCTTGGGGTAAGGCTTCTTAGATCGGCGTCAAGCAGAATAATAGCCTTTGCCCCAAGCCCCGAAGCAATCTCAAGCAAATTACGAACGTTCCTACCCTTGCCCCGGACCCCCTTTTCTGTAGATGCGTAAATTTTCGGGATTTTAGTCGGGGTGTTAAAGAAAGCATCCTTCGTCCCATCCTCAGAGCAGTTATCAACGTTGACGATAACTGAAGAATTATGGGGAAAATAGATGCTAAGCCCTTTGCTAGCCTGCTCTACCGGTGAAAAGATGGAATCCGCCTCGTTATAAGATGGAATTCCTACCACAATCTCCGCTGAATTAATATTCTTAGGATTCTGTATCTCAGCTATCAACGATGTTCTCATCCTATTTCACATCCTCTATCTTATAACTAGACGTCTTTATTTGTAAAAGGGAAAGCTCCGCCGCTTTTTAGCGCGGCGGGGCAAAGACTTATCAACCACAATAATTACATTCTCAACACGTAGCGCCGCTTTTAATCTACGTTAACATCCACGTATAACTTAGAGGGCGAATCCATAGGTTAGCTGCACTCCATATATCCTACCCTTCGCCAACGGTGAGAAGGTTCCTCCCAGTGGTGCTACATCTAACTTAGACGGCAGCACAGTATCACCCCCGTGCTTGACCTCATTGAGCAGGTTCTTGCCATACACTCCAATAGACCACTGGCTGCTATACGAGTAGAAGTCAACGCCGGCGTCAAGCATCTTTTGCTTGTCTATAAAGCCGAGGTTGCTGTCAGTAAAGAAAGATTTATCCCGATAAGCGTAATTGACGCGTGGGGCAACGCTTCCCCAGTTGCCCACTGCCGCTTCATATATTAACCCTACGCTATAGGTCCACTCGGCGGCGCGGGGGGGATCGAGGTCTTTATCCTTATCGTTCACCTCACCATCATCATTTAGGTCATGCTTGACCTTGGTGTATTCCGGATTTAGGTAACCCACCGAAGCAAGTAGAAACAGGTTGTCAACCAAGGCTAAGACGCCGTCTAACTCAAAGCCGAATATCTCAACGTCAGCGGTGTTGCGAATTTCTTGCGCTACCCCAACTTTACTATTTGGCAGGTTTAACTCGCGCTGCATATCATCAACCAAATTATAGAAAAACGCCCCGTTAAAACGACCACGGTTCCCAGCGTCCACCTTGAAACCTGTCTCAAAACTATCTATACGCTCTGCACCAAATGGACCAGGAGTTGTAGCTTCTCCGGTTAAAGGATTGATGATTCCGGTATCCCGCAGGTTATAGCCACCAGATCGGAAGCCCCTGGTCCAATGACTATAAACAAGGGTATCGTCCCTGAGTTGATAGGAGAGACCAAGTTTTGGTGACAAATTGTTCCAGCTTTTACTGTCTTGGAATTTCATCGTGCAACCACCCTCCTTTACGATGTTACAGGGTGATCTTAGTGGCAAATCAGGGCGACTCCAATTATCAACTAAGGAAGCTATTTTTGCTTTCTTTTTTTCATTGGTATATCGCGCCCCAGCCGTCAGCGTCAGCCGACTGGTCAAATCGTAATCCAGTGCCATAAACAATCCCAGAGTCCTCACTTCGTAGTTGCCACCTCCATCCTGGGTCATAACACCGCCAAGCAGCGAACGCCGCTCGTGGTAATCTAGCTCATTATTAAAGTAGTAAACGCCGGTGGTCAGGCGCAGGTTGTCATAAAACGACCCCGTGTAACGTAGCTCGTTGCTGTATTGCCTAGCGTCATACCATGCGTCGGCGTGGAAAAGGTTCGCTGGCGAAGCATCTGCGTCAACTCGCGTCTTTCCCTCATAATCACGCCAGCCAAAAATATTGGTAATAGTGCCGTCACCAACGCTTACGTCCCAATCCATACGGGTGTTAAAAAAGTGGGTATCAGCTTTTTGGAAGCCTTCTTCGTCAATGCTGAACTTATGGCTGTTACGCTTAAAGTCAGGCAATTGATTATTTGGGTCGCCACGCCTATTGCCATGGCTCTGAGCCGCGGGACCATCTCCATCAACATTATGGTATTCATAGCGAAAAACGAATTCTAAATTATCGCTAGGACTCAAAGTTACCACCGGACGTAGCATTATGCTATCTCGCTCACCAAACGCGTCGCCGGTGTTAAGGTTTTTGAACCAACCCTTATCCTGATTGGTATAAAACGACAGCTTAGCACCTATAGAGTCGCTCAACGGTCCACCCATGCTACCCATAAGATAAAAGTTTGGCTTTTCGCCACCGCTTTCAGCGGAGGTGCGGAGAGAGAATTCAAACTGATCACCGGGCTTCTTGGTATTTATCAATATGGCGCCGCCCGTAACGTTGCGGCCAAACAGTATGCCCTGGGGTCCCCGTAATACCTCGACGCTCTCCAAATCAAAAGTGTCAAGCACGGTGTCAAGGGTTGTTCCCATGTAAACGCCGTCAACGAATACCCCCACCGTTGGGTCAATAGACGGTATGGAGCTATTGATGCCCAACCCACGAATTGAGAAATTGGCAATGCCTCGCATCGTGCCGGCATCATCCAACGCCACGTTAGGCATCCTTACTGATAGATCGGTTAAATCGCGTATCTTTAATGCGTCAATCTGCTCGGAATCAAAATACTCTACCGACAGCGGCACGTCCTGTATAGACTCTTCTCGCTTTCGCGCGGTAACGACTACTTCTTTCAGCATCACTGACTCCAGAACGCTTTTGTGAGAGCCCTGAGCGTTAACGGAGGTCGGCAGCGCTCCAACGCCTACCGTTAGGAAAGCCCCTAGCACAACAAAAAAGACGCATAGACGCCCCAAACCAAAACCGTCCGACAATCCTTGCCATTGAAACCTAAAATCTCTGCTACCTATACTCATCACCACCTTAACCTCCTTTTACTAGAGCAAACACAGCACCTCAATCGCCGATCCTGTTGTTACTTTATAAAGCTCACATATAACACAAGCTCTCCCATCTGACCAACAGGAAAAAACTGCTATCAACAAACCGAACTAGTTAGCTACCCAGCCTCCATCAACCGATAGCATAGACCCCGTCATAAAAGCAACGTTTTCACTGTCGCAGAGGAACTTTACCGCATGAGCGATCTCCTCCGCTTTCCCAAAGCGTCCAAGGTGAGCGGTGGCTGGCTGTTGTTGCTTTAAGAATCCATCTACCTCTGGGGCGTTCTTTAAGAACTCTTCTACCATAGGCGTCCAGATAGTTCCCGGGCATATGCAGTTAACCCTTATTCCTTTATCGGCATATTCAAGAGCCATGCTCCGCGTGAACTGAACTATCGCACCCTTAGTGGAATTATAAGCCGCGGCGCCGGGTATGGCTTTCAGCCCAAGTATTGAAGCGTTGTTTATGATCGTCCCGCCCCCTTGTTCAAGCATGTGTGGGATTACGTATTTAGCCATCATAAACGAACCTTTCACGTTGATATTGAAGGCGTAATCCCAATCGTCAATAGACGTCTCATGAGTAATGCCAAGAGGCAAGACACCAGCGTTGTTAAACAGAATATCAACCCTACCATACTTGTCCTTGGTATGCTCAACCAGTCCTTTGCAATCTTCATCCTTTGATACGTCACTAACCACGTAATTTATCTCGCCTGCGACCTCTCCCGCCTCGTCAACAGCCTCCTTCAGAGCCTCTTCGGTTCTTCCACTGATAACCACTTTAGCGCCTTCCCCGGCAAAGAGATGAGCCGTTACTTTCCCTATCCCAAGACTACCACCCGTAATAATCGTTACCTTATCTTCTAAGCTCATAACAAACATCCCTCCCGTATAATTTAGGCTAATTATAGTTAGCGTAATAGTAACGTCAATTTATGATAAGCCCGTAAATGCTCATTATAACAATTTAGGGAAGTAATCTCAACAACATTTTTGGTAAATTCGCTTGTAGCTTCTGATGAGCTACTTTATAATAAAGTCAAATAATGCTAGGCGGAGGGATTAATGAGCACTTCCTCAGACGAACAGCAACAGAACATGGGGGCGTTCCTACTGGTTCTTGCCCTTATACTTTTCGCGGTTTTATCAGTATATTGTCTATTTAGCTAACGCAGGGAAGCTTTTCTCGTTCCCAGTTTGTATATCTATGCGTAGCGCAGGTAGGTTCCCAAAACAATCGGGGATTAACACGGGGCAAGTCAGAACACCCTTCTGCCTTTACCATAGGGCAAAGGAGAATGTAGTTTCATAAACATCTATAGGTGTGCCTATCCATCTTTTTCTTCAATCCGTTGTTATTTTATTGTTTTGGATAATACCTAAAATTATCAATACTATGTATAGAATAAGTCTAGACCAATATATTAGATCCTCTTTCTTTGGCTTTTCGTTCATCAATCTCTTTTGACTTTGGAACGTTCATGCCACGCCTGACTGGGGTCCTATCACCCACAACGTCTAGCCACCTTCTTAGGTTACTAAGATCATCAATTTCAACGCCAGCCCATTCGTGAAGAGTAATCCAGGGATAGGTTGATATATCCGCAACTGAATAAAAGTCGCCCCCTATATACTCACTATTGCTAAGTCGGTTATCAAGCACTTCATATAGCCTTCTCGTCTCTCTTTGATAACGACTAATGGCATATTCAATCTTTTCAGGAACGTATCTGTAGAAAACATTCGCCTGACCCTGCATCGGACCGATTCCCGCCATCTGAAATATAAGCCATTGGATAACTCGCGAACGGCTTTTTACGTCCGAGGGCAAGAGCTTGCCAGTTCTCTCGGCAAGATAGATTAATATCGCCCCCGATTCAAAGACGGAAAAACCACCATTATCATGATCTATAATGGTTGGGATTCTGCCATTCGGGTTTAATTGCAGATACCAATCCTCCTTTTGCTCCATTTTGGAGAGGCTCACGTGCTTTACGCTATAAGGAAGGCCAATTTCTTCAAGCATAATAGAAACCTTCCTTCCATTTGGAGTTCTAGAAGTATAAAGATCAATCATAGCTCAAAATTACCTACACCAAGTGGGAAACGCCTTGCCCCCGCCTCTACCCAACCGCACTTGGTTTTCACCGTTCAGATACATCATATATATATCTTTAACCGCGGTTCTAGTTGAAGTAAAAGCGAGGTAATAACCATCAGGAGACCAGGAAGGATTCTCATTTCTTCCCGAACCGAAAGTAAGCCTTTGCTCTCCGGAACCATCAGGGTTTATAATATAAACGTTAGTCCCGCGTTCCAGTTTGACAAAGGCTATCTTATTAACTTTTTTATTTGGAGACCAGGAAGGATCTGTGCTATAACCACCCGACGTTATTTTTTTCAACCCTTTTCCATTTGAGCGCATTACGTATATCTGAGGTCTCCCACTCCTATCCGATACAAATGCTATCATACTACCATCGGGAGACCACGTCGGAGAGACGTCTATAGAATTGCTTCTTGTTAGGTTAACCGCTCCCTTCCCACTCTGTCCTGAGACGTATATATCGCCATTTGCACTAAAAGCCAACAGTCTTGCGCTGGGAGACCACTCTGCGCTTTGTTCTAGCCTAAGCGCACGCGTCAACCTCTTCTCAGACAATCTAGGGTGCAACGTGGCGACGTATAGGTCTTGATCCCAAATTTTATCGGAGTTAAATACTATTTTATCCCCAGCAGGAGAGCAATGTGGAGACATTACAAGTGAGTTGTGTTTGGTTAGCCTAAGGACATTACTCCCGTCATAATCCATTATGAATAGATCTCTATTGCCCTTTCTACCTAATACAAAAGCTATCTTAGAAGTAAAGAACCCTTTCTTGCCAGTAACCCCTTCCATAACGAGGCCCGCAAACCTATGCGCAGCCTCTCTTACCCTGCCGGGTGAGGAATCGTAAGAGCGTCCAAGAACAGGCCTCCCCTCCCTAACATTGTAAAGTCTTACCGCAAATTCTACTTTGCCTGCACCTGCCCTATACTGCCCGGCTATTAAATAGTCAACGCCAGTATCTAAAAACTCCTGATAGTTTATATTGTTGACGTCCCTTATCGTTTCTCTACTTTCAACAACGTCAAACAACGCAGCATTATCCAGATCATTCTTCAGCACTTCTATAAATTCCCTACCCATAGGACTCGCTTTGCCCACGCTAC
This sequence comes from Thermodesulfobacteriota bacterium, assembly GCA_963422265.1. GTDB lineage: Bacteria > Desulfobacterota_D > UBA1144 > Nemesobacterales > UBA2774. Next base: position 771,849 of record OY729416.1, read on the forward strand.
TAAGTTCATGTATAAGGATCGGCAACTTCCGCACTATAGGACCCGTTACGTCAGGGAGCTTTATCTGCGAGAACGCCGATTCTGAAACGGCGAACAACATGGAAAATGCAAGAAGTATCTTATAAAGCATATAAAACCTCCGTAATAGCTTTATGCGTCAACTTGCCTCTTAACACCTAGAATAAATCCTATATTAATAAAAGATAAAAAGCCAGTTTAATTCAATAAAAGAAGCTATTAAAAAAAGAGACCCGCATCTTTACTCTTCAAGCTCTACGTTCCAATAAGATATATCTACGAAATTGAGAAAAGGCTCCCATTCCTTATATTTAACCGCTCTAATATAAACGTTTGAGAATGGATCCCAAAGTGGCTTCTTAGGTTTCTTGATCAAACTCATTCGAGACTGCTCGGGAGTTCTTCCACCCTTCTTTCTGTTGCAGCTAATACAACAGCAGACGACGTTATCCCAAGTGCTTTTTCCACCCTGTGAGCGAGGGACAACGTGGTCAATAGTCAACTCGGATCGGGAAAACCTCCTAAGGCAATACTGACACGCGCCGCCGTCTCTTCTAAATATATTCATGCGGTTAAACTTCGCTTCTTTTCTTACAAAACCCTCGTATCTTACCAAAATTATTACCCTCGGAGTTTTAATTACAGCACTTACCGTTCTAATAGCTTCATCACGCTCTTTTATTGTTGAGATTTCAGACCATGACTCGAAATCAAAGGTTTCATAATCGCTTCCGACAGCTTTAGCAGCCCCATTGTAAAGCATAAGAAACGCCCTTCTCACGCTTATGATAGTAACCGGAACAAAGTAGCGATTTAGAACAAGCACGGGGGAGGTTAACATTTAGCCTAATAAATCTAACTATTTTATATGAGTGCTTCAAGTAACTGGCGTTAAAGTCGCATGAATTCGCACGTAGAAACCCGAAGTACAAGCAACACGTAGAGTAAAACACTTGACTTCTACGTAGTAGCATTCAAATTTGTATCAATGAATACGCTATTTAGTGCTTTTTTAATACAGTTGGGTCTGTGCACGATTCCCTTTATTATGATCTTATACCTCACAAAGAAAAATGAAGACCTAAAAGAAAAAATAGACGCTATAAAAGAAAACCATAATGTATCCTGAATTATTCAGAATAGGGGACTTAACCTTATCATCTTTTGGCGTAATGATGGCGCTATGTTTTCTAGCTGGATACCTGCTGGTGAACGCAGAAGCGCGAAGAAAGCACCTTAACGAAAAGCTAATCAATAATATGTTTCTCGCCTCTATAATAGTCGGCATAGTGGGAGCGAAAATACTTTATCTTCTTGAGAACGTCGCTCTCTCGGAACTAGTTAATCACCCCCTGCACCATTTCTTTTCAAGGGGGGGATTCACGTTTTACGGTGGATTCTTCGGCGCCCTTGTTATAGTTTGGTCTATAGCCTACAAACACAAGATCAACGCCTGGTCTATAGGGGACGTGGCGGCTCCAGCCCTTGCGCTCGCCTATTCAATAGGTAGGATCGGCTGCTTGCTCGTCGGTGATGATTATGGAACCCGGTGTGACCTTCCTTGGGCTATGGCTTTCCCCAAAGGCACACCGCCAACGACAGAGACGGTGCATCCTACTCAAATATATGAAACGGTAACAATGTTCATAGTGTTTCTGTATTTATGGAGAGCAAGAAAAAAAAACAAACCCGACGGATGGCTTTTTTCGATATACCTCGTCTTAGCCGGTTGTGAAAGATTCCTTATTGAATTCATTAGAAATACAACGCCTAGCCCTATACTGAACCTATCCATAGCGCAGGTTATGGCAATAGTAATAATCATCGTGGGAGCCGTCAAGCTTTACTCAACCCATTATACGGCAGAGCCTGGCAAAAGCGCTTCAAGCCCAACGGTGCCATAGATAAAATGAGAAAACCAGCTTGTGAACGCTATGCCCAAGATCAATAGGCGAGACTTTATTCTATGCTCAATAACGGGAGCTCTATTTCCGCTTACGTTTATGGTTGCATATTTAGGCGTTCTATCGTGGGTGTTGCTTATTCCTTTCTTCCTAGCAATAGAAAAAAAATCATCTCGGGACGCCTTTATCTTAGGGGTTCTGACGGGAATAATCGTAAACTTTATCGGTGCCTACTGGCTTGTAGGAACCCTTAGCAGGTTCGGCGGTTTCCCTATTATTATAAGCTTTATTTTTATAGTTATATTAAGCGCTTACTCAGGACTATCACTGGGAATATTCTCCTACATAGCGGCGAGATTCGGATTTTTTAGAAGACAGGGAATAGTTTCAGCCCTTCTGATAGCTTCTCTATGGACGTCAGTAGAATTTCTGTTTCCCTTTCTCTTTCCCTACGCGATAGGCAACACCCAGGCTGACTATATACCCATTATTCAAATCGTTGACCTTTTCGGTATATATGCCCTGAGCTTTATTATCGTGATTGCCAACGTAACGGTAATGAGAACATTAAAGCTCCTCACGAGAAGCGGGCGCGTTCCCACCCTTGAGGCTATTGCGGCGCTCGTCCTGATCACTCTAACGTTGTCATATGGGTATTGGAAAATAAAACAGGTGAACAAAGGGATAGCGGAAGCCGATAAAATCAAAATAGGCATGGTGCAGGCAAATTTTGACTTCCTTGAAAAAACGGAAAACCTCGAGCCTATCGTAACGGAAAGACACAAGCAGATGTCCCGCGGATTGGAATCGGCGGACGTAATTATCTGGCCAGAGACCGCACTGCAGGCATGGTTCCCAACTTCCTCTGACCATTTAATGGTAAGGGGCGAAATGGGAGTGCCCAGCATGGAAGGAAAATACTTTATAGTGGGGGGGATGTCCCACACGCTAGCCAATCCCGACTCAGGAATAACTACCGAAGAGAACATCACAGCCTACAATACAGCCTTTCTGACTGATTCAAACGGGCTGATCTTAGGCAGGTATCATAAAATTAAACTTTTGCTCTTTGGAGAATACCTGCCCTTTGCAAAATATTTTCCCTTTCTCAAACGAATAAGCCCTGCTTCCGGCGACTTTACGCCTGGGGATGAGCTCAATTTACTTAGTATCAAAGAAAAGAGTGTCCGCATAGCACCCATTATATGTTATGAGGATATAATTCCATCGTTTAGCAGAAAATTCGTGAACAAGGGCGCTAACCTGATAGTGAACATCACTAACGACGCATGGTTTGGAAAAACTATAGCTCCCTACCAACACCTGTTTATATCAATACCTAGGGCTATTGAGACCAGAAAATATCTCGTGAGATCTACAAACACAGGGATCAGCGCAATTATAGACCCAGTGGGAAGAGTAGTCCAGAAAACCGATACGTTTGTGCAAACTAACGTTGAGGGAGAAGTAGGTATTATGGAAGGAGAAAAAACACTATACGTAAAAATAGGAGATGTCTTTCCTATAGCTTGTCTTATTTTTTTGCTAGGCTTTACCGCGGTGGAAAGATTATATGGTGCGCAAAGATTAAGAGGAAAGAACGTCTCGTAAAGCTATCAAAAAAGCCTCATTCTCATGCGGCGCTCCGATTGTAACTCGCAGGCAATTCTTTAGCCTCCCCAGGCTATGAAAATTTCTTATCAAAACGCCTTTTTTTATCAGCTTATTAAATATAACGCCTGCGCCTTTCACTCTGAAAAATATAAAATTGGCATCGCTCCTATACACGTCTAAGCCACCAATTTCAGAGAGTCTATCGTAAACTCTATGCCTCTCTTTGAGAATAAGCTGAACATTTTCATTGACAAACTCGAGATCGTTAAGAATGACTTCAGCAACCTCCTGACTTAAGGAGTTAACATTATAGGGGTAACGAACTTTGTTTATTTCACGAACAAGACCTTCTCTGGCATACAAAATACCGAGCCTCAAACCGGCAAAGCCAACTTTGGACAACGTCCTTAATATGACAAGATTGTCGTATTCCTCTAAAAGAGGCATAAACGTATGTCCGCTGAAATCAGAGTATGCCTCGTCAATTACTACGACCCCTTCCGAGCAATCCAAAATCTCTCTTATCTTGCTACTTGAAAACGCATTACCCGTAGGATTATTCGGTGACGCTAGGAAAATTAGATCAGGGTTGTTTTTGTTAATAGCTTCAATTGTTACCGCGCTATCAATATCAAATTGCTCGTCAAGCGGAAGCTCTATCAACTCCATACCCATTGCTAAGCCCGTCAATCCATACATGGAGAAAGTAGGCGTGGGATATAAGATTTTTTTAGTTCCTCCTGAAAAAGTGGTTATAAGCATTCCAATAAGCTCATCTGAGCCGTTACCCAAGAGTATTCTATCTTTGGAAAAGCCGCTTACCTTTGAGATGATATTCCTTAAGTTCTTTGCCTCAGGATCGGGATATCTATTAACTTCAACCTTTCTGATTGCATTTTGAACCATAGTCTCTAGCCCTTTGGAGAGAGCAAAGGGACTTTCATTCCCATCCAACCTTACGGCACAGTCAAGCCGCGGGGCAGAGTAAGCTGAAAGCTCACGTAAAGACTTCCTCACCCTTGATTCTATAAGCCTTGCCTCAGTTATTTGATTCGTTTTCTGTTGGCTCATTTTGAGTGTTTCCGAAAGATTCGTCGCCGCCGCTTAACAGCTACGTTCCCACGTGCACTATTAAGCTGGGATAACCTAAAAACCCTTATATTAAGCTTGGTTAGATCGCACTTTAACTGAAAGGGCGTGCGCCTCGAGACTCTCGCTGTAGGCAAGGTTCATAACTGAGTCACTTAAACTATCAAATCCTTCCTTTGAAATTGAGATTACGCTTGGCATTCTCAAGAAATTATAAACGCTCAGAGGAGAGGAAAACCTTGCGGAGCCTCCAGTGGGTAAAACGTGGCTGGGTCCTGCAATGTAATCGCCAAACGCCTCCGTTGACATTGAGCCTAGAAAAATTGCCCCAGCGTGTTTGACCTTGCTAAGAAGATTTTTAGGATTTTTCACGCAAAGCTCAAGGTGCTCCGGAGCTAAAGCATTTGCAATCTCCACCGCTTGATCCATAGTTTTAACAACAAACGCCCTGCCTTGGCTCTTAACCGACTCGGAGGCAATATGCCTTCTTGATAGATTGCTCAATTGTGATGCAACCTCTTTAGCTACTTCCTTAGCAAAGTTAGGTGAAGTCGTAACCAAAATGGGCACTGCCATTTCGTCATGTTCGGCTTGAGCCAATAGATCAGCCGCTATCCAGCTTGCAGGAGCGCTCCCATCAGCAATGATCAACACCTCGCTCGGGCCAGCGATCATATCAATATCAACTTCGCCATACACGAGCTTCTTTGCAATCGTAACGTATATATTCCCAGGTCCAACAATAACGTCCACCTTGGGAACTGACTCTGTGCCGTAGGCTAGAGCCGCTATTGCTTGAGCCCCTCCAATTTTGTAAATAGAATCGACTTCCGCTATCTTTGCAGCTACTAAAACCACAGGGTTTATCTCGCCATTCGGGCAAGGGGTAACCAAAACAACGTCCCTAACCCCCGCCACCTTTGCTGGTATAGCGGTCATTAGCACCGTTGATGGATATGCAGCCTTTCCACCTGGAACGTATAGACCTGCTCTCTCAACGGGACGTATAATCCAACCGAGTTCATTACCTAGATTATCCTTGAAAGTATTTTCAAGCGGAAGTTTTTGATTATGAAAATTGTGTATCCTCTCAGCGGCGGATAAAAGGTCTGACTTCAATCGTTGAGAAACGCTGGATTCTGCTTTCTCAATTTCTTTTGACGTTACTTTAACCTTTCTTGGGCTAAGTTCTACGTTGTCTAATCTCTTAGAATAAGTAAAAAGCGCCCTATCTCCATCTCTTCTAACGTCATCAATAATCTTTCTGGTGGTAGATTCAAGCTCTTTATCTCTAAGGGATGAGCTTCTCCTTAGACTTTTTAGCTGTTCGTCAAGATTTTTTTTATTTATCCGCACTATCTTCATAGTGAAGTGGGATTATACATAGTAAACGGGGTAATCAAAAGAAAAACCTACGTTCCAGAATATATCCGCAGATTACGGTTTGGGAAGATGGCTTGGAATGACAGAAGGAGGAAACTCGTTCCCCGTTTCTCTGTCAAATCCCCCTTTTCTAAAGGGGGAAAGCAAAGGAACTGGATTCCCGTTCAAGGCGGGAATGACAGAGATAGGAGGCAGAGGTAGCGTAGAAGGACGGACCCTCGCGATTGTCCTGAACCTGTTGAAGCAGGGTTACCCCTACAAATGGAACGGACGGGAATGAGTCCTTGAAACAACCCCTCAGCGTCGCTTGGGATACGATTCAAAGCAACGAGACTCATGCCTCAGACGCACCCGCCCCTAATCGGCATTTCCTTAACAACGGAAATCTAGAAGAGACGTGGATTAACGGAGATCAGAAAAAGATTAGATTGACACGCATCATAAGGGAAATATAATCTTAACTTTACGACTGAATCGGCAGAGGATACGATGGAATATAAGTATGAAAAGGCGGAAAAAGATCTTAGCGCAAAACTTGTCAATTACTCAGAGAGTCCTGAAATACAATCCCAGATGGGAGAGGCTTTCTACGTATGGAAAAACGACCCTGATTTCATAAGCGAAGAGATAACAGCAGAAGAGATAGATGACGTAACCTTTGAGAAATTTTTTGATTGGTTCATATATGACTTTAAGCTGCTTGACTCACAAGAGAGAATAATAGACAGATACTACAGGGAAGAAAACGGCAAACTGTCTCCAATTGAGCAAAGAATGCTCAAAGATTGGAAAGAGAACCTATATAGCTTTTTTGAAGTCGAGGACGTATCAGTCGGTCAGGGTTGCCTGATAAGAGATATATTTACAAACAAGTTAATAGAAGTTTCTGATAAGTCCTCTTCGAAAGGGATAAAACGCTCTGATATAATAGGGGCAAGACCCCTTATATCTGAAAAACACTCTTATTTCTCAGGCGTCGTATCCGTATATCCCGCCACGTTCAAGGGCTTAATAATCAACTTCTTCAATAACGAATATAAACAATACAGGAAGCTGCAAGGCAAGGAAAAAACAAAACGAGACTACTTAAAAGATTTGGGATTTCTAACAGGAAATTACGTAGAAAATATAGTGAGTCAACCCCGCTTCATCACCCCAGAAGGAGAAGAATTTATTTTAGCGTCGGCAACCTATCAACTAAACGATTATACAAAAGTCTTAAGGAAGATAGAAAGAATTAAATCATTAAAAAGAATAGGGAAAGACTCAGATGAATTGAACGTATTTACATGGGAAAAGCGAGGGAAAAACCAAATCGCTGGCACCCTGGAGATTGAAAGCCAAAGACTACGGGTAGAGTGCCACTCGCTTGAGATGCTTAACAAAGCCAAAGCTAAAATAGAAAAGGATCTAAAAGGCCTCATACGACATTTAGAAGACTTAACGAGAGAGTCAAAGGAGTTTATCAATAAAAAGGAAGGAAGGTCAGAAAGGTTAAACAAACTTCCTCTTGGGGCTAAAAGCGAAAACGAGCTAAACCGGATTCTTGATGAGCATTATGATAAGTGGATTGATCAACCCCTATCGCTTCTAGGTGGATTGACCCCTAATGAGGCTTTGAAGTCAAATGCTGATAGAGAAAGGCTAAACTCAATTGTGAATGAGCTTGAAATTATGTATGAACAAGCGAAAAAGCGCGGAGAGCCTTATTACGACGTTCAGAAACTGAGAAAGAGATTAAGATTGGAACACGGAACGGATTAGGAACTTTAAGAATACAATTTCTTGTTTCTAGCACCCCCATATAAGAAGCGCACGACTAAAATCATTAACGCCGCCAGGGTTACCTGAAGAACAATTACGGATACTATTTTAAGGTAAGCAAAGTCTGGACTTACGTAACGTATTAGCCATCCACCTGTAATATCGCCTAGAGCCGAAGTGAACGATCCCACTATGAGAAGCAGTTTCCAGAAGTCGCCGATTTTGGCAAATAGAACAAGGTGGTTAAGGGTTACTAATAGTATAGCCATGGCGAAAAAGTGGAAATGAGCTTCCTCCAACATTCCAAGGTAGCTTCTAGGTGGCCTGAAACTCTCCTCTGAGCCTAGATAATACTCTACAACCGATTCATAACTAAAGCCGATTTGCAGATACAAAAGAAGGTTAGTAAGCCACAGGAAGAAAAAAAACAAAACGGTAAAGGCTATAATTAGCCTTAGTAACGTATTCTTTCTAATGTCAGAGGAAATAAAAAAACGCAAACTGCGCCCCCACTTAATTTAGCTGACCGTTATGGAGAGCCATTCTAACAACGTTCAACACCTTTCTCGTTGATTGTGCAAACGAGTTTGCCGTTATGGTAGCCCCGGTTATATTAGGCAAATCGTTACCCACCTTCAGGGAATCGCGCGTTCCCCTTTCTTTAAAGAGATCAAGCCAGCTATTTCCCGCCATATAATCAGTCGGCTCAAAGAATGCCAGTATCTCAACGTGCCTCAACGTAACGTCCGAATCAATAACATACATAACCGTCTCAGTTTTCGTTCTTAACAAATGGGTATCTATTACGGCGTAACCTAATACTTTCTCTCCTATCGTAGCTTTATAGATGACGTATAGGCTCGAATAGATCCTGGCTTTGGATAAAACCTCGATCTTCCTAGCCTGCTCTTTTGACAGATAAACGTGTTTTTTCTCTATAACCTCTGCCCCCGGAAAAGCGGTATTGAGCGCCTCTTCCCTTTTCATAAAGACCTTAGACGCCGAAGGTAAAGTCATAAACAACAATAGTGCTAAAATCGTAAGCGCCGTTAATTTTCTCTTCATTCATTTACCAAATTACTAACATAAAACGACAATTGCACGCATTCTTAAATTTATTTTACTCTATATTCATTCCTTACATAGAAATAATGGTAGGGTATGGAACGTAAACGCCACGCCCTACCAAATCGCATATTTAACTATGACTTAAAACACATATCCAAGACCGAAATTAAATTGATTAGCTCGGGATTCCTTAGACTCGTGGTCAAGCCACTGATATTCAGCCTTAACAACGACATTGGGAATAGGTTTATAATTAAGCCCAAACGTTAGATCTCTCCTGTCGTTCGCAGGGTTACGCTTAAAACCAGAAGGGACCTCTGCTTGCGTATCATACTGCTCCCACCTAACAAATGAAGCCAAGTATTGAGCATATTGGCTCGAAAAACCCGTGGAAGAAAGTAAGTTATAGGCGCCTAATAGATAGTAACCCGTCTGCTTGCTCCCTACGGATTTGTCCTCTTCAAACTCATTGAGAGCATTGATCTCCGCAGCGTCCTCTAACTTTGTAAACACATACATTCCCCTCGCTTCAAACCCCCTATACTGAAGCTGCGCGTCAGCCTCATACATCTGGAAGAAGCCTTTTACCTTTTTACTATCCGTTCCCTCATTGATTTTTCTATCTTGTCCGGTATTACCAGCGAATATGGATCCGCCGATTGATAAGTAAGGGATAGGCTCATACTCTACTCTCCCAACAAAGGCTATGTCATTAAAGCGCGCCCTGTTTCCCTTAACCCTAAGCGATCTATTATCTGCAGCTTTGAATCCTTTGGCGTCAAAGCTGTTCATTGCATAAGCCCTATAGCTGATGGATCCTGCGCCTTGTAAATCAAAATCACCGAATATGCCTAAGCCGTTTTCCCTCCAAGTCGTGGGAATAATTTGTCTCTCAATAGAGGGTCTAAACACGCCGAAGAAGGTCGTAGGTTCATGCACCTCGTTGGTTAACCCAAAGGGTGCGAGCAAAAGCCCCCCTCTAAGGTTGAATCCTGGTGTTATAAGGAAATCCAGCAGTGCAAATTCGGCGGAGACGGAACCCTCTTTGCCGTCCTTGTTTGACCCCGTAGTCGCATGTTCAAACTCTAGCTCGGAGTTGAAAACTATCCTATCAGTAAATTTATATCCAAAGTAGAGAACCGCCCGCTGCGCGTCAACGACGTCGTCTTTATCCCCTTTTACTACTTTGCCAATAGCCAACTCACCGTAACCACCTATAGATAATCCTTTGTCTTTCAAATAGATCTTTGAGGCTGCAGGACCAGCACCGTAAACCTGCTCGTAAGTAGGATCATCAACAATGGAAGCAGACTTAATGTTATCTATTTCCTCAGCAAGAACCCTTAATTTATCCTCTATAGAATTTAATCTATCGTCAGGCGTGCCTTTGGACTTGAGATCGTTAAGCTCCTGCATGACGCTTTCAAGTCTCTTCTCCAATTCTCCTATTCTGCTGTCTCGCTCTTGAGAAAATACGTTTCCAGCAGATAAAAGAAACATGGCTAATAGGAAAAGACTTAAAACGTATCGCCCTCTGTTAAAGGTGAAAAGGGACAATATATAACTCATGATACATACCCCCTTAGAAATTAATATTGATTTTCAAAACCAATTTATATTAACGCAGCATTTTGTCAAGAAAATGATTATCATATTCAATTAAATTTAACGTAGAGATACAACACTAAAGATAGATTTCTCCCCAGGGTCAAAACGACGGTAGGCAAAGTTGAACACTTACGCTGAATACTGAAATAAACACAGAGCAGTCTTTGTTAAGTACGACGAAGTGGGGGAGGAACTTCTTACGCGTGATATAGATTAAAGAAGGTATTAAAATACAGTCCCCCAGAGCAGAGTACCCTGTCATTCGCGCGCATAGGAAGAGGGAAAAGAGAACAAACTACCATCTAACTCGTTTTAGAATCTCTTTTAGAATGAGTATAATTAAACAACCATCAAAGAATCCACCACTATAATACTCATATTGAATAATAACTATGCGCTTTCCTGAATACTTTATAGACAAAAGAAAAAAACCAGTTATCTCTTTTGAAATATTCCCTCCAAAAACGGAAAAGGGAAAGGAAAGGCTTTATCCGGTTCTCGCCGAGCTTGCAGAGTTAGGCCCAAGCTACATAACCGTAACTTATGGAGCTATGGGAACTACTCGCGAAATGACCCTTGATATAGCTTTACTAATTAAGAAAAACTTCAATATAGAATCGGCTTGCCATCTCACGTGCGTCGGATCATCAAGAAAAGACCTCGACCAACAACTGTGTAGAATATACGATGCGGGAATAAGTAACATAGTAGCCATAAGGGGCGATCCGCCAAAGGGAGAAACCAAATTTGCGCCTCCACATGATGGCTATTCATACGCCTCTGAGCTGGTAAAACACATAAGAGACTTTGAACGGCGGCGTACAGGAAGGAAACGCTTAGGGATTGCCGTCGGCGGATACCCTGAAAAACACCCGGAATCGCCTGATTTTCAATCAGACGTTGACAACCTGAAGCGAAAAATAGATAACGGCGCCGATATAGTAATAACTCAGCTTTTTTTTGATAACTCACATTACTTCAAATTCGTAAGGAAAGCCCGCTCCATCGGTATCACTGCACCTATAATCCCAGGGCTAATGCCAATTCTTTCCGTAAGGCAGATCGAGCGTATTACCTCTATATGCGGTTCAACAATCCCAGTAGGTCTTAAGCGCAAGCTTGATAAAGCGTCCAATAGCGACGAAGAGACCTGTGAGATAGGTATAGCACAGTGCATAAAACAAACCAAAGAGCTTCTTGCTTACGGTGCTCCCGGCGTTCACTTTTACGTGCTTAACAAGTCTCATCAGATGAGAAACATTATAGAAGCCCTCAAGCCTGAACGTTGCAAAGAACAAAATGACAGAATTGCGCTCAATAACTTTTAGTAGACAAAGGAGCTGACCGTTTGCCTGAAACGATAACCCTTTTTGATAAAGTAGCAAAGCGCTACGATTCTCTGAACACGTTTCTTAGTCTGGGAATGGATAGGCTCTGGAGAAAACGTCTGGTAAAAGAGATGAAAGACTCATCCCTCATTCTAGATATTGCAACCGGCACTGCCGAGGTTGCGCTCGAAACTGCCAATAAACTGAACAACTGTTACATCGTCGGGGTTGATCCAAGCAGTGAGATGCTCCTTTTAGCAAAGAAGAAGATAAAGACAACAAATGCTTCCTCAAAGATAACCCTAGCTAAGGGGAAGGCCGAAAACTTGCCTTTCAAAAATGATACCTTCGACTCCGTAACCACGGCGTTCGGTATAAGAAATACCGTAGATCCGCTACTATCGCTGTTAGAAATGAAAAGGGTCTTAAAAGCTGGAGGCAAACTCGGCGTCCTTGAGTTTGCTACTCCTCAGAATAATATATTCGCTCCGTTATACCTTACTTACTTTAAGCACGTGCTTCCCTTAGTAGGATCGGTATTCGGAACTAGAAAAGAATACAAATACCTTTCTGATTCAACATCTCAGTTTCCTCAAAGAAAGAAATTTATAGAACTAATGGAGGAAGCAGGGTTAGCGCCCGAGAAATCAATTGAACTTACGCTCGGCATCGTAATTATCTACATCGGTATCAAACCATAGAACCTAATAAACAAACGATGATCTATGGGGCTAGACGCTCAATAACCCAATTTCCATCTTGTAAAAGCCTATAGCGTAGCCTGTCATGCAACCTGTTACGCCTACCCTGCCAGAACTCAATCAAACAAGGAATGAGCCTGTATCCACACCAATATGGGGGTCTTGGAACGTCCTTATTCTCGTACCCAATTTCTAAACGATTAAAACGTCCCTCAAGTTCCTGACGGCTTTGTATGACGCGGCTCTGCGGAGAAGCCCAGGCACCTATCTGGCTCCCTTTGGCTCTAGTGGCAAAATAGGAATCCGCTTCCCGATCTGAAACACCCTGAACGTCACCCTCAATTCTTACTTGGCGCTCTAGTTTGTCCCACCAAAAGCACATTGAGGCTTTGGGATTCAAAGTGAGTTCATATCCCTTTTTACTATCTGCATTCGTATAGAATACAAAACCCCTCTCGTCAAATCCTTTAAGTAGCAACATTCTGACGGAAGGCATGCCGTCGAGAGCGGAAGTAGCGAGAGCGAAAGCATTCGGATGAACAAATCCCGATTTTTTAGCATCTTCAAACCATAGAGCAAATTGCTTAAAAGGATCTAGGTCAAGGTCTTCTTCCCTTAAACTGGACAACGTGAACTGCTTATCCCCTAGACTATTATCAATTGATTTGCCCATTTTTTCTCTGACTCACACAAATTATACGAATCCTGAAACTAGCTCAGGACAGGCGTTGATTCACAACAAATGCCTAAGCGCGCCGGTTAGCTCTGGATAACGAAACTTGTATCCAGAGTTGAGAAGTTTGCTCGGATAGGCGCGGACGCTGGACAGCATAGCCTCATCCGCCATCTCGCCAAATAAACCCCGGGCAAGAAAAGAGGGAAGCGGTAATACCGTTGGTCTTGATAAAACCCCTCCTAGCGCTTCTGTAAATTCTCGATTTGTTACCGGATTGGGAGCCACAAGGTTGATTGGACCACTCAAAGTTTCGGTTAAAAGACAATGATTGACAACCCCTAAAACATCGTCAATAGAAATCCAACTCCAAAACTGATCTCCATTGCCAACCCTTCCCCCAACTCCCATCTTAAAAGGCGTCAGCATTTTACTAAGAGCCCCACCATTAGTGCTTAGAACAATTCCAATTCTTAGATTAACTACGCGGATTTGAGCTTCCTTAGCCACACTAAAAGAATTCTCCCATTTAACGCAAACTTCCGCCATAAAGCCCTTCCCCGGAGAACTCTCTTCAGTCAATACCTCAGCGCCCCTCTCTCCATAGTACCCAATCGCGGAAGCAGCGATTAATACCTTAGGCCTTCTCCGTAAGTTAGATAATGATTCAGATATTAGTTTTCCGCCAACAACTCGGCTTTTCTCTATCCGCTCTTTTTTCCCTTTCGTCCATCTACCTAAAATCGTCTCACCAGCGAGATGTAGTAAAGCGTCATATCCCTCAAGCCTGTCAGCGTCTATTTCTCCCTTATCTGGATTCCAATAAATAGCCTCCTCTTCCACCCTGCCTATCTTTGAACGCACAAGCCGAGTAATCGTATTGTCATTAGCCAACAGATAGGGGATAAGAGCAGAACCTATGAGCCCGCTAGATCCAGTAATCAATATTCTCATTTTAGCGCTGCAACAAGCAAACCAAGAGTGATTTAAGGATAGCACATCTTAACGTCTAGCGCACAAGCCAATAAAACTCAGCCGCCAAAAACTTCTAATATTGCCCTCTGATAGGTTCTAACCTCATCAAAGCCAAGATAATAGTGCGGAGCGCTCAGAATAGGTAAGTCTATATAATCGAGATATTTATCAATCTTTCTTCTACATTCATCTGCATTGCCAACTACGGCGAAAGCGTCAACCATGTCATCGCTCACGCCTTTAATCATAGACCTGACGTCGCCTCTAAAAAAAGCCTCCCGAATTTCCGCTGCTTCCCTTTCAAAACCATGAAGCTTAAAAGGTGGCTCGTAAGTCCTGACCGTCGCATAGAATGCTACTGTAGCCTTAGCAGCCTCAACCGCAGATCTTCTATCTTCAGAAATAGCGCAGGTAATAATTGACGAGATTTGAAAATCCTTTTTACTCCTCCCAGATTTAGCAAGCCCCTTTTTTATATTGTTACCGACAATTTCTTTTATATATCTAAGAGAGCATACTACGTGTCCTAAATAGCCGTCGGCTACTGCCCCAGCCGCACTCACCATATCGCCCCCAACGCCTGCAAGATACACGGGAATATTCTTTCGAAAAGGCTTAAACACACGGCGGTAGCCCCTTGTGCTAACATCATAGAACTCACCCTTAAAAGCTACCGGATCAGCTAGATGAGCGCTTTGCATAAGCAAGCGGATAATCTCAATACATTCCTTAACGCGAGCTACGGGATTTGTAAAGCTCAGTCCATGCCACATTTCATTTGTGCGCTTAGCACCCGTGCCAAGCCCCAGAACGAATCTTCCATCTGAGATTTCATCAAGATCTAGAGCCGTAAGAGTCGTAATGAGAGGGCTTCTTGCAAAAGCAAGGGCAACGGCGGTCCCGAGTCTTATAGTATGAGTTGACTGCGCTACGGATGACAGTTGTTGAAAAGAAGTTCTGTAAAGCTCTGTAGCCCAGATAGAATCAAAGTTTGCATCCTCGGCTTCTTGGGCTAGTTTTTTAAGGTCAGCGATACTTTCCGCGTCTAGTATTAGTCCAACCTTTTTCATATTCCTTAATATATGCTAAGGTTCAGCTAGAAAAAGAAAGGCGACGCAAAGGCCGCCTTCCCTTAATGAAATTATATTAAGAACCGTCTATTAAATTCAATGATCGGTAGATTCACTACCCTTCTTTCTTTTCATCTATCAAGCCAAGCTCCTCAGCAGATTCCCTCTTAGAACTTTTAACGGTTTCTTTAACTATCAGTTGCTTCTTGACGTCGGATACTTTCCTCTTTTTTTTGGCTTTCGGTTTATAAACTTCCTCAACAAGCTCTATTAAAGAAACGGGCGTACTGTCACCCCTCCTGAAGCCAAGCTTAACAATCCGGGTATAACCACCAGGACGATCCTTAAACCTCAAAGCTATCTCATCGAAAAGCTTCTTGATCACTTCCTTATCCCTAATGTAAGCCGCCGCCCGCCTTCTTTTATGAAGAGAACCTTGCTTCGCCAAGGTTACCATTTTCTCAGCAACTCTCCTAAGCTCCTTGGCTCTGGTATCAGTAGTCCTAATTTTCTCGTGACGAAACAAATCAGTCACCATATTACGCAACATAGATTTTCTATGCTTAGTAACAACTCCTAGCTTGCGCCCAAGTCTTTTATGTCGCACCTTACTATGACCTCCAACTCACAATACAAATTTACTGAGAAGCCGCCCTCTCGCTGCGCTTGGATTTTTCTGCATCAAACGCCTTCTGATTAATTTTAAGCCCGAGATTAAGTCCAATTTCAGCCAATCTTTCCTTAATTTCAAACAAAGACCGTTTGCCGAAATTCTCCAAATTCAATAGATCCTCTTCAGTCCTTTGCGCCAAATCGCCAGCGTATTCCACGCCAGTTTTTCTCAGACAGTTGAGAGACCTAGCTGAAAGATCCATATCCTCAAGCGTGTTAAACAAAATCTCCTCAGTCCCACTTATCTCCTGCTTCTCTTCAATTTCAAACACCTCATCTATTTCCGTTTCATCAAAATTAATAAATATCGTAAGGTGATGCTTTAGGATTTTAGCAGCATACGCGAGAGCATCCTCAGGGAGAATAGTGCCATTAGTCCATATCTCAAGCGTTAGTTTTTGAAAATCCGTGCGCCTGCCTACCCTCGAATTTGTAACTGAATAATTAACTTTTTTTATAGGTGAAAAAAGAGCATCCATGGGAATCACGCCTATAAGCGTTTGTAATTCACCTCGCCTCTCAACGGATTCATATCCCCTACCCATCTCTACGGACATTGTTATCTCAAGCCTAGAGTCCTTGGACAAGGCAGCTATGTGATGATCAGGATTCAGTACTTCAATGTTATGACCAACAACTATATCTTCGGCTTTTATATGACACTCACCTTCAGCGCTTATAGTAATAGTCTGTGGCTCATCAGCGTGCATCTTAAGCTCTACGCCCTTAAGATTCAGTATTATTTCGGTTACGTCTTCTTTAACCCCTGGGATAGATGACAATTCATGCAATACGCCATCTATCTTAATTGAAGTAATAGCAGGACCCTGGATAGAAGAAAGCAACACTCTTCTCAACGCATTTCCTAAAGTAATTCCATATCCACGCTCAAGCGGTTCACACACAAATTTAGCATAAAATTGATTGGCATTCTTTTCCTCTTTCTCAATCTTCTTTGGCTTAATAAGATCTTGCCAATTCTTTTGGAAATCGTTCACCTCATACCCTCCATAATAGAATTTAACTTAGGCACTATCTATAAACCATTCTCAAACAAACAGCACTCTAAACCCTCGAATAAAATTCAACTATTAGCTGCTCATCTATTGGAAAGGTTACATCTTCTCTCTCAGGCATTCTTTTCACCATGCCCCTACAATTGTCTTCGTCAAGCTCAAGCCATTCAGGCACTCCCCTTCTTGAACGAAACTGTAAAGCCTCTTGTATTCTTTGCAGTTTTTTACTCTTATCTTTTATTTCAATCTCATCGCCTTCGTTAACTTGATAAGAAGGAATATTAGTCTTTTTACCGTTAACCAATACGTGCCTGTGGCTAACTAACTGCCTAGCATCATTCCTAGAACTGCCTAAGCAGAGACGATATATAACGTTGTCAAGCCTTCTCTCAAGGCTAGATATTAACATGTAACCAGTAACACCTTTTAGCCGTGCAGACCTTTCAAAATATCTCTTAAATTGTTTTTCCCTTAGCCCATACATTCTCTTTACTTTTTGCTTTTCCCTTAACCTAACTCCATATTCAGAAAATTTACTGCGAAACTTGCCATGCTCTCCCGGAATCTGATCAGGCCTTTTTTCAATAGCCGTTTTTCCATTATAGCTCCTCTCACCTTTTAGAAAAAGGTTCACGCCCTCCCTTCTTGAGAGCCTATCAGTAGGTCCAGTATATCTTCCCATTTAATGCATAACCTCCTCAAAAATCTCTACAATGAAAAATAAAACTATCAACGCTTTAGCTATACCCTTCTTCTTCCCGGAGGTCTGCACCCGTTATGTGGAATTGGAGTTACATCCCTTATAAAAGTTATTCTTAGTCCCGATGCTTGTATGGATCTTATAGCGGGTTCCCTTCCGGGACCTGGACCCTTGACATATACAGATACAGTTTTCATACCAAACGAAGATGCCTTCCTCGCAGCGTCCTCTGCAGCTATTTGAGCAGCGAAAGGCGTCCCTTTACGCGTTCCCTTAAAACCTTTTACTCCACCGCTGCACCAAGCTACCACGTTCCCATGCGTGTCACTTATCGTTATAACCGTATTGTTAAAAGTAGCTTGAATATTAACTACGCCTCGTTCAATATATTTCTTAACTTTCTTTCTTCCTGATTTCTTAGTAGCCATACTTTATCTCCAAAAAGCAATTATTTGCCTGCTTTCTTCTTTTTTGCGATTGCCGTCCCACGAGGTCCCTTTCTAGTTCTAGCGTTGGACTTAGTCTTCTGGCCTCTCACTGGCATCCCAGTTCTGTGCCTAACCCCTCTGTAACAGCCAATCTCAACCAAACGCCTAACGTTAGTTTGAACTTCTTTCCTGAGTTCACCCTCAACGGTATATTTACTGTCAATTATTTCTCTTATGGAGGCAACTTCCTGATCAGTGAGATCCTTTGAGTAGGTATTTGAGTCTATTTTGGCCTCTTTCAGAATCTGAGATGATATACGCCTGCCAATACCGTATATATAAGTAAGACCTACCTCTATCCTCTTGCTTAGCGGAATATCAACGCCTGCTATCCTTGGCATTATACAATCCTCCTACTACCCCTGCTTTTGTTTATGTCTTTTATTTGTGCAGATAACACGTATCACGCCCTTTCTTTTAATTATCCTACATTTGTCACATATTCTTTTTACAGATGCCCTAACTTTCACTTTCTCTCACCCCCCTACATCATTTCTTCAATCTATAGGTGATCCTACCTTTTGAAAGATCATAAGGTGAAAGCTCAAGCTTAACCTTATCGCCCGGCAGAATTCTGATAAAACGAGTCCTCATCTTCCCCGAAACATATGCCAAAACTTCGTGCGAGCCCTCAACCTGAACCTTAAACATAGCATTAGGAAGCGCTTCAAGCACAGTCCCCTCAAACTCTATTCTTTCTTCTTTTGCCATACTTTAATGTTATTGCGTTAATACCACAGGACCTTCTTCCATAACCGCGACTGTATGCTCAAAATGAGCAGATAATGCCCCATCTACCGTTACAGCCGTCCAACCGTCACCTAATATTTTAATATCTGGACTTCCAACGTTTACCATGGGTTCTATGGCAAATACCATGCCAGGTTTCAACTTCACTCCCTTCCCATAGCTTCCATTATCAGGGACGAAATTGGGAACCTGCGGATCCTCATGCAAACTCTTACCTATTCCGTGACCGACAAAAGATCTAACTATGGAGAAACCGTTGTTTTCTATATACTTTTGTATCGCACCCGATATATCAAATAGTCTATTATTGGGGCAAGCCTCTTGAATCCCAATATCCAGAGACTGCTTAGCGACTTGCAGAAGTTTCTCTGCCAGTGAAGATATGTTCCCAACTGGTATAGTAACTGCTGAGTCTCCAAAAAAACCATCTAAATTGACGCCAAAATCAAGCCCCACTATATCTCCTTCTTTCAAAATCTTTTTCTTTGATGGAATACCGTGCACGACTTCATTATTTATGGCAAAGCAAACAGAAGCGGGATAATCGGAGTAACCCTTAAAAGCAGGCTTTGCTCCCTTTTTTAAGGCATGTTCTTCAGCCACGTAGTCAATATCCCAAGTCGTAACCCCGGGCTCCACCATTTCCCTCATTTTCTCAAGCACCTCTACCACTATCTGAGCGGCCGAGCGCATCTTATCAATTTGGCTCTTGGTCTTCAGATGAATCATAAGTTTAAATTATCTAATACTTCTTTAATCCTTAAAAAAACACTGTCTATCGTCCCCATACCGTCAACCTCGTGCAAGATACCCTGACTACCATAGTATGATTTCAAAGGCTCCGTTTGACTATGATAAACGTTTAACCTATTTCTCACAACCTCCCCAGTATCATCCTGCCTGCCTTCAATCTTTTGCCTTGCCAAGATCCTCTGCACTATTTCTTCATCATCAACCTCTATTGATATAACCGCATCAATTTCTTCTCGCTCAATATTGAGCATATCATCCAAAGCCTGCGCTTGTGTAATAGTGCGCGGAAACCCATCAAGCATAAAACCCTCTTTCGTATCCTCTCTCTTAATCCTTTCTTTAATAACTTCTATAATCACATCATCCGGCACAAGCTGCCCTTTACTCATATAAGACTTTGCTAGTTCTCCAAGCTCAGTAGCGTTCCTCGACGCAGCCCTTAACATGTCGCCAGTCGATATATGAACAGCTACGTAATTTTTAGCTATATTTTTCGCCTGCGTGCCCTTGCCAGCCCCAGGGGGGCCAAATAGTATTAGCCTCATCATCAATACTCCCTACACCTACTGAATCACACGTTATATCTTCTAGGACCCTTCATACCACCTTTTTTGACAAAGCCTTCATAACTATGAGTAATCAAAAACGACTCTATTTGCTGCACGAAATCAAGCGTTACCCCAACTATAATAAGAAGCGACGTCCCACCAAAGTAAAAAGGCAAATTAAAAGGTTCCCTTTGCAAGAATGAAGGAATAACGCAAACAAACGCAACGTATATAGCTCCAATGAAAGTAATTCTACTCAGAATTTTATCTATATGCTCAGCAGTCTTCCTACCCGGTCTAATACCCGGCACGAATCCACCATTCTTTCTCAAGTTATCAGCAAGGTCATCCGGGTTATAGATAACCGCAGTATAGAAATATGCAAAAAATATGATCAATACGGCGAACAGGGCATTATATATTATTACGTTGTCAAACAATAAATCGGATATGTCTCTTAAAGCTGGAACGCTTACAAAAGTAAGAATGGTTGCGGGGAAGATCAGCAAGGAAGAAGCAAAAATTGGGGGAATAACACCCGCTGTATTTGTTTTGAGAGGTAAATGGGAAGACTGCCCCCCATATACCTTTCTACCAACGACCCTTCTTGGGTACTGAACCGGTATCTTGCGGTAAGATCTTTCAACAAAGACAATAAACGCCGTAACCGCTGCTAATAGGATTAATATAAGCAGAACGCCGAATACAGTCAGCTCACCAGTATCTATAAGTCTCACGATGTCCCAAAGTGCTCCTGGTAAACCTACAATAATGGATGCCGCGATAATGAGTGATATACCGTTACCTATCCCTCGCTCTGTTATCTGCTCTCCAATCCACATTACAAAAAGCGAGCCTGCAGTAAGAGTTAGGATAGTCGTAAACCTAAACGCCCAGCCGGATTCCTTTACAACGGAAGCCCCAGAACCCAGCCCCCCCTCAAGAGTAACGGCAAGCATCATACCTTGAACAAGACAGATAAGAACGGTGCCGTAGCGTGAATATTGGTTTATCTTTCTTCTACCAGCTTCACCCTCTTTTTGCATTGCTTCTAAGGAAGGAAAAGCCTTTACCAAAAGAGACATTATAATAGATGAGGTTATATAGGGCATAACCCCTAAAGCGAACACTGACGCACGCTCAAGCGCCCCGCCTGAAAACATATTTAATACGTCAAAGATAGTCCCTCGCGTTTGCTCGAACAGTCTTAATATCTCTTCAGGGTTTATTCCGGGTATTGGAACAAATACGCCCAATCTATAGACAACAAGCATCAAAACAGTAAATAAGAGACGCTTATTTAGCTCAGGTATTTTTGGAATAGAGCTCACATTTCCATTCATATAGTGTGTGCCTTCCCGCCCCTACCCTCTATCTTTTTGGCCGCGCTTTTAGTAAAAGCCTGCGCCTTTACGTTGAGAGAGCGTTCTAACTCGCCACAACCAAGAATTTTGATAGGAGCTTTACCACTGGCAAGCCCGGCGGCTTTAAGCTCTTCAGCCGTAATTACTTCTCCTTCATTAAACTTATTTAGAGCGCTCACGTTTATTAGATCATAACAAAGTTTGTTCCGGCTGGTAAAACCACGTTTCGGCGTCCTTAACTTTAAAGCTGTTTGCCCCCCCTCGAACCACGGAGATATCCCTCTGCCTGATCTCGACTTTTGTCCCTTATGCCCCTTTCCACTCGTCTTTCCGCAACTCCCACACCCGCGCCCCACCCTTTTCCTTTTTTTCTTAGCCCCCGGCTGAGGAGATAGATTATTTAACATTATCCCTTACCCTCTTGATATTAAATTTGAGATAATCTTACCTAAGCAAAAACAGCTTTTCTGAATGCAACTGCTCTCGATAACAGTCTAGTTTATAAATGATTTTGGAAGATCAAATTCCTCAATACCCTTTCCTCTAACCCTCGCCACATCCTCCGGAGCCCTAAGCAAAGCCAATCCATTGATCGTCGCGCTCACGACGTTCAGAGGGTTGGTTGACCCCAAAACCTTGGAAAGTACGTCATGAATTCCTGCCAACTCTACCACTGCTCGGACGGCACCACCTGCGATTACACCAGTCCCAGGTGACGCAGGCTTAAGCATTACATGACTTGAAACATGCTCGCCAAACACTTCATGAGGTATAGTATTTCCCTTCATCGATACTCTAATCAGTCTCTTCTTGGCTTTTTCTATGGCCTTTTTGATTGCATCAGGAACCTCGTTCGATTTCCCCAAGCCCATTCCTATAATCCCGTTTTCATTACCCACAACCGCAAGCGCCGTGAAATGGAACCTCTTGCCACCCTTAGTAACCTTAGCTACACGCCTAATGTGAACTACTTTCTCATTGAGATCAAACTCATTCGGATCTAGTATCTCTTTTTGCAACTACGCCTCCCTACAAAAACCTATTATTAACCTGTTCAAAATATGAGACCAGCTTCCCTTGCTCCCTCAGCGAGAGCCTTTATCCTCCCGTGAAACTTGTATCCACCACGGTCAAAAGCAACCTCCTTCACGCCTATTAACAAAGAAAGCTCTCCAATATACTTCCCTAACACCCTAGCAGCATCCGTTTTAGTACCATCGTCTTTGGCTAGCAACTCCTTTACTTTAGGAGTCAAGGTAGATGCGGATAGAAGGGTTGTCATAGACGCGTCGTCAACTATCTGGGCATAAGCATGCCTTGCTGATCTAAAGACAGAAAGTCTAGGCTTTGACGAACTTCCACTGATATGCCTTCTCACTCTTTTATGTCTTACGTTCTTCTTAGCTTTTCTACTAACTCTCTTCATTATGCTTTTGCACCAGCCTTGCCGGGTTTCAGCTTTAATATCTCACCAGAATATCTGATCCCCTTGCCCTTATAGGAATCGGGAGACCTCAGCTTCCTAATTCTTGCAGCTGTTTCCCCAACCAACTGCTTATCAATCCCATGAAGAACTACCCTTGTTCCCCTTTCCTCTATCTGGGCAGAAATCTCATTAGGAAGCGCAAAATCAACCGGGTTTGAGTATCCTATATTAAACTTAATTCCATTTTTCCCAAGTGCTTCTGCCTTATAACCAACACCGACTATATCCAGAGTTTTAGTAAAACCATCGCTTACCCCAGCGACCATATTTGCCACAAGAGAACGCGTCAGCCCGTGCAAAGCTTTTGCCTTCTTCTCATCGCTTTTTCTCCCTATCAATATTTTTTGCTCTTCTACCTTAGCATTTATACCATAAGGAATATCCCAAGAGAGCTTCCCCTTTTCACCTTCCACTTCAATGAGAGAACCTCTGAAATTAACCTTTACCCTGTCGGGAACGTTTATCGGTTTTCTACCAATTCGAGACATTGAATATCCTCACAAAATAGAACATATAACCTCACCACCTATACCCTGGCGTCGTGCCTCAGCTCCCGTCATTATGCCTTTCGACGTTGAAAGAACGCACACTCCAAGCCCATCCTTTATACGTGGGATTCTTTTCTTATCCGCGTAAACTCTCCTGCTAGGCTTACTTATTCTCTTGATCTCTTTTATGACGCTCTCCTTACTCTCTGTGTAAGCAAGACCTATGTCTATTACACTAACACTACCTTGGTCGGCGATTTTATAATTAGCAATGTAGCCCTGCTCCTTTAAGATTCTCGCCAACTCCCTCTTTAGCTTCGACGCCGGAATTGATACAGACTTATGCCCAGCGGTCAAGGCGTTTCTAATTCTCGTTAACATATCAGCAATTGGGTCTGTCATAATATAACTCCCGCTTAAATATATACATCGCTTTTACCAAGCTACCAACTGGCTTTTCTAACGCCGGGAAGCTTGCCAAAGCTCGCAAGATCCCTGAAACAAAGCCTACACATATTGAATTTGCGCATGAAACCCCGCGGTCTGCCGCACAGAGGACAACGATTGCCACTCCTTACCTTGAACTTAGGCTCTCTTTTAGACTTTTCTATCAAAGCTTTACGAGTCATAACACCCTCCCCTAGCTTTTCGTAAAAGGCATTCCAAGCTCTTCCAAGAGCCCCCTGCCTTCCTCATCAGTGCGTGCGCTAGTTACTATAGTTACGTTCATTCCTTTTATATTCTGCACTTTGCTATAGTCTATCTCCGGGAAAACTATTTGCTCTTTGATACCCAACGTATAATCACCCATTCCGTCAAACGCCTTTATAGACACTCCACGAAAATCTCTCACCCTGGGCAGCGCCAGATTAATAAGCCTGTCCAAGAACTCATACATTTTAGCCCCCCTAAGAGTTACGGAACATCCTATAGGAAGCCCATCCCTTAGCTTAAAACCAGCAATAGACTTCCTTGCTTTATTTACTACCGGTCTTTGCCCTGATATCTGTGCAAGCTCTTTAACTGCTTCATCAATTATCTTTTTATCTCTTCCAGAATCACTCATTCTGCCGAGCCCCATATTGATCACTATCTTTTCAAGTTTGGGAACCTGCATAGCATTCTTATATGAAAATCTTTCCATCAATGCAGGCGTAACTTTCTTGGCATACAAATCCTTTAATCTAAAGGGCATTGCTAATTAATCTCCTCCCCACTCTTTTTACTATATCTGACATTTTCCCCACTGCTGAGCGATCTTCGTCCTATACGCACAGGACGTCCCAAAGTTGCGTCATAGTGCATTAGGTTGGAAATATGAATTGGGGCTTCCTTTTCTATAATGCCGCCTGTCGGATTCTTTTGAGACGGACGCGCGTGACGCCTCACTATATTCAATTTTTCTACAAGAGCGGAATCTTTAGATTTAAGAACTTTAATTACTTTACCAGTCCTACCTTTTTCCTTACCCGACTTCACATAAACTGTATCCCCGGTTTTTATATTTACCCTTTTTTTATTACTGTTTTTACTTGCCCGTATAGCCATTCAGACAACCTCCGGAGCCAAGGATATTATTTTCATAAAGCCCTTTACCCGAAGCTCACGGGCTATGGGTCCAAAAACGCGCGTTCCCATAGGTTCGTTGTCCTTCGTTATAAGAACTGCAGCATTACTATCAAACCTCACGTAAGAACCGTCAGTTCTTCTTTGCTCTTTCTTCACGCGCACAACTACCGCTCTATGTATATCACCCTTTTCCACTTTAGCATTAGGAATTGCCTCTTTAATAGAAACAACTACTATATCACCAAGCCTCGCATATTTCCTGCCAGATCCACCTAACACTTTAATACAGAATAGGTTCTTAGCACCAGTATTATCAGCAGAATCTAGGTAACTTGTCGATTGAATCAATCGTTACTCCTCCGTAATATGAACTAATCCACAACAACGTCAGCACGCGCCTGTCCTGCGTGCTCAAGTATTTTGCTGACTCTCCACCTCTTTGTTTTACTCTTTGGCTTAGTCTCAAGAATCAACACCCTATCTCCCATCTTACAAAACTCGTTTTCGTCATGCGCCTTAAATTTCACATTTCTCTTAATAGCTTTCTTATATTTCGGATGCTCTTTCACCCTTACAACGTCAACAACAACGGTCTTGTCCATCTTGTTGCTAATTACAGTCCCTGTCTTCGACTTGAATTTTCCTCTTGCCATTGATTTCACCTCGCCCCCAGAAGAAGCTTCTTCTCTTTTATTATAGTATTTACACGCGCAAGTTCTCTTCTCAAGGTTTTTATCCTACCGACGTTGGTAGTCTGCTGAGTTGATACCTGCACCTTTAGATTAAATAGCTCCTCACTCGTCTCGCCCTTTTTCTTAACCAACTCAGTCTCGGTCAACTCCCTTAGCTCATTCGCCTTCACGATCAAATACCCCCACCACGCGCCACCACCTTGGTTCTAAAGGGAAGCTTATGAGACGCAAGTCTAAACGCTTCCTTAGCAAGATCATATGAAAGACCACCCATTTCATAAATCATTGTCCCCTTCTTAATTGCCGCTATGTAATGATCAACGTCTCCTTTTCCTTTACCCATTCTAGTCTCAGCCGGCTTTTTCGTGATCGCCTTATGAGGAAACACTCGAATCCAGAGATTAGCCCCTCTTCTAACGTGGCGCATTATGGCAATACGGGCAGCCTCTATCTGCCTAGAGGTCAACTTGCCACATTCAACGGATTGAAGACCAAAATCCCCGAACGCCAGCGACGCCCCCTTAGTAGCCTTACCTCTGATTCTTCCCTTATGCTGTTTTCTATACTTTGTACGCGACGGCTGCAACATATATTATCACCATTAGACGACTTGCTTACTTCCCCTTTCCAATACCTCACCCTTAAAAATCCACACTTTGATACCTATAATTCCATAAGTGGTTTTTGCTTCTGCAAGACCGTAATCTATATCTGCTCTGAGGGTAGTTAAAGGAACTCTTCCCTCTCTGTACCACTCTGTCCTTGCGATTTCAGCCCCCCCGAGCCTACCCGACACCATAATCTTTATTCCCAAAGCACCAAGTCTAAGCGCAGACGCCATGGACCTTTTCATTGCACGCCTGAATGTAACCCTTCTCTCTAGCTGAAGAGCAACATTCTCCGCAACCAACTGGGCATCTATCTCAGGACGCTTGACTTCTCTTATATCCAGATAAATATCCTTTCCTGTCATATTAGACAGTCTTTGCCTGAGAGATTCTATTTCCTGCCCCTTTCTACCAATTATTTTTCCGGGACGTGCGGAGTTTATAATAATTCTTACTCTCTCAGAAGCTGCCCTTTCTAATTCTATTTTAGATATTGCCGCCTGATAAAACTCATTCTTAATAAGTCTCCTTATTTTCAAATCTTCATGGAGAAGCTCTGCGTACCTCTGCTTCTCGGCAAACCACTTAGAATCCCAGCCCTTTGTAATTCCCAACCTTAGCCCAATAGGGCAAACTTTTTGACCCAACTTAAAGCCCCCTCTCTTCAAGAACTATAGTGATATGGCTCATCCTCTTTTTTCTGGACGATGCACGTCCCATTGCTCTAGCTCTGATTCTTTTAAGCGTAGGACCTTTGGAAGCATAAGCCTCCTTTACATATAGGGTTTCGGTATCGTTATGCCCCTTCTCAGACGCATTAGCAACCGCTGATTTAAGTAGCTTTGCAATGTCAAGCGATGACCTTTTTCTTAGGGCAGAAAGAGTAGAGAAAGCACTTTCGACTCCTACTCCTTTTATCAAGTCCAAGACTACGCCCACCTTTTTGGGTGATGACCTATAATACTTTTTAACGGCTTGGGACACCATTGAACCTATCCTTGCTCATTAATTTTAAATCCTTATCTTTTACCTATCTTAGACCTCTTATCCCCAGCGTGACCTGAAAAATGCCTCGTAGGAGAGAACTCCCCCAGCTTATGCCCCACCATGTGCTCAGTAGCATAAACGGGAATAAATCTTTTCCCATTGTGAACAGCAAATGTAAGGCCTATCATATCGGGAGTTATCATAGAACTCCTTGACCACGTTTTTATTATACGAGGGCTTCCCAACGAAGCCTTCTCAACTTCAACCTTCTTGATCAACTTCTCATTTACATAAGGACCTTTTTTATTAGACCTCGGCATACCTTCTCCTTAATCCATTCCGTAACCAATTCTTCTGCGCTTAACGATAAACTTATCCGTCCTCTTATTTGCTCTAGTTTTATACCCTATTGTGATCCAACCCCATGGAGATACAGGATGCGGATTTCCCTTGGTTGCTTTCCCCTCTCCACCACCGTGAGGATGGTCAACAGGATTCATCGCTACGCCCCTCACCGTTGGGCGCTTGCCTAGGTGGCGCTTTCTACCCGCTTTACCAAGCACAATCAACTCGTGCTCTAAATTGCCTACTCTGCCAATGGTAGCCATACAGTCTATATGAATCAGACGAATCTCGCTAGACGCTAACTTAAGTTGAGCATAATCGCCCTCTTTCGCTACAATCTGGGCTGAAGCACCAGCAGATCTTGCGATCTTACCACCACCTTTAGGCTTTAACTCTATATTATGAACTATGGTTCCAACTGGGATACTCCTTATCGGAAGCGCGTTGCCTACCACAACCTCGACGTCGTCACCGGAAACCACAAAATCTCCAACCCCTATACCGTCGGGAGCTATTATATACCTTTTCTCTCCATCAACATAACTTAACAGCGCAATTCTGGAAGACCTATTGGGATCATATTCAACTGTAGCTACCTTCGCGGGAACGCCATATTTATCCCGTTTATAGTCAATCCTTCTATACAGACGCTTCTGACTCCCTCCGCGGCTATAACTGGTAATTCTACCCTGCGAGTTTCTCCCCGCCCGCTTTTTAGTGGAAGAAGTAAGCGGCTTATAAGGCTCATCCATCGTCAGATCAGAAAAATCCGAACCTGACCTAAACCTCGTGCCTGGGCTAGTGGGATTATACTTCTTAATTCCCATGTCTAAACTCCCTCGAAAAATTCAATGCTTCCCTCTTTAAGCTTTACATAAGCCTTTTTTTTAGATGACCTTCTGCCCGACAACCTTCCAGCCCTTTTAACCCTTTTACCGACAGTTATTAAAGTTCTTACTTTTTCAACTTTAACACCGAAGATTTCTTCAACCGCCTCTTTGATATCTGCCTTGTTTGACTTCTTGTCAACTGAAAATACATACCAATCGGACTCTCTAGCCTCAG
The DNA here is from genome assembly GCA_963422265.1 of Thermodesulfobacteriota bacterium. GTDB lineage: Bacteria > Desulfobacterota_D > UBA1144 > Nemesobacterales > UBA2774. The sequence continues at coordinate 800,575 of OY729416.1, forward strand.
AGGACTTTTCCGTAACAAGAGGAAGCTTTATTACCTGTCTGTGATCCTTCAACTTCCGAGAGCCTCCTGAGTTTTATTTAAAGAATCCTCCGTCATTACAAGATTTTCAAACCTAAGAACGTCATAAACATTTAAGCCATCCACTTTTAGTATCTTTATATCACGAATGTTTCTTGACGACTTTATAAGATTTTGATTATCTTCACTTATAACTATTAGAGCTGAGCTTAACTTAAACTTCGTTACAAAGTCCGCAATCCGTTTTGTCTTAATTTCCGGCAGATCAAACCCGCTTAAAGCAATTAGCTCCCTATCACTGTATTTCAACGAAAGGGCACTTATCAAAGCCTGTCTCCTAATCTTTTTGTTTATGTTATATGACCAATCCTTAGGCTTAGGTCCGAATACAACCCCACCTTTTCTCCAAATAGGAGATCTATTGCTGCCATGCCGCGCGCGACCCGTGTGTTTTTGTCTCCATGGTTTTGACCCTCCACCACTAACCTCACCCCTTGTTTTCGTGGAGGCGGTTCCCGAACGATTTTTAGCAAGCTGCCAGTTTACAACCTTATGAAGCAGGTGTCTCTTGATTGGAGCCTCAAATACGGAAGGAGCAACCTCCAGAATACCCACTTTACTTTTCTCTAGATCATACAAATCAAGCTGCGACACTCTCTAATCTCCCTTTTATCGTACGCTTGATCATTAAAATGCCCCCGTTCGACCCAGGCACGGAGCCCTTGACAATCAACAGGTTATTATCCGCATCTACCTTTATAACCCTAAGACCCTGAACAGTCGCCCTTTTACCACCCATGCGCCCAGCCATTTTAATCCCCTTCCATACTTTGCCCGGATAAGAGGCCTGCCCTATGCCACCAGGCCTTCTGTGAGCCATACCACCATGCGAAGCCGGCTGACCTTTAAAATTGTGTCTTTTCATCGTTCCAGCAAATCCCTTGCCTTTACTCGTTCCAACTACGTCAACCATGTCACCCTCTTTAAATATATCTGCTTTAACAACATCGCCAACGTTGCAATCCTCTACTGTAGCGCTGAATTCAGCAAGATGCCTTAAAGGCGTGGCCCCGGCATTCTTAAAATGTGCTAAAAGCGGTTTAGTAAGCCTTTGAGGTTTAGCCTTCCCAAAGCCAATCTGCACAGCCCGATAGCCATCCTTTTCCTTCGTTCTCTTTTGAATAACGAAACAGGGACCCGCCTCTATAGCTGTACCTACTACAACTGCGCCGTTATCCAGAAAAAGCTCCATCATGCCAATCTTTCTACCTATTAGTCCGTTAACCATTTATATTATATTATGAACCCGTAAGTTTTATTTCTACTTCTACCCCAGAAGCCAAGTCGAGTTTCATAAGAGCATCAATCGTTTGTTGAGTAGGTTCAAGTATATCAACGATCCTCTTATGCGTCCTAACCTCAAAATGCTCCCTTGAATTCTTATCTACATGCGGAGACCTCAGCACACAGTAACGGCTAATATGAGTAGGAAGTGGAACAGGCCCTAAAACCCTAGCACCAGTTCTTTCAGCAGTATCCACAATTCCAACGGAAGATCTATCTAGTAGTCTATGATCAAACGATTTAAGCTTTATTCTTATTTTAGAAGTGCGATTCATGTGCCAATTTCCCTTAATCCATCACTCTACGATACTAGTAACGACTCCTGCACCTACAGTCCTTCCACCTTCCCTGATCGCAAAACGCAACTGCTCCTCCATCGCTACAGCAGATATTAACTCCACGTCCATGTTCACGTTATCACCAGGCATCACCATCTCTACACCCGCAGGTAACACTATAGAACCCGTTACATCCGTTGTCCGTAAATAAAACTGAGGCCTATACCCAGGAAAAAATGGCGTGTGTCGTCCACCCTCCTCCTTCCGCAATACATATACCTCCGCCTTAAACTTCCGATGTGGACTTATACTACCAGGCCTCGCCAATACCTGCCCTCGCTCTACCTCATCCTTATCCACCCCGCGTAACAATACCCCTACGTTATCTCCAGCTATCGCCTCGTCCAGTATCTTACGAAACATCTCTAAACTAGTCGCTACCGTCTTGCGCGTCTCCCTAAATCCCACTACCTCCACCTCAGCTCCACCCACTACCCTACCACGTTCCACCCTACCCGTTACTACCGTCCCACGACCAGATATCGTAAATACATCCTCTATCGCCATCAAATAAGGCTTGTCCATCTCACGCTCCGGCTCAGGTACATATCCATCTACCGCCCCCATCAACTCCAGCACCTGCCCCTCAGAACCCGCATCCCCATCCAATGCCTTTAACGCACTCACACGAACCACAGGAACCTCATCCCCAGGAAATCCATACTCACTCAATAACTCCCGAACCTCTAACTCCACTAAATCCAATAACTCCTCATCATCCATCATGTCCACCTTGTTTAACGCTACCACTATATATGGCACCCCTACCTGCCGCGCCAATAGTATATGCTCCCGCGTCTGTGGCATCGGACCATCAGGCGCACTTACCACCAATACCGCTCCATCCATCTGCGCCGCTCCCGTTATCATGTTCTTTACATAATCCGCATGACCAGGACAATCCACATGCGCATAATGCCGCCCCTCTGTCTCATACTCCACATGTGCTATGTTTATCGTTATACCTCGCTCCTTCTCCTCAGGCGCCTTGTCTATCTCCCCAAACTCCACATACTCCGCACGCCCCGCCTTCCCCAATACCTTCGTTATCGCAGCCGTCAACGTCGTCTTCCCATGATCCACGTGCCCTATCGTCCCTATGTTTAAATGAGGCTTCCCTCGCTCAAATCTAGCCTTACTCATTATACTCCCCCCCATACATAAGAAAAATACATTTTCATTGTTTATACAGCTTTAACGTTAGTTTTAATATCTTCTGAAAGCACTCGAGGTAATGGAGAATAGTACCCAAACTCCATCGAGAAAGAGCCTCTCCCCTCGGTCATTGATCTAAGTTCCGTAGCATAACCAAACATTTCCGAAAGAGGCACTTCCGACTTAATAGCCTGCATACCACCCCTTAAATCGGATCCAGCTATTCTGCCCCTGCGTGAACTTATGTTACCCATAACCATCCCCATAAAACTCTCAGGAACAACTATCTCCACCTTCATCAATGGCTCAAGAATAATAGGAGCGGCACGCAAAACCGCGTCCTTAAAAGCCATCGAACCCGCGATCTTAAATGCAATCTCGGAACTGTCAACGTCATGATACGAACCGTCATAGAGCTTTACTCTCCAGTCTATTACTGGATAACCGGCGAGCACCCCGGTCTCCGAAGCCTCAATTACACCCTTTTCAACAGCAGGTATAAACTCTCTTGGTATATTTCCACCCTTAATCTCATCTACAAACTCGACTCCGGCTCCTTCTTCGTTAGGTTCAATTTTAATTTTAACGTGACCGTACTGCCCCCTACCCCCGGTCTGTCTAATAAATTTTGCCTCAGCTTCAGAGCTCCGAGTAATAGTTTCACGGTAAGCAACCTGGGGTCTTCCCACATTCGCATCTACGTTAAACTCACGCTTAAGCCTATCAACTATAATCTCGAGATGAAGCTCCCCCATACCCGATATTAACGTCTGACCGGTTTCGTCATCATACCTTACTTTAAACGTGGGGTCTTCAAGGGAAATTTTGTTTAAGGACAGTGCTAGCCTTTCTTGGTCAGATTTAGTTTTAGGCTCAATAGAAATGGATATAACAGGCTCTGCAAAATAAAGGCTTTCGAGTAGTACCGGCTTGTTTTCAGAACAGAGAGTATCCCCAGTAGTGGTCAGTTTAAGGCCTACTGCTGCTACTATGCCCCCAGCACCTATCTTAGTAATTTCTTCTCTTTTGTTAGAGTGCATCCTGACAAGTCTTCCAATCTTTTCTCTTTTGCCCTTAGTAGAATTATAAACGGTACTGCCAGAGACAAGTTCTCCTGAGTAAACCCTTAAATATGTCAATTGACCTACGAATGGATCCGTCATAATCTTAAAAGCCAAAGCCGAAAAAGGCTCTTCGTTGTTTGGATTTCTTATTTCTGCCATATCTGTATTAGGGTTTACGCCCTCAACTGGTGGAAGATCAATCGGAGAAGGCATATAATGCACAACCGCGTCCAAAAGTATTTGTACTCCCTTATTCTTAAAAGCACTCCCTAACAGCACGGGCACAATCTTTAGATCTATTGTAGATTTTCTTAACGCGCCCACTATATCCTGCTCAGACACGGGATCCCCGTTTAAGTAGGCATCCATTATCTTCTCATCATAATCGGCTATAGATTCAATCAAAGCCTCCCTCTCAGCTTCCGATTCAACCCGCAAGTCATCAGGGACATCCACTAACTCGTATTTGGAGCCGAGGGAATCATCGTCCCAGATCGCTAGCTTCATCTTGATAAGGTCAACAATCCCAGTGAATTCATCCCCCTCAAAATACGGCAACTGAAGCTTGACCGGATTTGCGTTAAGCCTCTCCTTTATTTGAGAAACAACCTGATCAAAGTTGGCGCCGACCTTATCCATCTTATTTACGAAAGCCATTCTTGGAACCCTGTAGCGGTCTCCCTGCCTCCAAACCGTCTCGGACTGAGGCTCAACTCCACCCACCGAGTCAAAAGCCACAACTGCCCCGTCTAACACCTTTAATGACCTCTCTACTTCTATCGTAAAATCAACGTGTCCTGGAGTATCAATTATATTAACCCTGTGATCATTCCAAAAGCAGGTGGTGGTAGCAGACGTAATCGTGATTCCTCGCTCTCTTTCCTGCTCCATCCAGTCCATTGTAGCAGTACCCTCGTGAACCTCCCCAATCTTGTAAGTAAGCCCGGTGTAGTAAAGCACGCGCTCGGTAGTAGTAGTCTTACCAGCATCTATATGAGCAACAATTCCAATGTTTCTAACTCTCTCTATAGGTATTACCTTTTCCACAAAAACTCCTCCGGACTGGATTACCAACGGTAATGAGCAAAAGCTCTGTTCGCCTCAGCCATCCTATGAGTATCCTCTTTCTTCTTTATTGAACTACCGCGTCCCTCTGACGCATCTATAATCTCACTCGCCAACCTTTCTACCATAGACTTCTCACCCCTGTTCCTAACCGCGGACAGTAACCATCTAATAGCAAGCGACTGACGACGAAAAGAAGGAACTTCCATAGGAACTTGATAGGTAGCCCCGCCAACCCTACGCGACCTCACTTCAACGGCAGGTTTAACGCTATCCATCGCCGCTAGGAAAACCTCTAAAGGATCCTTGCTAGTCTTTTCTGCAACAATATCCATGGAATCATAGAATATTTTCTCAGCCTTGCTCTTTTTGCCGTCGTACATAAGCGAGTTAATAAACTTCGTAACCTTTAGCTCCCCATATCTAGGATCAAGCACAGGTTGTCTCTTTGTTACAGAACCTTTCCTCGACATATCAAACCCCTTTAATTACTTTGGCTTTTTGGCACCGTACTTAGACCTGCCTTGCCTCCTATTTTCAACGCCAGTAGAGTCTAAGGTACCCCTTACAATATGATAGCGGACACCAGGTAAATCTTTCACCCTACCGCCCCTAATTAGTATAACGGAATGCTCTTGCAAAGTGTGCCCTTCACCCGGTATATAACCAGTTACTTCAACACCATTAGTCAACCTGATACGCGCTACTTTCCTTAAAGCCGAATTTGGCTTTTTGGGCGTGGTGGTATAAACCCTAACGCAGACGCCCCTTTTCTGTGGGCAGTTTTGTAGGGCTGGAGCTTTACTCTTCTTTCTAGCTCTCTTTCTTCCGTCTCTTATCAACTGACTTATGGTGGGCACTTACGCTTAATCTCCATTAAAAAGTTAATCTAAGTTATATATCCTGAAAAAGAATTGTATGTCAAGACTTCAAAAGGATTTTATTTGGGCTTTTTTCTGATTTTCTTTTCCAGCCCCACAATGGTGATGGATGATTTGTACCATCCGGGCTTCCACGCTTCATCTCCATAAGATCTCACTTCATCCTCATGGACCTTCAGAAATACATAGACGTAGCCACTGCCATCTACCAGAGGATTACCCGTTTTAAGTTCAGGATCTGAATCAAGTGGGGAGTTCCAATCATCTGGAGTCAACTCAAGTAAGTCTATAGACTCTATCAGCGAGCGCTCATAACTAGGCTCACTACTTGCATCGGATTCCTCACTTAAACTCAGATACCATATTTCAGCCATAATCTATTTCCCCTTAACTTCTAATTAAACTGTTTTCAAGAATTACTGATATTTCAGGGCTTTTTTACCTATATCGGTTCTAAAGTGCAACAATTCGGAATCTATCATACCAACCACTCCGTATGCCAAATCCATAGCCTTAGGAATAGAATCACCAATAGCCGTAACCCCTAGCACCCGTCCTCCACTATTGACTAGTTCTCCATTTTCAAGCGAAGTTCCGGAGTGAAAAACAAGAACGTCGTCCACTTTATCTGCTTCTCTAAGCCCCTTTATTACGGACCCTTTCTCATAAGGGCCAGGGTATCCATGAGATGCCATCACAACACACAAAGAGGCTTCATTTCTCCATTCTAATGTTTCTCCCGACAGACCGGTGGGACCCGCAATTGCACTTAGAATCGGGACAATATCGGACTTCATCCTCATCAAAAGCGGCTGCGCCTCAGGATCCCCAAATCTACAATTAAATTCAAGGACTTTCACGTCCGTCCCATTTATCATAAGCCCCGCGTATAGTATACCTTTATATTCTCTCCCCTCTCTCCTCATCGCCTCGATAGTCGGCATCATTACCCGGTTCATTATACTCTGATACAATTCGGGCGTTATAACTGGAGCGGGAGAATAAGCTCCCATCCCTCCAGTATTGGGTCCTCGGTCTCCATCCAATAATGCCTTATGATCCTGAGAGGACTCTAGCGGGATTGCATTCTTGCCATCAGTGAAAACGAAAAAAGAGGCTTCTTCCTGATCTTGAAGAAATTCTTCGATCACTACGCTATTACCTGAATCGCCAAGAACGTTACGTCTCATAATGTCATCAAGCACTTCTGAAGCTTCCCTTTCGGTTCGGCATATAAACACTCCTTTCCCAGAGGCAAGCCCATCCGCTTTTATAACTAAAGGAGTCTTCATATCTTTTACCCAGCTCATTGCGTCTTCGTAATCGGAAAACGTCGAGTAAAGAGCTGTAGGAATGCTGTACTTTTTCATTAAATCTTTTGAGAAAATTTTACTGCTTTCAATCTTAGCGGCAGCCTTAGTGGGCCCAAAGATTTTCAAACCCTCTTCAATAAACCTATCAACTATGCCGAGCGCCAAAGGAAGCTCTGGTCCAACTACGGTAAGATCTATTTCTTGATGTTTAGCAAATTTAGCGAGACCATTTATATCCAATGCTTGAATATCAACGCATTTCGCGTGCTTTGAAATACCCGGATTGCCTGGAGCACAGTAAAGAGAGCTAACCAAAGGACTTTGGCTTATCTTCCAGCACAGGGCGTGCTCTCTCCCACCGCCTCCTATTACTAACACTTGCATAGTAAGCAAAACCTCACAAAGCCATACTGAATATCAACTCTAAAACGGTAAAACCCGATTCGCTCTACTAAAAACAATAACATTGCTTCACACCAACCCTGAAATGAATTCAGGGCAAACAAGAATACAATTACGACAACTTGCCACACTGGACTCCGTCACCCCAAATAACGTCCTACAGTATTTTTTATCAGGTAATCATTTAGGGTTTCTGTTAGCTTTCTACTCACCTTGCCCTATAATGCCTTCAACTTTGATAGTTTGCCAAATTCTACCTTCTTTTGAGAAGCTACACGAAACAATGGAGATCATTCTACGGTAACAACTTTAGCAAGGTTTCTGGGTTGATCAACATCCGTCCCCTTATACGTGGCTATATGGTAGGCGAGCAGTTGAAGAGGTATTATGGACACTATGGGACTCAAGATATAGCTGCAATCAGGAAGCTCTATCAATCTATCTACGTTCTCGGCAAGCCCCTTATCTACAACGTCAGAGGTCATAAAGATTATCTTTCCTTTCCTTGCCCTAACCTCTTGTAAGTTGCCTAACACCTTCTTATAAGTTATCGCATCACGCGGGGCTATTAGGACAACTGGCATCGCCTCATCAACAAGCGCAATAGGTCCGTGCTTCATTTCCCCGGCGGGGTAACCCTCAGCGTGTATGTAGGACACTTCTTTAAGCTTGAGTGCCCCCTCGAAGGCTATCGGGTAGTTTATGCCTCGCGCCAAATAGAGAAAATTCTCGTATTGAAAAAATTCCTTTGCGAGATTCTTCACCTGTTTGTCTAACTTAAGAGCTCTCTGCACTAGTTTCGGGAGGCGGAGCACATCCTGAATAAGTTTTATGGAAGTTTCCTTGCCGATTCTATTTTTTATTCTCGCAAGATAAATTGAGAAAAGATAAAAAACTACAAGCTGCGTTGTGAAGGCTTTTGTCGAGGCGACCCCTATCTCAGGACCAGCACGCGTATAAATAACGCCGCTCGCATCCCTCGCAATTTTGCTCACCATTACGTTTGTAATAGCTAGAGTTTGAGTGCCAGCTTGCCTCGCTTCTATAAGTGCTTCAGATGTATCAGCGGTTTCACCGGACTGAGAGACCGCTATTGCCAGGGTTCTTTCATCAATAACTGGACCCCTATAACGAAACTCTGACGCTATATCAACTTCAACGGGTATCCTAGCCAGGCTCTCAATCATATATTTTCCAATAAGGCACGCATGATAAGAGGTGCCACAAGCAAGAGCTACTATGCGATTTATATTCTTAAAAGAGTTCGCATCTAACCCATCTAAAAGTATTTGTCCCGATTCTTCTGAAAACTTACCGCTCATTGTATTTAGAATGGCGTTAGGTTGCTCGTAGATTTCTTTTATCATAAAGTGGCGGTATCCGGACTTTTCAACCAAAATAGGATCCCAGTTGATTTCCTGAATATCCCGCTCAACCGTATTTCCCTCTATATCACAGAGAGTGATAGAGTTCCTTTCGAGCATTGCAATATCACCATCTTCAAGAAAAATTACGCGCCGACTGAATGGTAGTATAGCAGGAATATCAGATGCTAGATAGTTCTCGTTCGCACCCAATGCCAGTATCAGCGGCGAGAACCTTCTCGCAGCAATAACTTTGTCGGGATACCTTTCAGAGATTACGGCGACCGCATAAGTCCCTTCTAACCTTCTGAGCACATCCCTTACCGCTTCTACAAAAGAGAGTCCGCTGCCTAAGACGTCCTCAATAAGATGAGCTATAACTTCTGTATCTGTATCAGAACTAAATTTATGTCCCTTTCCCTTAAGCTCTTCTTTTAGCTGTGAGTAATTTTCTATAATTCCATTATGGACTACCGTAGTTCCCAAGTAGGAGTGAGGATGGGCGTTGTTCATAGTAGCACCCCCGTGAGTAGCCCATCTGGTATGACCAATTCCTATTAGTCCTTCAAGAGAGTGTTTGTTTAACTTCTTTTTAAGTCCAGCTAGCTTCCCAGTACTTTTTACCACCTTGGACTTGCCGTTCTTCATAACGGCTATTCCCGAAGAATCGTAACCCCTGTATTCAAGTCTTGTAAGCCCTTCAATTAAAACGTCAACCGTTTTACTACGGTCACCTACGTAACCTACTATTCCACACATTATATATTTAATCCTTTCTTCTTGGCTTTGCTCTCCAGTTCTCTATTATCTTTTGCCTCGCCCTTCCTATTGCCAATCCACCTTCAGGCACGTCTTTGGTAATAGTAGAGCCAGCTCCAGTCGTAGCACCCCTACCAAGCCTTATGGGAGCTACTAGCATAGTATCGCTACCGATAAAAGCGCCGTCTCCTATTATCGTTTCATATTTGTCATAGCCGTCATAATTACACGTAATCGTTCCAGCGCCTACGTTGACATTCTTTCCGAGCTTGGCATCGCCAACGTATGATAAATGAGGCACCTTTGAGCCTGCCCCCACACTTGACTTTTTTATTTCAACAAAATTGCCAATTTTAGCTCCATCCATAATACGAGCCTGAGGCCTGACGTGTGTGAATGGACCTATAGTAACGTCCTTCTTAATAACCGACTGGGTTATATAACACGAGGACTTGACGACCGCCCCATCCCCCAGCTTAGAGTCCTCAATCCAAACAGATGGCCCAATTGTAGAACCTTTACCTATCCTACTATCTCCATATATATACGTGTGTGGATAGATAGTAGTATCAGCTCCAATATTCACACCCGGAGAAATGTAAGTGCTAGAAGGATCAACCATTGTTACTCCCGAGCGCATAAGCGCATCGTTTGTCCTTTTTTTTAGGATCGCCTCTATAACGGAAAGCTGTATTCTGTCGTTCACGCCAAGCATTTCATCGCTGTCTGACGCAAGAATCCCTGAAACCTTGCGCCCGTTATTAGAGGCAATTTCTATAATATCAGTCAAATAATATTCCTTTTGCTTATTTCGGGAACTAATGCCAGAAAGGGCATCCCAAAGGAAACTACTCTTAGCGCAATATGCTCCGGAGTTTATTTCCGTTATTTTTCTCTCCTCAGACGTGGCGTCTCTCTCCTCAACAATTCTCTCCACGTCTCCTAGTCCGTCTCTAACGACCCTACCGTAACCTGTGGGATTCTCTACGACGGAAGTTAAAACCGAAACGCCGGATCCACTCTTTTCATGTTCACTAATAAACTTCTTAATAGATTTGGAGGTGATCAGCGGATAATCGCCGTTAAGTATCAACACATTACCAATGAACCCGCTAAGAATGCCAGACGCGCAATTCGCCGCGTGCCCAGTGCCAAGCTGCCTCTCCTGCTCGACGTATGAAATTCCCTCTAATCCTATTATCTTCTTGACATCCTCTGCCCCGTGACCAACTACAACAACTACACTATCTGAGGATATTTTTCTAACTGCATCCAATACATAGGCAATCATAGGGCGGCCAAGAACGGAATGTAGCACCTTTGGGACTTTTGACTTCATCCTCTTGCCTAATCCAGCAGCAAGGATAACGACAGCCAGTTTCATAATGCTACGGGAGCCTCCCGTACTTGTCTTCTAACCTTACCACATCTTCTAACTCAGGAGTGGAAACTTCAATTACCTCGCACTCCTCAACTGCGTTCAGACGATGTTTCGTAAAGGGCTCTATTCTAATCGAGTGTCCAGAAGTCATAGTTGCCCTTTCCACTTTACCTTGGGGTTTTTGGATTTCTATAATCATCTCACCACTGTAAAGATATATAGTCTCATCCTTAAACTTATGATACTGATAACTCAGACTCTCGCCTTTATTGATATGGAGAATCTTAGAAGCATAATTATCCGTAAGAGCCCACCACAACTCATATCCCCATGGCTTATCCACCCTCTTAACATCATCACACTTATTTATCATACTGATACTGTCCCCAATTTCATCAGCACGCCGAGGAACGCAGTAGGAACAAAACGGGAGCTAGCAAATACCAAACCGGTAGGTGAGATGGTTAATTAAACTTTCCGAAATCTCCCGCACCGTCAAGCTGAATTTATAAATCAAAACGGGATATCGTCATCCGTAGTATTGAATGAATGCTCAAGACCCTCAGATACCGTAGCATCATCTGGAGAAGATTGGGCCGTTCTCCTACCTAACATCTGCATATCTCTAGCCACGATTTCCGTCGTATATCGCGTTTTCCCCTCTTTATCTTCCCAAGAACGCGTCCTGATGGAGCCTTCTATATATACTGAACTCCCTTTGGTTAAATACTCATTACAAATCTCCGCTAGTCTGCCCCATGCAACTATACGGTGCCACTCCGTTACTTCTTGTCTCTCACCATTTTTATCCGTGTAAACATTCGTAGTAGCTATTGAAAAATTGGCGACCGCCCCGCCGCTTGTAGTAAACCTAATCTCAGGATCACGCCCAAGGTTGCCTATCAATATAGCTTTATTTATTCCTCTCATAACGACTACCTCTCATAAAGAGTCAAAGGTAGATTATATCACTTAACAGTCCTAAAATCCAGAAATCACAAAACCCCAGCCGAAAGTGATAGAAAGTTCCTCACAATCCTGCCTGTCATACCCCAAATTATATACTGCTTGTAATTGTAAACGTAATCCTCAATCTTTTTTCCCTCTCTTACACGCATCCTAATTCTGCAATTTTTACTGCCTATTAGAGAGCTTACAGGAATCCAAACGGCAACTTCTACTTCATCCCTACTAGGCTTTAAGATTATACCCTCTTCAAGTATTGAAATGTAGGGAGTAACTATATAGTGATTTGCTCTGGGAGTATTGGGATTAATGTCATCCAGAATTCCTATGAAACGCCCGTTCTTATTCAAATCGATCCCAATCTCTTCATAGGTTTCTCTCATTGCCGTTGCAAGTTTGGTATCGTCACTACACTTAACTTTGCCACCCGGAAAAGCCATGTGTCCAGAAAAAGTGTCCTGGGCATTCTCAGGTCTCTTTATAAATAGTAAAGAAAAACCCTCTTTGGTCTCTTTTAGAATTATCATAACGGCAGCTTCTATAGAATTCCTCTTACTCGCAATCTTTGTTGGAGTCCTGCAGCTTAGAAGATGCTCTAATTCTTCAACTGGTTGGCTAGACAATCTAATTTTCACCTAAAGTAATATATACGTATTTCAGCAATGCGCAGCACGTTAACCATTTACAGAAGGAGCTAGGAAGATACCGTGTATTTAATAAGCGGAAGCCTCGATATTACCCCAATCATCAACCGCGCATTTATAGTCAGGTGGGACAAATATCGTAGATGTATTTTCCAGTATAAGAGAGGGTCCCGTGAACGCAAACCCACAATAAAACTCTTCTCGCTTATACGTAGCCACGCTGATTTGCCTACCCTCAAAAATGATTTTTTTCTTTTGAGGATATATATCTATCTTTTCGTTAGTGAGTTTAGGTAATTTGATCTTTCTCTTCTTAGCTACTGCCCTCACTCTTATGGTAACAACTTCAACGCCGTCACCAGTTTTCATATATCCAAACGCCTTTTTATGGGCACGGTGAAAAACTCCTATAAAATTCTTGGTATAGGGAATAGTCAGCTCGTGAGCCTGTCTTTTGTAGCGTGCGTCTAGGAAGCGCTTAAAACTAATTTGCTCGTGGTAAGAACTTGTCCTTACCCCTGATTGAAAATCGGCGAGCGCTTTACGCTCCAAGTCTATAAACCGTCCCTCCAATGCCTCTGCTGTCGCCAAAGCCCCCGCAAGAAATACTGTAACGCTATAGTCCTTAAAAGAATCCGCCATGAGCATTCCAAGAGCGGAAAGCACGCCTGGGCTTCTGGGGAAAACTACTTTCTTCGTTTCTATATTTCGAGCAAGCTCGCAGGCGTGAAGCCCACCTGCACCACCAAACGACACCATCGCAAAGTCCCTTGGATCATAGCCCCTCTCTATAGATACGCTCCTTAGAGCTCTTTCCATATTGGCGTTAGCAACCCTAATAACGCCTTCTGCAAGATCAAGCAAAACTTGTCCCAGACCTCCTTTATTAAGAGGGAGTTTCATCTCTCTTGCGAGCTTCTCAAGGGCGATTTCAGATCTTTGCTTGGATATTTTCATACGCCCGCCAAGGAACCACTCAGTATCTATTCTACCAAGCGCCACATGCGCGTCGGTTACGGTGAGCTCATCGCCTTTCCCATAGCACACGGGACCGGGATCGGCTCCCGCACTCTTTGGTCCCAGCTTGAGCGCCCCTCCTACGTCGCAGTGCGCAATCGAGCCTCCTCCAGCTCCAATGGTAGTAACGTCAATCATGGGAACACTGATCGGAATACCATCAATCTCTGTCTCTGTAGTAAAATCAATCCCTCCATTGCAAAGAGAGACGTCCGTTGAAGTTCCCCCCATATCATAAGTTATAATTCGTTCATACCCCATGGAAGCAGCTATATTAAAACTGCCTACCACACCCCCCGCCGGTCCTGAAAGTAGAATCCTTACAGGTTCATCACCTGCCTTCTCGGGAGAAATAATTCCCCCATTTGACTGCATAACGGACAAGTCGCAAGAAGAGTCGCTTATACTTGATATCTCTGATGAAAGTGAATCCATATATAGCTTGACCTTAGGAAGCAGATAAGAATTTGCGACTACGGTAGAAGTCCTTTCGTATTCTCTGAACTCAGGAAGTATTTGTGAAGAAGCCGAAATTGGAACTCCGAGGGGGTTTAGGTGCTCAGCTACTATCTTTTCATTCGTAGGATTCGCATACGAGTGAAGAAAAGATATTGCTACCCCTTCAACATTCAGTCTTTTCAGCTTAGAAAATAATTCTTCAAGCTGATCTTTACTTACTCTACTTAAGACTTTTCCCTGGTAAGTAGTCCTTTCGGTAATTCCAAACCTAAGCTCTTTCTCGACGAGAGGCTGATGAGCCTGCCAGAAAACATCATATAGGGAGTCTCTATTCTGCCTTCCGATCTCTATAACGTCTTGAAAACCATCGGTTGTCACAAGGGCTATTACCGCTCCCTTCCTTTCGAGCAAAGAGTTTGTGGCAACCGTCGTGCCGTGAACGACATCAAAATTTGATAGCCTATTTCCGATAATATCAATCAGACCCGACATTATAGCTTCTGAGGGGTCAGAGGGCGTAGAAGAAACTTTATGGGTAAAAAGATTCTTTCCATCAAAAAAAACAAAATCAGTAAACGTACCGCCTGTGTCAATACCAACTCGCATCCTTTGATGAAGTCCACACCACTAGTTAAAGTAAAAGGATAATACTAATACTCATCTTGACCAACAGGGTAAACCACTTTAACTTTGTCTTCCGCTATCTCCCTTAAAGCAGTAACAACGTCCTTATTATCGGTCTCTTCAGAAAGCGGCGGAGCTCCCTTCACAAGCAGCCTAGCCCTTTTCATCGCAGCCACTGACAGAGCAAACCTGTTCACTACCTTTTCAAGACAATCTTCTATAGTTACTCTTGCCATCTAAAAAAACCCCCTTACTGTTAAATTTTCTTGTAAATATAAAGTCTAAAGTCAATAAGTAAATAGAGCTCTCGGAATCTAGTCCGTATCAAGTTAACATTAACTGCATGGAGGTTAAAATGCGTTTAGATGAAATAAGATATGATGAGAAGGGGTTAGTCCCTGTTATTGTTCAGGACTCTCAGAACGGGCAGGTTCTTATGCTTGCCTATGCGAACAAAGACACTATCCAAAAAACGCTTGAAACGGGAAAAACCCATTTCTGGAGTCGCTCAAGAGAAAAGCTCTGGATGAAGGGTGAAGAATCAGGCAATACGCAGCAGGTAAAAGACATTTTTATAGATTGCGATGGTGATACCCTCTTAGTACTCGTAGATCAAAAAGGGGTAGCCTGCCACACGGGAAATAGCACCTGTTTCCATAATCCTATTAACGAGCAGAATGGCACCCCATCTTTTGTTTCTCCTAAATCTGCTAAGACCCTTGACGAAGTTTACAGCGTAATAGAAGACAGGAAGCGCAACCCGAGAAAAGACTCTTACGTGAGTGGACTATATGAAAAGGGGATTGATAAAATACTAAAGAAAATAGCGGAAGAGGCGGGCGAGACTATTATAGGTGCCAAGAATGAGGATAAAGAAGAGGTGGTGTATGAAACTGCGGACCTCTGGTTTCACTCGCTGGTTGTCCTTTCCTATTTCGGAATTACCCCAAGTGATATATACGAAGAGCTTGGGAAAAGATTTGGAAAATCCAAAAAAGATTACAGGCGACAGGAGATTAGCAAACACAATTAAGAACTAAGGTAAGGGCTGAGGGGTCGTTCCCGTTCCACAGGTTGACAAGGATTTTATCCTCACCTGTTTCTCTTAGGTCTATCTTTCTCTTCAATATAATCGCCTATAAACGTTTTCTGTCTTACGGAAGGGGGAAGATTTGAAAGATCGGGCTTTGGCATATCGGTTGAAAGGTCGGCGGTAAAGGCAAAACCTGAAAAGACCTTCTCTAGTTTCTTTGATCCGCAGAAAAGACATTTCAGCTTTTTCTCGTCTCCATCTTCATAGATAAGCTCCGAGAATCGATAATTTTTTTGTAGATTAAACAATACAAGAACAGCCCCTTCATTCACGTAGAAATCTAAGTCCACCCCCCTTCCATCTCTCTTTCCATGTTCAGCCACTATCTTTTCTTTCTCGAGATCAAGCACGCCTATATGGTTTATATTGCTACACTTCTTTACAATATCAGATACTTTCTTCTTAGTCGCACCCTCCTCAATCTCTCTTAGAGAACCCTCGATTTCCTTTCTACATTTTACGCACTCAAACTCATAAAGCGGCATTTAAGCATCCTCCTCATTATAAAATTAGCGATTGAAGTATTGGTTTAAGTGATCCTGACCTACCCAATCATTCCTTATTTCTTCATCTTTCTGTTGTTTATATTCCAGATGCCATCTGAGCTCATCCTGGGGTCCGGGCGCCCGCTTGCTCTTATCGTCAAATATCGCCTTAAACGTAGAGAAAATTCTTCTCACGTTTTTATCCCCACAAATGGGGCATTCTAAATCCTCTTCATCACCCTTGTCGTAGATAAGTGAGCTAAACTTAAAGTTCTTTAGCTCAAGGTAAAGCATCTTATTTTTATCGAGCTTATATCTAAACCTTCTTACGTTGCGTTCCGTGACCTTCTCGCCAAGAGCAAACAGCAGCTTGCCATTATTACCATTTGTTACTTCTATGTAAAGAAAACCCTCATTAGCTTTTCTGATTCTAGAAGCGTTAGTTTTGTTAAGCCTAGCCGTAAGGGCATCTATATCTTTATTGTATCGGTCTATACACACGTCGCACTCATACTCGAACAAAGGCATATTTCACTCTCCTAATTTTTATAGCTTACTAATAATAACTAAGTTTTTAGAATTGCTCTAGTTATGGATTAAGCTATTGTATTGTAAGGTTGAAAAAACAGTGGAGGGTTAAAGTTGTCCAAAGGCAATAAACTCATTTTAGAAGAAGTAGGTTCCATATGCACGCTTACGCTCAACAGACCTGATAAAAGGAATCTCTTGACTAAAGAGATGCTTACAGAATTGAAAATCATTCTGAGCAAACTGAAAGACGAAAACAGGATAAGGTGCATAGTTATAAGGGGGTCTGGGGAAAAGGCATTTTCATCGGGATACGATGTAACCGCAATAGGCGAAAATGATATGATAAGGCACCATGAAGGTAATCACCCGTTAGGAAAGGCTCTAGAAGCAATAGAAAACTTTCCCTACCCCGTAATTGCCATGATGAATGGACATGCCTTCGGGGCGGGACTCGAGATAGCGGTAACGTGTGATATTAGAATAGCGGCGGAGGGATACCTTCTCGGAATGCCACCATCAAAGCTCGGCGTTGTTTACTCCTACAGCGGAATGAAGAAGTTCTTAGACTTGATTGGACCCGGGAACACAAAAGAGCTTTTTCTAATCGGAAAACCGATCAGTTCGAAAAGGGCTTATGAGATAGGACTAGTGAACCGCTTACTGCCACAAGCCCAAATAGAGGAGTTTGCCTACAGGACTGCAAATGAAATATCGGAGAATGCCCCTTTATCACTTAAAACGCTAAAAGAAATCGCGTGCTTATGGCAAAAAAACCAGACGCTAAATCCTGAAAACAAAGAGCTTATAAGGCAGATGACCCTAGAGGTTCAGAGCAGCGATGATTATAAGGAAGGACAGAAGGCTTTTTCAGAGAAGAGAAAACCTAAGTTTAAGGGAAAGTGAAAAAGGTCATATATAGACAGTTAGAGACTTAACTCCCATAACCAAATTCTTTAATCAGATTTTCTCTCTCAGACCACCTCTCAGTTACCTTTACCCATAATTCAAGAAAAACCTTTGTGCCGAGCATCCTTTCAATATCAACCCTGGCCAGGGTGCCAATCTCTTTCAGCATCTCACCCCCCTTGCCAATAATGATTCCTCTGTGATTCTTCCTGTCCACGCGCACAACCGCCAATATCCTTATCAAACCCCTCTGAGGAATCTCGTTAAACTCTTCAATTGTTACCGCTGTCTTATAAGGTATTTCCTTATATGTAAGATTGAAAATCTTCTCTCTTATAAACTCGGATGCCAGAAATCTCTCGGGCTGGTCCGTGATCATATTATCAGGGAAAAACTTATGACCCTCCGGTAGATACTTCACTATCGTATCTATAAGACCTTGCGTGCCATCGGCGTTAATCGCGGAGATAGGAACTACCTCGCTGAACCTACCCTCAAATTGTCTAGAGGTTTCAATAATGCTTAAAATCTCGTCCTTTCTTATCTTATCAATTTTATTGATTACCAATATAGCAGGCTTAGAAAGGCTTTGTATAACAAACCTATCCCTCTTGCCAAATGGGGCATCAGCTTCAACTACTACCAAAGTAACGTCCCCACCCTCAAGCACCCCCATAGCAGTATTAACCATCGCCTTGCCGAGCTTGCCTTTTGCCCTGTTTATACCGGGAGTATCTAAGAATATAAGCTGTGCGTGATTGAGGTTTTTAATCCCTAGTATTCTGTTCCTCGTCGTATTAGGCTTTTCAGAAACCGCCGCTACTTTTTTGCCTACGAAGGTGTTTATCAACGTGGACTTGCCAACGTTAGGCCTTCCTACTATAGAAATGAAACCTGAAAAAAAACTATCAATGCCCATTTTAACGACCATTCCCAACTAATTGCTTGCGAAGACAATTGGTTAATAATACTCGTTTAATGACTTCCTTGCGAAATTGAACATACAAGGTTACAATCTCCGCCTTTGCGAAAGGAATTAAGAAGGGGTTTTCTTAATGCTTGAACCAATAGAAGATTGGGAAAGATCGGACTACTGCGGCTGCCTCAGAATCAAAGACCTTGATCGTGAAGTGACGCTTATGGGCTGGATTCAGTCTCATAGAGATCACGGGGGAGTTATATTCGTAGATTTAAGAGACAGAGAAGGCATTGTACAAGTAGTTTTTAACCCTGAAATAAGCGAAGAGAGTCATAAAAAAGGAGAATCCGTTCGCGACGAATGGGTAATCGCCGTAAGAGGAAAGGTCTCAGAACGCTCCGCCGATACCAGAAACCCTAACTTGCTTACAGGTGAAATAGAAGTAATAGCAACTGAAGTAAAAATACTAAACACTTCAAAAGTAATTCCCTTCCAGATTGAGAACGAGATAAACGTTGATGAACACCTGCGAATGAAGCACAGGTATCTGGACCTCAGAAGACCCATCATGAGGGATAATATAATATCCAGACATAATATGGTTGCAGCAGCTAGAAACTACCTGAATTTAGAAGGCTTCATTGAAATAGAAACCCCATATCTCACACGTTCTACACCAGAGGGGGCGAGAGACTTTCTCGTACCAAGCAGGCTTAATGAAGGAGCTTTCTATGCACTTCCCCAGTCGCCCCAATTGCTTAAGCAAACGCTCATGGTCGCGGGGTTTGACCGATACTATCAGATAGTTCGATGTTTCCGCGATGAGGACCTAAGGGCGGACAGACAGCCCGAATTCACGCAGATTGATCTTGAAATATCGTTTGTCAAAGAGAACGACGTTATGAATGTAGTCGAAGGCATGCTAAAGGCAATCTTCAAAGAGACGAAGGGACTTGAGATAGAGACCCCTTTTAAGAAAATGGGTTATGAAGAGTCTATACTCAAATACGGAACGGATAGACCCGATACGAGGTTCGGTCTTGAGCTGCAGGATATATCAGACATATTTGAAAACTCGGACTTTAAGGTATTTAGGGGAGCCTTAGACAAGGGAGGAATCATAAAAGCCCTTAATATAAAAGGAAAGGCTGGAGAGCTTTCGAGAAAGGAAATTGATGCTCTAACGGAACAAGCAAAAACACTAGGAGCCAAAGGACTTGCATGGATCAAGATCTCAGGGGGTGAATGGCAGTCTCCCATTATTAAATTCTTTAGTAAGCAGGAGAAAGAACGCCTCGAAAAAAGGCTTAGGATGGAAGACGGCGACGTCGTATTTTTCGGGGCAGATTCCGCCCACGTAGTAAATCTAGTGCTTTCACAACTGAGGCTTGTCCTCGGGGAAAGATTGGGAATGATAGACCAGAGCATATTTAACTTCCTATGGATTGAGGATTTCCCCTTGTTTGACTATGACCAGAATGAAAAGCGCTACGTGTCAAAGCACCATCCGTTTACATCGCCTAGAGAGGAAGACATTAAGATTCTAGATAATGACCCGGCAAAAGTAATATCTAAGGCATACGATATAGTGCTTAACGGGGTTGAAATTGGAGGGGGCAGCCTAAGGATATACCGTAAAGACATTCAAGAAAAAATATTCAAGGCTATAGGACTAAAGGAAGAGGACGCAGAAGAAAAATTCGGCTTTCTTCTGGAGGCTCTGGATTTTGGAGCGCCCCCGCACGGTGGAATCGCCCTGGGGCTAGACAGGATCGTCATGCTTTTGAGTGGCTCTCAATCAATACGAGACGTTATCGCATTTCCAAAAACGCAGAAAGGAAGCGATCCTTTAACGGAAGCACCCTCTGAAGTTGATATCAGGCAATTACTAGAGTTGGGGATAAGAGCTGATATTAAAAGCAAACCTGAATGATAAATATATACTAAAGCTCTAGTGGATAGACAAGCAGATTCGCAGATTGCATATTAACTCCTTAACATTGACTTAATATGACGAATATGCTATTAAACTGCTTACAGTTTGAAAAGACGGCGGAATGGCAAAGCTAATAAATGGCAAGACAATAAAAGTAATGACAATTTTAGATCAATCAATTTTGCCGAGCGCCCCAATTTCAAGTCCAAATAGTTCTAGTTATAAGGAAGCGATAGAAAACTACGAACACTACCACCAACTTGCTGCGCAGCCTAATTTTATCCTAACTATAGAAAAGAGGTGCGTATAATGAGCAATGAAGAAGTCTCCAGAGATGAAAAACTAGTCAGGTCCATTCAGAAAAAATATCGAGAAATGTTAGAAGATGGGGTTGACCCTTACGAATGGGCTTACGCATGGAGATCAGAGATTAACCGCGGGGGCTTTAAGGCGGTAGATTTCCTGATGCGAGAAATAGTTGACACAGGTAAATGCGTAGGGTGCGCCGCATGCGTTACTATATGCCCTACGGACGTTTTTGACTACAAAGACGAACGCCCTACGGACACTAGAAATGACGCGTGCGTGTTCTGCGAGCTTTGCGCGGACGTCTGCCCAGTGTTGAGACCCCTCGATAAAGATTTGCAAACCCTACTAGAATTCAAACAACCGACGATTGACGAGGGATTTGGTCCTTATAGTTATGCAGTAATAGCACGCGCTAAGGACCAGGAATTCCTAGACGCCGGACAGGATGGTGGAGTAACAAGCGCGCTCTTAGTTCACATGCTTGAAAACGAATCTATAAACGGCGCTGTTTTAGGGGACGTGCTTCCCGAAAATCCACAAGTAGGCATTCAAAAACTCGCTACAACGGCTGAGGAAATAAAAACGTGCAGCGGATCAAGATACACCTACTCTCCAAATACCCTAGCCCTTACGGAAGCTATGCGGAAAGACGTGCGCCCCATAGCGGTTGTCGGAGTGCCGTGCCAGGTTGACGGGGTGCGCCAGCAGCAATATAGCAGCATACGCCTTGAAGTCGCCAAATGGTATCAAAAGAACGTATCGCTCGTCATTGGACTTTTCTGCTCCGAAAGCTTTACTCACGAACACATAACGCACATAGCTAAGGAATTGGACGTTGAACCCAAAGACATAGTGAGCGTGAATGTAAAGGGCAAGGTCATTATAGAGCTTAGGGATGAGAGAGAGATAATTATGAAATTGAAGGATTTTCACCCATTCGCACGCCCAGCCTGTCTATATTGCCTGGATTACGCCGCGGATCACGCGGATATAGGGGTTGGGGGAATCGGGCTTCAGGGATGGACCTTTGTAGCAGTACGCACCGAAGCTGGGCACAAAGCCTGGCAGGCAGCCGTTGACGACGGACTTTTTGAGATCGTCCCCGTAGAATCAGAACCCAGAGCCAAGAACCTTCTCATAAGACTCTCCGAGATGAAGAGAAATAAGCCGTTACCTGCCTTAATGCCAACATATCAGGAAAGGGTAGAAATGGGAAATACAAATCCTAAGACCTTCTATAAGAACTATAAGAAACCTACCAATGGAGGAAGTTAGGTTAAATGAGTTCTAACAACGGACAACCCATATTGGAAGACGTGAGCGTTATTGTAGCCGGGCAGGGAGGAGACGGCTCGCTGACCGTAATTACCATGCTAGCCGACCTGTTTCGCAACATCGGGCTAAACGTATATACGGAAAGAGACGTTCTATCGCGGATTAGAGGCGGGCACGCAGCCGCCACGATGAGAGCATTTACCGGCGAGAGATACTGCATAGGAAGTAGAATCACCCTACTGCTGGCACTAGACGAGGAAGCTATAGAAAAAAACGCAAGACAGCTAGACTCTGATAGTATTGTTATCTATGACGATTCCAGTGGACATATCCCTTACGACCTACTACCTGAAGGCGTAAAGATATATTCCGCATCCTTTAACCGAATTGCTATGCGCACTATGCGCCGCGAACTTTATAAAAACAGTATAGCCTTTGGAATCGTGGGACGCCTGCTTGGCTTAGAGGACGAAGCGATGCGCGAGACGTTTACCAAAAGGTTTCAAAGAAGAGGACAGATGATCCTCCAGTATAATCTCGAAGCACTTGGTCTCGGGCTTGATCTGGCAGATGAAATGGGAATCCACCAAGGAGAAGGACTTTACAGAGTAGAGCGCACGGATCCCGAAACGCACCTTTTAATAATGGGAAATGAGCTTGTGGCTTTTGGATTTATGGTGGCAGGCGGAAGGTTTTTTACGGGTTATCCTATTACTCCCTCTTCTGAAATTTTGGAGACGCTTCAAAAATGGCTCCCCAAGTGTGGAGGGATAGCGAGACAGACAGAGGATGAGCTAGCCGGCATAAACATGGCTATAGGGGCTGCCCTTACCGGAGTTAGAACTATGACGGCTACGTCGGGTCCAGGTTTTTCGCTAATGCAGGAGGGCATAGGACACGCGGGATCGGCGGAAATTTCCATGGTCATAGTTGACTGCCAGAGATCTGGTCCCAGCACTGGAATGCCTACCAGGCCAGAACAAAGCGATTTGAATCTTATGGTATTTGGTGGACACGGAGACTTTCCCAGAATAGTGCTTGCTCCCGGACACCCGGAAGACTGCTTTTACTTAAGCGTAGAGGCGACCAACCTCGCCGACAAGTATCAGTGCCCGGTATTCATAGCAATGGATCAAGCTCTATCCCAAAACATCGCTAGCGTAAAACCGTTCAATCTTGATGAGATTAAGCTAGATCAGGGAAAGAGACTTGAACTAGAAGACCTTGAAAAACTAGAGTTTTACAAACGTTACCAAATCACGGACGACAACGTATCACCGTTCGCAGCTCCGGGGACGCCGGGCGGCATGTCGCTCGTAACCGGCAACGAGCACGATGAGTTTGGGCTAGTCTCCACCGATCCAACAAACCGCGTGCGTATGATGGATAAGCGTATGAAGAAGATGGAAAGAGCTAAAAAGGACCTGCCCAAAGCGCGCCACTTTGGAGACCCAAACGCCGAGGTAGGGTTTATAGGCGTAGGAATGATGTTCGGCGTCATACTCGAAGCTATGGAAGAACTAGAGCATCAGGGAATCAAAGGTCAGTACCTACAACCGAGAACAATATGGCCCATGCTCGATGACGTTATGGAATTCATTGAAAAATGCGAGCGGGTTTACGTAGTAGAGATGAATGCTCAGGGACAGCTAGCACACCTGTTCTTTCATCAAGGAGCTTCGTCTGAAAAAATAAAAAGCATCGCCCGGTATGATGGACTTCCCTACAGACCGTCTCAGCTTGTTAAACAAATATTATTAGAAGAGAAGAATTTTCTGAACGAAGAAAGAAAGGAGGCTAAAGCGCAATGACGGCTGAGCCAAAGACAAAAACGTTTGAACCTGCAAGACCTATATGGTGTGCAGGGTGCGGTGATTTCGCCGTGCAGGGGGTTCTTGAAAAAGCGCTCAAAAAAAAGGGAATACCACCACACAAGCTAATGATACTAGCAGGTATAGGCTGCTCCGGCACGATACAAAATAATATAAAGTGCTATGGGTATCATGCGCTTCATGGGAGGGTGCTACCTACCTCAATCGGAGCTAAGCTGGCTAATCCAGATCTGACCATCGTTGCAGCGGGGGGAGACGGGGATGGGTTCGCAATCGGCTCAGGACACCTAGTGCATACCTTCAAAAGCAACCCTAGCATAACGTATATAGTTATGAATAACAGCAACTATGGCCTTACAAAAGGGCAGGCTTCACCTACAAGTCCCACTGGGTACCGAGACAACTCAGAGGAAGGTATGGATTCTATCCTACTCGGATTAAGCTTTCCCTCAACTACTTTTCTGGCTCGGGGCTTCAGTGGTAACCCCGAGCAATTAGAAGCCTTAATGACTGCAGCTATTGAACATACGGAAGCTGGCAAAGGTTTCGCGTTCCTCGAAGTGCTCTCACCCTGCGTCACGTATTATGATACGCACCGCGAATGGCGATCTAGGGTCTATAATTTAGATGATGAAAAAAATTTCAACCCCGCTAACAGAACGCTAGCATTTCAAAGAACCTTAGAACTCATGGAAGAAGGACGTATACCGATAGGACAGATATTTAATGGCAAGCATCCATCGCTAGAATCTCTAGCTGTGAATCAAAAAGAACTTCCCCCCGCACATCAAAGAATCGGGAGTAACAACCATCACAGGGAACATTACGAAAATTTTATAGCTTCCTATATAGGTTAAGAAACTTAACGGTGGTAGGTGGACGTCCTGCTTCGTAGCCTCTTCGGCTAAGCTCAAGACAGGATCAGATGACATACAATAGCGTCAGCGAGTTAAGGATGCTCCTCCTCGGACTGCTTCTCCCGTTCTCAACTCTATATCATCATCGCCCTCTATTGCTCACATATAATGGCGACTCCTCTATACAATAGCACCTATCCCCTAATAAAAACACTCGAGGAAACGTGAAATAACCCGTTTAATCTCGCCCCCACTTTAGATAGCTTTTCCCACTATAACATCTAAATTAAACTACTAATAATTAGCCATCTTGACTATTGGGAATTTACTGGAAGAATTAAGAGCTTGATATTGGCGGGATATATAATATGAACACGTTACATTTTTTCCATGGACCTAATTCAGGTTACTTTCTGGAACTCTACGACAAATACCTAGAAAACCCCACTTCTATAGATTCTCATGCAAAGACGCTCTTTGACAAGTGGAAATCTGAGCTTGCATCTACGAGGCATAAGGAGGCAAGCCCTCAGAATATGGAGAAAATAGTAGCCACGGTGAACTTAACTCAGACGATCCGCGCATTCGGACACCTTGGTGCTAGAATAAATCCACTGAACAGTAGTCAGATCTACGACTCTGCCCCTTATACCACCACTCATAATTTAACTGAAGAAGACCTATGTCAACTGCCTTCTAGCTTGATTGGTGGAAAGATAGCAGAGGAAACTTCCAATGCGCTAGAGGCAATAAGAAAGCTGCGCGCAGTTTATTCATCTACAGTAGGATACGACTACTACCATATATATGATTATGAAGAGAGGGAGTGGCTAAGAGACGCTGCAGAGTCCGGGAGATTCAGACCTCCTAAAGACCCAATCAATGAAAGACTGCTACTCGATAATCTTACCAAGGTAGAGGTATTTGAACGCTTCCTCCACAGTATATTCCCTGGCAAATTCCGTTTTTCAATTGAAGGCGTAGATATGTTAGTGCCTATGTTAAACGAGATAGTGGGACTAGCGGCAGAATCAGGAACGCATCATATATTGCTCGGTATGGCTCACAGGGGTCGCCTGAACGTTATGCATCACGTAACTAATAAGGATTATAAAGGCACTTTGATTAAGTTTAAGGACCCAGTTCTTGAACGCGATTTTCAGGATGACATGGGATGGACAGGAGACGTTAAATACCACGAAGGAGCCCGTCATTCTATAGTAGGTAACGGAAGAGAGATAGACATGGAGATTACACTTGCACCAAACCCAAGCCATCTAGAATCTGTCAATCCCGTAGTAGAGGGTATGTGTCGCGCCGCTGGCACCAGGGCTGATAATCCCGGAGCACCAGAATTTGACCCAGAGGTTTCCATACCTATTATAGTCCACGGAGACGCAGCGTTTCCCGGGCAAGGCATAGTCTCAGAGACCTTAAATCTTTCTCGTCTCGACGGCTATACTACAGGAGGCACCATACACATTATTACAAACAATCAAATCGGTTATACAACACTACCTAGCGAAGCACGAAGTACCTTGTACTCCAGCGACTTGGCAAGGGGATTTGAAATTCCTATAGTGCACGCAAACGCCGATGATCCTGAAGCCTGTATAGAGACCGCACGCCTTGCGTTTAACTACTTGAAAAGGTTCCAGAAAGATTTTTTGATAGACTTAGTTGGCTATAGGCGTCATGGACATAATGAAGCGGATGAACCTAATTTCACACAGCCCGAAATGTATGAAATGGTAGAGAACCACCCAACGGTGAGGGAGATTTGGTCTAATACACTCATAGAGCGGAACATCATCAAGAAGGAAGAGACGGAAGAAATTCTTAATAAGTATAATAAAATACTACACAAGGACTTTAAATCACTCAGCCCGGACGATGTGCCTCGGGAAAAACATTTACCCCCCCCCGTAGGAGCCGCGCAAAAAGTTAAGACGGCAGTATCTGCTGATAAACTAAGAGAGCTAAATGACTCGCTTCTAAAACTCCCGCAGAGTTTTTCTATCAACCCTAAGATAAAGCGTGGTAGAGATAGGAGGGTAAACGCTCTCAATACTCTCGACCAAAAAACAATTGACTGGGCAACAGCGGAGGATTTAGCTTTTGCATCAATTCTAGCGGATGGAACTGCCATTAGACTTACAGGACAGGATACGCAAAGGGGAACGTTTAGCCACAGACATGCCGTCCTTCACGATTCAAAAACGGGCAACTTATTCACGCCACTCCAAAACTTGCCCCAGGCTAAAGCCTCATTCGAGGTGCATAACAGCCCTCTTACGGAGAATGCCTGCATAGGCTTTGAATATGGCTATAACGTAAAAGAGCCAAAGCGTCTTGTGATTTGGGAGGCGCAATACGGTGACTTTATAAACGGTGCTCAGACGATCGTTGATGAATTTCTAGTTTCCGCAAGGGCAAAATGGGGACAAACACCTTCCCTCGTTCTATTATTACCACATGCCTATGAAGGGCAGGGACCCGATCACTCGTCAGGCAGGATCACAAGATTTCTAGGCTCCGCTGCGGAGATAAATATGCGGATCGCCAATTGCACCACATCGGCGCAATACTTCCATTTGCTTAGACGGCAGGCTGAGATATTGGAAATTGATCCCCTGCCCTTAATAGTATTGACCCCTAAGAGCCTACTTAGAAACCCCCAAGTCCATTCATCCCTTAAAGAATTCTCCGAGGGGGCGTGGCAGCCGGTAATAGACGATGCTAGGAATGATAAAGACGCTGAGAAAGTAAAGCGCTTGATTCTATGCAGTGGTAAGGTCTATATTGATCTTATTGCGAGTAAATATATGAAAAACACCTGCGAAGATATCGCTATCGCTAGGGTGGAACAGCTTTATTCCATCCCAAAGGCGCCACTGACAAAGGTGATAAAAAGGTATGTAAACCTAAAAGAAGTCGTTTGGCTTCAGGAAGAGCCTGAAACAATGGGAGCCTGGATGTTTATGTTCCCATTTCTAAGAAAAATAATCAATAAACGCGTTCCTCTTCATTACATGGGAAGACGCCGCAACTCCAGCCCAGCGGAAGGCTCTTTGTCAATGCACAAAGTGCATCAGGAAGCATTGATAAGGCAAGCCTTTATGACTGCAAAATTGCCCAACATTGATGAGTTAGGGGTTACTTGGGTTAAAAACGTATGATAAATGGAGACCAATGGATTATATAAAGACTTTAGGAGTAAATCCCTCTAACCACACCCGCTAAAGGCGGGAGTGAAAAGATGAAATTCTGAAACTAGTTCGGAATTTCAATTTCAGTTAATAGTTACCTGATTTTCATAAGGGAGGGATAAAAAAGGAAATAAAACGGAGAGAAAAAATGCAAATAAATGTCACCGTACCAGAATTAGGGGAATCAATCGTCGAAGCAACAATAGTAAGATGGCTTAAATCAGAGGGAGACCCGGTGAGAATCGGCGAGTCATTGGTAGAACTTGAAACTGAGAAGGCTAATTTTGAGGTTGCTGCCGAAAAAGAGGGAATACTTAAAAGCATAACAAAAAGGGAAAGCGTTGATATTGAAGTCGGTGATGTCATAGGAATTATTGAAGAAGGTGAACCTTCGACCGGAGTTGGGGATATTATTGAGAGCACCGAAGTTTCAGAGGAAAAACTCGTAGCAACTGAGACTATAAACAAAGTAGAGTCTCAAGAAGAGCCCCTGCACGACAAAATAACTCCCGTAGCGAGGCGTATAGCTCAGGATAATAATGTTGATCTGGATAAAGTCAGAGGAAGTGGAGCTAGTGGACGCATTACAAAAGAAGACGTGGAAAAATACATGAAAGAACGCGTGACAAGCAAAGAACTAGAGAGTTCTACGTCAGAGACAACCACCCAACCCGCAGTCTTAGTCAGCCAAAAAGCACCTCTTTCCCCCATAGCAAAAGAGGATCGTAGAGAAGAGCGCGTTAAAATGTCTCGACGCAGGAGAACAATTGCAAGAAGGATGCTTGAGTCGGCACAGTCAACTGCTATGCTCACGACTTTCAACGAGATTGACATGGGCGCCGTTATGAGCCTTAGAAAGAGCCACAAGGAGTCATTTAAGGAAAAATACGGCGTCAGCCTAGGCTTAAATTCCTTCTTCGTTAAAGCTACCATAGGAGCTCTAAAGGAGTTTGCGGTGCTCAACGCTGAGATCGAAGAAGATACTATGATCCTAAAGCGATACTACGATATTGGCATTGCAATCGGAGCTTCTGAGGGACTCGTCGTCCCAGTTCTAAGAAATGCAGACGGTATGTCGTTCGCCGAGATTGAGAAAAGAATCAAGAATTTCGCGCAGAAGGCCGAGGACAACAGCCTCTCCCTTGAAGACATCATGGGAGGCACCTTTACGATTACAAACGGGGGCGTATTCGGTTCTATGATGAGCACCCCTATCCTTAACCCACCTCAAGTGGGCATACTAGGACTTCATAGAATAGAGGAGAGGCCAATAGTGATTAACGGCAATATAGAAATCCGACCCATGATGTACGTGGCGCTTAGCTACGACCACAGAATTGTTGACGGACGCGAGGCAGTGCAGTTCCTCGTTAAAGTCAAGGAGCTTGTTGAATACCCTGAAATACTACTGCTTGAAGGATAAAGCGCACAGTGGTTTAAGATATACTTGCAAATTCAAGCAGGTTTTTCCATTTCCTAGAAACTTCTTTTAACAGTTCCGGATAATTACTAAGCCTTGGATCCTTCTTTACAACGTGGAAAGCGTCTTCTCTTGCCTCTCCGAGAATTTTCGTATCCCTCATTATATTGGCAAACTTAAACTCTGGAAGCCCAGACTGTTTCGTGCCGAGAAAATCTCCTGGTCCACGTATCGCCAGATCGGCTTCCGCTATCTCAAAACCGTCTCTAGTCCGCTCCATCACCGACAATCGCCTCTCAGCATCTTCCGATCGCTGAAAACCGGAGAGCAGTACGCAATATGAATCATGCTTTCCTCTTCCGACACGCCCCCTCAACTGGTGAAGCTGTGTAAGACCAAACCTCTCGGCATTTTCGACCACCATTACGGTGGCATTAGGAACATCCACTCCAACCTCTATAACAGTTGTAGATACAAGGATATCCAAATCATTCGAGATAAATTTTCTCATTACAATATCTTTTTCTTCAGGCTTCATTCTTCCGTGAAGAAGCCCTACCCTAAAATTGGGAAATATCTCATTCTGGAATCTCTCCGCCATTTGAGTGGCATCTTTCAAACCCTTAAAGTCAGAATTCTCAGATTCCTCTATCATGGGATATACTACGTATGCTTGCCTTCCCTTCTTTATCTCCCTTTCAACAAGACTATGAGCCCTTTCTCGTGCTCTTTTTTGGTCATAATAGACTTTTGTTCTTATTTCTCTCCTCCCTGGCGGAAGTTCATCAAGCACCGAGACATCAAGGTCTCCATGGACGGTCAAGGCGAGCGTGCGAGGAATTGGGGTGGCAGTCATAACTAGAACGTCAGGTCTATTACCCTTGCCTATTAGCTCAGCCCTTTGCATCACCCCAAAACGGTGCTGTTCATCTATAACTACTAGCCCTAAGTTCTTGAAATCAACTTTCTCTTGTATAAGAGCGTGTGTACCGACCGCAATTTGTGCTTGACCGTTACTAAGAGCTTTATAATAAGCCCCCTTCTCACTCTTAGAAAGGCTGCTTTTAAGAAAAACTATATGAAGCCGCATACCCTTTAAGTAATTGAAAATCGAGACCAGATGCTGCTCAGCTAGTATCTCCGTTGGAGCCATTAAAACGGCTTGGTATCCACTCTCCACTGCCTTTAAGATCGAAATAAGCGCAACTACAGTCTTACCACTTCCTACGTCTCCCTGCAGCATTCGGTTCATCGGAATTTCAGATCTCATATCTCGCTCTATCTCAGATATAACCCGTAATTGAGCCGAAGTTAGGTCAAAGGAGAACCTAGATAAGAGCTTCTTAGTCAAAACGCCTGAAGGGGAAAAGACAATTCCCTTCATCTGCGTAACGTCCCTCTTTTTAAGAGCAATACCAAGCTGCATTAAGAAAAGTTCACAGTAAGAAACGGTTTTATGCGGTAGAGACTCATACACCGAGCCCCTATCCGTAAACTCAACAACCTGATCCTGATCATCCGGAAAATGCACCCTCACAACTGCTTTCGCAAATTCCATAACTTTTCTCTTAGACTTTATTTTCTCAGGAATGAAATTAGGTAGAGACTGAGAATAATCGTCCACGACCGACTTCATTATTTTCCTCATTCGCCTTTGTCCAATGCCCTCCGCAAGTGGGTAGACGGGAACTATGCGGTTAAAGTGCACGTTCTGTTCATCCAAACCTTCACCTTCCTCTATTACCTCAATATCTTCGGGTTTTGGATGTATGATCTGAAGCTCGTCGCGATACCCTAGTGTTACTTCTCCCGATAATATCACCGACAATCCCTTCTTATAAGTAGCCCTCAAGTATCTCTCACTAAACTGAAACCAAACGAGTTTAATAGTCCCAGTGCCATCAGATATGACAACTTGATACAAACTCCTTCTGCTAGTGCGCACCTTGTCCGAAACCACTATCTGTCCTGAAATAGTCTCTCGCTCTCCCGGATGAAGCTGGGATATATTTCTTATCTTTCTTCTATCCTCATACCTTCTAGGAAAATAAAAAAGGGCTTCATAGACGCTTGCTACTCCCTTTTTCCTCAATACTTCAGCAATTCTGGGTCCCACGCCGCGAACATATTTAACGGGGATCTGTTCAATTTCTCTACCCTTCAACGTAGTCTTCTCGGCCTGTGGGGAGACCGCCCTTTGCTTCACATCACCACGCTCGGAGGCAGAGAGACTTTTATCAACTTGTTTAATGGCTGAAGAGCCGCAATCTTTTCTTAACTTAGCAACAGTAGCGAGAGAGTTCTCTATAAGCTCCTTCCTGCTCTCAGTATCAAGGCTCTCATAATGAGAAAACATGTCTCGTAAAGCCAGAAATTCCTCCTTATGGACATCAGAAGGCTGAAGCGATAAAGCCTTTAAAGTCAAATCATACACCAATTGATCAAGCGCCTTTACTTTGCCTATGTTAGAGAAATCCTTCCTTGAGGCAAACTTGAGAGGCTTCTCCAGCGCGTCTAATACTTCAATAAGCGGTTCTGACATTCACTAAGGGTTTACACGATGATTTTAAGTTATTAGTTAGATAGAAAATCTACACATACTCTGACCAATTATCACATTAGATATAATGTTAATATATTTACGTTAATCCTTCCAAATTTCCCTGTCCGCCTTCGTTCCGCTTGCTAGTTGAGCAGGTACAAGCAGGTTTGAAGTCCTTATTCCTCTGCGTGATACTAGATTGTGAATCTTTCTTGTGGTCGGGGTGGCCGGACTTGAACCGGCGGCCTCTGCGTCCCGAACGCAACGCTCTAGCCAATCTGAGCTACACCCCGCCGATGCTTAATCTACTTATAATCTCAATCGGTCGCAAGCAATTGCCAACAATAAACATTATTGATTATTATAATAGGCGACTATGAAGCTAAAAGAGCTTGGGAACACGGGAATTATGATTCCCGAAATAGGGCTTGGAACGTGGAGATATAAAGGCGGGGTGGAGCCTCTGAGGAAGGGAATAGAGCTTGGGGCTTCGTTAATCGACACGGCTGAGGGATACTATACCGAAGACGTTGTCGGCGAGGCAATCAAGGGAACACGCGAAAAAGTATTTATAGCCACAAAGGTATCGGGCAGACATTTAAGCTACGATGGCGTGCTAAGAGCCGCGGAAGACAGCCTACGCAAGCTGGAGATGGATTACATTGATCTTTACCAAGTCCACTGGCCTAACCCATCCTACCCTTTAAGAGAAACAATGCGCGCTATGGGAGAACTTGCTGATAGAGGCATAGTGAGATTCATAGGGGTAAGCAATTTCGACGTTGACGAGCTTGAGGAGGCACAGTCTTACCTTCACAACCACCCTATAGCTTCCAACCAAGTCTTATATAACCTAAACAGAAGAGAGATTGAAATAGACCTAATCCCTTACTGTGAAGAGCGAGGAATCTCCATACTTGCCTATACACCGCTTGACGATGGAAAACTAGCCAGGAACCCTGCGACAAACAAAAGGATGAGAGTATTAAAAGACATAGCCAAAGAGATAGGAAAAACTATGGGGCAAGCCGCATTAAACTGGTGCACGTCACAAGAAAGAGTAATTGCAATTCCTAAATCAGACAGCGTGTCTAGAACAATAGAAAATTGTGGCTCCTCAGGCTGGCGATTATCGGAAGACCAAATAAAAAGGCTGGAAGAGGCTTTTTCCTGAAGCCTGCCTAACTACCACTTTACAAAGCTTGTTGATAAGAAACGTATTCAGCAACGCTCGCCGGTTGCGGTATAGGGTGGCTGGCTTCCTTCAAGCCTTCTATATGAAGCTCAACGGCTTCAGCCATGAGTCGCCTAGTTCTCTCTAACGTGTCCGCAGCAGCTACGCATCCTGGAAGGTCAGGAGCGTATGCGCTAAAACCATTATCAGCCTTCTCAATTATTATTAGATATTGCATTTGTTTCACCTATTCTTCCTTAATCCTGCTTGCTTAAACACACTATGCTCTGTTCCCCTTTTCACGTCCTGCCCTAGATTCCCAGATACCGTTACTACACCAGGCTTAAATGGATGCCTGTATTGCCTATGCCCCGTTCCCTTGTATCTGCATAAATACCATCCATCACTTTCAATAACCTTTATTATTTCTCTAACCTTCATTTAGATCAAATACCACAACGATCAAATACCACAACAATAAAACATTATATACAGATTAAGCTCTGTACACCACCAATCTATATTAACTTGTTCGAAATACTAAGCTGTTTGCAGTTTATCATAGCAAATATTTATTAAAATTATTGCAGAAGTGGGTGTAAATTGTAAAATATGGGTTGATGTTCTTCAACATTGAAGGGTTTTAGAGTTGTTAGCTCTTAACAAAACTCCAGTCTAGGATAAATCAAAGGTTATTCATGCCAAACAATAGCTCAATAGATAAGATGAATTGGGATCTCTGTACCTACTTCCCCGAGTTTAACGGGTCAGAGATGATACGGTTCAAGAAGATTCTTAAGGAAGATATAGAATCTATTAAGAAGGAAGCGTCTTCTCTCTCGCCTATCAACGATGAAAACATTCAGAAGTGGCAAAGCGTCTTCTTAAAAAACGAAGATATAATAGTGCGTTATTCACATCTACGATCTTATGTAGGATGTCTGGCTTCCGCTGACGGACTAAATGAAGATTTCTTAAAAGAAGAGGCTGAAATGTCCGCTCTGGGAGCAGAGCGCTCAAAACTCAACGTGGAGCTTATGAGATCCTTAAAGGACGTAGAAGATGAAACGTTTGATAAATTTAAGGCGTGTGACGGTTTAGAAGGCGCCTCTTATTATCTGAGCAGGCTCCGTGAAGAATCACAAAAAAGGATGAGCACAGATAAGGAAATACTAGCCGCGGACCTGAGCATAGATGGAATAAGCGCATGGGGACGCCTTTACGACACCGTATCAAGCAAGCTTGAGTTTAATATGCAATACCCCGATGGAAGCGTTAAAAGACTTCCTATCTCTCAAAGACGCTCACTTATGGAAAAACCCGATAGGAAGATGCGAAAGGCAGCTTTTGACGGGGGAAATGAGGCATGGCGAAGCATAGAGGACGTAGCTGCTAGCGCCCTCAATGCCATCGCTGGCACGCGGCTTACCTTGAATCGTTACCGCGGGATTGACCATTTTCTTGATGAGGCTCTTTTTCAGTCTTCAATAAGCAAAAAAACGTTGGACTCTATGTTCGAAGCCATTTACTCCGAGCTAGAACTGCCTAAAAACATACTAAGGCTTAAGGCAGAAACAATGGGCAGAAAAGACGTTGCTTGGTATGATCTCGGGGCGCCACTTAATCTGAAAACTGAAGGACAAAGGCTCAACTGGGACAAAGCCAAAACCCTAGTAAAAAATTCCTTCTCGTTATCTTACCCAAAGCTAGGGAACTTCGTAAAAACGGCTTATGACAAAAAGTGGATAGATTGGGAACCACGGGGAGGGAAAAGACCCGGCGGCTTCTGCACGGGCTCGATGCTTACTAAGGAGTCGAGAATTTTTATGACTTACAACGAAACTATCGGGGACGTGCTAACTCTAGCACATGAAGCGGGGCATGCTTTTCATAGTTACACAATGAGCAATATTCGTCCCTACGCGCACTTCTATCCGATGACGCTTGCGGAGTCCGCCTCTACGTTTGGGGAAATGATCTTAGCGGAAGGAATTCTTAAAGACCCCTCCGTAGATGATACTGAAAAAGCACTTATGCTTGACGCAGAAATCAATCATGGGGCAATATATCTGATGGATATACCTGTCCGATACGAATTTGAGAAAGCTTTTTATGAAGAACGACAGAACGGAGAGGTAAGCATCCGCCGTCTTAAAGAGCTGATGATGGAAACGCAGCGACGGATTTTCGGAGACTTGTTAGAGACGGGGGGTGAAGACCCATATTTTTGGGCTTCAAAGCTACACTTTTATATTACAGGAATTACTTTTTACAACTTTCCCTACACCTTTGGATACCTTCTGAGCCGTGGACTTTTCGCCATGCTTAAAAGAGAAGGAAAGAAATTCCTGCCGAGATACGAAAATTTTTTATGCCTAACCGGCTCTGATACGGCAGAGAACGTCGCTAGAAAGAGTATATGCTGCAAAATAGATTCACCTGAGTTCTGGATTGAATCTATAAGAACCCTAGAAGAGCCAATGAAGAAGTTCAAAGCTCTATTACCTAAACTTTGTCTCAAAAAGTAGTAAGTGGAGACACAATAGCATGTCTAGGATCTATCGCCATATCGAAGATTAGCGACGCCATAACTACAAGCATATAAATTATAGAAACGCCAAAGGCTCTACCATAACACGAACTTGTTACGGCACTTCGCACAATTACATACAAGAAATACGCACCGGACAGGATAACGAAAACAGCGTAATACGAAGAGCAATATCCCAAAAACCAGATAGATAGAGAAAGAGGAAGCAGAGAAATTGAATAAATCATTATCATTATGTTAGTGTACTTGGCGCCCAGCGCAACGGGCATTACTGGCACGCCAGCCTTTTTATAATCAAGTCTATATTTTTGGGCGAGCGCCCAGAAATGAGGGGGTTGCCAAAGCATCATAAAGCTAAAAAGAATATATCCGTCAAGACCTACGTGAGGTTTTACCGAAGCATAGCCGATTAGAATGGGAAGCGCTCCGGGTAATCCCCCTAGTATCGTTCCGTAGGGCGAACTCCTTTTAAGATACAAGGTGTAAAGGAGCGTGTAGCCTAGTATCGCGGCTATTATGAGCAGGGCGCTTACAACGGTCAAATAATAAAACGATATAAACAACGATACCGCTATGAATACCATGGCGATAAAAATCGCCGTCCTTGTGCCAACAACCTCAAGGGCGCGGGCGCGCTTGCTCAACCTATTCATAAGCAGATCAATCCGCTTGTCTAAAATATTATTCAGAATTGCCGAGCCTGCAGCGCTCAGAAGTAAAGATACTAAGGTAAGCAGTATCAAGTTAATAGAAGGAAACCCTTTATGTGCTAAGACCATCCCAGCAAAACCAGTAAAAACAACACTTAAGATAATGCCCGGCTTTGAAAGAAGAATAGTTGAAACGACTATCTCCCGACTACTAAATTCTGGGATAACCTTTGCAGAGGGTTTATCTACCTGCTCCATAGCACGCTCACTTATCTAACCAAGTTTATAAAATTATACTTGACTTTCCTTCATACACCGACACCACATATATAAAGTAATTGATAGGATCAGAAGAGCTACGGAAAGGTGCAATGCCGTAACCAAGAAATGAAGTTTAGCATATACGACCCCGGCTCCGAGTAAAATTTGAAGCGCTATAAAACCGACAAGCATATATAATCTAGTGCGCTCTCCCTTGATCGGTTGGGATAGATAGGAAATGATCAGTAGTAAGATCGCAAAGAACGTAATGACATAAGCCAATACCCTGTGGGCAAAATGATTAAATATAATTCCCGTAAGCTCGGGAGGTATTAGGTACCCGAGGCAAGTTGGAAAATCGGGACAGGCAAGACCAGAACCCGAATGCCTGACGTATGCCCCTAAAACTAGCTGGGTAAAAACTAGGACTGCTAAAAAGAAAAAAACGCCCTTATAGCCTGAAATACTAAACGTAGGCTTATTTAGCTTGCCGTCAAATAGGTTAAGGTATAATGTGGCGGCGAAAATGATCATAGCGTTGGCAAAATGATAAGTCGTAAGATCTACCGGAAGCTCTTGTAACACGACTATGCCACCCAAAATGATTTGGATTAAAAGAAGTAATACGGTTAAGATGGGAAGCAACTTGGCAATGCCTCTATAGACTCGAAACCTTTTATAGGCAAACACTATAAGAAAAATAGAAGTAATGGCGCCTATAACGCGGTGCATAAACTCCATATAAACGTCCCATCTGAAAGGAGGGATCAGCTTGCCATGGCAAAGCGGCCAGTCTGGACAGGCGAGACCAGCCTTCAAACCTGCTACCAGATTTCCCCAAACTAGCAAGATAAAAAGTAAAGTAAGGGCAACTTTGCCAAGCATGTGATATAGGTTAAGGCGTAACTCTCGTAAAAGTATCTAGTATAAGCATGCCTATTAGCAGAAATAGAAGAATTAACGGAAAGATCGCAAAACCCCATGTAACCCCATCTTCAAATTTAAGGTGCATAAAGAAAAGAGCCACTATAGAGGCTTTGACAGAGGCAACCCCCATCGCAATCACGATGTTAAACATACCAAAATCTATATACGACACGTAAACCGTTATAAACGTAAGTGCCATGAGCACTATCCATACAACAGCATAAGCCTTATAACTAGTAACATGACGCTCTAGATTATGATGCGTGCTCATTTTTCAATCCTCCGTTATCCTATCAAATAAAGTAATGGGAAGAGATAAATCCATATTAGGTCAACTAAATGCCAGTAAAGCCCCCCCATCTCTACGGGCGTGTTGTAACTTGCGTTAAACTTCCCCTTCATATTTAAGGCTAATATAACGGCGAGAAGAACGATACCGATGAAAACATGGAGCATGTGGAGACCCGTCATTAGAAAATAAAGAGAAAAGAATATGCTCGTATCAGGATAAATGTGATGTGAGAATTTAGCACCGTATTCAAAATACTTAACTACCCCAAAGGCTAATCCACAGAGGATAGTAATGCCTAGAAAAATAGACGTTAGCCTCTGCTTGCTTTTTTGTATCGCCGTAACAGCGATAGCCATGGTTAAACTGCTGAAAATTAAAACACAAGTATTTATTGCACCCATTTCGCGGTTAAGCTCCAGATGTTGTTCCATAAACATCTCAGGATACTTAGCGCGAAATATAGCATAGGCAGCGAAAAGACCACCGAAGAGTATAATTTCTGTCCCTAGAAACAACCACATACCGAGTTTAGATACGCTATACGCGGTATCGGGATCCATGTGAAGACCGTGAGAATGTTCCACGTTCGCCTGTTCCATTAGCTTAAACCTCCACTTCCTTGCCCTGTTTGCACGGGGACCTGCTTTTTCCCGTAACCATAAGTCCATTCGGTCACTTGCGGTATCTTATCAAAGTTCTCAAGGGGCGGAGGGGAAGGCACTTGCCACTCTAAGGAAAGAGAGCCGTAAGGGTTTTGCGATGCCTTCTCTCCTTTAAACAATCCTGATATTAAATTTATAAGCATAATTAGAATGCCCAGACCCAATATCCAAGAACCAAAAGTAGATAGAGACATAAGAGGCTCAAATTCTTCTGGATAAGTCGCGTATCTCCTAGGCATCCCCTGAACTCCAAGGAAAAACTGAGGGAAGAAAGTAACGTTGAAGCCGACAAAGACCAGAAACCACGACAGCTTAGCGACGGACTCGTTGAACATCCTGCCAAACCACTTAGGGTACCAAAAGTGAAGAGCTCCGAAGAACCCCATTACCGTGCCGCCGATCATCACGTAGTGCATGTGCGCAACTACAAAATAAGTATCGTGAAGGTGTATATCAGCCGCTAGCGCACCCAGGAAAAGCCCCGTTAGCCCTCCTATGGTAAAGAGAAAAACGAATCCCAAGGCGTAAAGCATAGCAGAGTGAAGTTGTATAGAGCCTTTGTAAAGAGTAGCTACCCAGTTAAAGACTTTGATCGCCGTAGGTATAGCGACAAGAAACGTCAGGAACGAAAATATGGTAGCGGCGAGTTCAGAAATACCGCTAGTAAACATGTGGTGCGCCCATACTAAAAAGCTAATAAAAGCAATACCTAAACTTGAATATGCAATCGCCCTGTAACCAAATATCGGCTTCCTTGCAAAAACTGGTATGATCTCGGATATTACACCCATCGCAGGAATAATCATTATATATACGGCTGGGTGAGAGTAAAACCAAAAGAAGTTCTGAAAGAGCACTGGATCTCCGCCCTTCGCCGGGTCAAAAAAGCCGATGCCCAAAGTCCTCTCGGCTATCAAGAGCAAGAGCGTAATACCAACAACGGGAGTTGCCAGCAACTGAAGCACCGCCGTCGCGTAAGAAGCCCATATAAAAAGCGGCAGCCTATGCCAAGTCATACCCGGCGCCCTCATCTTGTGAATAGTAACGATAAAATTAAGTCCAGTAAGGATCGAAGAAAAACCTAAAACGAACACCCCGAACGTCATTAATATGACGTCCGTGCCGGTAGTAGCGCTATATGGCGTGTAAAAAGTCCACCCCGTATCGGCAGGCTGTAAAAGCGCTATTAGCAAAATTAGCGTTCCGAGCAAGTAAATCCAGTAACTCCCTAGGTTAAGCTTTGGGAAAGCGACGTCAGGAGCGCCAATCATAAGGGGTATAAGAAAGTTACCGAAACTTGCTGCAAGACCCGGAACGATAAAGAAGAAAACCATAACCGAACCGTGCAAGGTAAACAAAACGTTATAAGTATGGGGACTTACAAAATCCGCATTATGAGTCAGAAGCTCAAACCTCATAAGGAGCGCAATAACGCCAGCAATCAGGAAAAAAATGGATATTGATACGAGATACAAAATACCTATGCGCTTATGGTCGGTAGTCAAAAGCCATGACCAAATTCCCTTCTTTTCCAGAAATGGGATATAAGCATTCGCGGCAATAGTGCTATCTGCCATTAAGTTGCCCTCCTTAAACCCTAAACTTTATTCTAACGTTTTTATATACGCAATTAAGGCATCAATTTCCTGATCGGATAGTATGCCCTTAAACGAAGGCATAACGGGCTGAAAACCCTTTACGACATCACCTTGAGGCTCCACAATTGATCGTCTTATATAATTCTCGTCAGCTATATAGCTCGAACCGTCTCCGAGCTCCCCAGCTCTGCCTACAAGCCCCTTTAGGGAAGGACCTATAAGGACGCTATCATCAATACTGTGGCAAGCATTGCACCCCTTTTCCTTATATACATTCTCGCCCAACTCAGCAGGGGGCAGCGTAGAAGCTACTGCTTGACCATCCACCGACATGCCCTTTTCCCATATATCATAAGCCTCTGGACTCAGCACCCTAACCTTTCCAAGCATCGCTGAGTGTCCGGCACCGCAGTACTCAGCGCAATAAAGGTCAAAAGTGCCTACTTTAGTAGGGGTGAACCAGAGTTGAGTATATCTGCCTGGAAGTATGTCCTGCTTTACTCTGAAATCAGGTATAAAGAAGCTATGCAAAACGTCATCAGCCCTCATTACCATTCTTACGGGTCTATTTTGCCTCACGTATAATTCGTTTAGCGTTTTCTTGCCGTTGTAATACTCAAAAGTCCACAGCCATTGTTTTCCTATTACCGTAACGTCAACGGCGTCCTTAGGAGCAGTTCTCATCTCTTTATATACTACGAAACCATAAACAAAAAGCAGGATCAGTAATACTGAGGGGATTACCGTCCATATAAACTCAAGAGTTCCATTGCCAGTTATATAAGGGGTCTCTTCATCGTCTCTTTTCCTTCTGTACTTTACTGAGAAATAAACCAGGACTACAGAAATCAGAACAAAGAAAAAAAGTGATATAATGGTAATAATCCATAATAATCCATCTACTTTACCAGCAAGATTCGATGCGACATCAGGAAGCCAAGTCATCCGTCCTTTTGTAAACCTCCATTACTATTCACGTTCTTTTCTCGTCTCCAAAAATAAGCTAAAACCCCAGACAGCACCAACAGCGTAACGACGCCACCAGCTTTAACAACATTTAAGGCTTTTAGTGCATATCTTTTCCCTATGGGATCAAAACCATAACAAAAAAGAAGGACTTTATTCAGCAGCTCGGAAGAACCAACCTTCCCTTGGGAAGCTTCAAGCAGCGCAAGCCTTAGATCAGTAGGATCGTGACGCATGCCGGGAAGGTATCGCGCTATCTTACCTTCAGGAGTAAGTATAATTAAAGAAGAGGCATGAGCAAACTCGCTTCCATCTTTCTTATAACTAAAACCCACTGCTTGCGTAAGTCTTTTTATATTTCCCTTATCACCAATCAAAAACTGCCAGTTATCATTTATTGACTGACCCCTTTTTATATCCCCTCGCAACTTAATGGCTTTTGAATTAGCCAATTCCCAACTGTCTTCGTGATCGAAACTAACGGTCAGCATTCTAAAATCAACCCCTAAAGACAGATCATATAGCTCATTTACGGACTGCGCCAACCCCTTCAGGGCAAAATCACACACCCTGGGACAACTGTAGTAAACTAAACTCAGTATTGTAGGTTTATCATCGTTAGGAAGTAATTTGTTGAAAGTTATTGTCCCGTTATCTCCATTACGAAGTATAATGTCCTGAGGAATTACTTCACCCAACCTTTCATCAATCCCAATCTCCTTTACATCCCTAGAATCTGTAAGCGCTTGAACATAGTCAGACAGCGATAGAAAAACCAACGCTACCATGACAATTATTGAATTTACATTTACAACACTTTTACTCATCTGCTCATACATGGAACAAACCCATCAGAACTAAGTCCATCATAACCACAGGATGAACTATTACAACATATTAAAACAACAACTCTTATGATCGTTCTTAACTAACAGTGGTGCATAAAGGATCTCAACAAATTAGAAACAGGATTTTATCTGAATTTATCATGCTGTCAAGTTATGACTTGGATGTAGAATATCACTACAATTCTATAATTTGGCAAACAAAGAGTTTAATTTTAGAATAGTGACAATGGGGACAATAACCGATATTGAGGGAGTAAGAGTAGGGCACGCGTCCGATTTTAACATAGTAACGGGTTGCACGGTAATTATGTTCGATAATCCTTGTGCTGGAGCCGTTGATCTAAGGGGAGGAGGAACAAGCACAAGGCAAATAGACTCACTGCTATCTCACAATACTCTCGGAAAAATAAACGCAATACTGCTAACTGGTGGAAGCGCATACGGGCTCGATGCTTCCAGCGGCGTGATGAAATATCTTGAGCAGAAAAAATCAGGGTTAGACGTAGGTTCTGGTTTGGTTGTGCCATCAGTTCCGACGGCGGTTATATTCGACCTCGGAATCGGTAACGGACGGTTGAGACCCAATGCCGAGATGGGTTATCAGGCTTGCGTCAATTCAAGTTCGTCTGCACCAGAAGAGGGAAGCGTCGGGGCAGGAACAGGGGCTACGATTGGAAAGGTATGCGGACTTAATCACGCTACGAAGGGAGGAATAGGAACCGCAAGCCACAGGTTTGGAAACGGGGCTATCGTAGGAGTGCTAGTAGTGGTAAACGCCTTTGGCGACATAATATCACCGCGCACGGGGAAGATCATCGCAGGCGTGAGAAACTCCCCTAGCGGCACTAAATTTGAAGGAACGGTAAACCTATTAAAAAAGGGAATTCAAAGAAAAATAGAGCCACGCCAAAACACTACCTTAGCCGTAGTCGTCACAAACGCTAAATTCTCAAAATCTGAACTAAGCAGAATCTCAACTATCGCACACACAGGGCTTGCAAAGGTTGTAAGCCCCGCTAATACGGTAGCCGATGGAGACATGGTGATGTCGGTATCCTCAGGAATTATGCGGGAGGACGCTAATTTAGTGGGCGTAGTTGCGGCTGATCTCATCGTAGAGGCTATCATAAAGGCTGTAGAAAAGTCTCGCGGACTCGGAGGAATACCGAGCTTAAGTTCTCTATAGACAGATACAAACTATCTAATTTCAACAACTTCATCCGGGATATGAAACCTTCTTCTCCTTATTCCGAGAACTACGCCCATTGCTATCATAGCCGTTAGGGTAGAAGATCCTCCGTAGCTGAAAATCAATAGAGGTACACCTATAATGGGTAGAATACCTAGAACCATGCCGACGTTAATAATAACATGCCAGAACAGCATTGCCGCAACGCCAAACGACACTACGATAGAGTACCTATCCTTTGCT
Organism: Thermodesulfobacteriota bacterium; assembly: GCA_963422265.1. GTDB lineage: Bacteria > Desulfobacterota_D > UBA1144 > Nemesobacterales > UBA2774. Next base: position 844,044 of record OY729416.1, read on the forward strand.
CGACTTGCTGTATCAAGTATCCAAAGGATGATCAAAAAATATAGGAGAAGCAAAGATATAGCGCCCAGAAACCCCCATTCCTCAGCAAGCACTGAGAAAGCAAAATCCGTATGCCGTGCAGGGAGAAACCTTAGCTGCGTTTGAGCCCCTGACTTAAACCCTTTACCAGTTAATTTTCCTGAACCAATCGCAATTTGTGACTGAATTGCGTTATAGCCTGAGCCCAAAGGGTCATTGAAAGGATCAATAAATGCCTCAATTCTTTCCTTTTGATACGATTTTAGAAAAAACTGCCACGTAGGGTAAGACAACCCCACAACTGCTACTAAAATGAATAAGAGAGCCCTCTTCTTAACACCCATAAAGAGAATTATGCTTCCGCATATTAATAGTATGATGAGTGCCGTCCCAAGATCAGGTTGAAGTAGCACTAAAATAAATGGCACCAAAACTACTAAAGCAGGTTTTAGTAGTTCAACAAAGCCATAAGACTCCATCCAGTGATCGTCACTATAGAGTCTTGCCATTACAAATATTATTGGAATTTTCACGAATTCAGATGGTTGAACCGTCCCGAACGAGCCCAATGAGATCCAGCTCTTAGAACTCGCTACTTCTTTACCAACAAAGAGAACAAGCACCAATAACAATACAAAAACTACATAGAAGTGGAACGAATATTGTTGAATAAATTTATAGCTTACAAACGACACTGAAATCATTGCAACCAATCCTATAGATACCCATAAGAGGTGCTTTTTGAATGACAAAAGCCCTAACTGATAGGAAGCGCTATAGAGATTAGTCAAGGCAAGTGAGAGCAACACTAAGGTCATACATATCAAGGTCCACCCGAAATTGCTGAGCGCCCTTCTATCAAACCCTATCATCTTTATCCCGTTTATCTTCTAGGCTTCTGTAAGCTTCAATTACTTTTCTAGCAATTGGGGCGGCGACGGATCCGCCTTTACCACCATGCTCTATTAGCACCGTTACAGAAACCTCTGGATTTTCAGCAGGAGCGTAAGAGGTGAACCATGCATGGCCCTTATACTCTTTATATCCCTCTTCCTCTTTATCCAATGATACGACCTGAGCTGTCCCCGTCTTCCCTGCAACGGTGTAATTACTAAGCTTCGCTGCCCGACCCGTGCCTTTCGGATCATTTACGGCGCCTATCATGGCGTTTCTGACGGCTACTAGCGCTTCTCTGTGCATGGGGGGGAGAACTCCTCGTACCTCAGGGATACTTTCAGCCACGTTTTTACCATCATGGGAAACAACTTTCCTTACAATTATAGGCTTGTATAACGTCCCACCATTAGCGAGCGCCACCGTCATCATCGCTACCTGAAGAGGGGTTACGCTCACGTAGCCCTGTCCAATGGCAGATATTAGTGTTTCACCTCTATACCACGATTTTTTATATTCCGTTTGTTTCCATCTCCTGCTTGGAACGATTCCTCTACTCTCTTCTATTCCTATGCCCGTAGGCGACCCGAAACCAAATGCCTTCATATATCTGGAAAGACGGTCTATATCTAATTTTTCCGCGAGTTTATAAAAATACACGTTACAAGACCCAATGATTGCAAGTTTTAGGTTTATTTCTCCGTGCCCTTCCCTTTTCCAGCAGTGAAACGTGCGCCTCCCAAACTTGTAACGACCTGGGCAATAAACAAGTGTGTCTTGTTCTACCGTGCCCTCGCTCAGAGCCGCCACAGCGGTAACCATTTTAAGAACTGAGCCCGGAGCATATAAACCTTGGGTTGATCGGTTCAAAAGAGGAAAGCTCTTATCATTTATAAGAACCTTCCATAATTCCACGTTAACGCCCTTAACAAAATCAAGCGGACTAAATGAAGGCTTGCTCGCTAACGCGAGCAACTCGCCGCTTTTTACGTCCACCACAACTACTGCGCCTGATTTATCCCCAAGAGCCTCTTCAACAGCTCTCTGAATATCTATATCAATTGAGAGAACAACATCGTGACCGGGCACACCAACCTTACTAGTAAGATTCTTCTGAAAGAGATTTAAGCTTACCTCCCTACCAAAAGCATCCGTCGCTTTTTGCCTATATCCATCCTCACCTTGGAGAAAATCCTGCCAACCTTTCTCAACGCCTCTCTTTCCAACTAAGCTGTCGTTGCCCAACAACGGAGCAACTTCAAGTTCCGCTTTGCTGATTTTACCCAAATAACCCAGGAAAGACGCCCCTAAAGACCCATAGATATACCTTCTAAGGTTATTTATTTCTACGATAACACCAGGGAGGGAGTCCCTCCTAGTCTCTATATATGCAAGTTGATCTCTATCTATATCCCTAGCAATAAGTATGGGTTCGGTGGGAACCAAATTGTTTTTAAATCTTTCAGGAGAAACTTGAAGAATCTCGAATAGCGCTTTATTCAATTTTGTATAATCATCTGCACCCCTAGGCAATAAATACACGTCAAAGGACGGTCTGTTGACCACAAACTCTCGACCATGCCTATCTAGAATCCTGCCCCTATAGGCAGGAATCCTTTCCGATCTGATATGGTTACTTAATGAGAATTCTGCAAGTTCATCTCCTTCTACAATCTGTAGGTACCAAAGTCTAAATATGATAGCTAGGAACGCAACTCCTAATACCACAGTTGACTTTATAAATCTACTTCTGAAATCTTGCATACCATTTTGCTCATTACCCAAAAAAATTGAACGCCGACTAAAGCATTAACTATTGACCGAGACGCCATTTCAGCTAAGGGAACTTCAAAGCTTATTCCTTCCGTAATTTTAAGTATTGACAAGGTCAAAGTCCACGAAAAAATAGTTGCAATAGAAATTGTAATTCCCACCTGTAATAGACTTCCTTTTACATAAATACGATTGAAACTTATAGATATAAGCAAATACGTAACTAAGCGCGAAATCGTAAACGTCCCAAACAAATTGCCAGAAAGGACATCCATCATATAGGCATTGCCAACCGCAAAAAAAGCCCCTCCCCTTATCTCTGAGTAAACTGCGAGGAGAATTATCAGTATTAAATTTAAGTCAGGTAATACATAGCCTACCTTAAGAGGAGAAAACAAGGTAGTTTGCACAGTTATGAACAGCACTGATATTAAGAACAATAAGAAAACTGGCGAGTATTTATTCATTTAATACTAGGTTCTCTGCAGTTTCGGATATTATAAGAATCTCCCCCAAAGTGTTAAAGTTTACGTAGGGTGAAATATCTGCGCTAACGAGAGCTCTCTGGGCGTCAATCGCTGAGACTACGCCTATTCTAATACCCTTAGGGAAGAAGCCATCCTTCCCTGATGAAATGACTTTATCCCCTAATTTGATACCAGTCCTCTTTTCAACGTAATTCATTATGCACCCCGCACCTGTCCCCCTTACAATTCCCCGCGCCCGCGTTCTCTGCACGTAAGCATCCACGCTGCTCATAGGATCAGCGATCAAAAGCACCTGAGAGCTCTTGCCACCAACAAGATGAACTCTACCAACTAAACCATTGTGCGAAATAACTGGCATTCCTCTAAGAATCCCATCTTCATGTCCTTTGTCCATTGTAATGACTTGTGATCTTAAGGTAGAGGGGCTTGCCCCTATAACGCTTGCAGAAATAACAGGGTAAGGAGTATCCTCAGCCAGTTTAAGAAGTTTCCTTAATCTCACGTTTTGCGCTTGAACCTCGTCAAGCTCAAATCTCTCTCTATTCATCCTCTCTATCTCTTTTCTAAGCCTGTCATTCTCTTCATTGATTTTGACTAAATACAAATAGTTCTGCCAAGCATTTACGACGTCTCGAGTTGCGGAAGATACTAGCTTTTGAGGGTGGTAAGTAAGGTTAAGAATAAGCTCTGACATCAAATTGGGAGGATTTTCCCCTTTCTTACCAATGGAGAAAAGCTGTATTACTATTAGTAGAAGAATGAATAAAATTAAAAGGAGATGCTGCTTAAAAAACCCCATTTATAAAACACAATGAAAAAACATTGTTAATCTTCAACTTTATATAGTTACAAACTTATTTCCTTTAAGAGATACAGATCATCTAATGCTTTACCTGAACCAAGCACAACGCACTTCAAAGGATCTTCCGCTACCCTTACGGACAACCCAGTATCTTCTTGTATTAATTGTCCCAAGTTGCCAAGCATCGCTCCCCCGCCAGTGAGAACGATTCCTCTGTCAACTAGGTCAGCAGCGAGTTCAGGTGGGGTTCTTTCTAATATCTGGTCAATAGATTCAATAATAAGTTGCACCGGCTCCCTAAGGGCTTCTTTTACTTGTTCAGTAGTGATATCAATCGTTCGCGGCACGCCCCTTCTCATATCACGCCCCTTTACTTGCATTGATGCCATATCCCCCTCACCAGCTACAATTCCTAGTTTTTTCTTAATTTCCTCTGCGGTTCTTTCACCTACTAGCATATCATGGTTACGTTTTAGATATTGCATTATAGCTTCATCTAATTTATCACCACCTATTTTTATGGATTTACTTACAACTATGCCGGAAAGGGATACCACGGCAATACCTGTAGTTCCTCCACCAATATCAATAATCATATTCCCTATAGGCTCAGTTACAGATACTCCAGCCCCTATAGCAGCAGACATCGTTTCTTCAATCAAATAAACTTCTCTGGCCCCGGCTCCTTCCGCTGACTCTCTCACTGCCCTTTTCTCAACTTCAGTGATACCAATTGGCACTGATATGACAATTCTAGGTCGGATGAAGCTTCTTCTATCATGGACCTTACGAATAAAGTATTCCAGCATTTTCTGAGCAACTTCAAAGTCCGCTATTACGCCATCTTTCAAGGGTCTTATTGCACTAACCGCTCCCGGTGTGCGCCCAACCATTCTCCTGGCTGTCTTACCTACGGCAAGCACTCTCTTATATCCCCTACCCGTCTCCTGAACGGCAACAACGGAAGGCTCATCAATTACAACGCCTTTGCCTCTAATATAGACAAGCGTGTTGGCCGTTCCCAGATCAATAGCTAAATCTTTTGAGAACCAACCCCAAATAGTATCGAGTATCATGTCTAAAAAAACCTCCGATTGACGATAGATAGAAAAACCTTAAGGGATCACTGTCTCACATTGATTCCGTTTTATTGTTTAGACCACAACTTCCAACTTTTCATAAGGAAATAATAAAATTTATATTCTAAATTGAGGGATGCATAAAATCAAGAATTATCAAGCCTATTTGGATTAAAAGCGCTCATTGGTTTGTTCTTTGATATCGCGAGCAATGAAGGAATGGAATTTTAGAAACGCTCGCCTCGTTTAACTCACCGCTAGCAGTCTTGAGCCATAATATCTTTCCTGGTTCTTTGAACTCCCTTCTAACGTAACCCAATGCTATAGGTTTATTAAGAAAGGGAGAAAACGCACTGCTCGTAATGCGTCCGACCCTTTTCTTTCCGATAAACATCTCATTACCCCTCTCAGGCAACTTATCCCCCTCCACAACAAGACCTACTAGGCGCCAGTTTATATGTCCCCTCCACTTAATCCTCGCTATTACCTCTTGCCCCACGTAGCATCCCTTTTCAAAATCAAGGGCATTCCAAAGCCCAGCTTCTATAGGTATATTGCTCTCATCCATATCCACACCGCACCTTGGAATACCCGCCTCAATCCTGAGCATCTCAAAAGCGTCAAAACCAAAAGGCTTAATACAGAACTCTTCGCCTTTGTTTATGAGCATATTCCATAGAGAGACCGCACCTTGATTTGGCAAACATATATCGTAACCTTCTTCACCAGTCCTATTAGATTTGGTTATCGTCAATTCAACCCCGTTCACCTTCTTGGTAAAATGATCGAACTCTCGGATACCAGACGCCCCCGTTTCAAAAGTGCTACTAAGCAAATTGTTCGCCTTTGGTCCATGAATGGAAATAAGCACAAGGTCATTGGTCAAGTCCTCAATATCCACTTTGTAAGAAAGTCTGAACTTCGTAAGAAGCTCAGCCACTCTAATATTAAGAGTAGGCTCCAAATCCATATAGATGGAATCATGATTTTTATACAGCCTCATATCAGAGATGATTCTTCCCTTTACAGTGAGTAGGGTTGCATATCTCCCGCTACCAGACTTGAGCTTAACCACGTCGTTCGTAAGCATTCCCTGTAGGAATTTGAGATGATCCTTGCCGCTTATACGCAACTTACCCCTATTAGATAAATCAATAATACCGACATCTTTTCTTACGGACCTATACTCGTCTATCTCATCTCCGTAATTGCAAGGCGTTAACCATCCAGCACACTCACCAAAATTAGCGCCAAGAGCCTCGTGCACTTCGTTCAAAGGAGTTTTTTTCATTAGTTTTTTCACACCTTCAATCAATGCTTAAAGTATAACTCTCGATAACACGCTTGACCAACGTAACCTCTAGAATGAACTCCAAGCTACGCGCCTCAAACCCATCAGCTAATGTCGAGCTTGAAAATGGCGTTTTCAAGTGTAGTATAAGTTCAAACTAAAACTATGAAGAAGAATATGACGCATGTATCCGACGTAGAAGGCAGGCATAAAGTGGTAATAATGGGATCTGGACCATCCGGGCTTACGGCGGCGCTTTACACAGCAAGGGCAAATCTTGAGCCAGTAGTTTTCGAAGGGCTTGAGGCCGGTGGTCAGCTTACCTTGACTACTGACGTAGAAAACTTCCCCGGTTTCCCCGATGGAATTATGGGACCCGACCTGATGAACGCTATTCGAAAACAAGCGTCAAGGTTCGGCGCGAGATGCGTTATGGCTGAAATCACGTCGGTTGATCTTTCACAAAGGCCTTTCAAAATCGCTTCGGATAACACGGAACTTGAAGCTGATTCCTTTATAGTTTCCTCAGGTGCCTCCGCCAAGATGCTGGGGTTAGAATCAGAGAAAACGCTATTAGGCCATGGCGTCTCTACTTGTGCTACGTGCGATGGATTCTTCTTCAAAGATAAGGAGCTTCTCGTAGTAGGGGGCGGAGACAGCGCAATTGAAGAAGCCGTATTCCTCACGAAGTTTGCAAGCAAGGTAAGTATAGTTCATAGAAGGAACAAGCTAAGGGCATCGAAAATACTTCAGCAAAGAGCTTTTAAGAACGATAAAATTGACTTTGTTTGGAACTCTGCAGTTGAAGAAATACTAGGTGACAAAGAAACAGGCGTCACCGGAGCTAGGATTAAAAACAATAAGAATGGTAAGACAACGATAAAGGCCGCTCAGGGCGTTTTTATAGCCATAGGACACAATCCTAATACTGGGCTATTTAAGGGTCAGTTGGATATGGACGAGCTAGGCTATATAACAACTAAACCTAATACAACGGAAACTAACGTCCCTGGCGTTTTCGCATCCGGCGACGTGCAAGACAAGATATATCGTCAAGCCATAACCGCGGCAGGCACGGGCTGTATGGCAGCCTTAGACGCCGAGAGGTTTCTTGAATAGCACTGATAGCAACCAGCTCTATACAAACCGATTATGTAATGAATAGAATTGAGGTTTTGGTAAAAGACAAAACGAATCTCATAATCGGTCTTTCGGGAATCCTCATTTTAATACTATCAAGCCTATTAGTATATATTTCCCCTGATTTCTCAGACGACGTAGCCCTAACCCAAAGACCCGTGCTTCTCCTTGTAGCCATACTCGTTGGCTCAGGAACTGTTTATCTGGTCACAATACTTAAAATACACAGAATACGCCTTACCAATAAGCAGTTGATATGGATAATAGCCGTTGGGGTTGTTCTTAGGATACTAACGTTGTTCTCGGTCCCAATCCTCGAGGACGATTACTTTAGGTATTTATGGGACGGGGCGGTAACCGCCAATGGAGGTAATCCCTATGAATACTCTCCAAAAGAAATTATAGAAGGAAAAGACGTCCCACCCGAGCTTTCCTTACTTGTAGAAGAATCAGGCGATATTGTTCACAAAATAAATCATCCTGACCTACGCACTATTTATCCCCCTCTAGCACAGGCATTTTTCGCACTTTCGCACTGGGTTCAGCCATGGAGCCTAATCCCCTGGAAAGTAATACTTATAATTCTTGATCTAGCCACGCTTTCTCTCATCTTAAAGGCATTAGGAATACTGAAGCTTCCTAACTCATATCTAATGATCTACTGGTGGAACCCTCTATTATTGAAAGAAATATTCAATTCATGCCATCTGGACTTACTTGTTTTCCCTTTCGTTCTAAGCTCCTTAATAACAGCTGCTCAAAATAAACGTATCCGATCCATGCTTAGCTTAATTATTGGCGTGGGCATAAAGCTCTGGCCGGCTTTTCTTCTGCCTATAATACTGCGTCCCCTCATATACAATCCCAAAAAGCTGTTAGGCACACTTGCAGTTACAGCGCTTTGTTTAGGCGCTTTATTTTTACCAATTTATTCCACCGGACTCGATCAGACCTCGGGGTTCATCGCTTATGGAAAGAGCTGGCAAAATAACGACTCCATTTTTAGGATAATCACCTTTATCTCCGGGCAAGGGCTTAACTTGCTCGGCTATGAATCATTTATTAAATACAAAGTCGCCCGCGTTATTACTCTCGCAATAATAGGAATATGGATTGTCTATTTGACAATAAGCAGAAACGCCGCTAAGAGAGATTTTTTTGAAAAATGCTTGTTGATTGTGGCTTTCATCTTTCTGGTAATCCCTACCCAATTCCCATGGTATTACACTTGGATCCTTCCGTTTCTAGTAGTGAAACCAAGATTTTCTTTGCTATTTCTAACGGTACTCCTCCCCCTCTACTACCTACGTTACTATTTTGAGCCGAGGGGCGAAATTGGGTTATTCACCAACGTAATAGTGTGGGTAGAGTTTGTCCCAGTCTGGTTGTTACTCCTTTGGGAGTGGAGGAAAGGACATGGTTTAGTTTTAGCCCGAAGGGCTTAACTTACCTGCTTAAAACTACGGTTTACTAACTTGTATATATTACTTATCATATTACTGTGAACAATAGAACTAAAGAAAAGCGTTTTCTTGAAGCTCTTGAAGAGATGTTTACAGGAGCGGAGGTTGAAGGGGATTCCGGATTCATCAACCTTGATCGGATGATGAAGACTTAGCTAAAAGTCGGCATTTTTTTCAGATCAGCATTTACAATAGGAGTAAAATTATGCTGAGTAGCCAGGAAATAGAAGACATTATAAATAATAGAAGACATTATAAATAAAGGTGAAAGTGATCAGGTGGAATTTACTGAATCCATCAAAGACTTAGACAAAATTCGGGAGGCAATTTGCGCCTTTGCTAACGATCTGCCTGCTCACGGGAAGCCCGGCTTCATATTCATAGGAATTAGGGATGATAAAAGTTGCGCCGACCTGAAGATTGATGACAAGTTATCACAAACTCTCGGCGGATTGCGAAGCGACGGCAAGATTCTCCCTTTTCCAAGCATGAATGTCACCAAACGGACCCTGAACGGCTGCGAAGTTGCCGTAATACAGGTGGAGCCTTCAGACAATCCGCCGATAAAAGTTGACGGTCGGTGTTGGATCCGAGTTGGACCAAGACGAGCTCAAGCTACCGCGGAGGAAGAACGCCTCCTCACAGAAAAAAGGCGTTGGGGAAACCTGCTCTACGATGCGCAGAGGGTGAGTGGCGCGTCCATAGATAATGATTTGGATATGCGAAAATTTGAAAATGAATACCTGCCTAGTGCCGTGTCACCGGAAGTGTTGGAAGAGAACGACCGTAACCAGAAAGATCAACTACGTGCGCTGCGGCTGATAACTCAAGATGGAACGCCAACCGTTACGGCAATTCTCATGTTAGGCAAAGAACCTAACTATTGGTTTCCGGGTGCATACATTCAATTTGTACGCTATGAAGGAAACGAGGTCACGGATGCCATTCTTAATAGCGTTAGCTTATTCGGCTCACTGCCGGATCAACTGCGCGAAGTAGATCGTCTTCTAAAACTGAACATCTCCACCGCTCTGAACACTCATGGGGAAAGGCACATTGAAGAACCGGATTACCCTTTTGCCGCGCTGCGCGAATTGGTCCGCAACGCGGTAATTCACCGGAACTACGAACATTTTAACGCTCCCGTGCGAGTCACGTGGTTTGTCGATAGCGTAGAAATCTGCAGCCCGGGATCAGCTTATGGTGCGGTAAACCGAGAAAATTTCGGGAAACCCGGTGCCACGGACTATCGCAACCCAACCATTGCGGAAGCCATAAGAAATTTAGGATTTATGCAAAAATTTGGAATTGGTATCGCCAAGGCGCGCAAGGTACTGGAAGAAAACGGTAATCCCCAGCCAGGATTCTACGTCGGGCAAAACTTTGTTTTTGTCAAAGTGAAGAAACAACAAGGGCGGCGTGGGAAAAACCTCGCTGGTCTATCATCTTGCATGGATATTCGGAGAGCTTGGGCACCGTGTCATTGCAGTTGATTTGGATCCCCAAGCTAACCTGAGTGGGATGTTCCTTGATGAAAACAAACTGAGAGAACTTTGGGAGGACAAGAAACAAACTATTGATGGGGACATTGCTCCTCTGTTTGAAGGACTTGGAGACATTGCCGCGGAACCACATATTCAATCAATCAGGGAGCGGATCGGTTTATTGGTAGGAGACCTTTCCCTTTCCAAGCGCGAAGATGATCTATCAGAACAATGGCCGAAATGCCTGGGCAAAGATAATAGAGCATTTCGTGTTATAACCGCCTTCTCAAGGTTGATTGCAAACGCAAAAAAAAATTTCCAGGCAGATCTAGCACTAGTGGACGTTGGTCCTAACCTTGGCGCTATTAACAGAGCCTCACTTATAGCTAGCGACCACGTAGTAATACCGCTTGCCCCAGATTTATTCTCACTGCAAGGTTTATCTAATGTGGGTCCGATGCTACGGGACTGGAGAGAGGCATGGAAAGACCGCACTGACCGGAAACCGGAAGACCTAAACATTGAATTGCCCAAAGGTAGCATGAAACCTCTCGGCTATATAGTCATGCGACACTCAATCAGATTGCACCGTCCAGTAAAAGCATATCAGAGATGGATCGCAAGGATACCCGCAGAATACAGGGAAGCCGTTTTGCAACAAAGCAACTCTGAATCGCCAGCAATCGAACACGATGAACACCTTCTGGCACATCTGAAAGATTATCGTTCGCTAATGCCCCTAGCGCAAGAGGCGAACAAGCCTATGTTTATGCTGAAACCCGCCGACGGCGTTATAGGCGCACAGCAGAATGCCGTTAGTAATTGTTACGAAGACTTCAAATCTCTTGCGGAGAATATAATTCACAAGCTAAGCAAGGAAACATAGATAACTGCCCCTGCCCTCGCCCTCGAACAAATCGCCCAAACCCTGAACTATGGGACCTACCAGAAACCTGGCGCGTACCAGAGATTGAGCGATTTTCACCTTTAAGACTACTGCGAAGAAAACGGCGCTTCTTCGGTAATATAAATGTAAATACAAATGTCAATAGCAAGCTCTGGCGGACGCTGATCAAACTCCAATTAGGACTCAATTAGCGACGTCATATTTACCACCCAAGAGAGCTTAAATTATTATGAGGACCTGCCTCATAGAGACGTGGTTACCAGGTTAAAGAAAAGAGATAAAAAGGATAGAAAATGAACAGAAAGAGTAAAGAAAAGTGCCGAGAAAGTAACAAAAAAAGATGGAAAATGAAAGAGAATAGCTAGTTCTAACAGCTTTTAACACCCCGTCAATAGAACCCCCCACTCCCTCACGTCATTACCAACTTGCCCATCATTCCCAGCTCTACTAGGAATCCAGATAGAGTATCGGGGGACGAGAGTTCATTCCCTACACAATCCCCCCCCCTTTGCAAACGGGGATATAGCGGGGGATTTAATCTTTATTCTTTTAATCATAGCACATCTCCCCCCTACAATAACAGCTTCCACCATAATAGTATCCCGTGATCCACAACTCCACTAGAAACCTCTCTACGCTCCCCCTCCAAACTTATATCCATCCACTCCCCTATAACTAACTTGCCACCCAACCTATACTCACGCTCCCCCTCCCCCATAATAGATATGCCACTGTATGGCGTTACAAGCCACCCACTACCTCGCGTCTCCATACCATATCCAACGTCAAACTTCACACGCCCAGGAGATAAACCACGCTCCCCTACTCCACTCTCAACCTCACCTCGCCACATTCGCTCTACTCCACTCGCTACCTCTCCCCACTCAGGCTCAAACATCAACCACAATCCACGTCCCCGAACCCCATCACCCATCCGCAATGAAAAACTACCTCCCCAATCCTCAAACTCAGACTCCTCATGAAACAACAAATACCTCCCTCGAACCTCCACGCTCAAACCCAAACCTCTATGAACATACTCTATACCTCCGCCTACCTCCATACCTACTCCACTATCCGCATCTCCGCCGTCCCATCGCCCCCCTATCTCCACACTTGGTAGCAACAAAGAATCTCCTGTCACATACACGTCACGGCTCATCTCTAAACCTAATCGCAAACGACGCGCTACTCCACTAACACCAGAAAGACCTTCCACCCCCTCTGTCTTTAACTGCACTGCAAAACCATCACTCTTTAACCCAAAATCTATATCTCCCCATCTAGCCAACTCCTGCCGCACTCCCAACGCTACCATCAGCATATTTACGTCCGCCTCCACTTCTCCTGCTGCATCTTTCAACTCTACCTCACCTATTCCACCCCCTACCAAACCCCATATACTAAGACCAGGACGTATAGTGTAGTGCGCATATGGAAGAACGCTTGTCAACTCCAAATCTACCTCCCCTCGGATACTACCTGTCTCTCCACTCATAAGATAAAAGCTACCATCCACCTCATACTCCACCTCTCCAACACTACGGGATATCGCTACGCCCGCCAAACCCCTATTACCAAACCTATAGTCCAATCCCATGTAGCCCGTATACAACTCACCCTCTGTATCTATATCTCCATCCAAATTACTACCAGAAAATCCACTACCCACACCACTGCCCCATAACGTCCACCCTCGCATCACACCACCCATATCATCACCACTACTACTCAAAGGAATAGAAAATTCGCTCTGCGCAAACAAATCCCTCCCAGAAACACGCCGTAACTCAACAGGCTCTCGATCTAAACCCTCCAACAATTCAATATCTGAACCACCACTCAGACCCAACACCCCATCCACAGCTCCTGCCACAGAACGAGTGTCAAACGATGTCATAGAAACACCACCCAATGTCAATTTAGGACTACCTGCCAGAGAAGAAGAAGAAACAAAACGTTCACCTATTACGTCCACCGCTCCGGTTGCAGCTGCCCGTCCAAAAGAAGCTAACACTACAGAAAGAACACGGGCTCGCTCCTTTTCCTCGGCTGCACGAACCGTTATGCTAAATGACAACTCACTTGTATCGCCATCTACGTCCTCAGCCTTGTAGGTGAAATTCGTCTTAGCTAACGCCTTAGTCGGCGTGCCAGTGATAGCGCGGCGAGAATCCTTATTAAACTGGAGACCCGATGGTAGTAGAGATGATGGACTCAGACTGTAGGTAATAACACCGTCACCACCAGTAGCCTTAGGTAGAACAACATCAACGTCCATACCAACCGTCCAGACGTAGTCCCCAACGGATTCTGAACCGAAAGTCGGCCTTTCCGAACCCAATACAAAAGTAGAAAAACTACTCGTTTCACCGCATACATAACCGCTGGGCGCCGATGCGGGCGACGGCAGCTTCCTCCACCCCGCACCTTCTACATCGGCAAGATGATATACCGATAGATTACCTGACAGCTCTTCGGGCTCCTCCAGACAGACGATGGCACTTGATGATGACGAGAGCTCCACGTCCAGATCTATATCCACGTAAGACGGTTTACCCCCAAAGCTCACGCCCGACGGCTCAGTAACAGTGGGCGCCGCCGGTGAAAACTCAATCTCCGTCACGCCGTGTCCAGATGGCAGCGTCAGCTTCACAGCCGTCTCGTCAACCGTTGCCGTGATGATGCTGCGACCACCGTCCTCTACTACATCAATAATCGTGCCAGAGTCAGCACCGCTGATGTTAATCACCTTCGCAGTGGCAGTCGAGGTAAGAGATTCCGATGCCCCACCAGCGTCCGTCCAACTCACTACTACTGTGATCACAGAACCTACGTCCGCCTGTGTCAGAACGTAGGTGCTAGTAGTGGCGCCGCTGATGTCAGTCCCGCCTCGCTTCCATTGATAGCTGAACGTCAGATTACTCGGACCGTCTGGGTCAACAATCGTGCCGGTATCCGCGGTCAGTGTCTGGCCCTGGGTCGCCGTCCCCGTAATGGTTACCGCACCAGTCGGCGAGTCGTTTACGTTCGCTACACTTGCTGTAGCAGCAGAGGTCAGAGATTCCACTGTACTACCGCTGTCCGTCCAACTCACTACTACTGTGATCACAGAACCGACGTCCGCCTGTGTCATAATGTAGGTGCTACTGGTCGCCCCGTTGATATCAGTCCCGCCTCGCTTCCATTGATAGCTGAACGTCAGACTGCTCGGACCGTCTGGATCAACGATCGTGCCGGTATCCGCTGTAAGCGTCTGCCCCTGGGTTGCCGTCCCCGTAATGGTTACCGCACCAGTCGGCAAGTCGTTTACGTTCGCTACACTTGCTGTAGCAGCAGAGGTGAGGGATTCCGATGTCCCACCAGCGTCCGTCCAACTCACTACTACTGTGATCACAGAACCGACGTCCGCCTGTGTCAGAATGTAGGTGCTACTGGTCGCCCCGCTGATGTCAGTCCCACCCCGCTTCCATTGATAGCTGAACGTCAGATTACTCGGACCGTCTGGGTCAACGATCGTGCTGGTATCCGCGGTCAGTGTCTGCCCCTGGGTTGCCGTCCCCGTAATGGTGACCGCACCAGTCGGCAAGTCGTTTACATTCGCTACACTTGCTGTAGCAGCAGAGGTAAGAGTCTCCACTGTACTACCGCTGTCCGTCCAACTCACTACTACTGTGATCACAGAACCGACGTCCGCCTGTGTCAGAACGTAGGTGCTACTGGTCGCCCCGCTGATGTCAGTCCCACCTCGCTTCCATTGATAGCTGAACGTCAGATTACTCGGGCCGTCTGGATCAACGATCGTGCTGGTATCCGCGGTCAGTGTCTGGCCCTGGGTCGCCGTGCCGGTGATGGTGACTGCACCAGTCGGCGAGTCGTTTACGTTCGCTACACTTGCTGTAGCAGCAGAGGTAAGAGTCTCCACTGTACTACCGCTGTCCGTCCAACTCACTACTACTGTGATGACAGCACCTACGTCCGCCTGTGTCAGAACGTAGGTGCTAGTAGTGGCGCCGCTGATGTCAGTCCCACCTCGCTTCCACTGATAGCTGAACGTCAGATTACTCGGACCGTCTGGGTCAACAATCGTGCTGGTATCCGCGGTCAGTGTCTGGCCCTGGGTCGCTGTGCCGGTGATGGTTACCGCACCAGTCGGCAAGTCGTTTAAGTTCGCTACACTTGCTGTAGCAGCAGAGGTAAGAGTCTCCACTGTACTACCGCTGTCCGTCCAACTCACTACTACTGTGATCACAGAACCGACGTCCGCCTGTGTCAGAACGTAGGTGCTACTGGTCGCCCCGCTGATATCAGTCCCACCTCGCTTCCACTGATAGCTGAACGTCAGATTACTCGGACCGTCTGGATCAACGATCGTGCCGGTATCCGCCGTAAGCGTCTGCCCCTGCGTCACCGTCCCAGTAATGGTTACTGCACCAGTCGGCAAGTTGTTGGTGTTTGCCACACTTGCTGTAGCAGCAGAGGTGAGGGATTCCGATGCCCCACCAGCGTCCGTCCAACTCACTACTACTGTGATCACAGAACCTACGTCCGCCTGTGTCAGAACGTAGGTGCTACTGGTCGCCCCGTTGATATCAGTCCCACCCCGCTTCCATTGATAGCTGAACGTCAGATTACTCGGACCGTCAGGGTCAACGATCGTGCTGGTATCCGCCGTAAGCCTCTGCCCCTGCGTCACCGTCCCCGTAATGGTTACTGCACCAGTCGGCAAGTCGTTTAAGTTCGCTACACTTGCTGTAGCAGCAGAGGTCAGAGATTCCACTGTACTACCGCTGTCCGTCCAACTCACTACTACCGTGATCATAGAACCGACGTCCGCCTGTGTTAGAACGTAGGTGCTACTGGTCGCACCGCTGATGTCAGTCCCGCCCCGCTTCCACTGATAGCTGAACGTCAGATTACTCGGACCGTCTGGATCAACGATCGTGCTGGTATCCGCGGTCAGTGTCTGGCCCTGGGTCGCTGTGCCGGTGATGGTTACCGCACCAGTCGGTGAGTTGTTATCGTCATCGGTCAGGGTGACACTGACACTGTCAATGACCACTGAGCTGTAGCCACCACCAGAGGCTGCATGGGTGATGGTGGTGCTTCTATCCCCATCGGTGCTGTCGTCGACGCCGGTGACGGTGACTTGCTGTGCGGTATTCCAGTCGCTCGTGGTAAACGTCAGGGCTCCAGACACAGTAGCCACGCTGCTATTGCTGCTGGTGGGGGTGACGGTGACGGTGCCCGAGGGCTGGGTTGTTGAGTACTACAGTGTAGGTGTTGGTATTACTGTTGCCACTGGCTTCGGTTACCGTGACCGCACTCGTGGATAACGTGACGCCGACGGTGTCGTTGTCCGTGTTGGTCACCGACACGTCCGATGGGTCAATGCCGTTGTAGTTGCCGTCGCTGCTGACGGCCGCGGCCAGTACGATGTTATAGGATTTATCCCCGTCGGCCAGGTTGTCATCTACCCCGGTGACGGTGACGGTCTGTGCTGTACTCCAGTTGGAATTGGTGAAGACCAGGCTGCTCTTGTCAACCGTACCTTCACTGGTGTCGGAACTGGATACGGCGATAGTGACGTTAGATGTCGGTTGGGTGTCCAGTACGACGTTGATGGTGTCGGTGCCGCCGGCTTCGGTGGTGGCGGTGCTGCCAGCGGTCTCGGTGACGGTGATATCGGCGGTGTCGTCATCGGTCAGCGTCACACTGACGTCGGGAACATTCACTGCGTTGTAGTCACCACCACTGATTGCATGGGTGATGGTGGTGGTTCTATCCCCATCGCTGCTGTCATCCACGCCGGTGACGGTGACTTGCTGTGCCGTACCCCAGTTGCTCGTGGTAAACGTCAGGGAGACCGGGGATACGGTCGCCACGTCGCTATCGCCGCTGGTGGGCGTGACGGTGACGGTGCCAGTCGGCCGGGTGTTGAGTACTACGGTGTAGGTGTTGGTATTACTGTTGCCACTGGCTTCGGTTACCGTGACCGCACTCGTGGATAACGTGACGCCGACGGTGTCGTTGTCCGTGTTGGTCACCGACACGTCCGATGGGTCAATGCCGTTGTAGTTGCCGTCGCTGCTGACGGCCGCGGCCAGTACGATGTTATAGGATTTATCCCCGTCGGCCAGGTTGTCATCTACCCCGGTGACGGTGACGGTCTGTGCTGTACTCCAGTTGGAATTGGTGAAGACCAGGCTGCTCTTGTCAACCGTACCTTCACTGGTGTCGGAACTGGATACGGCGATAGTGACGTTAGATGTCGGTTGGGTGTCCAGTACGACGTTGATGGTGTCGGTGCCGCCGGCTTCGGTGGTGGCGGTGCTGCCAGCGGTCTCGGTGACGGTGATATCGGCGGTGTCGTCATCGGTCAGCGTCACACTGACGTCGGGAACATTCACTGCGTTGTAGTCACCACCACTGATTGCATGGGTGATGGTGGTGGTTCTATCCCCATCGCTGCTGTCATCCACGCCGGTGACGGTGACTTGCTGTGCCGTACCCCAGTTGCTCGTGGTAAACGTCAGGGAGACCGGGGATACGGTCGCCACGTCGCTATCGCCGCTGGTGGGCGTGACGGTGACGGTGCCAGTCGGCCGGGTGTTGAGTACTACGGTGTAGGTGTTGGTATTACTGTTGCCACTGGCTTCGGTTACCGTGACCGCACTCGTGGATAACGTGACGCCGGCAGGGTTCAGAGACGGTGTCCCCCTGGCGGAATCGCATGCACGCCCTACAAGAGTGTTTGCCACAGCACGAATAACGAAGACATACAAATTGTTGTTGGTCAAACCCGTTACCACGTGCCTGGTGGTGTCCTTCCCACTGCCCGGTATGTCAACCCAATCAGTAACCAAACCCGCGCTATCACTACCAACAAACCAATATTTCATCTGATATTTGGTGATGGTAGGGTCATTCGGATTATTCCAATTCAACGTCACCTGACCGTTGCCTTCCTGCACCGTGAATTGATCAGGTTTAGCCGGCGGCGCTACGGGTGTGGCGCTGACGGCATCCGACGGCGTCCTTGCAGTGCCACCCACCATTGCACGAATACGGAAATTATACGTAGTGCCGTTGGTTAAACCCGTTACCACGTGGCTGGTCACGTCTGTTCTTCTCACCGATATGTCAGTCCAACTCCCGGCCTCGCTACTGCCAGTCCACTGCTTGATCTGATACTGCCTGACGGCGGGGTCTTTAATATTATTCCAATACAACCTCACCCAAGTGTTGCCCGGCATCGCCGTAACGACGGGCTGGCTCGACACAGGCGTGACACTGACGACTTCCGATATCGCCCCAACCCAAGTAGTATCCAAATCTATATACACATAACGAATATAGAAATTATAGGTAGTGCCATTGGTCAAACCCGTTACCACGTGGCTGGTGGTATCCTTCCCACTCCCCGGTATGTCAGACCAATCACCGCTCTCGCTACTGCCGGTCCACCGCTTGATCTGATACCTGGTGATGGAGGGGTCATCCGGGTCATCCCAACTCAACCTCACCTGACCGCTGGCCGGCGTCTCCGCCGTAACGACAATGCTCCTTACGGGTGAAGAGGTCGGTGTGGCACTGATGGCATCGGAAGCCGGGCCTGGAGCAGCGCCCACCATCGCACGAATACGGAAACTATACGTAGTGCCGTTGGTCAAATTCTCTAGGAAGTGGCTGGTGGTGTCCTTTCCACTCCCCGGTATGTCAGACCAGCTGCCAGGGCTGGGCTCGGTATTGCCAGTCCACTGCTTGATCTGATACCCGGTGATGGCGATGTGACCAGGACGACTCCAGCTTAAATCTATATACTCGTAACCCGCCTCCGCCGTAACGACAGGCTTGCGCGGGTCAGGTACCGCAGGTGTGGCACTGACGGCATCCGACGCCGGGCCTGGAGTAGTGCCCACCATCGCACGAATTTGGAAGCTATGCCGAACGTTGTTAATCAAAAGCCTCACCACGTGGCTGGTGGTGCTCGCATCACTCCCCGGTATGTCAGACCAATCAGTAACCAAACGTGTGTCACCATAGCCCATAAACCAATACTTCACCTGATACCCGGTGATGGCGGCGTTTTTAGGATCACTCCAACTCAACCTCACCTGACCGTTGCCTACTGCCGTCGTGATTCCACCAGGTTTAACCGGCGGCGCTGCAGGCGTGGCACTGGCAGCATCGGAAGCCGGGCCTGGAGTAGCGCTCACCATCGCACGAATACGGAAACTATACGTAGTGCCGTTGGTCAAACTCGTTACCACGTGGCTGGTGGTGCTCGCATCACTCCCCGGTACGTTAGTCCAGCTGCCAGGGTTGGGCTCGGTATTGCCAGTCCACTGCTTGATCTGATACCCGGTGACGGCGGTGTCACCAAGATTACCCCAACTCAACCTCACCTGACCGCTGCCCGATATCGCCGTAACGACAGGCTTGCGCCCCACAGGCTTGGCACTGACGGGGTCGGATGGCGTCCCATATACACCAGTACCTGCTACTGCACGAATACGGAAACTATACGTAGTGCCGTTGGTCAGATACTTGACCACGTGGCTGGTGGTGCTCGCTCCACTCCTTAATATGTCCATCCAATCCCCAGTCTCGCTACTCCCAGTCCACCGCTTGATCTGATACCGCCCGATGGCAGCGTTATTCGGATTATCCCAGGTCAACTTCACCTGTCCGTCTTCCCCAACCGCACTGACGACAGGCTTGACCGGGGTCGCCGCGGATATCACTACTATAGTACTCGACCGCCCAGGAACAGAACCTGCCACCGCACGAATGCGGTAGTTGTACCGAAGGCTGTTGATCAAACCCGTTACCATGTAGCGGGTGGTGTCTTTATCACTGGGATCAATGTCGGCCCAATCACTCCAATCACTGATAATTTGTCCTGGACTGCTCCTTAGCACAGACTGCCACTGCACCTGATACTTCGTGACGTAGGGGTTGCCAGGATTGTTCCAACTTAACGTCGCCTGTCCATCGCCTGTTACCGACTTGAGTCCAAGAGGTCTACCTGGCGTCGGCATCACAGGCGTGGCACTGATGACGTCAGACTCTGTCCCCACAATGCTGCCGGCGCTGCCGGCCACCCCACGAATACGGAAACTATACCTAACGCTATTGGTAAGACCCTTCACCGTGTAGTCAACGAACGTGCCTGTTCTGGTCACTTTTATGTTAGCTGGAATGTCTGCCCAATTCCCAGTCTCGCTACTCCCAGTCCACTGCTTCATCTGATACTGCCAGATGGTAGCGCCTTTCGGATTATCCCAGCTTAACGTCACCTGTCCGTTCCCTGCCCTCACACTGATTTCAGTAGGCTTGGCAGGCGGTGCCACAGGAGTCGCACCGATGGAGCTGGATTTAAGCCCGTTAACGGGGCCTGTCACTGCACGGACGCGGAATCTATACAGAACGCCGCTGGTAAGACCATCCACCACGTGGCTGGTGGTGCTCGCACCACTCCCCGGTATGGTGGACCAAGGACCAAAATTCTCGAGAAATTCATCCTGGGGTCCATGTTTCACGGCCATTCGATCGATCTGATACCTTGTGATGGCGGCGTTCTTCGGGTCATCCCAACTCAACGTTACCTCACCGTTGCCCGCCGCTGCCTTGAGTCCGGTGGGCTTGTGCGGCGGCGTGGAGCCGGCGGTGTCGTCATCGGTGTTGGTCACCGATACGTCCGCTGGGTCAATGCCGTGGTAGTTGGTATCAGTGCTGACGACCTTGGCCAGTACGATGTTATAGGCTCGATCCCCGTCAACCAGGCTGTCATCCTGACCGGTGACGGTGACGGTCTGTACCGTATCCCAGTTGGCTGCGGTGAAGACCAGGCTGCTCTTGTCAACCGTACCTTCACTGATGTCGGAACTGGATACGGCGATTCTGACACCCTCTAACGGCTCGGTGTTCAGCACGACCGTGAAGGTGTCGGTGCCGCCGGCTTCGGTGGTGGCAGTGCTGTCACCGGTCTCGGTGACGGTGACGCCGGCGGTGTCGTTGTCGTTATATAGCACTGTTATATTAGTGTTCTGCTGAGAACTGTAGCCACCACCGGTCGGCAAATGCCAGACAAGAATGGTACGTTGATCGCCATTATCGACCTGGTTATCCAAGACGGTGATGGTGACCCTCTGCGGGGTATTCCAGTCGCTGGTGGTAAAAGTCAGGGAGGCCGGGGAGACGGTGATTTCATCAGGGAAATTATTACGGACTGTTACGGTCACGTCCGCAATTGGTGCTCCATTCAGTTTCACGGTGTAGCTGCCTGTGTTCGGCCGTCCTCCGAGTCCACCTTCTGCCAGAGACAGACTGGATGTGGAAAATGTGAAGCTGGTGTCGTCATCGGTCAGGGTGACGGCGACGCTGGGAATGACCACTGCGTTGTAGCCGCCGCCAGAGGCTGCATGGGTGATGGTGGTGCTTCTATCAGCAACGGTGCTGTCATCGATACCGGTGACGGTGACTTGCTGTGCGGTATTCCAGTCGCTGGTGGTAAAGGTCAGGGAGGCCGGGGAGACTCTGGCCACGCTGGTATCGCCGCTGGTGGGGGTGACGGTGACTTCGCCCGAGTGTTGGGCATCCAATACCACAGTGTAGGTAGCGGTATTACTGTTGCCACTGGCTTCGGTGACGGTGACCGCAGTCTTGGATAAGGTGACGCCGGCGTCATCATCGGTGTTGGTCACCGATACGTCCGCTGGGTCAATGCCGTGGTAGTTGGTATCAGTGCTGACGACCTTGGCCAGTACGATGTTATAGGCTCGATCCCCGTCAACCAGGCTGTCATCCTGACCGGTGACGGTGACGGTCTGTACCGTATCCCAGTTGGAATCGGTGAAGACCAGGCTGCTCTTGTCAACCGTACCTTCACTGATGTCGGAACTGGATACGGCGATTCTGACACCCTCTAACGGCTTGGTGTTCAGCACGACCGTGAAGGTGTCGGTGCCGCCGGCTTCGGTGGTGACGGTGCTGCCCCACCGGTCTCGGTGATGGTGATACCGGCGGTGTCGTTGTCTTTATATCGCACTGTTATATTAGTGTTCTGCTGAGAACCGTAGCCACCACCGGACGGCAAATGCCAGACAAAAATGGTACGTTGATCGCCATTATCGACCTGGTTATCCAAGACGGTGACGGTTACCTCTTGCGGTTGGTCCCAGTCGCTGGTGGTAAAGGTCAGGGAGGCCGGGGAGACGGTGATTTCATCAGGTAAATTATTACGGACTGTTACGGTCACGTCCGCAGTTGGTGCTCCATTCAGTTTCACGGTGTAGCTGCCTGTGTTCGACAGTCCTCCGAGTCCAGCAGTTTCTGCCAGAGACAGACTGGATGTGGAAAATGTGAAGCTGGTGTCGTCATCGGTCAGGGTGACACTGACTACTGGGAATGCCACTGCGTTGTAGCCGCCGCCAGTGGCTGCATGGGTGATGGTGGTGCTTCTATCAGCAACGGTGCTGTCATCGATACCGGTGACGGTGACTTGCTGTGCGGTATTCCAGTCGCTGGTGGTAAAGGTCAGGGAGGCCGGGGAGACTCTGGCCACGCTGGTATCGCCGCTGGTGGGGGTGACGGTGACTTCGCCCGAGGGTTGGGCATCCAATACCACAGTGTAGGTGGCGGTATTACTGTTGCCACTGGCTTCGGTTACGGTGACACTGCTCTTGGACACAGTGACGCCGGCGTCATCATCGGTGTTGGTCACCGATACGTCCGCTGGGTCAATGCCGTGGTAGTTGGTATCAGGTGCTGACGACCTTGGCCAGTACGATGTTATAGGGTCGATCCCCGTCGACCAGGTTGTCATCCACGCCGGTGACGGTGACCGTCTGTGCCGTACTCCAGTTGGAATCGGTGAAGACTAAGCTGCTCTTGTTAACCGTACCTTCAGTGATGTCGGAACTGGAGACGGCGATGCGGACATTCGCTAACGGCTCGGTGTCCAGCACGACCGTGAAGGTGTCGGTGCTGCCGGCTTCGGTGGTGGCGGTGCTGCCATCGGTCTCGGCGACGGTGACGCCGGCGGTGTCGTTGTCGTTATATCGCACTGTTATATTAGTGTTCTGCTGAGAACCGTAGCCACCACCGGTCGGCAAATGCCAGACAAAAATGGTACGTTGATCGCCATTATCGACCTGGTTATTCAAGACGGTGACGGTGACTTGCTGTGCGGTATTCCAGTCGCTGGTGGTAAAGGTCAGGGAGGCCGGGGAGACGGTGATTTCATCAGGGAAATTATTACGGACTGTTACGGTCACGTCCGCATTTGGTCGTTCATTCAGTTTCACGGTGTAGCTGCCTGTGCTCGGCCGTCCTCCGAGTCCACCTTCTGCCAGAGACAGACTGGATGTGGAAAATGTGAAGCTGGTGTCGTCATCGGTGTTGGTCACCGACACGTCCGATGGGTCAATGCCGTTGTAGTTGCCGTCGCTGCTGACGGCCGCGGCCAGTACGATTTTATAGGATTTATCCCCATCGACCAGGCTGTCATCGATACCGGTGACGGTGACCGTCTGTGGGGTATCCCAGTTGTCTCTGGTGAAGACCAGGCTGATCCTGTTAACTCTACCTTCAGTGGTGTCGGAACTGGATACGGCGATAGTGACGTCAGATACCGGTTGGGTGTCCAGTACGACGTTGATGGTGTCGGTGCCGCCGGCTTCGGTGGTGGCGGTGCTGTCATCGGTCTCGGTGACGGTGACGCCGGCGGTGTCGTCATCGGCGTTGGTCACCGACACGTCCGGTGGGTCAATGGCGTCCGCTCGGTTCGCTCGGGTGGTGCCGCCGTATTGAGGGTCGGCACTGAGGGCCTTGGCCAGTACGATGTTATAGGATTTATCCCCGTCGGCCAGGTTGTCATCCTGACCGGTGACGGTGACCGTCTGTGCCGTACTCCAGTTGGCTGCGGTGAAGAGTAAGCTGCTCTTGTCAACCGTACCTTCACTGATGTCGGAACTGGATACGGCGATTCTGACACCCTCTAACGGCTCGGTGTTCAGCACGACCGTGAAGGTGTCGGTGCCGCCGGCTTCGGTGGTGGCAGTGCTGCCACCGGTCTCGGACACGGTGACGCCGGCAGTATCGTTATCGGTCAGGGTGACACTTACGCTGGAGATGCTCACGCTATCATACCCACCACCACTGGCGCTGTGGCTGATGGTCGTGGTCAGATCCGCACTATCTATGGCATCGTCCACCCCCGTCACGGTCACCGCCTGCGCGGTGTTCCAATTGCTCGTGGTAAACGTCAGGGTCGCCGGCGACACGTTGGCCACGCCGGTATCACTGCTGGTGGGGGTGACGGTGACGGTGTCCGAGGGTTGGGCGTCCAGTACCACAGTGTAGGTGTTGGTGCGCTCGGCGCTGGCTTCGGTGACGGTGACACTGCTCTCGGATAACGTGACGCCGGCGTCATCATCGGTGTTGGTCACCGACACGTCCGGTGGGTCAATGGCGCTGTAGTTACCGTCGCTGCTGACGGCCTTGGTCAGTACAATGTTATAGAGTTGATCCCCGTCGGCCAGGCTGTCATCCTGACCGGTGACGGTGATGGTCTGTGCCTTATTCCAGTTGGCTGAGGTGAAGACCAGGATGTTCTTGTCAACCGTACCTTCACTGGGGTCGGAACTGGATACGGCGATAGCGACTTTAAATCCCGGCTCGGTGTCCAGTACGACGTTGATGGTGTCGGTGCCGCCGGCTTCGGTGGTGGCGGTGCTGCCATCGGTCGCGGTGACGGTGACGCCGGCGGTGTCGTCATCGGTCAGGGTGACACTTACGCTGGTGATGCTCACGCTATCATACCCACCACCACTGGCGCTGTGGCTGATGGTCGTGGTCAGATCCGCACTATCTATGGCATCGTCCACCCCCGTCACGGTCACCGCCTGCGCGGTGTTCCAATTGCTCGTGGTAAACGTCAGGGTCGCCGGCGACACGTTGGCCACGCCGGTATCACTGCTGGTGGGGGTGACGGTGACGGTGTCCGAGGGTTTGGTGTTGAGTTTTACGGTGTAGGTGGCGGTGCGCCCGGCACTGGCTTCGGTGACCGTGACACTGGCTTTGGATAAGGTGACGCTGGCAGTGTCGTCATCGGTCAGGGTTACACTGACGTTGGAAACACTCACTAAACCGTAGCCACCACCACTGATTGCATGGGTGATGGTGGTACTTCTATCCCGATCGGTGTTGTCGTCCACCCCCGTCACGGTCACCGCCTGCGCGGTGTTCCAACTGCTCGTGGTAAACGTCAGGGAGGCCGGCGACACGGTAGCCACGCCAGTATCACTGCTGGCAGGCGTGATGGTCACATCGCCATCCGGCTGGACATCGAGCACTAGGGTGTAGGTCGTGCTGCGCCCACTACCAATGGCTTCGGTGACGGTGACACTGGTTTTGGATAAGGTGACGCCGCGGTCATCATCGGTCAGCGTGACACTGACGCTGCGGATGACCACTGAGTCGTAGCCGCCGCCAGAGGCTGTATGGGTGATGGTGGTACTTCTATCCCCATCGCTGCTGTCGTCCACGCCGGTGACGGTGACTTGCTGTGCCTTATTCCAGTTGGAACTGGTAAACGTCAGGGAGGCCGGTAATACAGTGGCCACGCCGGTATTCCAGCTGATGGGTTTGACGGTGACGTTGCCCGAGGGCTGGGTGTTGAGTTTTACGGTGTAGGTAGCGGTATTACTGCTGCCACTGGCTTCGGTGACGGTGACACTGGTTTTGGATAAGGTGACGCCGACGGTGTCGTCATCGGTCAGGGTTACACTGACGTTGGAAACACTCACTAAACCGTAGCCACCACCACTGACTTTATGGGTGATGGTGGTACTTCTATCCTTATCGCTGCTGTCGTCCACGCCGGTGACGGTGACTTGCTGTGCCTTATTCCAGTTGGAACTGGTAAACGTCAGGGAGGCCGGTAATACGGTGGCCACGCCGGTATTCCAGCTGATGGGTTTGACGGTGACGTTGCCCGAGGGCTGGGTGTTGAGTTTTACGGTGTAGGTGGCGGTGCGCCCGGTACCGGGAGCTTCGGTGACGGTGACACGGCTCTTGGATAACGTGACGCCGACGGTGTCGTTGTCAGTGTTGGTCACCGATACGTCCGATGGGTCAATGCCGTTGTAGGGGCCGTCTCTGCTGACGGCCGCGGCCAGTACGATGTTATAGGATTTATCCCCGTCGACCACGTGGTCATCTACCCCGGTGACGGTGATGGTCTTTGCCTTATTCCAGTTGGCTGCGGTGAAGGTCAGGGAGACCGGGGCTACCGTACCTTCAGTGGTGTCGGAACTGGATACGGCGATAGTGACGTTAGATGTCGGTTGGGTGTCCAGTACGACGTTGATGGTGTCGGTACCGCCGGCTTCGGTGGTGGCGGTGCTGCCAGCGGTCTGGGTGACGGTGACGCCGGCGGTGTCGTTGTCGCTATATTGCACTCGTAAACTGGTTGAATGCTGACTATTGTAGCCACCGCCGCGCGGAACAAAATCAACGTTCATCGTAGGTTGCGAGCCATGATCGGTTACGTCCTCCACGATGATGATGGTTGCGCGCTTCGGTTTGTTCCAGTTGCCAGGGGTGAAGGTCATGGAGAGCGGTGTCACATAAACTTGATTTCTATCAGGGCTACGGAGCGATACGGTCACGTTTCCAGTCGGTTGGGTGTTGAGCACCACGGTGACGGTGGCACTGTTCCTGGGACCGCCAGCTTCAGTGAGGCTGAGGGATGTTCGGGATAAGGTGATGCCGGCGGAAGTCTGTGCAGCAACCGGCAGGACACAGATGATAAAGAAGATCAGTCCGAGGGTGGCGGCGAGGTGCCAATGGTGTTGACGAGGTTTCACGACGTTGGCCTGCCGAACAGGAATTTCGGGGGGGGGGGGGGGGGGGGGGGGGGGGGGGGGGGGGTAACTTTTATAATCATAATACCTTCATACCTTCCACTTTAATAACTTCCTAAGTTTTTGTCAACAGGACACCCCCTTTTCTAAATGGGGTGCGTGACCGGACTTGAACCGGCGGCCTCTGGGGCCACAACCCAGTGCTCTAACCAGGCTGAGCTACACGCACCACTAATTTAACATAACTTATCACAGGGTCTAAATACTAACACACAAACAACAAGAGACAAATAAGGAACGCGCCTGGAGGGATTCGAACCCCCGACCTACGGATTAGAAGTCCGTTGCTCTATCCAGCTGAGCTACAGGCGCACGGAAAGAGCCAAAATCAGAATCGTGGGGTGTATGCCAAGTTCTGAAGCCAGAAGTCTATTACGTATTCAACGCGTGGAAGTAGCATATTACTACGATACTTATCCAAATCAGGCAAGTGCACCCAACGGCATTCTATTATACCTTCTTCTATTTGAGGCGATACGTCAGCGTCATTACCTTTGTAATGAACCAAAAACCAATGTGTTTTCTTCATATATTTCGTCTTTCTGTGTCTAGTAGTATGCCAGGTGGAAACTAGCTTACCCTTAATAGTAAGCTGGTTTTTACCCAACCCGGTCTCTTCGCTAATTTCCCGTAGAGCAGTCTTAACCGCGTCGGAATCGTTATCAAAACGACCCTTTGGTAAATCCCACGTGCCACGCTTAAATATAAGAAGTATATGATAATTATCATTATAGACCAAGCCACCAGCTGATTTAACCGTGGGCAAGTCCAACGTTTTCTGCAAGGTAAATTCTTGATCCATAGCCTTATCTATTGAGCTTTTCTCCTCCATGCGGTGCTTTTTGATGATCAGTTATTTCTTTTAGCCCCGAGTGCTGAAGCTTATTATTACCGTTAAAAGACACCCCATTCACCTCTATATTATACTTGTCAGTTGTATCCTCTCCAGTTAAAGGAATAAACTTTTTGTTTCCAACAGACTTGACAACATATAGCATACAAGTAAGCCTCGATTCTTTTCTTGAATTTGAATTTATAACTACCCACGGCGATTTCTTAGAGGCAGTATATGCAAACATTTGCTCTTTATACTTTGTAAAGGTCTCCCACTTTTTTCTAGCGTGGAAATCGTTTTCTGAAAATTTCCAAAACTTGAGCGGATTGGACAACCTTTCCTGAAAGCGGTATAACTGGTTTTCTGGATCAACGGATAAATAGAATTTCACCAGCATCAAGCCGTCATCAATGAGTTTATGCTCCCATTCTAAAACCTTGTGCATAAAGTATTCATACTGAGCCTGCGTGCAATAACCCATAGTCGGTTCAATGAGGGAGCGGTTATACCAAGAACGATCAAAGAAAACGGTTTCACCCGGTTTGGGCAGGTGTTTTTCGTAACGATGAAACCAGTACTTAGACTCCTTTGGCGTTGGAACGCCCAAATCGACGGTACGGTAATACTTAGGCATTAAATTCTGCGTGAACCGCAAAATCGTAGAACCTTTACCCGCGGCGTCCCTGCCGTCAAACATTACACATAGGCGCTGTTCTAGCTTCACCACTTTTTGTTGAATAGTAAGAAGCTCTAACTGCAACCTGCGCTTCTCTATATGATAATCCTTTAGGCTAACTCCAGCGTACGGATTCTCAATATCCTCAGCTTTACTATCTGTAAGCTTCCTCATTATTGGATATTCCCTCCGAATTATGATCTGCACCATTACTTCGGAAGAACAATAGATTATAAGCTACGCTACTAAAACTCAAAAAATCATCATTCTTATCAAGATCAGGCTAATCAAGATTGGGCTAATGATGGTCGGGGTGAGAGGGCTCGAACCTCCGACCTCGGCGTCCCAAGCGCCGCGCGCTCCCAAACTGCGCTACACCCCGACTCAAATCTGGACGACCATAATAATCCTAACTTAAAAAACGACGGAACGTTACGCCTGCCTTTTCTGAAGCTAAAACCTTAAATATGTACCGTAAAGTGAGTAGAAGAATTACCCTAAATATTTGTCATATACGTCTTTTGCCCAGAATATTTCAGTTCCCGAAGAAAGAAGTGCAGTTTCCATAATGGTCTCTGCAATTTCCGCCTTGCTTATTTTGAGAGCGAGCGCCTTCTTTATCCTCGACTCAACGCAGTGGGGACACCTGCCGTGCACGGCTACGGCTATAGCTATCAAAGCTTTTGTCCTAGGATCAAGCTTTGTTTCCCCTTCAACCGCCTTGTAAAATGACCACCAACCCTCCGCCATCTCTGGGGCATGCTTCTCAAACCACCTTTGATCTTCTGCCACTTTCAATACCTCCTTTCATAGGTCCGACACGTGCACCCTTGAGAAAATGGGGACGCGCGACCCAATATGTTTATTGTAGAGTTTAATCGGCTTAACAAGTTACGATACATGCTAAGATAGAATAAATAAAGTCAGATTCTCGCCTTTTTATCCCTCTTCCTTTATTTTCATGCTCCGCGCATATAGCCCTCTTCCAGAGCCTACTTTATAGGCCGAATATCCAATTGGGTTTTTCTGATAATATTTTTGATGATAGCCCTCTGCGGGATAGAACTCCATCGCCGATCTAATCTCAGTTACGATTAGAGATTTATACCTGCCGGATTTGCTAAGGCTCGCCTTCGATCGCTCGGCAGCGTTCTTCTGATGGTCGTCGTGATAGAAAATAGCAGTTCTATAATGACCTCCTCTGTCCACAAACTGACCTCCGCCATCAGTAGGATCAATGTTGAGCCAAAAGACGTCGAGCAGTTGCTCATACGAGATTATAGACGTATCATAGATAATCTCAATTGATTCCAAGTGGTCCGTCATACCACGGCATACCTCGTGATACGTAGGATTGTTTTCCGTTCCACCCGTATAGCCGACGGTGGTTGAAATTACGCCGCTCAAGTCATCGAATGGAGGCTGCATACACCAAAAGCATCCACCAGAGAAAGTTGCTTTCTTGTGCTTATTATTTGTCAGCATAAGCGATTATTACCCAATATATTGTTTGTGGAATTTTTTCATGCTACTAGGTTCACCAATCACGGTTAATCTGTCATTCTCTTTAAGTACAGTGCTACCCCTGGGAACGATAATCTGCTCATCCCTCCTCACGAGTGCAACCAAACTACCCTCTGGCATGTGCACTTCACTTAAAGGCTTGCCAATCAAAAACTCCGCGGGAGTATTCTTATGAACGTAAATTGAATGAAATCTTTCATTATGTAAAAGCGCTTCTTTAAGCTGCTGTTCATCTTTAGCAATCTTCCAATCAGCCATAAAGTGCTCGTATTCAACGTGCCTCGCAATCTGAGCTATCATACGAAGATGTTGAGTAGGTTTGTCAAGCGGGCTCAGCACGAAAAACATGGCGTATAGGATTTGCTTCTCTTCTTGGTCCGTAGCCGGATTATTAAACTGTATGCGAACGCCTAATCTGGAACGCACCATAACCATTTCCATCCGATCGAGACCTTCTACGCGGGTGTGGGGGAGAGCTACGCCATGGGCTACCGGAGTTATACCTACTATAGTGCCTTCATAAAACTGCTTGCGCAGATTATCATAAGTTTCCGGCACGTATTGCGTCAGCAACTTGCTTACCCTTTCTACAATCTCTTCAAACCCAACGTCATTGACGTCAATAACATGGCTTCTAGCCACTAACTCATCAAATAGGTCACCTTTTCTAAGCTCTTTCTCCTTAAGAATACCCCTAAGCTCACGGTCAAGTTGATTATTACGGGATTGTCCCAGTTGCTCAAAATAATGGTAGATAGCTCCGATCCTTCCCACCTTGCTCCTAACGTAATAACAATACCAAACGACACCTATACATACCATTCCCACGGTGAATATCGTAGTCCAAGCACCCATTTCACTAAGCAGCCACAATGATGCAAAAACACCGAAAATCTGCATCCATGGATATAGAGGAGAATGATACCCCGGATCGTAAGAATCTATTTTGCTTTCCCTCATTACAATTACCGCCAGACACACGAACATAAACATTAGTAGTTGAAAGGCGCTAGCTATCTTAACAATCTTGGTCGTATCAAGAAGCAAAAGGACGACGACAATCGCGCCGACCGTAAAGGCAACCGAGTAAAAGGGCGCTCCGCTTTTGCCGAGTCTTTGAAAGAAACCCGGCATCATAAGATCCCTGCTCATAGCAAGGGGATAGCGTGAAGCGCTCATCGTCCCGGCGTTCGCAACAGAGACGAAGGCTAACAAAGCAGCGAAAGTAACTAAAACAATTCCATATTCGCCGAAAAGAATTCCAGCCACAGTCGCCACTGGCGCTAGATCTCCAGCCAACTCATCTTTAGGAACGACTCCAACCATAACTGTGGTTCCAACACCGTAAACCAGCACTGCCGTCCCTACTGCAAGGAATATTCCTAGCGGTAGGTTACGCTCGGGATTCTCTACCTCTTCGGATACGCTCGCAACCTTGGTAACGCCTATGTAGCTTATATAGACCATCGCCGCCGTGGAAACTATTGGGGTAAAACCGGCGTCAAAAAAACCTGCAAAATTAACTGAGGAGATTTCCGTAACCCCTTTTCCTAAAACGCCCGCCAGTATAGCAAGTAAAATAATCACTAAAAAGACCTGCACCCTTCCACTAGACTTGGCGCCGAGAACGTTGATAAATCCGAACAATATCGCTATTCCAATCGCCACGGGCTTTATCGGCAACTCAGGCAGAAACAAACCCACGTAAACACCGATCCCTATCAAAGCGAAGGCTACTTTTAATACTAGAGAAAGCCAAGTTCCTATACCTCCTATAGTGCCGAAAAGGGGACCTAGAGACCTATCCATAAAATAATAAACACCACCTGCCCGCGGCATAGCTGTAGTTAGCTCAACTACGCTGAATATGGCTGGTATGATGGGGAGCGCTGCTATTAAATAAGCGATTACAATCGCATTACCAGCCTGAATCGCGGCAATACCAGGAAGAAGAAAAAATCCGGCGCTCAAAGTAGTGCCCGTCGCCAGAGCGTAAACGTCAAAGAGCTTGAGATCCTTTTTGAGACGTTGTTGTTTGTCAGAACTCTGCATAAGGCTATCCATAAAAGTCTGCAGCTACCCTTATTTCAAATAAATAGACAGGTGATTATAGCTAATAAGAATAAAAAGATATACTTAAATCAGACACGCGATTCTGACGTAATATCCATTTTTAGACCGTCCTGCATCTTTCGCCTTTCAATCGCGAGATCAATTAGTTTTGAGATGAGTTCTGAATAAGTAATTCCGCTCACCTCCCAGAGCTTGGGATACATACTCACCTCGGTGAAACCTGGAATAGTATTTATCTCACTCACAAACATGTCCCCCGTCTCACCTTCAATAAGAAAGTCAACCCTACCCATACCGCTGCAATCGAGAACTTTATAAGTTTTGACGGCTAGATTTCTAAGAACACTAGCGCTAAGGCCATCAAGCTCGGCTGGCGCTATAAGCTCAGTTGTCTTTTCAAGATACTTAGCCTCGTAATCGTAAAACTCCCTGTGCGAAACAATTTCACCCGGAACAGAAGTTATCGGCTCTTCGTTACCAAGTACGCTGATCTCTATTTCTCTCGGCTTTAGAACAGCTTTTTCTACTAGGACGCGATTTGAGAATCGACACGAGAAATCAACCGCTCCTTCTATATCATTTTCAGATGTAACTTTTCTGATACCAATGCTTGAGCCAAGATCCGCTGATTTGATGAAACACGGAACTCCTATTTCACTAAGAATCCGATCTTCAAGCAAGTGCCTATTTGACTTCCAATCATGGCTGTAAAAACCAATATAATCGACTACAGGCAGTCCCGCTTCTTTTAAGACTGATTTCATAATTATCTTATCCATACCAACTGACGAACCGAGCACAGAAGCTCCTACGGATGGGACGTTCATGAGTTCTAGCACCCCCTGCACCGTTCCATCCTCACCATAGGTGCCATGAAGAACTGGGAACATGACGTTTATTTCATGCTCTGAAAGGATCCTATTATTTTCTATCTCGTAAAATACTGGCTTCTCCGGATTAAGCGATGGCGTAAGAGTAGAACTTTCAGAAAACGCAGGCTGCTTCCCCTCTAGCCAGTTTCCAACTGATGCCCTTCTCCACGTTCCATTTTTCTCAATAAGAACCGGGAAGACCTCATATTTGTCAGGATCCATATGTGCAACAATTGATTTAGCGGAAAGAAGAGAGATTTCATGCTCGACCGATCTTCCACCAAAAATCACCCCGATTTTTAGCTTGGACAATTCATTGTATCTCCTTTTAGAATAACTATCTAATTAGAATAAATATCTAACGGCTTACCCAAACTAAGCTAGGCTGTCAAGAAATATCCAAAACTTGAAAATACAATATCTCAATGTATAATTATACAGGTTTTTTCTACTTAAAGATAAAGGAGGTTAGAACAATGCAAAAGGTCGTAATTAGCGAACCACTAAGAACCGCTATTGGAGCGTTTGGTGGAACGCTAAAAGACACATCGGCAGCCGAGTTAGGCTCAGTTGTAGTAAAAGAAATACTTGACCGAACTCAGATAGACCCCAAAGAAATAGATGATTGTATCATGGGGAACATACTAAGCGCAGGACAAGGAATGAACACGTCTAGGCAGGTAGCGTTAGGAGCCGGATTACCGGTAGAGACACCCGCCGTTACCATTAACAGAGTCTGCGGATCTGGCGTTCAATCTATCGCCCTAGCCGCTCAGGCTATAAAAGCCGGAGACGCCGATGCCATTATCGCAGGTGGCACCGAGAATATGAACCAAGCCCCCTTTTACCTGAAGAAGGCGCGCTACGGATATAGAATGGCAATGCCCAAGGATGAGGTTACCGACGGGATGGTGTATGACGGGCTATGGGATATATTCAATGATTACCACATGGGCGTAACGGCAGAAAATCTCGCAGAGGCTTTCAATATCACAAAAGAGGAACAAGACGAGTTTGCGTATAAAAGCCAAATGAAGTGTAAGGAGGCAATGGAGAGTGGAAAATTTAAGGATGAAACAGTCCCCGTAATGATCCCTCAGAGAAGGGCTGATCCAATCGCATTTGAGAAAGACGAACATCCCAAGGCGGATGCAACTATTGAGGGGCTAGCTAGGCTTCGCGCCGTGTTCAAAGTAGGGGGAACGGTGTCGGCAGGAAACGCCTCTGGAATCAATGACGGCGCCGCCGCGGTTCTGGTAAGCTCCGCTGAAAAAGCTAAAAAACTAGGATTAACCCCCCTTGCTTCCATAGTATCTTACGCTGTAGCGGGCGTTGATCCTTCAGTTATGGGTATAGGTCCAGTGCCTGCAATTCAAAAAGCACTCGACAAGGCTAAACTCTCCATAGACGACATAGATTTATTTGAACTAAACGAGGCGTTCGCCGCCCAATCGCTTGCCGTTTTAAGAGATTTGCCAATACCAGAAGAGAAGATCAACGTCAATGGGGGCGCTATAGCCCTTGGTCATCCCATTGGTGCTTCGGGAACGAGGATTTTGGTTACGCTTCTTCACGAAATGAAAAAGAGGAAGAAAGCTAAGCGTGGACTTGCTGCGCTATGTATCGGCGGCGGAATGGGAATTGCCATTATTGTTGAGAAAGAAAGCAACAGAAAATAAATATAGTAACGGTCGGGGAGAAAACTCCCCGACCTCCTTAACAAACAGATCTGGGGAAATAGTTTAGAACGACTTCTGGGAGAGTTTAATCTCAATATTGTAATCGACAGCCTGAAACAGCTCCTTAAATCGCTTCGGCACGTGCACCACTTGTCTCCCTTTGTAACTCATAAAGACCAGCCCTGTTTTTGCGACGGCTAATTCCCTTTTAGTCTCCTTTTCGGATAGCATATAGACCAAATCACACCCTGTATTCGTGTAATCACACACCGCAACGTCTATTATCAAGCTATCTCCATAAAAACCCTCGGACTTATAAACTATAGCAACGTCTGACAAAACGATCCCTGGCCCGAACACGTCTAATTCGCTAAAGCCAAAACTCTTAAAGAATCTAACCCTTGCCTCGTGCGTTAGCGACAGGACTGAATCGTGCCCTAAATGACCGCCGTAGTTTATATCACTTATGCGAAGCGCAATCTCCGTTGAAAAAACAAACTTGTCCGGTGCCTCAATTTTTATTCTAGCCATGTAACGCTAAGCACGAAAATACGGTATAATATCCTGTGATATAACCTTAAACGACTCCTTTCTATCTGGGCTAAAATCCCTTAGAAAGAAATGACTTACTCCAGAGTTGACATACTCTTCAATCCTTCTAATCACCTCTTCCTTCGAACCCGCTATTACAAAATCAAGGACAATTTCACGCGAGTAGTATTTTTCTCCCATCTCCCTAAATTTTCTAAGCATATCAGGGTCGTTAGGCATAATCTTAGTATATTCAAGACCTTTGTATTGATCCTCAATATCTATATCATAGCCTGCCTGGGAAAGAAGCTCGGGCCATATTAGCGCGTGCTTAACGGGCTCAAGAGTCGTATAAGCCTCATCTTCATCCCTTGCAATAGATAAGAAGATGAAGAGAGTTTTTTCAATGGGTCCCAAGCCCTTATCTCTATTTACAGCACCCTCGTCAACGATAAGTGATTTCTCTCTGAAGACCCTCGCAGGCATAGCGTTAGTAAGCCATCCATCTCCGTACTCTCCGGCGATCTTGAGCGCTCTCGGACCCGTCGCGGCAACGTAGATAGGCAAGCTATCGCCCACAGGTTCAATCCGTAATGACGCATCCGACAATTGAAAAAACTCTCCGTCAAAACTAACAGACTCGCCACTCCAGAGAGCGCGCATAATCTTTATGGACTCTACAACCCTTTTTAACGGCTTATCCCATTTGATTCCGTAGGGGTCTAGATTCATCTTTTCACCGTATCCGAGACATATAAACGTCCTGCCTTTTGAAATATGATCTATGGTAGCGAGTCTATGAGCAAGGATTGCCGGGTGAATCCTATGAGCATCACCTACAGCTCCCATGTGAATCGCATTTGTTCTAGTTGAAGCGGCGGTTATGACTGACCAGACTTCGGGCGTTAACCTCTTAGCCATGAAAACAACGTGATCTGGGAACCAAACTGCATCAAAACCTGCTGTTTCTGCATTTTCTGTAAACGTGATAAGCGTTTGCGTTGACTCGCCCGGCACGGGAGCAGCTATCCCGAACTTGATCTTCTCACCCATTTATGAAACCTCCTTTAACCCCTAGCTAATCAAATTATACACTCTTATTTTAACTTTTTTATCTTGATTTTTTACAAACCATAGTTTATTCTTCTATATGTTATTAAGTATGCCATAATACAGTCTGGTATAGCGAGGCTTGGGAAAACATCGGAGTATTGAAAAATCCGGAAATATTGAGGAAATATTGAAAGATAAAAAACACTGAAAGACACGAGGTGGAATGCAGATGGGAAGATTCGATAGGACTTTCGACAAACCCGAAATAGAACATGTAAGTAAAAGCGTGGACATTGAACAGAAGAGGTTCTTCTTTGATGTTAAGGAAAACCATAAAGGTAAATACCTTAGAATTACAGAATTGAGCGGCTCCAGATCATCTATAGTTATACCGCTTGATGGCATAAGCCTATTTAAAGAAAGATTGGGAGACGTGATCGAAGAAGTTGACAAACTTCTTGAGAGTCCCGTTACAAGCAAGTAGCTCACGTTCCGGATATTCAATTACAATAATTTTCATTGCTCATGAGATTGATATTACGCAAAGGTCAAGCGGTTATCTTATGAAATCAGGTATGCTCTCGCCTTTAAGCAGATCCTCGTATTTCTCTCTTTTCCTAACCACTGAAAAATCATCCCCCTTAACAAGAACCTCTGGTGCCCGTAAACGAGTGTTGTAATTCGAAGACATAACGAACCCATAAGCTCCTGCGCTTAGCACGGCTAATAGATCCCCACTCTTCACCCTAGTCATCTCCCGATTTTGTGCTAAGAAATCACCCGATTCACATATCGGTCCCACTATATCAACAACTTCATCTGGAGAGTTAGTAGCTTCGTTCACCGTTAGAATCTCATGGTGGGAATCATAGAAAGCAGGTCTGAGCAGATCATTCATGGCAGCGTCAACTATTATGAACTTTTTTGCCGTTCCTTCCTTTAAGTACATAACCTTGGTTGCCAGCACCCCCGCGTTACCGATGAGAGACCTTCCGGGCTCTAGCACAAGTTTGTAGGGCTTATCTGAGAGTCCACTCATAACGACGTCGGCGTATGCCTGGTGGCTAGGAGGAGTATCACCCTTTTCATAGCTTATTCCAAGCCCACCGCCTATATCAATATAGCGTATGTCAATACCTTCATTTACAAGATTGTCCGCAATACCAACTAACTTTTTAACGGAATCTGAAAAGGGAGTAAGATCAAAAATTTGAGAGCCTATATGAGCGTCTATAGCTACAACTTCAATGCCTTCCATAGCGTTAGCTTGGCTGTAAGCGTCTATAGCCTTCTCCACCTCTATACCGAATTTGCTCTTCTTAAAGCCCGTAGAGATATATGGGTGAGTTTTAGGATCAATATCCGGATTCACTCTAAGAGCTATCGGGGCTTTTCTATTAAGTTCGATTCCAACCATATTTAACTGATGAAGCTCTTCAACTGACTCAACGTTAAAAAATAATATGCCGGCTTCGATTGCTGCTATCATTTCCTCTCTAGTCTTACCCACGCCAGAGAAAACGATTTTTGACGGATCCACTCCCGCCTTTTTTACGCGAAATAACTCCCCAACAGAGACTATATCAAATCCTGAACCCATCTCTGAAAAGGATTTTAATATAGCGAGATTAGAGTTAGCTTTTACTGAATAGCAGATCAACGTTTCAGAGCTAGAAAAAGCCTTCTGATACCGAGTAAAGGAGTCTTCCAACACCGAATAGCTGTAAATATAGCAAGGGGTTCCAACCGATTGGGCTACCCTTGATATAGGAACATCCTCTACGTATAATTCAGAGTCTTTATATCGAAAAGCGGCGTGCATTTCTATAATTCCCCCAAGTTTTACGTGTTAACCGGAGTGGACAATTGTAACTGGCTGAAACCTGCCCGCTATCCACAACAGTAAGCACAAATAGCATTAGCTTAAAACGTAGCGAGAAACTAGCTGCCCCGTTTAAGTTGTCTATCAAGAAAATCCAGCCTATCATTTCCCCAGAACATCTTGTCACCTATAAACATGGTAGGTGCTCCGAACACACCCCTTTCAATAGTAACTTTAGTCTCTTCCCTGAGTTTATCCTTAATATCCTGCTCCGCTATTCGCTTCAGGAACCAATCGGCTTCAATACCAATAGTGCTGACCGCATCCCCTAGTATCTCTGGCTTGCTTAAATCAAAACCATCTATCCAGTAAAGACTGAACATCTTATGACTATATTCGGTGAGCTTATTTAGCTCTGACGCTGCAAACGCCCCTCTCATGGATCTTACGCTATTCAGGGGAAATAGGTCGGGAAAGTTAAAATCTACCCCATAATACCCTGCGGAATCCTCCGTATCCTGCCTCATAAAGCTGAACTTGCTATCAATTTGCACCGCTGGCTTTGATCCTATCTCGTTGAACACTCCCCCCAGAAGAAAGGGTTTCCACTCTAAGCCAGCACCATTATCCTTGCAGATTTTTTCTATTCGTCTCGATGCTATATAGGCGTAAGGACTACTGAAATCGTAATAAAATTCGACTTTCCTATTCATCATTAATCTCCACACACCAGTAGGTTAAGCAGGGATTGTAAGTAATATAAACTTTAATATCAAGTAGCTGGGTGCTTTACCAGCCTTCCCCTAAGGCATCAATTGTCTGCAATTGACCAGTTTAGTCTCTATGCTAAACTCAAGCTACTATACATAGAGAGAGATTAAGTATGGAAAGCAATTTTACATTTGACGGACTCCGAGTAACTGCTTTCGAAAGCAGGCGTGCAAAGGAAATCGAGAAACTAATAAGCTACCACGGCGGTATTCCTAGAATTGCTCCCTCTATGAGGGAGATTCCGATAGCAGAGCCAAAAGAGGCTTTTAAGTTTGCTCAAGAACTATTTGATAACCGCTATGATGTTCTAATACTTATGACGGGCGTAGGAACGCGCGCGCTAGCCAAAGCTCTAAAGACAAAATATCCGCTGGACGAACTTGTAGCCGCCATAAAAGAAGTAACGACAGTAGCCCGCGGACCCAAGCCGGCTCGGGCGCTGAGAGAGTTGGGACTAAAACCGGACGTTATCGTGCCCGAACCCAATACGTGGCGGGAAATCCTGAAAACGCTCGATGATAACCTTGACGTCAAGGGCAAGAGTGTAGCCGTTCAGGAATATGGCGTATCCAACGGGGAGTTCTTGGAAGAGCTAAGTAAACGAGGGGCATCTGTAAAAGCCGTTCCTATCTACAGATGGGGTCTTCCTGAAGACATAGTACCGCTGAAGAAGGCAATATATTCTATAATAGATAATGGGGAGGACGTATTGCTCTTTACAAGCTCGCAGCAAATACGTCACTTACTTCAAGTTGCCGATCGAGAGGGGCTACTAGAAGAATTAAAAAAAGGACTTAAGCAAACAATTCTAGCTTCAATAGGACCTGCCACGACGGAAACCCTAAAAGGGTTTGGGCTTTCCGCAGACTACGAGCCTGACAGCCCTAAGATGGGCAACCTGATACGCGAAACAGCAAGACGCGGAAACAATCTACTAAAAAGAAAAAAGATTGCCTATGAGAACGGCGTAAATACGAATGGGTGGAACAGAATTGAAATGGTCTGGGACCATAGATCCGAGGAAACGAGAAAAGAAATCACGCAGAATTCCATCTTTATGAAAGCCTGTAGAAAGGAGAAGACGGATTACACACCGATCTGGCTCATGAGGCAGGCAGGGAGATTCATGCGTGAGTATAGAGAGCTAAGAGGGAAAATATCTTTCATGGAGCTTTGTAAAACCCCTGAGCTTGAAGCTGAAGTAACAATTAGCGCAGTCGACCGTCTTGGAGTGGATGCGGCAATAATCTTCTCGGACATATTACTTATTGTCGAGTCGTTGGGTATAGATCTGGAATTCTCAAATGGAGAGGGACCTAGAATCAAAAGACCGGTGCGCTCGGCCAAAGCTGTTGCGCGTTTAACGGATTTTGATCCCGAATCACTAAAATTCGTTTACGACGGGATAAAAATCACAAGGAGAGCACTAGACCCTCAAATAGCACTTATTGGATTCGCAGGAGCTCCATTTACGGTAGCCTCCTACGTAATAGAGGGTAGGGGATCACGCAACTATGAAAATGCAAAGGGTTTAATGTATCGCGACCCTAAAGCCTGGAATGACCTAATGCAAAAGCTGACGCACGCGACCCAACTATACTTAAACAGGCAAATTGAATCGGGTGCCGATGCAATTCAGTTATTTGATAGCTGGGTTGGCTGTTTATCCCCCCATGACTATAAGGAATTTGTGCTGCCCCATGTGAAAACCCTGATAGATGGAATTAAGGATGACGTCCCTGTAATACTTTTTGGCACGGGAACCAGCTCACTATTGGAACTAATAAAAGAATCCGAAAGCCACGTCATAGGGCTTGACTGGAGGGTTGACATAGACAAGGCATGGGAACTGCTCGGAAGCAAAGTAGCCGTGCAGGGAAACCTCGATCCCGTTACCCTTTTTGCCAATCCTGAAGAGATTAAAAAAAGAGCCAGGTTTATATTGGACAAAGTTGACGGTAGACCAGGACACATATTCAACCTGGGACACGGTGTGCTACCCAGAACCCCAGTTGATAACGTGCTTGCCCTCATAGATTTCGTGCATGCATACTCAGATAGGAAACATATCTTATAAATTTCAATTACAATCTGAGGAGAATGCTTAATGCCTAAGAAATTCGACGCTATAATGATGATAGGATACGGGGCACCTGAGAGGCTTGAGGATATTCATCCTTTTCTCAACAATGTTGCCAAAGGAAGACCTATTCCCCAGGAGCGCATAGATGAAGTGGCAAGCCACTATGAACTCTTTGGAGGGAAATCACCCCTAAACGAATACACTTACAAACAGGCGAGGAGACTTGAGATTAGGCTATCCCAAAATGGATATGAAACACCGGTTTACGTAGGAATGCGAAACTGGCGCCCGTATATCCCGAACACCATAAAGGAGATGCGTGAAAAAGGTGCCAAGAAGGCAATTGGAATGATTATGGCTGCGCATCAATGTGATGCTAGCTGGGAGCGCTATAAGCGGGACGTGCAGGAAGCCCTTTGCAACACTGATATTGAGATAGAGTTTGAGTACTCCCCTCCCTTGTTCGACCATCCGCTATTTATTGAGAACTCGGCAGACCTTATACGAGAATGCTTAGATCTAATTGACCTTGAGGAACTTCAGAACACCGTGATACTCTTTACTGCACACAGCATACCAACGCCCATGTCTGAAGCCTCACCTTACGTCGAGCAACTAATGACGACTTCACGCTTAATAGCGAAAGAAATAAATTACGATAACTGGCGGCTTGTATATCAAAGCCGCAGCGGCAGTCCAAAAGACCCTTGGCTTGAACCCGATGTATGTGACGTTATAAGTGAGACTGCAAAGGAAGGGACAAAAAACGTTATAGTTCAACCAATCGGATTTCTCTGTGACCATATAGAGGTTTTATTTGACATTGGAATAGAAGCCCAGGAAGCAGCCGACCGATCGGGGATTAAACTATACCGTGCCAAAACCGTAAACGACTCGCCCAAGTTTATAGAAGCTTTGGCAGACGTCGTAGAAAAAATGGTATCCTAAAAGAGGAACTGAGAACATGAATTGGCTTCAAAAGGAAATTAGCCTATCACCAAAGAAACGAGGATTTCATCTTGTTACGAGAGAAATACTTGAGCAAGTTCCTGAGCTCTCGCAACTCAAGATTGGAATAGTCCACATCTTTATTTGCCACACCTCTGCTTCTATTACGATAAACGAAAATGCGGACTCAGACGTTAGAGCAGACTTTGAAAGCTATTTTAACAAGCACGTCCCTGAGAATGCTCCATATTACACCCATAATAACGAGGGACCGGATGATATGCCTGCTCATATCAAAGCCTCGCTGATGGGAAGCTCCATCTCTATTCCAGTCAAAGA
Organism: Thermodesulfobacteriota bacterium; assembly: GCA_963422265.1. GTDB lineage: Bacteria > Desulfobacterota_D > UBA1144 > Nemesobacterales > UBA2774. The sequence continues at coordinate 886,521 of OY729416.1, forward strand.
CGGGAGATTGAATATAGGAATATGGCAGGGAATTTATCTCTGTGAGCACAGAAATCGCGGGGGAGCGAGAAAGCTAATTGTAACGATTTATGGGCAGAACTCTTCCAAGTGCTGAGATGAAACACAATACCACTTCCTTTCAACACCTTAGCAGTATCATACTTATTAAGTTACTGATATGCTTTACTATTATTAACATTAAACCCTACCTCACCGTATCTGAAGAACGAAAAACCGAGAGCATAAATCTTGGAACTTGGACGGAAGAGTCCCTAATGAAAGTAATGAAAGACGCCGCCGAAAAATCGGAAAGTGCCGAAGGGCGTATCAGTTTTATATCCGAAAAATTCCTAGGCACCAAGTATCAAGGGAAGACGCTTACGGGAAGCATAAACGAACAGGAAGGATTCACTTTAAATCTTGCAGGCATGGACTGTTTTACCTATATCGACTATGTTGAAGCTATGCGGTTATCTAGCTCTTTCTCGGAATTTAAGCATGAGTTAAAAAAGATCAGATACCGAGAAGGGGTGGTAAGCTTTCAAAATAGAAACCACTTTTTTTCTGATTGGCCTGTGAATAATGGTGGTAACGTTCGCGACGTAACGCGAGAGATCGGAGGTGGCAAAACCACTAAAATCAACAAGAAGCTTAATCTAAAACAAGATGAAACATATTACTTGTCTGGAATCCCGGTAATCAATCGTAAGATTACTTTCCTTCCTTCCTCAGCTATCAACGATGAGGTCGTAAAAAAATTACATGCTGGGGATTACGTCGGAATTTATGCCCATAAAGATAAACAAGGTATTCCCCTAGAAGGTCTTGACGTAACGCATACAGGAATAATTATCAAAAAAGACGATAAGGTTTATTTAAGGCACGCTTCTTCTATCCATAATAAAGTCATTGACGAAAATTTTTTGGAATACGTGCAGAATAAGCCCGGCGTAGTAATTTATAGACCTATTGACTAAGCAAAAATACTAATGTCTCTCGCGGAACAACAAGTCCCATCCACCAAGCTCACACAGGATGGGACATCTGCTCGGAAATTTAATAACTTGACTCACTATTCATAATCTATGAAAATAATGCTGATCTTACCTATATCTAAATTCACACGGAGGTAATCTATGTCTCTTAGTGCTAGGAAGCTAACCGAGCTATCAAAAGAAAGTCTAAAAGCCAGAGCGAGGCTAGATCAGTTATTAGATTTCGTGGACGTAGTCAGCAAGGAAGCAGAAAATCTTGAAGGAGACGTAGCGCCCGCCGGAGATAAAATAAAAGGGCTTACAGACGCCATGAGCGAGCACATAGAAACAATAAAAGACATAGTTGAGACTCAGCTTAACAAGATTCCGATTGATCCAGAAGAAACTAAGGACGCGGCGAAGAAGCTCACTTTATATCACGGTGCTGTTCATCAGGTAATTAGCTGGGCGGAAACTCAGAAAAGCAACCACAAAGAAGGCTCATACTGGTACCGTTACTGGGTGGATGTCATGGAAAACGTAATGAAAGAACAAGCCGAAAAAGGGACCTTGGAAAAAACATAGGTCGCTAGACCAGCGAACTTCTTACAACGAGCGCGTGCACGTCTTCGGCACAGCCCCACGAAAGGGTGAAACCAGCCCCGCCGTGACCGTAGTTATGTATTAAGACACAACTACCGGAAATTCTCTCAAGCTCAAGTCGGACTTCCACTCTTCCAGGACGAAGTCCAACCTTGTGATCTAATACCTCAGCATCATTTAGATTAGGTTCAAGGATTTTACACTTTCTTAGAATTTCCTCAGCCGTGGTGGGATCTATTTCAAGACTCCAATTGTTTTCTTCAGCCGTTCCACCTAGAATACAATCGTTGGTGCGGGGAACGACGTAAGAAACCGCAAGAGGTCCTAGCTCGTCATTTATGCACCGGCTCAAACCGGGGTTAGTCGTTCTTATGATTTGTCCCCTTATGGGGAATGAGTCTTTATCGTTACAAATCTTTCTGCTTCCCAAACCTGAGCAATTAACTATTAAGTCCCCAAGACCGCATAATTCTTTAACTGAGTCAATTTCTTTCTCCAATTTTTCAATACTGCCGCCCATATTAAGGAAGGTTCGCACCAGATAACCCATATACAAAGGGGTTTCTATAATTGGAACTTCGGCCATGAAACCATCTACGTAATCTTTGGGCAACTCCTCTGAATTTAAGCGCCTAAAGGAGCGCACCACAGATTTCCAGAAAGGATCACTCATGGGATGGGAAAAGATCTTTACAAGTTCGAACATAGATACGCCGGTTTCAGGATTCTCTTTGAGCTCAAGAAACCTTTGATAGGAAAGCGAAGCCCATCTAAGCACCTTATCACGAGGGGAGACCTTATATGGATACCAATAAGCCGCAGCCACGTCTGAGGTAGTTTTAGGGGGTAGAGACACAGCTACTATCTTAACTGCAAAATCACTCTCCAGTAGCTTGATCCCAGTGGTAAGACCTGAAACCCCGCATCCTAGAATAATGACTTTTCGCTTTTTCATTTTTCGCCTACTTATCAAAAGCTACCTAAATTGCTCACTTGTAGATTATAATACCTTATTATGGTCAAATTTATTGATGAGGCTAATATATACCTAAAGGCTGGGGATGGAGGAAGGGGGTGCATCAGCTTTAGGAGAGAAAAATACGTCCCACGCGGGGGACCAAACGGGGGCGATGGGGGCAATGGCGCAAACGTAGTTATAGTAGCAAGGCGAAATATGTCTTCTCTACTCGACCAGCGTTATCAGCGACATTACAAAGGCAAAAGAGGAGCACACGGCAGAGGGAAAAATCAGCACGGAAAGAACGCCGAAGAGCTATATATCCCCGTGCCGGTGGGCACACTTATAAAAGACCTTGAAACTGGAGAAACTCTCGGAGACCTAACAAAAGACGGCGAAACCTTGATTGTAGCTAAGGGTGGAAAAGGTGGGAAAGGAAATGCTCGGTTCGTAAGCTCTACTAACCAAGCTCCAAAAAACGCCGAGCCGGGTGGAGAGGGAGAAGAGAAAACGCTCCTGTTAGAACTGAAGCTACTCGCAGACGTAGGGATAGTAGGTTTTCCAAATGCCGGCAAATCTATGCTAATCTCAAGAATTTCGGCGGCGAGGCCTAAAGTCGCTGATTACGCCTTTACTACCCTTGTTCCAAATTTAGGGGTTGTAAGCTACCATGATGGGAAGACGTTCGTAGTGGCAGACATTCCGGGATTAATCGAAGGTGCACACGCAGGCACAGGACTTGGCACACAGTTTCTAAGACATATTGAGCGCACAAAAATCCTGATTCATTTGCTGGACCTATCACCGACTACAAATAGAGACCCCGTTCGAGACTTCCAAGTCATTAACAAAGAGCTTAAAGACTACAGCGAGCGATTATCAAGAAAGTTCCAGATTATCGCGGCGAATAAAATAGACATAATAGATGCGAGGGAAAGACTTGAAGAAACCTACGCTCACTTTAAGGATAAGGGAATAAAGATTTTTCCCATCTCATCAATAACAGGTGAAGGAGTAAAAGAACTCATAGATGAATTAGTTAAAAATCTTGATAAAAAACTACAGTAGCGTAGTTGGGAAAATTGTTATATTAAATGCAATCGGTCAAACTCCGTTGCAAACCGAAATACCCAGAGATAACAGATCGCAGCAGTAGAAAATCCTGAATAAGCGGTTACAATGTTACAATATGTTTTCTCAAAATAAACGTTTTGACAAGGAGGTAGGTAATATTGCTATACGATAGAAAGATAGACTTCAGCAAGTCAAAAAAAGATGAATGGGAGTTATTAGTATCCAAGATAGGAGATGGCATCGAACTGCCTTTGCCAGATTCTGAGCGCTGGTTTCGCGCCAGCATAGACGGAGAGACGATAAGAATTGAGAGTGCTAAGCACAATGCCCGACCCATAATGATATACGACCCCATAATTATTAAGTTTGATGAGTTCCACACGGTCGCTACTCATTACAACAGTTTTCTTGAACTTCAGGTTAAAACAATGAGCGATACCCACGAGGTCAGGGAGAACTCGCCTAATCTGAAATACATATTTATGATTATCTATCACCTGCTATAGACAAACCCACAGGGCAAGCGTTTATATCCCCCGAAGGTAATTGTTAATTATTATTGAGAGTGAGAAATGGGGGGGGGGGAGGAGGAAGGCAAAGAATAATAAACCTATATTAGGAGATAGCCAGTTTTTAAGCAGCTAAAAAAAAGGGGGGAAGGGGAGGTGGCGAGGTTTATCCTTCTCATGCCACTTCCCTATCCCACCAATACTCTTATCCACACTTATACTCTACCCACCAGCACTAAGAGCCGTTATCGGACCCCACGTGCCCGTCAATAACAACATACCAGGCAACATTAACGTCAACACCGACTCTATCAAAAATAACCACGCTACCGTCGGTCCCAATGCCTTCCCCAAAGAAAATACCAAAAATACCAAAAATACTAACAATGCCCATGACCAACAAAATAAAGCATAATACATCATACCAGGAATCGCTCCCTCCAATCCATAAAAATGAAATCCATACCAAACAAACACTACCGTAGCAAATAAACAATACCAACCCAAACCCTTCGCATCATGACCATGTATGAATATCCCCGCCACCATCAAATATATCAACGCAAATACCGATACCAATGCCGTCGCCGCCGTTAAGTCCAACTCATGCAACTTCCACGCCGCTATCAATATCAATATCGCTACGCCTAAGTTTAATACCCCTACCTCCTTCGCACCCGTCTTCCCCAATACCGTCATACCATTACAAAAAAATACAAATCCTACCAACAACAATACATAACCCAACAACATATCTATTCCCATCTTCCTCCTTACCTCCTTATAATATGAGTTTTCTTACCTCTTTCTTTTCTTCTTCTTTTCCCACTCTTCTCCCCTACCCCTCTACTCTTTTAACACACTTCACTACCCCATGTCAAGATACTTTTTACCTCACCCTCCAATTTACCCCTCACCACGACGCCTTACCAGTATCACCCACTTCCCAACCTGTACCACCTCTCCACCCTGATTATATACCTTTACCTCAAATATCAAAAATCCCATCCCTCCTCGCTTATGCTCACGCTTCTCCAATAACTCACGCCTCACATGAACTGTGTCCCCTAACTTCACCGCCCCTGAAAACCGCCAATCCTCCAATCCCATAAACGCCACTGTCCCCAAACGCGGCATCGTAAACCATAAACCCGATGCTATAGATAATACACACAAACCATGCGCTACACGCCCCTTAAACACCGTACCACGCGCAAACTCCTCATCCACATGCATATCGTTAAAATCCCCAGATAAACCAGCAAAACCCACTACGTCTGCCTCGGTCACCGTCCGACCACTGCTCTCATGTACCTCCCCCACCTCTATATCCTCATATAACAACCGCACTGCTTCACCCATCCCTATTTACCCCCTCCTTCTTTACAGGCTTGAACTTCGGTAACGTTACCTCATCCGTTACGTCATCAAACACTACCTCCACCTCCATACCTATATAAACATCTCCAGCCTCTACTCCCACCACGTTCGTCATTATCTTTACACCTTCCCCCAGCTCCACTAACGCAACCACATACGGCGGCTCGCCCTTATACGCCTTCGTCGGACCCATGTGGTGCACCGCATACGTCCACACCTTACCTAACCCCCGAGAACGCACCCACTCTATCTCTTTACTCATCTCTTCCCCAGGACTATACGCACGCGGATAAAAAAAATACTCCCCACTTACCTTACTCCTTGGTATCAATAACTCATGCCCCTTACATCCCTCCCAATACCGCCGCGTCTCCGGACGAAAATCCGGCAACGGCTTCCCATATCCTCTCGCCTCACTCATCGCTTGTCTCTCCCTCCTCTTATGTTAATGCCTGATTCCCTAATACTACCGTGCTGTGCGCAGACACTATACCACCATTCCCATGAACTAACGCTACCTCGGAACCCTCTACCTGCCTATCCCCACAATCACCTCGCAACTGCAACACCGCCTCCACTACATGGTGCATCGCTCCCAAATGTGCCTGTGATAACAAACCCCCATGCGTGTTCACAGGTAAATCCTTACCTATCTCCATCCGCCCCTCCAAAGAAAACGCACCCCCCTCCCACTTAGGCACAAAACCCAACCCCTCTAACTCTAACAATACCGTTATCGTAAAACAATCATACAAATACGCTATATCCACGTCACCCACACCTATACCTGCCGTCTCAAACGCCCTACCCCCAGACCTTCCTATCGCCTCATATATCTGATCCAAACCATCAAGACTCGTCAAATACTGATGTGAATACCCCTGCCCCATACCCCATAAATACGCTAGCTTATTCTCTATCCCCAGCTCCCGCGCCTTATCCTCCGTCGTTACTATAAACGCCGCTCCACCATCTGATATTATAGAACAATCATACTTCGTCAACGGCTCCGCTATCACCCTAGAACTCAACACTTCCTCTATGCTCAACGGCTCCTTATTCATCGCATTCTCTTTCAACCCCGCATGCTTACGCATCGTTACTGCTACAGAAGCTAAATGCTCCCGACTACATCCACTCTCATACAAATACCGCTGTGCCGCTAACGCATATCCACCAGGCGTCGTTAATCCATAAGGATACTCAAACTCACCATGACACATCTCGCGTATCAAAGCCACCATACCTGAAGACGATATACCAGATAACGTGTTATCTCCGCGCACACATAATACTACCTCCGCCTGACCCGTTGCTATCGCCATCGCCGCCTCCGCTACCATCCACACCGCCGTCGCACCCCCTACTGCTACCGATGAAAAAAAACGAGGCCGCATACCAAAATAATCTGCAAACGTCGTGCAGTGCATAAACGTATGCTCCACCAATGAAAACGCCGTTACTAATCCATCCACTTCCCCCTTCTTTATCCCTGCATCCTCTATAGCCAACTTCGACGCCTGTGATAAAAAATCAAATGAACTACGACCCGATATACGCCCCTGCTCCGTCTCACCAACTCCTGCTATTACTACACCCTTCCCCTTTAATACCTCCCGCGCTTCCTTCATATCGCTACCCATATCTCTATACCCCCCTCCTTCCTTATTCATAATTTTTGAAAACTAAGATCTGTTTCTAAAAGAAAAATCTATCTCATTCTATTCCGATTGTCAATAATGACATAGAATGACGATATGTCTATATAGTGTGGTGTGATATGAACTCACTACACCTTATACCTATTCTTCTCCATAATACCCATTCTTCTCCATAACCCCTACTACATAAAAAAAGCAGGAGCCCCTTATATCACAAAGAGACCCCTGCCACTTTACTTATATTAATCGCCTGCTCTCCTAAATACTACAACCTACCCCTGTGAATACTGTGGCAACAAGAACCTATGGCGCATCGTATACTTAAACGGCGTAGAATACAATATCTGACCCAAATCATCATCACCACGCTCTACCGTCTTACTCCATATCGTTAACGCAGGTGGTATTATCAAATTAAACGTGAAACTTATCAATCCCACTACCTCAGTCGCAGGTATCTGACCACCCATAAAATCAAATGGAGTCCCTGACATATACCACGAACGTATATCTCCACCCGTAGCCGTCCGGATACTCTCAGGATTTAACTGAAAACGATGCCCTGTCCCAAAACCAGGTGGTAAGTCTGATGGCAAATACGTTACCTCATGGATACTGTTACTTACATCAGGCCGCGTCGTTATCCTGTAATTCATTCGACCCCAATCCGTCTTACCATAAAACGTCGGCCGCGTCGATAACGGCTTGTCAGAATACCGCCCATTAGCCGTGTGTAGTATATATCCCCTACGCTCCATCAAATGATTAAAATAATTGTTGTTCGTCCCATGCTCAAAACCCGCTATATATGCAGCCTTCTTTGGAAATCCAAACGGCTCCTTACCCGCAAATATAGGAGAATCATTAGACAAATACATATATGGATAATATCCAGCCTTGTATATCTGCCCATCTCCTGAATCTACCGTAGCTGAAAACGTTACTCCCATCTCCATATACGGACCCAACATCGTGTTACGATGTATCACATACCAAAACTCTATTACATCATCCTGCACCTCTATCGGCTCAGGAACTACCGCCTTCATACTGCTTATGTCCGCTCGTACTACATAAGCCATCCAACGACTCTCTGTATACGTCAACGGTATTATGTCATAGTCAAATACAGGATCCGCCACACCTTGAGATATGATGTGAATCCTATCCCTATCTCGAGGCAAAGGTGGTACCTCCCCCTCTGCCAACCATGGATAGCTATATTCATTCGCTTGTAATCCCATTGCTTTTAACCTCCTAATTTCGTTTTTGTTTCTCTCCTCTAAAACTACTCACCCCTATGACCCCTGACTGATTGGAAACTGCTGACGTAATCCATACTTATATGGCGTCGCATATCCACGATAACTCGCAGGACGCTCATATGTCTCCGTCCATAATACATTCGCAGGAGGTATGATTAAATCAAATACAAACGATATCAAACCCGTTACCTCCTGTACCTTTAGCTCTGCTCCCATATTGTCAAATGGCGTCGCCTGCATAAACCAGTTTATCGCATCTCCAGACGCCGTCCGCGTGTGCTCAGGCTTGATCTGAAAACGATGCCCCTTTACGTTAAATATCGCAGGTAACTCCGATGGCAAATACGTTAACTGCCACTCTGAACTAGATACGTCCGGACGCGTTATTACCTTCATGTTAAACTTGCCCCAGTCCACCTTACCATAAAAATGTGGCGGCGTTACTTGCTTGTCGTCAAACTGACCCGTCGCACTGTGCATCAAATACCCATTCCGAGACATAGCAAATCCAAAGAAATCCGTCCCCTTCTCTCCACCGTGTACCGTGCAACGTATATATGACATCTTCTTCGGAAATCCTAATACTCGCCCCGCATCTACAGGCGCATCGCCCGTCAAATACATATACGGATAATATCCAGCCTTGTACACATTACCACGTGGATCCTTATACGTCGCCGATATCGTTACTCCAAACTCCAAATATGGACCCAACATCGTGTTCTTATGATCCACATACCAAAACTCTACTAAATCAGCATTCTCCCCATCCCATACCTCTAATGGCGGATTCGGACATAAACGCTGACGCGTACCCTCATCCACCCTTACTACAAACGCCGACCAACGACTATCTGTATATGTCAGAGGAAGAACGTCTATATCCCACAACGGATCCGATGGATTCGCTATGATCCATGACTTTATGTCACGCTCTATTGGAGGAGGTGGAACCTCCTTCGTGAGTTCCCAATACTTCGTAGGAACGTTAAGATGACTTGGCATAGTCTTAATACCTCCTTACTTAAATAGTTTTTTGACCAGATTACCAACCCTTCTATATCATCTACATCTCTATATCATCTAATACCACTCTATACGATAAACTATAATACAATAACACTAATTATTATACAATCTAATTGCTCCTACTTAATCCTACCTATCTAACACCTACCTAATAATACCACTTATAACAAATCCCATCACTCCTTGTCAAGAACTATTTGTTAAATTAAAAATGATCTTGGAATCTGTAGTTGCTCAGAATTTTATTAACTCCCTAAACGTGCCGAAAAGAATCTTCAAGTCCGTTATAAAACTCATTTCTGTTATGTACTTTTTACAGAACGCTACTTTTTGGGGAAGGATAATAGTATTGTGTGCATATTCTACGTCATCGTATCCCACAAGAATCTCTTCTTCGTTTCTATACATAAGCGAGGCGTAACCCGTAATGCCGGGTCTTATGCTTAGAATCAATGAATCATCACCCTGAAACTCATCTACAACCTTTTTTACCCATGGTCTTGGTCCTACAAGACTCATATCGCCTTTAATAACGTTTAATATCTGGGGAATCTCGTCAAGTTTGTACTTCCTCAGTATCTTGCCAAGTGGCGTTACTCTCTTGTCATCGCTCGACGTTATGTAAGGACCTTTCTTGTCGGCATCTTTTATCATGCTTCTAAATTTATAGAACTTAAAGACCCTTCCCGATCTACCCACCCTTAACTGCGTAAATAGAACCGAACCCTCGCTATCACACTTTATCAGGATAGAGATCAAAAGGATCAGAGGAGAGAGAATAATTAGCAAAGGCAAAGAGATAACCAAATCAAGTGCGCGCTTTCCCCGCTTGGCGTAAAAACCCTCTTTAGTATCTTTTTTATTCATATTAAAAAAGTCAGTAGCGTTGTCTCAGAAGATGGTCTTTGATACTTTACTCTCAATCCACATATAGATATTTCCTAACTCAACTTTCAGCAACATTTTGCGTTTCCCGTCAATCTCCTCTCTTAATCTCATATTATCACTATTTCAGCAACTGATTATAATCGCACACCAGTCAGAGTCCCTATGCCCCGTCTGAACGAAGCCGCATCTGGATTCTCTTTGCCCTGTCAGCATCCCCTTTCTTCATAAGGTAATTAACATAGCTCAGGGCAACTTCATCTGGTATATTCATCTTTGTTTCAACGCGCTGCCATACTAGGTAAGTTGCGTCTAGCATGTCTTTTGCAACTAGGTATCTCAGATAGTCACCCAGCGTCTCGTCAGATACCACCCTGCGCAGGATTAGATCATAATCGTCTATTAACTCATGACATATATCAAAAACCCTTTGCCTTCTCTTGGGATCGGCTTTGGCCACCATCTTTAACATATCCGTTGCAAGCTCAATATCACCTAGCGAAAAAGCTAAGAGAGAGGACTCCCATAGCAGCCCGATCGACGAAGGAATAAGACCTCTTGCTCTAGTCAGAGCCAAATGGGCTTTGTTATCTTCATCCATCTCAATTAAAGTCTCTGCAAGTCCAATCCATGCGACTGTAAACAGAGGATTCTCCCTAAGAGAATTTACGTATATCTCTTTGATCCGTTCTTCCTCTTCTGTCATGAAGAACTGGTTAATTCGAGCTATCTTGTAGGTCGCCAGGGCATTACTTTGGTTAAAGGACAATCCCTTTTCTATAGATTCTATATCTTCTCTATCAGCCAGAACAGATGAAATGCCTAAACGCAATACGACTAGCATAATAATAAGGCTAAGAGCTATAAGAACTACTATTTGACTCTTGCAATTTAGGAATTTCGCCATTTTTTAACTTAGTGCTTAAAAGCCTTACGCCGCGGTTTCATGACAACTACTAACTCACTAACTTCCTTACTCCTAGTAGCTAGCGCGATAGAGCCTCCAGCTTTTCCCCTGCCTCCACTGTCTCTATACCTTTTTCGGTTACTGCCTCCATACTACCCTCATTCACCCATAACTCTATCCCTGACCTATTAATTCTTATTGTCCCCCTTACCCTTGATGTGCTTGCTTTTGCTATCCCTAAAGTCCTAAAATCCCCTTCCCGTGTATTGAAACTTAACGCTCTCTTGCTAGGCTTAACCCTAAAATGAATGACTCCCTTGCTTACCTGCAACGCCAGAACTTCGCTCTCTTCCAATACTTTCAACTCAGAGCCTTTTTCTATTACAAAACTCGCTCCCCTCACGCGCATTAACACTTTCTGATCGTATCCTAGCTTCGTCCCTGACGTTACAGGAAGGGTATATGCCTGACCATCCCTTTTAACTAAAGTAACTCTTCCAATAAGGGTGCTTGCAGATGATGCCTCTTCTGCGACAAGCAGCAACATAAGTATTACGAATACCGATAAAAGCTTAAATGCTTTACTCCTAAACGTAAAAATCATTTAATCTTTCCAATCGCTACTGATGCTAAACATAACACTTAAACTAATTCAATATCAAAAAAACAAGATAGACTGCGTAGATAATAACTTGCCACATTTGCTAAGTATTTTACGGAACAATAGTAGGTAGATACTTAAGCCTCTTCTCCGACAAAACCATTACTGCTTCCCTAACATTTGCTTTCCTCGTTAATGGGATTATAATTAAATCATTTATATCATGGAATGCAAGAATTCCGAACTCAGAGAGCACGAGTCTATAGAAAAGCAGTTGCTTCATGAAACTTGTAAGTCCCTATTCAAAATTTCTTGAGCGCACTATTCTACTTCTTATCATTGCAGCCCTAGTTCTATCTCCCCTACCCATTGGCAGCGTAAAACCAGTTCACCTACTGATCATTCAGATTTCGTCGTTCTTCATTTTTCTTCTCTGGCTTATCAAATCAATAATAGAAGAGAAGACACCTTTCTTAAGTATAAAACCTTACCTGCCAATTCTATTATTTCTTGTTCTGTGCTTATTTCAGACGGTTCCGTTTCCTAGCTACATTGTGGGAGCCTTATCTGGAAAAAGCCTTGAAATATGGGAGTTAACATACTCTATACTGGCCGATATAGGCTCATCTTCAGATATGAAATTATTCACCATAAGCTTGTATCCCAATGAGACCATGAAACAAACGTTGCTATTGTTATCTTACTTCACCTTTGGCATCGTAGTGTCGAAAAGTTTCGGACGAGTTCTAAATATCAAACTAGCGATAATCCCGATATTAGCGATAATGATGATGGAGGCATTGCTAGGAATCTATCAGTACCTCCTAAGCGGAGGACAAGAGGTTGCAAGGGGAACCTTTGTAAACCGTAATCACTTTGCGGGTTTCATAGAGATTTGCTTCCCGCTCGCTCTAGGGTACTTGCTTTCTATAAAACAAGGCAATAAATCAGATAAAAAGTCTTTTGTAGGAAGGCTGATCTCTTCAAACCTAAAACACATATTATTGGCTATTATGATGGGAATTGTCCTTTTGTCCATAATGCTCTCAGAATCTAGGGGTGGTATTTTCAGCATATTGGTATCCCTTTTCTTTTTCTACATCGTATTCTCCAAGTTTGCACCAAAGGGCATCGAAACAAAGTGGATAATCTATATTATTGTTGCAGTATGTCTCTTGCTTGGCGTCTATATAGGCATTTACCCAATAATAGAAAGGTACCTATTCGCATGGGAGTACTTCTCGTCGTTAAAGAGGATACTAGTATGGAAAGACACGGTAAGCATAATAAGAGATTTTCCACTTTTTGGCACCGGACTAGGCACTTTCAGCCACGTGTTTCCACTATATAAAATATCTATGATAAAACCGCTCAGATTTGAAGAAAGTCACAATGATTACCTTCAGATTCTCTCGGAGACCGGGCTGCTAGGTTTTCTCTTGATTATGCTTGCTCTCGTCCTATTTTTTCTATCATCAGTTAGAAACCTAGCGCGCTTATCATCCGAACAGGATCATTTAAGATTGTTCCTGTTACTTGGCGCGCTGACCGGCATTCTCTCTATATTAATTCATAGCTTTGTGGACTTTAATCTACAGATTCCATCAAACGCCCTTTATTTCACTTTCCTCATCGGTTTTTCTGTTGCCATTGGAAGTAAAACAAATGATCCGGAGATGAAAACAAATAAATTAGGCCTAGGGAGTAGGGAGTAGGGAGAATTAGTGAACATGACCTACCGTAACAACTTAGAGCAAGTCTTCAAATTGAACACATTAAATTGAACACATTTGGCTCCGGCGGAGGGATTCGAACCCCCGACCTAGTGGTTAACAGCCACCCGCTCTGCCAGCTGAGCTACACCGGAACCGGATAATTTAAGATTAAAACTTAGACGCCCATAAACTTATACAGTAGATGCCCACGAGTCAAGTTTGCACGTAATAGGCACGTATAGGTTAGATAGAAAGGCAGCTATAAGGTTTACTACCCGGGATTCAATCCGTATGACCTCAGACCGCCCAGTTGAATAGACGTCTCAAAAACGTATAATAATCTAGGTAAATTCAATGCCTAAAAAAAAAGAAACAGATAAAGAAATAGATAAGGAAAAGAAACAGCCAAACAACCTACTTCCCACTCATACAACTTCGCTGCACCGATATCTCGCGGAAATAAGCAATTACCCGATATTAAGCCGTGATGAGGAGTATGCCCTCGCTATAAAATACAGAGACGAGGGGGATTTAGAGGCGGCGCGGAAACTAGTTACTTCAAACTTAAAGTTCGTCGTCAGTCTAGCGAATGAATATAAGAATTACGGATTTAATACTATGGACATTATACAGGAAGGGAACGTAGGACTCATGCACGCGGTAAAAGGATTCGATCCAACTAAGGGATATAGGCTGATCTCTTATGCCGTATGGTGGATAAGGGCATATATACAAAATCATATCATTAAGAGTTGGAGCTTGGTCAAGATAGGGACAACGCAGGCACAAAGAAAGCTCTTTTACAAACTGAGGTCAACTAAGAATGAGATGAAAATGGCAGGGGACAACCTTAGCACTGAAGATTATAAGGAGTTAGCTGATAAACTTAACGTATCGGATAAGGTTATTATTGAGATGGATCAGAGAATGGGCAGTAAAGACCTATCGTTAGACGCAGAAATAAAAAATGAAAACGAATCATCTTATCTTGACTTCCTAGCCGACGACAAAGAGAACCAAGAGGATTTGATAATAAGAACAGAAGAAAAGGAAATGGTTAAAAGCGGGATGATTGAAGCCCTTAACATCCTTAAAGATCGAGAGCGCTTTATAATTGAAAAAAGGGTACTGTCGGACACGCCGCTTACGCTTGAAGAGCTGGGGGCTAAATTGAACGTTTCAAGAGAAAGGGTAAGGCAAATCGAAAGCGCAGCCTTGAAAAAAGTTAAGAGTATATTAGAAGAAAAGGGCGTAGGTCAATAAAAACACAAAATACAGACGCGCCACAGCATGGTCGCTAGTCCAATATCACCAATAAATATATTTAGTACATGCCTAAGCGGTTAGAAGGTCCTGAGGGGTTTAGCATCCTCTATCTATAATCTCAATAGCCTTATCTAAAGCTTTATCTAAGTTATCAGGCTTGTTCCCACCAGCTTGCGCCATATCATTTCTGCCCCCACCTTTACCTCCAATAAGTGGGGCAATCTCCTTAATAATATCCGTAGAAGAATATTCTTTACTAAGGTCATTAGTTACTCCGACAAGTATGAAAGCCATACCATTATTCCTACTGCCCAGTACAGCAACGCCAGAACTTACCTTGTTCCGGACGTCATCCCATATTTTCCTTAGCTCGCTGGGGTTAGCTCCAGGAATTTCGACGGATAGCACGCGAACGCCTTTAATATCCCTTAAACCATCCATTAAGTCTCCAGCGGAATCAGTTAGCACCTTCGCTTTATAGTTTTCGAGCTCTCTTCTGATCTTCTCATTCTCTTCAGTTAATCTCCTAAGCCTAGGAATAAGATCGGATTCGGGCACCTTCAAAATTGAAGAAGCCTCAATCAACCTATCCTCCTTACCTCTCATAAAATTCCAGGCCGCTTCTCCAGCAAGCGCATTGATACGCCTTACTCCAGCGGAAGAAGCGGTTTCGGACACGATCTTAAACACGCCAACCTGCCCCGACGTAGTAAGGTGAGTACCACCACAAAGCTCTATGCTATAATCCCCTATACTTACCACCCTTACTTTATCCCCATATTTCTCCTCAAAAAAAGCCATCGCCCCTCTTTTTATAGCGTCATCATAGGGAACGCCTTCTTCTATATTAACCCTATCATCCCACCTGATCCTTTGATTAACAATCTCTTCTATCATCCTTAGCTCCTTTCTATCAATAGAAGAATGGTGTGTAAAATCGAACCTAAAATGGTCGTGAGAAACAAGGGATCCCGCCTGCCCTACGTGGTTTCCAAGTATCTCTCTTAAAACCGCATGAAGAATATGAGTTACCGTATGATGCAAGTTTGTCCCATATCGGAACTCTTTATCTACTTTAAGTTCTACCAGATCGCCTACCCATAAAGCCCCTTTCTTTATTACAGCCTTATGCGCTATGAGATCAGGCAAAGGCTTCGTCGTATCTAATATCCGAGCTATGCCGTCCTTAGCCTCTATTATCCCTCTATCACCTACCTGACCTCCCGATTCTCCGTAAAACGGCGTTCCATCAGTCAGTATTTCAACCTTGTCTCCTTCGTCGGCACTATCCACCAGGTCACCATCCCTGATTATTGCCGTGACTCTTCCCATGTCAATTATTTTATGATAACCAGTAAAGTTGACTTTAATCCCGCCTGAAGCAACATCTCTATAAAACGATTCTAACTGATTATCTCCAGACTCCTTCCATGCTTTTCTTGATTGTTCTCTCTGTTTTTCCATTTCTCTTCTAAAACCCAAGTGATCAACAGAAAACCCTCTTTCACTCGCAACCTCTTCCGTAATATCCACTGGAAATCCATACGTATCATATAATTTGAATAGGAGATTCCCAGACAAAACCTTGTCTCCCTTCCTTTTATCAATTTCCGCATTCAAAAGCTCAAAGCCCCTATCTATGGTCTCAAAAAATCTCTCTTCCTCATTCTTAACAATTTCCTGAACAAACTTTATTCTATCGTTTAGCTCAGGATAAGCACCCTGCATAATTTCCCTTACGCTATCAGTAATTTTATATAGACAGGGATCCTCAATGCCGAGCATCTTTGCATGGCGGACTGCTCTTCTCAATATCCGTTTGAGGACGTATCCCCTACCCTCGTTTGAGGGAAACACACCGTCGGATATTAAAAAAGTTACGGCGCGGGCGTGATCGGCAATGACCCTAATTGAAATATCGGATTTAAGGTCTTGTCCATAACCAATCTCCGCTATCTCTTCTACGTTTGAGATTATTCCGCGAATTAGGTCGGTCTCGTAGTTGCTCTTAACGCCCTGTAGAACTGCTGTAATTCTCTCGAGTCCCATCCCCGTATCAATGTTCGGTTCAGGTAACGGCTTTAGATTGCCAGACTCGTCTCTGTTAAACTGCATGAAAACAAGATTCCAGAGCTCAAGATAACGATCGCAGTCACAGCCCACTCTACAGGTCGTTGATTTACTACAGCTAAATTCCTTACCCTGATCAATTAGTATTTCGGAGCAAGGTCCGCAGGGACCCACGTCTCCCATAGCCCAAAAATTATCTTTCTCCCCCATTCTAACTATTCTATCTGCCGGAATGCCCGCTTGCTTCCGCCAAATCTCAGCCGCTTCATCATCCTCTTCAAATACGGTCACCCATAGCTTTTCCTGAGGGAGCTTATATATTTCAGTAATAAGCTCCCATCCAAATCTTACAGCTTCTTCTTTAAAATAGTCGCCAAATGAGAAGTTTCCAAGCATTTCAAAAAAGGTGTGATGCCGAGCAGTAACGCCGACGTTTTCAAGATCGTTATGCTTCCCTCCAGCTCTCACGCACTTTTGCGAAGATGCTGCCCTATTATAATCCGGCTTATCAATACCCAAGAATACGTCCTTAAACTGCACCATCCCCGCGTTTGTAAAAAGGAGAGTAGGGTCGTTGCGCGGAATAAGGGATGAGCTGTCAACTAAGTTGTGCCCCTTATCCTGAAAATACTGAAGAAACAGGTTTCTTATCTCTGATCCAGTCATATACTTGACCCTTAGCTACAAGTCCATGTTGATTCTGATTTAGCTTCTCTTTTTCTCATGTGCCCGCAAACAAATTTCTTTATTATATCACAGGCTTGAATCTCTTGTATTTACTATGAACCCTATTCCCAAACACCTGTCTAAGAAAGTGTTATAATACAAGCCGCCTTAGCGATATACAATAGTTTGTAAATGTAGAGCGATAACCTGGTACATTTATTTAATGGAGTTAAGCTAGACCATGCCCAGCCTAGAAATCGCAAAGAAACACGGACTCACTGAAGAAGAGTTTGATCACATAGTAAAAATTCTGGGGAGAAAACCTAACGTTACGGAACTCGGCATAATAGCCGCTATGTGGTCCGAGCACTGCTCCTACAAAAGCTCCAAAGTGCATCTGAAAAGGCTTCCTACGACTGGGGATAAAATAATACAAGGTCCTGGGGAAAACGCAGGTATAGTAGATATAGGCGACGGGCTTTGTGCAGTATTTAAGATGGAAAGCCATAATCATCCCTCTTTCATCGAGCCCTATCAAGGAGCGGCTACTGGAGTGGGCGGGATACTAAGAGACATATTTACAATGGGAGCAAGACCTATCGCTCTGTTAGACTCTCTTAGATTCGGGGAGCCTTCGCTGCCAAAAACTAAGTATATTGTAGATGGTATAGTAGCAGGCATCGCCGGATACGGGAACTGCGTCGGGATTCCAACGGTAGGGGGCGAAGTTTATTTCGATGATTGTTATAATGGAAATCCCCTGGTAAACGTTTTTGCGCTAGGCATTGCTGAGACGGACAAGATTTTCAGAGGATACGCAAAAGGCGTAGGGAACTCCGTAGTTTATGTTGGATCTAAAACGGGAAGGGACGGAATACAAGGCGCCGTTATGGCGTCCGAGACGTTTACAAAAGAATCAGAGGGAAAAAGACCAGCAGTTCAAGTCGGCGATCCGTTTGCGGAGAAGCTCTTACTGGAAGCCTGCCTTGAGCTTTTTAAGACAGGAGTCGTCGTGGGCGTTCAGGATATGGGAGCCGCGGGGCTGACTTCATCTTCGACCGAAATGGCGGAACGAGCCAATACGGGAATAAATATCAATATTGACAAAGTGCCCAGAAGGGAAGAGTCCATGAGCGCGTATGAGGTTATGTTGTCTGAATCGCAGGAAAGAATGCTGATGGTAATTGAGAAAGGAAAGGAAAATACAGCAGAGAAAATATTCAAAAAATGGGGTGTTGATTTCAGCATTATTGGAGAAGTAACCGACGGACAAAGCCTTATGGTAACCGAAAATGGGAACATAGCCGCTGATATACCGATTAAACTCATATCGGATCAAGCACCTACTTATAAAAGACCTTATGGTAAACCACAATACCAAGACGAGGTGCAGAAACTTGACGCGTCCACGATAAGCATTCCCAAAAAACTGAGCGACGCGCTACTTACGCTTTTGCGATCACCCACTTTGGCGAGTAAGCGCTGGATATATGAGCAGTATGATCAAATGGTTAGAACTAATACGGTTAGCCTACTAGGCTCGGACGCATCCGTAATCAGGATGAAAAACACGAGAAAAGCAGTAGCCATTACGGTCAATTGCAACTCAAAATACTGCTATCTCGACCCCTATAACGGGACGGTGATAGCGGTCTCTGAAAGCGCGAGAAACCTTGCCTGCTCAGGAGCTACACCCATTGCGATTACCAACTGCTTAAACTTTGGCAATCCTGAGAAACCCCACGTAATGTGGCAGTTCAAACAGGCAATCGACGGTATGTCGAAGGCGTGCTTAAAGCTTAACACGCCCGTTGTAAGTGGGAACGTAAGTTTCTATAATGAAACAGAAGACAAAGCAATCTATCCAACCCCTACAATAGGAATGATAGGGTTAATAGATGACGTAAGCAAACTCACAACCCAATGGTTCAAGGATGAAGGAGACCTCATAGTGCTTCTGGGGGAAACGAAAGAAGAATTAGGAGGAAGTGAGTACCTAGCACAGATTCACGGACAAACGCGCGGTAAGCCACCAGAACTAGACTTAAATACTGAATCTAATTTGATTCAAGCTTTACTTGAAGTTTCAAATGAAGGTATAATAAACTCTGCTCACGATATATCCGAAGGAGGACTTGGAGTAGCACTTGCTGAATCCTGCTTCGCTCCAAACGGGCCCGTAGGTATAAGAATCAATCTCTGTAGCGATATAAGAAAAGACTCTCTTTTGTTTTCAGAGTCCCAGTCAAGGGTAATAATCTCCTTAAAACAAAATAATTTGATAGAGTTTGAAGATATAATAGCTAAGTGGAGAGTGCCTATGGAAATAATTGGGAAGGTTGAAGGAACTAAGTTTCTTATTGAGAACTTAATAGATATTCCAATCAATGAAGCTTATAATGCATGGAATTCGGGATTCGAGGATATATTGAGAAGCTATGCCTAAACTCAAAGAAGAGTGTGGAGTTTTCGGCATATATGGGAATTCTGAGGCGGCCAATCTAACATACTTAGGGCTCCACGCCCTGCAACATAGAGGACAGGAAAGCGCTGGAATAGTAACGTCGGACGGGATAAACCTACATTATCACCGTAACATGGGGCTCGTATCAGATATATTCACCGAAGAAGTCTTATCCAAACTTACGGGCAATAACGCCATAGGACACGTGCGCTACTCGACTACGGGATCAAGCCATATGAAAAATATGCAGCCCATAGTAATAAACTATTTTCGCGGCGCGCTTTCCATTGGGCACAACGGCAACCTGACAAACGCGAGAACCCTTAGGAAAGAGCTTGAAGAGAGCGGAGCAATTTTCCAATCGACAACGGATACGGAAGTAATTGTTCATCTGATAGCTAAGTCCAAAGAGGAAGGACTGGCAAAGAAAATTGTCGAAGCCCTAAACAAGTGTAAGGGAGCCTATTCTCTGCTTTTCCTTACACCAGAGACGATGGTAGCGGCAAGAGATCCTTACGGCTTTAGACCCTTGGTTATGGGAAAGCTTGGAGACTCGCCCGTTATCGCCTCAGAGAGCTGCGCCTTTGATTTAATAGAAGCAAAATTTGAAAGAGAAATAGAACCCGGGGAAATTGTGGTAATTGATCAAAACGGCGTTGAATTTCTTAAACCTTTTCCTGAGACAAAACACGCCTACTGTGTGTTCGAACACATTTACTTTGCAAGACCAGATAGCTTTATGACGGGGAGAAACGTCTATCAGGTAAGAAAAGCGCTTGGCAAACAACTTTCAATAGAACACCCTGCGAAAGCGGATATTGTCGTCGCGGTGCCGGACTCAGGTGTGCCTTCAGCTATTGGTTACGCGGAAGAGTCAGGACTTCCACTCGAGCTGGGATTACTCAGGAGCCACTATATGGGAAGAACGTTTATCCAGCCACAGCAATCAATTAGAAACTTGGGCGTTAAGCTAAAGCTAAATGCTATAGGCGAGGTGCTGGAGGGAAAAAGAGTCGTTATAGTAGATGACTCAATTGTTAGAGGAACGACAAGCAGGAAGATCGTGAAAATGATACGCGCTGCAGGAGCAAAGGAAGTGCACGTGAGAATAAGCTCGCCACCGACAAAATTTTCATGCTATTATGGGATAGATACTCCTCTGAACGAAGAGCTCATAGCAAACTCATTAGAAATAGAAGAGATTAAAAAATACATAACGTCCGATTCCTTAGGCTACCTAAGCATGAAAGGCGTTATGAAAGCAGTAAATGAGAAGAGAATTCTCAGGGGCAAAGAAAATTTCTGTAACGCATGCTTCACAGGTGAATATCCTGCTGAGATTACTGATAGAGAAACTAACCAGAATGAGCAACCCGGCCTTTTCGAGTAGCTAGGTTGACCTGATAGAACGCATTATACTTCAACGCAAGATCGCAGATGCTAGAATGCTAGCTTACTAATTTAGTTCTTGCAATTTCTCAAACACCTCTAGCATCTTCCGCTTCTGGAATGATAATTGTTCATGCTTACCTTTCTCCTTCTTCACCACTCCTTCAGGTGCTTGGCTTAGGAAGCCAGCGCTGGCGAGCTTCCTTTCAGCGCGTTCTAATTCCTTTGTTATCTTGCCGATTTCTCTCCTAATCCTCTCAGACTCTTTCTCAATATCAATCAGACCTTCTATAGGCAAAAAGATTTCAACTCCCGGATTGACCTGCGCAATAGCCCTTGTGGGCTTTTCTCCGCTATTGGCTATATCAAATTTTGACAACGTGGCTAGGTTAAGAATAAGTTCCCTGTTAGATTCAATATATTCTCTAATAACGTCATTTTCAGGAAGTAAAACGACTCTCACTTGCTCAGAAGGATGCACCCTGATTGTAGCTCTTAGATTTCGGATACCGACTACTACACCTTTAACAAACTCTATTTCTCTGTAACCATGCTCAAATATATGGTCTCTATTAAATTCTGGAAAAGAGCTTTTAACAATGCTCTCCGAATCACTCCCTTCTACGCTATTTAGCGTCACACCAAATTCACGAAGCCGCTGATATAATTCTTCTGTAATAAAAGGAGCTATAGGGTGAAGTAGTTGGAGAGACGTTGTCAGAACTTTTATCAGAACATCCCTGGTCTTCTGCTTTACACGTTCGTCACCACTATAAAGCTCGGGCTTGACCGCCTCAATGTACCAATTACAGTAATCCACCCATATAAACTGATAAATGGCGCTAGCCGCTTTATCAAATTGATAGTAGTCAAGTGAATCCTGAACCTCCTTTATAGTGTAATTGAGCTTGGTAATTATCCATTTGTCATAGTTAGACAAGTCTTCTTCTGCAAAAGGTAGAGAAAAATCGTAACCTTCTAGGTTCATAACCAGGAAGCGGGAAGCGTTCCATATTTTATTTATAAAATTCCTGTAACCCTGAATAGTAGACATAGAGAGTTTTATATCTCTTCCCTGAGTAGCAAGCGCACACAGGCTAAATCTAAGAGCATCAGCACCGTTCTCTTCTATAACGCTGAGTGGATCAATGACGTTTCCCGTGGTTTTACTCATCTTTTTGCCTTTTTCATCCCTTATTAGTCCGTGAATATAAACGTCCTTAAACGGCACGTCCCCCATGAACTTAATACCCTGCATAATCATACGTGCAACCCAGAAGAAGATGATGTCAAAACCGGTTACTAAAACGCTAGTCGGATAGTATTTTTTGAGTTCAGGCGTCAGTTTGGGCCATCCAAGTGTTGAGAAAGGCCACAAAGCTGAAGAAAACCACGTGTCAAGCACGTCTAGATCCCTGATTAGCTCCACCTCATTGCCGTAATGATCTTTAGCCGTCTCAAGCGCTTCTTCCTCAGATTTTGCAACGAATACTTGACCGTCAGGACCATACCAGGCGGGAATCTGATGTCCCCACCAGAGCTGACGGGATATACACCAGGGCTCAACATTGCGAAGCCACTCAAAATACGTGTTTTCCCAATATCTAGGGACAAAACTTATATCTCCATCTTCAACGGCACTAATCGCCCGCGCGGCAAGCTTTTTAGCATCCACATACCACTGATCGGTAAGCCATGGCTCAATCACGACGTCAGATCTATCACCATAAGGCAGGGTGTGCGAAGTTTTTTCGACCTTAGCTAATAATCCTAGAGACTGCATATCATCTACGATCCGCTTCCTAGCCTGAAACCTATCCATACCCCTGTAAGCAGTGGGAACATCTTCATTCATACGAGCTGTTTCATCAAATATATTTATCATAGAGAGATTATGCCTCTTGCCTACTTCAAAATCATTAAAATCATGGGCAGGCGTGATTTTCACGGCACCCGAACCTTTCTCAGGATCGCTATACTCATCCGCTATAATAGGTATTACTCGCCCTACAAGCGGAAGCACTACACTTTTTCCTATAAGGCGCTTGTAACGCTCATCTTCAGGATGAACAGCAACGGCCGTATCTCCTAACATCGTCTCCGGTCTGGTGGTCGCAACAGTTATAAATTCACTATCCCCATCCTTAATAGGATACATAAGATGCCAAAGGGATCCTTCTACGTCTTTTTGCTCTACTTCCAGATCCGAAATTGCAGTGCGCAGCTTAGGATCCCAATTCACCAGCTTTTTATCCTTATAAATAAGCCCCTGATCATAGAGATATACAAAGACTTTCCTCACGGCACGTGAAAGATTTTCATCAAGCGTAAAACGCTCCTTATCCCAATCTGGCAAAGCGCCAAGTCTTTTAAGCTGTTCTACTATAACGCCACCCGAGTCTTCTTTCCACTTCCAAACACGGTCTAAGAAAGCCTCCTTACCAATGTCAATTCTCGATAATCCCTCTTTTTCAAGCTCGCGCTCAACTACCATCTGAGTCGCAATACCCGCATGATCCATACCGGGCACCCAAAGAGCGTCAAAACCTTTCATACGCTTATAGCGAATGAGGATATCCTGTATGGTGTAGTCCAAAGCATGTCCGATATGAAGGGACCCAGTCACATTTGGAGGTGGAATCACTATAGTAAAAGGAACTTTATCGGACTGAGTCGAAGCTCTATAGTAACCCTTATCAAGCCACTCGGCATACAATCTCTCCTCAACCTTTTTTGGATCGTAAGCCTTGTCCATTCTGGACTTACTATTTTGAGACATCGTTATAAGCCTTATAAAATACTGAGACAAGATTTGGGGACTAGGGAGTCGTTTTTAGACATGTCCCCGAAATCCATAGAGAAAACTTCCCTAAACCCAACTTTTTATGCCGATTGTTCCTCTACGGAGGTAACAGTTGGAACCGGCACCTCAAGAACTGGCACCTCAACATCTATATTTCTATAAATCGGAAGCCCGGTTCCAGCAGGTATGAGCCTACCTATAATAACGTTTTCTTTAAGTCCCCTTAGATGATCTTTCTTACCCTCACATGCAGCTTCGGTTAGAATCTTTGTCGTTTCTTGGAAAGACGCCGCAGAGAGCCAACTTTCGGTACTTAGCGACGCCCTTGTAATGCCAACGAGGCGGGGCTCCGCAGATGCAGGTTTTCCACCTTGTTGAACAACCCTTTCATTCTCTTCAAAGAAATCACGTTTTTCCACAACTTCGGCAGCAAGTAGGGTAGTATCGCCCGGATCCTTTACCTCTACCCTTTTAAGCATTTGCCTGACAATAACTTCTATGTGCTTATCATTCATTTTAACTCCCTGCAGCCTGTAAATCTCTTGAACCTCATCGACAAGGTAACGTATAAGGGCGCGCTCTCCACGTATCTTCAGAATATCGTGCGGATCTACAGAACCATCAACAAGCTGATCACCTGAATTGACCCATTCGCCATCTCTGACGAGTATGTGCCTACCCCTGGGAATTGAATATTTTTTTTCTTCGCCAATATCAGGAACAACGCTAACTCTCCTCTTTCCTTTGAGATCACCTCCATACTTAACTATACCGTCAATCTCTGACACAACCGCTGGGTCCTTTGGCCTCCTGGCTTCAAAAAGCTCTGCCACCCTTGGAAGCCCCCCGGTGATATCCTTGGTCTTAGCTGTCGCTCTAGCAATTTTGGCGATAATATCACCGGCATTAACGGCATCGCCTTCATTCCTCTCTATTACAGCGCCTATCGGCAGTGAATAAAGTATGTTTCCCCCATCGCTCGTTCTAATAACAATTCTCGGATGTAGGTTCAAATCCGTAGATTCAATAACAACCTTTTTATAAATACCGGTAACCTCATCAACCTGCTCTTTCAGAGTTACGCCCTGCTCTAAATGTATAAACCCTATGGTGCCCTCAAACTCTGAAATGACAGGCGTCGTATAAGGATCCCATTCCGCAATGATCTGCCCTTCTTTCACCTTTTCCCCATCTTTAACCCTCAACCTTGCTCCTAGCACTAGCGGACTCTTCTCCATTTCATAACCTTTTTCATCCACTATTGCCAAAGCCCCTGCACGGTTAACTACAACTAGGTTCCCATCCTTGCCTCTCACCGTTCTTACGTTATTGAGCTTAATTACACCCTCGTGGGCACCCTTAAGCGTGCTCTCCGCAGCCCTCTGACTAGCAGCTCCACCTATATGGAAGGTTCTCATAGTAAGCTGCGTGCCTGGCTCGCCAATTGATTGGGCAGCGATAATACCTACTGCTTCTCCAATGTTAACGAGCTTACCCGTAGCGAGATTCCTTCCATAGCACAAGGTGCACACGCCTACTTGCGCTTCACAAGTTAGAACGGATCTGATCTTAATCTCAGCAATGCTACCAGCTTCGTCAATTGCAGAGCAGAACCTTTCATCTATTTCTTGGTTGGCACGAACTATGCACTCGCCACTAGCTGGATCAAGAACATCTTCTGACGCTACCCTTCCTAACACCCTTTCCGCCACTCTTGCTATTACGTCTCCACCGCTGTCCACTAAGCCACTAACCAAAATACTTTCAACGGTGCCACAGTCGTATTCTTTTATCATAACATCTTGGGCAACGTCTATAAGCCTTCTTGTTAGATAACCCGCGTTCGCCGTTTTAAGCGCAGTGTCTGCCAGTCCTTTTCTCGCCCCATGGGTGGAAATAAAGTATTGAAGCACCGTCAATCCTTCACGAAAATTAGAGGTAATAGGGGTTTCTATAATCTCTCCCGATGGTTTAGCCATAAGCCCCCTCATCCCGGCGAGCTGACGAACCTGGTCCTTACTTCCCCTTGCCCCTGAATCAATCATCATATATATAGGGTTAGAACTGGCTCCCCTTTTAGTTTCTCCTTTGTCGTTCTTTGCTTCCTCAAAAGATATATCGCGCATCATTTCTTCAGCAACTTCAACGTTTGTCCTGGACCAAATATCTATAACCTTGTTATACCTCTCGCCATCTGTAATAAGTCCCTGTAGATACTGATTCTGTACCTTAACAACCTCATCACTCGCCCTTTGGAGAAGGTCCTTTTTCTTTTCAGGAATGCTCATATCGTTAATGGATATTGAGATGCCGGCTATTGTCGAGTACTTGAAACCCAAAGTTCTCATATTATCGGCAAGAAGAACCGTACTCTTGCCTCCAGCCATTCTAAAGCAGTTGTCAACAAGCTCTTCTATAGCCCTCTTTGTCATTGATCTGTTTACAAGCTCAAATGGTATAACTTTAGGCATTATTTCGTAAAGTAGTACTCGCCCAGCCGTAGTATCATAAAGCTTGTCCTTTATGCAAACGCGAATCTTCGCATGTAACCCGATGTCACCTGAATCATAAGCCATCTGCACTTCCTCAATAGAGGAAAAGATTTTCCCGTCCCCCTTATCAACTGCCATGTCTCTGGTCATATAATAAATGCCAAGAACAATATCCTGCGTAGGCAGTATTATAGGCTTTCCATGAGCTGGAGATAGTATATTATTAGTGGACATAACTAGAGCCCTACACTCGGTTTGAGCTTCTACTGACAGAGGCACGTGGACGGCCATTTGATCGCCGTCAAAGTCGGCGTTGTAAGCGGGACATACCAAAGGGTGTATCTGAATAGCTTTGTCCTCAATAAGTATAGGCTCAAAAGCCTGGATGCTAAGACGATGAAGCGTAGGAGCGCGGTTTAAGAGCACTGGATGCTCTTTAATCACTTCATCAAGCGCATCCCACACGACAGGATCCTCTTGTTCCACCAGTTTCTTTGCTATTTTTATAGTCGCGGCAGAACCCCACTGTTCAAGTTTCTGATATATAAACGGTCTGAACAACTCAAGTCCCATCTGTTTTGGAATACCACACTGGTGAAGTTTGAGATCAGGTCCGACCGTAATGACCGAGCGACCCGAGTAATCAACTCTTTTCCCCAGCAAGTTGTGCCTGAAACGTCCCTGTTTCCCTTTTATTATATCGCTAAGACTTTTAAGAGGTCTGCGGTTGTGCCCGAGCACGGGTCTTCCCCGTCGTCCATTCTCCAAAAGGGCATCTACTGATTCCTGAAGCATACGTTTTTCATTTCTTATAATAATATCAGGCGCCCCTAGCTCCAGCAGTTTTTTCAGCCGATTGTTCCTGTTAATTACACGCCTATATAAATCATTTAGATCTGAAGTGGCGAACCTACCACCTTCGAGAGGCACAAGTGGTCTAAGATCCGGTGGAAGTACCGGAATATTGGTTAAAATCATCCATTCTGGACGATTCTTAGACCTCTTGAATGCTTCGCAAATTCTAAGCCGCTTTGCTATTCTAGCCCTTTTAATAGGGGAGGTAGTATTCTTCATTTCATGTCTTAACTGCTCAGAAAGCTCAGCAAGGTCTATCTTTTTAAGCATTTCCCTTATCGTCTCTGCACCCATTCCAACTTTGAAATCATGTCCATACTCTTCAATTGCCTTCCTATATTTATCTTCGCCTAATACTTCGGCAAACTCCAATGGAGAACTACCAGGATCAACAACTACGTATGATTCATAGTAAAGCACTTTTTCGAGATCCTTTAGCGTCATATCCAACAGCATTCCAATTCGGGATGGAATACTCCTCAGAAACCATATATGGGCTACAGGTGATGAAAGCTCAATATGCGCCATTCTATCTCTTCTAACCTTAGACGATATGACCTCCACTCCACATTTCTCACACGTTATTCCTCTATGCTTAAGTCTCTTATACTTTCCGCAGGTACACTCGTAGTCCTTTACCGGTCCGAATATTTTAGCACAGAACAAACCGCCCCTTTCAGGCTTAAATGTTCTATAATTGATAGTTTCAGGTTTTTTCACTTCTCCACTTGACCATTCTTTGATCTTTTCCGGAAAAGCAATTGAGATTTTTACGGCTGAGTAATCAGAAGGGTTTTTGGGTTTTTCAAAAAGGCTGTTTGCGTCCACTCTTTATCTCCCTTATGCATATTAATTTACTAATACATATCAACTTCACTCTCTTCTAGAAGCTCTACATCCAAAGCAAGTGCCTGTAGTTCCTTTTGCAAAACTCTGAATGATTCTGGAATACCAGGCTCAAAATTCATGTCACCTTTTACTATTGAATCAAATATTCTAGTCCTACCAATGACATCATCCGATTTAACAGTAAGAAATTCCTGTAGGGTGTATGAAGCACCGTAAGCCTCAAGCGCCCATACCTCCATCTCACCCAGTCTCTGACCGCCGAAATGAGCTTTGCCACCCAAGGGTTGTTGAGTAACAAGGGAATAAGGACCAATAGCTCTTGCGTGTATCTTTTCCTCAACCAGATGATGAAGCTTTAGCATATACATAACGCCTACTGTAACTTTCTGATCAAACGGCTCGCCCGTCCGACCATCAAAAAGAATTGTCTTTCCATCCTCAGGCAGTTCAGCCTTGTTTAGCATCTCCTTTATATGCTGTTCTGTCGCACCATCAAACACCGCAGACTTAACTGGAATACCCCTGGCAAGCCTCCTAGCAACGTCAATAACCTCCTCATCATTCAACTTGTCTATTAAGCCTCTTGCTGGTCCTTCGCCATATATGGAATTCAATTTTTCTCTTATTGCTTCGGGACCGAATTCTCTTTCAATAACCTCGTTTATCTGGTTGCCCAACTCGTGCGCCGCCCATCCGAGATGGGTTTCCAACACTTGGCCAACGTTCATCCTAGATGGAACACCGAGGGGATTAAGTATCATATCGACTGGCCTACCATTAGGAAGATAAGGCATATCCTCCTCAGAAAGAATTTTTGACACGACGCCCTTATTTCCGTGCCTCCCCGCCATTTTATCACCTACTTGCAGCTTTCTTTTAACGGCTATATTGACCTTCACAACTTTAAGAACCCCAGGAGGAAGCTCATCTGGTTTGATGAGCTTTTCCTTTCTACTATCGTAAATAACGTTTGTTAAATCGATTTGCTCTAAAGTCCTTTCGGAAATCTTTTTTACCTCAGCCTCTACATGATCTCCTTTTTCTACCACGATATCCTCAAGCTTTTCAAAAGGCACGGACCGAAGAACCTTGAGCGCTTCTTCATCTATCTTGTCCCCCTTTTTGAGAACCGTTTTCCTAGATACAGTCAATTTTGCAGAAGCCGTTCTGTTAATTAACAGTGCCTTTATGCGCCCAAAAGCATCATCCCTCAATGTGTTAATTTCATCATTTTTATCCTGCTCCAATTGAGCTACTTCATTATTCTCAATGTCTTTAGCCCTTTCATCCTTATCAACCATTCTGGAAACTAGCATTTTTACGTCAATAACAGTGCCGTAAAGACCCGGAGTTGCTTTCAAAGATGTATCCTTTACGTCTCCAGCCTTATCACCGAATATAGCCCTCAAGAGCCTCTCTTCAGGGGACAACTGGGTTTCGCCCTTAGGAGATATCTTGCCTACTATTATATCTCCCGGCTTTACTTCGGCTCCTATTCTTATAATACCGCTATCATCTAAATTCCTGAGCGAATCTTCACTCACGTTCGGTATATCTTTGGTAATCTCTTCTCGCCCGAGTTTTGTCTCACGAGCTATACACTCAACCTCTTCTACATGAATGGAGGTGAAGCTATCCTGCTTAGTAAGTCCTTCGCTTATAAGGATCGCGTCTTCAAAGTTATAGCCTCCCCACGGCATAAATGCCACTAGTGCATTCTGTCCCAGGGCAAGCTCCCCATAATCAGTAGATGGTCCATCCGCTATTACTTGACCAGTGCTAACGGGCTGCCCTCTTGAGACAATCGGTTTTTGGTTCCAGCATGTACTCTGATTAGATTTTTGAAACTTTATCAGATTATAAATATCAACCCCAGCGTCACCATCTGATACGCCGGCAGATGAACTGACAACTATTCTTGAGGAATCAACGTATTCCACCACTCCTCCCCTTTTCGCTATTACAGTTACTCCTGAATCCCTGGCCACCGTGCTTTCAAGGCCAGTTCCAACCAAAGGCGCGTGCGTGCTAACAAGGGGAACTGCCTGGCGCTGCATATTTGACCCCATAAGGGCGCGATTCGCATCATCGTGCTCTAGGAACGGTATTAACGACGCCGAGACGGAGACGAGTTGAGCAGGAGATATGTCCATAAGCTCTACCTTTTCACGATCAACCATAACAAATTCACCTGCGCTCCTGGCAGAGACAAATTCAGCAATAAAGCGACCGCGTTTATCAACAAGTGCATTTGCCTGTGCTATTATATATTTCTCCTCTTCAAGCGCGCTCATATAGGTAATCTCGTCAGTCACTCTGGCATTCTTAACAACCCTGTAGGGAGTTTGGATAAAGCCATGTTCACTAATTCTTCCATACGTACTAAGGCTTGAAATAAGCCCGATATTCGGACCCTCGGGCGTCTCGATCGGACATATTCTTCCATAGTGCGAAGAGTGCACGTCACGAACTTCAAAACCTGCCCTCTCTCTTGTCAACCCCCCTGGACCCAAAGCGCTCAGCCTCCTTTTATGCGTTATCTCGGACAACGGGTTGGTTTGATCCATAAATTGGGATAGCTGCCCGGTGGCAAAAAATTCCTTTACGGCAGCAATGACCGTCTTTGGAGCTAAAAGCTCGGTTGGCATAAGCGTCTCTACTTCCTGATATCCCATCTTCTCCTTTACAGAACGCGCTAACCTTTCAAGGCCGTGGTAAAATCGATCCTCTATTAGTTCCCCAACGGTTCGCACTCTTCTGTTGCCAAGATGGTCTATATCATCCGAAGTCCCCCTGCCCCCCCTAAGAGCAAGAAGATATTCAACTGTATTAACGATATCTTCCTTTGTGAGCGTTAATATCTCTTCAGAGACCCCATGATTTAGTTTATAATTCATTTTGAGCCTCCCCACAGGAGAAAGCCTATAGGTATCACGATTGAAGAACATATTCTTAAAAAACTCTTCTGCAATTCTTAACGTAGGCGGGTCCGTAGGGCGGAATTTTCTGTAAATCTCAGTTATGGCCTCCTCGCGGGTCTGCACCTTATCCGCAAGAACAGTATTCCGAAGAGAGGCAACTACAGATATATTGTCTATATAAAATAACCTCAAGTCAGTTATCCCACTTTCCTTAATCCGTTCGAGGTTTTCTTCGGTTATGATCTCGTTAAAACTGATAACAACCTCTCCGGTATTAGAATCTATAACGTCTTCGGCCGCGACCTTATCTATCAACTCGCTTGGATCAATCGCTATCCTACCTACTTTAGCATCTCTCAATCTCTGGATTACTCTAGTAACAAATCTCCTTCCCTTTTTAACCAGGACGTTACCCGTTTTTGGATCAAGTATGTCGGCACTCGCCCTCTGGTAGGTTAGCACTTCCTGATTTATATCCTTGCTTACGCCAGATGAATCTAAATGAACGTTTTCTGCCAAATAAAAGCGCTCCATAATCTCTCTGTCGCTGTAACCAAGGGCTTTTAATAGCACGGTTGCCAGAAATTTTTTCTTTCTGTCTATTCTTACGTGTAGAAGATTCTTTGAATCAAATTCAAAATCTATCCACCTGCCATCATGGGGAACGATCCTCGCAGAAAAAGAAGACCTGCCGGTGCTCGCATCCTTGCTTTTGATCTGATCAAAGAAAACTCCGGGAGAGCGATGTAGTTGATTGACGATTACCCTCTCAGTCCCATTCACGATGAACGACCCGTTTGGAGTCATCAGAAGAATTTCACCAAAGTAAACTTCCTGTTCCTTTACATCCCTTATAGTGCGATCTTCACCAGATTCGGTGTTTTCCCATATTACTAATCTGAAAGTTACGTAAAGGGGTGCTACATAGGTGTAGCCTTTTAATCTACACTCGACAGCCTCATACTTTGGCGTGCCCAATCTATAACTTATGTACTCTAGTGAGGCTTTCCCATTATTGTCTTTAATAGGAAACACCATATTAAAGGCATTGTGAAGACCAAAGTCAGCCCTATTCTCAGGATTTACATCTCTTTGGAGAAATTCATCATATGATTTTAGTTGTACGTCGAGCAGATGTGGTATTTCAAGAACCGAGGGTATTTTAGAAAAACTTTTCCTCAACTTATAAAATTCTAAACCTTCAAGGCTCAAATTAGGTTACCCCCCCAATGTGCGATATTGTCTATCATTCAAGCAGCTTCACGTCCGAACCCTCTTCCTTCAAAATAGAAGGACATACAACACCCAACTGAGTTTTTTGCTTAACTCACATCCAGATAAGGACTCAAGAGTCGGAAAGTCGCGTAGCTGCGCGATCTTTTCAGAAGCATCAATAATTAATATCTGAATACAAAATTGAGACAGGCTTAATTAACTTCTACCTCAGCACCTGACTGTTCCACTTTCTTCTTAATTTCTTCAGCTTCTTTCTTGTCAATACCTTCTTTAATCGCTTTTGGGGCGCTCTCTACAAGCTCTTTGGCTTCTCTAAGACCGAGAGAAGTAACCTCTCTCACAGCTTTAATAACTTGAATCTTATTATCACCTATAGCTTTTAGAACTACATCAAATTCAGTTTTTTCTTCGGACTCACCGGAAGCATCGCCTACATCGCTAGCTCCAGGAACGGCAGATATTGCAACCTGCGGAGCTGCAGCTTTAACGTCAAATTTTTCCTCAATCTCTTTGATCAACTCTGATATCTCAAGCATATTCGCTTTCTCAAGATACGTGAGCACGTCCTCCCTAGTTGTTTCAGCCATTATAAACCTCCTTTGATATGCGTTTTCAAATATATTTTACAACCCCTTATGTAGCTACTTTTATTGTTTTGCTCCTCTTTGTCTCCCACATTTTACTCAAATCTTGCGATTCTGATACTCCTTGGTTTTTCTTCCACTTCTTGCTCCTACACAACATCTAGCAATTCCCTTTTGTTCATTTCCCCTCTTTGGACTCTTTAAGCGCACTCAAAGCATATAATAGCTTGCTCTGAATCTGGAGGAGCTTACCACTGAGAGTAAACATCGGACTTGATATAGCACCCACCAACTGGGCAATCATCTCATGTCTCGAAGGCAGCTTGGAAAGCTCTGAAATCCGATTAGAATCAACAATTTTACCGCTAATGATGCCTCCTTT
Source organism: Thermodesulfobacteriota bacterium (assembly GCA_963422265.1). GTDB lineage: Bacteria > Desulfobacterota_D > UBA1144 > Nemesobacterales > UBA2774. The sequence goes on from OY729416.1 coordinate 920,059, forward strand.
GATTTCTAGGTGAGACAACCCCTTTGCGGTATTAACAAAAACCTTAGCAACGGGCGAAGGATCATTTTTACAAATCGCGACCGCTGTCGGACCTACGAACAAGGTGCTTATCTTTTCAATTTCCGTGTTTTCAGCAGCGAGTCTAAGTAAAGTGTTTTTAACGACCTTCAGCTCCGCGTCAGCCGCTCGCAAGTCTCGCCTGAGCTTCTCCATCTCCCTTACGGTAAGCCCCTGATAACCAACAACCATAATGGAAGAACTAACTTTAAAAGCTTGACCAAACTTTTCAACTACATCCTGCTTAGCTGCTCTATTTAACATTCAGGGCTCCTTAAGCTTAGTAAATTGCCGCTTCTAACACACTTCTATATCAAGTATATCAAGCAGCGATCCGAAAATTCTTAAGCTCTTCGCGAATACTAACGGTATCGACCCTTATCCCAGGACCCATCGTATTGGCTATCGTAATTCTTCTTATAAATGCCCCTTTTGAAGACGCGGGCTTCATCTTAATCAGTAAGTCCATGAAGACAAGGAGGTTGTCCCTTAGCTTGTCAAAGCCAAAAGAAACCTTGCCTATTGGTGCGTGTACTACGCCTCCTTTGTCATTCCTGACCTCTATTCTTCCTGCCTTGGCTTCCTTTACGGCTTGCGACACTTCTGATGTAACAGTGCCAACTTTGGGGCTAGGCATAAGACCTCTTGGACCAAGAACTCTGCCTAACCTCGCAACTTTACTCATAACGTCGGGCGTTGCAATAGCAACGTCAAACTCAAGCCAATTGTCGTTCATAATTTTCTCTATCAAATCCTGCAAACCTAAGTAATCTGCCCCTGCATTCTTGGCTTCAGTTAACTTATCGTCCTTAACAAAAGCCAAAACCCTAACGTCTTTTCCTATACCATGAGGTAGAATCATGCCCGCCCTAATCTGCTGATTAGCCTGTCTCGGATCAATTCCAAGCTTGACGGAGACTTCAACCGTCTCATCAAACTTGGCACTTTTAGTCCTTTCAATGAGCTTAATAGCGTCATTTAACGTGTAACTAGTTTTTGCATCTACTATTTCTACAACTTGCTCGTATCTTTTTCCTCTCTTAGACATTAACCTAGTCTCCTAAATACAATAAGCTCTACACGTCACTCGACGTCAATTCCCATACTTCTAGCTGTGCCAGAAACAATGTTCAAGGCTGCCTGCATATCATCAGTATTCAAATCAGGGAGTTTGGTCTTAGCTATTTCCTCAACCTGAGCCCTTGACACCTTACCAGCCTTTACCTTTGGAACTTCCCCGGAACCTTTATCAACCTTCGCAGCCTTTTTCAGCAAATAAGAAACCGGAGGGGTCTTAACAACAAAAGAAAACGACCTGTCGGCATAAACCGTCACCGTCACTGGCAGCAACCCTTCCATCTTAGAAGTCTGGCCGTTAAACGCCTTACAGAACTCCATTATGTTCACGCCACGCTGTCCCAAAGCGGGACCTACCGGGGGAGAAGGAGTAGCCTTGCCAGCTTCTACCAAGAGTTTTATATAACCGTTTATTTTTTTCACTTTAAATCTTCTCCACTAGATTAAAATCCAACTCTATAGGGGTTGCCCTACCAAAAATCGTAACAAGAACCTGAACCGTCGCTTTATCCGGCCTCACTTCTTCAATAACACCAGAAAAATTTGCAAAAGGACCCTCAGTAACCTTCACAGTTTCACCTTTTTCGAATATAATCTTCGGCTTTGGCTTTAACGTGCCTTCTTCTATCTGCCTCTTTATCTTTTCAACTTCATCCTCTCTGATGTCAGGAACCGAATCGGGATCAATCTTACCATCCTTAAGTTTACCACCTACAAAACCTATGACTTTAGGAATATCTCTAATAAAATGCCAACTCTCATCGTTGAGATCCATTCTAATCAGCACGTAACCAGGAAAAAACTTTCTAACCGATGTCTTCTTTTTCCCACCCTTTATCGGCTCTACTATAGTCTCGGTAGGAACGAGCACCTCATGGACCTGATTCCTAAAGTCCCCAGATCTCATTCCTTCCTCAATATAGCTCTTGACCCTATTCTCAAATCCTGTGTTAGTATGTACTACGTACCACCTGTCAGCCATAGTTTGATTTCTCTTCGGATCTAATTTAGCCCAATATAAATCTAATCACATAAGAAAACGCGTAATCAACCACGCCCAAAAAAGACGCAAGAATTGCCGAAATAATTACAACGGCTAAAGTCGATTTCAACGCTTCTTGCCTAGATGGCCACGTTATGCGTCGCGCCTCAGTCTCAATCTCTTTTGCAAATTTAGTAGTCTCAGAACCTATATTTTTTAATCGACTCATTTACCATTCCTAGTAGTTCAGGGCAGGAGGGAATCGAACCCCCAACCGCTGGTTTTGGAGACCAGTGCTCTGCCAAATTGAGCTACTGCCCTTCTTTGACACAAACCTTTATTTAGTTTCTTTGTGCAAAACATGGCGCTTGCACCACTTGCAATACTTTTTCAACTCAATCTTTTCGCGATGAGTTTGCTTGTTCTTTACCGTCGAGTAATTCCTTCTTTTACACTCTTCGCAGGCTAACGCAATCACCACCGTATTATCACCCATTTCTTCCCACTCCTATTCTACGATACTAGTAACGACTCCTGCACCTACAGTCCTTCCACCTTCCCTGATCGCAAAACGCAACTGCTCCTCCATCGCTACAGCAGATATTAACTCCACGTCCATGTTCACGTTATCACCAGGCATCACCATCTCTACACCCGCAGGTAACACTATAGAACCCGTTACATCCGTTGTCCGTAAATAAAACTGAGGCCTATACCCAGGAAAAAATGGCGTGTGTCGTCCACCCTCCTCCTTCCGCAATACATATACCTCCGCCTTAAACTTCCGATGTGGACTTATACTACCAGGCCTCGCCAATACCTGCCCTCGCTCTACCTCATCCTTATCCACCCCGCGTAACAATACCCCTACGTTATCTCCAGCTATCGCCTCGTCCAGTATCTTACGAAACATCTCTAAACTAGTCGCTACCGTCTTGCGCGTCTCCCTAAATCCCACTACCTCCACCTCAGCTCCACCCACTACCCTACCACGTTCCACCCTACCCGTTACTACCGTCCCACGACCAGATATCGTAAATACATCCTCTATCGCCATCAAATAAGGCTTGTCCATCTCACGCTCCGGCTCAGGTACATATCCATCTACCGCCCCCATCAACTCCAGCACCTGCCCCTCAGAACCCGCATCCCCATCCAATGCCTTTAACGCACTCACACGAACCACAGGAACCTCATCCCCAGGAAATCCATACTCACTCAATAACTCCCGAACCTCTAACTCCACTAAATCCAATAACTCCTCATCATCCATCATGTCCACCTTGTTTAACGCTACCACTATATATGGCACCCCTACCTGCCGCGCCAATAGTATATGCTCCCGCGTCTGTGGCATCGGACCATCAGGCGCACTTACCACCAATACCGCTCCATCCATCTGCGCCGCTCCCGTTATCATGTTCTTTACATAATCCGCATGACCAGGACAATCCACATGCGCATAATGCCGCCCCTCTGTCTCATACTCCACATGTGCTATGTTTATCGTTATACCTCGCTCCTTCTCCTCAGGCGCCTTGTCTATCTCCCCAAACTCCACATACTCCGCACGCCCCGCCTTCCCCAATACCTTCGTTATCGCAGCCGTCAACGTCGTCTTCCCATGATCCACGTGCCCTATCGTCCCTATGTTTAAATGAGGCTTCCCTCGCTCAAATCTAGCCTTACTCATTATACTCCCCCCCATACATTCTTAGTTTTATAACCTAAGCTTAAGTTTTTATAATCCAAAATACTATATGCTAAGCCCACGGGCGGACTCGAACCGCCGACCTCATCCTTACCAAGGATGTGCTCTGCCGACTGAGCTACGTGGGCAAAGCGACAAGTAAGCGGGAGACGGGACTCGAACCCGCGACCCTCAGCTTGGAAGGCTGATGCTCTAGCCAACTGAGCTACTCCCGCACCCAAAACTTTAAGGAAACTAACGAGAATATATAAAATTCCCTTCAAACCTTCACCTTGCCAAATGTGGGGAGGGCAGGATTCGAACCTACGTAGGCTTGCACCGGCAGATTTACAGTCTGCTGCTTTTGACCACTCAGCCACCTCCCCCGGTACTTTATGGATACACGCCTAATATACACACCTGTCCAAAAGCTTAACATGCTCCTTTGATAAAGCTGGCGAAGGGATTTGAACCCCCGGCCTGCTGATTACAAATCAGCTGCTCTACCACTGAGCTACGCCAGCTATCTAAACTTTATTGCATTCATATTTATTATATTCACAATAAGAAACCACAACCCACCCTTATACACATGCTCGTAAGCAGACATCTTATAATAAATTAGATAAATTTCGCTTGCTCACATAAAAGTTTAGTATTTTAACATTATTAGACTATCACTGTCAAGACATACCATTGAATTTATATAATTCTCAATACAGAGAGATTGTAATCTCAGCTTCAACAGCAATAGAATCGTGAATCAGCGCCTCAGCCCTAAACCTAATGATTTTAGAGCGTCTTCTTTCAAGCCTGACATGCAGCTTGACCTCATATTCCGGAAGAACGACCTTTCTGAATCTAACCTTTTCCAATCCAGCTAAATAAGCACCGGAAAGACCTTGCTCTTTAAGCTCGTCTGTAAATGATCTATAGACGAGGACGCCACCTGCCTGAGCTAGCGCCTCAACAATAATAACACCAGGAACAATAGGATTACCGGGAAAGTGCCCTTTGAAAAAATCTTCCTCTGGTCCGAATCTTTTAACAGCTAATATCCTCGAACCGTGGTCTAGTTCAAGCACATAATCAATAAAGAGAAAAGGATCTCTATGTGGTATATAATTCTCTATATCTTTTCTATCAATTAAAACTTTCATTCAATCTAATTTCTTCACTACTAATTCTTTGCATCGTAAGCCTTTATAACTTGTTGAGTTACATCGACGCTCGGGTTTCCGTATACTAAGCCGCCCTCAGATTTATCAATTATCATTGTATAGCCATTTGATTTCCCTACTGACTTCAAAATACCATCCAGATCCTTTAATATCTTTTCTAGAAGCTCAAAATCTCGCCTCTGCAACTCTTCTCTAAAGTCATCCGTAGCCCTTTGAAGATCTTTATCCAGACGCTGTATCTGCCCCGCTTTTTGCTTTCTAGTATCTTCATTCATAATAGAACCATTTTGAGCAAATTCATTTTTCAGTCTATCAAGCTGGGCTCTTTTACTTTCAATAATGTCTCGTTTTTTCTTAAACTCAGCCTCGAAAGAGGCTTTCGCGGCTTTGCCAGCTTTAGAATCCCGAATAACACTTTGCAGATCTATGTAGCCAATCTTTAACTCCTGAGCATATGCAGTGCCAGATACAAATAATAATAAGCTCAATACAAGAAAACATAACCTCATCTTGTCCCTCCATAAATTAAAATAAAGTTCCCACAGTAAATTGCACCTCATAAGAATCTTCCTCAGACAACCTATCACCAATTGGAAACCCAACCTCAAGCCTTAGGGGACCTAAAGGCGATATCCATTTTACCCCAAAACCGGCGTCTCGCTTAAGATCCGCAGGATTAAAAGCTAAGTCTTCTCCATCGTTAAACACATTTCCCATGTCCAAAAAGATAACCCCCTTAAGTCCAACCTTATTAATAAGGGGGAATATATAGTCTATACTAACAAGTAATTCCTGCGTGCCGCCAATGATGACAAAATCGTTTTCCGACTCTGAGGTTTGCAGACGAGGAGCAACCCTCCTGAAACCAAAGCCTCTTAAAGAATAGGGTCCCCCTAGAAAAAACCGTTCACCTATTACAAGATCATTCCCATTATCAATAAGGTTAATCATTCCGTACCTGCCTTTTACAGACAGGACGGTATCAAACCAAAATGGAATCCATTGCCTTGACGATATAGTATATTTTACAAAATCGGTATTCCCACCTATCCCTGAATATTCAATGTTGGAGTTGCTCAAATTACCAGCGCTAGGGTCCAATAGATTATTTCTTGAATCCCACGTTAATCCAATACCGAAACTACTAATAATTCTATCAGATCTTGTTATCCTACTTATAAACTCATCTTCAATACCACCTATATCAACGTCTTCATACCTATAGGTAGCATTACCGCTCAAGAACCCCCACAACCTTCTACCGACTGTAACGCTTCCACCAAATGCTTTTCTATCAAAATCTCTATAGGATCTATCAGTTCTAAATAAAAGGGTACCAAGAGTCCAGTCAGTATCAAGAAGATTTGGGTCCTGATAGTTAATGTAAAATAGCTGTGTTACGCCACCGATCTGCGCATTTAGAGATAACCTTTTCCCATAGCCAAAGAGGTTTGCTTCCTGTATCTGACCTGCAAAGATAAAGTTTTCTACAGAGCTAAACCCACCAGCTACGCTGAAAAAACCGGTGGATTTTTCCTTGACTTTTACCTTTAGGGCAACCTCATCCTCTTTTTCTATAACGCGCTCAGTCAAAACTTCAACGTTATCTTCAAAAAAACCAAGCCTAGAGATCCGTGGTTTAATCGCTTGGACCTCCGTCGCATTAAAAAGCTGTTCTTCCTGAATTGAAATCTCTCTCCTGATAACCTTGTCTCTCGTTCTTGTATTACCAACAATATCAATGTCTTTTACGTAAACCTCAGGTCCCTGCTCTATATTGAAGCGAACGTCCACCGTAAGCTTTTCCCTATCTAGGGAAAAGTTTGGCTCAACGTTGGCAAACGCGTACCCCTTATCACCGTAAAACGTGGTTAGCCGAGAGATGTCTTGAGACAAATAGCTTCCTCTAAAAATTTCTCCGTTTTTCAGTCTTAATAAACCCTTAAGCTCTTGATGGGAAGTGATCAAATCCCCTTCAAACAAGACTTCACTCACTTTATATTGATCACCCTCTTCGACCTTAAACGTAACAATGTAACCCTTTTTCTCGTCGCTATACTCAATCTCAGGCTTGCCAACCTTTACGTCAAGAAATCCGTTATCTATATACGTAATTCGTATTCTTTCAGAATCATTTTCTATCTCCCCCAGCCTATAAAGCCCCTTTTTGGATATAAAAGAGAATATACCCTTGGGTTTTGAGTAAATGCCTTTCTTTATGACCTTAGTTTTTAGCTTTTCATTGCCAATAAATACAACCTTTTTAATATACGCTTTGTCCCCTTCTTCCACGTTGTAAGTAATGCTAACTGTGCCTTTCCCCTCAGGCTCTATACTATAACTTACCCGCGTATCCACAAACCCCTTATGAGAGTATAAGCTCTTTATAGCTTCCTCGCTCTTTTTCACCCTGCTTAAATCAATTACCCTCCCTTCCCTAACTTCTACGACCTCAAGTATGTCATCGCTTTTTATATCATCATTGCCCCTTATCCTAAGATCAACGATAATTGGCTTGTCTTTAACCTCGAAAACTAAAATGACTCCGTCCTGAGTCCTTTCGACCTTTGCAATTACGTCGTCAAACGCCCCTGATTCATAAATTTTCTTCACATCTTCTTTGATCTTTGTAGAGCTAAGGGGTTCTCCAACTTTAGACGATACGTCCAGAAGTATAACCTCCGACTCTATCCTCTCGTTACCTTTAACCCGGATTTCAAGAATTCTATCCTGTTTGCCATCTTCTCCAGGTTGCAAATCCCTTTGAGAAAACCTCTGATCATGAGACTCCTCTGTTACGCCTCTTTCCTGTCCATTCACCTGATTTATTTCGGAACTGAAACAAAGCGCAAGTATGAAGAGAAATAAAATAACACAGATATTTACAAGTCTATTTAAGCTATCAATGCTCATCAACAATCCTTCCATTAGAGAGTATGATCCTTCTATCTAACCTTTTAGCCATTTCCAAATTGTGAGTAACTATAATTGAAGTCATACCATATTCGCCGTTCAACTTTAAGAATAAATCCAGAATAGAAGCACCTGTATATAAATCCAAGTTTCCAGTAGGCTCATCGGCTAATATAACTTTAGGGCTCAGGACAACTGCTCTAGCAATAGCCACCCTTTGTTGCTCCCCTCCCGAAAGCTCTCCGGGTCTATGATCCAGTCTATCCTTCAAACCCACCCTGTTAAGAACGTTAATTGCCATTTCCTTAGCCTGATCCACGCTAAGCCCGTTTATTAAACAAGGCATCATAACGTTTTCAAGCGCAGTAAACTCGGGTAGGAGATAGTGAAATTGAAAAATGAATCCTATCTCACGGTTTCTAAAGAATGAGATATTACCATCTTTTTGAAAAAACACGTTTTTTTCATCATAATACACCTCTCCATAAGTAGGGCGATCTAAAGTGCCAACTATGTGTAAGAGCGTGCTTTTCCCCGACCCTGAGACCCCTATTATTCCAAGCACCTCGCTGTTTTTAACGTCAAGATCAATTCCCCTTAGAGCTTCGACCTTTCCACCGACGGTGTAGAAGACCTTCCACAAGTCCTGGACTTTAATCTGCATTATTTATCCACACCTAATTGCTTCTACTGGATCTTCACGGGATGCCCGAAACGACGGATACAAAGTAGCAACGAAACATACGATTATACTGGAAAAAGCAACCGTCAAGAAGTAAGCAAGCTCTATTCTAACTGGAAAGTCAGAAATAGGATAGACTTCGGGATCAAAAGGTATTACCTTTCTCACAGCCTCATTCATTTTTAGCAAATAACATATCGCAAGTCCGGTGGCTGTTCCGAGCAAGGTTCCTACAGTTCCGATTACCATACCCTCTGTCAGAAAGATTCTTAAAATCCCCTGTCTTGTTGCTCCCATAGCCCTTAAAATCGCTATATCCTTTCCTTTCTCCATCACCACCATGGTAATAGTGCTAATTATATTCAGAGCTGCCACAAGGATTATAAGTCCGAGTATTATGGCTATGGCAAGTCGCTCTATTCTAAGAGCCTTAAATAAACTTTTATTCGCCTCTTCCCAGTTTCGCGTGTAATACGGAAAACCCAATATAGAACTCAATTTATTGGAAATATGACTAGCCTGATATATGTCACTGACTTTTAACTCTACGCCCGAGACCTCTTTATTCATACCGAAAAACCTCATCGCGTCCTTAAGGTCAACATAGGCTATAGACGAATCATACTCTATCATTCCGTAATCAAATATGCTAATCACCTCAAACCCTTTTACCTTAGCAGTAGCTCCAAAGGGTCCCATTTTCCCAAATGGAGAGACCAAACTGACCGAGTCACCTTCGATAACGCTGAGACTAGCAGCTAACTCTTTACCAATAATTATCGGGGGACTTCCAGACTCCGTATCCTTACTCAGCCTTTTCAGTATTTCTCCCCCAATCTCTTTAACCTTCTCATCCTTCAGTTTTCTCTCATCTCTACTCAGCCTGAGGGCGCCCCTTCCAATAGCCTCTTCTATGTTGGTTACTGTGCCGGCAGTTTGTGGGTCAATCCCTCTGATTACCGAACCCATCACACCCCCTCCTTCGCTAGCAATCATACCCTGTCCGTAAATAAATGGACTTGCCCCCTCTACCCCAGAAAAATCAAGAGCCTTATCTTTGATCTCAGCGTAGCCTTTTATAGGTCCGTCGTAATTAAGCACTACGATGTGGGAACTAACTCCTAATATTTTTTCCCTAAGCTCCTCTTCAAACCCCCCCATAACGGCAAGAACAACGTTTAGAGCCATAACCCCTATAAAGACACCCAGAATGGAAATCAATCCTATAACAGAAGTAATCTTTTGCTTTCCCCTCGAGCTGAGGTATCTAAATCCTATAAAGAATTCGTATCTCATTCGGGTCTAAGATGCGGGAAAAATATTACTTCTCTTATTGATGGGGAATCTGTAAACAGCATAACTAAGCGATCTATACCAATACCAGCACCAGCCGTAGGTGGCATGCCATGCTCAAGCGCCTCTACATAATCCTCGTCCATCTCGTGCGCTTCATCCTCACCCTTGCTCTTTAGCTCGAGCTGTCTCTGAAATCTCTCCTTTTGGTCAATCGGATCATTAAGCTCTGAAAAGGCATTAGCTATTTCTCGCCCGCAAATATATAGCTCGAACCGATCCGTAATATCCGCATCAAGGTCGTTCTTTCTCGCAAGAGGAGACACTTCAAGCGGAAATCCGTAAACAAAAGTGGGATTCATCAACTCACTGCCGATCACGTTTTCAAAAATCTCCATAATTGCTTTACCCCTTATTCCATTATGTCCAAGCCCCATTGCATTAGCTTTTTCGAAAAGCTTGAACTCATCCCTAACTACATCCTCGCCCAAGCTTTCCTCAAGCGACTTGATGACATTGATCCTTCTCCAGGGAGGAGTTAAGTCAATCTCCATATCCTGATACATAAACCTAAAAGAGCCTTTTATCTCCTGAGCCAGAAAACAGATCAACTCCTCGGTTAATTCCATTAGGTCTTCATAAGTAGCATAAGCCTGGTAAAGCTCAATCATCGTAAATTCAGGATTGTGCTGAGTAGAGATTCCCTCGTTTCTAAAGGTTCTCCCAATCTCATATACCCTTTCTATCCCACCTACCACGAGCCTCTTTAGATAAAGCTCCGGAGCTATCCTCAAATAAAAATCCATATCAAGAGCATTATGATGAGTTTTGAAAGGGCGCGCCGTCGCACCACCCGCTATAGGGTGCAATATAGGAGTTTCAACTTCGATGTAGTCCTTTTCTCCAAAAAATTTTCTAATTAGCCTTATGATCCTACTCCTTGTTAAGAAAACGCCCTTAATATCCGAACTAGAAATTAGGTCTAAATAACGCTGTCTATATCTAACCTCCACGTCCTTTAGTCCATGCCACTTTTCAGGTAATGGTCGAAGTGATTTCGTCAATAATGAAAATTCCTTAACGTTGACCGTCAACTCCCCGGTTCTTGTCTTGAACAAATTCCCTTTAACCCCTATAAAATCTCCTAAATCAATATACTTCTTAAATAACTTAAGCTCTCCCTCACCTAATACGTCCCTTTTCACGTAGCCCTGAACTTTTCCACTTCTATCAGAAATATGAAAGAATGCGCTCTTCCCAAAATCTCTTATGGCGACAATCCTACCAGCCAAGGAGAATTCTTCCGTCACCTCGTCCAAATCCTCCGGGGAGAGTTCATCGTATTTCGACTTTAGTTGAGAAGCTAGATGATCAGGCTTGTAATTATTAGTAAAGGGATTAATTCCTAAAGCTCGCAGTTCCTCTAATTTCTCTTTTCTCTGCTCAAATTGCTCGTTTTCCATAATCAAACGCAAGGGCTCCATAAACTAAAGTGAGAATTAACGTCTAGCGATTATTAGGTAGCCATTTTTGATTTTTTAAGTCATATAAGTTCAACGACTCTTATGTTCATCAATAATAATATACGTTGCTATAGCCTTAGCAACAAGTTTGCCCTCGTTATAAACGTCAACCTCCGCAGGCACTATTCGCCCTTCCCTTAAAACCTTAGCCCGGGCTTCTATAATACCTTCAACTACAGGCGCAAGATAGTTTATTTTCATTTCAATTGTCAAAAAACGCTTCCCCTCCTCAACCATTGCGTAGATCGCAACGGCGACGGCAGAATCAGCAAGCGCAAACAACGCCCCACCGTGCACCATTCCGTAAGGCTGCGTTATCTTCTCATCAAACTTCATATTAAGATTAGCGTATCCTGGCTTCATTTCCACAATCTCGATACCCAACAAATCCCATATTGGCACATTCAAAAAGTCCACCTTATCCTTATTGCGTTTCATTGTAACCCTCCTTAACCGTCAACTTAGAGCAAGCTACCAATAACTATCTATAATTAAAAGCGACTTGCTCATATTATCTTGATTCAGGAACACTCCGCCCACCCCAAAAAATAAATGCCAAAAATCCGACTAAACATACAATCCCTGCAAACCCAAACATCGCGTTAAATCCCCAGAGTTCAGCCGCCACGCCGTAAGCAAATACCCCTAGCGTTCCACCTAGGGTAAAGGCAACGCTACATATTGATATAGCCTTACCCCTATCAATCTCAGGAGAAATATCTATAACTAGCGCATATATGGCGGGGTAGAAAACCCCGTGCCCAATACCCAATAGTATCCCGGACATTATCAGAGTGGACCCACCCGACGCTAGGCTTAGTCCAAATACGCCCAGCGCAAATAGAAGTAATGCAGGGACCCCTGCTCTCTTTCTACCGTATTTGTCGGGTATCCATCCACCAAAGATTCTTACGACAAGAACGGCAATCGTGTAGGTTATAAAGAAAAACTCAAACGCTTCTACCCCAATCCTTCTTGCAAACACGGGGACGAAAGTAAATACGGTTATGAAACCGCTACCTGCAACCATTAGCGTAAATGCTGAAACTAATACGCCCCTTCCGAAAAGTACCTTAAAAAAACCGCGCCCCTGAGTATCACTCTCAATGCGTCTCTCGGGTTCTTTTATAAACAGAGCTACCACAAAAGCCAATAATCCAAATGCAAAATCAAACACAAAAAAATTGGAAAAACTATACATATCCACGATGACTTTTCCCACAAAAGGGGCAACCGCGACGTTTATTATGCTACAAATACCGAATACCCCCATAGCCTGACTCCTCTTTAGCGGAGAAGACACGTCAGCTATAAGCGTCCCTGCAGAAATAAAACAAAGAGACAAGGCTGCACCGTGTAACACGCGGAGGACAGGAAATAGTAGATTTAACGTATGAAAATACGCAAAAGGCAGGGTGGCTATAGCCATAAGCAAGCCTCCAGACACCAAGAACCACTTTCTTCCAAAACGATCCACGGATATCCCAGCCATCGGGGTGGTTATAACCGTTGCCATTGTCGCCGCTCCCATGATAAACCCGATTGTGGACTCATCCCCGCCAAGCTCCTCTATTCTCACTGGTAGTAAAATAAAGGAGTGATAGGTGAAGAAGAATGCAAATGATGAGAGGGTAATTAAAATAAAGTCTCTATTCAAAAGAGGTTTTAGCTCGTTGTTAAATTCTTTTGAGTTATATGTGTTCTGAGACATTACCGTAAGGGCTGAAATATAAACCCATATTAAGAAAACAAATGGTTCGGGTTATTTCCCCCGGGAATAATATCTAGACTGAGCAGCTCTAAGCTGAAAAAACTACTTTCCCGTTTACAATCGTGTATAGAACTGCCCCTAATATTTCCCATCCATGAAAAGGGGTGTTTCTTGCCTTAGAACGGAATTCCTCTCTGTTTACAGTAACGTTTTTATTGGCGTCAAAAACCACCACGTCTGCCTCTGCACCGAGCTTTAGTGTTCCTTTTCTTAGGTTAAGAATCCGCGAGGGCTCATCTGTGAGTTTGCCGATCATTTCATTAACCGTGAGAACGCCGTCATGAACAAGCCTAAGAGAAAGGGGCAAAGCGGTCTCAAGGCCTACTATGCCAAATGGAGCAAGATCAAATTCTGCCTTCTTTTCATCCTCACTATGGGGTGCGTGATCAGTCGCTATTGCGTCTATTGTTCCATCCTTAAGTCCTTCTATCACGGCGTCTCTATCCAGTTCACCTCTGAGCGGGGGGTTCATCTTTGCATTCGTATCGTATCCTTTCACCGACTTGTCCGTTAATGTAAAATGATGAGGCGTCACCTCAGCCGTAACGTTTACTCCCCTGGCTTTGGCAGCCCTTATCAATCTAACGGCACCCTCGGTTGAGACATGACACACGTGAAGGCGGGACCCCGTAAGTTCGGCGACCATTATATCACGCGACACCATAACGTCCTCTGAAGCACACGGAATGCCTTCTAAACCAAGAAGTGTAGACGCTTCACCTTCGTTAATCACTCCCTTGCCAGATAGATTCTTGTCCTCCGCATGAGAAATCACTGGTATATTAAAAGCCTTTACGTATTCCATAGCGTGGCGCATTACCTTAGAATTCATCACTGGCATACCGTCATCGGACACGCCTACGCATCCGGCGTCATACATCTCACCTATCTGAGCCAGAGTCTCGCCTCCTTGAGCCTTTGTAATCGCCCCTATAGGAAAAACATTTACAACTCCCTCCGTGCGCGCCTTTAAGAGAATATATTCGGTTACGGAAGCGTTATCATTTACAGGACTAGTGTTGGGCATACAAACTATAGAAGTAAATCCCCCAGCGGCGGCGGCTTCACAACCCGTCCGAATAGTTTCTTTATGCTCGTATCCCGGCTCACGCAGATGAACGTGCATATCTACAAAACCGGGTGATACGATTTTACCTCTAGCATCTATCACCCTTACGTCGGTGTTCTGCTCTAACCTGCGGGTACTAGAAGGATACGATTTAATTATCCCTTCTTCTACAAAAACGTTACCGATTCTATCAATTCCCTGAGAGGGATCTATTATACGCCCCTCCCTGATTAGTATGCTCAATTCCCCCTCCCCGCTGAAGCGACTAGAACAAACATTGCCATCCTGACTGCGATCCCATTCGATACCTGATCAAGAATTACCGAACCAGCGTGATCGGCGATATCCGAAGAGAGTTCAACACCCCTGTTTATAGGTCCAGGGTGCATGACCGTAACATTTTTATCGGCGAGTTGTAGCCTTTCCCGAGTGAGTCCGTAGAATCTGGAATACTCTCTAAGGGATGGGAAATACTCAGAGTTCTGGCGCTCCAACTGAATCCGCAGCATAATAACAACGTCCACACCCTGCATCGCCTCGTCCAAATTATAGTAAGTCCGCACGCCCACGTTTTCAACATAGGTTGGGATTAGCGTAGGCGGACCAACTACCCTTACCTCGGCTCCAAGTTTTATCAAGCCCCAGATGTTAGATCTGGCAACTCGGCTATGAAGAATATCTCCTACAATAGCCACTTTAAGACCTCCAATCCCTCCTTTTATTTTCCTAATTGTATAAAGATCAAGAAGCGCTTGGCTTGGATGCTCATGAGATCCGTCTCCCGCATTAATAATTGAAGAGTCTAACTCCTTAGCCAGCAACCACGGAGCGCCTGATATCGGGTGCCGTATAACGATTATGCTTGCGCCCATAGCCTCCAGGTTTCTTGCAGTATCAAGCAAATTCTCTCCCTTTACAACACTGCTATGAGACAACGTAAAATTAAGCACGTCCGCGCTTAGTCTTTTTTCGGCAATTTCAAAAGATGACCTTGTCCTTGTACTCGGTTCATAGAATAGATTGCAAACCGTAATACCTCGAAGCGTCGGGACTTTTTTAATGTCTCGCTCGGTTATTTCCTTCATAGATTCCGCAGTATCCAGGACGAGCGTTATCTCCTCTGTAGTTAATTCTTCAAGTCCCAATATGTGTTTACGATTGAACGTCATGCTATCCATTGCTTATTACTACTTCATCCCGCTTGTCAGTCTCTTTTACACGCACCCTGACTTTTTCGGTAGCCGAAGTGCTTACAACGCAACCAACGTAATCAGGCTGGATCGGAAGCTCCCTGTGTCCCCTGTCAACCAGTGCTACGAGCTGTATTGAAGATGGTCTCCCAAAATCCATTATTTCCTCAAGTGCAGCCCTGGTCGTCCTACCGGTATATACCACGTCATCAACGAGTATTACCTCCTTGCCTTCTACGGAAAACGGTATCTCGGTTTTTTCTACCTTAGGCCACTCCGTTTTTCGTCTAAAATCATCCCTATAAAGCGTTATATCCAAAGTTCCGAGCCGTGGTCTTACACCTTCAAGCACCTCAACCCTATCCGCTATCCTCTTAGCTACATGAACGCCTCTTGTTCTTATCCCTATAATCACAACGTTCTTGGCGCCTTTATTTCTCTTGAGTATTTCATCCGTGATTCTGTATAAAGTTTGGTTTATTGAGTAAGAATCCATAATAATTTTATTAGGCATAATAAGATTTCACTGATAAATCTACTTAGAGTTACATTTCAATAGTCAATAGCATTTCGCTTAATTACAAGTGAACTCAGAAAAGACTCCCTTTTGGCTACACTACACCACCTGAATAGTCACCCAGAATTCATTAATGAGTTCAGAATGACGCGAGAACATATCAAATTCTCCCACTAGACTTTTATCTTCGACAAAACACTTGGGGATGTGCCTACATAATCTGCAGACATAAGAATGAAGGAAAATGATGCCCTCCCTCAATTCATCCATCTAATTAATACTCGACAGAATCCTATGCCACCTTACTTTGTTAAATATAGATGGGTTACCAAAATCCCACGACCAATGAACAATAAACGCCTTACCTGCAATATTTTCTATCGGGACAAAGCCCCAGAACCTGCTGTCCTGACTGTTGTCTCTATTATCGCCCATTACAAACACGCTACCCTCAGGCACGATTGCGGGAATCCTATTCCCCTTGTTAGTATATTCTCTACCTTGTCTAAAGATCACGGTATGATTTTCGCCGAAAAGATTCTCCCTGTATTCATCGAATCTCCCGCTATTTCTTTCATCAACATAGGAACCCATGAATTCCAGCGTTACTTTATTTGCATTTACATATAAATGCCTACCCTGTAAATCAACTCGATCTCCGGCGACGCCTATAACCCTCTTTATGTAGTAAGTGCCTCTTTTCGATGGATCTCCTTCATTGTTAGGATAAGTAAACACTATCACATCCCCTCGCTTTATCTCGTCAATTGGAAAGAACACGCTGTCTGTAAAAGGAATCTTAGTGCCGTAAACGAACTTATTGACAAACAGGTGGTCACCTACGAGAAGAGTTGGGATCATAGAGCTAGATGGGATCTTAAAAGGCTGTAAAACAAAAGTTCTGATAACAAGAGCGAGAGCCAATGCAAAAACAAGCGCCTCAACGTTTTGCCTTAGTTTTGATTTCATAAATTTAGAGAGATAATCATCGGAGAAGCTCTCAAGATCAGCCGTTTTCCTAATAATCTCTTCCACGTCGTCCCCCGACATAGCCAATTCTAACTTGTCTATTCCGCGCTTTATCACGGATGCTGACGCAGGGTTTATATTAGAACTGTTTTTTTTTAAAACTACTTTTGTCCGAGAGATAACCCGTTTGGCTTTTTCCCTTACCTTAGAAGCTTTTGACGATGAAATTAGCATAATAGAACTTGAGTATAAACGGCGATCTAGCACGTTTCAATACTTTTGGACAGGTTCACAATACGCACCGAGAAAAACCCGTCCGAACTTTTACAATTAACTACCTGTTTTCCAACTCCTGCATTCTGACTACGGATTTCACGCCTTTTACCCGCTTTATGGATTTGATAACGCGCTCGAGCTGGGTTAAGCCAGACACCACCACGTCAAAAGTGCCTATAGCATCATCTAAATCGGTCGAATGCATCTCAGCCTTAGAGATATTGACGTCCAAAGAAGTGAACGAGTCCGTAATGTTAGATAGAATACCGGGACGATCAATGCCCTTGACCAACAACCTCGCTGGTCTGGCGCCTTTGAAATCTCCATCCCACTTAACGTCTATTCTCCTCTCGTGATCTACTTCAAGAAGTTTAGGGCAATTGTTTTTATGTACGGTTATTCCCTTTCCCCTCGTTATGTAACCTACTATGTCCTCTTCAGGCAAAGGAGAGCAACATCTACCAAATTTTATCATAACGTCGCTATAGCCACTTATAAGCACACCGTCGTCGCTCGAACTGGTAATAGTGTTTATTATCTTCTCTATCCTAGAATCTCTCTCGGAAGGAGAATTAGCCTTATCAACGGGAGCGACTCTTTTGAAAAGATCCGTCGCCGATACTTTTCCGAAACCCACCGCTAGATAAAAATCCTTGACGTCCTTATATCTTAGAGCCTCCAACGCGGATTCAAGACTACCCTCTCTCAACATGGACTGAAAATCAAGCCCATGCCGCTTAAACTTCCTTTCACAGATAGATTTTCCAACAATCTCAGACTGACTTCTTTCCCGATCCCTAAGCCACGAGCGGATTTTCGTTTTGGATCCAGAGGTAACGACGAATTTCAACCAATCCCTGCTAGGATGACGGTTAGCGGAGGTTACTATTTCAACCTTGTCTCCAGTATTTAACTGATGATTTAGCGGCACAAGCTTGCCATTTACCAGCGCTCTAGCACAGGTATTTCCTACTTCAGTATGAACTGAATACGCAAAATCAACCGGCGTTGCGCCACTGGGAAGCTCTTTAAGATCGCCCCTTGGAGTAAAAACGTAAACTACGTTCGGTATCAGTTCTCCTTTTATCGCTTCCATATACTCAGTCGGATCCTTAATATCTTTCCACTCAAGAAGCTGCCTAAGGGTAGAATAAACCTCATACGAGGCACTACTCTCAATTCCATCCTCTTTGTATTTCCAGTGAGAAGCAACGCCGTATTCCGCCACTTCGTGCATAGCTCGAGTCCTAATCTGCACTTCCATTCTGTGACCGAAGGGACCCAATACGGTCGTATGCAGCGATTGGTAACCATTTCCCTTGGGAAGGGCAATGTAATCCTTGAAACGCCCGGGTACCGGCTTCCATGAAGAATGCACGGCGCCTAGGGCTTGGTAGCATTCTTTTACCGAACTGATAATGACCCTAAACGCTATAATGTCATGGACGTTATCAAACTCAAGGTTCTGTGCGTGCATTTTCTGATAAACCCCGTAAAGATGCTTGAACCTTCCTGTAACTTCAGAGTTAATGTCAAATTCCATAAGCTTTTCGGCGATAATTCTTTTAGTCTCATCTACGTGTCTTCCCCATTCCTTTTTCTTTTCGGTTATTAGTTTAGAAAGCCCTTGATAGTCTTCAGGATGTAGAAAACAGAACGATAAATCTTCAAGATCGTTAGTAACCCAATTGATACTAAGTCTATGCGACAGCGGTGCGTATATATCTAAAGTCTCACTAGCTATCTTCTTTCGACTGTCAGCGGAAAGGTACTCAAGAGTGCGCATATTATGAAGCCGGTCGGCAAGCTTAACCAGCACTACCCTTATATCCTTCGCGGTCGCCAATATCAATTTCCTGAATCCTTCGGCTTGGCGCTCTATATTAGAGGAATGAGGCAATTGGCTTATTTTTGTTACGCCGTCAACCAAAAAAGCAATCTCACTACCGAATAAAGATTCAATTTCTTCAATCGTCGCAAGCGTGTCCTCAACGGTGTCGTGAAGTAACCCGGTTACAATAGATGAAATATCAAGCTTCATTAGAGCGAGTATGCCGCTTACTTCTAGAGGATGGTTCAGATATGGCTCGCCTGATCTACGCTTCTGTCCAGCGTGAACCTTTGCAGAATAGACGTAAGCCTTATTTATAAGGTCTTTATCACTTTTGCTTAGATGAAGATACGAATTAGCCTGCTCTATAATATCGTTAAGCCTAATCACTACTTTTCCCTAAGGTTTGGAAGCTTCTCCAAAAAATTTTCTCCAGACAATATCCGAAACCCTATTGGCTTCGCATCTCGCGGATACTATTATCGACGATAGGGTATCAGCCGTTTTATCCAAGTCGTCGTTCACTATAATATAATCATATTTATGTACATCTCGCATTTCCTGACGCACCTTTGAAAGACGCCTATTGATTTCCGCGTCGTTGTCGCTCCCTCGCTCTACAAGCCTTTCTCTCAAAATCTCAAAAGACGAAGGCAATATAAAACAAAGAACCGCCAAACTGTAGTTCTTTCTTATTTGTCTCGCCCCCTGCACGTCTATGTCAAGCAGTAGATCAATCCCTGTTGACTTTGCCATACCAAATTGTTCTAAAGGGGTTCCATAATAATTGTTATGCACTTTAGCGTATTCAACAAAATAATTGTCTTTTACCATCCTACCAAACTCCGTCTCGGAAACAAATCTATAATCCTTTCCGTCCACCTCCCCCTCTCTTGGAATCCGAGTTGTATATGAAACGGAGAAGCTGAGGTTACTGTGCCTTTCAAGGGCTCTCTGGGCAAGCGTAGTCTTACCACCACCAGAGGGACCCGAAAGCACAAATATAATTCCTTCTCGCACGTTGTTTATCATCTCTACCTGATCCCTACTTAAAAGTGTGCAGGAACGTGACTTTCATATAGCCCGTCCTTTCACCAACGACATTACTCAGGAGCATGACTTATCAAGCTCTTCAACCACTTTCTTTACTTGTTGAGAACTATCTTTATTCAGAATCAAGACAGCATCCTTCGTGTCCACCACTACTAAATTCTCAACCCCTACTAGGGCAATTATTCTCTTGCCCGATGAAGCTTGGGGGCATGCCTGACCGAAGACTGAACACCCCGATGATTCAATCGAGATGGACTCTCCACGTATTATATTCTTACCATCTTCTCTCCTTAAGAATAAATCTAACGCCTTCCAATTACCTAAGTCACTCCAAGGGAAGCTGATGGGTATCACAACAGTGTTAGGCGAACGCTCTAAGATCAATTTGTCAATAGAACCCGAATCTATATCCGTATAGAACTGTGAGACCGCTTTCTGCTCAGATGAAGTGCCTATAGCAATTGAGACCCCATCAAAATACCCATGCCAACTAGGAAGGAGTTTAGAAAAAGCAGATAGTATAGAAGACGTTTTCCATATAAATATACCGCTATTCCAATAGTAACTACCCTCCTTGAGAAATTCGGCGGCAGTATTGAAATCAGGTTTCTCGGTAAATTCCCCAACCTTAAAAGCCTTGAATAAATCCGAAGACGCAACTTTCTTATTGCTTTTCTTTATATAGCCGTATCCGGTCTCAGGCATCGTCGGGGTTACACCAAGCGTTATAAGGGGCGACCAGCCGCTATCCAAAAGCTCCATTTGAGCTACCTCAAACGCAAATACTAGCACCTGCCTAAAAGCCTCGCCATCCAATATCGCATGATCGGCAGGGAGAACCACGGCCGTTGACTCGGCATGCCTTTTTTCTATAGTTAGCATGCCATAAGCTAGACAAGGCGCAGTATTCTTGCCCTCGGGCTCAAGGATTAGATTACTCTCTGGAAGTTCAGGCACGTGGCTTAACGTTTCCTGAGCATATTGTTCAACGGTAACGATGTAAACCTTTTCTATCGGTATAAGTGGCAATACCCTATCTACAGTCTGTCTTAGAAGAGACTTTTTCCCAACAAGAGAAAGAAACTGTTTTGGTTTATCCTTAGTACTTAGGGGCCAGAACCTTTTACCCTCACCCCCTGCCATTACAAGAGCGGTCATTCCCATGCCTAAATACTAATGGATATTGGAATATTTCTCAAATTCCCCTTATCTTTTTGGAGAAGAAAAACGAGTGCTAAACTTGGATAAGATCGTGCAACTTGATCCCGTCTAGGCTTTCTATGACTAGGTTTGCTTCAGAAAGCCTTTCCATAGGATAAGAATTTGTTACCGCAATACATTTCATGCCGGCAGAACGGGCTGCCCTAACCCCAGAGATAGAATCCTCAATTACCAAGCATTCTTTGAGTAACACTACATCCTCAGGCAACGACTGGACGTTAAGCCTTCTGTGCACTTCCAAATAAACGTCGGGAGCGGGCTTACATTTTTCTACGTCTTCGGCTCCCACTATAAATTCAAAATCCTTCCTGATCCCAGCAAAGTTTAATATATGCTCTATTTCCTGCCTTAGAGCGCCGGAGCCTATAGCTAATCGGACCCTGCCTCTAACCTCGCTAATCAACTCCAAAACTCCGGGAAAAAGTTCAACATTCCCCGTTATAAGCCTATTATAATGCAGGGATTTTCTTGTTACTAGTCGAGAAATATAATCATCACTATGGTTAACCGCCCTATCTTCAAGTAATTTTTTGAAAAAAGTTTTGTCATCATAGGCAAGGTACCTTTCATAATACTGCTCTTCTGAAAGCGATATGCGCTCTTCCTCAAGGACGATCTGGAACGCTTGTAAGTGAATAGGTTCGGTGTGGGCTATTACACCGTCAAAATCGAATATTATCGCCTTTAACATAGGATTACGATATATTTCTACCTGAATCTTGGTTAAAGTTAAAGAAATGAGATATAGCTTTTCTAAAATCCTTCGCAACAGTAAATTGACGCTGCGCCCGATTAAGATCGAGACTTTACAGGTTAACGTTACCAAACTATGCAATCAAACGTGTCTCCATTGCCACGTTGACGCTTCCCCAAAAAGAACGGAACAGATGGAATTAAAATCGGTTGACAAATGCCTAGAAATACTAAGAGAGAATGAATCTATAAAAAACCTTGATATAACGGGCGGGGCACCCGAGCTTAATCCTCATTTTGACCATTTCGTAAAAGAAGCCAGAAAACTCAATAAGCACGTGATGGTAAGACATAACTTGACCGTTACGCTAGACGGCAACCCCGTTACGGGAGAGAGGAAAGCTTACCTGCCAGAATTTTATGCCGAACACCACATTGAAGTTATTTCTTCTCTGCCCTGTTACACCTCGCATTCCACGGATAAACAACGCGGGAAAGGGGCGTTTGAAAAGAGCATAGAGTCAATATTACTTCTAAATAAACGCGGATATGGCAAAGAAGGCACGAGACTTAATCTGAATCTTGTCTATAATCCCGTAGGAGCCTTTTTGCCCGCGCCTCAGAAAACTCTGGAAGCCGATTTCAAGAGAGAACTCTATAAAAAATACGGGATAGTCTTCAACTCCTTATTCGTTATGACTAACCTGCCTATAAACAGGTTTGAGCGGCAGCTAAAGCAATCGGGCACTTATCAAGAGTATATGACAACGCTAGTGAGGGCATTTAACCCCAAGGCCGCAGAGGCTGTTATGTGTCGCTTTTTGGTTAGCGTAAGCTACGATGGCGGAATCTTTGACTGTGATTTTAATCAAATGTTAAAGAGAGATGTAGTCGTTGAGGATGAGCCAATGACAATATTTAATTTTGACTATCAAAAACTTATCAGACGAAGGATAACGTTTGGCTCTCATTGCTTTGGATGCACGGCTGGCTCTGGCAGTAGTTGCAGCGGGGCTATAGCATAAACTCCAACGCTTAAGTTACTATAACATGACCGAAAACAAACAAAAAAACACCTTAATAGTATTCGTTAAATATCCCAATCCCGGAAAAGTAAAAACCCGACTAGCGAAGAAAATCGGTAACGAGAGAGCCACCTATTATTACTCACTAATGGCTAAGCAAATAATAGACCAAGTGTCTCAATCTGATAATTATTCAACTACTATTTTTTTTGATCCCCCGGAAAAAGAAAAAAAGGTGATCAGATGGCTCGGAAACGGCATCAAGAAATTCATGCCCCAATCAGGAGCTAACCTAGGAAAGAAGATCGCCAACTCATTTGAGCAGGTTATATCTTCAGGCGCAAGACGGTCTATAATTATCGGAACCGACTGTGTGGAAGTTACGAAGGAGATTGTGAACAGAGCTTTTGAGCTACTTGGAAGAGCGGACGTCATTTTGGGTCCTACTGAGGACGGGGGGTACTACCTGTTGGGGCTTAAGTGTTTTGCACCTGAGCTTTTTGAAAACATAGACTGGAGCACGGAGCGCGTGCTCAATCAAACCCTCGACCGAATAAATGAGAAGAATCTAAGCTATGAACTATTGGAGAAATTAAAAGACATTGATACCGTGAACGACCTTGCCGAACTGCAAAGGAGCCTTAACAATGAACCCGATAGACGTCCAAGTTAGCTGGTTTTTCGCTTTCCTAGCGGGACTAGTATCCTTTCTTTCCCCATGCGTTTTGCCCTTAATACCCGGCTATATATCAATGGTCTCTAAGACTTCATTTGAGGAATTGAGCAAAGGAAACACCGAAGGGAAAGTGAGCCGAATAGTTATTCCTAGTATCCTGTTCGTGCTAGGCTTTGCACTCGTATTCGTCGCATTGGGGGCTTCTGCCTCCTTGATAGGAGCGATTCTCCAACAAAACAAAAGCCTCTTGTTAAGAATATCAGGTGTAATTATTATACTCTTTGGACTCTTTTCAATGGATATACTCAAAATTCCACTTCTGAGTAGGGAAAGGCGTTTTCTAAGTGTGCAAGTAGGCAGCCTAGGGCTAATCGGGACGTTCCTTCTGGGCGTAGCATTTGGATTCGGCTGGACTCCCTGCGTAGGTCCAATTCTTGCCTCAATACTGCTTGTTGCAAGCACGGCAGAAGGAGCCGGCAGAGGGGCAGCTCTCTTACTCGTTTATTCAATAGGGCTTGGACTACCGTTTATCATAACAGGGCTAATACTGTCCAAAGCCCTTACGGCATTTGATTGGATAAAGCGTAACTATGGAATCTATAAAGTAATGGTGGGCGGCACGCTACTTGTCATAGGAATACTAATGCTCACCCATAATCTCTTTTATCTAAACGTTTTGGGACAAAAAGCACTTGATTTCATGGGGATAGATTTCTGGAAGAGCTTTTGACTAAATCCACGCTTGCGCATTGTTTAAGTGATGAAAGAAAAGAGCCATGCATGGCAAACTTGTTGTTCGCCCCCTACGCTGCGTGAAAGCGATGTTCACGTCTGGCAAAGCCGCTTGAACCTCACGAGGAAAAAGCTAGATAGGCTCTATAAAACCCTTTGTAAAGAGGAGAAATTAAAAGCCAATCGCTTCAGGTTTCAGGAAGACTGTCTGCGCTACGTTACAGCTCACGGATTGCTAAGAGAAATTATAAGCGGGTACCTAAATCTGAATCCCGAAGATCTGGAATTCTTACAAAACAAATATGGTAAGCCTTATCTAAAAGACCCCACCCGCCATAACTTGGAATTCAATTTGTCTCACTCCAGCGATGTAGTTCTACTTATATTCTCCTCGAATAGGAAAGTGGGAATAGACGTTGAAAGAGTAAGGGTTGTGAAGAAGTCCCAAAAAATAATAGATCGCTTCTTTGGAGAGACCGATAGAAATTTCTATAATTTACAAGAGGCAAGCAATAAAGAGAGAGCGTTCTTTAAGCTCTGGACTCGTAAAGAAGCCTATACAAAAGCTATTGGCGTCGGGCTGAAGTTACAGCCGAAACAGTTTGAAGCGCCGTCGGCGCTAGAAAACGTGCCGCTGACATCCGGGTCTAGACTGAGGCGCGTTAGCGGTTGTTTACTATCTGAGATAAAAGTTGACCCTGAGTATGCTGCGACTCTGGTAACAGAAGGGTCAGATTATCAGATTGTATTTATTCAATATAGCGAACGTAGTTAAAAACTTCAATAAACCTTTCTTAACACACCCCGCTCTAACAGTTATACTAGTTTGTTTAACAGATTAAATCCTGGCTCACACGTCAAGCGATAAAGTGAAGCTAATGGAGGAGCGTAGTTAAATGTCGAAACTGCCTGACAATGAAAAAGAGATGAAGAAAGCCGCGCTTGAATACCACAGCGTTGGACAAAAGGGAAAAATTGAAGTTGTGCCTACAAAACCCTGTCTTACCCAGCGGGATCTTTCTTTGGCTTACTCTCCGGGCGTGGCTGAGCCTTGCTTAGAGATAGAAAAAAATCAAGATTTAGCTTATGAATATACGAATAAAGGAAATCTAGTAGGGGTAATTTCCAATGGCACGGCAGTGCTCGGACTCGGGAACATAGGGGCGCTCTCAGGAAAGCCAGTAATGGAAGGCAAGAGCGTCCTATTTAAGCGCTTTGCCGGCATAGACGCGTTTGACATAGAACTAAACACTGAAGACCCTGACGAAATAATCAAAACAGTTAAATACTTGGAGCCCACATTCGGTGGAATAAACCTTGAGGATATAAAAGCCCCTGAATGCTTTTACATAGAAGAGGAGCTCAAAAGACAGACTAACATACCCGTATTCCATGATGACCAGCACGGAACGGCGATAATCTCAGGAGCAGGCTTACTAAACGCGTGCGAGCTTGTGAATAAGGACGTCTGCGAGCTTGTAATGGCCTTTAACGGTGCTGGCGCCTCGGCTATTGCCTGTGCGGAGTTCTTTATAAGGCTCGGCGCCAAGAGAGAACGTATAATAATGTGCGACAGCAGGGGCGTAATATACAAAGGCAGGCAGGAAAATATGAATCCCCAAAAAGAAAGGTTCGCAGCTGACACAAGTGCGAGGACACTGGAAGAAGCAATAAGGGGAGCGGACGCGTTCGTCGGCTTATCATCTGGCGGAGCAGTTACGCAAGAAATGGTAAAGACAATGGCGGACAAACCTATAATATTCGCTATGGCTAACCCTGATCCAGAAATTTCATATCCCGATGCAATGTCAGCCAGAAGCGACGTAATTATGGCTACGGGTAGATCTGACTATCCAAACCAAGTGAACAATGTGTTAGGATTCCCCTTTATTTTCAGAGGTGCCCTTGACGTCAGGGCTAAGGCTATAACGGAAGAGATGAAGGTAGCCGCTGCTTACTCATTAGCCGATCTCGCTAAAACTGGCGCCGATGAGCAGGTTGCAAAAGCTTATGGAGAAAGAAGCTTTGACTTCGGTCCTGAATACATAGTTCCCAAACCGTTTGATCCAAGAGTCTTGCTATGGGAATCCGTAGCAGTCGCTTCGGCAGCTATGGAAGCAGGTGTTTCCCGCATACAAATAAACATCGACGAATACAAAGAAGAGCTACAAAGGAAAGTTGCAGAAAAGCTAAAAAGGTGGAGCCTCAAGTAAAACAACAATCAGATTGTGCATCAGGAATAAGAGCGGTCATCTTTGATATGGATGGGGTTATGATTGACAGCGAGCCTCTTTGGGAAAAAACGGAGAGGGCTTTGCTAGCCCGAAGGGGCATAGATTACGAACCCGAATACAGAGACCAAATCGTTGGTTTGAACCAAAATGATTCTGGCAAGCTGCTTGTAGAGACGTTTAAACTTAAAGAATCGGTAGAAGAAATAATATCTGAAAGGGTGGAAATTCTAACCGCCCTATATGAAAAGGAGTTGGAGCTTATGCCTGGATTGTTGCCGCTTCTAAGCGAGCTCCGCCGTGATAACTACCTCCTAGCAGTCGCCTCGAGCTCGCCTCTTCGCGTAATCAACTTTGTCCTAGATATGTTCTCTCTCAACGATTATTTTCCGTCCGTAGTATCTGGTGAATGCACAGTGAAGGGAAAGCCACACCCGGACATCTATCTACACACGGCAAAGATGCTTGGAGTAGCACCCTCTGAATGCGTCGCAATTGAGGACTCTATAAACGGCGTTAAATCTGCTAAATCCGCAGGTATGCTCTGCATAGCCATTCCCGACAGGCGACTAAGCCAGCAGGCGTTTTGTGACGCAGACCTAATAGTTGATGATATGGAAAAGCTAAACGCCGAAGTGATAGAAAGCATGCAAACTACTATGTTATAAAGGGGATGATCGATACTTAGCGTTAAAATCTTCATCGTTCATAGTAAGGTAGATAATCCCCTCTATAAAACCAACGAGAGAGGGAACTAATGTCCAGCAGAAAATCAGATAAACTATCCCCCACCCTACCCTGCCTAGATAAAATTTGTGTATCCCAAGACCACCCAATAGCAAGCCAAAAACACCTGCTATGACACGGCTTCTCTCACAGACGACAGACTGTCTAACACCACACTTAGGACAGATTTCAGCTCGCGGATCAATTTGAGACCCGCAATTGGAACAAAACTTTTTGTGAACCCCCTGCTGTTCTACTTGCACTTTGATATTACCTCTGTAATTTTTTTCTATATATTCTCGTATAGTATAGATAACAGTAACGCCGGAAGATAGCGTATCATAATTAGAGGGTCTCATCAACGTTGCATATATGTTCACGGCATATGAGACAAGGAGGAAGGTTCTCGTTCCCCATCTCCCCGTCAAATCCCCCTATATCCCCCTTTTCTAAAGGGGGGAATATGTATGTAGGAGACGAGACTCATCCGTTATTCCAAATGGAGATAAGAGAAAAAGAAGGCGAGCAATTAGTCATTACTAACTAACCACTCACCCTTAGTATTCGTTATTTGAAGAACGTCATATCCAGCTAGGAGCTTGGATTCGCAGCAATGCTAAGAACGTCAGTGGTTGCCCTAGACCAAGCATTGCCATCATCTTTATCCGTGTAGTAAACGTAAGCGCGCAGATACTTGCCCACGTCCCCTTGCCCTTGCACAGGTGTATATGCGTCACTAGCCCCTTCGGGAAATACGTATTCACAGTTAGTTGACATCTCCGCGTCATCACAACGCTCCCACCGCCAGTAACTGCGATGCACCGGAGTATTTACAGAATCCCCACGATTACCAGCATCCCAATCACCATCATTTACCTCTACCCGTATTACTTGTCCAACCCGCGGAGAAGTATGACCTGAATGAAAAACAGCAGCTGACGCGCTGGTATCAGTGGACGTTCTGTTTGCTTTTGCCCTTATCACTATGGCATTAGTGTAAACCTTTTCTTCCTTACCATTGTCCACAATCGTCACGTATGCCCTTAGAAAATAATTCGCATCTCCAGATTCCGGGATAAGTAGGTAGCTTCTATTGTTATTTGCTAGACTTCTACTAGAAATGTCCTCCCAGCCACTAACGCCGTTAGGTGAACGTTCCCATTTCCAATTCCCTGCACCGTCTCCATTACTACTAGCCTTGCGTTTACCCCTCAGGTTCCCAATCAGCCCAACTGTTACAGGCTCGCCCACTATTGCGGAATTCCAATGGTCAGGATGAATAAATGCTCTGCGTTGCCCCGGCACACCCTTTATTGTCGGATACTGACGCGACCCACCAAAGTCCCATGGGTCATCTATATTCCAACCCGCATAAATCCCATCGTAGTCTTTGTAGTCTTTAGGTATTTGAAGATCTCGCGTGGTCTTACCTAGAACACTTGTATTTATATGATCCCCGCGGTAGCCTTCCATGGAAGTTGATATATCCCAGTATGCTCTATTTATTCTAGGAGACCAATAACCAGGCGCCTCTACCCCAATCAGCCCACCGCGACTTCCTGCCGTCCTCCTTACCCTGCCGATAGAGTAAACGGAATCTATGATACCCTCTGAAACCCCTCCGACCAGCCCACCAACACGGTATCCCCCTTGCGCGCTACCGGTGGCATAGGCGACTTGGATGGTGGCGCGCCGGGAGAACCCAACCAGCCCACCAACAACACCTCCCCCTCGCACATTGGCTGTGGAGTAGCTTTTAGTAATTTTACCTTTGCTAAGGTTTTGGCCAACTAACCCCCCTAGCCTAATGACTAGAGCACCTTTCGCCACCCCAGTTTGCTTTACTTCACCAGTAACATAGCAACTAGTTATAGTTCCCTCGTTCCTCCCAGCCAGCCCACCGATCTCGGAGCTATTATATTTGTTGTTAATATGTTGAGTTATCTTGACGTTTTTCAAGCCCAAGTTTTGCACTTTACCTAAGGTGCCCACTATGCCGAATAGCCCTAAGTTGAGAGTTCTTGTGGTCTCGATCGGCGTAGTAAAGTTGATGAATAGATTAGAGATAGTATTTCCGTTGCCCTCGAAGGTCGCGTTAAAATGGCTACGGCTAGAAAAGATGGGTATCCAGCCACGGCCGCCGTTCCAATAAGTAGGATCACCCGTTTCTGTAATAGTACCATCGTCGTCCTCGTCAAAGTCTAAGTCTGTGGTCAGTTCATAGCCAATGCATCCGGAAGAGGGGCAACCCATAGAGGCTTATGCGTCGGGGAAGGCAGTAGTGTAGGACGCGCTATTACTAGAACTATCTACCTGTCCATCTCCGTCTAGGTCCCAGCGAATAGCGTTGAGTTGAGCAAGGTTAGATATTTCTATAAGTTGGTCATCATCAGTGTCGTAGTCAGTAGTAGTTTGGGCGAGTGCAGTATGCGAGAAGAGAGCAGATAAAGCAAAGAAGACTGTAGATAGTATAGGTGTTAATAGAGAATAAGGTTTCTCATATCGTGGAAAATGGGGGGGGGGGGGGGGGGGGGGGTAGAAGAGATGGTTAGTTTATTGATAACAAAGCTATGTTTCATAACTATTACCTCCTTGAATTTTACTAAGCATCATTATAGCACATCTTTTAGCAATTCTATAAAATTCTACTAAAAACCTACCATAAAATAATAGCTATATATAATCAAGCTACTTAAAATTGAGGGCTTGAGATAAGGGTGAATTTTCCTTACACGTCATTCCCACCCCGTCCATCACTTCGTATAAGCTAATCGGGTCTATGCTCTGGTGGAGCCATAAACTCGGGTCCGACATGATCCTTAATTGTTTCATCAAGGATACCGTCAATAGTCTTTAAGTCTGAGGCGCTTAGTGACCATCCGAACACTTCGTGAAACGGTTTAAGTTGTTCGGGACGCCTAGCGCCCCAAAGGGCGACATGAGAAGGAGCCTTATCTAGAACCCATCTCAAGGCAAGGTGAACTACACGTTTTCCATAGTTTTCCTGAGCGAATCTGTCCAGCCTTTGCACGGCGTCTAAATACTGCTCAAATCTAGGCTGATTGAATTTCGGATCGAAGTTACGTATATCGTCACCATCAAACTTCGTATCAACGCTCATTCTACCACTTAATAAACCGCGGCAAATAACGCCGTATAGAAGCATAGTGACTCCGTGCTTCTCGCAATACAGCATTATTTCCCTCTCTACCCCACGCTCAAATAGATTATAGGGGGGTTGAGACGTATGAAGAGGAGCTACTTGTCTGAATATATCCTTGTGCTCCACAGTATAATTGCTCACCCCTATAGCCCTTATTTTGCCGTCTTTATAAAGGTATCGCATAGCCTCGGCGGCTTCCTCAATAGGCGTATCGTAATCGGGCCAGTGTATTTGATATAGGTCAACGTAATCCGTCCGAAGGCGTCTTAGCGAATCATCAATCTCTTTCTTGATCCGCTGTGCCATGGAATTACGGTAAACCTTTCCGCTTGCCCAGTCAAGTCCCGCTTTCGTGGCTATAATTACTTTATCCCTGCCACCACGCTCAGAAAGGGCTTTTCCCACTATCTCTTCGGACCGACCAAAGCCATATATAGGCGCCGTATCTACTAGAGTAATTCCATTGTCAAAGGCAGCGTGAATAGTGCGTATGGACTCTCTCTCGTCGCTCCCTCCCCAAAGCCATCCCCCTATCGCCCAAGCCCCCAACCCTATTCGGGGGACGTCAATATCGGCGCCTTTAACGTTTACGTATTCCATCTCATTGCTTCCTCCGTATTATTAACTT
This sequence comes from Thermodesulfobacteriota bacterium, assembly GCA_963422265.1. Classification (GTDB taxonomy): domain Bacteria; phylum Desulfobacterota_D; class UBA1144; order Nemesobacterales; family UBA2774. Next base: position 951,228 of record OY729416.1, read on the forward strand.
TCATCTCGTTCACAGAGACGTTACAGATTCCGCTGGTAAGCCAGATAGTAAAACCCACCATTAAATCCAAATGGAGCGGATCTTCTTGAATAGGTGAAGACGCCCTCGGAGTCAACTATTACGTTACCATCCGTATCTATGATCTTGCCGCCACGGGCTTGCCCTATCTCGTTTTTATCGGGTTTTACGTCAAACAGGTTGTTAGCCCCGACTTTCACTGTTCCGAGCCATCCTAGGTTGCAGCTTAGCTGAACGTCGGTAAGGAACTCAGCCTCATATTTCTGTTCTTGCCCGTCTAGAACTTTGTACTCACCATAACGATGAAGCGCCAGCCAGACTGCAAATCTATCAATTGCGTAATCCGCTGAAAGCCTAAAGTGGCTATCAGGTTGCCAATCCTCTAATATAGAGCGGTCTTGGTCTGTGTATAGAGACCCGGGAAGACCCGCCGGAAGGTTTACAGACGTTATTTTGGTGTCAGATATCGTGCCAGCGAATTCTAAGGATAGCGCCCCCCTGCTCACAAATGGAACGTTCCATGAAGAGACCACGTCAACACCCTTTGTTCTCGTATCGGCTGCGTTCATAAAAAACTGCGCCCTTCCAACTCCCTCAGCATTAAGAGCCTTCTGCACCACTTCAGTTAGAATACCTTTGCCATTTCTCTCTAATTGGCCGCTTATGATAATTCTGTCATCCACGGTTACATGATAGAAATCAGTAGCTACGGAGAAGTTGGGTGAAGGCTTAAACACAAAACCACCGCTCCAGCTTATTGAGGTTTCCTCCTTCAGTTCGGGTATCCCTATAGCTTTTGCTATATTGCTATCGTTTCTGAATGTTCCTACCTCAAAAGCAACCTGCTCGCCATCTTGGTCATTAAATTGAGTGCTCACGTTGTTAAAGTAAAGCTGCTGCATGGAAGGCGCTCTGAACCCAGAGCTCACAGAACCTCTGAGGGTGAGCATCTCGGAAATATCTATCTTAGAGGAGATTTTGCCGTTCAGGCTGTTTCCAAAGTCGCTGTATCTCTCGTAGCGCAAGGCAGGGCTTATCAACCAACGGCTGTATGGCGTCCAGCTCGCCTCAGAATATACGGAGAAGGCATGTCTTGACTCGTCAACCTCATCCTCAGGTTTGAATCCGGGAAAAACCTGTATTCCCCCAGTCCCTCCGCCAGTGGTGATACCATCGTAATCCGCGTAGGAATAAGGCTCTCCAGCTTTGATTTTGTGGTTGTCTCTTTTGTATTCCCCTCCCCACGCCAGCTCGATGGTTTCCCCGAGCGGCATTGAGAAGTTCAGATTAACAGTGGTGAGATATAGCTCAAGGTCTCCAGCGTCTGCGGAAGTCGGTGTTGCGCCGGTAAAGTCTGTTTGTGCGAACGGATCATTTTCTTTGCCAAAAGACTGGGGATTGAGCTTGCGATAGGACCAAGAGGCGTTGTGGGAATTTTTCACCTTAAAGTTAAAGACGTTTCCTCCGTGCGTCACTCCGAGATCAGTGCTGAGCCCATTGTCAAAATCGTGAGTTATCCCCGCACCAATGGAGAAGTCCCAAACTTTGGTATCAATCAATGGAAGGAATCCGTCTGGATAACCTGAACCCTCGGGGTTTCTGTCTAACTGATTTGCCCTTCTATAAAAACCGCCGCTCGTGTTTTCCCTTCTTGAAAAAGAGCCAAATGAGTATAGACCAGACCTGCTTCCTATAGGTTTGTCAAAATTAAACACGCCGCTTATCTGCTCTGAATCGGCATCGCCAATGCGGAACGCGTTACGGTTGATATTTCTCTCTTTGTTTTCGGGATCTTTGAGAATGACAACGGCGTTTGGTGAATGTTGCCGTAGCAAAGCCTCCTTGTTTGTTAGCTGTCCACCGGGACACTCTCCAAGCTTGCATGTCTTAGTGTCAGGGTATTGTATATCACCCATTAGTCCTGCGCGGTTTGTGCGCTGTCTGTCGCGAAATTCTACCGCCACGTGAAGGGAACCATCATCTCCTATCTTGAAACCTTTATTTAGGTTCGTGATAAAATGAGCGCCGTCTCCTTCGTAGGTCTCACCGTAGGAGGTTGTGAAAGCACCACCTTCATAATCATCTTTTAAGATTATGTTTATGACTCCAGCTATCGCGTCCGAGCCATACAGAGCCGATGCCCCATCTCTCAACACTTCTATACGCTTAACTGCGCTGATTGGTATAGCGTTGATGTCGTAGCCAGCCGTGCCTCGTCCTACAGAAGTGTTGACGTGTATAAGCGCGCTTCCATGTCGGCGCTTACCGTTTATTAACAGTAAGACTTGGTCTGGACCCATTCCCCTTAAAGTCGCGGGACGCACAGAATCCGTCCCGTCGCTTATGGTGGAGCTTGAAAAGTTGAATGACGGGATCAACGTTTGAATGACGCGTCCAAGCTCGTTGTGCCCCGTTTTGAGTATTTCCTCCTCATCTACAATATCCACGGGAGTCGGTGAATCAGCAACGTCCAGACCCTCTGCGGTTACTACCAAAGTTCCAAGCCTGAATATTGATTTGCTGAGGTCAGACGCTTTTTCTTCAGCCAAGATGGGTTGAGCAAGAACGCAGGACAGCAGGGCATAAAATGCAAATCGGAAATTTTTACAAAACATCTTTCCTCTCTCCTTTTGAACCATATTGAACTTAAATATGTTAAGATAGATTACTTAAACTACTATTGCAAGGGGGTTAATAAAGTATGAAGTTGTCACATACCCATTTTGATCATACCTATTCAATAATCAGATTAACGGTGCTCATTTTAATCACCTTTGCGGTTTCGTTTTTGTTCATAGGCGAGGCGCACGCGGAGATAAAAGAATACGATCTGACGGTAGATTATAAAGAGGTGAACTTGACGGGCAAACAAGAAATAGCAATGGCAATCAACGGCTCCATTCCAGGCCCGATTTTATATTTCAATGAAGGAGACACAGCAAGGATCAACGTCACGAACAATATGGACATTAGGACTTCTATACACTGGCACGGGATTCTTGTGCCAAATAGAGAAGACGGCGTTCCTTACCTCACGACTCCACCTATAGAGCCGGGAGCTACTTATACATACGAATTTCTAATAAAACACTCTGGCACCTACTGGTATCACTCGCACACGGGTCTGCAGGAGCAGGTAGGGGTCTATGGTTCTATAGTAATAAGCCCAAAAGAGAAAAGAGAAGACATCGAGGAGCCTTACGCCGATTACGCCCTAGTTCTATCCGACTGGACGGATGAAAGCCCGAACGAGGTGTTAAGAGACTTAAAACGCGGAAGCGAATATCAATCATTTAAGAAGAAAACTATGCAGACGCTCTATGGTGTTTTCAAAGCTAAGGCGGTAACTGAAAGCCTTAAACGCTCATTCCATCGTATGCCACCCATGGATATATCGGACGTAGCCTATGACCTATTCCTTATTAACGGCAAGCCCACTTCAACCCTGGATTTGCCAGCGGGAACAAAAGTGCGCCTTAGGGTAATAAACGCCGGAGCCTCCACGTATTTTTATCTGAACTACGCAGGCGGCAAAATGAAGGTAATTTCAGCAGACGGCATGAACGTGAAACCTACGGAAATGAACCGCATTTTGATAGCCATCGGTGAGACTTACGACGTTTTGATTACCATTCCTGAAGGCGGCGCATATGAATTCCGCGCAACCGCCCAGGACGGTTCGGGACACGCATCATTATTTATGGGCAAGGGAGACCGTGCATTCGCTGCGGACGTTCCTAGACCAAATCTATACAGAATGAAACACGAGCACTCAATGAAGCATCACAAGAATATGAAAACCTCTAACGACCATAGACCCCTACCACCATACGCGAAACTCAAGTCGCTAGAGCGAACCGAACTTGCCCCTGGAAATAAAACTAGGGAGATCACGCTTAACCTTACCGGAGACATGGAGCGATACGTCTGGACAATAAATAACAAAACGCTGAGCGAGGCAGACAAAATTCTAATCCGCAAGGGAGAGAACGTCAGGTTCATATTGGTGAATAAAACGATGATGCACCACCCTATGCACCTACACGGACACTTTTTTCGCGTGCTTAATGGACACGGAGACTACTCTCCCCTCAAACATACGGTTGACGTCCCACCACTGAGTAAAAAAACTATAATGGAGTTTGAAGCCAACGAAGAGAAAGACTGGTTCTTCCACTGCCACGTTCTTTATCATATGATGTCGGGGATGTCCCGAATCGTTAGCTACGAAGGGTCGGTTATAGACCCTGATATAAAAGAAATGAGGCCTAATCTTTACAAAGACCCAATTTATTATTGGGCGGACGTTACGGCGTTAAGCAACATGACAGAAGGCGGTATAAACATGTCTAATACTCGAAACACTTTGAGTGCCGAATGGGAAGCTGGATTTCGGGAAGAAGAATATGAAGTAGAGTTGACCTATAACAGATATTTGGACCGCTTTATTACGGTATTAGCGGGAGCTTCTCTTGCCGACGACCACAAAAGAGGAGTGCTGGGAATAAAATACCTGCTACCGTTTTTAATAGATGGCACAGCATGGATAGACACGGAGGCAGAGTTGAGGGTTACGTTAGAGAAAGAAATACATCTTACCGAACGCCTAAGCACCTTTGGCGAAACGCATTACGACACGGAAAGCAAATGGGAGTGGAAAGCAGGGGGAGCCATAATGATGGGTAAAAAGATATCTCTAGTTGGTCAATATCACTCCGAGTTTGGCGGGGGAGGGGGTATCTTAGTAAAATTCTGAAGATTCTAACTATGAACGTTGATTAAACTGGGTTAATATATTTTCAAAACCTAAACCTTTAAGCGAGAACTTCGGAGGCTTAACATTGAAATTCATTAAGACTTTCATATTTACGCTCATCCTTATTGTAGTGGGTATAGCCGCATATATATATTCGGGTAATTACGACGTCGCCGCGACTAGACCTGATTCTATAGTGGTAAAGTGGACCCTTGACTTTGCCAAGCATCGTTCGATAAAAAAACACTCATACGGGATTGAGAGACCGAGGCTCAATGACGGTGAGCTTGTAGAAATCGGATTTCACCATTACGAGAATATGTGCATAGGGTGCCATGGTTCCCCCAACGCAGAGCCTGCAAAAGGGTTTAATCCAAGCCCTCCCAGACTTGCAAAAGAGGCTGAGGAACTAAGCTCTTCAGAGCTTTTCTGGATAACCAAGAATGGAATAAAAATGACCGGGATGCCAGCTTTCGGGATTGATCACAGCGACGAAGACATCTGGGCAATCGTAGCGTTCCTCAAACGCCTGTCCGATTTAAGTCCTGAAGAATATCAGCTTATGAAAAATAGCAACATGCTATCGGGTATGGAGGGAAAGTCTGACGTGGATGATTTTGAGCATGATGAGCATGAGCATTATGGGCATTGATTGTCCGGAGAAAAGCTTGGTTAGTAATAAGCGGTCACAGTATCCCTTATCACTAAACACTTGATAAGGCGTTTTAATTACTTGCGTATATACAGAAAGTCTGCCGAAGATGCTTTTAATCTCCTCTTAAACTCCAATTAGTCCTCAATTAGTGACGTCATATTTACCACCCAAGAGCGCTTAAATTATTATGAGGACCTGCCTCATAGAGACGTGGTTACCACGTTAAAGAAAAGAGATAAAAAGGATAGAAAATGAATAGAAAAGTTAAAGAAAAGTGCCGAGAAAGTAACAGAAAAAGATGGAAAATGAAAGAGAATAGCTAGTTCTAACAGCTTTTAATACCAGTAATCCACTCCGCCTAAACTCCCCCAGATTGTCATGATAAACTTGTTTAAGACTATCCCCTCCCGTCATTACCAACTTACCCATCATTCCCAGCTCGACTAGGAATCCAGATAGAGCATCGGGGGACACGAGAGTTCATTCCCTACACAATCCCCCCTTTTGTAAAGGGGGGATATAGCGGGGGATTTAATCTTTATTCTTTTAATCATAGCACATCACTCAATCCTAAAAATTACAGTTCAGACTTTCTTCTCCCCCCTACAATAACAGCTTCCACCATAATAGTATTCCGTGATCCACAACTCCACTAGAAACCTCTCGACGCTCCCCCTCCAAACTTATATCCATCCACTCTCCTACACCTACCTTGCCACCCAACCTATACTCGCGCTCCCCCTCCCCCATAATAGATATGCCACTGTATGGCGTTACAAGCCACCCACTACCTCGCGTCTCCATACCATATCCAACATCAAACTTCACACGCCCAGAAGATAAACCCCGCTTCCCTACTCCTAACCCACTCTCTACCTCACCTCGCCACATTCGCTCTACTCCACTCGCTACCTCTCCCCACTCAGGCTCAAACATCAACCACAATCCACGTCCCCGAACCCCATCACCCATCCGCAATGAAAAACTACCTCCCCAATCCTCAAACTCAGACTCCTCATGAAACAACAAATACCTCCCTCGAACCTCCACGCTCAAACCCAAACCTCTATGAACATACTCTATACCTCCGCCTACCTCCATACCTACTCCACTATCCGCATCTCCGCCGTCCCATCGCCCCCCTATCTCCACACTTGGTAGCAACAAAGAATCTCCTGTCACATACACGTCACGGCTCATCTCTAAACCTAATCGCAAACGACGCGCTACTCCACTAACACCAGAAAGACCTTCCACCCCCTCTGTCTTTAACTGCACTGCAAAACCATCACTCTTTAACCCAAAATCTATATCTCCCCATCTAGCCAACTCCTGCCGCACTCCCAACGCTACCATCAGCATATTTACGTCCGCCTCCACTTCTCCTGCTGCATCTTTCAACTCTACCTCACCTATTCCACCCCCTACCAAACCCCATATACTAAGACCAGGACGTATAGTGTAGTGCGCATATGGAAGAACGCTTGTCAACTCCAAATCTACCTCCCCTCGGATACTACCTGTCTCTCCACTCATAAGATAAAAGCTACCATCCACCTCATACTCCACCTCTCCAACACTACGAGATATCGCTACGCCCGCCAAACCCCTATTACCAAACCTATAGTCCAATCCCATGTAGCCCGTATACAACTCACCCTCTGTATCTATATCTCCATCCAAATTACTACCAGAAAATCCACTACCCGCACCACTGCCCCATAACGTCCACCCTCGCATCACTCCCCCCATATCATCACCACTACTACTCAAAGGAATAGAAAATTCGCTCTGCGCAAACAAATCCCTCCCAGAAACACGCCGTAACTCAACAGGCTCTAGATCTAAACCCTCCAACAATTCAATATCTGAACCACCACTCAGACCCAACACCCCATCCACAGCTCCTGCCACAGAACGAGTGTCAAACGATGTCATAGAAACACCACCCAATGTCAATTTAGGACTACCTGCCAGAGAAGAAGAAGAAACAAAACGTTCACCTATTACGTCCACCGCTCCGGTTGCAGCTGCCCGTCCAAAAGAAGCTAACACTACAGAAAGAACACGCGCTCGCTCCTTTTCCTCGGCTGCACGAACCGTTATGCTAAATGACAACTCACTTGTATCGCCATCTACGTCCTCAGCCTTGTAGGTGAACTTCGTCTTAGCTAACGCCTCAGTCGGCTTGCCAGTGATAGCGCGAGGAGAATCATCATTAAACTTAAGATCCAATGGTAGAGACGGTCTCAGACTGTAGGTAATAACACCGTCACCACCAGTAGCCTCAGGTAGAACAACATCAACAACTTCCACACCAACCGTCCAGACATAGTCCCCAATGGATTCTGAACCGAAAGTCGGCTTTGGCGAACCCAATACAAAAGTAGAAAAACTACTCGTTTTACCGCATACATAACCGCTGGGCACCGATGCAGGCGACGGCAGCTTCCTCCACCCCGCACCTTCTACATCGGCAAGATGATATACCGATAGATTACCTGACAGCTCTTCGGGCTCCTCCAGACAGACGATGGCACTTGATGATGACGAGAGCTCCACGTCCAGATCTATATCCACGTAAGACGGTTTACCCCCAAAGCTCACGCCCGACGGCTCAGTAACAGTGGGCGCCGCCGGTGAAAACTCAATCTCCGTCACGCCGTGTCCAGATGGCAGCGTCAGCTTCACAGCCGTCTCGTCAACCGTTGCCGTGATGATGCTGCGACCACCGTCCTCTACTACATCAATAATCGTGCCAGAGTCAGCACCGCTGATGTTAATCACCTTCGCAGTGGCAGTCGAGGTAAGAGATTCCGATGCCCCACCAGCGTCCGTCCAACTCACTACTACTGTGATCACAGAACCTACGTCCGCCTGTGTCAGAACGTAGGTGCTAGTAGTGGCGCCGCTGATGTCAGTCCCGCCTCGCTTCCATTGATAGCTGAACGTCAGATTACTCGGACCGTCTGGGTCAACAATCGTGCCGGTATCCGCGGTCAGTGTCTGGCCCTGGGTCGCCGTCCCCGTAATGGTTACCGCACCAGTCGGCGAGTCGTTTACGTTCGCTACACTTGCTGTAGCAGCAGAGGTCAGAGATTCCACTGTACTACCGCTGTCCGTCCAACTCACTACTACTGTGATCACAGAACCGACGTCCGCCTGTGTCATAATGTAGGTGCTACTGGTCGCCCCGTTGATATCAGTCCCGCCTCGCTTCCATTGATAGCTGAACGTCAGACTGCTCGGACCGTCTGGATCAACGATCGTGCCGGTATCCGCTGTAAGCGTCTGCCCCTGGGTTGCCGTCCCCGTAATGGTTACCGCACCAGTCGGCAAGTCGTTTACGTTCGCTACACTTGCTGTAGCAGCAGAGGTGAGGGATTCCGATGTCCCACCAGCGTCCGTCCAACTCACTACTACTGTGATCACAGAACCGACGTCCGCCTGTGTCAGAATGTAGGTGCTACTGGTCGCCCCGCTGATGTCAGTCCCACCCCGCTTCCATTGATAGCTGAACGTCAGATTACTCGGACCGTCTGGGTCAACAATCGTGCTGGTATCCGCGGTCAGTGTCTGGCCCTGGGTTGCCGTCCCCGTAATGGTTACCGCACCAGTCGGCAAGTCGTTTACGTTCGCTACACTTGCTGTAGCAGCAGAGGTGAGGGTCTCCGCAGTGCCGCCCCCGTCAGTCCAGCTCACAGTGACGGTGATTGCCGCCCCGACGTCCGCCTGTGTCAGAATGTAGGTGCTACTGGTCGCCCCGCTGATGTCAGTCCCACCCCGCTTCCATTGATAGCTGAACGTCAGATTACTCGGGCCGTCTGGATCAACGATCGTGCTGGTATCCGCGGTCAGTGTCTGGCCCTGGGTCGCCGTGCCGGTGATGGTGACTGCACCAGTCGGCGAGTCGTTTACGTTCGCTACACTTGCTGTAGCAGCAGAGGTAAGAGTCTCCACTGTACTACCGCTGTCCGTCCAACTCACGGTGACGGTGATGACAGACCCGACGTCTGCCTGTGTCAGAACGTAGGTGCTACTGGTCGCCCCACTGATGTCAGTCCCACCTCGCTTCCACTGATAGCTGAACGTCAGACTACTCGGACCGTCAGGGTCGGAGATGCCGGAGGTATCCGCGGTCAGTGTCTGGCCCTGGTTTGGGGTGCCGGTGATGGTGACGCTGCCGGTCGGTGGGTCGTTAGCGTTGGTTACGCTCGCTGTCGCAGTCGAGGTAAGAGTTTCGGCAGCACCGCCGCTGTCGGTCCAGCTCACTACTACTGTGATCGCAGAACCTACGTCTGCCTGTTTCAGAACGTAGGTGTTACTGGTCGCCCCACTGATGTCAGTCCCACCTCGCTTCCATTGGTAGCTGAAGGTCAGACTGCTCGGGCCGTCAGGGTCGGAGACGCCGGAGGTGTCCGCAGTCAGTGTCTGGCCCTGGGTCGCCGTGCCGGTGATGGTTACCGCACCAGTCGGCGGATCGTTAGCGTTGGTTACACTTGCTGTCGCAACAGAGGTGAGAGATTCCGCCGTGCCGCCCCCGTCGGTCCAACTCACTACTACTGTGATCGCAGAACCTACGTCCGCCTGTGTCAGAACGTAGGTGTTACTGGTCGCCCCACTGATGTCAGTCCCACCTCGCTTCCATTGGTAGCTAAATACCAAATTACTCGGCCCGTCCGGGTCGGAGATCGCGCTGGTCACCGCGGTCAGTGTCTGGCCCTGGGTCGCCGTCCCGGTGATGGTTACCGAACCCGTCGGCGAGTCGTTTAGGTTCGCTACGTTCGCTGTCGCCGCCGAGGTGAGGGTCTCCACGATGCTGCCGCTGTCCGTCCAACTCACTACTACTGTGATGACAGAACCTACGTCCGCCTGTTTCAGAACGTAGGTTCTACTGGTCGCCCCGCTGATGTCAGTCCCACCTCGCTTCCATTGGTAGCTGAAGGTTAGACTGGCCGGGCCGTCCGGGTCGGAGATCGCGCTGGTCACCGCGGTCAGTGTCTGGCCCTGGGTCGCCGTCCCGGTGATGGTGACTGCCCCGGTCGGTGAGTCGTTTAGGTTCGCTACGTTCGCGGTCGTAGCAGAGGTAAGAGTTTCGGCAGTGCCGCCATCATCGGTCCAGCTCACGGTGACGCTGATGGCCGACCCGACGTCGGCTTGCGTCAGGGTATACGACGCCTGGTTGGCGCCGCTGATGGCGGTGCCATCGCGTTTCCATTGGTAGGTGAAGGTTAGATTACTCGGACCGTCAGGGTCAACGATCGTGCTGGTATCCGCTGTAAGCGTCTGCCCCTGCGTCATCGTACCCATGATGGTTACCAAACCAGTCAGGGTGACGACCACGAAATCGGACTCCACCCCCGTAACACTGCCGGCCACCGCACGGATGCGAAATCTATATATAGTGCCGTTGGTCAGACCCGTCACCGTGTGTGTGATCGGGTCCTTCCCACTCCCCGATATGTCAACCCAGTTGCCAGGGTTAGGCTCGGTATTGCCAGTCCACTGCTTATACTGATACTTGGTGATGACGGGATTGTTCGGATCACTCCAGCTTAACGTTACTTCACCATCACCGGTACTGGCACTGAGGTCGGGCTTGCCTGGGACCACCATGGGGATCACTACTGCGGTGTAAGGGGACTGCGACCCCGTAACACTGCCGGCCACCGCCCGAATACGGAAACTATACTCAACGCCGTTGGTCAGACCCGTCACCCCGTAGCGAACAGTGTCCTTATCACTGGGATTAATGTCCACCCAATTACCCCAACTGCCTCGCTCGCCACCGCCCGTCCATTGCCTGATCTGATATTTGGTGATGTCGGCGTTATTTGGATTATTCCAGCTTAACGCTATTTCACCGTCACCTGCCACTACCTTGGGGCGGGTGGGACTTCTTGGAGGCGCGGCCACCGGCGTCGCCCGGACAACATTCGACTCCGTTACTACAACGCCGTTGGTCAACCCGCGAATACGGAAGCTATACGTCACGCTGTTGGTCAGACCCGTCACCCTGTATTCAATGAGCGTGGTTGATATGGTGGCTGAAATATCGCGCCAATCCCCCGTCTCGCTACTGCCCGTCCATTGCCTGATCTGGTACTTGGTGATGGTGGTATCCTTCTGATCAGACAGATTCGGATCACGCCAGATCAGCTCGATTTGTTTGTACCGGGCCTGCGCACTGATTTTAGTAGGCGCTGCCTGTACCGGCGGTGCCGCTACCAGCTTGACAACGGTGACAGTGGACGCCGGCCCATAGGCGGCGGGCCCATGGGCATAGTCGCCAGCCACGGCCCGAATGCGGAAGTAGTATTTGACGCCGGTGGGTAAACCGGTCACTACGTGGCTGATGGTGTCTTTGTCGCTGCCCGGGATGTCGCCCCAGTCATTCCAGTCGCCGGTCTTGCTCCCGTCTTGTGCAGTCCGTACGTCGCGTCGCCGGATCTGGTATTTGATGATGTCAGTATTGTTGGGATTACTCCAGTTTAACGTTATTTGTCTGTCGCCGGGTACCGGTGGTACCACGGTGACGTTAGGCCTTGCGGTAGGCGCGGTCGGAATGGGCCCGGGGGTCACGGTAATAACGTCGGACGGCGCTCCTGTAACATTGCCGGCGGCTACCGCACGAATGCGGAAGTGATACTTAACACCGTCACGCAGACCCCGCACCGAGACGCTCTGCGCGCTAATAGTACCTGCAAAGTTAAACCAGCCAAACGGCTCGGTATCGCCATCAATCCATTGCTTATACTGATACTTGGTGATGGCGGCATTATCCGGATTATCCCAGCGGAACTTTACCTGACGGATGCTCGCCACCGCCTTGAGACCAGTGAGCTTAGTGGGGGGGGGGGGCTACCTGCGCCTGAACAACGGCGGGCAGCAACAGAAACAGAGCGACAGCAACACCAAGTAAAGAGAGAGAAAGAAGACGTTGCATCATATCTCTTTCGGGGGGGGGGGGGGGGGGGGGTAACTTTTATAATCATAATACCTTTCACTTTAATAACTTTCTAATGTCTTTGTCAACAGGACACCCCTTTTCTAAAGGAGGAAACAAATGGGGTGCATGACCGGACTTTAACTAATGACGTGGTTTTAGCAAAGAACGGAGTGATAACTCGTTCTACAACCCCATTTCTGGATTCCCGCCCCCGAGCGGGAATGACGGATGGGGGAATAGATACCTGTTCAAGGTAGTAATGACAAAGGACGCGACCCTACGCATCACATAACAGGCTTAATCGCTGAGAAAAATATACGTTGGTAAATATAGAAGATTGGACTTTTGGGATATAACTTGCGAAGTTCCTCACGGTATCTATCTACAAATTTCTCATGTAACTCATCGGGCAAACGCTCAAAGTAAGGTAAAAAGGCAGTGCCTGAAAGCCAGTCTATTATCGAATCAACGTCTTTAAGAACGTGAATATAAACCTTTTCAAATACGTCTATATTCGTGGCTTGGCACTCATACAGCAATCTAGCATACTGCCCTGTAGATAGCACGGACAAACCCCTCTGCCAACCATCTAAAGCCCCCTTATAAGGCTTTTCATTAGCAACTTGAGCAATTAACCTTTGGGTTGGATGGTTATGATTAGCGGGAAGCTGCACTGCAATCTGCCCCCCACTATGAAGTAATGAAAACAGCCTTGGTATTAACTCGTTATGGTTTTCCACCCATTGTATCGCCGCGTTTGAGAATATCAGATCCCACCGACCTGATAACTCTTGAATTGAAAGCAACTTAAAATCAAGCCCGCGGTGCTTTCTCTCGCTCGCCCCCTCAAGCATGTTAGGGGAGGTATCAATGCCAAGCACCTTGCTATTGGGGAGTATATTTGAAACCAATTCGGTCAACTCGCCAGTGCCGCAGCCTAAATCTATCGCGTTTAAACCTTCTCTGATCAAGATTAGGTTAATCAAGTCTTGAAAAGGCGCGAACCGCTCTTTCTGAAATTTATGATACAATGCAGGATTCCATGACATTTGACTCTGCGACATTAGGCTCTACCGATCCTAAGTAGAGGGACAAACCCACAGGTTTTCTCCTCATCTACGGATTTCTTTGGGGGAGACATTGCCCTATGTTATAATGTAACATCTCACCAAAATTCTATGAGGTTCAAGGGAATGAAAATAGCTGTCGGCAGCGACGAGAAAAATCATCTTACTGATTTTGTAATTGAAGAACTTAGAAAAAGGGGACTTGACCTAGAGCTTCACGGACCATTAAAGGGAAAGAATATTGAATGGACGGAAGTAGCTCAGAACGTTGCGGAGAGGGTCGCAGAGAGGGCTTGCCATCAGGGCATGCTGTTTTGCTGGACAGGAACGGGGGTGAGCATAGCAGCAAACAAGGTGCCCGGCATAAGAGCTGCTTTATGCTGCGACGCCCGGACGGCGGAAGGCGCAAGGAAATGGAACGACGCAAACGTGCTTGCTATGAGTCTTAGGACAACTTCACCCACTGTGGCTAAGGAAATAATAGACGCATGGTTTCGCTCGACCCCTGATGAGGACGAAAGATGTAACATTGATAAAGTCAGTGAGATTGAGAATAAGTACTGTGGAAACGCCTAATGGTTTTGGCTAAGAATTCGGAGGAGAGGATGAAAAGCAAGGGGTATAACGTCGCTATAGTTGGAGCTACAGGGGCGGTAGGCCAGGAGATCATAGACATAATTAGGGAAAGGGATTTTCCAATAAACGAGATCAGGTTGCTTGCCTCTAAAAGATCAGCAGGTAAAAAACTAGAATTTAAGAACGATAGTATCCCCGTCCTGGAGCTCGATGAGAACTCTTTTTCAAATATAGACCTTGCCCTATTTTCCGCCGGGGGAGCAACAAGTAAACAATTCGCCCCGATTGCATCGGACAAAGGTGCCGTCGTCGTGGATAATAGCTCGGCTTTTCGTATGGAAAAAGACGTGCCTCTGGTTATACCGGAAATCAACCCTAGTTCACTAGCAGGATATAAAAACAAGGGAATCGTAGCCAACCCAAATTGCACAACGGCAATCGTCGTAATGGCCCTTAAACCCCTCCACGACGTAGCCAAGATCAAGCGCGTTATAGCGTCAAGCTATCAAGCCGTATCAGGCGCAGGTGCTCAAGCTATTGAAGAGCTTAGAAACCAAACTTCGGCATTGATAAACTCGGGTGAAATAAGAACTGAAGCTTTCCCACGCCAAATTGCGTTTAATCTGCTGCCCCACATAGACAGCTTCCTTGAAAATGGCTATACAAAGGAGGAAATGAAACTTCATGACGAGACTAGAAAAATACTTGAAGACGACTCTATCTCGGTAACCGCAACCACGGTTAGAGTGCCTGTTTTTAGAGCTCACTCTATATCAGTTAACGTTGAGACAGAAGTGCCTATATCCGTAACCGAGGCAAAAGACGCGCTAAACAATTTTCAGGGCGTGCGGGTTGTTGATGATCCGCAGAATTTCAAATACCCTACACCTATTGACGCATCCGGAGTGGATGATTGCTTAGTCGGTAGAATTAGGACAGATTACACAGTGCCTTCGGGGCTTAGCTTTTGGGTCGTTGGAGACCAGTTGAGAAAAGGCGCCGCCCTCAATGCTGTTCAGATTGCAGAGCTGCTAATAAAAGACTACTTATGATGCGAATAACTGACCTTATAAAAAACGCTTTTAGCCCTCTTGTCACCCGCAATTACACGGAGCTTCCCAATAAGGTAAAGGCAGGAGTTGATAAATATCTGACGGATGGCGAGGTAATTTTGCTTACGCTTCGCAACCATAGGGCTATACACAAAGCACCTATATGGCTTGATAGTAATACTTTTTTTAACTCTTGGTTTATCCTTACGAACTATAGGATTATCATTGCTAGAAGCTCCTCAGAATTCAAACGGTTTAGGGACATACCCCTTAACGAAATCTCGCAGATATCCTATGAGTTAGATAACCAGGATCCTAAAATTTCAATAACGTCCCCCGGTAAGGAAGACGTAATAGAGTTCACAAAAGGAGCATCTTTGCACTGTGAAGGCATGGATACGAAACTAAATGAAGCCATGAGGGACGCAAAGAAATTACGAAATCCCTCAACTAAAGATTCCGTCGTATGTAACAAATGCGCCAGCAAAATACCGAGCACGAGCAAGTTCTGCCCCGAATGTGGATCTAGAATAGGGAGTTTCTAAACAAACGCATTGACGTCCCATAGACCCTATATTTCTTGATTTGCTATAATGCTTAAATATAATGAAGTTAAGCTCTTGAAATCACTTCCCCAACCACGATTGGGAAAAGAGGAGGTCTCTAGATGATTCACGGATCCCTTGTCGCCATAGTAACGCCGTTTAAGAATGGAGAAATTGACGAAGACGCTCTAAGAAATCTAATAGAATTTCAGATTGAAAATGGAACACACGGAATAGTGCCATGCGGCACAACGGGGGAATCTCCCACGCTATCCCATGAAGAGCATGAATACGTTATTGACATTACTGTCAACACGGTCAACAAAAGAGTGCCTGTAATAGCGGGAACAGGTTCTAACAGCACTAAAGAAGCCATAAGGCTTACCCGTTTCGCGGAAAAAGCAGGGGTAGATGGATCGCTTTTAGTAACACCCTATTACAACAAACCTACGCAAGAGGGGCTTTACCTACACTTTAAGCAAATCGCTTCACAGGTAGATATACCGATCATACTATACAACATACCTGGAAGATCCGTGGTCAATATATTGCCTGAGACGATGGCAAAACTAGCGCGCGACTGTAGCAATATAGTAGGGGTTAAAGAAGCCTCAGGATCTCTCCCTCAGGCAGGCAGGATTATTCAACTTTGCGGCGAAGATTTCATAGTGCTGTCCGGAGAAGACTCAATTAATTTCCCACTTCTCGCCGTGGGAGCTAGGGGATTTATCACTGTAACGGCAAATATAGTGCCAAAAGACGTAGCGAACCTCTATAACCTATTTAATGAGGGCAAGTTTGAACTGGCGAGAGAGATTCATTATAAGCTTCTCCCGTTAAACGAAGCGCTATTTCTTGAGACAAACCCGATTCCAGTAAAGGCAGCCCTTAGCATGATGGGTAAGGTCAATTATGAATACAGGTATCCCCTTTGCCAAATGTCGGAAAAGAACTACAAAGGGCTTAAAAAGGCGCTATCAAATTATGGAATAATAAACTGAAGGGTCTTTAACCCACGCCTAGAAGCGTGATTAGCAACTGGGCTTGGGAAGTTAAATGAGTCCCCCCAATCTAATATACGAACAGGAATTATGGGCTTTAGGACAAATCCCCGCTGGAGTAGATGAAGCGGGTAGAGGACCCCTTGCGGGCCCAGTCGTTGCCGCGTCCGTAATTCTACCTAAAGACGTTAAAATCCGCGGGATTGATGACTCCAAAAAACTATCTGATGGGAAGAGAAGGCTTATATTTGAGGAAATCAAAAAAACCGCCCTCTCAATCGCAGTTGGGATTGTAGATTCTGAAGAGATAGATAAAACGAATATACTCAGGGCTGCTCTCCTAGCTATGGAGATAGCCGTTCAGAAGTTGGGTAAGACGCCAGACTACCTCCTTATTGACGGCAATCAAAAGACATCTCTGACAATACCTCAGAAGGCAATACCAAAGGGCGACTCTAAATCTTCTTCAATAGCGGCCGCATCTATAGTCGCTAAGGTTACAAGAGATAACATCATGGAGGAATACCACCTCGCTTACCCCAAATATAACTTTAAGAGGCACAAGGGCTATCCGACGAAAGAGCACCTGGAATCGATAAAAATACTCGGACCCTGCCCTATACATAGGAGAAGCTTTAGAGGCGTTATTCAGGCGGTTGAATCGCAGTGGCGGACTCAATCGTAATGGTTTCCCGCGGCACGTCGCCGGATCCGGTGCTCACCCTCGCAATCTCATCTACCACTTCCATTCCTTCTACAACTCTCCCGAACACCGCGTAGCCATAGTCTCTAGTACCATGATCTAAAAATCCATTGTCGGCGTGATTTATAAAAAACTGCGAAGTAGCGCTGTCAACTACACCCGTGCGCGCCATTGCTATAGTTCCTCTTTCATTTTTAAGCCCGTTGTTAGCCTCGTTTTTAATGGGCTCCCTAGTTGGCTTCTGCCTCATATCGCTGGTCATGCCACCACCCTGTATCATAAAATTGTTGATAACACGATGGAAAATCGTTCCGTCATAAAAACCGTCCTCAACATAAGCCAGGAAATTATCCACTGTAACGGGGGATTCATCCTTGTAAAGCTCAAATTTAATGTTGCCCTTTGAGGTTTTTAGTATAACCATCTTAGTGCCGCCTCCTTTATCTCCTTTCTCATTCTGGCTCTTCTGCTGGTTCTGATTCCTTTGTTTCTTGTTATCCTGATCCACCCTATTACGGTTGCAGCCTAAGACAAAGACCATAATGGGTATTAGCACCAATACGATAATAAACTTAACGACCTTAGAGCATACGACGTATCTCACTGTGAAATACCTCCCTGATACTACACTTGTGCTCAATAACCTATAGCGATACTGACCAAGTGTCAATAAACCGTCAGGCATCGTAAGGAATGATGGGAAACGCTTCCGCGTAATTTGCATAGTTACGCGTATTTTTTTACTTTAATTCTATACAATTTTATGTATCATACTGTGCTGTTCTTAATGGTAGTAGATTAAATTTGAATTTAGATTGTCTATTGTTTGAATCTTAGATTGTCTATTGGAGGTGTTAATATGAAGCTTTTATCTTTTGTTTTTATAATTCTTGTTTCTTTATCTTCTTGCGCTGAAAGGCCTATAGATCCTGTTTCTAAAGGTGTTGGGGTTGGTTCCGCCGTAGGAGCCGCCGCTGGAGCTATACTTGACAAGGAGAATAGATGGCGGGGTGGCGTAATTGGTGGCGCTCTTGGCGCTATTTTCGGGGGCGCTATGTCTGACATAGCTGTCCGCGCTTCTACTGAGGCTGCGAGAGAGAATCGCACTGTAGTTTATGAATCAAATGATGGTTTTCGTAGGGTGGAAGCTACTCCTGAGACTGTAAAGAACAATTGCACTATAGTTCGTGAGAAAACTTACTCTGACGGAGAGCTGGTATCCGATACAACTCGTGAGGTTTGCTCATAACCCCCTCCCCCGATAGCCGCGCAGGCATCAGGAAGATAGTCTTGCATCACGGGTTATATCCGATATAGTGATACGCTTCACTTCTCATACGCCGGCTTAGGATTAGGCCGGCTATGACTCCGTTTTTGGCTTTGATAATGCTTTGAGGGATCCGAGCGATTTTTGCGTGTTCTCGTGAAGAAGCCTGAGCTTTTCTTCGCACACAGCTACATCATCCTCAATAGCGTTAATCTGGCCGCATTTTTCCAGAATGGAACCCTCGTTTATCCTTCCCGCATGCTTAAAAGTCCTATAAATAGCGCTGCCCATTTCCAGAGTTGCATCTGCTTTCTTTTTTCTTAAACGCCTTATCTCATTTTTTATCTTTAAGCCATCGTAGGCTTCCCTTGATCGTATATGGACGATTCTTAGCCCCTTGTTCACCTCGCCTCTCAGTCTCGTCAAGAAGTCCCTGGTATCTATCTCAGTCATTGCACCTCCCCTGTGATTGGATTCTAATTAGCCGCGACATATTAGGCCTGGTCTTGGTAAAAAAGCCACTTGGGTTAATAAAGAAATCTGCAGATTACGGCTCCCTTTGCAAGCTCAGAGACTATGCCTGGTAATTGTCATACTGAACCAAGCCCATAGCGACAGAGGTCTACCTTTGGGTATAATACATTCTCTTTTTACATACTCAAAATTTTAAACCCTATTAAGACGCGTTAGCACGTAGTCAGTGCAAGTTTTCCAAAAAACCAGGAGGCAGGATGTTTGGCAAAAAGATATTTTACGGATGGTATATAGTAGTAGCTTCGCTATTTATAATAATTCTTGATGGCTTGCTTCTCTACTCTTTCGGCGTATTTCTGCCTTATATAAACGAGGAGTTCGGCATGTCTCGGGCATTAGGCTCCTCGCTCTTTTCATTCCGCTCACTTATCCTAGCGCCCGGCTTTATTATCGCAGGCAGACTCATAGACAAATACGACCCTAGAATTGTAATTTTCGGCGGAGGCTCAATAGCAGCTTTGGGGATGATACTTTCGGGCTTTGCCAGCAACGTATGGGAGCTGTTTATCTTCTACGGATTGTTCGTTGGTTTAGGGGACACCGTTCTCTACATAACCTGCGTCGCGGTCATAAGCAGGTGGTTCGTGAAAAAACGCACCCTTGCAATAGGGATTATCACAACCGGAGTGCCACTTAGCGGACTGATAACAAATCCTCTCACGGCATCGTTAATTAACAACTTGGGCTTTAGGTCCGCCCTTATAACGCTTGGAGTCATAATGCTTATCACTCTCCTATCGTCATTCGTCCTAAGGGGTTATCCAAAGGACGTTGGGCTTAGCCCTTACGGAGAAGAAAATGACGGAACGCAGGAAGATGGATGGGGCGGAAATAAAAGCAACGGAGAATGGACGGCCACTGAGGCTATCTCTACTCCTAATTACTGGATTATGTATTTGATGTTCGTCTTTGGTTTCATAGCGTTCTTAACAATAGTTACGCAGTTTTATAACTTCGAGATTGATCTTAACATTCCAGCGGTGGCAGCAGCCGGTCCACCCGCGGCGATAGGGCTAGGAAGTATCCTGGGAAGAACCATCCTAACGTCACTATTCGCAGAATCGCTAGACTACCATAAAGTCCTATTTGTATGCCTCTTAATGCAGGGAAGCTCTATAATTATTCTTTTGACATTTGATAGTATTTGGGCTTTTTACACATTTGGATTGATGTTCGGCTTTTTTTACAGTGGATGCATACCCATATTCCCCACCCTCCTCGCGAAGTTCTACGGATTAAAGGCGCTGGGGACGATCTACGGTATATTCGGCACTGCTTATTCAATCGCGGCTATCGGTGCGCCTATCCTTGCAGGCTACGTCTTTGATATAACAGGGAGCTATTACTACCCATTCCTGTTCTCAGTATTCTGCTGCTATCTAGCTGCAATCGGTGCTTTTTTGATAAAAACGCCGGTAAAGAAAACATAATGGGCAAAGCAAACATCTGCCTAATAACAGAGCTAATCCGGGGCTCTCAAGTTATGGATTCAATATCAACTTGCCAAACTGGTTTCTATCCTCAAGCCTTTTATGAGCTTGAGCCGCTTCTGACAAATGAAATTTTTCGTCTATAACGGGGTGGAGCCTGCCTAATGAGACAAGGTTGATAACGTTTGTCAAATTCTTGCGAGGAGAGTTAAAAACCGTAACCCCTATTATAGAAAGGTCTCTCATAATTATCGGTCCGAAATTCATCTCGGCTTTTCCCCCGCCCACAACACCAACGAGAAGCATACGTCCCCCAGCTTTTAATGATTTAAGATTCTTTTCCCATACTGAGGCGCCAATTTGATCAAAGATCAAGTCAACTCCTTTTCCATCCGTCACTTTCTTCACCTCGTCGGCAAAATCAGAGGCGTTGTAATTAATGGTAGCATCCGCCCCTATCTCCTTTACTTTTTTGAGCTTCTCGTCGCTTCCCGCAGTCGCAATCACGGTTGCCCCACCCTCTTTCGCAATCTGCACCGCCGCGCTGCCCGTCCCACTACCCGCGGCGTGGACAAGCACCGTCTCGTCCGACCGCATACCCCCCCTGTCAAATAGACCATACCAAGCCGTAACGTAGCAAACCGGAAGAGTAGAAGCATCATCATAAGAAACTTCATCAGGTATAGGCACCACGTTGTGGGCTGGGACAGCTACGTAGTCCGCGTAGCCACCGTAGAAATTAACGCCGACAACGCTAGGTCCCTTGTCCGTCTTTACCGTAGGATCAACAACGACGCGGGTTCCCTTGTCTAAATTCTTTACGCTCCCACCTACTTCTTCTACGTCACCCGCAATATCCACCCCGCCTATATGAGGTAGATCCACTGGTCTAGGAGACTTTCCCGACCTAAGGCGCAAATCCAGATGGTTTATTGAGGTTGCCTTCACGCGCACCAAAACCTCCTCGTCTCCTACGCTAGGTTTCTCTACGTCCTCATATTTCAATACTTCAACTTCGCCAAACTCATGATAACGAATCGCTTTCATCTTTAGTCTCCTTAAAATTAATTCAACATTTTATTTTTACATTTGTTTATTCTAATCTATTGAGAGAAAAATGTTAAACTACTGCATGCCTAGTTTATATATTTTGTTGAAGACTTATAGCCGATAAGGTAGCTTGTGAGGCAAGGCATTAATAAATGAAGCGTATGAACCGACTATGTTTGGAATAGGCACAGGTGAGATATTAGTAATACTGCTTATAGCCCTTTTGATACTTGGACCAAAAGAAATTCCCAAGCTAGCGAGGACACTAGGAAGGGGGATGAGGGAAATTGAACGCACTAAAGACGAGCTGAAGCAGTCCATCAACTTTGAAGAAGACGACAAAGGGAGAAATAAAAAGTCCACAGAGGAAAACAATCAGCTTACAAAGGGCAGTTAGCCCTATTATTCAGAAAGTTATGAACTTAAAAAGCCTGCCCTATGCTTAAAAAGAACCGGAAATTTCTAGTCTCGGATCCGGAATTTAGAGCATAACCAACATCAAATCCTAAGGGACCTATACGCGTATTATATCTTAGCCCTAGTCCCGGTGCATATTTTAATTGATCAAGAGGGAGTTCCCACCCCTTCTGGTACACGTTACCGTAATCAAAGAATGCTACTCCACTGAAACTACCGCGTAAGGGAAATCTTAACTCAAGGCTCCCCGTGAGAAGTGAGTTGCCCCCAAGCGGATCACCGTCCTCATCAAGAGCACCCAACTTCTGGAAGGAAAACCCCCTCATGCTAGAACTACCGCCCGCAAAAAACCTCTTGAATATAGGCACGTCAAACGTGCTGGTCGAGCCAAATGGTTGTATAACGCCCACACTAAGCCTTTTCGCTAAGACTAAGCGGCGCAGCTTCTTATACCTTCTTAACTCGAGGGTGCCTTTTAGGTAGTTAACCTCGGACGCTAGAGCCCTGAATGAAGATTCAAGGCTTGATGAAACCACGGTTCCTCTGGAAGGATTCAAAATACTGTCCGTCGTATTCCTCTCAATAACAGTATTGAAGAAAGTAAGAAAGAAATTCTCATGGCGTTTGTAATCGAGGGTCCCTGTCGTTTTGTCCCGCACGTTTGAAAATTGGACGTTGAAGGAGCCAGACCACAAGTAATTTTTGTAAAAACCTTTTTGCACCCTTCCAGCAACCAAAAAGCCTCTACTCTCAAAGCTCGACACATTGTTCCTTTCAAAATTGAGAAACCCTGAGACCTCAGAGTCTTTTCCAAGGATAAAAGGCTGCGCTAGGCTAGTCTCTACCTTTTGAGTAATAAAAGAGAACTTGCCAGATGCCCCTAATCTTCTACTACCCCCGAGAAAGTTGCTATGAGTCCAGACGACCTGAGCCCTGAGTTTATCTTCAGTGCCAAAGCCACCTCCCACCTTTACGGATCCGTGTTTTCTTTCTTTGACAACCATTTTCACGTTGGCGACCCTATCTTCGTCATTAAATACTGGATCAACTACAACTAGCCTGAATAAGCCAAGTTGCAGAATACTAGTCTGCGTATCATTGAGTTTTTCCAGTGAATACGATTCACCCTCCTCGAAATCCGCCTCCCTTTCAATTATATGGCTCTCAATATCGTCATTGCCTTCTACCCTTATAGTTCCGAATTTATAAATAGCAACCGGGTCTATAACGAATCTCACACGCGCCCATCTCTCCCTTCTATTTACAAGCGCCTCACCTTCAACCTCAGCCTTAGGATATCCGTTATTTGAAAGAACCTCTGATATTGCCTGCCTCAACCGCCGGTATGCGATTATGGAAAAGACATCGCCAGTCTCCAGGGACAAAGCCCGGCTGACCTCTTTTTTTATTTCGTTACTTAGATTCCATTTATATGCTATATCAAACTCAGTTAGTATGACCGGTCGTCCTTCCTCTATATTGATAGTAATATTGACGCGCTTTCGGTCCTCACTATAGCTAAGTTCATAAGCAGATTGCACATCGTGGTAACCGTGATGCGCATAAAGACTTTTTATCCTAGCCATATCATTCTTTAAGATTTCTTCATCTAGCGCAGGTCTCTGCAGCCAGAATTTGGACGAGGGGAACTCAGTCCGCATATTTCGCTCTATCTCTCGCTCGCCAAGCGCTTTAGCTCCTTTTATCGTTATCTTGGAAATGCGGGCTGAACCCCCTGAGTCTTTCGCTTCCTGAGCCAAATCTTGAGCTTCTTGGGAGAAAGCGGTGGTTGAATAGCTAAGAGGCATCCCACATAAAGCAAGGCAAAAAAAGATTCCGATTACAAGTCTGGTCATTGCGCTGATTGAATCAGGTGGCTACTAACCTGAGGAGAGGCGCTTGCTAAAAAAAACTAGCCGTCTTTTTTTAAGACTTTCTTAATATACAACCCTAATGCGCTTATCGGGAGACGTTAAGGAAGGGAACAGCTTTTGCTGCCTTTCTCTCTGGATTCACATAGTTATGGGAACGGCGTCCCCGAATACGCCAGCCGTTAATAACCCGTTAACCTCATCTATCATTTCTTCTCGCTATCCTTTCCAGAACCTTCAACCCTGATAGTCATATAAAAGGTGCTTTCTCCCCTTCGTATTAAGAAAAGGGCAGTTCCACCGCTCTTGACGCTATCTATAGCGGACGCGTAATTCTTCAGATTTTCAATAGGTTTTTTATCTATCTCAAGTATCACGTCACCGGGTCTGATACCAGCATACGCCGCTATACTTCCCCGCTCGACCCCTGCTACTATAACCCCTCTAGTATCGCTGAGATTGAAACGCTCAGCAATATTCGGAGTTATCTCTCTAACGGTAAGACCAATTCTCTCCTTGTTTTCTAACTGCGTCTGCGCCTCTCGCTCGTCTTCAGGTAGTTTGCCGAGTTTGACTCTGACGTTCTTCATTTTGCCGTTGCTAATGAGTTTAACGTTGACCTCGGTCTCGGGTGACGTAGAGGCAGCCATTGTCCTAACGTCAGTCACGTCTTTAACCTTATTCCCGTTAAATTCAATAATAACGTTTCCCCTCTCTATACCAGCCTTCTCAGCCGGGCTACCGGTCATCACGTCGCTTACAAGAGCGCCTTCATTCTCTTTAATCCCAAAACTTGCGGCAATATCAGGCGTAAGAGGCTGAACGTAAATCCCTAGCCAACCCCTTACTACGCTCCCTTTATTCTTTAGTTGCTCTATTACGGATTCAGCCATGCTTACGGGTATAGAGAATCCTATACCCTGTCCATGCCTTGCAATAGCCGTATTAATGCCTACAACGTCTCCGTTGAGATTAAAAAGCGGTCCCCCACTATTACCCGGGTTGAGGGAAGCGTCCGTCTGAATGAAATCTTCGTAATCACTAAGCCCTAGAGAACGTCCCTTAGCGCTTACTATACCGGTCGTTACGGTGTAGCCGAAACCAAGTGGATTGCCTATAGCTATCACCCAGTCACCTATTCTTAGCTTATCAGAATCCCCAAATCTGACAGCATGCAGTTCTTTATCAGGCTCAATTTTAAGCACGGCTAAATCTGTTTTGGGATCCTTCCCTATTATTTTCGCTTTATATTTGTCGCCGCTTTGCAAAACTACCTCTATATCTTCGGCATTCTGGATCACGTGATTATTGGTAACAACGTAGCCGTCGCTGCTAATGACAAAACCAGAGCCTAAACCCCGATGCCTATACTCCCTCTCTCCAAAAAACCTCTTGAAAAAATCATCAAAGGGGTGATTCTCGCCAAATGGACTCCTCGGCATCCCATCAAATGGGCCTCTTTGACTAATTACCCCAGTCGTGCTTATATTCACTACCGACGGTTTGAGACTTTCTATTAAATCCGCAAAGGAAGGAAACTTCTGGGTAACTATTTTCGTATGTGCTTTCCCTTCATCCCTCTTATTCTCCTCAGCAGACCGCTCCTTCGCGATTGAGTTCTTATTTGATAAGATGGATTTGTCAATATTCTCACAACCAGCCGCCGTGAAAGAAACAGCTAACAGGATAATAAGCAACAAACTGAACGATAATCTCATTACTCCCTCCTTGAGTTTCTTTTAACAGGGATAATATAGCAGTGAATACCATATAGGCAAGCGCCTTACCTTTATGTTGCCGACTCACCTTGCTACGGTAATTATTATGAGATTTCAAAGAGTTCTTTAGGGAAAGGGACATTGATCAAGCTCATTGAAAGATATATGAAATGGCTTCATACGCAGTGGCCTGCAGGCGCCTGTGAGAAGCTACCCGAAGTCAATAGCGACTACTCAACAAATATTCCAGGTCTATATGTAGTAGGAGACCTAACTGGAATACCTCTGCTAAAATTCTCCTCTGATTCAGGAGCTAAAGCCGTTAAGTCTATCCTCTCTGATAACAGCTTTCGCAGTAAACGCTCGCAAAATCAGAGTCCCGATATACTTGACCTAGTTATAATCGGCGCTGGCGTATCAGGTATGGCAGCCGCCCTTGAGGCGAGAAAAAACGACCTTAATTTTGAAATACTAGAGGCTACGGAACCCCTCTCAACCATTGTGAATTTCCCTAAGGGGAAACCAATATACGCTTACCCAACCGACATGTCACCTGAGGGTGACCTTCAGTTTACGCAGGAGGTAAAGGAGCCACTTGTTGAAGAAATAAAAGACCAGACTTTGAGTAAAGGGATTACGCCTAAAATAGCTAGGGCTGAAAAAGTTGAACTCAAAGGGGATTATTTTGAGATAACGATCCCTGATGGAGAAAATCTAAAGGCGAGGCGCATTATTGTCGGCATAGG
Source organism: Thermodesulfobacteriota bacterium (assembly GCA_963422265.1). Lineage (GTDB taxonomy): Bacteria > Desulfobacterota_D > UBA1144 > Nemesobacterales > UBA2774. The sequence continues at coordinate 977,583 of OY729416.1, forward strand.
TCGCTCAGGCAACTTCAGGAAATTAGGAGTGCGGGGAGAAGATAGAAATAAGGTATTCAATCGCCTTCACGATCCAAAGGACTTTGAGGGGAAAAACGTTTTGGTGATAGGGGGCGGCGATAGCGCGCTAGAGACGTCTATCGCAATAGCCAAGGCGGGTGGACTGGTTACGCACTCCTATAGAAGAGAAGAATTCTCTCGCCCTAAATCAAACAATATAGAAGCTATCAATGCTCTTATGACTGACCCGATGGCGGACGTATCAATAGAGACCCCCTCTTCAGAACGCGTTACAACCTGCACGGGGAAGTTTACCTCAGATGAGCATAAACCCGGAAAGATGAACCTTCTAATGAAAAGCCAGGTTAAGGAAATTGGAGAACAAGGCGTAACGCTGATTGACAAGAATGGAAATGAGCTGACTATTGCGAATGACGTCGTGTTTACCATGATAGGGCGCGAGGCGCCGCTTGATTTTTTCCGCAGGAGTAAGGTGAAAATAAGCGGTGAGATTGGAGTTAAGGGAATAATCGGATTAGCAATCTCGCTTATATTTTTCACGTTTATCTATAACTGGAAGGCTGGCGGTTCTCTTACAAAACTCTTTCAGATGAATGAATGGTTCCCATACAACCTACCAACGCTACTTAAGAGCATGAGCGAGCCTGTTAGCCAACAAGTTAACGATCCCGCTACATTGATAGGGAATCTATCAATCACGCTCGAAGAACCGGGATTCTACTATTCATTTCTATATACCCTAATCATTATCATTTTTGGCATTCTAAGGATTAGAAGGCGTAAAACGCCATATATTACAGCGCAAACAATATCGCTTATCTTAGTGCAGGTTATACCCCTTTTTCTTTTGCCGTATTTCACCTTACCCTTACTAGGCGCTAACGGCTTTTTTGACTCAGGAATGCCGAAGGTAGTAGCCGATTCCTTATTTCCCGAAGCTAACTACGGACACGGGCGGGAATATTGGCGGGCATTTGGACTCATCCTCGCCTGGCCACTATTTGTATGGAACGTTTTCAGTCATCAGCCACTTTGGGGATGGCTTGTTATAAGCGTGATACAAACGTTCGCTATCATTCCGGCTATTATCTACTTTTGGGGAAAGGGGGCATACTGTGGATGGATATGCTCTTGCGGGGCTATGGCTGAGACGCTTGGGGACGCGCATCGCCACAAAATGCCGCACGGCGCCAAGTGGAATCGGGCGAATATGCTCGGGCAGGTAATTTTAGCGATTGCTTTCATAATACTCTTTACGCGAATAATTAGTTGGGCAACACCTAACAGTAGTATTGGACAAACCTTCAATAATCTTTATGTAGGTATGCTTTACGGATGGACGCCACTCGGAATACAACTCAATTATAAATGGGTGGTGGATATACTTTTAGCTGGCATAATAGGCTATGGGCTCTACTTTTGGTATAGCGGCAGGGTATGGTGCAGGTTTGCGTGTCCCCTTGCAGCTCTTATGCACGTCTATACACGATTTAGCCGTTTTAGAATAATAGCAGACAAAAAGAAATGTATCTCCTGTAACCTGTGCACGTCGGTTTGTCACCAGGGAATAGACGTTATGAACTTTGCCAACAAAGGGCTGCCTATGAACGACCCTGAGTGCGTGCGATGCAGCGCCTGCGTTCAATCCTGCCCTACGGGGGTGCTCCAATTTGGGCAGATCAACAAGGAGACCGGTAAAGTAATTAAGATTGACAGCCTAGAGGCCTCTCCAGTTATTATGAGGGAAAGTATCAAGCAATGAAAAAGAAAACATTAGTAATAATCCCTGCGTTTAATGAAGAAGACTCCATTGAGAAAGTAATAGGAGATATTCCTCACAATCTAGTAAACGAGGTTGTAGTAGTCAACAACGGCTCGATGGATAAGACTGAAGAAAAGGCTAGGAACGCGGGAGCAACAGTGGTTAGAGAACACAGAAAGGGATATGGCTATGCCTGTCTTAAAGGGATTGAATACGCAAAGTTTAAACCGGCAAATGAACACCCTGACTTTATAGTCTTTCTTGACGGTGATTATTCTGATTACCCTGAGGAGATGGAAAGGCTCGTAACGCCAATAATAAAAGAGAATTATGACATGGTCATAGGTTCCAGAAAACTCGGCAATTCTGAAAAAGGTGCTATGCTACCCCAGCAAGTATTTGGAAACGCCCTTGCCACAACCTTAATAAAGCTCTTATACGGCGCCGCTTTTACAGACCTAGGACCCTTCAGGGCTATAAAGCTGGATAAGCTGCTGGAGCTTGGCATGGAGGACAAAACCTATGGGTGGACTGCCGAAATGCAGGTTAAGGCAGCTAAAAAAGGGTATAAATACCTTGAAGTTCCCGTTGGTTATCGCAAAAGAATTGGGAAGTCAAAAATAACAGGCACGCTCAAAGGCTCAATCAAAGCGGGTTATAAGATTATTTGGACGATATTTAGGTGTTTGTGAGGGGTGGCGGGTTGGGACGCATTAGATTTTTCTAAGCTCTCAATTCCCCGCCTGCTTTTTACGGAAGGAGGAAATAATCTCATCTAATTCTTGCTCACCGATGCCGCCAACGCTGGCAGAATTATCTTTCTCATTAGCATTCTCCTTGTATGGTAACTCAGAAGCAATAGCCTTAGACGCTACTCGCAGCAAAAGAAAAAAGGAAATAATAGAAAGATCCAAGGCAATCGAAAAAGAAATCCAAACAACAACACTAAAAGAATTGCTAAACTTCCAACTCAATGACCCTAAAAATTGAAAACCCCCTGTATAAACTCCAACAGGGGAGAGCGGGGGAGATCAAAGGACCGCCTGTATCTCTGTCTTAGCACGATTTAAGCTCACTTAGAAAGCTTTTTAAGGGGCAGATAAATACCCATTAAAATTAAGCTGATTACTTAAATTTAGCCGCGTTAGGACAAAGAACCTGTTCCACTTTTTGCCAAAACATCTGTCCAGTTATACTTTTCATGTCTTAATTGCTCTTAAGACTTATTTCTATACTTCATACTTCTGAACTCAATTTCTGATTCCTCAGTTAGAAGGGGGTAACCAAATGGAAGCATTGGCTGAATTTTTTCGGAACGCAGGGTGGGAAACTGTTCACTCTTTTGAGACTCCAGAACGTGAGGCAAAGTATAAAGACCAAGCTTCTCTTAAATTATCAGTGGCTTCAAACTCGGTACTATCACAATTTAAGGAAGGGATTTATGAACATCAATGGTTAGCAATCAATGAATTTCTCAAAGGAGTAAATATCTTTATATCAACCAGCACATCATCAGGAAAAACGTTGATATTTCAGATTTGCGGTCTTGAAATTATAAATAAAAACCCTAAAGCTAAAATTTTAGCCATTTATCCTCTAAAAGCTTTAGGCACAGAACAAGAGTCAAGATGGAGAGAAGTTATTTCAAAATCTGGGATCACCCATCAAGTCGGAAGGATTGATGGTGCGGTAGCACAATCTGAAAGAGAACAAATAATAAAAAACTCAGGCATTGTTATTATGACGCCTGATATAATACATGCTTGGCTTTTATCCAAGGTGTCAAACCCGTCGGTAATAGCTTTCCTCAAAAATGTAAAACTTCTTGTAATTGATGAGGTTCATACATATTCGGGAGTTTTTGGGAGCAATAGCGCATTCCTTTATCGTAGGTTGCAACATCTTATATCTATCGCAGGTGGTAATTATCAGATTATAGCAGCATCAGCAACAATCAAAAATCCATCCGAGCATCTTGAAAAACTAACGGGAGTAGGATTTAAAGTTATTGATGATAAACATGAAACTTCACCAAAGAAAAAAGTTAATACTATGCTTGTTAATGCACCGCAAACTAGTGATCTACTAACATCCCTCAATCTCTTAATGCAGTTCTTGGTAAATGAGACAAAATATCAGTTTATAACATTCGTGGATAGTAGAAAGCAGACGGAATACATTGCTAATATGTCTTCTCGAAAGAGTGAAAAAGAGAATGAAATAGAATCCGAGGCTATTGATCCTGATCCTGTTAAGAATTTATCTATATACCCTTATAGAGCTGGCTATGAAGAAATAGATAGAAATCAAATACAGGACAAGTTGTCCAAAGGGGACATAAGGGGCGTCATTAGTACAAGCGCTTTAGAAATGGGCATAGACATACCATATCTTAATCTTGGCATATTAGTTGGCGTTCCTACTTCAGCTACAAGCTATTATCAGCGTATTGGGCGTATCGGCAGACATCAAGATGGTATTATCGTTATTGTAAATAATGGATCCATTCAAACTGAGTCTGTATTTAGAAAACCTGAGAGATTACAAAAAATCCCTTTATCTGAAAGCGCCTTGTATCTGGAAAACCCTCGCATTCAGTATATACACACCCTATGTCTTGCCCGTCAAGGTGGAGAAGACGAATCTTTAAGGGTAACACTTGGTTTAGATAGCGAGGATTTTATTCCAAATGCCAGTTTTCCTGAGCCATTTATAGAACTGTGTAATTCAGAAAGAATTGGCGAAATTTCAACGGAGTTTCAAACAATGAAGGCGCAGGCAGGAGAAGATCCCAATCATGTTTACCCTTTAAGAGACATAGATGTTCAATACAAAGTTGCATATAAGCGAGGACCAACAAGGCGCCCTTTAGGTTCTCTCAACTTTAACCAAGTAATGAGGGAAGCCTACCCCGGGGCAGTCTATTATTATCAAACAGAAACATTTAGAGTTTTCCGTGTCAATAATCACGAGCGTTCAATTGAAGTCAGACCAGAAAAAAAATACATAACCAGACCAACGATGCTACCAACACTGATCTTCCCCAATCTATCGGAGGGTAACGTTATTCAATCGAAAAAATTTGGTGATTTAACCATTGTGGAATGCAACCTTCAGATTCGTGAGTCTATAGATGGTTTTAAAGAGAAAAGAGGTCCAAATGAGTTCAACATTCAGTATCCACTGGATAAGTTGCTAGGACTGTATTTTGACATGAAGAGGTTCACTAAAAACTATTTCACCTCTGGGATCATAGTAAATCATCCATCACTCAACCAAAATGTAAAAGGCTTATTGTTAGCAGAAATGATCTACGAAGCTTTCTTAATGGTTATACCGTTTGAGCGACGAGATATTAGCTACGGTTCTGATAGTCACAGAGCAGAAAGGAAAGATTTTAGCAAAGGAGACAAATTTATATCCATTTTTGATCAAACTTACGGGAGCTTGAGGCTAACAAGTAAGTTTCTTAATTATGACGTAATAGAAAAAGTGTTTTCTTATGCTATAGAAATTGCTGAAAACGACCCTAGATACAATTGCTATCAGGAGGAAATAGATACTATAAAAAGTATCAGGGTAGATTTAAGTAATAATTCTGAGGAGAATCTATTTATTGCAAATGAAGATAATCTATCAGCGGATGATAATCACGAGAAGGTTATTCTCCCAGAATCTGTTGGGTTAGATATAAAGAAAGGAAATGAAGAATTCTTTGTAGAAGGCGTATTTTATGACCCTAAACTCGGTCTTTCATATAGAGGACGTCATCTATCTGAGACGAGCGACAAATGGACAAAATCAACAAGGAAAGCAAGCCCTCCCGTGATAATTATTCCAGTATCTAGGTTACGCGAAGTGCCAGGGTACAGTAAAATGGGGCTTTATAATTATGGAACGGGAGTGATTGTTAAAAGTGATATTTCATAACAATATAGTGCAGCGTTCAGAGAAGAATCTTAGGTGAACACTGAGTTGCTCAAGCATGTCTCGTATCTCTCCCGAATGCTTCGCATCATCCGTATCGGTCTGCCTTCCTTTAGTTTCAAGCACAAGAAAGTCACCACTTACCAGTCGGACGAGAAAATCCGAGCGGTATCTTCCGACCGTACCATTGTAAACGTAAAGAACGTCAAAACCTAGACATTGGATAGAGTCGTTGATGCCGCTTTGGTGCGTATTGGTGGTCATGGGCTTGACAATAAAGTTGAGCTAAGGATTTTGAAGCCTATCCCTACGAAAGTCACTTGAGGTAAAAACTGAAGGAGTCGTTTAATGTGTCGATCCATGCAGAAGTAATAAACGGGGGTGAATAACAACTCCTGTTATAATCAGGATAGGTCACTGCTGGGCTACTCGGGGACATGAATATTGAACTCCGCCTTCCATAGCTGCCCTTCGGCGGTGTATTGGCCGGTTGTCACCCGGGCGATCAGATAGTCCGGCAACCCGCGCACCGCCACACAGCGACCATCGTCCACAAATCCATAGTGGTCAAAGTAGAAGTCCATGTTGTCGAAATCGTATCTCCTGCGAAATTTGGGAAGATCCCCTTGATCCACTGGGAAGACGTGCAGGAAGAAGGGTCGCACGGTGTCTGTCTCTGTGCACTGTTCCTTCACATACACCAATCGTCCCTCGTCAGCATATACATCGAAGCCAGATCGGATAATCGGCTCGCCGGTCATGAGTTTCTCATACGACGAACGGAGCTCGGCTACCTCTAACAAGAAACTTGCCTCCCATATCGTTTTCGATACCCCGCTTTTGTGGATGTACTGGCCGGTGCTGATTTGGGCAATAGGGTAGTCGGGAAGGTCGCGCGCCACGACGCAGACGGCTACCCCTTCTCTTTCTCCGCGATCCATCCGCCGCAAGAAATTGAAGTCCAGGTTGTCAAAACCGAATTGCTTGCGGTCGCTGGAAAGGTCACCCAGATTAACCGGGTGCAGGTGCAGGAAAATATTTGGAGCTGTGTTATCATTGCCGCACTCTTCTGTGACATAGATCAATTTATCCTCATCATAATAGACCTCGAATCTTTGCTGGACAATTGGATCGCCAATATCCTGAGATCGGGCTATAAGCGACTCGGCATCGTAGTCGCGATCCACCCAAAGATTCGTCGGCGGGTTGTGCAGATGCAGCGCGATCGCGAAGGCAAGCAGAGCAATACCGGCCGCGTAGCGCCAGTTGATGCTTTGCCTGAGACGGCTAAGCCACGGGTGTCTGTCCGCGGCGCTGGAGACCCATTGCGGGATTTGGCTGTACGTAATCGCAAGGATGAAGCACGACCAGCAAAAGGCTAAGGGCACGAACATGAATCGCGCAGTACGGAAAGGATGGTTTGTAGGCAGTACAAAGTGGACGCAGGCCAGCAGCATAACGCCGACGAGCCACAGAATATTCCAGACAAGCTCAGGCCGCCCGCGCCGGGAGCGAAAGCTGGCGAATAATACCGCCCCGAGCAAAGCCAGCGCGGAAAGGATGGTTATAGCAATTCCCACAACCGGGCTGATTGACAACAGTTCCCAGAAAGTACCTATGTCGCGACCAGATGCATCTGTGGCCTCCGGGGAGATTACCCTGCCTAAATGGTAAGATGATTGGGCAAAGAAACTCTCTGCTACACCCTTGCCCGGATGAGCAGGTTTGCCGGCAATATCCTCGTCATAATGGTAGTAGATCCCGTCGGCGGCAGCTTGTTCATGAACGATTAGTTTGACAACCTGACCTGACATAAAGCAAAGAACAAACCCGATGATGTAAAGCGCCATGTAGCCACCTACCCGCCAGGCCCGGTTGATCACGTTCAGACCTTCGTGTCCCAACCAGCCAATCAGTCCAATCAGGGTAATGGACAGGAAGTTGTGGCCGTCGAACATCCACAGATAGGACGACACCATGCCAGCAACGAAGCAAAACAGCGGCACCGCCCGCGCGCCACCCCGCCACCTCAGCAGCAAAGCCAGAATGGCCGCCGCTAGCACTGCCCACATATGGGGGAGTCCATTCTCCACACCCGAAAAATACCGGATGCCGGAGAAGAAAGACCCGAACACAATCAGAGGAGAAGCAACCAGCAACGCCCGCCATCCCAACGGCAGCAAAGCACCGGCGAGCAGCAGATAAGCGCCATAGGTGGCAAACTGGATGAAGTGAAAGCAATCAACAACAGACACCCAGCGCAGCGCAATAGCGAAGAGCGCCTTGCTGCCCCACCAGTACCGAGGCTTCAGCCTGGCGGTGTCTGTCACCGTCCCAAAGGACGTGCCCCTTAGTTCAACGCAATAGTCACCACTGGGTACGAATTCTCTTCTGAATGTCAGCGGCAGCACGGCATCCACCAAAGACCGTTTTTCGCCGGCGACTTCTTCCCCCAACGCACCCGCTATCACCGACAACGACGCTTGACAGTATGCCCACGAAGATGAATAGCCCGAGGCGTATCCTACGTAGCTCTCCAGCAGGCTGGCCGCGATGTCGTCGGAGAATCTTTGCTTCGCCTGCCCGTAAGGAAGCTGATTGCCGAGATGATGCAGAAAGAAAAAGAAAGCTGTGCCTAGTATGAGGACTTTAGCGTATATCCCAAGAGAGCGACACGTCGAATCCAGGGACTTACCGTCAAGCCGTGGCAGCGTCACAACGCATCCCTCGGTTTATATTTCTGTGTAGCCAACAGCGTCATCAGGAAGCCGAAGAACATTACCTGCACCCCTAGAATCAGCAAGGTGACGGACGGAATGGCAATGCTCAGACGAGATTCTATCTCCACCGGGCCGGTTTGCGCCCATATGGATAAGCTCCATACACACCCCGCCACGCCAGAGAGTGCCAGCACGAACCCGAAGACAAGGCCGCTTTCCAGAAGGTTATACCGTTGCACGCGGGACTGCAGCCGACTTTCAGCTAAGCCGATAACCTCACAAAAAATATTTGCCAGGAGGTGAAAACCCGATAATTGCGCCCCACAGATGACGAAAGCTGCGCCGAACAGCATAGTATAAACGCCGAACGTTCCTCCCATTGCCCCGGAATCAAGGATTGGCAGGGACATAACTAATGCCCCCGCTGCGAGCAGGAAACATCCGGGATAAAGAAACAGCCAACGAGGGGAGAGCATCAACAGCAGGCGCAGATGGCGCCAGCCGTCGCGAAAGGTCTGCAAATGCGAAGAACGGTCAGGGTCGATGGCCCGACGATGCTTCACCGGCACCTCGGTGATGCGCATGTTCCGTTGCACCGCCTTGATGACCATTTCGCTGGATGCTTCCATTCCCGGGCACTGCAGGGTGAGGGATCGGACGCTGGCTGCGCGGAACCCCCTTAACCCGCAATGGAAATCTCCCACCTGTGTGCGGAGGAACAGCTTTCCAACGCTAGACAGTAGGGGATTACCAACATAGCGGCGCAGAAACAACATCGCTCCGGTTTCGATTTCTCCTGTGAACCGGTTCCCAAACACGAAGTCATATCCACCTTGCAACTTCTCCCAGAACGGCTCCAGCGCGCTGAGATCGTGCTCCCCGTCGCCGTCTCCCAGAATGATGAATCGACCTCGGGCGGCAGCGATTCCTGCATTGATCGCGTTGCCGTAACCTTCCCGAGGCTCTTGAACGACCCGCGCACCCGCATCACTCGCCCGTGCCGCGGAGTGGTCCTGGCTGTTGTTGTCCACCACCACAACCTCACCGGTGATAGCATTTCTCTCCAGAAACCCGAGTGCATCTTTGATGCAGCACACGATGGACTTCCCCTCGTTACGACAGAGAATCAGAACCGTCAAATCGGGGGGGGGGGGGGGGGGGGGGGGGGGGGGGGGGGTGAATGAATAAAAGGTGCTGGCATCATCAGTAGTGTTGACCAAGTTGGCAAAATTGTATAACCGCCCAACCGAAACTTTATCCTTAGTCTTCATTACTCCTTTTTATACTTGTATACGGTTTTACATTTATATGATTGTGAATAATTTATCGTTACTAAATTCAGAGTTATTATAATCTAAAAACTGAAGTCATCGTGAGGTTTGTAAAGATATGTGCCACCAAGAGAGATCGGAGATATGGTAAACCAGTCAGGATGCCCGCTAATATAAGATTCTACCTCCTCATAAGATAATTGGGAATCTCGTCCAATGCCACCTATGGAACACCACTCATCCCCATCTTCCCCAAACGCGAGGAGAATTTTTTTGCCAATGCCGTCGCTGAAAGGGCTGCTCACCATATCCAACCTCTTTATAAACTTATCTTGTTTCTTACTTTTTGAAACAATCTTCTCTAATGTTTTCACTTAAGATATCCACATATTTTATCCTCAAAACCTTTCCCCTTCAATTTTTTCTTCACAGTATAAGGACGAGCAACCTTGGGAACAGTATTATGAAGCTCGAACGATACGCCTCCTCCGGAATTCGGATTTAGACTTGAAACGGAACAGAAATGGTTTTAAGATTTAGATTGAGATGATACTTTCTACCCTGCTCACTGTTCATATCGTAGCGGGATCCGTGTCGCTGCTGATGGCATTGGCTGCCTTGATCGCAACCAAAGGAAAACGTATCCACATCATATCCGGACGAATTTATGCATCGGCGATGACTTTGGTATTTTTTACGTCCCTGCCTCTATCCATATATGAAGGCAACGTGTTTCTGTTGCTGATTGCTTTGTTCAGCTTTTATCTGGTTTTTGCTGGATGGCGTTTTGCTCGCAACCGCCGGGGACATCCTCATTGGGTGGACTGGACAGCTATGTTCCTTATGGGGTTTACTGGATTGGGGATGTGGATTTACAGCATAATTATGTTGACTCGCGGAGAGGATCAATGGGTAACGATGCTTGTGTTTGGGTGTATCAGTATGGGGCTGACTCTTGCAGACGGCAGGTTTTATCTGCGTTCGGCAAAGGGACGCAGCCCTGTGCAGTGGCAACGCATCCAGCGGCATCTGACTGGCATGATGGCTGGAACTATCGCTACGGTTACAGCCGTGATGGTGGTTAACGTCGATCTTGGTCCCGTGTGGCTGCCGTGGCTGTTGTCTACTATAGTTATCTCACCGCTGATAGTATGGTGGAACGTGCGTATTGCGCTGAAAGCTCGCCGTTAGCTTTGAGGAACTCAGGATAATCCAACCTACACCACGTCGCATTGTCGTAACTACCCTGAAAAAACGTTCAAGGAGAAAACAGATCTGCCATATAAACACAATGAAAAAGCTTGTCCGTAAACTGAGGAGTCGACGTCCTTACATGCCTGCAATCTAACAAGAGAGATTATATTAACCGCTCAAGCACGTCCCTTATCTCTCCTGGATGCCTTACCACGTCGAACCTCCACTGTCCAAAACCGCCGTGAGCACTTACGGCTTTGACCCACTCTTTCATATATTCATGCTTTGCATCGTCCGCGTTGGTCTGCTGCCCTTTTGTTTCAAGCACAAGAAAGTCGCCATTTGCCAGTCGGATGAGAAAATCGGGACGGTATCTTCTGACCACGCCATTGTAAATATAAAGAACGTCAAAACCTAGATGATCGTTTTTGACCCATGCAGCAACCGCTTCATTGTTATCTAGCTGAAAAGAGTCGGAAGATTCCCACGGGCTGTCAAATACGCAATAGTTGATATGGCTTTTTTTCGTCCATTCGCAAGGTTTTCCCGTTCCCCAAGGACGCATATCGCCAGTAGATCTAATAGGGTGGCCAGTATCAAAAATAATTTCCATTTTCTCAGTGTTGTTAAACTCTATAGCACGCCAAAAATGATTGATAACTTTCGACATGTTTAACTTTATTACAAGCTGTCTCCTCCTTTTATCTCTATTGAAAAGCTCAGGAGATATTTGAATTCTATCTGAATCTATATACTGCTCTGTGAGGCGTACAAGTTCCGCCATCAGCACGGACGGAGAAGCCTGCCAAGTAGGTTTCATCTTTTGCCAGATGGATTGAGCCGCTTTGAAAATAGCCGTCTGTTTGCGCAGCCTCTTCATCAACTCTTCAACGTCTATGTCCTTGATTTTGGAAACGTCTGGATTATTATCAATTGTTGGAGCAATTTCTACTATTTGCACAGTTTTTGAGGCATTAAGTTCTAACGACCTGACCTTACTCCAATCGACGGAAAGCTCCGGCTTGTATGTCCTATCTATTCTTATGACGTTGGGCCATTTGATGAAGAATTCTTTTTTCTCTTCAAAGGGTTTGACAACTATTTTAGGCGACGGAGGTGGTGCATCTACACCGCCCTCCTCGTGAGGAAGAAAACTGAACGGCACGCCGAATACGTTGACGTATTCCGCATCAAATAGTCCAGTATTTTCGTTAATTTCATAAGAGGCGCGTCTGAGACCGCGCCCGACTACCTGTTCACAGAGAAGTTGACTTGTGAAGGCACGCAATCCCATGATTTGTGTAACCGTTCGCGCGTCCCAACCTTCGGACAACATCCCAACGGAGATAACGTTCTGTATCTTTTCTCCCAGCTCACCGAGTTGTCCAACCGTATTGACTTGCTTTCTGAGTATCTCGGACTGCTCTTTCTGCGTAATTTTTTGTCCTTTGGTCCCTTCACTATCCGCTGACTTCACCGCTTGTTGTAGCTCCGGTTCATTTTGCTCAGCCTGTTTCAATACTTTTGAGTCTATGTGCAAAATGCCTTCGGGGGCGCACAGCGAGTCAACCATTATGTCCTTGTTGTCAAACGCGTGCTTGATCCTAGCCGCCGTTTCAGTGCGGTTGGCAACCGTAATTATCACTGGAGGGGTTTCACGCCCGTCCCAATTCTCTTTTGTTCTTTGCCAGTCCGAACCCAACAAAGCGTAGGCGTTTATTACAAGATCGGGTAACGGCTCGTGAGTTTCCGCCCTGCGGTTTAGATCGTCTTTGACTTCGGGGTCGTTGTAAATGTGGTAGAGGCGGGATTTATAGGTTGTGGCGTCCGGCGCGGCGTCATCGCGCACAACGATGCGCGGCGTTTTGACGAGACCTGATTCAATGGCGTCATTTAGTCCAAAGTCGCTGACGGTCCATCCAAACAACGCTTCTTCTGACGTTTTCCTTCCACTCGGCACAAAAGGGGTGGCGGAAAAATCAAAACAGTTCAAAATCCCCCGCGTTTTATGTATGCGGTCAAGCCCGCCAATCCACTTCGTAGCTTCTTCTATTTCCTCTTTTTTAACGCCTTTTATCTTTGACCCGGCGGGAACGCGCCAAGCATGATGCGCCTCGTCATTGATAACAACCAGCTTATGGGAGGTTGCCATATCCCCTAACACTTCACGGACATATGCTTCATCACTTTTTGCACCTCGTTTATCAACACCTTTCTTCTTTCTTATTCTTTCCTCAGTTTCCCAATTTAGGATGTGCCAGTTTCGTATAAGAATCTTTGCCTGTAAGAGCTTCTCTCTCAAAGACAGCGGGACAACGCCAAATTCGTCGTAGTAGCTTGTTTTTGAAGGGATAAGGACGGAAAGGCGTTCCCTGACCGTGAGATTGGGGGCTACAATAAAAATATTCTGAGAAAAACGCCCGTCCCTTGGGTAGGTTGCGCGGTTAATTGCCTGCCACACAATCAGCATCGCCATAACAACGGTTTTCCCTGTTCCAGTGGCGAGTTTGCAGCACAAGCGGCGAAACTCTCCTCCGTCAGTTGGAATATCCATACCCGCCTTTTCGGAATCAGGAGATTCAATAAGCCATATCAGCGTTTCAATCGCCTCTATCTGGCAGAAGAAAAACGGATAACCCCTCTGCTCGTTATCTTTCCAGTGTTCAAGCAGTGTTTTTGTAATGCCGGTAATTCCCGGGTAGCCCGCGTCGCGCCAAGCGTCAACGCGCTGGCGTATTTGATTTACAAGCGGCAGTTCAACAAAGACTCCCCAATCCTGATAGGGATTCACCGTAGGATCGGCAATCATATACCCAGCCTTGCGACGCCCTTGTTTAAGCTCAAGAGGCCTTCCTTCCTCAACAAATTGCCAGTGTTTGGAAGGTTCAGTATATGGGGAGTTGATGATGAGGGTGGAATGGTGGTAGTTGTCTTTCTTCATCAGAATTTACGCTCGGCCTTTTACTTCACTCCACGACAACGACTTATCACATTTAACGTGTGTAATTCTCGCTTTTTTGCCATTATAACGTATTTTAATCTTCTGAAATTCCCTGCTGGACTTTCCGTGTCCGAGACTTTGAGAGACTAATACCGGATAACACATAAATTGTTTGTTGTGGTGCTTCTTAAAAAAGTCAATCCCCCCATTCAACTGTTTTTTCACTTCACTCGGCTTCACCCACTTACTTTTAAACTCTACAGGAAGAAGAAATATAGAAGCGCCCTCCTTAACTACAATTATGTAGTCGCACCTCTTACTTTTAATTTGAGCTAGTTCTTGTTCGGTAACGCGATCAATATCCAGAATAACCTTTTCGCTTGGAAAGGCATCCAGATTGAGCTTGCATTCCTGTTTTTTGCAAGAGTTGCAGGTGCATTCACCAAATTTGTTTTTCAGGTAGGAGACAATGGAACTCATCCTTGATGTTCTATATTATCAAGTTTCTCCAAAATCCCTATGCTTTCGTTGTATAAATCTGAAGAGACCTCGTCGTGGTCCTCAGAGAATAGACCGTTTTCCTTGTCAAAATGCAGTCTCTCAACAATCGTTCCTTCTTCTCGTTGATTAAATACGTAGGCACTAACTTCTTCCTCTTCCAATTTCGTTAATTTGCTACCGTGTTTGGTTGCCGTCAATTTTGAAGAGCGAACATGGTTCGCAAGTTGATCCAGAAAATAGTCGCTGTGCGTTGTTACCATAACCCGAACGCCTGCACGGACTAAACTAACAACGGTTCTCGCGATGCCTCTTTGGGCTTCAGGATGTAGGTGCGCTTCTGGTTCTTCAATAATCAGCAAATCCCCTTTCTTTACTTTGTATCTAAGAAAGAGAACAACGGGAGCTAGTTCTGAAACCATCGATGAGGAATGCACCAATGGAACTTTAAGTGTTTTCTGCTTATATGAAAATTGCGGATATTGGGTCGCTTCTGAAACTTCTGTTTTAATGGAACCATGAAGTATTTTTTTTTCTATCTCGTCCGCCACTGCTGCCACATCGGGATCAAGAATGTGCGAAGTATCTATATGTATAATTTCTTCTAAAAAGTCAGATACAATCCCCCTCAAAGGAGGAGAAGTAAGTTGTGATGGGAGAGCAGTTTGTTTTATAAGCGTTCTGGTTATAAACTGTTGGGTTTCCACAAGTCCGGTCCTTCCCGCTGGTAGGCAGAAAGGTTTTGCCTGAGTGATAGAACTAAAAATCTCTTCTGATATCTGTTCAAGGAGCTGACATAGTTTTCTTTCAATTTCTCTTTCGGAACGCATGTCTCTCGGTAAATCTCTCAACCTTATTTCAGAGCTACTCAGATAGTTCTTGTTCACATGGGGAGTTAAGTCATTTGAATTAAGCGTAAGCGTAAAACCTTGTTCATCGTTTTCCATCTCAAGGCTAAACTTATCACTCAAGAAATTAAGATTGAATTTATCACTCAAGAGACTTTTCCCGTGATAAATGCCCATGCAACGAGAAATCTCTATGTGGAACTTATAATTTACTGCCATTTTTATCCCTTCCTTGGTCCAGCTTTTAATCCCTTCAGGCAAATCCGACAATTTGACGCTTTTTATATCTCCTTTTAACAACTTTATTAGCCAATTATCTATATTTTCGGGTGCAATCCCAACTTCTGTTTCTATACTTATAGTTTCTACTAATCCTTCCCCTATTGGACTACAACCACATATAAATAAGGGGAGAAAATTGAGATTCTCAAAAGAATGAAACAAAGAATAAATAAGCACTGCAAGATACGACTTGCCCGTATTGCTTGGACCAATAAAAACCGTCAGCGGACAAAGCTCAATATCTATTGCCTCCTTAATGGGTCCGTAATTCCTAACAGAAATTTTCACGTTGCTTTTTGGCGTTTCCATAATTCTATCTCTCCGACTACGTTACCTCAAACATACTCAAACTCTAGTGCATAGTAACGTATCTTTCAATGTTTTTTGCAATAGGATCCCTTGACGCAATGGAACTGACTTGAGACCCTCCAATATTTGCATCCATTAACCTGCTCAAGTGTCTAGGGGGAAGTTCTTCCTGGTCATTGAAAATAAGCAATATTGGTGTTTTACTATTATGAAGCAAAAGATGTTGTAAGGTTATAGTGACCAATTTCGCTTTGTCCGCACCTAGAATGCCAAATAGAAACAGGAGTGTTTTCTCTTCGTTCTGTAATGAATAGTCAATAACGTAATTATCGGCGTTTTCTAAATCCGGAACTACATAATCTTTTTCTAATTGGAGAATAGGGTGCTTACTGATAATTTGATTCAGTAATTCTTCCAAATCTTTGTAAAAAGTTACTTCGGGACGATCTCTGTTGAGGTAGGACAAATCATAAACTTGGCTCAATGCTTGTCCTAAACGAAATATACCATCAGAAATTCTATCAACAGGGATTTCTACATAGAAGTTTCCATCTTCTTCTTGAATTTCATTTTCTCTTAGTATTTGCTCCATTAATTTTCCTTTATTGCCTTTGAAATACTTACTCACATCTGGAGTGTCATAGCTTAACCTCATAACAGTATTTGCTTCATCGCTAATGCGAATTTGTCCCTCGTCAACTTCCTTCAAATATATAGAGTAATGATCACCGTCCGGAGAAGAGAACGGGGTCGAAATCATCAACATGCCATTTTTGCGCTCTATCAGTTGAATATCGGTGCAGAGTTGTTGACGTAGTTCTTTCTGTAAGCTATCCTTGCTGATCTAAGTATCGCCCCGCAAAGATCGCTTTGCGACCTGGTGTGCCATTTTATATTGTAGTCTTCAAATAGACACTTGAGTGCACCATTTACATCGGAATATCAGTCAGTAACCTGTGTGTTTTCATGTTCGGGACTTCTATCCCTTCTGTTTATGCTTTCAGAAGTTGCATGATGGATATGACATTCATAATGTGCTATTTTGTTTTCGTGATTGGGTCCGTTGTATCGAGACAGCCTTATGTTTTCCTTGTCCAGTATCATCACAATGCCGCATGAGAAGTTTTCTGGGTCTCTTTCGTTGAGCCGAGCAAAAACTTTCAGTAACAACTCCAAGAAAACTTCTTGCAAGAAATTTGCTTCCTTAAATTCAACATCAAAACTCCATTGCTTGCTCTGCTTTCGAATTTTAGGCGGCGTCTGTTTTATGTTTATGATTTTAGGAGTATCCTTTATCGAACCTAAAATTTTTTCTGACATCTCCACTATTACACCTCCACCACCTTCAAACTCTCAATACCCCTATCATCTACTATTTTAACCGCGACTCTGCGGTTTTTGCCAAGCTCAAAAGGTAACGAGACTGTTCCCCTGTATGCCTCTATCAATTCTTGGTCTATCTCGGCTTTCAGGTTTTTGGCAAGCCTTGTCCATCCACCTTTACTGTCCGCCATTGGAAAGAATACCTGACGTGGATAAAGACATCTGCCATCATAGTCGGTGTCTAACATCCAGACTGCTATATTCTTTTCATCGCCGGATTCAAGTTTGCCGGTCTTGGTGTTGAAGTAGTCAAAGCCCCGGATAGTGATTTGTGAATAGTTCTTAGTTGTCAGTTTTGAGTTTTGAGTCGGTAGTTTTAAGCCTTGAGCGATTTCTTCAAGCTGTAGAGTAACTTTGCTATCTCTTCGCAATTGCTCAGCAATTCCTTTAAGCTGGCTTCTCCCAGAAATCCCAAATTCCGAGAGATTATCAAAAAAGTCTCTAACTCGGCTAACGAACCCTGTGCTATCGAGAGAAATTGCAGAAATTCCTTTTTGCTTTGTCTCGCTTGTCCCTCCGCTATGTTTGCTGGGATAGAGGTTCCAGCCCTTCTCACTTGCGAGGTAATGCCATACTTCTCTTCCTTGGGAAAGGATGAGGTAGAGTAGTAAATCTTGTTGACTAAGCTGATTGACTTTCGCCAAACTATCAAGTCCCGATAATTCCTTGAATACGTCATAACTTGCAATCTCCATATCACTAGAAACTAAAAACTCATAACTGCAGACTGCCACATCCGGTTGCCCGACCAGCCAGAAACTTTCATTGCTCGCGCGTTTTTTCTTCAGGTCATCGGTTTGCATATCGGCGTTCATTTGGACTTTGAGTAAAGTCATGCCAGTTTTTTCAGGCGACAACTCATCAATGTCTTTTGCCGCTTCTGGATCAAATTGAAAGGCGGCAAAGATCAACATGCTCGGGCGCGGCATCAAAGTGCGCGCCTCTTCCCAGGCAAGCTCTACCTGCCTCTGTTCAAGAGGGGCGTGTTCAGGACCGAATGAAATCACCGCGCGGTGCGGATTATACGCCGTTGCGGCTTCCTTGAATTCGTCCGATCCTGAATCATCAGGTTTTGTTTCAGCTTCTGCGTGTAGCCAACGACAGGGGATGGGTTCGACGCGAGAGAAGGAAATATGCTGCCCGTTTTTGCCACGAATGCCGGTTTTCAGCAGTTCATCGCGCCATTCACTTTGGCGCAGGGTCTCGCCGGAGCGAGATAGAGAAGCGTCAGCTACTTCAACAGAAAGTCTTTCTCCCTCACCCTTAATCCCTCTCCCAGAAGGAGAGGGAAGCACATCGGAGATGGGTTGAACGGTTGGGGATGGAACAGCTTCTACGGTGAAAGGTCCGGTTACTCGGGCGCGTTTGTTGTCTTTCAGCGGCTGATCGTAAAGAGTTTCTGTTGCGGGAGGCTCATCATTGGCTATGGATTTCAAAGTAACGTGCGGAACTTTTTTATATTTAAAGCCACTGCCGACACCCTCATCAGGATACGCCAATTTGTAATAATCAAACGTAGCAGTCATCAACCTTTGCTTAGCGAGTGTAAGAGCCACGCGCGAGGTATCGCAGGTGATCCAGCGTCTGCCCCATTGCTCGGCAACGTAAGCAGTCGTGCCACTGCCACAGGTTGGGTCAAACACCAGATCGCCAGGGTCGGTGGTCATGAGGATGCAGCGTTCTATTACTTTAACTGCTGTTTGAACTACAAATATTTTTGTAGATTCGCCCCCTAACTTACTCCACATATTTGACAAAGGTGTTACTGGATAATCATCTAAGAAACGAACAAAACAAGGAAAAGATCCGCTTACTTCTATTCGGTTATGTTGCGTTAACCTGCTTAGCCCTTCAATGGTTGTTGTCCAATGAGTCCCTTTTCTGGGGTAATACTTTTTCCCTTCAAAACGAAAAACCTCTTCCTCTTTTCCAGATCCTTGACTACATATATCACTTAGCCTATATAATCTTGAGCTTTCTGGGATAATACTAGGATTTTTTATTTCTTCCTTCGAGCATTTTCTACGTATGCCATCTGAATTTTCCAGTCGGTTGTACTGGTTAATACCAGCACCATGAGTTTTAGGCATAAACAATTGACGATATTTTCTTTTTGCGGACTTAATATCTTTTGAGTACCAAAGCAGAAAATCATAAATATTTCCGACAAAACTGGAAGCATCTTTTGCTGCTTGTGTAGTATATGTTATCTGTGCTACAAAATTCCTTACCCCAAACACCTCATCCATAATCTCCCGAATATGATGCACGTTCTCGTCTGAAATCTGCACAAACACACTGCCGCTTTCCGTAAGCAATTCCCTTGCCAGCAGCAGACGGTCGCGCATATAGGAAAGGTAGGAGTGAATCCCCAGTTCCCAGGTATCACGGAATGCCTTGATAGTTTCAGGCTCTGTGGTCAAGTCTTCATCTTTACCGTCTTTGACATCACGCTTATTGACAAATGGCTGAAAATTGCTGCCGTATTTGATGCCGTAGGGCGGGTCCATGTAAATGCACTGAACCCCCTGACTACCCCCCCCCCCCCCCCCCCCCCAATATTTTCCTTTTGCAGCAGCGAGTTCATCACCAGTAGGGAGTCGCCCGCAACCAGTCGGTTTGTCCAGTTGTGGGAGTGTTGGTAAAACTCAATCTCCTGCCGAAGTGGAATTTCACGTTCTTGCTCAAAAAGAGGCAGTTGATTGCCGTCACCGTTTCCGTTGCGTTTTCTAACCGCTTCCACAATAGTGCGCGGGTCTATGCGGTCGTGGACGTGAAGCGATACGTTTGGCACTTCAAATGAAGTATGCTCGGCTTTCCCCGCCCATTGGAGTTGCGGGTCTAAGTGCGGATCGTAGGTATAGGCCTTCTTGGCGCCCGTGTCGGGGTCAGTGTTTGGCGTTACAAGCCCTACCGGCGGGTTATTGACGCGCTGTTTGTCTCGATGTTCATAGGATTCAATATGTTGGCGTTTTGCCTTGGGCTTTTTCCGTGACATTAAGCTCCTCCTGCTAATCCTTTATGAAAAAAGGGGATTTGGCGTTTCACATCTTGGGTTCTCATTGATTAGTAATAGCTTGAGACTGCTATATAAAGACACACACTGCTGCTCTCTCCCAGAGGGGAGAGGGAGAAGGAAGTTGCAATTTTTACACGATTCACGGCTTTTTTGGTGGAGGCGTGTTAGTCCGCTTTTCTCCGCCGACTTCTATTTTGGGCTGGTACCCAATAAGTTGACCTTTTATGGGCTGGTACCCTTGGGTCCGGTACCCTGACTCGTGCCGTTTCTGCTGTTCATCCACAGACTTCTTCTTTATCATTGTTTTTCTCCTTTGTTATTTACTAAATAGTTCTACTGAAACCATCTCGCTTGACAATATAATTATACCCTTGGTTGAAGTTCTCACACGCTCGAATCCACCATCATCATTTAGCTTCCATGCTTCTTCTAAATACAACTGCTCATCGGCAGGGGCACTTGATGAAAAAGATTTTGAATCGTAGCTTCCCGCTATTTTCGTTCCATTCTTAAGCGTAACAATAATCCAATACGGTTCTCTTTTAGAGAATACATAATCCCAGGGTTTTTGGGTTGGATGTGGGACGCCTACGTTTTGAAAGAATCGGCTAGTTCTTATAGTTTTCCATAGAAAAACCCAAATTACCGGCGCGATAAAAAGAACGAAAAGGCAAGTCAAGTAATATATAAATCCTTGTGAGCTTCTCAAATTATATGAGTTAAAGAAAACGACCAGCGGAGACAGCAAAGCGTAGTTTATACAACTGTATGTTATAGCCTCAACAATTTGTTTTGATGACTCTGTTTTTTCAGATGGAAAAAACAACTCGTAGGCTCTCAAGCTTACGAAGCCTGGAATAACGAATGCTATAAAAAGTATTAGTTTATCTTGTTCCCATATATCCATCTTCTTCCTCCCCGTTTACGCCCAATAAACTACAAGTAGGCACATTGCAATGTGCGCTTATTGAATTTTACTTCTTTTTGTAGTTATATAAATAGCAGAATAAGCAATACTCCCCAAGCAAGAAGGTGTAGGTTCAGCGCGTATATTAGATAAAAGAGAGTGGGAGAGAGAAAAAAGCGTTAATTGATTCCCCATAATTGCACGGCTATACCCGCATGTTTTCTTTGTCTTGATTCAATTACATTGTGCTCCCCATTCGAAATACTCACCTACGTTTTTGTTAATAGCGTAATTGGTGTGAGACAAGATCTCTTTTTTCTTCTCAAATGGCTGTTGACCTAGCTGTTTGTCTCGATGTTCATAGGATTCAATATGTTGGCGTTTTGCCTTGGGCTTTTTCCGTGACATTAAGCTCCTCCTGCTAATCCTTCTGTGAGAGATAATTTACACAATAAAAGCGTGTAATGGGTTATTTACATTTGTTAGAATTTGTTATAAGCATACCCTCACCCTTAATCCTTCTCCCAGAGGGAGAAAGAAAACGATCAGCGGAGACAACAACGCGTAGTTTATGCAATTGTATGTTATAGTCTCAACAATTTGTTTTGATGAGACAAAAAACCCGGGCTATCTATTAGCGGATAGCCCGGGTCTGAAAAATTTACAAATATAAATTCAGCAACCTCACCAACAATACTCGGCAGTTACTTCAAGGATGTTATTATGGGTTTATTGGTGTTATTTCTCCGTCTTCAAGTTTAAATGTATCAGTTTTAACTTCCTCAGTATTCTGACCCTTCGTATAAACTTTGTAGAATCCATTGGTTATATCTCCATTATCGTCAAAATCTATCGAACCTGAAATTCCATTGTAGTCAATGTCATCATTACTTTCATCACTATCAGTTAGAAAATCGACACACTCTTTGTATTCGGTACACTCTGTCCCATCCTTAGAAACCTTAATCATCTCAGAGACATATTCAGATGGATCCTTGCTACCTGCAGCTTTGGACGCCAAAGCCAAAAGCACTACTGAATCATAAGTATGGGCAGCGTATTCAGTATTGTCTAATTTTTCTCCTAATTCGTTTTTCTTGTCTTCTAGACGTTTTCCAAATGCGCTTTTTTTCGCTGGATCACCAGTCCCTGTTAGAGATTTGAAACCAGTTTTAACTTCTTCTTCCTCACTCAGAAGATAACCATCGGCTGAATAGTATCTAGCTTGACCTAGACTTGTTCCTGGATTTGGAATTCCACTTTCACTTTCCATAGCCTTTATGAGATTCTCTCCCTCATCAAAAACGAGAAGTATTATAGCGTCGGCGGCATTGATGGTGTTGCCATTACTTCCGATATCCTTGATTTCTTCTATTACCGTGTCGAGCGTATCTTTATCGCTATCTTTTATCTTCCCATCTTCCCTGTTATCACCTTTCGCAGAATATGACGCACTCCCAATCAAAGTGAGTTTGTCATAACTAGCGATCTCTGTTTCTATCAATTTTGCCAACCCCGTACCCCATGCGTCATCACGATAGACCATTGCTACTTTAACCTCGTTAACAGACCCAAAATCCTTTTTTATCTGTGTTATCATCATTGGCGCCATGTGAACATCTGATAAGGAAGTTCTGTAGTAATAAGGATATTCTCCAGTAATACCAAGATCACGATAATTTTTATTATAATCTGTGAACCTCGTCGCGGTATTTGAAGGCGATATCATAACGGTTTTACTCCTGACCACTGGGTCATACATAAGTGTAGAAACTCCAGAAGCGTAAGCTCCGAGGACAGCATGAACACCCATTTCCAAAAACTCATTAGCTGCTTTTTTACCCGTTTCGCTCTTTCCTTCACTATCCTTAAATAGGACCTTAATGTTTCCGCCAGCCTTATTAATATCGTCCTCCGCCAACAAAGCAGCTACCTTCATAGCACCAGAGGAACTTGAAGCTGCACCACTAATAGGTAAAACCGCTCCTATACAGAAAGCATCCCCACATGCAGATTCATCATCACTATCACAACCAAACATCAAAAAACCACTTAAAAGCAATACTGCAAACAAGAAACCCGAAAATAAACTTACCTTTCTCATCTAATTAAACCTCCTCTTGATCAGGTTAAAACCTAATGGGTTATTATATCACACAATTTAACATCTGTAAAGAATATATATGATGGATTGTAGGAACAACCGGTTGTCCTTTATCTGACAAAGGGAGTACAGATGGATTCCGAACCTTACAGCTTCAATTCAATAAAGGCTTCTGCATGCTTCATCTCTGTCAAGCCGTGCCTTTCATCAAAAACCGCTCTGTATCTGTTTAGCCCTAATATGCCATCGGTGTAGTTTTTATATTCAATCTGGCTCCTGTGCGTTTCTATAGCTCTAATCTTTAGATCAACGTATTGGGATATATCCTCTATCCTGTTGTAGCTGTCAAAAGGAGTCCATACCTCGTAACACCAAATACCCAGAGTTGATAAATCTTTATTTGCTGATAATAAATCCTTCAACTCGCCCAGGGCGAGACGTGAAGCTATTCGATGGGTTGGATGTCTATCTGTTTCGGGGTGGGGCATATATATTTCCCTGGGCGTAAATTTTATAACCGCCTCTCTTAAACCATTTCTGAAGCGGCGTTTATTCTCCTCACTTTTAAGATTGTGAAGCACTAAGGGGATCAGAAACTGAATGCCTAGCGTCAAGGCAGCTTTTCTAGCTTCTTGCAGTCTTGTTTCTGCTAATTCCTCTCTGCTGAGACCGCTAAGAGTAGTGCTTCCACTCCCGTCAGTGGCTACGAGCGACACTACTTCCACACCCCGTTCAATCAATTTAGCGACAGTGCCACCCATTCCTATTTCAAGATCATCAGGATGAGGAGATATAACAAGGACGCTATTGGTATCCATAGGTCTTTGATTCCTTGACAATTACACAGCATCAATCAGTGTATTAACTTAACTGAAAAGCGGCGTTTAGCATGGAATACGAACCTGTAATAGGGCTTGAAGTTCACGCCCAGATCAAGACTGCATCCAAGATTTTCTCACCCGCAGCCAGCGAGTTCGGCGGGTCGCCCAACTCATATGTAAATCCTATATGCCTCGGAATGCCGGGCACGTTGCCCATTCTCAACAAAAAGGCGCTAGAATATGCCGTAAGAGCCGCAATCGCACTGAATTGCGAGATACACACAACGTCGCGGTTCGCTCGTAAAAACTATTTTTACCCCGATCTACCAAAAGGATACCAGATATCGCAATACGAAGAACCTTTCTCTTCAAAGGGGTGGCTCGATATCAGCGTCAACGGCTCGACAAAGAGAATACACATTACGAGAATACACATGGAAGAGGACGCCGGCAAACTCATCCACGATAACAAAGGGGCTTCAAGCTACGTGGATTTAAACAGGGCTGGCACTCCGCTTATAGAAATAGTTAGCGAACCTGATATATCCAGTGCGCAAGAAGCCATTGAATACATTAGGAAGCTACGTTCAATTTTAAGGTATATAGGGGTTTGCGATGGAAACATGGAAGAAGGAAGCCTTAGGTGTGATGCAAACGTCTCAATCAGACCAAAGGGGTCTGAAGAGCTTGGGACAAAGGCTGAGATTAAAAATGTGAACTCCTTTAAGTTTATTCAAAAAGCTATAGATTACGAAATAAGAAGACAAACAATGCTCGTAGAAACGGGAGAGCAGGTTGTTCAAGAAACAAGGCTGTTTGATTCCGTTAGTAGCGAGACATTCTCTATGAGGTCTAAGGAAGAGGCTCACGATTATAGATATTTTCCGGATCCCGATCTCCTCGCCGTTGTGATAGAAAAAGAGAAAATTGAAGAGATTGGGTCTTGCCTACCTGAACTCCCAGACGCAAGGCTAAGTAGATTCAAACACGAATACGACTTGCCCGAATACGATGCGAAAATCTTAACCGAATCAAAGGAAATAGCGGATTATTTTGAGGAATCCTTAAAACACCATAACAATCCCAAAACCACAAGCAACTGGATTATGACTGAGGTTCTACGAGAGCTAAAAGAGGAAGGGATCTCGGACAATTCTAAGATGAGTTCAGAACGCCGTTTTCCAATCACCCCAAAACGCCTCGCCGAACTTATAAGCCTAATAGACAAAGGCGCAATCAGCGGAAAGATAGCTAAAGACGTATTCGCCGACATGGTCGCTACGGGGAAAAGAGCACAAGAAATAGTGAAAGAAAAAGGTATGGAGCAGATCTCCGATCAATCAGAGATTGAGAAAATCGTCCTAGAGACGCTTAAGAAGCATCCCGATGAAATATCCAGATATAAAGCTGGAGACCAGAAGTTAATGGGATTCTTTGTAGGGCAGGTTATGAAAGCTACGCAAGGCAAAGCTAACCCGAGAATAGTAAACGAAACGCTGAGAAAAGTGCTATCTAGCTGACAAGCCTAAGTTTGACAGTAAAGTTTTAAGAATGTAACTTGCAGTCCGAATTTATGAGCAGAGCATATCTTGTTTTAGAAGACGGCACGGTTTTTAATGGGCAGGGATTTGGGCATGCTGGCGAAGCCTATGGAGAGGTAGTGTTTAACACTTCAACTACCGGCTACCAGGAAATCCTATCGGACCCTTCATACAACGGACAGATAATTACTATGACCTATCCAGAAATAGGAAACTACGGAGTCAACTGCGAAGACGTTGAATCAAAACGACCTTTCGTCAAAGCCTTCGTCGTAAAGGAATACTGGAAGACGCCTAGCAACTGGCGCTCACAGGGAGACTTAGAGTCTTACCTGACAAAATACGGAGTAGTAGGTATAGAAGGTATAGATACTAGGGCTCTTACTAGAATAATACGTTCCAAGGGAGCTCAAAGGGGAATTGTTTCTACTACCGACTCGAACCTGGAAAGTCTACTAAGAAAGGTTAGAGACTCACAGGGGATTATTGGCGTTGACTTGGTAACCGAGGTAAGTTGTGAAAAAACATACGGTTGGACTACTGGATCAGGACGCTGGAGAACTGAGAGGGAGGAAGAGATTAAAGAAAGCCATAGATTTAAGGTAGTTGCTTATGACTTTGGACTAAAGCGCAATACACTAAGGAGGCTTATCGACAATCGATGTGAAGTCTCCGTAGTTCCATCAAGAACTCCACCTCACGAGGTTTTGTCAATGAACCCTGATGGAATCTTTCTGTCCAACGGGCCAGGGGACCCTGCAGCCGTCTCATACGCGGTCGAAACAGTTAGGGTGCTTGTTGGGAGAAAACCAATCTTCGGTATATGCCTAGGACACCAGATACTAAGCCTCGCTCTTGGTGCTAAAACCTTTAAGCTAAAGTTCGGCCACAGGGGGGCGAACCAGCCTGTAAAAGACTTAAAAAGCGGTAAGGTGGACATTACATCCCAAAACCATGGATTCGCCGTAGATGCGGATACCTTAACTAAAGATGCTGAGGTTACTCATATAAATTTGAACGACGGCACCGTAGAGGGCATAAGACACAAAAATTATCCTGCATTCTCAGTTCAGTATCATCCAGAAGCCTCTCCTGGTCCTCACGACGCATCTCATTTGTTCCACGAATTTGTAAATATGATGAAAGAAAACGCTTAAAAGACGTGTTTGCTACTTACTAGCTTCAGCGATTTTTCTCCGACCTTTAAGACTTATACAGTATTATTCAACGGCCGCGTTGCGCTTTTTTTTAAGCTCTGCCACGTATCTATCCGCAAGCCTAGTTGGTTCGGGAATTCTATATCCTCTGGCGCATCTAACTATTATTTCAAGCGACGTTATGATATCTACTTTATGCCCTACGGATATAAACACCGGCTTGGTTCCACGTTTAGTTCTTAAAACAGCACCAATTCTTCCCCCATCATTAGATAACAGATAACTCCAATCGCCTGCATTTTGTTCCGGGTCCTCGTATCTGCCATAAAGCCTCTTTTTAGCAACCCCAATTGAGGGAACGTCTAGTATAACGCCAACGTGGCAGGCTATACCGAAACCGCGTGGGTGCGCTATACCCTGACCGTCCAGGACAAGAAGGTCGGGCTTAACGTCAAGTTTACGGTAAGCCTCGATAATAGCGGGAGCTTCTCTAAAAGCTAGTAGCCCGGGTATGTAAGGGAAACTTTCTTCCGCTACGGCTGAGGACTTTTCTATTACCTCTAAAGCAGGGTAAGAGAAAACAACTATTCCGGCAATGAGTTTATTCTCGTCTTTGAGTATAGCTATATCAGCGCCCGCCAGAGTCTTTAAGTCTCCAAACGTAGATTTGTCCACAACCTTGTCTTTTAGCTTTGCCTGAATCGCTATTGCGTCCTCGTAGGACGGAGTCCACCCACCATATAGTCTTTCTTTTATCTCTTTTATCTCTTTTTTGATGGAATCCATACGTTTTCCTCTAACGACTCGCTAATAATACATTACTAGTTGACAGCTTTCAGCTAGTAGTTTGGCGTGCCCAAGCACCTTCACAAATATCTGCCCAAGTTACTTGTCCAGAAGAGTAAAATTCGGTAGAATCAACCATCAATCAGCAAGCTTAAAAAGGCTAGGTTATGAAACTGAAAATGGCTTTCGTCATGGACCCAATAGAGTCTATTAACATTGAAAAAGACACAACCTTTGTTCTTATGCTCGAGGCTCAAAGGCGTGGACACCTAGTTTACTACCTGGAATTAAAAGACTTATTCGTAAAAGAAGCGAAAGCTTATGGAAATGCAACGGAACTGGCTCTAAAAAGGGATCAAAGCTTCTACAGGCTGGGAAATTGCAAAACCGTCCCACTTGAGAGCTTTGATATAGTCTGGATGAGAAAAGACCCGCCCTTTAACCAAGATTATATTTACTCAACTTACTTGCTTAGTCTCATTGACGAGGAAAAGACCAAGGTGATAAACAAACCTTCGGGAATAAGGGAATCGAATGAAAAGCTTTACGCCCTTTACTTTCCTGAATGGATTCCTCCCTGCACCGTAACGAAGGATATAGAGGAACTTGAAAAATTTCTTTGCGAAGTCGGCGGAGAAATAGTGGTAAAACCTCTTGACGGCCACGGTGGAGAGGGAATTTTTTACGTCCGCGAGGGAGACAAGAATGCAAACGTTATTCTGGAAACGATAACGAATTTGGGAACGGTTTACGTGATGGCTCAGAAGTTTTTAGAGGAAGTCGCCAAAGGCGACAAAAGAATCATTCTTTTGAATGGTGAACCCCTTGGAGCCGTGCTTAGGGTTGCCAAACCGGGAGGAGAATTCAGATCTAACTTTCATTCAGGCGGAAGCGCGTCGAAAACAGAGCTTACGGAAAGAGAAGTCGAAATATGCGCGACCCTGTCGCCGAGATTGAGACAGGATGGTCTTTATTTTGTGGGAATAGACGTAATAGGGGGCTACGTAACCGAGATAAACACAACAAGCCCTACGGGGATTCAGGAAATCAATAGTCTCAACGGCGTTAAACTTGAATCTAAGGTAATAGATTTCGCTGAGCGGTTACGCCTCAATTGAGGCGCGCTGATTTAACCTTTTAAGGAGTGAAAAGTGAAAATTTCAAAGGACGACGCCCTGCACGTAGCGGAGTTGGCGAGACTGGAATTTAACGAGGACGAGCTTGAAAAACTCACTGGACAACTGGGTAATATTCTAGAATACATAGAAAAGCTCAAAGAGTTGGATACGACCAGCGTCAAACCTACATATCACATCTTATATCTATCCACACCGTTTAGAGATGATAAAGCAATGGAGTGGCTCACCCCTGACGATGTATTAGAGAACGCCCCTGAAAGACAAGACGAGTTTTTTACCGTGCCTAAAGTTATCGAGGGTTAAGGAGACGGAGCGTGACAGAGCTTCCATACCTAACAATAAGAGAAGCGTCTGAGCTAATAAAAAAGAAAGAGATATCGCCCGTTGATATTACAAGATCGGTGCTTGAAAGAATTAGCGATATAGATAGAAAACTCAATTCTTATATAACTGTGATCGCCGATCAGTCTCTGGGAGCAGCTAAAAATGCTGAAGAGGCTATAGCTAAAGGCTCTTATCTGGGACCGCTCCATGGAATTCCTCTAGCCTTAAAAGACATCTTCATAACAAGAGGGATTCCCACAACCTGCGGTTCTAAAATGCTCGAAAACTTTATTCCACCCTACGATGGGTCGGTAACTAAAAGGCTTGTTGACGCAGGGGCGGTAATTGTGGGGAAGAATAACATGGATGAGTTTGCCATGGGATCATCCACTGAGACCTCCTATTTTGGTCCCGTCAAAAACCCTTGGGACCTAAATAGAGTCCCAGGTGGTTCAAGCGGAGGCTCGGCGACCGCGACGGCCGCTTCGCTCTGCCTCGGATCGGTGGGCACAGATACAGGAGGCTCTATAAGACAGCCCGCCTCGCTGTGCGGAGTCGTGGGAATGAAACCCACTTATGGAAGGGTAAGCAGGTTTGGCATGATAGCTTTCGCGTCTTCGCTTGATCAAGCGGGTCCAATTACAAAAACAGTAGAAGACGCATCTATAATTTTAAGCGCTATATCGGGCTATGATCCTATGGACTCCACTTGCGTTGACAAGCCCGTACCCGATTATACTAAACACCTGGAAGATGACGTAGAAGGAATAAAAGTTGGGATACCTAAGGAATACTTCATTGACGGTATAGACAAAGAGGTAGAAGAAGCATCAAGAAAGGCTATTGAGCTTGTTAAAGACCTGGGCGGAGAGATAATTGAAATATCGTTGCCACATACTGAATACGCCGTATCTACCTACTATATAATTGCGCCGTCCGAAGCAAGTTCTAATCTTGCTAGATATGACGGGGTGAAATACGGTTTCAGGGCGGAAGGCGCTAGATCCTTGGGAGAAATGTATCGCAAAACAAGAGCGGAGGGCTTCGGGGATGAGGTTAAGAGAAGGATAATGCTTGGGACATATGCCCTTTCCGCGGGCTATTACGATGCTTACTATCTAAAAGCTCAACGCGTAAGAACCCTAATTAAACAAGACTTTGAGAACGCATTTAACAAGGTTGACGTCATTATGGCTCCTACTACTCCTGAGACGGCGTTTGAGATTGGGGAAAAAACCGAAGACCCGATAAAAATGTACCTCTCCGACGTCCTAACTATTCCTTGCAATATAGCAGGTCTTCCCGGGATTTCCGTTCCCTGCGGGTTTTCTTCGGGTGGGCTACCCATAGGAATACAGATAATCGGTAGGCCATTTGATGAAGAATCCGTTTTGCACGTAGCCCATGCTTATGAACAAGGTGCGAATTTGAGAGAAAGAAGACCGCCTATCTAAGATTGGGTAAACTTAATAAACGGAGAAAATCTATATGACTAAAAAGAGGACTGCTACTAGATCAGTAGAGTCGAGGGTGTGCATGATCTGCGGGAAGCCTTCTGAAGGTTCTATTTGTGAACCCTGTAAGTCTAACGTTCAGGGCGAAGTCGCTCATAGAAAACAGGAAATGGAAAAACAGGTAAGGATTGGCTCAGAGATTGAGAAAAACAAGGCAGTAAAAGAAAAACGTAAAGGTAGCAAATAATGACGCAACTTGTTCTAGTCCCAGATTTTAAGCGCTCGTTTATAGATTTTACTTTTAGAAACCCCTGTCTCCCAAACAGCTTGTTCCACGGATTCCTTAAGACTTGCCCCTTTATCCCTTAGATCAGTCAGTAATTTCTCTATAGCACCAGAATCGCACTGGATGTCATCTTGAGAGGCTCCGCGGACTATTATAGTTAATTCTCCTTTTATAACGCCGCGTTCGCTTAACGTCCTTATTAATTCAGATACCCTACCCCGAATAATCTCTTCGTGCAGTTTCGTAATCTCGCGACTGACGGAAATCTCACGATCTCCCAAGGTCTCGTATATTGCCTCTAAAGTTCTTAAAATACGCTTAGGTGATTCATAAAGTATCAACGTTTCTGGATAACGTCGCACCCTTTGCATAAGCTCAATAATAAGCTTCTTAGATCTAGGAGGGAAACCCAAAAAAGTAAAACCTGATGTCGAAAAACCCGAAACGCTAAGGGCGGCAACGGCGGCGGAAGGTCCAGGCACGGGGACAACCCTTATCCCTTCTTGTGAAGCCGATTGGACAATCCTGTATCCGGGATCGGAAATTCCAGGCGTCCCGGCGTCCGAGACCAAGGCTACGTCTTTGCCCTGCTGCAAAATCCCCAGAAGCTCCTTGCCTCTACGCGATTCATTATGCTCATGGTAGCTCGTAAGGGGCGTGCTTAGCCCGTAGCGGGAAAGAAGCTTTTTGGTTATTCTCGTATCTTCGCAGGCTATTAGATCTACCTCCCTTAAAACTTCTAGGGCGCGCAGACTAACGTCGCCTAGGTTGCCAATAGGGGTTGAGACTATGTAAAGTATGGAAGGCACCTGTGCTGAAAAACCCTAATCAAAAGCTGCAACTTAGAATACTATAGTTGTCGAAACAAGTATATAAGTCCCTAGATTGTCAAGGTATGAGCGAAACAAAGTGCGGAGGGCGAGG
Organism: Thermodesulfobacteriota bacterium; assembly: GCA_963422265.1. GTDB lineage: Bacteria > Desulfobacterota_D > UBA1144 > Nemesobacterales > UBA2774. Next base: position 1,009,201 of record OY729416.1, read on the forward strand.
GATTTGAACCCACAAGTCCGTAAGGACGCCGGTTTTCAAGACCGGTGCATTAGCCGTTCTGCCAGCCCTCCGAGCATGTTAATTGTAACTGACTGAAAACACCTAGCTAACGTAGCTTAACACTTTCTGCACATCTTCATCAGATAACTCTATAGGCTCTACGGTCTCATTTATGTTCTTCTTAAAATTACTGAGAGACACTCCCTGCAGATAACAACTTAAGATTGATCTTATGTGTTTGTGCGTAATAACCAGCACCCTTTCACCAGGATATGAAAGCGCTATTTCCCCTATTGTCTGCACGACACGTTCCTGCACCTCTCGCATAGTTTCAGGAGCGTTAGGTATCGGTATTGAAGTATCACCGTCCATAAACCACTTTTTAAAGTCGCCGTCATTATCGGCAAGAAGATCTTCATACCTCTGCCCGTTCCAGTCGCCATGGTCAAGCTCTCTAAGGTCTTGGTGAACGTGTAAAGGAACGCCCAGCTTATCCGCATAAAATCTAGAGGTATCGTAAGCCCTTTTAAGAGGGCTAGTAACAATTCTGTCAAAATTGAGACTTTCGATTACAGGACAAGTTTTCTCAACCTCTAGCCACCCTTCCTCGCAAAGAGGAAGATCAGTTCTACCTATAAGGCGATTTTCAAGGTTCCACGCCGTCTTGCAATGGCGACCAAGATATATCTTGGTCGCTTGAGGCAACTCGCTCATTTAATTTTATTCCTTTGACCTTATTCCTTATTTACAAAATTTACAAAACTTCCAAAGCTCCAAATTCCACAGCCCCGATTGAAACATGTTAAGCAGGATTAGGCAAAATATACAAAACGCGCAATGTTTTACAAGACCATTCTAGTAGATCAAATCCACCACTCTCTACCTCATCCCAGCGTAATTAAACTTCATCTCCCGATTGGGAGACTGCTTTCTTTCAAGCTCGGCAGATATGTGCCGCCCAGCTTGACGTGACCTTTATCTACGCCGTCACTAAGCCTATTTACCAAATAGTCTCTATTTAGACCTATTATGTTGACACCGTGATCCGACTCAACCAAGCAGAGTAGCTTTATACTTCTAACATTCTTATCCGCAATCTCATAAATCGCAGAATAGTTAAGTAGGGCAGCCTCAACCGTGCCACAGGGAAGCGATGGATTTCTAGCACCGGCGTAGTATTCTCCACTACCAAACCAGCTAGGATTAGGATAGCCGTGAAAATGTAGGATCGGTAAACCATCCTTGATCAGCTCAGGCGTATATAGAGCCGCCGCCATTGCCTGAGCCAGTATCACGTAAGTGTCAAAAGATGGTCTTATATCCTTCCTGTTCAGGTTCACGCCCCTAGGTGTTTCCAGGTGAAGCTTGCCTTTAATTACACCGATCCGAACTATATCGGTGGCAGGGTCAAGGTTAGTCTTATCGCTTCCTGAGCGCGACGTTGCAATCCATATATCCGGAACTTGCTGAAAAACTTCTTCTCCCCTGATTACACTTCTTACGTGCCACCTACCCTCTTGATTTTCTCTAATAACGTCATCATCAAGGTCTTTAACCTTAGTCATTTTATTCCAAGCCGATTCCGGTACCGTGACGCGCCCTTCATATCTAGGGGCTTCCGCCAAAGCGATAAAACCATAGGACACCCCCGTCCTACCCTCGAGTATTTTTTCAACAACGTCTCTATGGGACAGCCTTGATATCTTTTCACTGAGTTTCGACCCCGCCGGGAATAGCTCAGTCGGTTTCACTAATCTCCCGAGCTCAGCAAGCTGTTTGACGAAAGCTGAATCCGCAGGGTCATAAACGCCTTTGATAAATCGGTTGAGCACCGGTGGCTTAATAGGAGCGTAAATCTTTGGGATCAGCGAGGTCAACATAAAATCATCGAACTTTTCACTGAGATAAATGGAATCAGACAGATTCATGTTAACAAGCGAGAACCTTTCAGGGGCAACCCCTATAACAATTTCAGACATAGTTGAAATAAGGTTATTTAGACCTATGGCTATTTTTCGGTCATAGGTCGTATTTGTATCCGCAAACTCGGGATCAAGCGGCATAAGGGTAATTATCTGAGTATTGAACGGATCCTGAACGTAGCGTGCGGTAAAATCATCAGCCCATCCGCTAATTTTAAGAATCTCCATAACGGACCTATCCCGACCGCGAGTATAAGAGTAAATCTTTTCAGCTAAACCACTAAAGAACCTTCTGACAAGAGAATATTCTCTTTTTACGTCAACCACGGCGTGTATGTTTCTCTTGACTTTCCTCGCGCGCAGTATTTTTGAAATTAAGTCACTCGGCGCCTCAGCCGCCCCGTCCCAGGGAATTACCTGAACGCCGCTCTCCCGTAGCTTTCTCTCCAGCTTTTCTCTAAATCTAATAACAAAGTGATTCCCATAACCATTAGGCAATGGCCTGAACGTAACTCTTACTTTCTTTGCCATCTCTAAAGGCTCTCTTGGATTAACTAAGCCTTTTTGCTCTGGCATGCCAGTAAGGCTGATAATAGTTTTAAGTTCAATATCTGCAAATTGTTCACTAGGCATTATTTGTTTCCTTTTCCCTTTTATTATATATGAATAGCTTGTCAATTCACAGGAAGAGAGAGATTTCGACGGGATTCGGAGCGTATAGAGCGCTAATTCAAACTCACCTCTGATTTCCTAATTCCCTTTCTCAAGGGCACATGCTTTGCTAAAGAAAGATACTTTATATGGCGCAACTATGAGGCCTCAGAGCTTTCATACTCATCTAATACTCCTTGCATCTGGCTTCTCACCATGCTCATCAATTCTTCTCTACCAATCCTCCCCGGAGGTAGATCATCTACTTTTATAGGCGGAAAAATTTTTACGCTCATATCGGTAGGATTGATCCATCTCGAGCCTTTGGAGCGTATTTCCCTTCCCCCAGTAATAACCATCGTAACTAGGGGAACCCTCGCAAGTAAGGCTATGAAAAACCCGCCTTTCTGAAATGGAAGCAATTTGCCATCGGGGCTTCTTGTCCCCTCAGGGGCAAGCACAACCGCAGGACCGGAGCGAAGATTTTTTACTATTTTCTTTACTTCTCTCGTATCGCCAGCCGACCCGTCCCTAGCTACTAAGTAGTGCCCGGAGAGCATAGAAACCCATCCGATAAAGGGCATTCTACCGACTTCTTTTTTCATAACGGCCCTCCAGTCAATCGGAAGAACCGCCATATAGGCAAGCACGTCAAAGATACTTTGATGATTAAACATTATGACGCAAGGCCCCTTAGGAACGTTTTCAATACCCTCAACGTTCACCTTAACGTCACAGGAAAGAAGCATGAGGCGCGCCCATGGTCTGACTACGTATGGAACTACCTTCTTGGGAGATATAAGCGATAGAGACGTACCGCAAATACCCGCTATTGTGGTAAGAATTAAAAATGCGATCCAACCTAACATTGTTCTTATCATTTAAGCTCTACCCACAGAAAGTATTTTTAGAGATTTAGGAATAACTTCAATCCTATACACTCCACGCTCCAGAAAAAACGACTCTCCATCCATGTGCGCAGGAACCGTTCGGCGCAGCGAAATCTCCATACTTGGTCCTCGCTTTATTGCTACTTCACTCAACCTAGAATGCCCGCCCTTGAGCACCTTAGGAATTTTGGCGAGCCTACTCATTGATGACATATCAGTTATAGCGTGAAAATCAAGCTCGCCGTCGTCTATCTTAGCTTCAGGAGCGAGCTTGAACCCACCCTGAGAAAAACCGTTTGACGCTCCAGTGAGCAAGACAGAACCTTCGTAGCTCCACTCACCTACGCTGATCTTGGCTTGAAAAGCCTTAAAAGCAAGAGCTTCCTGCACGGCGGCAAGCAGGTATCCGAATCGAAGCCTCATGCGTTTTAACCTCTTAAACCTATGAGACACCGCTCCGTCAAGACCTATTCCCAAGCCGTTTATGAAGTATTCATCCTCAAGCTTTCCGACGTCCACTAACCGCTCGTCACCTGAGAAAATGTTGCGCAAAGCAAGATCACCGTCGGAAGGAATACCCGCGGATTTTGGAAAATCGTTGCCGCTTCCTAAAGGCAAAACGCCTAAAACTGCTGAAGAACCGATTAAACCATTAACAATCTCGTGCGAAGTGCCGTCTCCACCTACGGATATGAAATGCGTAAACCCATTGCTCACGGACTCTCTGGCGATCTCTTCGCCGTCACCCTTTCTTGACGTGCTTATAATCTCATAAGAAACCTTCTTTGCCTTAGCCAAGGATTCAATCTTAGGTATAAAGCTTGCTGCCCTGCCCTTGCCCGCATGAAGATTGACAATAAAACAATACTTAACGTCTTTCAAATTTGAGCCCTTCAAAGTAAAATCAAGATAGACTCAATATATCACTATTACACGTTTACGACAAAATTAAGAACTACAATTGAAAACCGACTTATTATATGTTATAAAATCCTGTTTAGTTGAAACGAAATTTGTAAGAAGCTAGGAGGTTATTTTACAAGATGGCAGAAGAGACTCAAACGTCAGGGCAAGCTATGGACTCCGTGAGTATGAAACAACTGCTTGAGTCTGGAGTGCATTTTGGACACCAGGTAAGCCATTGGAACCCTAAAATGAAGGGTTTCATCTTTGGCAACAGAAATGGTATCCATATAATTGACCTTCAACAAACAGTTGGATTATTCAAAAAAGCTTATGACTTTGCCAGAGACGTCGTAGGTAACGGAGGGGACTTATTATTTGTAGGAACTAAGAAACAAGCACGAAGCATAATAGATGAAGAAGCAACACGATGTGAAATGCCCTATGTGAATACGCGTTGGCTGGGCGGAACGATTACAAATTTTACGACCATTAGAGCCAGGGTGGATTACCTTCTTGAGTTAAAGAAACTTGAAGAAGAAGGGCAAATGGAGCGCCTGCCGAAAAAAGAAGCCAAAGGGTTAAAAAGAGAAATACAGAAGCTCGAATACCTACTTGGCGGAATTGTGCAAATGAAGACTTTCCCTAAAGCCTTATACATTGTTGACACGAGGAAGGAGCATATAGCCGTGCATGAAGCTAGGAAATTCGGAATACCCATCATAGGCGTTATAGACACGAACTCTAATCCTGACCACGCGGATTATATAATCCCAAGCAATGATGACGCCATAAGAGCAATTAAACTTTTCACATCTCGCATCGCCGACGCTTGCATTGAAGGAAAGCATATATACGAGCAGAAATTACAAGCAGGAGAAGCAGTTGAAGAAAAACTCGGGAAGACCGCTGATTTGGTAGTGGAAAGAAAAGTGTTCGTATTTAAGGAATACGGAGAAGAATCAGAAAAAGAAAGCACAACCTCGGTCGCAGTATCCGAAGGGGGTGCTGAGGAAGTCAAAGCCCAGCCAACATCCGATAAGGCATACGCCGAGGCAAGACCAGATGGTGAGGAAACAACTGCTAGCTCGAAGTCCGCAGACGGCACAGAAAATGCTCAAAGCAATTAGTCGTCAGACAACGATTCTCTAAAGACTAGGGAATAGTCACACAGCATAAGGAGGAGTAAGTAAGAAATGGCTGATATTACGGCTCAGATGGTTAAAGAAATAAGAGATAAAACCGGGGCGCCCTTTCTTGATTGCAAAAAAGCTCTCGAAGAAGTGGAAGGAGATTTTGATAAAGCTATTGATATACTCAAAATTAAAGGGGTTACGAAAGCGTCTAAAAAAATCGGACGAGAAACCCCTGAGGGAACAATCTCTTCATATATACACGCAGGAGGAAAAATTGGGGTAATGGTCGAGGTCAACTGCGAGACCGACTTCGTAGCAAGAAATGAAGAATTCCAAAATTTTGTCAAAGAAATCGCAATGCAGATAGCCGCTGCAAATCCTTCGTATATAAGCAGAGAAGAGATACCAAAGCCGGAGCTTGAGAAGGAAAAGGAAGTGATGAGGGCTCAAGTAATTGAATCGGGGAAACCGGCGACCATCGCTGAAAAGATAGTTCAGGGGAAAATAGAAAAATACTTTGAGGAATCATGCCTGCTTGACCAAACGTATATAAGGGATTCTAAGCAAAAAATCAGCGACCTGTTACAAGCACTTATTGCAAAGACCGGAGAGAATATGAGAATAAGACGTTTCGCAAGGTTCCAGCTAGGCGAGCCTCTTGATTAAGAAAGTAGGCAATATGGGTTCTCCAAAAACTACCGTAGCCAAATATCGTAAGATACTCCTAAAACTAAGTGGAGAAGCCCTGCAAGGACAGAAAGGTTATGGCATTAGCCCTAAGGTGCTTGAAACAATATCAGATGAAATTGTAGAAATACACGGCTTAGGAATTCAAATCGCGGTAGTTATCGGTGGAGGAAATATCTTTAGAGGGGTTGGAGGTGAAGATTCCACCGGGGTTGACAGAACTACCGGAGACTATATGGGGATGCTCGCAACTGTAATCAACGCGCTTGCCCTTCAAGATTCTCTTGAGAAAAAGAAAATTCATACGAGAGTTTTAACCGCTCTTGAAATAAAACAGGTCGCCGAACCTTATATAAGGAGGCGAGCCATAAGGCACCTTGAGAAGGGGCGCGTAGTTATTTGCGCCGCAGGAACTGGGAATCCCTTCTTCACAACCGATACGGCGGCTACGCTCAGAGCACTTGAAATAGGTGCAGATCTTATACTCAAAGCCACTAAAGTTGACGGTGTCTATGACAAAGACCCTTTGAAACATAAGGACGCCGTCAAATTCAAAGAACTAAATTACATGGAAGTGCTTAAGCAAGAGTTAAAGATAATGGACGCCACCGCAATATCCTTATGCATGCAGGGTAATATTCCAATCATAGTTTTTAATTTATTTCAAAGTGGCAATATAAAGAAGGTAGTCATGGGGGAAGAGATAGGAACCATAGTGAAGGAGAGTTTAATATGAGTGAGGATAAAGAATTAGAGGGCATTATTCAACGGGCGGATGAAAGGATGAAGAAGTCTTTGAACACCTTTGACTCTGAGCTTTCAAGGATCAGAACTGGAAGAGCCTCTTCTGCGTTGGTTGAACATATAATGGTGGATTACTACGGAGTCAAGACGCCCTTAAACCAGATGGCTACTATTTCGACTCCGGAGGCAAGAACGATCCTGATCCAGCCCTGGGATATGAACGCGGTAAGCGAGATTGAAAAAGCGATTATGACGTCTGAGCTTGGAATAAATCCCTCTAACGACGGCAAGATTATAAGGCTCGTAATCCCCGTGCTCACCGAAGAACGCAGAAAGGAGCTGGTTAAATTCGTAAGCAAGGTCGGAGAGGACTACAAAGTCTCGATTAGACAGATAAGAAAAGATACTAACCACACGCTAAAAGAAGTCGAGAAAGAGGATAATATATCGGAGGATGAAGTTAAAAAGCAGCTTAATAAGGTGCAAGCTATGACCGACAAACACATAAAGGAAGTTGGCGAGATACTAGAAAAAAAAGAAAAGGAAATTCTGGAGATATAAAAAGGCGAGAATCTCAAATGAGTTCAGAACAACTACAATACACCAAACTAAATTAACGTAAAGGGAACAATGTCAGTAAGGATTCTAGTATCAAATGACGACGGTATAAACTCGGTAGGAATCCATAAGCTCGTTGAGTTCCTGAAAAGCCTCGGAGAAGTATTCGTAGTAGCTCCTGACAGGGATCAGAGCGCGTCAAGTCATTCTCTAAGTCTATACAGACCGCTCAGAATTGAAAAAATCGGGGATAGCGTTTACTGCGTCGATGGTACCCCCACTGATTGCGTTAACATTGCCGTAAATGGCATTTTGAAAGATAGAAAACCCGACTTAATAGTATCGGGTATTAACAAAGGCGAGAACCTAGGTGACGATATAACCTATTCTGGAACGGTAAGCGCAGCTATAGAAGGCGTGCTACTTGGGATACCTTCTATCGCCATATCGCTTGCGAGTAGGGAAAGCATTAATTTTGAAACCGCAGCCCTGCACGCGCAAACAATCGCCAAATACGTTTTGAATAAATCACTTCCTCAATATACCCTTCTAAATGTGAACGTCCCCGATCTCAGCTTTAAGGAAATAAAAGGAAGGATGGTTACAAGGCAAGGGAAACGCATATATGGTGATCCTATAGTAGAGAAAATAGACCCCAGGGGCAAGAAATACTACTGGATAGGCGGTGATGAGCTTAGATACGATCATATAGAAAAATCAGATATTGCCGCCGTTAGAGAAGGATACGTCTCCATCACCCCTGTAAGCCTCGATTGGACAAAGCACGATTTCCTGGATACACTAGAATCTCATACCCAGTCATGGCCTAGCGTATATCCGCCACACGATGCTTAAGAGACTTTACAACTGGGTGCTTAGCTGGGCTGATACCAAATACGGCACCCCAGCTTTAGCCTCCGTTTCCTTTGTAGAATCCTCTTTCTTCCCACTACCCCCCGACCCATTTCTTATGGCTCTTTGTCTTGGAAAACCCAGAAAATCCTTTTGGTATGCCTTCATTTGCTCAGTAAGTTCTGTGCTTGGTGGTTTAGCTGGTTACCTAATTGGTTGGGCGCTTTGGGAGATTGTAGGCGATTTCTTTTTAACAAACGTTTTCGGTCAGGAAGCGTTTTCATACGTTAGCAAAAGATATGAAGAAAATGCCTTTCTTGCTATACTGGGCGCAGCCTTCACGCCGATTCCATATAAAGTATTCACGGTTACGGCAGGCGTCTTCCAAATAAACGTTTTGACGTTGATAATAGCATCATCTATAGGACGCTCGGCTAGATTTTTTCTTGAGGCAGGGTTAATCTTTTTCTTTGGCGAGAAAGTAAAATCCTTTATAGATAGATACTTTAATACGATCGCGTCTCTCTTTTTTACAGCCCTTGTTTTCGGATTCGTTATAGTCAAACTCGTATTCAAGAATTAGAACCCATTAAGCAATGGATTTATAACAATACGGAGGTGTATTTATGGGCGATTTCCATCAAACTGAAACAATTTCTACGCTGCACAGACTAAATAGAACGAACGCAGAACAACTAGAAGAGCAGCTTAACGTATATTGTAAAGATCGCCCTATAGCCCTTGTGCTACCCTGCCTCTATTCAGAGCTAAAAAGAGAAGCTCTAAAAGACATCATATCTGAACTAAAAGACGTTACTTACCTTAACGAAATTGTAATAACGCTCGGCAGAGCTAATAAAGATGAGTTCAAACACGCTCAGGAGTTCTTCTCTATTCTTCCAAACTACAAACTGATATGGGATGACTCAGAGAGTATCATATCCCTTTTCAACCTGTTAAAGGAAAACGGGCTTGACGCAGGAGAAAGGGGTAAAGGAAGAGCCGCCTGGATAGCATATGGTTACATCTTGGCACGAGGGTCTAGCGAAGTTATAGCGCTTCATGATTGTGATATTCTAACTTACGGTAGGGAGTTATTAGCAAGATTGTGCTACCCTCTGGCAAACCCCAACATGGATTATGAGTTTTGTAAGGGATATTACCCAAGAGTAACTGACAGATTATATGGTAGAGTGACAAGGCTATTTATCTCGCCTGTAATCAGGGCGCTGAAAAACATCTGTGGATACCTGCCCTTTTTAGTTTATCTAGATGGCTTTAGGTATCCGCTCGCCGGGGAGTTTTCGATGAAGACTGATCTTGTCAGAATAAACCGTATCCCTGCAGACTGGGGACTCGAAGTAGGATCCCTCGCTGAGGTGTTTCGTAACGTATCTATGAAAAGAATATGTCAAGTTGACCTTGCCGATAATTATGATCACAAGCATCAGGAAGTATCTCACGACGCTCCATCGGGAGGTCTTCTTAAGATGTGCGTAGATATTTCAAAATCGCTTTTCAGAATTCTTTCATCAGAGGGGGTTAGGTTTTCGGAAAGCCTCTTTAGAACCCTAATAGTTACTTACCTAAAAATAGCCCAAGACACTATCAAAATGTATGACGACGACGCTGCGATCAACGGACTGTTTTTTGACAGACACGCCGAGGGTCTCGCCGTCGAGACGTTCGTTCAAGGCTTGTCGCTGGCAAGTAAGGGTTTTCTTGAAGACCCTCTCAGTGCTCAACTTATACCTAATTGGAGCAGAGTAACCTCTGCAATTCCCGATTTTCTCGACCAGTTAGAACAAGTAGTAGAAGAGCATAATGCCTAATAAACTAGTAATCATCTCTGATCTTGACGGCACTCTCTTGGATCATCAAACGTACTCCTTCAGTGCGGCGCTGCCAGCGCTGGAGTTAATAAAATCAAAAGGCGTGCCCCTTATTATATGCACAAGCAAAACACGCGGAGAGATAGAGACCTATAGAAAATTGTTAGATAATAACTTCCCCTTTATATCAGAAAATGGAGGGGGAATATTTATCCCCAATGGGTTTTTAAAGCACGAATTCAAATATGATAAATCTACGAACGGGTATAGGGTTATAGAGCTTGGAACCAGGCGAGAGCTATTGATAGAAGTGCTTAAGTGCACTGCGAAAGACGCAGAGATTCAGATAAAGGGTTTCTCAGACATGAAAATTTCTGAAATAGCGGAATTAACCGGGCTAGACGAGAAAGACGCCAAGCTCGCCAGTGAACGCGACTATAGCGAGCCATTCTTAATTTATGGTAATGGAGATAATGCCAACTCTATAAAACATAATATCCACCTAAAAGCATATCGTCATACTCAGGGAGGCAGATTCCACCACATTCTGGGGAACAATGATAAAGGTAAGGCTGTAAAAACTCTTTGCAAGCTGTTTGTAAACGAATACGGGGAGCATATCAAGACCATAGGCTTAGGGGACAGCTTGAACGATTTGTCCATGCTTGAGGTAGTAGATGTTCCAATACTGGTTCAGAAGCCTAACGGGGAATATGATGATAGAATCAAACTCAAAAATCTGATTCCTGCAGATGGTAAAGGCCCTCAAGGTTGGAACTCTGCAATCTTAAAACTACTCGCGAAACACTAACAAGAAGAGCTTATAACTAACCAAGGCTGATGCGCAACAGTTTTATTAGGTAAGTGAACAACGTGCATATATTACGAAAGACAAGATCCCGTGGAAACAGAATGGCTCCGTTCATTGTAGGTGCTATAATAATCCATCTACTGATCTTATTTTTAGCATTTATATATCAAACCGTCATCTTTGAAGACAAGAAAGCTAAAAAAGAAGAGAGAAAACCGGATTTTATAGAAATTACCGAACTCATTGTGCCAAAGGAGAAAGAAACGCCGCCCCCTGAAGAGCCTAAACGGCTCGCCGAGAGGTCTCATAAGGCTCAGGAAGAAAAATCAAAGGACGATTGGACTAAGCGCTCCGCAGCCGTGCCCCGCCAGCCGAAACCCGCTCCAGGTCAAAAAGCTAAGCCTAAACCTCTCAAAAAGGAAATTAAGAAAGCCGAGGATAAACGGAAAAAAGCCCAAAGACAGGCGTCAAAGACTGATCTGCCAGTCGATAAACAACTGGCTTCTTTGCCTAAAGATAAACCAAAGGACGAGGTGCAAGAATCGCTAGTTCCTAAAATCCAAACGCAAAAGGACAATTACGAAATAGTGGAGGAAGTCCCCTTTAGTGCCTCGCGGAACACCCCTACTAGAGACCCGCAACGCCAGCAAGACTTAATGGGATCGCGCGACGTTGAGAAAAAAGAAGAAACGGTAGATTTAAGCACGACGGAGTTTAAATACCTCTCCTACTTCATAAAGCTAAAAAGACAAATAGAAGGGGTTTGGAATTATCCAGAAGAATCCCGAATTCGGGGAGAGCAGGGAAAACTTTTTCTAGTGTTTAGTATCAACAGAGATGGAACACTCGCAGGCGTAGAACTTCTAACCTCGTCAGGTTACGCTAGGTTGGACGACGAAGCAATGAGATCCATACGCGTCGCATCACCCTTTCCCCCATTCCCCAAAAGCTGGGACGGATTAGAAAGACTAAACGTTAGAGCCACATTTGAATACGGCTATGGAAGAATCTTTTAGTTTTGCAAGAGAAGATTAAGCCTACAAAATAGCTATACTCGGACCCTGCTTCCTTCTCTTATTAACCTCGCCAATCAAATATGCTTTTTCATTTAATATGCTCAGACTCCTTAATATAGAGTCGGCGTCATCCCTCTTAACGATTAAAACCATACCGATTCCACAGTTGAAGGTTCTTAGCATCTCTTGCTTGCTCACTTGACCAACTTCACTTATAAGCCTCATTATAGGGGGCATTTCCCATAAAGAGGAATCCAGATAAACGGCGCAACTTTGGGGCACCGACCTTGGCACGTTCTCGGTTAAGCCTCCACCCGTTATATGTGCCAGAGCCTTAATTTGGAACTCTTCTTTGAGCCTTAGAATAGTTTTTACATAGATTCTGGTCGGTTCAAGAAGCTCCTCGGCTAATGTTCTTTTGACAAGGGGATAGGGTGAGTCTCTGAGATCAAGCTTGTTTTGCTGTAGAAGCACTAGCCTAGCAAGTGAATAGCCATTTGAATGAAGCCCACTAGACTCAATACCTATTACGGCGTCCCCCACGTTAACCTGAGAGCCGTCAATAACCTCGTCTCTATTCACGGCACCCACGACAAAGCCTGCAAGATCAAATTCATCCTCCTTGTAAAAGCCGGGCATCTCAGCGGTCTCTCCACCGAGAAGCACGCAACCCGCTTGCTTGCAACCCTTTGCTATGCCTTTTACTATTTCGGTGCATGATTTGGGATCGAGATCAGAGGTAGCAAGATAATCAAGGAAGAATAAAGGCTCGGCGCCACAAGTAATGACGTCATTCACATTCATTGCCACAAGATCAACGCCTATGGTATCGAGTTTGCCCGTCATGAAAGCAACCTTGAGCTTGGTGCCTACGCCATCAGCAGCAGCTACGAGTATAGGGGACTTAAACTTATCTAAAGGAAGGGCATACGCGCCTGAAAAACCACCCAACTTCCCAACCACGTTATTATTAGTTGTCGATTCAGCGATAGGTTTTATAAGCTTGACAAACATATTCCCAGCGTCTATGTCAACGCCTGAGCTTTTATAGGTAGTCTTGGACATTACAAGTTCAAAAGATACCGCCTTCCCTCCGTTAAGACAACCTAGCGGCTAGGCATCCACTTATCAGATAATTAGCAATTTACCCAACCTATGAAATCTATTTGACACTTCAGCGCAAGTTTAGTAGGATGTTTTTTAAGAAATCTAACGCCAGTATAAGGTAGATAGTTAGAAGTGAGTAATGCAACCAAGTGGAAATTTGTCGCCGTGGCGGTATTCATCCTAGCAGCAATATCCTTTACCCCTTTGGTAATCCCCTACGGAATAGCTGAACCATACGTTTTGGGACTACCAAGAACTCTGTGGGCTGGGCTGGTGATATCACTTTCCATATACGCCCTGCTTGTTTTGGCGATGTTGACGTCGTGCGGCGAGAACGATAAGTAGCCCGTTAGTGAGAAGGGGGAAGATCTATATATGAGCAGAGGAATAACGTTTATTGCGGTTGCGCTAGTATATCTTGCCGTGCTGATAACCCTTGCCGTCATAGGAAACAGGAAAAACAAGGGCGATGAGCATCAGTTTTTTCTCGCTGGCGGCAACCTTGGGACAATAATAGGCTTTCTAACCTTCTTCGCCACTTTATACAGCACTTTTATTTTAATAGGTATGCCTAACTTTTTCCGCGTTCATGGGGTGGGAACGTGGATATTCCTCGGCGTAACGGACATGGTTCTAGCGGTCTTCACGCTTTGGCTCTCCCTTAAGCTACGAGAAAGGATCGCTTCTAGAGAGTTTCGCAGCATAACGGACCTGTTGAGGGAAACCTATGGCTCTTACGGGCTTTTAGTTTACGTTACGGGGTTGGTTATATTCCTTGTTCCTTACATTGCTATTCAGATCAAGGGAGCCTCCGGACTTCTAGCAAACGTGGTTCCATACGACGTTCCACAGTGGACGTGGGCAGTAATTATCCTTATGCTCATGTATGTCTATTCCTCAATAGGTGGACTCAGAGGTATTATGTATTGCGACGCTCTTCAGGGAATCATGCTGTTTACGGTTATTTGGATAATGGCAGCGATCATTCTGGTAAACTTTGGCGGCATTGGTAAGCTAATCCAATCCGTGCAGGCAACGGAACCCGCTCTGCTGTCCACCCCGGGACCCAAGGGATTATTGTCTGTTCAGTGGCTCCTTGTGGGATTTATATCCATCGTCTTGCTACCCGTGTCGCAACCTCAGCTAACCTCAAGGCTTAGCATACTTAAGGGCTTAAACGAGAGGCGCAAGGTGCCTGTGCTGCACGCTTCATTCACCTTTCTACTCCTGATAGCAGGGCTCATAATAGGTCTTTATGGTGCCGTCGCCATACCTGCCACAACGGCTCCAGAGTTCATCGGCAAGTTGATATTGGAACAGAACGCCGCCATTGGCGCCATTGCCCTTATAGGCATTCTAGCGGCAGCTATGTCAACGTCCGACTCCCAGTTTTTTGCGCTTGGATGCGAGATCAACAACGCTTTCGCAAAGTTCAGCAGTAAGCTAAAAGTGTCCCCTATAGTATTTGTGAAGATAATCATACTGGTATTCTGCGTCGCCTCTTTCATCGTCGCTATCAAAAGCTCTCAGGGACTTATATCGCTTGCCGTGTCAGGATTTATGGGAACCGCTCTTATGGCACCGATGGTCCTCGTTTCAATTTTGTTCAAGAGAAGAAGTTTCGGCGTCTTAATCCCGATTGTTACCGTATTCAGTCTAGTCATATTTCTGACGTCCCTTTTCGGTCTAGCTCCAAAGACGTTAGGAGGGATACGCACGGACCTGATCCTGCTTGCCGTGAATACTTTAATTACTACTCTAGCGGTTTTAACGAAGCCAAAGATAAAGGGGGAGCGTTAGAGCGTTAGCCAATATGGACGCTAAATACCTTTATTTAGAGACTTACGGCTGTCAGATGAACGAATATGATTCTGACAGGATAATAAACGCCCTTAACGCCGAGAGAACCGACAATCCTAAGGATGCCGATATTATCATCATAAACACTTGCGCAATAAGGGACAAAGCCGATCAGAAAGCCTTCAGTAGTCTTGGGAAATACAAGCGCCTCAAAGCCAGAAACCCTGATAAGATAGTTGGGATAGCAGGGTGCGTCGCCCAGCTTTACGGAGATGAACTACTCAAGAAAATGCCTTATCTGGACTTTGTACTCGGACCCAGATCCATACCGAAGCTGCCTGAACTTATTTCTCGTATAGAAAAAGAAAAGCTAAGAGTCATTGAAACTTCCTACGACGTTGAAGAATTATTTGAAGTAGAACCTTACCACGCGCAAGGAAAGGTTACCGCCTTCGTCTCTGTGCAGCAGGGGTGCAATAAAAGATGCTCCTACTGTATTGTCCCTTACGTTAGGGGCAAGGAGGTAAACAGACCATTAAAGGACATACTAAGCGAAACAAGTAGCCTGGTTGGTAAGGGGGTAAGGGAGATAACCTTTATAGGTCAAACGGTTAATTCGTGGAAGGAAAATGGATACAAATTTGGAGATTTACTAAGAGCTGCGGCGGATATTGACAATCTTGAACGCATACGCTTTACGACATCCTATCCACGCGACGTAACAAAAAGAATGATAGACGCAATGAAAGACGTGCCTCAAATATGCCGACATATACACCTACCCGTGCAGTCTGGATCGGATAGGGTGTTAAGTATGATGAAGAGAACATATACGAGGGACTGGTACATGGGCAGCGTCCAAAGACTAAGGGACGGGATTCCCGACGTTGCGCTTTCTACCGATATAATCGTAGGATTCCCCGGTGAGACCGAAAGCGATTTTAATCATACTATGTCTCTAATAGATGAGGTTCAATTCGATACTGCTTTCTCGTTTAAGTTCTCTCCTCGACCCGGAACGCCTGCAGCGGAGTCCCCCAAAGAACAGCTAATAGATAATGAAATTGCAGGGGAAAGACTAGCGGCTCTTCAATCGGCTCAAAAAAACATATCGTTAAAAAAGAACCTTAGCAGGGTAGGTCAAATTGAAGAGGTGCTGGTAGAAGGTGAAAGTAGAAATAATCCGAGAGTTGTCTCCGGAAGGACTAGCCAAAATAGAATCGCTAACTTTGAGGGTGGTAAAGAGCTTTATGGACAAATCGTTAAGGTGAAAATCACAGAAGGTCTATCAAACTCTCTGAGAGGAGAGTTATGCTAAACGCTGCGGGAGGTAACCTAGGTTGTTGCAAATGACCGTAACCGGCATAGCATTGGATCCTTTTGCCAACACGCCCATAGTCATACTGAAAGATTTAGACAATGATAAGACGCTTCCTATATGGGTCGGCTTTATGGAGGCAAGCTCAATCGCAATGGAGCTTGAACACACCCCACGAACAAGACCCATTACACATGATTTTATTAAAAACCTATTAGAAAAGCTAAAGTTCAAGGTAACGAAGATTGAGATTACAGACTTAAAGGATGATATATTTTACGCAAAAATTTATCTCAAAAGGGATAATGAAGAACACTCTGTTGATGCTAGACCGAGCGACGCAATAGCTATTGCACTGAGAACGGACTCTCCCATAATGGTAAATGAGGAGATAATCGAGCGCTCAAGGGACATAGGAATAGACGAGGATAAGGATAGGATTAAAGAGTTTCTAGAAAGTATGCCCGAATCAGGTTTTGGGAAATACAAAATGTAGCGTATAGGCTAGACAAACCTGTCTTAGCTAGAGGAACAACCCCTATTCCATTACCCCTGATCCTAAAATAAATTCAGAATAACGCTTGATGAAGATATACAGAGGAAACCCAGTTAGTATTGACAGTTAAGTCTAATTGATCTAGATTTTAGAATTGGTGTTCAGGAAAAGTTGGGGATGAAACTACCTGAGAAAATGTATTTCCGTATAGGAGAGGTAAGTGATTTTACCGGTATTAAACCATACGTTTTAAGGTATTGGGAAAGTGAGTTTGACGAGATAAAACCGATAAGAAGAAAGTCGCAAAGGCTCTATGACAGAGGCGCTATATACACTATAGTTAAGATTAAGAATCTGCTGTATAAAGAGAATTTCACTATAGCTGGAGCGAAAAAGAAGATAAAAGAAGAGGTTCGCAACAAGTATTCAGGCACAGATGTCAACGTTCTGTTACACGAAATACTGGGCGAGCTAAGATCAATTGAGCAAAAAACTAGATAGAAAGTCGGGGTGTGGCGCAGACTGGTAGCGCATCGGTCTGGGGGACCGGGGGTCGCCGGTTCAAGTCCGGCCACCCCGACCATTTAAGAAAGAACTGCTTACGCTCAACTAGTTTTAAGCTAAGGGCAAGCGTCATAAGTCAGCAGATGTTCGTGGCGCTTATTCTGATAAATACTGCCACCGCTAACAACTTCCTTGAAGTCTTTATGTAATGCCTTATCGCTAAAGCACAACAGCTTCGTGTCGGATGCTTTAGCTAAACCAAGGATGTGTTCATCATTTGACTGCAATTTTAGATCATGGCATTCCCTAATCTCTTTTATCGCTCTTTCCACAGTATCTTTCTCAATAGATCTCGCCATACCACTTTGTTTTCTGCTGACAAAAAATCTTTTCATTTCTTTATTTGAATTGAGCTCTCTATCTATTTCTTCGTAAGTAGAATAAACAAGCTTGCCATTCTTTTTCTCTAGCCACTTATGAATTGGGATCATATCCTCCGTTCTCTTCAGAAAATCTCCATACATATTCGCATCCAGAATCATACACATAGTCTAATCCTCAAACCCTAGTAGACGATCATCTTCTTTCAGGAAAAAGTCCCTATATCCATCGGGAGCATTCAATAGGTTGCCTTGATTATCAAAAGATAGGTTATGCACTTCTACTCTATCACTCACAGGTTTAAGGTATATCAAGGATACCTCGTCAGGGGAAATGTTTCCCCTACGAATCTCTATGCTTGCCCTGTTAACCATATAATCACTGTGCGTTTCAATTAGGAAAGAGTTATTTGTAGTTTTTGCGCTTTCAATTAAAAGGGAGGAAAGTTCAGCCTGCGCCCTCGGGTGAAGATGAACCTCGGGCTGCTGCAATAGGAAACTGTTGCCGCCAGAAGAAAGAAACATCCGCACCAGCAGAGGCAATATCTGACTCACTCCATACCCCGTATCCATAATATTAGACTTAGCTCCCCTTACCTTAAACTGCAATTGGAAAGGGTCCCCCATTGATTCTCCGAAGTTTCTTACCTCTATATCAGTGAACAATCCGGAGGATTTACCAAAACGCACTAATTTGTTACGAATTGGTTTCCATCTCTCTTCCCCCTCTCTGTGCAGACGCATCAAGGCTATAGGAACATCACTCCCCTCTGGATCTAGAATCTCCCGAATAGGATCGTATGTGCGTTGCGGCTTTGAACGGATAGGGGCTAGGCTCACTACTTTTGAGGTAACGCCGTAGGCACGATGCAACTCTGAGACCACGTCCCTTAATACATCTTTATGATCTTTAGGCAGTTCTTCTTCCAGCATAAGAAACAGTGGAAAATGTAGGATAGACTCGGTATCACGTAATGACTTAGGCAGTTCAATCTCAAGGGGATCATTATCATTACCCGCTCTGTTTTTCAGTGACACTATACAAGAAGGTTTTCCACCTGTAATACCTGAATCAATAGAGATAAAAAAATTTGGAGAATCAATTTTCGTATGGCTAACAACCGGCTCAGATCCTTTATCCCTCCCCACAAAACGCACGGTGTACTTAGTTTTCGGCGTATCCCAGTCAAGACCCAGTTCAAACTCAGTCTTTTTCCCCTTGTTGTTACCACTTCCGTTATTTCTTCTAACAATATCATCGAACGACCCTAGCCTATAGGGTTCTATATTGAAGTCCGGAACATTCAACCTAGCAAAAGAAATACTATCAATTACATGAAAACACCCTAGAGCAGTAGTTTTCCCCGTGCTGTTCTCTCCTATTAAAAAGGTCAAAGGACGGATTTCAAATGTCTGCCTGCCATCAAAACAGCGCACGTTCTCAATCGTGAATTTTTTCTTACTACTTATGCGGTTGTTTTTTGCCATGAGCCTGAATTTTACTCACAAATACTACTAAAACTAAATGCTATTCAGTGCTTCTTCAACAGGTGATGCCCCGCATTATTGAATGTATCACCACTCTTCACTAATGCTATAACCTAATAAACAGAGATTAAGAACTCCACTCCTCAGCGAAAAGTTCCGCTTGTTTTAAGATGTTGTCCGTTGCTAGCTTTTGCTCGTCTGGTGGGTAACCGTATCGGCGTAAAACCTTTTTGACAATCAAACGAAGATTTGCCTGAACGCTCTCCTTTATCGTCCAATCAATTGACGCTTCGGCTTTTACTCTTTGCGCCAACTCTTGGGCGAGCTTGCGCAACGTTTTGTCTCCCATTACCTCCCTAGCACTGTCGTTCATAGATAAGGCGTCGTAAAAAGCTATCTCATCCTCGCTCAGACCAAAACCTTTAACTCGTTCATCAGAAGCCTTAATCTCTTTGGCGATTTCTATCAATTCTTCTATGATCTGCGCCGTCGTGAGCAGGTTGCTTTGATATTTTCTTATCGCGGCGTCTAGCATTTCCGATAATCTTTTGCCCTTGATGAAATTCTTCTTCATTCTGGTTTTGACCTCATCACTCAGAATTTTCCTTAGTAACTCTAAGGCGAGGTTCTTGCGCTCCATACCGCGCACCTCATCTAAAAACTCATCCGAAAGAACGGAAATATCCGGCTTTTTAATCCCAGCCGCGTCAAAGACGTCAATTACGCCTTCAACGACAAGCGCTTTATCAATAATCTGCCTTATCGCAGTTTCTACTTCGGCGTCGCTCTTGCCACCCCCCACAGGCTCAAACTTAGTCAGTCGAGCCTTTACCGCCTGAAAAAACCCAACTTCCTCCTTTAATTCCATCGCCTCGCGGCTTGGGACGGAAAGCGCAAAAGCCTTTGATAGCAGACTGACTTGCTTTGTAAACCTATTTTTGCCATCTTCTAAAGCCAGAATATGCTCTTGCGCTTGTAAAATAATCGTCATTTTTCCCCTTGCGTCCACCGAGAAGTATGGCTTATAATCAAAACCATTAAACATCTGAGCAACAACCTCACCCTTCTCCATCATCACATCAATCGCCTGCGATTGCTTAAAGGTAGGAGAGCCTTTACCACTGCTTTTGGTGTAATCGGCTAACGCCCGCTTTAAGTCTGAAGCTATGCCTATATAATCAACGATGAGTCCACCGGGCTTGTCTTTATAAACCCTGTTGACGCGGGCGATTGCCTGCATAAGATTATGCCCCCGCATCGGTTTATCAATATACATAGTATGCAGGCACGGGGCGTCAAATCCCGTAAGCCACATATCCCTTACTATTACTAGCTTTAGCGCATCACTAGGATCCTTAAACCTATTAGCAAACCATCTTCTATCTTGCCTTTTAGTATTATGTCCTTGCCAGCTTTGAGGATCGCTTGAGCTAGAAGTCATCACAACTTTTATAGATCCCTTGTCTTTATCGGCATGGCGCCAATCGGGGCGGAGCTTAACTATTTCTTCATACAGTTCAACGGCTATGCGCCTACTCATGGCGACTATCATCCCTTTACCCTCAAAGACTTCCCGTCTCGCTTCGAAATGCTCAATAACGTCTTGGGCAACGGTTTTCAATCTATCTCTATGTCCGACTATTGCCTCTACACGTGCCCATTTAGCCTTTGTTTTCTCCGTGGCAGTGAACTCCTGACCCTCGATTATCCGATCAACCTCCTCATCTAGCTTATCCCTTTCCTCGTCTCTCAAATGCACCTGAGCAAGTCGTGATTCATAATAGATGGCGACGGTCGCCCCATCCTCCACAGCTTGCTGCATATCGTAAACGTCAATGTAGTTTCCAAAAACCGCCGGAGTAGAAGCATCCTCTTTCGCAATTGGCGTTGCGGTAAAACCAACAAAGGAAGCATTTGGCAACGCGTCCCTTACATACTTGGCAAAGCCATATTTCGTAAATGCCCCGTCCTCTCTCTCTAGGGTCCTAGCCTTAAAACCATACTGACTGCGGTGTGCTTCGTCAGCGATAACGACAATATTCTTCCGCCCTGAAAGAAGTTCAAACTTTTCCTTACACCTCTCAGGGGAGAATTTTTGAATAGTGGTAAACACTATTCCACCCCCCGCCGTCTTTAGAAGGTTCTTCAAATGAGCGCGGCTGTCAGCCTGCGAAGGCTCTTGCCTTAATAATTGCTTGCCGCTGGCAAAAGTACCAAATAGCTGATCGTCAAGGTCGTTGCGGTCCGTAATAACCACTATGGTAGGATTCCCCATACGCGAATCTACAATGAGCTTTCCTGCGTAGAACAACATAGAGAGAGATTTTCCACTCCCTTGCGTGTGCCACATAATGCCGGCTTTACGATCTCCCATTGGTTGCGCGTCAATCGTAGGCAGTCCATAGGCGGCAGGGTCCTCCCTAACCGCCCCTGAATTGTCAGATGAAGCCCTGATAGTTGACTCTACCGCCTTGTTCACAGCGTGATATTGATGATAGGCTGCGATTTTTTTGATAGTAACGACTCTCTTTATGCCACCCGCCCCGCTATCTCCGTCGGGTGAGGAGATCAACCCTTCAGTGAGCTCAGAAGACCCTTTCATTGATTTCTCAAACACCGTAAAGTGCCTAATTAAATCCAAAATCACGTCTGGGCGGAGCATTCCCTTTACAAGCGTTTCTATTTGCGGTGTAGTTCCAGCGTCCTCCTTTACGCCATCAACCGCTCTCCATTCCACAAAACGTGACCATCTAGCAGTCAGAGAACCAACTTTGGCGTCAAGACCATCAGAAGTTACCAAAACGCCGTTGTAGCAAAACAGGCTAGGAATAGCATTTTTATAGTTTTGAAGCTGGTTAAATGCTTTTTGAACGGTTGCCTTTTCATCCACTGGATTCTTTAACTCAATCACCGCCAACGGCAAGCCATTCACAAATAGGACAACGTCTGGACGCCTAGTAACGTTACCGTCAACAACGGTTCGGCTTTGCTCAGCAGCTACGGTAAATTGATTGCAAAAGACAAGATCGTTGTTTAGAGGATTGTCAAAATCAATAAGCCAAGCGTTATCGCCGACGGCGTCTTCTCCTTTCTGGTACTCAACGCTAACCCCGTCAGTCAACATCTGATGAAACGCCTCGTTGCTTTCCACTAGACTTTGACTTGGCAAGTTTAATACCTCATGCAAAATCTGCACCCGCGCGTCTTGTGGAATAAGCGGATTGAGCTTATCAATCGCTGCTTCCAGGCGTGCGCGCAGGACGACGTCGGACAAGCTGACCCGTTCGCGCTCCTGCTCTTCTGGTGAAAGGTATGAGTAACCCTGATTTTGTAGAAGTTCTATGACGAAGTTTTCAACGTCGGATTCATATATAGTGGTGCTCATGAACTTTCAGTTATTGCCCCGCTGGAATCCTCTATTAGGTTTTTGAGGCTCTTAAGGAACACATTATAGCTCTTGCTTCTGTTCTGAGACGAAAGATGAGTACCTATCGCTCGCGAACCTGAGATCTTTTGGTATTTACCTTTAGTTATTCTCTCTAGTTCAAGAGAGGGTTTGTCTATGTCATCGGGTATGCGGTATTTGCTTTTGTTTGTATGGCTAGCCAGCTTAGGACAATCATCAAGAGCCTCCTCAACGGCTTTAATGTCTCCAAAATACCAACTTTCCAGCTCCCGGCAGGCGATCCTAACAATGGTCTCGGACTTGCCCGCTCTTCTGCATATATCAACTATCCGCCTCTTGACTTCCTTACACTCGCTACGGTCTTGGTCCAGCAGAACAATAAACCTACTGTTTGGGGCGTTATCCATCTCTTTAGACGTTTGGGCAGTTCCTTTTGAAGGTCTTGCTTGCCTTCAAACACGATATAGTGGGGGATAATGGAGTCCGGTAAAAGACCCGCAAGCAATCCCTCGAGCATTTTCTGTGCGGACCTTTCCTCCAGAAAAAAGACCAGATTCACGAAGGATCCGCTCCATCAAAAAAACCCTGTCTCCATAGGTAACCCATCTGATCGCCATCCTCCATGTAAGCCCGAACCTGCTCATCATCCTTAGCCCGATGGACGATCGCGTAACCGTTTTCTTTCTGAAGCCAGAAGACTTCATCCAATTTGGCGGCGTTCAAGAAATCCGGGGAATGTGTAGATACAAAGACTTGCCCCCCGCGGTTGGCATACATACGAAACTCCTCCGCCAATTCAGACAGTAAGGACAGATACAATTGATTCTCTGGCTCTTCAACACAAAGCAAAGGGTGAGGATCGGGATCGTAAAGCAAAGTCGGGTAAGCGAGCATTTTTATAGTCCCATCCGACACGTAACGCGCCAGAAAAGGATCCTCAAAAGTGCCATCACTAAACTTTAATAGAATTCGCCCTTCTTCAGTCTGCTTTGACTCAACACCCGATATTCCTGGCACCCGCTCTTTCAGTTTATTCACTATCTCCTTAAAGATAGCTAGATGGTTGTTGTGCAGGTATTCAATAACTAGAGACAAATTATCTCTCTCAGTGGAAAGATGCTCGGCATAACCGGCCTCCTGCTCTGGTCGCGCCTGATTAACGTGAAAATCGGAGACGTGCCAACGCTCAATGAGGTTGCCCAGTGCAACCGCGGCGGGGAAACGTTCAAACTGGGCAAGCCCTTTAATCGCTAGCAAACCCTGAGACTTGAGCGTCTGCTTTTCGCGTTGCAGCTTTCTCACGTCAGTAACCTCTTCAAGCTCATTGGTTACGGCTTCTCCCTTGCCGTTTTTAAAATCCAGAAAACGCCAAGGCCGTCCCTTACGACCCCGACGATATTTAAGAACTTCTCTTTTCACAGTTGGACGAGGACGACTCCCCTCTAATTCGTCAATCTCAAGCAGGTAAGTTATCAATCGCCCCCTAGTGGTTTGTCTAAACTTGATTTCAATCTCTATTGGACCTTCAGAATTCCTACTTCTCACTTCATTAAAGCCCCTGCTTCCGCCAAGTTTGGCAAGGGCGGTTTTCACATTGGAAGTCATTGCGTTGCGGAGAAAACCGAACACGGAGAATAAAGTGGACTTACCAGCCCCATTAGCGCCAACGAATACCGCAAAACTGGGAATCTCCCGCATTTCTACTTCACGAAAGGCGCGAAAGTTTTTCAACCGTAGGTATTCAATTCGCATAGCCTGCTCCTTGCTTAAAAATTATCCATTTTATTCCGATTTGTCATATAGCGCATGGAGCAATACATCACGTTGTCTCACGCAGAGGTTATACCACGACCAATTGTCAGTCCTTCAACCAGCCCAGAATACCATTTAGGGCTTGGAGCCGTATTCATAATCGCGTCCGATTTTCCAAACCTCTTTTTCTCTAAATGCCTGTATAGTCTGACGACGGGCGGCGTTGGTAACGGCTGGAGCCGAAAGTCCGTTCTGTTTGATATAATCCGACAGTCGTATAATGCTCTTTCCTTTTAAGTAGGTTATCCGCTTGTGCAACGATTCCAGCAAAGCCAAAGCTAAAATTCTTTCCATTATTTTCGCCTGCTTCTTCTCGCGGTAATCCCCAAAGGCTTCATAGTATATGCTCTTTTCCTTGTTGCGAATTATGACGCGTGGAAATCCTAACTCTAACAACTGAAAGTTAATAATCACTCGCCCTATACGACCATTGCCGTCGCAAAACGGATGGACGGTCTCAAAGTCCAAATGGAACTTGGCGATTTTATCTAAAAAATAACCGTCTAGGTCGTTTGAATAGGTAAATAGAACGTTACCGATCATTCGCTCAACATGCTCCGGTGGAGGGGCTATATGAGCACCAACCCGCACGTATTCACCCTTTTGTCGAAATCGCCCGGCAATAGAGTCGTCAATACCACCCATAAGCATTTTGTGTAAAAGAAGGATGAGTTCCTCGGTCAGACTTTCTCTTTTAACCTTGCTACGCTTATAATCAATTACCCGAGCTAAGTTTCTCGCCTCAAACACTTCCCGGACAGAGACGTTACGGGATAATTCCATCTCTAATAAAATTTTCTCCGTCTCTTTAAGCGTTAAAGTGGAGTTTTCTATGGCATTTGAGTTATAGATGCTCTCCGGTGCTTCCGCCTCGTCAATCAAGGCTAAAAGAGACTCCTTGCCGCTTGCTAAGGAAGCATATTCTTCCCGCAATGCGCTAATTCTTTTTCTAATAGATTGCCGAGTAGCCACAATGAACAGTTAAAAGATAGTTTTAAGTTTACAGTTTTGAGTTGACAGCTAACTAACAACTATCCACTTGATTATATAAATTCACTTGAATATGTCAATAAAGCGTGAAGAGAAGTGTTAAAGAGGGGTATATTCACGGGGTTTTTGTCTGAACTATGAGAAGGGGAATGACGATGGAGACAAAAGAAGCCCTCACCCTGTCCCTCTCCCAGAGGGGAGGGGTCTAAACTGTGATTGGTAGGATTAAAGGACGGACTTTGGCAACTAATCACTGATCACTGTCAATTATCAAACTAAACTTCATAGTATTCCCAAAATCATTAAAATCACAGTTCAGATACTCTCACTTCCCTATTCATCAGATTCGGTAACAGAGCATCCCGCGGGCTTTCAAGAGTGCTCAATACAAATCATTTTTTCTTAACGGGTGGAGATGGTTCTTGATCTTGAGGTCGAGAAACCAAAGGTAACGGAGGTGGTATTCTTGATGGTCTCGGAGGGGGTGGAGATAATATTGTTCTTTTATACGCTTTAACTTCTTCTATTTTTTTATTGCTCATTTTACCCATCCTCTCAAGCTTATTCTACAATATTTGTTCAATAGCTGCAATATCTGATAACCGAATAAGTAGATGTCCTCTTGCAAACACTTCTTTATTTGCACCCTCTGATAAGTATTGTGGATCGGTGATAATCACAAAATCATCATCTTTTATATTATCCGTAAATTCTTGAACATACCCAGATAAACAGACTCCATTCTTAAGATAAATTATATAATATGATTTCGCAGTTACAGCAAAATACGAATGTAAAACTGTAGGAAATGAAGTTTTCCGCGTAACCCTAAATCTTCGCAGAATTTGAAACAATCTATCTTCATTGGCTAACTGGGAAGATACAAAACCTATAAAAACAGGAAGTAGTAATTTCCCAACAAACAGTCCAAATTCAGGTGAGGACATTACGTTTCCCATTCCCTCTACGTTAAAGAAAACAAGCACTTTTTCTACAAAAAGAACACAACTTTTGTTAATTACAGTAAAAATCACGACATAAATAACCCCTTCAAACCTCTGAGGTTTTACATAACTGGTTAGCAAATAAAACACAGCTAACGATACAAACCCAGGCGTTAGTAGGTCAATTAAATTTATAACTTGCAAAATTGAATTTTTCTCCTTGGTGGTTAACCCTTAATCAAAGGAAGCATATTGTTCCCGCAATGCGCCAATTCTTTTTCTAATAGATTGCCGAGTAGCCACAATGAACAGTTAAAAGATAGTTTTAAGTTTACAGTTTTGAGTTGACAGCTAACTAACAACTATCCACTTGATTATATCAATTCACTTGTATATGTCAATAAAGCGTGAAGAGAAGTGTTAAAGAGGGGTGTATTCACGGGTATTTTGTCTGAACTTATGAGAAGGGGAATGACGATGGAGACAAAAGAAGCCCTCACCCTGTCCCTCTCCCAGAGGGAGAGGGGAAAAGAAAGTCTAAACTGTGATTGGTAGAATTAAAGGATAGACTTTGACGACTAACCGCTGACCACTGTCACTTATTCAAATTAACCTTCATAGTATTCTAATAATCATTACTTCCCCACTCATCAGCTTAGGCAATAAGGTATCCCGAACGATTGGAAGTATTAGCTTTTTACCGCTTAAACTATGAGGCGAGCTCATTTTTAGATCGCTCTCTATCACTCCATAGAACAGGTTTGATTTCGTAGTTTTTTAGCGCATCTAATGCATTACTTGATATGTCTCGCCCACTGTCATTGATGAACGCATACGCCTTCGAATCTTCAGGACGAACATCTTTTGTATCAACCCAATCCACTATAATTGAATCCACGCTATTACGCGTGGGATTATTGATTGTTTTAATAATTCTCTCTGGAGACTCAAACGACTTTGTAATCAGAAAATCAAACTTTCTCGGATAGCCAGATTTTCCAATAAATGAAATGTGCGTGGAATAACGAATTTGAGAAATGTCAAGCCAGCCTCTAACATCCTCAAAGAACAAGTTAGTTACGTGCGGTTGCGCTAAGTAAAACATATCGCTTATAGCTAAAATGGATTGTATTAGGAAATGCTTTCTTATGGCGAAGTTATCTGATGTGGCATTAACTTGTAAACAATCTCCCTCTTTTGCAACTCCATATCCTGCAAGGGTTAAGTTTAGCAATTTTTGCCTTTGTGGGCTATCCAAGGAACACCCTTCCTGCAAAAGACCTGTGATTGTGCTTCCACCATCCGTTAATAGATAACCTTGATCCGTTTTCTCAAGATATATTTGGATATAATCGTTGTTTCTATCCAGATAAGGTGCTGTAATCTCTACCCATTTATTGCCTACGGACTTCCAAGCGGTTTTGTCTCTTAACCAACCGTAATACTGATCAATAAGTAAATTCATATCGCTCATGTGAATAACCCTTTTCTAATAACAGGAATTGAAATGACATTACAATAAGTCATAAAATCATTGAGCGTCTGAATTTTATCTTCTAAATTTGAAAATTTATCAGAAGGAATTTCAAATGCCCATTTTAGACCATAATTTTCTCGATAAAGATGTAAATGTCTTGCCCCGATTTCTTCTCCGTCAGGATTTATATGGGGTGGACCATCCAAGTCTAGGCGTGCCAACCCAATAACTTGCCTTGCTCTAAGGTGATGATTGCGTTTTGATAAGTTAATTGAATACTACGTGTAATTTAGAATAAACTCTTCTTTTTTATCCTCTGACTGCAGTAGAATATGCAATTTGCCTCCCATAACAGGCATGTCTAATTCTTTACTACTTGCAATTTTACCCATGGCAAGCAGCGCATCTCCCTCAGATTGAGTTAAAAATATGTCCGCCATTAAGTTGCCCTCACCTCCCTACTCATCAACTATGGAATTCACCAATCATAGTAATTTTGTCTGAACTATGACTCTTAGGATGAAATGATGGACTTTGACGACTAACCGCTGACCACTGTCACTTATTCAAATTAACCTTCATAGTATTCTAATAATCATTAAAATTACAGTTCAGATACTATCACTTCCCCATTCATCAGTTTTGGCAACAACGTATCGCGCAGGCTTTCAAATAGAAGAATAGTAATTCAAGAACTATTAACGTTACTCTTAGGATGAAATATGAAAAAGCCTGCTTTTAGATCAGCCTTATAGCGAAGTTCTCAATATCAGATCATAACTATCGCTCATTATTACTAGATATTAATAAATATGTTTGAATAGTTCCACTTCTTCTTTAGAAATAACAAATGGCATTATTTTAATCTCTTCCTTGTCGATTATGTCTGCGTTACTTATTACTTCTTTTAAATCCTTTTTAAGCCAATCTGAACACCATAAATCAACTTTATTATCTAACACCTTTTTACATAGTTTCTCATCATACTTTTTAGAATCATCCACTTTTAAGGTTATCCTTTGCAACCATATTTGGAGATGACCTATGTTCGGTAGTCTTTCAAACTTTGTTACTATTTTGTCAATTATTAATTTTATATCCTTTTGTTCTAATGAATCTACTTGTTTTAATGAACGTATGAACTTACTAAGAATGGCTATTGAGATTGGGTAAGTTTTTGGGTTCTTCATCGCAATGTCTGTCATAATACTTATAAGGACTTTTAGATTTTTACTATTTTTCACCACTATATTACTGTAAAATTTGTGTAATTCCTTGGTGACAGTCCCAGAATTCGGATACTTGTCCGCAACATCACTAATAATGTATAACTTCTCTTGTAGAGTCTTTTTCAATCCTGTTTTATTCGTTGTTATCCAGTAAAGTTTGTCAGGTTTGATTGAAGCTTTTACCACATTGTTTGACCTTATTGCCTTGCCTTCATTGAGGTTAAATCCCAATTCCGCAAGAACTTCAGTTAGATTTTTTATTATCTTCCCTGCCGTTTGTGGATTATTAACGAATATTCTGTAATCATCTCGATATCTCAATATCTGAAAATCTTTATCTTGATCTTGTTCAGAGTTAATTTTCTCCCGTAACTTTAAGTCCGCGTACCCTAATACAATCTCAGCAACAAAATCCATCAATACGCTTCCCTGCGGTATGCCGTTTGTCTGCCCGTAAGACATTGACTGTATGGATTTATCAATCTGATTTCCAAGTAGTTTCGAATCCGTGCGTTTCTCTTTCGCACATTCTTTTCCGTGAATTGCCCATGAGATAGAATGCGTGTAAATGGAACCGTAGCAATCGGTTATATCTGTTGTGTATAAGTACTCGTAATCTAAAGCTAACTCAATTGATTTCTGTTCCACTTCGTCAAACCAATGCGTGATTTGCTCTGCCTTGTCTGTTTGTTCACTTTCGGATACAACAGGTAAACTGAAGCATTTAATTTTTTCATTTTCTCTAAACTTCTCAAAACGGCCTTTTAGTGTTTTCCAATTAGTTTGTTCCGTAATCTTATGGACTAAAGCAACATACAATACTGGATGGATTAGTTGAATGGGCCGCCAAGCATACTGACCACTCTTGTTGGTCAATAGCTTATGATTAACCTTTTCATAATTGCTTGGTTTACTACCATTTGATGAGTAAAAATCTTTTAAAGGTTTACCATCCAACTCTTTTGAAATATCTTTTAACAATTCGGAAAATGTAAAATATGGTGGCAAATCAAGAGTGCAGTAACTTTCCTTTTTTAAAAGAAACTCACGCGCCTCACTTTCTAATAAATCCAGAATGCTTTTTCCCATATTGGCTAATTAAATCCTATCTTCACTTCCCCACTCATCAGCTTCGGTAATAGGGCATCTCGAAGACTTTCTAGGGTGCAGATTTGGGATTAGTTATTTTCAACCTTTGAGAATATATCCAGTGCTCTCTATAGGCAAATTCAATTCTCTTATCATCCTTGAGTTCAGTCATTACTTAGAATACTTTAAAATATCTTTCAAAAACTTCCCTAGTTTCCTCTGAGGTTCGTGATTTTCGAGCAGTATAAAGCTTAAGAAAAAACTCTCTGACATCTTCATCTTCTGCTATCCATATAATCTGACTGTTCTCAGTAGAAGCTTCGATCAAATCCTCTATTTGCTTATCCAAAAAATATTTCACATAATCTCTTATTTTATCAATATAACAATGCGTTGATGCAAACGAATCAGAAATAACCAGAGATTGAATTCCTCTTGCAAAATCAAAATCAGTGAAATCGTTTATTTCCCTGGACGCAAAATCTACTTCTACAAAGGATGTTTTGTGTTCACAAGAAATCTCTATAACCCAGTTTTCTTCAATGTTTAACCAAATGTTCTTAATACAATCGCGAGAAATGTTTTCCGCAACCTCTTGCTTTAATTTACTTATGAAATATTTTTCTTTGAAATAAGTGGTAGTATGTTTTTCAAATTCCTCAAAATCTTTTACAACTCGCACCCTGTCTTGTTTGGCAAAAGCTTCCCTAAGCCTGTGACCTTTTGTCCAAAAGAACATAGTCTCATCGCCGCAGTTTTTTATGTATTCCAGAACTGTGAAATAAATATAGGCATCTTTGAATCCCTTGTCTGATACTTTGTCAAAAGGCGGTAAATGGTTCAAAGCCAACTCTTTCATTTTTCCTATAACAGTAAAGTTACCCCCCCCCGCTAAGCCCACTGGTCTCAAGGCGGTGGCGGGCGACGGCCAGGTGACGCTAAGCTGGAATAATCCGAATGGCACTACCATCTGGCAGTATCAGATCAAGCAGTGGACTGGGAATAGCGAGGCCGGGAGTTGGACTTAATGACGTTGACATGCGTATTAAGACTTGTTAAGATGAATATGCCATATAGTGAACAATCTCACGGAGGGATGTAATGAACCAACCACAAAACTTCTTTAATACATTGAACCACATCCCCATTCTGCGGGTTCTCACCGCACCCTTCGTTACTACCCCCCCCCCCCCCCCCCCCCCCCCCCCCCCCCCCCCCCCCCCCCCCCCCCCCCCCGAAATTCCTGTTCGGCACACTAAAACCTGAACACCTGCGGCACCTCGCCGCTACCCTCGGCCTGATCTTCTCTATCATCTTCGCACTGCCGGTTGTTGCACAGACTTCCGCCGGCGTCACCGTGTCCAAGAGCAGAGTCACAGTAACCGAAGCCGCAGGCCCCGGGCACACCGCCACCTACACCGTCGTGCTCAATGCCCGGCCGAGTGTCAACATCATCATCAGCCCCGGCAGCGACGATGAAAGCGTGGCTACTGTGTCTGGATCCCTGACGTTTACCACTACCAACTGGAATACCGCACAACAAGTCACCGTCACCGGTGTGGATGACAGCACCGATGCTGACCGCAGCACCACCATCACCCATCTTATAGCGATGACAAGACTCGATGCCGCGTACATCAGTGTCGACATCTCCGACGTCAGTGTCACCCTGACCGATGACGACACCGCCGATATCACCGTCACCCAGACCGATGGCAGCACCGCCACCACCGAAGCCGGCGGCACCGACACCATCAACGTCGTACTGGACACCAAACCGAGCTCTAACGTCACCATCGCCGTCTCCAGTTCCGACATCAGTGAAGGTACGGTTGACAAGAGCAGCTTAGTCTTCACCGCAGCCAACTGGAATACCCCGCAGACGGTCACCGTCACCGGTGAGGATGACAACCTGGTCGACGGGGATCTATCCTATAACATCGTACTGGCCGCGGCCGTCAGCAGCGACCGCAACTACAACGGCAAGGACCCAGCGGACGTGACGGTGACCAACACCGATGATGACGCCGGCGTCACGTTATCCCCAACCAGAGTCACCGTCACCGAAGCCAGCGGCAGCAGTAATACCGCTACCTACACTGTGGTACTGGACGCCCAACCCTCGAGCAACGTCACCGTCACGCCCACCAGCGGCGATACCGACGTGGCCACCGTATCCCCGGCCTCCCTGACGTTTACCACTACCAACTGGAATACCGCACAGCAAGTCACTGTCACCGGTGTGGATGACAGCACCAGTGCCAACCGCAGCACCACCATCACCCATACAGCCTCTGGCGGCGGCTACGACTCAGTGGTCATCGCCGACGTCAGTGTCAACCTGACCGATGACGATAACAGCGCCCCGACCGGCAGCGTCACCATCACCGGGACGGTGACCCAGGGCCTGACACTGATCGCGAATACCTCCGGCATCTCTGACCCTGACGGCCCCGCCAGTCTAACGTTCAGCTACCAATGGAAACGCGATGCCACCGCCATCAGCGGCGCCAACCAGGCGTCGTATACCCTGACGCAAGCCGACGTCGGGTCGGCCATCAGCGTCACCGTGAGCTGGACCGATGATGGCGGCACTGCCGAAACTCTTACCTCTGCTGCGACCGCGAGTGTAACCAACGCTAACGACCCACCGACCGGGTCCGTCACCATCACCGGGACGGTGACCCAGGGCCTGACACTGACCGCGGACACCTCCGGCATCTCCGACCCGGACGGCCCGAGCAGTCTGACCTTCACCTACCAATGGAAACGCGATGCCACTGACATCAGCAGCGCCACCGGCAGCACCTACACCCTGACGCAAGCCGACGTCGGGTCGGCCATCAGCGTCACCGTGAGCTGGACCGATGATGGCGGCACTGCCGAAACTCTTACCTCGACAGCGACCGCGAGCGTAACCAACGCTAACGACCCACCGACCGGGTCCGTCACCATCACCGGCACCCCAACCCAGGGCCGGACACTGACCGCAGTGACCAGCACGATCTCCGACCCGGACGGCCCGAGCAGTCTGACCTTCAGCTACCAATGGAAGCGCGATGGGACTGACATCAGTGGGGCGACCAGTAACACCTACGTTCTGAAACAGGCAGACGTAGGTTCTGCGATCACAGTAGTAGTGAGTTGGACTGACGGGGGCGGCGCCGCGGAATCACTCACCTCGACTGCGACAGCGAACGTAGCGAACCTAAACGACTCACCGACCGGGGCTGTCACCATCACTGGCACGGTGACCCAGGGCCGGACACTGACCGCGGACACCTCCGGCATCTCCGACCCGGACGGCCCGAGTAATTTGGTATTTAGCTACCAATGGAAGCGAGGTGGGACTGACATCAGCGGGGCGACCAGTAGCACCTATGTTCTGAAACAGGCGGACGTAGGTTCTGCGATCACAGTAGTAGTGAGTTGGACCGACGGGGGCGGCACGGTGGAGACCCTCACCTCGACTGCGACAGCGAGTGTAACCAATGCTAACAACTCGCCGACTGGTGCAGTCACCATCACCGGCACGGCGACCCAGGGCCGGACACTGACCGCGGATACCAGCACGATCGTTGATCCAGACGGTCCGAGTAGTCTGACGTTCAGCTACCAATGGAAGCGGGGCGGGACTGACATCAGCGGTGCGACCAGTAGCACC
This sequence comes from Thermodesulfobacteriota bacterium, assembly GCA_963422265.1. GTDB lineage: Bacteria > Desulfobacterota_D > UBA1144 > Nemesobacterales > UBA2774. Next base: position 1,042,907 of record OY729416.1, read on the forward strand.
TACGTTCTGAAACAGGCGGACGTAGGTTCTGCGATCACAGTAGTAGTGAGTTGGACCGACGCTGGTGGGGCATCGGAATCTCTTACCTCTGCTGCTACAGCAAGTGTAGCGAACGTAAACGACTCGCCGACTGGTGCAGTCACCATCACCGGGACGGCGACCCAGGGACAGACACTGACCGCGGACACCTCCGGCATCTCCGACCCGGACGGCCCGAGTAATTTGGTATTTAGCTACCAATGGAAGCGAGGTGGGACTGACATCAGCGGTGCGACCAGTAGCACCTACACCCTGAAGCAAGCCGACGTCGGGGCCAAGATCACCGTCACCGTGAGCTGGACCGACGGGGGTGGCATCGTGGAGACTCTCACCTCTGCGGCTACTTCGGTCGCCGGCGTCACGGTGTCCAAGAGCAGTGTCACGGTAACCGAAGCCAGCGCTGGGCGCAGCACCACCTACACCGTAGTGCTGGACACCCGGCCGAGTGGCAACGTCACCGTCACGCCTAACAGCGGCGATAGCGGCGTGGCCACCGTCTCCCCGGCTTCCCTGACGTTTACCACTACCAACTGGAATACTGCGCAGGCCATCACTGTCACTGGTGTGGACGACAGCAGCGTTGGGGATAGAAGCACCACCATCACCCATGCAGCCTCTGGCGGCGGCTACAACTCAGTGAGTGTTCCCAGCGTCAGTGTCACCCTGACCGATAACGATAACAGCGCCCCGACCGGGGCCGTCACCATCACCGGGACGGTGACCCAGGGCCTGACACTGACCGCGAATACCTCCGGCATCTCCGACCCCGACGGCCCCGCCAGTCTAACCTTCACCTACCAATGGAAACGCGATGGCACCGCCATCAGCGGCGCCAACCAGGCGTCGTATACCCTGACGCAAGCCGACGTCGGGTCGGCCATCAGCGTCACCGTGAGCTGGACCGATGATGGCGGCACTGCCGAAACTCTTACCTCTGCTACGACCGCGAACGTAGCCAACATAAACGACCCGCCGACCGGGGCCGTCACCATCACCGGGATGGTGACCCAGGGCCAGACACTGACTGCGGACACCTCCGGCGTCTCCGACCCGGACGGCCCGAGCAGTCTGACCTTCACCTACCAATGGAAACGCGATGCCACTGACATCAGCAGTGCCACCAGTAGAACCTACATTCTGACGCAAGCCGACGTCGGGGCAGCCATCAGCGTCACCGTAAGCTGGACTGATGCTGGCAGCGCTGCGGAAACCCTCACCTCGACTGCGACAGCGAGCGTAACCAACGCTAACGACCCGCCGACCGGGGCCGTCACCATCACCGGCACCCCAACCCAGGGCCAGACACTGACCGCAGTGACCAGCACGATCTCCGACCCGGACGGCCCGAGTAATTTGGTATTTAGCTACCAATGGAAGCGAGGTGGGACTGACATCAGTGGGGCGACCAGTAACACCTACGTTCTGACACAGGCGGACGTAGGTTCTGCGATCACAGTAGTAGTGAGTTGGACCGACGGGGGCGGCACGGCGGAATCTCTCACCTCTGTTGCGACAGCAAGTGTAACCAACGCTAACGATCCGCCGACTGGTGCGGTAACCATCACCGGCACGGCGACCCAGGGCCAGACACTGACTGCGGACACCTCCGGCGTCTCCGACCCTGACGGTCCGAGTAATTTGGTATTTAGCTACCAATGGAAGCGAGGTGGGTCTGCCATCAGCGGGGCGACCAGTAGCACCTACGTTCTGACACAGGCGGACGTAGGTTCTGCGATCACAGTATTAGTGAGTTGGACGGACGCTGGTGGGGCATCGGAATCTCTGACCTCGACTGCCACTGCGAAGGTGATTAACATCAGCGGTGCTGACTCTGGCACGATTATTGACGTAGTAGAGGACGGTGGTCGCAGCATCATCACGGCAACGGTTGACAAGACGGATGTGAAGCTGACGCTGCCATCTGGACACCGTGTGACCCGTGTCACCTTCTCGAAGCAGCCGCGGGCGGCCGTCCCGGCGCCGCCGTCGGGCGTGAACTTTGGGGGTAAACCGTCTTACGTGGATATAGATTTGGACGTGGAGCTCTTGTCATCAAGAGCCATCGTGTGTCTGGAGGAGCCCAAAGAGCTGTCAGGTAATCTATCTGTATATCATCTTGCCGATGTAGAAGGTGCGGTGTGGACGAAGCTGTCGTCGCCTGCATCGGCGCCCAGCGGTTATGTATGCGGTGAAACGAGTAGTTTTTCTACTTTTGTAGCGGCTTCGCAAAAGCCGACTTTTGGTTCAGAATCCGTTGGGGACTACGTCTGGACGGTTGGTGTGGAAGTTGTTGATGTTGTTCTACCTGAGGCTACTGGTGACGGTGCTATTACCTACAGTCTGAGTCCTTCTCTACTGCCATTGGATCTTGGTCTTGAGTTTAATAAGGATTCTCGCCGCGCTATCACTGGCACGCCGACTAAGGCGTTAGCTAAGAAGGAGTTCACCTACAAGGCTACGGACGAAGACGGTGATACAAGTGCGTTGTCATTTAGCATAACGATTCGTGCAGCCGAGGAAAAGGAGCGAGCCCGTGTTCTTTCTGTAGTGTTAGCTTCTTTTGGACGGACAGCAGCAACCGGAGCGGTGGACGTAATCGGTGAACGTTTTGTTTCTTCTTCTTCTCTGGCAGGTAGTCCTAAATTGACATTGGGTGGTGTTTCTATGACATCGTTTGACACTCGTTCTGTGGCAGGAGCTGTGGATGGGGTGTTGGGTCTGAGTGGTGGTTCTGATATTGAATTGTTGGAGGGTTTAGATCGAGAGCCTGTTGAGTTACGGCGTATTTCTGGGAGGGATTTGTTTGCGCAGAGCGAATTTTCTATTCCTTTGAGTAGTAGTGGTGATGATATGGGTGGTGTGATGCGGGGGTGGACGTTATGGGGCAGTGGAGTGGGTAGTGGATTTTCTGGTAGTAATTTGGATGGAGATATAGATACAGAGGGTGAGTTGTATACGGGCTACATGGGATTGGACTATAGGTTTGGTAATAGGGGTTTGGCGGGAGTAGCGATATCTCGTAGTGTTGGAGAGGTGGACTATGAGGTGGATGGTAGCTTTCATCTTGTGAGTGGAGAGACAGGTAGTATCCGAGGGGAGGTAGATTTGGAGTTGACGAGTGTTCTTCCATATGCGCACTACAGTATTCGTCCTGGTCTTAGTATGTGGGGTTTGTTTGGTGCGGGTATAGGCGATATTGAGTTAGAGGATGGGGCAGGAGAAGTGGAGGCGGACGTAAATATGCTAATGGTAGCGTTGGGAGTGCGTCAGGAGTTGGCTAGATGGGGAGATATAGATTTTGGGTTAAAGAGTGATGGTTTTGCAGTGCAGTTAAAGACAGAGGGAGAGGAAGGTCTTTCTAGTGTTAGTGGAGTAGCGCGTCGTTTGCGATTAGGTTTAGAGATGAGCCGTGACGTGTATGTGACAGGAGATTCTTTGTTGCTACCAAGTGTGGAGATAGGGGGGCGATGGGATGGAGGAGATGCGGATAGTGGAGTAGGTATGGAGATAGGCGGAGGTATAGAGTATGTTCATAGAGGTTTGGGATTGAGCGTTGAGGCTCGTGGTAGGTATTTGTTATTTCATGAGGAGTCTGAGTTTGAGGATTGGGGAGGTAGTTTTTCATTGCGGATGGGTGATGGAGTTCGGGGGCGTGGATTGTGGTTGATGTTTGAGCCTGAGTGGGGAGAGGTAGCGAGTGGAGTAGAGCGAATGTGGCGAGGAGAGGTTGATAGTGGAGTAGGGGAGCGGGGTTTATCTTCTGGGCGTGTGAAGTTTGATGTTGGATATGGTATGGAGACGCGAGGTAGTGGGTGGCTTGTAACGCCGTATAGTGGCGTATCTATTATGGGGGAGGGGGAGCGCGAGTATAGGTTGGGTGGCAAGGTAGGTGTAGGGGAGTGGATGGATATAAGTTTGGAGGGGGAGCGTAGAGAGGTTTCTAGTGGAGTTGTGGATCACGGGATACTATTATGGTGGAAGCTGTTATTGTAGGGGGGAGATGTGCTATGATTAAAAGAATTAAAGATTAAATCCCCTGCTATATCCCCCTTTTACAAAAGGGGGGGCATTGTGTAGGGAATGAACTCTCGTCCCCCTATGCTCTATCTGGATTCCTAGTTGAGCTGGTAATGACGTGAGGGAGTGGGGTTCTATTGACGGGGTGTTAAAAGCTGTTAGAACTAGCTATTATCTTTCATTTTCCATCTTTTTTCTGTTACTTTCTCGGCACTTTTCTTTAACTTTTCTATTCATTTTCTATCCTTTTTATCTCTTTTCTTTAACCTGGTAACCACGTCTCTATGAGGCAGGTCCTCATAATAATTTAAGCTCTCTTGGTGGTAAATATGACGTCGCTAATTGAGGTCTAATTGGAGTTTAACAGGAGATTAAAAGCATCTTCGGCAGACTTTCTGTATATACGCAAGTAATTAAAACGCCTTATCAAGTGTTTAGTGATACGGGATATGGAATAAAAATGACCGGGATGCCAGCTTTCGGGATTGATCACAGCGACGAAGACATCTGGGCAATCGTAGCATTCCTCAAACGCCTGCCCGATTTAAGTCCTGAAGAATATCAGCTTATGAAAAATAGCAACATGCTATCGGGTATGGAGGGAAAGTCGGACGTGGATGATTTTGAGCATGATGAGCATTATGGGCATTGATTGTCCGGAGAAAAGCTTGGTTAGTAATAAGCGGTCACAGTTCTTGGTTATCCAGAAAAGCTCTGAAGAGCTTAGCTCCTCAGCCTCTTTTGCAAGTCTGGGGGGGCTTGGATTAAACCCTTTTGCAGGTTCTGCGTTGGGGGAACCATGGCACCCTATGCACATATTCTCGTAATGGTGAAATCCGATTTCTACAAGCTCACCGTCATTGAGCCTCGGTCTCTCAATCCCATATGAGTGTTTTTTTATCGAGCGATGCTTGGCAAAGTCAAGGGTCCACTTTACCACTATAGAATCAGGGCTAGTCGCAGCGACGTCGTAATTACCCGAATATATATATGCGGTTATACCCGCTACAATAGAGTCTGCGTCTTCCAATTTAATTACACTAAATGTAAAGTTCTCGTTATTTAGTAGATCAGAAATAAAACCCTCAATGTCAAATTTTTTGGTCTGATATTCGTTGACCTGCATTAAAGAACGAAAAATGTTTGATAAAAAAGAATCTCGCTGTAATGTGAGACTTTTCCTTTTGCAAATCTTTATTTCCTCAATTACCATTTCTGGAATAATAATATCCGCCACCTGTGCAAAACTTTGCAGTTCTGTTCTCCCTCCCAGAAAGTTTTGGACATCTTTGTTATTTGCAATACTTGTATCAACAATTACTTTGAAATCCATATTACTCTTAGCTCTCTATTATCACATCCCCACTCATCAGCTTCGGTAATAGGGTATCTCGCAGACTCTCTAGGGTGCGGATTTGGGATTGGTTAGTTTGGGATTTGTGAAATATAGGATTCACCACGCTATTGAATCTAACTAAAGTGTTTATATCAGGTTTAGGTACTTTGATTTCCATTATACTACCATTATTAACATCTGGTTGGACTGTCCCACTTATTAAACTATCTTTGACGTTCTGAAAATCCTGACTATAGACAAAACACCAAATATAATAATGGCTCTCTTCCGTTGTTTTTAATCCCGCAAAGCCCGTTGATAAAACCGTATCGGCAACTGATTGTTTTGAAAATGCGTCAAACATCAAAACTTTCCTGACCCCTCCTTTTTTGGCAAACCACACTGAATAATCTACTGGTTGCATATTTGCTCTAGAGGGTCTGCTACCATATGTTATCTTAGTACCCATACCTTGGATTTTCCCTCCCTGCACATCAGCGGTTGCAATATATGTTTTCTCTCCTTCAAATTTATGTATTCCACTACTCATTATTTTTGATAACTCAGAGTTGCCGAGAGATACTTCCTCCCACCCTTCATCTCTATCCTCCACAAAGTACTTTCTGAACAGGGTTTGTGCCATGTTTTCTAGTGTTTTGTTTTGGCGGTAGAGAAGTTCTATTGTGTCGTCAAGACTGGATAATACTTCGGCAATCGCCTTTTGTTTGGGAAGTGGGGGGAGAAAAACTTCCAAATTTTCAATATCAGACTTACTGATTGATGAAAAAATACTTCCAGATGAACTGCTGTTAAATTGATTTGCAGAAAATTTGAGCAAATAAAAAAGAAAATCTCGCTCACCACTTCTCATTCTCAGTCCAGCATTTCCCCGACCAATAGAGCATTTCTGCCTCGTGAAATTGACATCACCAACTGGTGCTCGCACGCTTAGCAAAAGGTAGTTGGGCTCTATAACCTTCTTGGGACTAGAACAATAGACTCTTGGGGTAACGTATCTATAACCAAAATCAACTACACCTTGATAAAATGGTAATCCTTCTCCATTTTCATTATAAGTTTCGGATTTTGGAGACTGCCCCATAATTACATCCACAACCTCCCCCAACCTCACTTCTCGCCAACCTTTCCTATAAATAGTAATTCCATATCTATCAATGTGCTTCTTCACTTCAGGGCTGGTTATGCTCTCATAAGAAACAAAGTCAAAGAAGAAAAGCAAATTGGTATCTTCCTCAAAACAAGTTTTGAGTTTTGCTGCAAGTGAGTAGTCTGCTTCTTTTTCTTTGATAGCAATATCCACATCAGAGGCTTCCTTAAATGTATCCATAGCTCTTGACCCAAAGAGTACCGCTTCATCAATTTTTTTGTATGTAGAAATGATTTTGATAATTTCGTTCAGTTGAGATTCTGAAAGCCCATATTTCATAATTCTTTTTTTAGATAGTGATATAAATCTCTGACAATGGCAAAATAGGTTGCGTTAATAAAAGTGAGCACCTCTTTTAAGATTTCAGGATGATAAATATGACTAGTCTTATTGCGTTTATTTAGAGCTTCTAACCACTCTTCAGCATTGCTGATGATTTCTGCCTGAAAAGCTTGTCGTAGGACTTTTTTGGGAGTTCCCAGTTGGCTATAGCCAGAATTTTCCAAATAGTCCTTGAGTGTTTTCCATGAAAGCTCTATCAATATCTTATAGCTTTGAACAAGAGACATTTGATAAGCTTCATTGTCTTGATTCTGCTCATACTCTTCCTGTCTTCGACAAAAGACTTTAAAAGATTTTTCAAAGTTCTGAAACCTCTGTTTCCATCTGTCTTCGTTGTTCATCTCTGTCCTCTTTTGTAAGCTTCATTAGGATAACCAGAAATTATATTATTAAACGGAAGCAGTTCCTGCATAAGAACCCTTTGCGCTTTCGTGTTTTTAGCAATATACGCTGGCTGATAGACTTAACAGCCACTTATCCAAACCTTACATCTCGACAGCCTTTTGGTCGTGCTTGCGTATTACTCATCCTGATCCTGTTCATACCTCTTAAAGTCGCACCCTACAATATTCATATAGGGAAAGAATAAGAATAAACGGTTGCGACGGTTATTAGTCAGCTCTCTGAGAAGGTTTAACCGACAAAGATCATTGAGCATTTTCGCTACGGTTGGCGAAGAAAGATTGAGTTTGCGTTTTACGTGTGAAGCATTAACGATTGGCGTCTGAAAAAGCTCTTCTAAAAGTCTTAAATTATTACTCGCCCGTCCCCCTGTCCCACTCCTTATTGTTTCTTCCGTGTTTTCTTTGAGCTTGAGCGATTCTTGCAGAAGGTAAATGCTAAATTTTGCGGTTTTTTCAATACCTTCTAGGAAGAAAAGAAGCCATCCTGCTAAATTATTTTGTTGTCTGACCGCATCAAGTTTGTCGTAATATACTTGTCTATAAGATTCAAAAAATACGGAAGTGTAGAGTAAAGGCTTACTTAAAATCTTCTTCTCAACCAGAAAAAGGGGGATAATCATTCGTCCTACCCTTCCATTACCATCCAAAAAAGGATGAATTGTTTCAAATTGATAATGAGCAATACCAATGCGGATCAAATCCGGAACCTTGAGCTTATCGTTGTTGAGAAATTTCTCTAAATCCGTCATTAAACCTGGCACTAGATTTTGATGAGGAGGGATAAAATGAGCCGTCTGTATAGAGCTTCCACCTATCCAATTTTGTGACGTTCGGAATTCTCCCGGTTTTTTCTCTCTGCCACGTCCTTTAGAAAGCAATATCCCGTGTAATTCTCTCATAAAACGGCTAGAGATAGGCAGTTGTTTTAGTTGTTCTAAACCATGCTTTATTGCTTTATTATACAATTGAACTTCAAGCCAATCATCCCGTTCTTCTAGGGATATATCTCTTTCTTCTTTGAAAGCGTCTTCAAAGCTTGTTCGCGTTCCTTCTATCTTACTTGAATAAGTAGCTTCCCCGCTGACAAAACTAGAAATAAACAAGTCTATATTGGGAACAAGCTTCCCCATAGCGTTGAGTTCTCCAACAAATCGCGAAGATTTCTCAAGTTGCTGAGTCAAGGTTAAATTGTCTATCTCTAATTCTTGATTGATGAAACTAGGAGAAAAAAAGTGGTATTTATAAGCTCCTATTTGACTGTAATTGCCGGAAATAAACGCTGATAATTTCATTATTTTTACTTTAACAAGAAAAAGTTAAATATAAAATTCTTTATTTTACTTTTTTGCACAAAAGTTAAATAAGGAACTGTTTATTTCATCTTTTAGAGTAAAAATGAATTATAGATTTGACTTTATATTGTTTAAATTCTCCAAAATCCGCCTGTTAAGCTCCGCCTCTTCTTTAAGCTGCCCCTCAAACTCCGCCTTTAACTCCGCAAACCTCTCGCCAAAATCAAAGTCATCTTCCGTCTCCACCAAGCCCACGTAGCGACCTGGACTCAGCACGTAATCAAGCTCCCGAACCTTATCTATCGCAACGGAAGCGCAGAAGCCCGGAACGTCCTTGTATCCTCCCCCATCCTTCCGCCACTGATGGTAAGTATCGGCGATTTTCGCAATATCCTCATCTGAAAATTCCCTTGTGCGCCTATTGATTAAATGCCCTAGATGCTGAGCGTCAATGAAAAGAATCTCTCCCAACCGATTTCTGTCGCCGTTAAAGCTGTGTCGCTTGTTGGAAAGAAACCACAGACAAGCCGGTATTTGGGTATTGAGAAATAGCTTCGTTGGCAAGTTGACGATACAATCAACAAGTCCTGCGTCCACGAGATTCTTACGAATTACGTCCTCACCAGAAATTTTAGAAGTGAGTGAGCCCTTGGAAAGCACAAAGCCAGCAACCCCTTTTGGCGACAGGTGATGCACGAAATGCTGCACCCAAGCGAAGTTTGCGTTTCCAGCCGGGGGCTTGCCATATTTCCATCTCCCGTCGTTTTGTAGCATCTCGCCGCTCCAGTCGCTATCGTTAAATGGTGGATTGGCGAGAATAAAATCCGCTCTTAGGTCGGGATGAACGTCTTTCAAGAACGATCCCTCGCCGTTCCATTTCACCTGCGAGCCGTCAATTCTGCGAATGGCAAGATTCATTCGGCAAAGGCGGTAAGTAGTTTGATTGCTTTCCTGTCCAAAAATGGAAATATCGTTAAGCCGACCTTGGTGTTCACTTACAAACTTTTCGCTCATTATGAACATTCCACCACTGCCACAGCACGGGTCATACACGCGCCCCTTATACGGCTGGATCATTTCAACAAGCAACTGAACAATTGACTTTGGCGTATAAAACTGCCCACCCTTCTTGCCTTCCGCTAAAGCGAATTCGCCCAAGAAGTATTCATAGACCCTGCCGAGAACATCCCTTGATTTCGCCGCTTCATCACCGAGCGCAATATCGCCAATAAGGTCAATCAACCCGCCAAGCGAATCCTTAGCGAGATTTTGCTTTGCATAAACAATGGGCAAAATACCCTTGAGAGTAAGATTCTCCTTTGCGATCGCATCCATAGCGCCATCTAAGTCCTTACCTATAGTCGGCAGTTTTGAGCGCGAGCGCAAATACGACCAGCGAGCTTCCTTAGGAACCCAGAATACGTTTTTTGCGGCGTATTCGTCCTTATCTTCTGGATCAGAATATTCATGCTCGCCCTTGCGTTCCTCTAGGCTAGCGTAAAGCTCTTCAAAAGAATCAGAGATGTATTTGAGGAATATCAAACCCAACACGATGTGCTTGTATTCCGCAGCGTCAACGTTCTTGCGCAGTTTGTCCGCCGCTTTGAAAAGCTGAGACTCAAAACTCATGGCTACTCCGCCCTAAATTTATGTTATAAAATTTTCTCATAGCTGTTAAGAAGTATCGTTAATTTGGGGTAAGAAGGGAAGAAATAAGTTCAGGGTGACGGGCGGCGGCGTTACGGAGAGATTATGCGCACCCCGTTCATATAGGGAATCAGTACCTCTGGAATTTTAACCGTTCCATCCTTTTCCTGATAATTTTCTAAAATCGCTATTACCGTCCTCCCAACGGCGAGACCCGAGCCGTTTAGCGTATGGATGAACCTAGGCTTGCCCCCGCCCTTAGGTCTATACCTTATAGACGCCCTTCTTGCCTGAAAATCCTCAAAGTTGCTACAGGAAGAGATTTCCCTATACGTGTTTTCACTTGGAATCCATACCTCTATATCATAAGTCTTAGCAGAAGAAAACCCCATATCACCAGCGCAAAGAAGAACAACGCGGTATGGCAATCCAAGAAGCTCAAGCACGCAAACGGCATCTTTAGTAAGAGACTCATGCTCGTCATAAGAGACTTCAGGACTAGAGAATTTAACAAGCTCAACTTTGTTGAACTGATGCTGCCTTATAATGCCCCGAACGTCTTTGCCATAAGAACCAGCCTCACTCCTGAAGCATGGAGTGTAGGCTACGTATTTTACTGGCAGCTCAGCTTCATTTAGAATCTCATCCCTGTGAATATTAGTTACGGGAACTTCAGCAGTCGGCACGAGGTAAAAGTCCGTTCCCGCAATCTTAAACAGGTCCTCCTCAAACTTGGGCAAATTACCGGTTCCTATAAAACTCGCTTTATTAGCCATAAACGGCGGGAGAATCTCTGTGTAGCCGTGCTCGCCGACATGTATATCTATCATAAAATTGATAAGAGCCCTCTCGAGCCTCGCCCCAAGCCCTTTGTAAAGCGCAAATCGCGCCCCTGCTATCTTGGACGCCGTATCAAGGTCAAGAATATCAAGCGCCTTCCCAATCTCGACGTGATCCCTAGGCTCAAAGTCAAACCCCCTCTTCTCACCCCACCTCTTCACTTCTACGTTGTCAACGTCCGAGCTTCCGACTGGCACCGTATCGTGCGGAACGTTAGGAACGGTAAGTAGAAAATCTCTAAACTTTTCTTCAGACCTAGCCCTTTCCTCTCCAAGCTCCTTTATCCTATCTGACAAAACCTTAAGCTCCGCCTGAAGAGCCTGAGCCTCTTGATTTCTTGCCCCTCTCCTGAGCGCTCCCACCTTTTTTGAGCCAACGTTTCTTTTATGCTCAAGATCTTCTACTTCCTTAATGATCCGCCTACGCCCCTCGTTCAGTGAGATAACAATATCCAAGTTGACTTGCGCCCCGCGATATTTAAGCCTCTTCTTTACCGTATCAAGATTTTCTTCTATGAATTTCGCGTCCAGCATCATATATCCTTTTGTCGAGGAATCTCACCACCTGATCCTCATGTTAAATATATACGCAGATTATAAGAATTAACACAGCGTTTAACATGTTGTATGATTAAGTATAGACAGGTAAAATAGCCGTTTTATACTATTGCATTTATCATATAGGAGAGGACAATTGAAAAAATTAGGTAAAGATATAGACATAACTTATATGGGACATGCCACCTTTATAATTAAATCCGTCGCGGGAAAAATGCTTTTGATAGACCCTTGGGTAGATGGAAACCCATCCTGCCCGGACGAGCTCAAAAAGATTGAGCATTTAGACTTAGTAGCCGTAACCCACGCTCATTTTGACCACTTAGGGGACGGCGTCCAAATATGCACAGAGCATCAGCCCAAGATAGTAGGAATAATTGAGACGTGCCAGTGGCTCAACTCCAAGGGCGTTGAAAACACACTTCCAATGAACAAGGGCGGTACTCAAGAAGTAGAAGGCATTAAGTTTACAATGGTTAACGCAGTCCACAGCGGGGGAATACAGGAAGAGGATGGAACTATAATATATGGCGGCGATCCATCGGGGCTCGTAATAGAGTTTGAGAATGGATTTAAGGTATATCACGCTGGGGATACGGCAGTCTTCGGAGATATGAAGCTAATCGCCGACATCTATAAACCCGAACTCGCAATCCTGCCCATCGGAGATTTATTCACTATGTCGCCCCTTGAGGCAGCTTATGCTTGTAAGCTCTTATTGCCCAAATACGTGATACCTATGCATTACGGAACCTTCCCGGGTCTAACAGGAACCCCGTCAAGATTTAGAGAGCTCGCCGAGGGTATTGACGGACTAGAAATTATAGAGATGAACCCGGGTGAAACGCTAACCTAAGACGCATATAGCCAAGCAAAACCATGTTTGAAGGAATATCGGAAAAACTCAACGTTACCTTAAAGAAGGTCAGGGGCTACGGCAAGCTTAGTGAAAAGAATATTCAGGAGACCTTAAAAGAGGTGCGCCTTAGCCTACTTGAGGCTGACGTTAACTTTAAGGTCGTAAGAGAATTCGTTAGCTCGGTAAAAGACCGCTCTTTGGGGCAAGAGGTAATGCAGAGCCTCACGCCGGGACAGCAATTCGTTAAAATCGTGCACGAGGAGCTTATTAAGGTCTTAGGAAACGAGAACTCGGAACTTGATCTAAGAACCACACCCCCAGTCGGGATAATGCTAGTGGGGCTTCAAGGTTCTGGTAAGACCACAACCGCATCGAAACTCGCAAAACATCTAAAAGAGAAATTGGGTAGAAATCCTTATCTCGTCCCGGCTGACGTTTATAGGCCGGCAGCCGTAGAACAGTTAAAGATTCTTTCAAGACAGGTTGGGGTTGACGTCTTTGACACGCACCCGGGATCAAAGCCTGCTGATATTTGTTCGGAGGCTATGGAATTGGCGCGCCGGAGCGCCTATGACGTTGTGATCTTTGACACCGCAGGACGACTTCACGTTGACGATGAGTTAATGAATGAGCTTAAAGACATAAAGGCTCTGGTTAATCCTCACCAGGTGTTACTAGTGGCGGACGCAATGACCGGTCAGGACGCCGTCAACGTCTCCTCAAGCTTTAACGAAGCCATAGAAATAAACGGAGTAGTCTTAACCAAGATGGACGGTGATGCAAGGGGCGGGGCGGCGCTATCAATCAAAGCCGTAACCGGGAAACCGATCAAGTTCTTTGGCACGGGAGAAAAGCTTGAAGCCCTTGAAGTCTTTTACCCTGATAGGATTGCGTCTCGCATCTTGGGCATGGGCGACGTCCTTACGTTTATAGAAAAGGCTCAAGCCGCCTTTGAAGATAAAAAAGCTGAGGAGATGGCTAAAAAGTTCCTCAAAAAGCAATTTTCCCTAGCAGACTTTAGGGAAGCGATGCTGACGATGAATAAGGTAGGCTCACTTGAAAGTATGTCTCAAATGCTTCCGGGCATGAAGCAGATAGCTAATAATCCAAAAGCTATGGAGACGGCTGAAAGGGAACTTAAAAAGACGTTAGCCATAATCAATTCTATGACGCCTAAGGAAAGGCTTAATCATACAATCCTTAATGGAAAGAGGAGAAAAAGAATCGCCAAGGGAAGCGGAACTAGCGTGCAAGACATAAATAGAATGATAAAAAACTACATGCAGATGAGAAACATGATGAAAAACATGGGGGGAATGGGTAAGATAGCTAAAAGAATGATGAAGGCAATGTAGCGCATATAATCGCGTCAGTAACTGAAAATAGGTAAGGCAAAATAAGCATAAACAAGGAGGCGTCAATAGTTGGTAAAAATAAGGCTTACGAGAATCGGTTCGAAGAAGAGACCATTTTACAGGATTGTGGCAGCCGACTCGCGCTCGCCCCGCGACGGAAAGTTTCTTGAGATACTGGGATACTATGACCCCCGCAGGAAACCACACGTCCTAGAAGTCAACACCGACAGGGTGCAGGATTGGCTTCAGAAAGGAGCACAAACAAGCGAAAGAGTTGGGAAGCTAATTTCATCTCTCAAACCAAATGAATTGAGCTAAAATGGGTTAAAGGTCTCACAACACAAGTAAGTGATAGCGAACAAAACAGGAAGGCGTCAGACCACAACAAATTGTCAGACAGGGAGGTATCAGACATGGAACAGCTAAAGGAGCTTGTAACCTATATCGCTAAGGCTTTAGTAGATAATCCGGATAAAGTGGAGGTTCACGAAATCGCGGGTGAACAGACGTCGGTAATTGAACTAAGGGTTGAACAAAGCGACCTAGGTAAAATTATTGGCAAACAGGGGAAAACCGCCAGGGCGATTAGAACAATTCTGGGCGCGGCGGCTTCTAAGATGAAGAAAAGAGCCGTCTTGGAAATCCTCGAGGATTAGGCGTTCCTATCGTAGAGATATGGGGTTAATTCGTTATGGGACGATTGTCAAGCTACACGGGCTTTCTGGAGAGGTAAAGTTGCTACCGCTTAGCCATAGCTTAGATAATATCGCAAGGCTGGAAAGAATTTTTATAGAAAGCGCCCCGGGTGAGAAAGCCCAAGAGTTTCGCATTGTCCGAGCAAGAATCCAAAAAGATTGGGCAATAGTAAAGCTAAAAGGAGTTGAATCACCAAATCGGGCTGAGAAGCTAAAAGGAGCGGTGGCTTACGTAGAAGCTTCTGAACTGACGGAGCTAGAGAACGATGAATATTACTGGTTTGAGCTGATAGGCCTTGAGGTATATACCGAGAATGGACGTTACATAGGAAAAGTTGAAAATTTAATTGAAAGAGCGTTACAAAGCCTGCTAATAGTAAAAAACGAAGAACAAGAAACTTTAATCCCCTTAACCGAGCCTTTCATTAAAACTATAAACCTTGAAGAGTCAAAAATAATAATCTCTCCGATTCAAGGACTTCTCGAGTAAAAGAATAAATCCACAGACTACTTAGATGAATGCAAATGACTATATTCACCATATTGAATCAAGCCTGTACTGAACTCGTTTAAGGAATTAAGCATTCAGCACAAGTTTTCAACCAATGAGGGAAATCAATTCTGTTAGCAAAGTGAAGGAACAATCTGGATCCCTCAGCTACCTACTAGATGAAATCCCGTCCTGATAGGAGAAGAGAAAAAGCGAGCAATAGTATGAGATATGATATTCTGACGATTTTTCCGGACTTCTTTGAATCAATCTTCTCGTTTGGAATGATTAAGAAGGCTCAAGAGAAAGGCATAATAAAAATTAACGCGCACGACGTAAGAGACTTTTCCACAGATAAGCACCGAACCGTTGACGATGCCCCTTACGGAGGCGGGGGTGGAATGTTGATGAAACCCGAACCTATAGGCGCGGCGATAGAGACAATACGAGGTTACGATACAAAATCCCTAGTTATTCTTACAACGCCTGCTGGAGAAAAATTCTCGGACCGTATTGCCAGAGAACTTGCCGAATACGAACAGCTTGTAGTTATCTGCGGAAGGTATGAAGGAATTGACGAGAGGGTCAGTCAACTGTACGTGGACAGGCAAATCTCAATAGGCGACTACGTGCTCACGGGGGGCGAATACGCCGCAAGCATAATAATTGACGGCGTTTCAAGGTTTATACCTGGAGTCTTAGGGAATGAATCATCCTCCGAAAACGACTCGTTCAAAGGGGGACTATTAGAATATCCCCAATACACGAGACCCGAAACCTACATGGGAGAGAAGGTCCCCGAAGTCCTTATATCTGGAAATCATAAAGAGATAGTGGAATGGAGAAGGGCGAAGAGCCTTGAAAAAACCTTTAGAAAAAGACCTGACCTGATAGACAGGGTAAAACTCGGCGCCGAGGACCTAAGGCTAGTAAAGGGACTAAAAAAAGCTAATTCGCCTTATCTCAAAACGTATATTGCACTAGTTCATTACCCAGTATATAATAAAAAGTTAAAAATAGTTACGACCGCGTTTACTAATTTAGACTTGCACGACATAGCTAGAGCGGGCGCTACGTATGGTATAAGGAAGTTTTACCTAGCACAGCCAAATCCCGAACAGCAAGAGTTAGCCAACCGCGTCCTAAGGCACTGGTCAGAGGAGGAAGCAGCTTTATTTAATAAGTCGAGAGCTGAAGCCCTTGGTATCGTAGAGATCAGAAGTTCAGTTGAGGAAATTATAGACGATATTGAGAGAATGGAAAACAAGCGTCCCAAGCTAATAGTAACGGACGCCAGAGCAAAAGAGGGCATGAGCGGGTACAGTGAGCTAAGAGACATCATGTTTTCAAGCGGTGAGCAACCTTATCTAATTTTGTTCGGAACCGGCTGGGGTTTATCAGAAGAAATTATGGAGAGTGCGGATTACTCCCTGAAACCCGTAAGCGGCTATACGGACTATAATCACCTTTCGGTTAGAAGTGCAGCGGCTATTATTCTTGATAGATTATTTTCATGTAAAATATAGGCGTAGGAGAATTCAAATGAGCGTTATAAGAGAGCTAGAAAAAACTATAATGAGGCAAGATTTATCTGAATTCCGGGCGGGCGACACTGTTGCCGTCCACTACAAAATTAAAGAGGGCAACAGGGAAAGAATACAAATATTCGAGGGCATCGTCATTGCGAAAAAAGGGGGTGGAGCTAGAGAGACTTTTCTCGTTAGAAAGGTCTCATACGGGGTCGGCGTCGAGAGAATATTCCCCCTTCACTCACCACTCATGACAAAATTGAAGTAAAAAGACTGGGTAAAGTAAGAAGGGCTAAACTTTATTATCTCAGGGGACGTTCAAAGAAAGCCAGCAGAATTAAAGAGAGAGCAAGGTCAGGAAATGCCAAGGCGAAATCCAGGCAATAAAGGCTTTTTTTCATTCCCCATCATTCCTGCGAAAGCAGGAATCTAGAAGGAAGACTCTCGTTCCCCCTTCCTCTATCAAATCTCCCTATATCCTCCTTTTTCAAAGGGGGAGTATGTAGAGAAGGATTATCATCCTCCTATCCCATTTCTGGATTCCCGCTCGGGGGCGGGAATGATGGAAAGCACCCTCACCCTTGCCCTGAGGGGAAAAGACGGGATTTCACAGTTGCGCTTCGCCCCCCCCCCAGTGGGTTTCAGAGAGTTAGGAAGGATATTCCCCTCCTTTTGTAAAGGAGGGTTAGGGTGGATTTTCTTTTTACCCGTAGAGGCGGTTGCCCACCCTAAGGTAAAGATAAGGGTAACTACAAGGGTGACCCTACAAAATGATGGGGTGGAAATGAGTGGAAACCATCATTCCTGCGAAAGCAGGAATCTAGAAGGAAGACTCTCGTTCCCCCTTCCTCTATCAAATCCCCCTATATCCTCCTTTTTCAAAGGGGGAGTATGTAGAGAAGGATTCTCATCCTCCTATCCCATTTCTGGATTCCCGCTCGGGGGCGGGAATGATGGAAAGCACCCTCACCCTTACCCTGAGGGGAAAAGACGGGATTTCTCTATAGTAATGACGTATGTAGCGCAAACCCTTGTGGGAATGCCCCGAGGAACTGGTAAGAGTTCGGTTTGAAATGACAAAAGAGGGATTCTTGTATGGGTCAGGCTTTCGGACGAGCCATCTGGGAAGCGGGCGAATAAACGCTAATGAGATTCTGAAACAATTTTAGAATGGCGCCTGCCCTAACTTTCTACAACCTCTTCAGTAAGGACATTGACTTTATCATCCCTGACGTCAGCCAGACCACCTTGAACTATGATTCTCGTTTCCGCCCCACCCTTTTTGTATCTAAGTTCGCCGTCCATGAGAGTAGTAATGAAAGGTGCGTGCCCAGGCAGAACGCCGAATTCCCCTGCCTCGCCGGGAGCGACAACCTCTTCTACCTGCTCATCTACAACGAGTTTAAAAGGAGTAATTACCTTTAGATGAATTGCATCCGCCAACTCCATTACCTCCTCTGCACATTACAAAACCTCAAGCGCCGTTATCCATAAGTTTTCACGGGCGGCGGTCTCTAGCGCATTTAAGACAATATGTCTTTAGCCCTTTGGTGAACCTCTTCAAGGTTTCCGACCATGTAAAAAGCCTGCTCCGGAATATCGTCCATATTGCCGTCTATCAACTCCTTAAATGCCTCTATCGTTTCTTTAATGGGCACGTATTTACCCGGGGCGCCGGTAAACTGCTCCGCCACGTGGAATGGCTGAGACAAGAACCTCTGAACCTTCCTCGCCCTAGCGACAACCAACTTATCTTCTTCGGAAAGCTCATCCATACCCAAGATAGCTATAATTTCCTGAAGCTGCTTGTAGCGCTGAAGCACTTCCTGAACCTGACGCGCAACCTCGTAATGCTCCTGCCCCACGATTTGCGGATCAAGTATGCGTGAAGTCGAGTCAAGCGGGTCAACGGCGGGATAAATTCCAAGCTCGGTTAACTGTCTGGAAAGAACTATGGTGCCGTCAAGATGGGCGAAAGTGGTTGCGGGTGCAGGATCCGTAAGGTCGTCCGCAGGGACATAAATAGCCTGAACTGACGTAATAGAGCCTTTAACCGTAGAGGTAATCCTCTCCTGCAATTCTCCAAGGTCCGTAGCCAGAGTAGGCTGATAACCCACTGCCGAAGGAATTCTACCTAAGAGCGCAGATACTTCAGAACCTGCCTGCGTGAACCTGAATATATTATCAATAAAGAGAAGAACGTCCTGCCCCTGCTCGTCGCGAAAGTATTCAGCCAGCGTCAACGCCGTAAGCGCAACCCTTGCCCTAGCACCCGGAGGCTCGTTCATCTGACCAAACACGAGTCCTGTATTGCCCAAAACCCCAGACTCCTTCATTTCATGCCAAAGGTCGTTACCTTCACGCGTCCTTTCTCCAACCCCACCGAATACCGAAACCCCACCGTATTCCTTTGCAACGTTATGTATAAGCTCCATAAGAAGAACCGTCTTACCTACGCCAGCTCCACCGAAAAGACCGATCTTCCCACCCTTCAGGAAAGGAGCAATTAGGTCTATGACCTTGATACCCGTTTCAAAAAGCTCAAGCTTAGTGCTCTGATCAACGAATTCAGGGGCGTCACGATGGATGGGCCAGCTCATTTGCGTCTCTATAGGTCCTGCTTCGTCTATAGGCTCGCCAACTACGTTAAACATACGCCCGAGAGCCTCTTTTCCCACCGGAATGGTAATTCCCTGTCCAGTATTTAGAGCACTTTCACCCCTTCTTATTCCCTCTGTCGAGTCCATAGCTATACAACGAACCCTGTTACCCCCAAGCTGCTGGGCTACTTCTACCACAAGGTTCCATTCTGTATCCCCCAACAGGGAATTGGTAAGTTTTAGCGCCGTGTATATGGGGGGAAGTTCGCTATCCTTAAACTCAACATCAACAACCGGACCCATAATTTGAACCACCTTTCCCATATTGCCCGCACCAGTATTCGTATTGGATGAATCCATTCTATTCCGCTCCTCCTTTACTTAAAGCCTCAGTGCCGTTCACTATGTCCATTAGCTCCGTTGTAATCATGGCTTGTCTTGTTTTATTATATAAAAGCGTCAGATTCCTTATTACGTCGTCAGCGTTGCCAGTAGCGTTTTCCATAGCGGTCATCCTTGAAGCGTGCTCGCTTGTCATGGACTCCAAGATTGCCTTTGTGACGCGAACCGCAATGTATTTTGAGAGAACCTTACTGAGCACATGCCTATTGGTAGGCTCATATATATAGTCTATTGACGGAGTATCGGTTTCCAAATCAGCCCCTAGCGGTAGAACCCTCTCATACGTCATCTCCTGAGATAAAGCAGACTTAAAATAGTTATAAACCAATACTACCTCGTCAACTTGCCCGTCAGCATATTCTCTAGTCAGGCTCTCCGCCACAGATGTAGCGACGTCAGTATAGTTCCTTTCATTTATTCCAATATGGCTGTCCGCGACGCGGATACCGCTCTTTGCAAAATGATCCCTCCCCCTCCTTCCCAAAAAGCTAGACGTTACCACTTCATATAACTTCGCATCCGTTACTAGATAGGATTCAAACCTCCTGATAAGATTGCCGTTAAAGCTCCCACACAGACCTCTATCCGAAGTCATAAAGACTACATGAAGGCTCTTTTTGTCTTCAGGTTGTCTTAACAGGGGATGCAGCTTAGCATCGCATCTCTCGGCAATACTGTGGGCAGTTTCTTGAAAAGCGTCTGAGTAGGGACGGTATGAAGTCAG
The DNA here is from genome assembly GCA_963422265.1 of Thermodesulfobacteriota bacterium. GTDB lineage: Bacteria > Desulfobacterota_D > UBA1144 > Nemesobacterales > UBA2774. Next base: position 1,063,203 of record OY729416.1, read on the forward strand.
AATATCCTGAGCTCTCCTGAGCTTAACCGCGGATATTAGCTTCATAGCACTCATAATCCTGCTTGTACCCTTAACACTGCTAATTTTGGTCTTTATCTGTCTTAAACTAGGCATAAGTTGCTCTTCCGTCTACTGGGAGAATTGACTCAGAAATCGCCCAATTGACTCTTAAGTTCATCAAGAGCTTTGGTGACGCTTGCCCTAAGCTCATCTGAAATCTGTTTTTGAGTTCTAATCACATCCAGCAGGCTCGCATACTTTGATTCAAAAAATGAATAAAGCTCTTTCTCATATTTCTTTACCGATTCTACAGAGTAGTCATCCACGTAGCCGTTCGTAACTGCGAATATAATCAGCACCTGTTTCTCAACCGCAAGCGGCTCGTACTGACCCTGCTTAAGGGCTTCTACTAATCTGCTCCCACGAGCGAGCTGAGCCTGGGTCGCCTTGTCAAGGTCTGAAGCAAACTGTGAGAAAGCCTCGACCTCTCTATACTGCGCAAGCTCAAGCCTTAACGTTCCAGCAACGCTCTTCATCGCCTTTATCTGCGCGGAACCGCCAACCCTTGATACAGAAAGTCCAACGTTAATAGCGGGACGGACACCAGAGTAAAAGAGATCGCTCTCAAGGTATATCTGACCATCCGTAATTGAAATCACATTTGTAGGAATGTAGGCGGATACGTCTCCTGCCTGAGTTTCTATAATAGGCAGTGCCGTAAGAGAACCCCCTCCATCCTCGTCCCTCATTTTAGCGGCGCGCTCAAGCAGTCTCGAGTGAAGATAGAAAACGTCTCCGGGATAAGCCTCACGTCCGGGTGGTCTTCTGAGAAGCAAAGAAAGCTGTCTGTAAGCCCATGCGTGTTTTGTAAGATCGTCATAAATAACGAGAGCGTGCCTTCCCGTATCGCGAAAATGCTCTCCAAGGGCGCATCCAGCATAAGGAGCGATAAACTGAAACGGCGCCGGATCGCTTGCGGTAGCGGCGACTACCGTCGTATATTCCATAGCTCCGTGCTCTTTTAATTTATCAACAACCTGTGCCACGGTTGACTGCTTTTGCCCTATCGCAACGTAAATACAGTAAACGTCCTCTTCCTTTTGGTTAATTATAGTATCCACCGCTATCGCCGTCTTGCCAATCTGACGGTCGCCGAGTATGAGCTCTCTTTGCCCTCTACCTATCGGGATCATGGTGTCAATAGACTTAATACCCGTCTGAAGAGGCTCGCTAACCGACTGCCTATAAACGACACCCGGAGCCTTAAGCTCAATCAATCTCGCCTCAGAGGTCTCGATCTCTCCCTTTCCGTCAATTGGCTGTCCGAGAGCATTCACGACGCGACCCTTCATTACGTCGCCCACGGGAACCTCAGCGATTTTATCGGTTCTTTTTACGAGATCACCTTCCTGAACCTCGGTATCTTCTCCGAATAAGGCGATACCCACGTTATCCTCTTCCAGATTGAGCACAAGCCCCATTATACCACTTGCGAATTCAACCAACTCCCCTGCCATTGCACGGTCGAGCCCATAGGCGCGAGCCACTCCATCACCGATCGAAATAACGGTGCCTACTTCTGACGTCTCTATCTTGGTCTCGTACCCTTTAATCCTGTTTCTTAGTATTTCCCCTATTTGCTCTATCTTAGCTTCCTGCATATTTAACGCTCCTTGACATTATTGAATAACAAGCCTTTATTCGGACACACAGGCTTGACTAGGATTGAGAAAGGACGCTCCTTATTCTTTCGAGCTGGAACTTAATACTACCGTCAAATACTTTATCTTCAACCTTTACAATAACTCCGCCGATTATATCCGGAGCGACCCTTGATTCTATTTCTACGTTACGTCCCATTACTTGGGTTAATTTCTCTTTAATGTCCGATAAGTCTTCTTCCGAAGCCTGCGTCGCCGTAACAACCTCCGCCCTAAGCCTCCCTGACGCTTTTATCAGCTTGTGAATAAACGTCCTCTCAGATAGAATAAGGGCTTTGAACTTGTTAAGCTCAAGAGCCAGAGTCAAAAAGTTTAGCACTAGTGAGTCGTATCCTTGCCGTCTGCATACGTCAGCGGTGATGCCCGTTCTCTCAGGGAGCCTAAAAGTTGAACTACAAAGTATTTTTCTCACCTCTTCGTTATCAGAAACAAGGGAAAAGAATCCTTCCATATCGGACGTCACCTTATCAAGCTTGCCCTCTTGCCTAGCACTCTGGATTAGCGCTTCTGTAAGATCCCTTAGCGTTGCGATCGATCCCATTTCTCTCCCTCTAGTTCTAAACTAGCGGTGAACTCACGTATGAACCTTCGCTCATCGGATTTATCTAACCTTTGTCTAATTAAACCCTCGGCGTGCAGAAGCACCTGGGCAAGCGCTTTTGATTGGATTTCTCGTCTCGCCCTGCTCATTTGAAGCTCTATTGCCTCTATAGCTTCCTTCTTTATGTTTTGAGACGCCGCTTCTGCCTGTCTTATTATCTCCCGCCTCTCAGCCTGACCCTGCTCACGTATAGCTTCTTTCAGCAAACTAACCTCATCTTCTATAGACTCTAATTTCTGAGCGTATTCCCCATACTTATTTTTAGCCTCAGCGATTCGCCTCTGAGCCTCGTCTATCTCATTCCCTATCTTAGTTCGCCTTTGAACCACAAACTTCCTTACAGGTGTCCTTAGGAAATAAACGAGAACGCCAAGAAGAATAAAAAGGTTTAACGCATACTCTAATACGAATCGCCAATTAAAAGTGCCGCCATCACTAGCACCTGTAATTATTAGATTTAACGCTTCTAAGCCTACCAACTACCGTTTACCTCCCTGCCTAACACCTTAGAAGCCACGTCTTTTGCCAGAACTTCCACGTCAGAGTCAATCCTCTTCTTTATCTCTTCTGTCTCAGCTTTGAGCCTACTCTTGGCATCCTCAAGCAAACTAGCCGTCTCCTCTCTTGCCCTCGTCGTTAACCCGTTAGCTATAGCTTCCCCGTCCCTCACCAGATTGTTTCTTTCTTCGGTCGCCTGCTCTCTCGCTTTGGCTAACCTCGCCTCATAGGCCTCTATTATATTTCTAACCTTCTCGTCAAGCTCCCGAGCCTCTTGTAACGCGCCTTCCGTGAGCTTTTCCCTCCTGTCTATCACATCCATAAAAGGCCTAAAAACAAGCTTATTTAAGATAAATATAGCAGCTATGAAAATTATGACTTGAATGAATACAGTTTTATCTACGCTTAGTATATCTTCCGAAGCGGCAAGGGCATTTGAGCCACTTATCGTAAGCGAACCTAATAGTATAGCAATAAACCTTGTATATCTAAGCATGACGAGAATTCTCTACTTTCCCTCTCAATGATGACTATAAAGACCGTCTAATCATACTCCCATTCTTTGAAAAAGCAATTTTAAGAAGCGGCGGAGCTATAAACGTAGTTAGCATGACCATTACAGTAATAGCAGAAAACATTTTGGACGTAAAAATCCCATAGCTAAGACCTACTTGAGCGAAAATCAACCCTACTTCCCCCCTCGGAATCATTCCAAAGCCTATAGCACTTTTGTTAATTCCTTTCTTGAAAACCACCAAGCCACTTACGTATTTACCTATTACCGCTAAGATGAATAATACAATCGCAATTGAGAGAATAGGAACGTTCCCACTTATAAAAGGGTTTAATACATTAATATCCACCGCCGCTCCTACCATTATGAAGAATATTGGCGTAAAAACGTCCGAGACGGGTTTAATTTTTTCCTCTATAGACTTAGCCTGATGCGTACTTGCCAAAACAAGCCCTGCCGCGAACGCCCCCACAATCGGGGCTAAACCTACCAGACTTGCCAGAAATGAAAAGAGTAACGCAAAGGCGAGCATCGATAATAAAAGAACCCCGCGCACACGCATTTTTTCAACCAGCTTAAAGAGCTTTTTAGAAATCAAGTTTCCGATAACTATCGCAGCGATAAGAAATGCAAAGGATTTAAGAAATATGATTCCCACACTGCCCGCTGACAAGCTGATACCCGACCCGCCGCTTTGCGACGCCTCAATCAATCCGCTCACAATCCCTAAAATAATAAGGCCTAGGACGTCGTCTATTACAGCAGCCCCTAAAATGATACGTGCTTCACCACTTTGAAGCTTATTCATATCCGAGAGAACCCTAGCGGTAATTCCCACGCTTGTGGCGGTCAACGTAGCCCCAACTGCTATCGCTATCAGAATATTTGCATTAGGGTCAGCGCTTCCAATAAGTCCAAATTCCTCAAAAGCTAGAATGCTCGCAAATCCAAAGGCAAATGGAACGACAATGCCTACAATCGCAACTAAAACTGAAGTTGCCCCAACCTTGAGCAAGCTCCTAAGATCAGTTTCAAGCCCGATTTCAAATAACAGTATTGCGACCCCAACCTCTGCTAAGAGATGAAAAACGTCATACCCCGCCATACCCGGTATAGAGGGGACAATGGCAAGAACGCTCCCACCGAGTATCACCCCCGCAATAAGCTCTCCTAAGACGGAAGGTTGCTTGACGCGTTCTGCTAATTCCCCGAATATCTTGGAAAAAACGAAGATCAGCACAAGCGCTATAAAAAAGTTTTCAACGGTGTAGTGCCCCGCTGCAGCTTTCTCTATACTCATTTGCGGATAAAATTCCTCAGCAGAAGATTTGCTAAAAATCGCAAGTATTTAACACGGGATATTATCGGTGTCAAATATATCCACACATTACGCAGATATATCCCCCAGTAATGATGTCTAGTGCATACAATCATACGATACGACCCGATTACCATAATAACGCATAAGGTCGGACTTAATTATCTAATCTAACACTAAGACAAGGAGACTGTCTTAGCACCCTTCCGCTTTTCAATTTCAAGATCAAGCTCGGTGCGAACCCCTATGGAATGTAAAACCTCATTCGCTTCCTGAAGGCTCTTTGAATTAGATACGGTTCTTGCCAGCTTTGAAAGCTTCTCATAGACGACGGAGGTAGAAAAATAATAGGTTACCGTTGATGAGATTGAGGGTTTGACCATCCTAGTTCCGCTCCTTATAGTGCCTTGCTCAAACTCCCCTCTTGCATAACGGACGGGCGCTCTGCTAGCTTCGGTAGGCACTACGGAAATAAGATCTTCCATAATGGAAAGGGCTTCGCGCGTTATGCCCCAACTGCCTAAGACGCCTTCCTCCCTAGCTAATATCCTTATTGAACGTTCTAGCTCTTCATGGGAAAGCTCCCCGTCGCTCCCAAACCCGAATAGCCCCATAAATGTTGTAATCTGAGCGTCAGCCATTGCTATAGCCGCAGTCATTACTGAGTCGGCAAGTGGACTCATAAGGCCAGGTTCATCACCCTGAGCGAGAAAATCACCTCCCACGTCTATGCCAACTACGAGATCGGCTCCAAGTTTCTCCGCCGCGTTCAAAATACCTTCTGCGATCTTCTTGGGACCACCGTTAATGCCTAAAAGCAACGTCTCTCGCCCCAAAACCTGAGAGAAACCAGCCTCCGCAAACCTAACCCCTGTGCTCGTAACGGTATCTTTATTAGCGCACCAAACTACTTCATTTAGTTTCCGCGTATTTCTAATCTCCTCAAAAGACCTGGGCCCGGGCACCGGATCCAAGACCGATCTCTCCCAAGGAAGCCCTGCAAATACGCACTTCACGCCAAACATACTTAGAAGATCATAGGTAGGAATTGTCCCAACAACGTCCCCTCCTCCCCCGATCCCTATGAGTATAGCTTTACTAGAGCTTTTAATTATGCGCTCAAGCGACGCAGTTCTAGGCAACCATTGTCTCCGCAAGGAAAGTTTTCGCTCCGCATATCTCAATGCTGTATATCCAATCAAGTAGAGAATGAATGTATTTCTTCACTCTGAAATCGTTTCAAGGCCAGAATGGCGAAATTAGGTAATAGCAATAGCTATCGTTTAAGCTTATACCCCACTTTTTGCATGTCCCAAGCGTCTTTGGTAATACCCTTCTCGCGGAGCTTATTTTTCTGCACCCTTTGGGTCCCGGTTTTGGGAAGTGATTTTTCAAACCTAATAAACCTAGGAATCATAAAATAAGGCATTTTCGGTTCAAGAAACCGTATAAGATTTTCGGGATCGATTTTTCTATCTTTCTTAGGCACAACCACTATCATTAGCTCGTCTTCAGCGTAATGTCCGGCCTCAGCCTTCACCCCTATAGCCCCAGACTCCTCGACATCAGGATGAGCGTTGACGATTTTCTCAACCTCAAATGAGCTTATATTCTCTCCCCGCCTTCTGATGTAGTCCTTCACCCTATCTACAAAGTATATATATCCATCCTTGTCCATACATCCTGCATCTCCCGTGTGAAACCAGAAATTACGGAAGTCCTGAACGGTCTTTTCCGGCATCTTATTATAGTAATAGAGCATAACGTTAGGAGTTCTAGGACGCACTATTATTTCTCCGATCTGTCCCCTTGGAACCTCTTCGTCAGTTTCAGGATCGGCGATCTTAATCTCATACCCCGGAGCCTCCTTACCACACGAACCTACCCTGAAAGGCTCGCCCGGTCGCATCCAAGTGCACTGCCCTATTTCAGTAAGACCATAACCTTCCATAAACCTAATATTAAACCTCTCCATAAACTCCTCTATTATGTCGTGAGGCGCAGGAGAACCCAGAACGAGCTTTACCTTGTGCTGTTTTTCCTCGGGAACCGGGGGCGTGTTCCACATAAAATAAGAAATAGTTCCTACGATATTAAATTTAGTAACCCCATGATCCACCATCCATTTCCAGAAGCTGCTAGCGCTGTATTTCTCTTCAATGACAGCTTTGGCACCCATTATCAGGGCTGGATATACAGTCATCACCATTGCGTTTGAGTGAAAGAGCGGCAAGCATGTAAAACAAACGTCGTTAGGTCCCACGTCCATTATCTGGACATAGTTATAAGCGCTTGAGTAATCGGCGGCGCAAGGCCTTACCACCCCTTTTGACCTTCCCGTTGTGCCTGACGTGTACATAAGCCTCGCATGATCTATAAACGTAATTTCAACCCCTGGATCAGAAGCCTTCTGCCCTTCTACAAACTCGGCATAAGAGTTCATCGTTTTAAAGTCGTATCCATGCCTGTCAAAATCTTCCCCGCCGTCTCTAGTCCATACGATTACGCGTTCTAGTTGCGGAATTCTTTCCGCTATAGGGGGCATACGATCGAGGTATTCCTCAGCGATAAATAAGACCTTTGAATCTGAGCTATCTATTATGTATTGCAAAAAATCCATCTTGTATCCGGTGTTGATTGGAACCATCACGGCACCCATCTTCAATATGCCAAACCATATAATTACGTAGTCGTCGGAATTAGGCATATATACGGCGACTTTATCGCCTTTCGCTACGCCTACGCTTAGGAGCCCGTTTGCAATTTGATTTGACAACTGATTAGTTTTGTAAAAGCTAATAGGCTTGTTGTATCCAAACTGCAAGAATGGCTTCTTGCCTAGCTTTTTTGCCCGCGCTTTTAATACCTTAGGCAGTACCCAATCGGATTTATCCTGACCCAGATACCACTCAACGTCGAACTTTCCGTTCTCTCTCTTATAAGTAACTGCGTGGTGTAAATCCTTAGATGGTTTGGGTTTATCTTTAGCGTTTTTTGCCACGATCCTCGCCTCAATCTCTTTTATGACGCTAGTCAGTTTACAATGTTACTCAATAAAGGCAACGTTTCAAAAGGAAGCCCTCCCTACCATTGTAAATAAATCCGTAGGAGGAGCTAGCTACCACTATCCTTTTTCCTGCCAAACATCCACGCTACTAATATGCCCAACTCGTAAAAGACGATTATCGGAATCAGCATAAACAGCATAGACACCACATCCGTGGTAGGAGTAAGCGCAGCCGCTACGACAGCACTTATCAGAATAGCGTATTTTCTTTTTTCCTGAAGCCACGCGCTTGTTACGATTCCAGCCTTGGATAGAATGAAGATGATAACGGGAAACTCAAAGACAAGACCGAAGCCAAAGATAAGTGCCATAAAGAATGAGAGCGCCTCACGTATGCTGGGAAACGCCTTTACGTATTCTGAAGAATACTCGTTAAGTAAAAACCTAAAAGCTGGAGGGGAGGCTATGTAATAACAGAAGAGAGCACCAAGTGCGAAAAACAACGACCCGAAAAAAATAAAAGGAGTTATTATTCGCTTTTCATGCTTATAGAGCCCGGGAGCAATAAACTTCCAGCCTTGATAAAGGATAAAAGGGACAGATAATACGAGAGAGGTAAAGAAGGAGACCTTAAGGTAAGTAGTAAAACCCTCAGCAGGCTTTGTGAAAATTAGGGAGCTTCCCTCGGGCAGATTTTCAATTATAGGCATCATTAGAGAATCAAACACCCTCTCGGAAAAAACATAGGCCGGAATAAAGAAGAGCAGCACGGAAAGAAGCGATAACAATATACGCTTTCTCAACTCGGCAAGGTGATCTAAAAAAGTCATCTTAGGCTCTTTCATTATCCTGAGGCGGAAGGTTAACTCAATTGGTGGTCGTACTCAATCCCTTAGCCAGCCAAGCATACTTGTGATCATCTTAGCCAAATTAGACGGAGACACTCCTAACGAAGCCTCACAATATGTGGTGAAATTATTTCTAACCGCATCTCAAAGAGAGTGAGTTCAGGAGCAATCACACAAAATATTTAAGACGGACATTATGCACGTCACAAACCTTATATCAAAATGCTACGCACTGCCAAGGATCATTGACTCTTAACCGGTTCTGCGACATATTAAAGTTTAGAATCTATTTTAAGAACAGGATTAGAAATTAAACTAAAGTAAAATGGCTTCCCACAAACAGCTAGATTTAGTGTGTGATGAATCTAAGCAGTTGAGCGCTCGTCAGTTGAATATTCTGTTATCGCCCAAACAGAATGGGACTGAAAGGGATGACTCTAGAAAATATCTCAGTTCGCTAGGAATTGAAATTACTGAAAATAGACAACCAATTCAATTTATGCGCAATTCAAATGAGCTTATCCATCGGTGGTCGCCTTATGTGCAAGGTTTTTCTGCCCAATTTGTCCAAAGAATTCTAGACAAGTATAAAAACCAATATAAATCACCTGTGATCCTAGATCCATTTGCGGGAAGCGGGACAGTTCTAGTGCAATCAAAGCTAAACAACTTAGAATCACACGGTATAGAAATTAATCCTTTACTGCACTTCATAGCAAGAACTAAAGTAAATACGTAGAGAACAAAACCATCTAAACTTCTTGAAATATATTCTAAAATTTCTCAAAGCCATTACTTTGACGCTCCGAGCTTCTTAAAATCTGAAAGACAATTCAACTCAAGCGTCTTGAAGAATTTGGAAATAATAAAAGGTGGTATAGACAGCTTTGAGCCTAAGAATAAAGAAGAAGAGAACATCAAAGACTTAATGCTAGTAGCATTTTCAGCTATATTAATCGATTGTAGCAATCTAAAACGGACGCCATGCTTGGGATACAGCAAGAGAAAGAGAGTAGATGAAGGTGCTCCATTAAGATTGTACAAACGAAAGATTAATGAAATTGCCCATGATTTAAAAGTTTTGCAAAAGAGTTATGGAAAAAATGATACTGCAAGCAAAACCCATCTAGCAAATTCAAAAGATTATCAACATAATACAAGCTACGACTTGGTCTTAACTTCGCCCCCCTATATGAATGGTCTTGATTACGTGATCAATTATAAAATCGAAATGGGATGGCTAGGATTCGCAGAAAATCACAACCAGTTAAAAAAATCAAGGATTCTATGGTCGTGTGTGACAACGTTTCTAAAGGACTAATAAAAACCTTTAATAGTAGCAAAAGATATAAAAATGAGTGGTTAGAAGAAATTATGCAAAATATTGAAAACAACATAAGGAGACGGGGCACCTATCGTAGGCCTGATATGCCTGCAATCGTAAACAAATACTTTGATGATATGTACAAAGTCATGAAAAATGTTGTAGATGCAATAAGTTGTGGTGGCAGGTTTATTAGCTTAGAAAATGTTCCGCGAAACCGTAGTAACACTCTGCAAAAACTAACTTGATCAGCGATGACAGGTAACAACTTAGGATATCAGGACAACCCGGCTAAGGAGATAGTTTAATTAGCGAGATACAATAAACATATTCATTCGATTCAGTGAAAGAAGAATACTTATAGCCTATAAAAACTCAGACTTAGATGTTACTGCTTTTGCTATCCAAACTTATAGAACAATAGACTGCCAAAATAAAACTATCAATATATATGGTATCTTTACCACCCTAACCTTCTAAATCTTTGGGAAAACTTATGACGTTTCAACAGCTAATACTAAACCTTCAGGATTTCTGGGCTAAGAAAGGCTGTATTATAATGCAGCCCTATGACGTTGAAAAGGGGGCAGGAACCTTTCATCCGGCGACTTTTCTCAGATGTCTAGGACCCGAACCCTGGCAGGTGGCTTACGTTGAGCCGTCAAGACGCCCTACGGATGGAAGATATGGAGACAACCCAAATAGGCTTCAGCACTACTATCAATTTCAGGTCATAGTAAAACCCTCGCCCGCAAATATACAGGAGCTATATTTAGACAGTCTGAGGCATCTAGGAATTGACCCCTTAGTACATGATATAAGATTTGTAGAAGATGACTGGGAGTCCCCAACCCTTGGGGCTTGGGGGCTTGGGTGGGAAGTGTGGCTAGATGGTATGGAAATCACACAGTTCACCTATTTTCAGCAAGCAGGCGGTATAGACCTAAAACCCATATCGGCTGAAATTACCTATGGAACGGAAAGGATAGCGATGTACCTACAATGCGTAGAGAGCGTTTACGACCTTGAATGGACAGAAGGCGTAACCTATGGGGAGATTCATCACAGAGAAGAATTTGAATTTTCCACTTATAACTTTGAGGAATCCGACGCCGAAATGCTTAGAGAACTATTTGATAAATTTGAGAAGGAATGCGGTAGGTTGGCGCAGAAGAGACTTCCTCTGCCCGCGTATGATTACTGCTTAAAATGCTCACACGCCTTTAACCTGCTTGACGCACGGGGAGCCATTGGAGTTGCCGAGCGTGCCTCATACATAGCTAAGGTAAGAACGCTGGCGAAGACATGCGCTGAAGGTTACCTAAGAGAAAGGGAGGAGATGGGATTTCCTCTTGCTAAAAAGAATCCATGGAAAAAGAGCTAATACTAGAAATCGGGACAGAGGAAATACCAGCTAGCTTCATCGAGTGGGCGATTAAGGACCTATACAAGATTGCCAAACAAGAGCTTGATGGAAACTTTCTAAACTACGAAGAGATAACAACATACGGAACGCCGAGAAGGCTTGTTTTAAGGGTAACGGCTTTAGCCCCTAGTCAAGAAAACAGAACCAAAGAGACGCATGGTCCCCCTATAAAAATCGCATTCGACAAAAAGGGGAACTATACGAAAGCAGCTATGGGATTCGCTAAATCGCAGGGAGTTAAGCCAAAAGACCTCATTGTCGCTAAACGTGATAGAGGAGAGTTCCTCACCCTAAGAAAACAGTTAAAAGGACAGAAGACTGAAAAACTCTTAAAATATATTCTCCCAAGAATAATACTCTCAATTCCCTTTAGAAAATCTATGAAATGGGGAGATGGGGAAGTTACGTTTGCAAGACCGATAAGGTGGGCACTCACACTTTACGGCGGAAAAATCGTTCCATTCAATTTAGAAGGCTTAAAAAGCTCTTCAAAGAGCTACGGGCACAGATTTATGGGTAAAGGCTCTATTAAAATGGCAAACTGGGACGACTACGTAAGCGCACTCAGAGAGAACTTTGTAATACTGAATCAGGATGAAAGAAAGAGCATGATTGAAAAGGGCATAAACGGACTTGCAAGTGAAATTGGAGGGAGAATTGAAGAAGACTCCGACCTTCTTGAAACCGTAACCAATCTCGTAGAATTCCCAGTCGTTCTCAAGGGTGAATTTGAAAACGAGTTTCTTAATCTGCCAAAAGAAGTTCTAATTAGCGTAATGAAGAATCATCAAAAGTATTTTCCTGTCTTCGCCGATCCAGATGGCGACAAGCTACTCCCCTGCTTCATATTTGTTTGCGGAACCCCAGTAAAAAACGTTGAAATCGTAATTAAGGGAAATGAAAGGGTGATTAAGGCAAGGTTTTCAGACGCAAGGTTCTTTTTTAATGAAGATAAAAGCTCTCCGCTAGAAAATAAACTCGAGCGCCTAAAAGAAATGGTTTTTTTATCCAAAGTAGGATCGTACTACAACAAGACAGAGCGTCTTACAAAATTGGCAAGTAAACTAGGGGACAAACTGGGGTTGAAAGAGGACGTAGTGGACTTAGCTCGCGCAGCCTATCTATCAAAAGCCGATCTCGCAACTCAGATGGTTTTTGAATTTCCCGAACTCCAAGGGATCATGGGCAAATACTATGCTGAAATCTCGGGAGAGAAAACGAAAGTCGCAAAGGCGATTGAGGAACAGTATATGCCTTCCTCCCGCGAAGGGAAATTACCCCAAACAAATATTGGCGTCGTCATCAGTATAGCTGACAAATTAGACTCTATATCATCCTGCTTTATATCGGGACTTACGCCTACTGGAACGTCTGACCCCCAGGCTTTAAGAAGGCAAGCAATAGGCATAATAAATATAATCCTCGATAGAAACCTTGAGTTAAGCCTAAAAGGCTCGTTCCGCCTGAGTCTCAAAACCATTATAGACCAAGATAACAATGGATTTTCCGAGCAGGATGGCAAGGTCATAGAAGATATAATAGATTTTATGAAAGAAAGATTCAGAAACATTACGATTACGGATGGATTTACAAGCGACGTCGTGGACTCCGTAGTCACAGTTGACTTTGACGACGTCTTGGAAACAAGGAAAAAGATCGAGGCTATTTCGGAATTTAGCCAAGCGCCTGACTTTGAACCCCTAGGCATAGCTTTCAAACGCGTCGTCAACATCGTTAAGCATCAGGGGAAAAGTAGGATAAAGGACAATCTAATGGAACCAGTCGAAAAGGAGTTATACAAATCTCTTGTTGAAACTAAAGAAAAGGCAGAGTTTGAAATAGGTCGTAAAGATTATTCAGCGGGCTTATTCATAATGAAAGAATTAAAAGAACCGGTAGATAAATTCTTTGATAACCTCATGGTAATGCATCAAGACCCCGAGATAAGGCAAAACAGAGTATCCCTGCTTCGTGAGATAAGAGACTTGTTTTTCAAAATCGCGGATTTTTCAAAGCTAAAGGCATAAATAATAAGTCCACAGATTACGGTAAGATCTGCTCAGCAAGCTCACCATTCAACCCAATGAACCGCATACAAGAAAAAGACGGATCCATCAACTACGCTTAAAATAATAACGTCAGGCCACTCCGTTTCGCTAACTCCTAGAATCCCACTCGGGAAGACGCCCTTACTTTGCATAAGCCATCGATCTTACTTCTCTTATAACCGTTATCTTTACCTGTCCGGGATAAGCCACTTCCTTCTCAATTTTTTGAGCGATTTCATGTGAAAGCAGCGCCCCTTCCTCGTCGTTCACTTTAGTATTCTCAACTATCACCCTTATCTCGCGTCCAGCCTGTATAGCATAACACTTTTCAACTCCCCTGAAGGAGCTAGCTATGCTCTCTATATCCTCAATTCTTTTTACGTAAGCTTCATAAGTTTCTCTTCTAGCTCCTGGCCTTGCAGCAGATATAGCATCCGCAGCCTGCACTATAATCGCCAAAAGGGACTGTGGATGTGGATCATGGGCAGAGGCAACCGCTTCTATTATCTCCTGTGGTTCACCATACTTCCTTACTAGAGATTCCCCTATATCAACGTGAGAACCCTCCGTTTCATGGTCAACTGCTTTACCAATGTCGTGTAGTAACCCTGCACGCTTGGCAAGCTTTATATCGTATCCGATTTCAGCCGCCAATATGCCGGATATAAATGCGACTTCTACTGAATGATTCAATATATTTTGAGAATAGCTAGTTCTATACTTTAACCTGCCCACCAACTTCACTAACTCAGGGTGCATATTGTGCGTTCCCAGATCAAACAAAGCCTCCTGACCAGCCTTCTGAATCTCCTTCTCAATTTCTTTCTCTACGTCAGCAACGATTTCTTCTATTCTAGCCGGGTGTATCCTTCCATCTTCAATTAGCCTCTCGAGAGACACCCTAGCCACCTCCCTCCTAATAGGATTTAATGACGAAACCACCACCGTCTCGGGAGTATCATCAATGATTATATCAACGCCCGTCCTAGATTCGATAGATCTTATGTTGCGCCCTTCTCTACCTATAATTCTTCCCTTCATATCATTATTTGGAAGGCTCACGACGGATACGCTCTTCTCGCTAGTATATTCGCCAGCATATTTTTGCATCGCAAGGGCTATTATATCTTTCGCTTTACGTTCAGCATCCTCAAGCAACTGATCCTCCAACTGCTTGAGTTTCTTAGCAGCCTCGTGTCTAGCCTCATCTTCAATGATTCTTATAAGCTCGCTCTTAGCTGATTCCTGAGTCATTCCCGCAATCTCTTCTATTTTCTTTTTAGCTTCTTCTATTACAGTATCAAGTTCAATTTGCTTATCAGAAAACGCCTGCTCAGCTAGAGCGAGTTCTTTCTCTTTCTCCTGAATCTTGTTGTCCTTCTTCTCAACCGCCTCTATTTTTCTCTCCAGAATCTCCTCACGCTTCTGAATCTTCCTTTCATATTCGGAAAATTCCCTTCGCCTTTCTCTTGAATCCCTTTCGATCTCAGAAGTTCTCTTCTCTACTACCTCCTTTGCCCTCAGTTCACCTTGCACCTTGATTTTTTCAGCTTCCCGATTAGCCGAATCTATAATCATCTCGGCTTCATCCTTTTTAACCCCTATCTCCCTTTTTAGCTGAGCGTATTTGTAAGAAAAATGAGATGCGAAACCTAAGATGAAGGCTATGAGAGCCACAACAACCGTCCAATCAACCATCTTTATTGCCTCCTTTGCCTATTCAGCGAAAACTATACCCCTCTCTGTAACTATAACGCCTACACCCTGATCTAATTTGCCCGTAGGAACCTTATTGAGTATCTGGAAGCTATAAGAAAGACCTATCCTTCTATCTCTGGGTATATTAATCAAAACCCGGTCGTAATATCCCTTACCGTAACCTATTCTCCCACCAGAGAGGTCAAACGCAACTCCGGGAACGATTATAAGATCAACTTCATCGGGATCACTAACCGCACTATGCTTATCAGGCTCAGGAATGCTGAACTTACCGGGTGTAAGCTCTTTCAGGTCACTTACCTTGTGAAAAGTAAGATTAGCACCGCTAACTCTTGGGAAATAAACTTCCTTTCCCGACTCTATTGCGCATAGAAATATACTATCCGTACCAGCCTCATTATTAGCGGAGCTATAAAGCGCTATGCGCTTGGATGCCTTAAAACGCCTGAGACTGGCTAGATTGTTAAAGATAAGACAACTCTTTTCTTCTATATCATCCGCAAAAAGCTTTGACCTTCTCGTATAAATACGGGTGCGTATGGCATCTTTCTCCTCAAGATTAACATCGCCTCTACTTAGAAGAGGAAGAAAGGTTTTGAGTTTCCATAAGTCATCTCCGTCTGCAGGAGCTTTCAAACTCTCCTGCTTTGAATTCCTCTCCGCGTATTCCTTTGCTAAAGCCAAGCGCTTCTTTTTCTTGAAGGGAGTTATCCAATATCTGAACCAATTCTTTTGATTTTTTCTCAGCACTGTACTTGAATTCCTCAAAATCCCTAGATATCCTGAAGTAATCGTCTGCAATCTTGAGCATCACGAGAAGAATGGAGCGAGGGATGACCATAGAATTGTTACTTTGTGATACCTCTTTTACTTTATCTTCAAGATACGATACTACCTTATGGACGTAGACTTCCTCCGCGTCCGTCTTTATTACATAACCATTATTGAAAAAATTGACTTTAAGACGTTTCACCATAATCCCCTGAACTACCCAAGTACACCTCTACCTTTTCAATAATCCCTCGCAACTTCTCATTATTATTATCCCTCTCCTCCTCGAGCCTTTTAACGCTTTCACGCAGCCTGCTGACTTCCTCTACTAGGCTCCGATGCTCTAACTCCAACTCTGCCCGTTTAGACAAAACCTCTTTAATCTTACTCTCAAGAATATCTATCGTTTCCATAATGTTTTACCTACGCAAGTTTAATTTACTCTTGGTAAATATAATCTTATCTTGAAATTTTTGCAAGATGTGAGAACATAATAGCAGTAAAATGGCTGAAACTGGAATGTTAAATCGGCTTGAAGAAGTCGAAAAAAAATATGGAAAAATTGAAAAATCCCTTAGCAACCCTGAAATAAGACCATCAGAGATTCATAAATACTCAAAAGAGCTTTCAGATCTCGAAGAAATAGTAGAGATATACCGTGAGTATAAAAGGGTCGCTGAATCTATTCAAGATAACAAATCTCTATTTAGCGATAAAGACCTAGGCAAACTCGCGCAGCAGGAAAATGAAGAACTGGAAGATAGGAAAGTAGAATTAGAAGATAAGCTGCGCTTGTTGCTTCTACCAAAGGATCCTAACGATTCTAAAAACGTAATTCTTGAAATAAGAGCGGGTACCGGCGGGGACGAGGCGGCTTTGTTCGCAGCTAATTTACTAAGAATGTACTCAAAATACGCTGAGAATAAGAAGTGGAAAGTAGAGATAATAAACTTAAGCGAAACAGGTATAGGTGGAATCAAGGAAATTGTTGCTTCAGTCGAAGGAGACAACGTATATAGTCATCTTAAATACGAGAGTGGCGTTCACAGAGTGCAAAGGGTACCATCAACGGAAGCGGGTGGACGCATTCATACTTCTACGGCAACGGTGGCGGTTCTTGCGGAGCCTGACGACGTAGAGGTCTTAATAGATCAAAAAGATTTGAAAATAGATACGTATAGGGCTTCAGGTCCAGGAGGACAACACGTAAATAAAACTGACTCGGCGATTAGGATTACGCATCTACCTACAGGGATTGTGGTTCAGTGCCAGGACGAAAGATCACAGCACAAGAATCGTGCCCACGCCATGAGGATGCTTAGGGCTAAGCTTTATGAAATAGAGGAAAGAAAAAGGGAATCAGAACTAGCGCGCACCCGGAAAAACCAAGTCGGGAGCGGTGAGAGAAGCGAAAAGATCAGAACTTACAATTTCAGAGACGGTAGAATTACCGACCACCGAATAAGTCTCACTCTTTATAAGATCGAATTTATTCTTGACGGCGAATTAGACGAGCTAGTCGATTCACTCACGGCGTTCTATCAAGCCCTCAGCCTAAAGGAAGCCATCTATACGTAGAAAGGAAAGGAGAATAAGAAGAATGGACATAAGGTTAGTACTCCTTAACTGATCCGTTTGTTGTATTTGCCAATATCATAAATAAAATATAGTTATGGACTTTTATTGGACCATACCTCTCTGTTATTTTATCGCATCGGTTTTATATGGGAGTCAGTTTACATTCAGAAACAAGAGCTTTGCAACTATAGGATTCTATATTGCACTCTCTGGATCTACAATACAGACCATAAGCCTATTTGCCCTTTACTCAAGGGGAAGCCTCATATTGGGAGGACTCGATAGCACTTTATTTTTATTCGCTTGGCTTATTACACTTGTTTATATCGCTTCTCAGATAAAATTTAACATTCCTACACTAGGAGCTTTTGTCTTCCCGCTTGCTTTTATAATGACGTTGCCGCATATGATCCTCCCTCAAGGGATAATTGAGCAGGAACCTTCGCTACATAACCTTAGAATCACAATCCACATAGTGTTGATCCTTTTGGGTGAAGCGTTATTCACAGTAGCATTCATATCAGGACTGCTATATATATTTCAGGAACGAAAAATTAGATTGAAGCGCGCCGGAACTTTTATAAGCAAGCTGCCCTCGCTAACGACCCTCGATAAAATAAACCACGCATGTTTAATTGCCGGATTTCCATTAGTAACAATAGGTCTCGCATTAGGTATGCTTTTAGCTAAAGAAATATGGGGAGCAGATTGGGAATGGGGGCAAAAAGAGACATGGTCCATAGTTACCTGGTTTCTATATGCGGTTTTAATCCACGGCAGACTAGCTTCGGACTGGAAGGGACGAAAAGCCGCAGTTGGCGCAATGCTCGGTTTTGGCGTTCTTGTCGCTTTATTCGCCATAGGCCTTCTTGCCCCGGGCAAGCACGACTTTTTAGGAGTATATTGACCGCTGTCGCATAATATATATTGGTAAGAGTCGCTAATATACTGTTATAACTAGATAATTGAGATGTGCAAATGCTAACAATTGTATTTGACAAAACCTTTCTAGAATATATATTTATATATTAGCGTGTTCATATTAACAAATTAACTTGTCAGTGTCTTAAAGGAAATACCTATGAACGAAAAAGTACGTAGTGATGAGATTGATTACTTCAGTTATTTCAAGAAGCTGTATGAAACTTGGGAGGAATCGACCTACAAGATGGTGGACATGTGGTTAAATAGCCCTCTCATGGAAAGGGCGTTGGACAAGTCGTCTGAATTACATAAATATATTCACGATTTTATGAATCAATCACTAGAAAACTCATATCCAGCCAAAAATGATACAGAAAAGCTTTTTAGTTCTTTGTCGTCGCTTGAAAAGAAAGTCGCTCGGCTCGAAGAAAAAGTTGAAACCCTTCAATCTCAAAAAAAAATAAAGTCGCCCTCGGAAAAAAGAGCGAGTAATAAACAGTCCAAAGCTAAGGAGAACAAACAATGAGTAAGGAATCTTTCGACTATTCCGAGCAATATAAGGAGTTTTATGAAAAATGGGACAAGACGGTATCTGAAGCTATGAAAGTATGGACGTCAAGCCCATTATTCAGCAAAGCGGCTTCAGAAAATAGCGAAGAGTTTGACCCAATGTCGCATTACAAGAAGTTCTATGAAATATGGGAACAATCCTCTTCCACCCTACTGGAGGAATGGGTCAACAGCCCGCTGTTCGCTGCTAGTATGGGAAGAGCTGTAGAGAAATCTTCGGAGCTAAAAAAGCACTTTGACGAAGTTGTAGAAAGAACGCTAAAGAACATGCACTTCCCTTCAAAGAGTGATATAGAAAAAGTGCAGGCATGTATCAATAATCTGGAAGCCAAAATAAATGACCTTTCGGACAAGATAGAGGAGATTGTAGAGGATTATTCAAGCCCCACTTTGCAAAAACAGAGGAAAGCAGTGGGAAGGAAGAATTCTGAAACAAGTTCAAAATGACGAGTAATACAGTCGGGACAGGAGATGAAACGATGTAAGAGCACAAGCGTTCATCCGTTCCTCTGAAGCAAGTGAGTTTTTTAGATTTTCATAATGAAAACGAAGGAGGCAGTGGGAAATGTCAATAAACTACTTAGGCATCGCATCGCGAGAAGCCGAAAAATCTAAAGAAAAGTTTAACAAAGCCATTGAGTTAGCGTTATTAAACCCAAAAGATCCAGAAGTTGGCGTAACCCCGCACGACGTAATATTCACCGAGAACAAGCTGCGACTCCTGCACTACCGTCCCCTATCCCAAAAAACGAGCAAGGTTCCGCTAGTAATGATCTTCGCGCTTGTCAACCGCCCTTATATTCTCGACCTCAAACCCGGCAGGAGCGTCGTAGAAGTGCTCCTTCAAAACGGAATAGACGTATATCTGATAGATTGGGGAGTACCGGGAGATGAAGACAAATATCTTGATCTGAACCACTATATTAACCGCTATATAAGGCAGGTCGTCAAAAAAGTTAAAAAGGACTCAGGCTCTGAGAAGGTAAATCTGCTAGGATACTGCATGGGTGGGACGATGTCGGCAATATACGCAGCTTTGTATCCAAGAGACGTCCAAAACTTAATTCTCATGACGGCAGGGATTGATTTTAAGGTCAAGGGCACGTTAAACCTCTGGGGAAGCAAAGAAAACTTTAACGTTGATAAGTTTGTAGAAGCCTATGGAAACGTGCCTCCAGAATTTTTACAAGCTGGGTTTCTATTTATGAAACCTGTGCAAAACATAATTTCAAAATATGTAAATTTCTATGAAAACATCGACAACGAAGCATTTATAAGTAATTTCCTTGCCATGGAGAAGTGGTTAAACGACAACGTCCCAGTGCCGGGAGAGGTTTTCAGGGAATTTGTAAAATATATGTATCAGGAAAACCGCCTAACAGAAAATAAACTCAAGGTGAACGGAAAGCTTGTAGAACTAAAAAAAATTAAATGCCCAGTTCTAAATCTCATTGCGCAACACGACCACCTAGTCCCACCAGACTCAAGCCTGAGCTTTGAGGGATTGATATCAAGCAAAGACAAAAAGACCATAGTATTCCCAACAGGACACATCGGCATGTCGGTAAGCAGGAAGTCTTTGAAAGGACTATGGCCCGACGTAGCCGAATGGCTGTCTGAAAGATCAAACTAACATTATGATACTAATACAAGCTTGCCGGCGGGCACAACGCTAAGCAAAGGCTTTTATAGCTTAGATATAATGCCCACCGTTAATTCTTAGGGTAACTCCCGTAACCCAGCTTGCGGCTGGAGAGCAAAGATAAACAGTAGCAAGCGCGATTTCTTCAGGAGTTCCAAACCTAGCGAGAGCGATTTCTTTCTTTATCTGCTCTCTAATGTCTTCCGGCACGGTACCCAGCATATCAGTCTCGACAAAGCCAGGAGCTATGCAGTTAACTCTAACCTTGTCCCTGGCAAGCTCTCTTGCCATCGTTTTAGTAAAACCGATTATCCCTGCTTTTGTAGACGCGTAATTAGCCTGCCCCACGTTACCCATTTCTCCTATAATAGAGGATATTGAAACAATCACGCCACCGTTTCCAGACATCAGATTTATTATTGCCTTCGTGCAGTTAAACACGCTCGAGAGGTTGGTTTGAATAACTTCATTCCATTGCTCAAAGGTCATTCTCTTAAGCATTCTATCTCTATTGATACCAGCATTATTAACTAAAATATCCACTTTCCCAAAGTGATTCATTACAGCTTTACCTAAATTCTGAGCCTGATGAAAATTCGCAACGTTTGCCCTTACCGTAACGCATTTTCTCCCTAACTTCTCAATTTCTTTTTTTACCTTCTCCGCTTCCTTATCACTCCTTGAATAGTTGAGTAATACGTCCGCTCCAGCCTCTGCCAAGCCCAAGCATATAGCCTTACCAATTCCTCTTGAACCACCCGTCACTATAGCGACTTTACCAGTTAAATCATGCAACTGCTCTAACATAACCTACCTCCTAATTATCGTCTATCATAAGCCCTCATAAACTTCCTATACAACAACACCCTAAAAACCAGTCCTATAGATTGTATTTTTAATAGTCTTTTTGTCAAATTTTTAACCCTAGTTTTTTAGTTTTCAGCTTTTAGAAGGACTCCCATTTCTCTTCCTCCCACGCTATATTACCAATCGCGTCGGTAATGACGGGAAGAACAGGTACTTTCCTACTCTCCCGTAAAATAGGGCTCTCTTTTCTCTAAGAATGCCTGCAACCCCTCACCCATATCTTTAGAATCAAGGCATAAGGAAATGAGCGTCCTCTCGAGCAACAATGCCCTTTGTAAATCCATCTCAGAACCAGAGTTAATAGACACTTTCGCCGCACTCACTGCAACTGGACCATTCTTCGCAATAGCTCCAGCAAGCTGCCTTGCCGCATCTAATATCTGTTCATGAGGAACGACCTTTTCAATAAGTCCTATATCCAAGGCTTCCTGAGCACCGATCATGCCTGCAGTAAAAATAAGTTCCTTTGCTTTCCCAAGACCGAGAATTCTTGTAAGCCTTTGCGTCCCACCCCATGCCGGAAACATGCCTAGCTTTGCCTCTGGGAACCCAAGCTTAGCTTTCTCAGATGCAATTCTAATATCACAGGCAAGGGCAAGCTCACACCCACCACCCAACGCGTATCCGTTAATAGACGCTATAGAGGGAGTCTGCACATTCTGAATAAGGTCATAAACTTTATGCCCATATTCTATATACTCTTGAAACTCACTCGCTTTCATTTGGCTCATCTGCATAACATCAGCGCCCGCTACGAAGGCTTTGTCCCCTGCTCCCGTAACAATCAAAGCCCTTAGGCTCTCACTAGGTAGAACGTTCTCCATAAAATCTCTAAGCTCACGAAGCGTATCCCAGTTAAGCGCATTAAGCGCCCTTGGTCGACTGACAGTTAATATACCTACGCTATTCGCCTCTCTCTCATAATTGATAAACTCAAACGCCATCTATAACCTCCTTGATAGCAGACTACACCTATGTAAAATATATCATTCAGGCTTATTACCTCTTGTCAATGACTTTATATGAACTACCTTGCCCATCTTTACTTGGCTGAGAACTCAGAGGGTTCTATGCTGGGAAATCTGCTTGGAGATTTCGTAAAAGGTTATATAGACCACACCTATAATAAAGAAATCTCTAAAGGAATCAGGATGCACAGGCGAGTGGACGCATTCACGGATTCCCACGAGAAGTTCCTAGCGAGTAAGAGACTAATCAGTAAGGAGAGACGAAGGTTCGCCGGAATAATAATAGACATGAGTTTTGATCATTTTCTGGCAAAGAACTGGTCTTCTTACTCAAGCGTCGAGCTATCGGATTTTATCAATAAAGCCTATAATCTTTTAATAAAACACGCTAGCATTCTACCAAATAGGCTCAGGCTTTTTATCCCCAGGATGATTGAGGAGGACTGGATAGGTTCCTATGAACGCCTAGAAGGAATTGGAAAATCACTAGATGGAATATCAAGACGTCTCAAAAAACGATTTGACCGGGACAATTCACTTTTGGGAGCCGTAGAAGAAGTTGAAGCAAATTATAGGGAGCTCGAATCAAACTTCAAGGTATTCTTCCCCAAATTAGTCTTATACGTTGAGAGATACAGGCAAACTGATATAAAATAAGCGAAGTGAACTATGAACTATAAAGATCAGCACCCTTCAGCAATTTTAATTATTCACAGCCCTGACAAGAAAGGACTTGTAGCAGCGGTAACGGAGTTTATCTTTAAGAACGGGGGGAATATTCTTTATCTCGACCAACACGTGGACTCTGGACAGAAAGTATTCTTTATGCGCGTAGAGTGGAGCTTGGAGAACTTCGTTATTTCCAGAGATAAGATAGGGGAGTATTTTAATACCCTGATAGCCGAGAGATTTGATATGAAGTGGAATCTATACTTTTCCGATTACAGTCCAAGGATGGCGATTTTCGTGTCTAAGCTCCCCCATTGCCTCAATGATATACTATCACACTGCCAGTCTGGGGAATGGAACGTTGGGATCCCCCTGATTATCAGCAATCACGAAGACTTGAAAGAAATCGCAAAAATGCACGGTATTGATTTCCACTTTACGCCAAACGTCAAACAGAATAAAAAGCAAGCCGAAAAGAAACAGCTTGAGCTTCTTAGGGAATACAATATAGATTTTATAGTCCTCGCCAGATATATGCAGATAGTGAGCGACGAGTTCGTATCCTACTACCCTAATAAAATAATTAACATACATCATTCCTTCCTTCCTGCCTTTCCGGGCGCAAGACCTTATCATTCCGCTTACGAGCGCGGCGTGAAGATAATAGGAGCTACAAGCCACTATGTAACGGCTGAGCTTGACGCAGGTCCAATAATAGAACAGAACGTAGTCCGGGTAAGCCATAAGGACAGCGTTGAAGATTTAATCAGAAAGGGAAGATACCTTGAAAAAGTAGTTCTCTCACAGGCAATATGGCACCATCTGAAAAGACACATCCTCGTATATGGAAACAGGACGTTTATATTCAACTGATAAAGTGCATGCTAATGCCTTTCTTCAAACGTAACCTTCTTGTCTTTAAGCGCTTCAACCGCCTTTTGAAGCCCGCCAATGGTAAGTGGAAACATCTTATTCCGCATAAATTCCCTAACCATGCCGATAGACTCCGTGAATCGCCATTCCTCAACGGGCGTCGGGTTTAGCCATACCATATCGGGGTATTTTTGCTTTATACGATTGAGCCAAGAAAATCCCGGTTCGTCGTTATTATGCTCAACGCTTCCATTCTGGTAGAGAAGCTCATAAGGAGACATGGATGCGTCCCCAACTAGTATAACTTTGTAATCGCTGTTGTAAGTATTGAGGACTTCAAACGTCGGCGTTGCTTCCTGCCACCTCCTCTCATTATTCTTCCACACCGACTCGTAAACGCAGTTATGAAAATAAAAATACTCCAAATGCTTAAACTCGTATTTCGCAGCCGAGAATAAGCGAGAGCAAAGTTCTATATGATCATCCATCGAACCACCGATATCCAAAAACAAGAGCACCTTTATGTTATTCTTTTTGGATGCCACCATTTCGAGTTCAAGGAGTCCGGCGTTCTTGCACGTCTTCTCAACTGTCTTATCTAGATTAAGCTCTTCTTTAACCCCTTCTCTCGTCAGTATGCGAAGTTTCCTGAGAGCCATCTTCATGTTTCTGGTCTGAAGTTCAACGCCATCATCCAAGTCCCTAAACTCGCGTTTGTCCCAAACTTTGATCGCCCTCCTATTTCTGTTGCCATCCTGTCCTATTCTTATACCTTCGGGGTTATAGCCATAGGCACCGAATGGTGACGTCCCACCGGTGCCTATCCATCTATTCCCGCCCTGGTGTCTTTCCTTCTGCTTTTCCATAAGGTCTCTCAACCTTTCAAGGAGTTTGTCAAGACCACCCATAGACTTAATCATTTCTTTCTCTTCATCGGTAAGGGCGTTGACAAAGCTCTTTCTGAGCCATTCCTCAGGAATTTTCATAAATTCCTCTGTATCAATTTTCTCAATACCATTAAAAAAGTAGCCAAACAAAAGGTCAAACCTGTCAAAGTGGTGCTCGTGTTTAATTAAAGAGAACCGGCTGAGGTAATAGAAATCATTGGTGCTGTATTGGACTACGTCCCTGTCAAGAGCCTCAAGAAAAGTCAGATACTCTTTAATGGTGACCGGTATTCCATCGCTTTTAAGAAGGAGGAAGAAATCTAGGAACATTTATCTGATAGTATAACCAAAAACGAGATAAGACACGCATCGGACTGGGAAGGTAAAGTAAAATAATGGAGACTGCATCTTTTGATATTTCTTTAGAAGCTGGTCATTTACCGCAGAGTTCCTTTACCTGATTAGAAGTTAGGATTAAAAAAGTATTATCATCGCGATAACGGAGGAGTGTAATTTCGTCTTTTTCTACTCGCTGGTCAGGATAATACCGAGAAAATCAACCTTTTAGTTTGCCCGGTTAGCCGAGACAAACATATCCATCCTTATTAGCACCTTTAATAAATGATAACTTATACTCTTTGCCATTCAAATCTATAAGAGATATTCATCATGGACTTTAGGAAAATCACCTTGCTGCTTTATTATGATTTCTCTTCTTGACCAACGATCTTTATCGTCGTTAGATAATGTGCGAATTCTACCTTTTAAGATCATATTTACTTCTCCCATCTTTATGATTTGTTTCCTCGTATTAGTCACCTCGTATCACGCCTACAATAAAACACCCTGCCAAATTCCCTTATATACTCAAAAAGTGGCTTATACCGAATAGAGTTATGCGCTATGACGTCAAACTTGTAGGGAAGGGGCAATTCATCAAGAGCCGTGTCAATTCTTTCTATATGCAGATCGTCTTCAATTCTATACACCTCTATACACCGCGAAATCGACGTCGGAGTTATTTTTAAATTTGCCGTTTGCGCGAGAGCCGAAGATAACCACCCTCTCAATGCGATTGTCAACCGAGAAAACTCCGTTGATAAGATCGCACCCTCTCTTATTAAGCCCAATTCCCATCATTACTTTTCACCTTCAGATGAGAGCTTTCTGTGCAGAGAGGCAAAGGCGCCCTTGTAGCGTTCTTCGAGAACCACAAGGATCTTTTTGAATTTCTTGAAATCGTAGGTGCGAGAAAGCATGTTGCAACGATCTATCATGTCAATCCACACCTGCCCATCGTCTATAAGACCAGATTTATACGCTTCCTTGACAACGTTGCGGGGCGTTGAAGGTTTGACGGTCATATCACCATCTTCAAGGTAATCTTTAATAGCTTTCCACGCCCCGGCAAGCCCACACGTGTACTGAAAGCGCTGTATAAGCCCCTCTTGCTATAACGCAGAGTATTCCTCAAGCCTTTTTTCTTCAATTGCGGAGCGCGAAGAAGTCCAAAAGTCATATCAAACTTACTAAACCGTTGTTTCCCCATCTGATCTCCCCAACCTCACTCACCCTATCGTGCCCTCCGGTATCGTAAAACCTTCAACAACCCGTGATCCTGCTCATTCTTGAGCAACGCGCCAGCGAATGGTGGAAGTTTCTCGGAAAGGTCAATAGAGCCTAGTTCGGATTCCGTAATTTTCCCTACTATAATTAGTTTCAACCAGTCTATTAACTCGCTTGTAGAAGGCTTCTTTTTGAGTCCGTCTATATCTCTTAGTTCATAAAACATATTCATCGCCCTGTCGAGCAGTCTGTCCTCCAGCTCAGGATAGTGCACTTTGACTATGGACTTAAGAGTCTCTCTGTCTGGAAAGGCTATGTAATGGAAAAAACATCGCCTCAAAAACGCGTCAGGCAACTCCTTCTCATTATTGGACGTAATTATAACAAGCGGGCGCTCCTTTGCCTTGACAGTTTTCTGAAGCTCGTAACAATAAAACTCCATCTTATCAAGCTCTAAAAGAAGGTCGTTAGGAAACTCTATGTCAGCCTTGTCTATCTCGTCAATTAACAAAACAACCTGCTTTTTAGACTCAAAAGCCTCCCATAACTTTCCCCTATTTATATAATTTGAAATATCGCTCACCCTCTCGTCTCCAAGTTGTGAATCGCGGAGTCTCGAGACGGCGTCATATTCATAAAGTCCCTGCTGAGCAATGGTCGTGGACTTTATATGCCACGTAATAATCTCCTTGCCGAGGGCGTTCGCAACCTCAAACGCCAGCATCGTCTTACCCGTTCCGGGCTCGCCTTTTATTAGGAGCGGGCGCTCAAGCGTAATAGAAGCGTTTACGGCAAGATTCAGATCCCTTGTAGAAATATAGCTCTCTGTTCCTTCAAATTTCATTGAATAAACCTCACTTTTCCGTCACGGGCGGAGTTTCCGTCACGCGCTCAAGGATTTCATACACCCGGCTGACCATAGAACGCGGATCCTCCAAAAAACCTGCCGAAATCAGCGTGTTATCAAAGATCTGCTCGGCAATCAGCTTGGCTAGATCAGAATCCTCGCCTATTAAGTTCACTAGATTCTTTATAAGCCCATGGCGCGGATTGATCTCTAAGTTAACGGAGTCTTTAACGTTCATGTCCTGCTTCATTGCCTTCATCATTCGCCGCATAGAAGGGGTCATAAGTTTATCGGCGTTCAAAGCGATTGCAGGACTATCAACTAACCGTTTGCTCAATCTCACTTCGTTAACGCGCTCACTCAGGGTTTCCTTCATCCATTCACAGAGCATCTTGGCTTCCTTTTCGGAAATCGCCGCCTCTTGGGAAGAGACTTCTTTAAGTTCCATATCGGCATTATCAGCCGAAACGAGGTTTTTACCGTCATACTGTGAAAGGCTTGACATAACAAACTCGTCAACTGGCTCGTAAAGGTAAAGAACTTCCAGCCCCTGCACCTTAAAAGTCTCGAGATGAGGTCCTGCTTCTAACGTCTCGCGATTAGATGAGTAGAGGTAGTAAATTTC
Source organism: Thermodesulfobacteriota bacterium (assembly GCA_963422265.1). GTDB lineage: Bacteria > Desulfobacterota_D > UBA1144 > Nemesobacterales > UBA2774. The sequence continues at coordinate 1,091,014 of OY729416.1, forward strand.
TTTCTGATCCTCACCCATACGAGACACATAATCGTCTAACGTTGTAAATTGATCTTTCTGGGTTGATGAAGATTCGTAACGGAGGAGTTTGGCAAGCTGATCGCGGTTCGTAAAATCTGCCGCAACACCCTCTTTAATAAATATTGAGAATCTCTTATAGAATTCTTCATACTTTTCGGCGTCTTTTTTGGAATCATCGCTAAGGAACTTAATAAACTTGCTTATAATTACCTGCCCTATCTTACTGGTAAGGGCGCTGTCCTGCATAGCCTCACGCGAAATGTTAAGTGGGAGATCAGCACTGTCAACTACGCCCTTTAGAAAACGCAGCCAGTCTGGCACAAGCCCTTTGGGTTTAGAATCAATCAATATTTTCTTGCAGTATAAGCTTAATCCCGGATCAATCTTACCAAAGCCGAACCTCTCAGGGTTTTCTTTCGGAACGAATATAAGCGCGTTTATATCAAGGGGAGCTTCAGAGCTGAAATGGAGCCTGTAAGTCGGCTCGTCAAAAGCGTCTGACTGAAATTTATAAAACTCCGTATAGTCATCATCCGCAATCTCATTTCTATTCCTCATCCAGATCGGTTGCACGTTATTAATTTGCTCGCCCTTCAGCTTAATCGGAAACTGAACGAAGCTCGAATAGTGAGTGAGAACGCTCTTTACTCTATCCGAATTTGAAAACTCTTTACTCTCTTCTTTCAGGTGAAGGACTATCTTGGTGCCTCGTCTAACGCCCCTAGCGGACGTTATTTCATAGGCACCGGAGCCGTCGCTCTTCCATAATAAGCTCTTAGTACCCTTTTTCCAGCTATGCGTATATACCTCAACCGACTTGGCAACCATAAACACGCTATAGAATCCAACCCCAAACTGCCCTATAAGATTATCATTGACGCCACCGTCTTCTTTTACAGCTTGTAAAAAAGCTTTAGAGCCTGAATGAGCGATTGTCCCAAGATTCTCGATCAGTTCGTCCTTTGTCATTCCGATCCCATAATCCTCAATAGTAATGGTATTCTCAGAATCATCCACGTGAACGCTGATCTCGAGATCCAGATTGTCATCATATATCTCTTTTTCCGTCAACTGTAAATATCTCAGCTTCTCAAGAGCGTCCGACGCGTTTGAAATAAGCTCCCTTATAAATACCTCTTTGTCCTTATAGAGAGAGTTTATTACGATATCTAGAACCTGCTTGACTTCGGCTTGGAATTCATGCTTCTTCGGAGATTTCTCAGCCATTTTGATCTGCTACCTCCCCACTTATTGGTTCTATTTAACAGCTAAAGTGATTTACAATAATAGAAAAATATGCACGTAGAGGCAAATTTCAAGTTGCGATTTCCATCTTTACTTGCTTTTCATTGGTATTTCAACAAGATTTATAATTATAGATATTTATAAACATTCTTAATTTTATACTATGCCTGACGTAAGCTCGCCTGCAAGGGCAAGGGGTCAATCTATTAGACCAGAACAGCTATATCTCTTCGGAGAAACATCTGCATACTCTATCGAGACAGAAGGGATAAAATATATTGGCTCTAAACTCAAACTATTGCCCGATATCCTTTCTATAATTAGATCCCTTCCTGTAAGACGGGTTCTTGATGGATTTTCAGGCACAACAAGAGTCAGTCAAGCATTTGCCCAGTGTGGCTATGAAGTAATATCTAATGATATTGCCGTTTGGTCAAAAGTATTCGCAGAATGTTATCTAAAGGGAACTATTACAAAACAACTTGAAGATAAAATAAAATATCTCAATGCCGTAGAACCTAAAGATGGCTGGTTCACATATCACTACGGGGGAGAAGTTAATAATGGAATATCCATCCAATCAGACGGAAGGAAGCGAGTATGGCAAAAGTATAATACAAGAAAGTTGGATGCGATAAGATCAGAGATAGATAAAATAGCAGACGATTCTATAGAAAACTCAGTTCTATTGACCAGCTTGATATTAGCATTAGATAAGGCAGATAATACATTAGGACATTATGCTTATTATCTTAGGGAGTGGTCTCCACGTTCATTTAAAAGCTTAAGACTCTTGTCACCTCGTACTCAAGGTTTAACCGAAATCTCTGACCGTCATCGAATTACAAATACGGACGTTTTTAATATACTACCTGAGGTAAAAGCAGATTTATCTTATTTCGATCCACCCTATGGTTCCAATAATGAGAAAATGCCACCGTCTCGCGTCCGCTATGCCTCTTATTACCATATTTGGAAGACAATATGCTTAAATGATGAACCGGATATAGCAGGAGTTGCAAACCGCAGAGCAGATTACAATGACAGAGATGCGGGTTCAGTTTTTGAAGAGTTCCGTAAGAATAAAGAAGGAAGATTTATTGCCTTAGAAGCTATTGAACAGCTTTTATCAGAATGCACTTCTCCTTACATTTTACTTTCCTACAGCAATGGAGGGAGAGCAACTAAAGAAGAGATCGGAGAAATTATTAGTCGTCTATGTAAAAACGTCAATGTATTTTCTATGGATTATCAACGCAGCGTTATGTCAGGTATGCGCTGGACTTATGATTGGGTTAGTCAACGAGAAGACAACAATATGGAGTTCTTGTTTTTAATTGAGAAATGATGAGAAAGCAAAATAAAAAACATATTACAAACACAATGAAAAAACCAAAAATAGCCCCAGAATACGCTTGCCAAGAGTGTGGTAATTTGTCTCCCCGTTGGCTTGGGAAATGTCCAGAATGCGCAGGGTGGAATACTTACGTGGAAGAAAGTAGCACCCCACGACGCGGTAATATGGGAATGACCGCTAAAAAAGACAGAGCAGGGCTAAGTAAGCCCGTCCCCGTAACTCAAATCCAAAGCGAGAGAGAAAAGAGAATAACCACCGATAATAAAGAGCTAGACAGAGTGCTAGGTGGAGGCTTGGTCCCAGGCTCGGTAATACTCGTAGGTGGAGACCCCGGTATAGGCAAATCCACCATCACGCTCCAAATGCTGAATAAAATTAGTTCAGGGGCGCAGAAGAGGGAAGTTAAAGATAGCTTTGACCTTCTATATGTAACTGGAGAAGAATCGCCTGAGCAAGTAAAAATCAGAGCGGAAAGGATAGGCGCACTATCCAATAACATTTATGTGCTAACAGAAACGTCCGTTGAAGATATAGTGCAACAAATAGACAAACTCTCACCTAAAATAGCGGTAATAGATTCGATACAGACTATGTTCACGGAAGAATTGTCATCAGCCCCTGGAAGCGTCGGACAAATCAGGGAATGCACGTCAAAGCTGATGAGCTACGCAAAGTCAAGCGGCACCGCAATGCTTCTTATAGGACACGTAACGAAGGAAGGGGCTATCGCTGGTCCAAAAGCACTCGAGCATCTCGTAGATACGGTTCTTTATTTTGAGGGAGGAAAGGACCATCCATATAGAATTTTAAGAGCCGTAAAAAACAGATTCGGCTCGACAAACGAGATAGGAGTTTTTGAAATGATGGACAGCGGGCTTAGGGAAGTTAAAAATCCATCTGAAATCTTCCTATCTGAACGTCCAGAGCACGCTCCAGGCTCAGTTGTAACGCCAAGCATTGAAGGGACAAGGACTATACTGGTTGAGATACAAGCTTTGGTCTCTCCTTGCAACTTTGGGGCGCCAAGGAGAACTACAATAGGATTAGACCACAATCGCGTATCGCTTCTAGTCGCCGTCCTTGAAAAAAGGGCTGGTCTTCAAATTTTGGGACAGGATATTTTCATGAACGTCGCCGGGGGCGTCAAAATAGAAGAACCGTCAGTGGACCTGGCAATCTCAATGGCACTAGCGTCTAGCTTTCAGGACAAGCAGATAGACCCATACACCATAGTATTAGGAGAGATTGGCCTTGCAGGGGAGATAAGAGGGGTTTCACAAATAGAGCTAAGGCTAAAAGAAGCTGAAAAACTGGGCTTTAAGAAATGTGCGCTCCCTCAAATAAACCTTGACAGGCTAAACTCATACGACAATTCTATTTCGCTTGTCGGAGTGGATTCTATTGAAAAAGCAATTGAAGCATTGTTCTAAATTTAAGAACTCAAATAGCCACTTTGCAAAATGACCGAGTATAACAGTAAACCCATAGGAATATTTGACTCTGGAATAGGGGGACTCACCGTTGTAAAGGAGCTAATACGAAGACTTCCCAACGAGAGCATTATTTATTTAGGCGACACGGCAAGGGTGCCTTACGGCACTAAATCCAGCAGGACTGTCACAACCTACTCGCACAGTAACGCTAAGTTTCTCGTCTCCAAAGGAATAAAGCTTTTAATAGCAGCCTGCAACACGGCCTCCTCCGTGTCCATTCCCAGCCTCAACCGAGACTTAGATATTCCCGTAATCGGAGTAATAGAGCCCGGCGCTAGGAAAGCAGCAACTGTTACGAAAACCAAAAAAGTGGGTGTTATAGGCACTCCATCAACTATAAATAGCGATGCTTATAAAAGCGCCCTAGAAAGTATTGCGCCTGGCATAGAAGTTCTTTCCAAAGCCTGCCCTCTATTTGTCGCCCTTGCGGACGAGGGTCGAGTAGAGGGTGAAATATCGGAGCTTATCGCGGAAGAATATCTAAAAAATCTGAAGCACTCTGGAATAGACGCTTTAGTGCTTGGGTGCACGCACTACCCACTTCTGAAACCGGTAATCAGGAAAATTATGGGCAAAGATATTATATTAGTCGACTCGGCCGAGGAAACAGCCATTGAAACAAGCAAAGTCTTAAACGAAGGGAACATGCTGAATAATGACCCAAAACAAACTCAAAAAAAATACTATCTGACGGACGTATCAGATACGTTCTTATCAGTCGCCGAGAATTTTTTAGGGGAAGAAATAGAAAAGATTGAGATGGTGGACATAACTGCTCCATAGTTATATAGAAAAGCTAAACCCTCTCCAGGTCCTCCTGACACGAAAGGCACAGCTTAGTAAAGGGCATTACGATTAGTCGTTCTTTATCTATACCTTCGTCACAGGAGCCGCATATACCATAAGTGCCTAACTCTATACGCTTAAGTGCATCGTCCACGTGAGCGAGTTTTTCCCTTTCTCTATCTGCTAGCATAAGAGCAAGTTCTCTGTCTCTCTCGTTCGAGGCATGATCGTAAAAATCACCTATGTCGTGCTTTAGGTGATCCGATTCAGCCTTCATTGACTCGGCGACTTCCTGCAACAGTTCTGTTCTCATTGCCAAAAGAGCCTGCTTGATCTCTTCTCGCCAATCATGCTTTTTTCTCGACGCCTTTCTTTTAGCTTTGGATGGCTTTTTGATTTCCGTCATTTTATAGTTATCTTTCTGCTTAGCTGTTCTTGTTAATTTTCTGTTTATGTTCTTAATTTGGAAGGCACGGTAGGATAAGCACACTAAACCATTTGTCAAGAATTCTTGCTAGAATTCGGGAGCGCTATTCAAGCATCGCGCAAAGAAGTCTCGGCGGCCATAGCTCTAATTGCATAACAATTAAAACGTCAAGTTAGGATAGTTAATTAAATGAGCGACACCTCGCCAATACGTAGGGATTTATGGGTAACAAGGTCAGGTCTAATACTCGCAATGGCGGGCAACGCGGTTGGGCTTGGGAACTTCCTGCGATTTCCCGTTCAGGCTGCCGAGAATGGTGGAGGGGCTTTCATGATTCCCTACTTCATTGCCTTTCTTCTTATTGGCATACCCCTAATGTGGACAGAGTGGGCTATAGGCAGATACGGAGGCGCCCAGGGTCGTGGCACTACGCCGGCGGTCTTTGGTTTACTATGGAACAACGCTTTTTCACGAGTAATCGGCGTATTCGGTCTTTGGATTCCCCTAGTAGTGGCAATTTATTACATATATTTAGAGTCATGGACCCTGGGCTACTCAATCCATTTTATTACAGGCACCAGTCCTCAATTAGACGTTGGGGGAAGCGGCACAAAAGATTACGTTCAGCCATTTAGCGACTTTCTGGGAACTTACATAGGTGCGGGAGGAGGGAATCTGTTTAGCCCTTCCGTTATGGCGTACTGCGCCTTTATAGCAACTTTAGCTATAAACTTCGTTATCCTGTTAAGAGGAATATCAAAGGGAGTTGAAATTTTCGCCAAATTCGCTCTGCCTGCTTTATTCATAATGGCAATTGTTATTCTTGTCCGCGTTCTGACGCTAAAGACGCCTAACGGAAGTGCGATTGAAGGATTGAATTTTCTATGGAATCCCGATTTCAGCGCCTTAAGGAATCCCGGAGTATGGGTCGCCGCCGCGGGACAGATCTTCTTTACGCTTAGCCTAGGCTTTGGAGCCATAATAACTTATGCCTCTTACTTAAGGAGCAAGCAAGACGTAACGCTTAGTGGACTTACTTCCGCTACGATCAACGAGACCGCCGAGGTCGTATTAGGCGGATCTATAGCAATACCAGCAGCAGTCGCCTTTTTCGGCGTGGCGGGAGCGGTGTCTATCGCTAAATCGGGAGCTTTTAGTCTTGGTTTCGTAAGCCTTCCCGCAATATTCGCCAGTATGCCTGCAGGACAGTTTTTGGGGTTTCTTTGGTTCTTCCTTCTTTTCTTTGCGGGTCTTACTTCTTCCTTAGCGATAATGCAGCCCGTTATTACATTCTTTCAGGACGAGTTCAGCTTGAGCAGGACTAAAGCAGTACTTACCACGATGGGAATAATAATAGTTAGCGTGCTTATGGTTATTTTTATAAACCAGACGTTAGATGAATGGGATTTCTGGGTGGGAACCATAGGAATTGTAGTGTTTGGGCTTTTGGAGATTATTATCTTTATGTGGATTTTCGGTGGGGAAAGGGCATGGAAAGAAATAAACCGAAACGGAATTATAAAAGTACCCAGAATATTCTACTATGTGTTAAGATATATTACACCATTGTTTATGCTAGTGCTTTTAGCTTGGTGGGGCGTTAAACACCTCCCAAACGAACTTGAAAAGACCGGCTGGACAATATGGGTTTCAAGAGCCTATTTAATACTGCTCTTTGCAGTCCTTACCGTTCTCGTATTCATCGCTGAGAAAAGGAGGAAAAGAAAAAATAATGGAACTTGACGCTCTTATATTTATGGTTTGCGCCTGGGGAGCTACATTGGGACTTTTATCCTTCTGCGTAATAACGCTTTTTAGAAACCCACAATCCGCTAAGCATCCATTTGAGAGCAAAAAAGATGTTCGAGACTAAGAAAGCCGTGCTATCATTCTCTATTTCAGAACGCTAGAATCAGGATCAACTCTTCTTAACTTTAGTATGTCTTCTAACTGATGGATCAAAAATAACGTCAGCGTTACTGTGGTAGCCCCCACTACCCATGGATATCCACCAAAGATAGCCAGCACGAGCAAAGCTAGAGAGTAAAAATTCCTTCTACCCATAGGCCTAAGCAACTTAATTAGCTTGCGTATATGGGTCGTCTTCTTATCATCTATAAGCCTATCAATCTCAAAATAGGTTACTAGACTTCCAGAGCTAGTGTATCTGCTGAGAAAGTAAAAAGACCAGATGACAAAAAACATAAAAATTCCTATATTAATGCTTCCTAATATTATAGGGATCGGACTTTCCGTAACCAAGTAATATCCAAGAGGTGCTCCTATTAAAAAAGATAGGACAGTTACTTGATCCGAAATGGTATCAACCCATTGCCCCTTTTTCGTCTCCATTAGCTTGACCCTAGCCACCTCTCCGTCGCAACGATCGAGAATAGTGGCGATCTGCAGACAGATTGCTCCGATCACCGGATGTCCGATAGCGTAAAATGCGCCAGAGAAAGCCCCTATAACGTTGATACCAACGCTTATCATATTTGGAGTAAGCGGGCTTTTAACCAACAACCGACTAGTAGGTAACGAGAACTTACTGTTTATGCTTCTTGAGATCCATCCGGTTGCTGTTTTTCCCACGTGAGCGAATATCAAATCTTCCGCTCTCTTCACCGAGTCTCCATCAGAGGATAATCTCATCCAATAGGTGCCTGAGAACCCCTTGTATGTAAGCCTTTCCCTACCAGCCAACTCCTGAACCAACAAGTTTATTGATCCAAAATCCCTTATGGATTCTCCCAGCAACTTGCCCGACGCGATGAATGCCCCAACGGCTCTACCGCCGGTTGAAAAAACATCTACAATATCACCCTCCTGAGTAGCTTTGATCCATGCGTCCTTTGAAATATCCACCAAAACAAGCAACTCTTCTTCCTTTACTTCTGAATCAATGAAGCTTGAAAGAGCTTCGGGAGTGATCACGAGGTTTGATTGTAGTATAAGAAACGGTTTTTGCTTAAGAGCTACCTCGGAGATAGAAGAGCACCAGGCGACTTCGCTTTCTATACGCTTATCGCCTTCTAGCAATTTTTTTAAGGGGAAACCAGCATTCTCAGCAATTATGGTAAACCGCTTGATTCCTGCTCTTTGAGCAGTTATGATCAACCTTTTTATTTGGGGTAAGGAGCCAAAAACTTCTTTCCCATGCGAGCGTAGTTCTTCTCCGTCTATACCTATACCAGACGCTAAAATTATTGCGTAATCCATGTTCTAGCTTGTTTCTACGATTCCTAGAACCCTTTCTTGATACAACCCACCCAAAAATTTATTTGAATTAAACCTAGCTTCGAACAAATCCCTCGGATAATCCACGTCCATCCAGAATAAACTGCCAATATCAAGCGAGTTAACTTTATATCCCTTTTTAATTAGCCTATAAACTGAAGAGATGTACCATTTGCTCTCTGCCCCGGGCGTCCTCATCTCTTCTTCTATAGACCCTCTTATTAGCTCTACGCCAGTGTCTCTAAAGACTCTTATTCCTACCGATTCAGCGGACGTCCTACTCGCCAAAGCTTTGCTAATGCCAATTACCTTTCTTCCATTTATCTCCACTTTCATGTCTTCATCTTCATAGTTTGTCTTACGCTTGACTGGGATACATATTTTTTCATCCCTCATCTTTAGGGCTTGCTCAAGCACTTCAATTTCAAAAACGTCATCTCCGTTCATTACTACCATATCGCCATCCATTTCTCCCCTGGCAATCCAGAGGGATATAAGACTGTTAGTAGTTTGGTAGAATGGATTATAAAGCGTTTTAATCTTCATTCCCAACCCATCATAATTTCTCAGGAAATTTTCGACTTTCTCAAAACCAAAACCTACCACGATTACAACCTCGTCAATACCACAAGCTCTTATATGATTTATTTGGTTTTCAAGTATCGTTTCACCACCAATGTCAAGCAAACATTTGGGGACGTATTTGGTATAGGGATACAGCCTTTTGCCTCTACCAGCCGCAAGTATGAAAGCTTTCAAAATATTTCTCCGTTACGTCTATATCAAATATATCGAAACCACGTCTAGTGCTCCGATAACATGAAAAAGAGGGGATCTTATACAAAGCTACATATTCCTTATTCTCTTAACTTGCCTATACTTATAACCCGTATAATTATTTCTGTCAACTTACTGGTTATTACAAAGTTGACAATAAGCAACTTAAGGTTACTCAACAGCACCTCTATAAGACCAGTCAAGCAGCTCTACGGGATGAGCGACCTTTACGTTGAGTCCATGATCTTTCAGACCTTTTCGGAGTTGAAGAAGGCATCCGGGATTGCCGGCAACTAAATAATCCACGTCAACTTCCTTGACGTTAGATAATTTTCTCTCAAGGAGCCCTTGCGACATTTCAGGTTGAACCAAGTTGTAAATGCCGGCGCTTCCGCAGCAAACGTCCGACTCGTTCATTTCTATAAGCTCTAATCCCGGAATCTGACTTAAAAGTCGTCTAGGCTCGTCTTTTATTCTCTGTGCGTGTCCCAAATGGCAGGCATCCTGATAAGTTACCCTCAAATTAAGCTCCCCCATCTCATCGTTAAGCCCGACATCCGCCAAAAACTCCATAACGTCTTTTGTCTTATCGCTTATATGCTTGGCTCGCTTGGCGAACAAAAGATCATCTTTAAGCAGACGCTCATACTCTTTAATAGTGGAACCACAGCCTGCCGAGTTAACTATGATAGCTTCGACGTCAAGACCTTCAAAGGCTTTTATCATACTTTTCGCGAAACCTCGTCCCTCAGAAAGTCTCCCAGAATGCACGGAAAGCGCCCCGCAGCACCCCTGCTCCTTTGGAACAACTACTTCACACCCGTTCTCACTGAGCACCCTGGCGGTAGCTTCGTTCGTGCGTGAAAACAAAACGCTTTGAACGCATCCGGTGATGAGAGCTACCCTGTGGCGCTTTTTGCCCCTAGCCTCAATTAACCGAGGAAGGTCAGAGGAAAGTCTCAGCGAGTCTATACTCGGTAGCATCCCTTCCATCTGCGCCAGCTTGTCCGAAACAATCCTTAGAATCCCTGTTGAATGTATTAGCCTTCTTAAACCAATTTTTTGATAGAGATTGAAAACAGGCATTATCAATTTTAGCCTTTCGGGATATTGAAAAAGAGAGAAAATTAGAAATCTATGAAGTCTTTCAAAAAAAGGCCTTCTATGGCGCCTTTCTATTTGAGACCTTCCAGCTTCAATTAGACTTCCATATCTTACTCCCGATGGGCAAGCGGGCTCGCAGGCTAGACATCCAAGACATCTATCCAGATGTCGTATCAAGGAATCGCCCATAGGTATTTTCCCCTCGGCTGCTGACTTTATTAGATAGATTCTACCCCTTGGGGAATCAAGCTCGTTTCCAGTCTCCAAATACGTAGGACAGGCGGAAAGGCAAAAACCGCAATGAACGCAGTCCTTTATAATATCAGCATCCGGCTTGTCCTTGTCATCAAAGGCGGTAAAATTAATCTCTTTCATTTCAACTGGTTAGCCCTTTCTTATTGTGAAATCAAGTGTTTTGCTCTCTGAATTGTTAAGGACTTCTCTGTATTGACCTTCACTCTTAAACTTACCACTATCAACCCTTTTTGCTTGAATCTTAAGCTCTATTAAGTTCTGCCTAAATGGATAAGGGCTTAAAGTATAATCAAATCCATCCTCTGATTCTATCCTGATGCTTACCTCCGACCCTGTATAATCAATAGGAACACCTGTTATTTCCGCCGACTTCAAACCGCGGCAAAGCATGAGAGATAGGACGTCGCCTATCTGAAGAAATCTGAGGTTTATACCCACCCGTTTGGGGATTGTTGCCAAATGAGAGTTAGCGTAAGAGATATTAAGGTTATTAGAAATGAATTTATCCATGCCTTGCTGCAATGATTTTGCCAAGCCATTCACGGGATTTTTACTCAGAACTTTTCTGTTGAACCTAGCAAAATGAAGTGCTATTAGAGAAGAAGCGTAAGGGTGCTCGTCGGCGTGGGACCTGTAACACCTGCTCCAAATTTCATATTGGTCCTCGGCGCTCATCTCCATAAAGCTTACGGGATAACTAGTATTGGGATTCAGCTTTGGGCAAGAGTCCCAATCTATCCACCCGCAGTCGTGCTCTTTAATGGCGAAAAGCACCTCGTCGTACGGATCGGGCAAGACAAACCTATCATTCCCCCAGAATCTCATAACCTCCCATGCAAGCTGGGCGTGGTCATGCTGGGTAATGAGTATCCATCCTTCCTTTTCTTCTCTTCTTATCACTAATCCGAGACCGGTAAGATTAAATTTATTCAAATAATAGAGGTAATGTCCTAGTCCACCCCTTAGACTCTTATATGAACCTTCCGGGGTTAAGCAAGTTCATAGGATCTAAATTCGATTTTAGCCTTTTCATTAGAGCTGTCCCCGATCCTATGTTACCCCAAACGTCAATTTTTGTCTTAATTTCCTCAGGTGCTCTCTGAACCACTAGATAACCACCAACGGAGTCGCAGAAATTACGGAGGTGAGTAACAGATTCCAAAAGAGTCTCGTCTTCCCCTTCAATCAATATATTGACAATTCCGTTACCCGCCTTCGCGCCCGCGTAAGTCTTTACCTCATGTAACCGCTCAACGGAGTTAAACACCTTTGCCACGTCTTCAATAAGAACGCCCGCTTTACATAATGCGCGCCCCGATCCGTCCGAGCCGCCTTCAAACTTTCTTAACCCTAACCAGAACCTCTCCTCTTCCTTATCCCCAAGTAAAACCCCCCTTCCCCCGTTCTTACTGCATATTTCCTTCACCTGAGATATCTGATCCTTAACGGCTCTCTCTACGCTCATAACCCTTACGGCGAGCGAATATCCATTACTATTCAGATCAAGTTCCGTGCTTTTGGCTATGGATTTCAGAACGCTAGAATTAAAAAAGTCGAGCGAGGCAAGGACAAGATTAGAATTCATTATTGAGATTACTGTTTCCTGACATTTATCGGCAGAGACAAAACTTGCCAGATAGGTTCGTGAGTATTCTGGGATCGGGTATAACCTAAAAGTCGCTTCAACAATAATCCCTAGCGTTCCTAACGAGCCAACATAAAGCTTGGGAAGATCATAACCGGAGACGTTCTTAACCACCTTGGATCCACCCTTAAATAAACTCCCGTCCGCCCTTACTACCCTTAAACCTATTAAAAGCTCTCTCGCAGTTCCATATCTTAACCTAAGAGAACCGCTATCGTTCGTAGCGATTATACCCCCAAGCGTGGTTTTATACCCATGAGAAGGATCAATAGGCAAAAACTGATTCTGCTCTTTAAGCACGTCCTGCAATTTATCAAGCGTAATCCCACACTCCGCCGTAGCGGTCAGGTCCGACGCCGCATGTTCAACCACCGCGTCAAGCTTCTCTGTGCAAAGTATAAGATCAGCCCTATCGGGATTGTTGCCGAGCCCCATCTTCGTCCCTGAGCCGCGCGGGATTACCGCTAGGGATTCTCGCGACGCAAATCTCATAACTTCCGAGACTTGCTCAATATTCTGAGGAAGGACAACAACTAGGGGTTTTGAAACGCCAAGGACCAAACATCCGCTCTCAATTGAGACGTTATCATTGCCCAGCATAGCTGATAAACTATTGATTAAGGAATCAGACATGGGCTAATAATAGATCAGTACATATCCCCCAAACCTGCTTTTTGTATAGGATGCTCTCTATATGATTTGGTTCCGGGCTCTACGCAAGTTCGCGGGGTTGGAAAAACCTTGCCAGGATTGCATAGCCCCTTATAATCAAAGGTGCATCTGATTAGATTCATGGTATCAAGGTCCTCTTCATTAAACATAAGAGACAAGAACCTCTTCTTATCATATCCGACCCCATGCTCTCCTGTAATGCTTCCTCCGGAATCAACGCAAACTTTCAATATATCACCCGCGAGTTCAAGGGCTTTTCCGGTCTCACCCTCATTTGAAGCGTCGTAAAGCACAAGTGGGTGAAGGTTACCATCTCCCGCATGAAACACGTTAGCTACTTTAAGACCGTATTTCTTGCTCAGTCCTTTGATTTCTTCCAGAACCTTAGCGAGTTTGCTCCTCGGTATAACGCCGTCCTGGACGTAATAATCCGGGCTAATGCGTCCCATAACTGGAAAAGCACTCTTTCTACCCTTCCAAAAAAGGTTTCTTTCCTTATCGTCTTTGGCAACCTTTACCTCAAGAGCATTGTTTTGTCTAAGAACTTCCATGACTATAGGAGTCTCGGCATTCACTTCGGCGGTCGGACCATCCAGCTCAACCAAAAGAATAGCCCCAGCGTTTACTGGGTAGCCAGCACCTACGACTTCTTCCACGGATTTAAGGCATAGACCATCCATAATTTCCATACCCGCCGGTATTACTCCCCTTGCGGTTATTCCTGAAACGGAAGCCCCAGCCTGCTCAATCTTATCGAAGGAAGCTAAAAGGGTTTTTATGGATTCAGGTCTCTTTACAATTCTCAAAGTTACCTTCGTTACTATTCCCAAGAGACCTTCCGAGCCTACTATAAGACCAAGCAGATCGTATCCGGGGTTATCGAGAGTTTTACCTCCCAACTCAATTATTTCGCCGTCTGGGAGAACAATCTCTACGCCCAGAACGTGATTTGTGGTTACTCCATACTTGAGACAATGCACACCACCTGAGTTCTCCGCCACGTTACCCCCTATAGTGCAGACGATCTGGCTCGAGGGATCAGGAGCGTAGTAATAGTCGTTAGCACTCACCGCGTTTGTAACCCAGATATTTACCACGCCGGGCTCAACTACGACGCGCTGGTTAGGTATATCCACCTCCAGAATCTTATTCATGCGGGTTAGCGAAATCACAATACCCTCTTCGGTGGGAAGCGCCCCTCCAGAAAGACCCGTCCCCGCCCCTCTGGGCACGTAAGGAATTCCCTCTTCATAGCAAAGCTTTATGACGTTAGAAACTTCTTTGGACGTCTTAGGAAGAACTACGAATATAGGCTTTACTCTATAACCAGTAAGTGCGTCGCTGTCGTATGCTATAAGCTCGTCCTCATAAGATATAACGCCGTCGGCGCCAAGTATGTGAACTAGCTTGCGCTCAAATTCCCTTTTCCAAGTTGGCGATTTTGTTTTTTGTTGAGATGACATAGCATTCAGTTAAATACTTAGCTAGCGATACTGTAATCTCACCTTGAATGCCAATACTACTGATACTAAATTGGACTATGGATAAGCAACAACTCACCCTATAACATTCAAATTATACTCAATTACAATTGATATAACAGGAATTGTTGAATAGAATTTCAATTGGGCAGGTTGATGATCCTATGCTCACAAAGGAACAAATCAGCTACTACAAAAACCGGAGTAATGGAGAGTTGGCACGATTTGTTAAAACCAACTCAGATAATAAAAGTATTCTCTTTATCTTAAAGAATCTCGGGCATCTCCCCCAACATTTTGATGATGCTTGGATAGCCCCCTTGCTTTCAAGTTGCAATCAAAAAATCCGTCTCTGGTCCGCAAAAACCTTGGGAAAGACAAGGAAAGAGAAAAATGTGCAGATACTACTAAGAACGGCGTTGCAAGATGAATCGACGGAAGTGAGACGCGAAGCGGTTTCTTCAATAGGAAGGCTAAAAACGGAGATGATTATTCCCGTCTTGCTTGAGTTTCTGGATGACGGCGACCCAAAAATCGTTCTGCAGGCAATCAGAGGACTTTTGACTTTTAAGAAAAACGCGGACGTAAGCGAACGGCTTAAATCCTTGCGCAATCACCCAAATGAAACGATTCAAAAGTTAATCGAAAAAGAATACTTTACGTCAAGTTCAGCACCCCGCGTTCCAATACAAGCGCATAGAGATTCTTATGGCTTTTTGAAAAACGTAGTAGTTCTTGGGGACGTCCGAGAGGCATTAAGTTACGTTCCAGATGAAAGTCTTCACCTTACCTTTACTTCTCCACCTTATTATAATGCAAGGGACTATTCAATTTACAAAAGCTACCAGGAATACTTAGGCTTTCTCGAGGAAGTATTTCATCTCACTTATCAGAAAACAAAGGAAGGGCGTTTTCTGATAGTTAACACTTCGCCGATTATTATTCCGAGGGTTAGCCGTCAGCATTCCAGCAAGAGATACCCCATTCCTTTTGATGTCCATGGTCTCCTAGTCAAAATAGGCTGGGAATTTATCGACGACATCGTATGGGAAAAGCCGGAAACAAGCGTAAAAAACAGGAACGCGGGGTTCTTACAACATCGCAAGCCTTTGGCATATAAACCCAATGCCGTAACTGAGTACTTGATAGTTTATAGAAAGAAGACCGATAAACTGATAGATTGGAATATAAGACAATACGACGGAAAAACCGTAAACGAGAGTAAAATTGAGGATGGATACGAGACTTCAAACGTTTGGAGAATAGACCCCAAGCACGACAAGGTTCATTCAGCGGTGT
Organism: Thermodesulfobacteriota bacterium; assembly: GCA_963422265.1. Classification (GTDB taxonomy): domain Bacteria; phylum Desulfobacterota_D; class UBA1144; order Nemesobacterales; family UBA2774. The sequence continues at coordinate 1,106,813 of OY729416.1, forward strand.
TTCCCGTCGAGTTATGTGAAAGAGTCGTAAAATACTACTCATTCAAAGGGGATTTAGTCTTTGACCCGTTCGCTGGCAGTGGGACGTTTGGCAAAGTGGCAAAAAATCTCAGTAGGTTTTTCTTTCTCGCAGAAAAAGAGCCGAAATACTTTAATTACATGAAGACAATTCTCACCACAGGAAATATGTTTGAGGAAGAAAAATCTAAAAGTAATTTTTTGACGCTTAATGAGTTTATAAAGAGTGTGAACAATTGACGCTTACAAAACAGGTTACAAAGAGCATCATCAAAAAACTCCTCAAGGGCGAGGACTACAGAATAGAAGTAATTACCCTTATAAACGCCGAATTTTTGCAATTTGCGATAGGATTTTTCAAGAAGGTGATCGATTCAAAGCTGAATAATCAAGGGGTAACTATTGATTGGTATAAAAGGGAATTCCTTGCCCCTGCACTTCCCAAAGAAGACATAGCGATAAACTCCGGGCTAAACATGAAGACTATAAGCAATATGTTTAATTCGGCAAGAAAAGAGATAGTTATAGACGCCTCAAATAATCACTATGACGCTTTGTATGAATCAATTAAGGGTCTTGTAGATTCAGAGGAAGACCTTGATCTGACACTGACGCTAAAGTTTCAGGGCGTAAGCGTGGATTTGAACGTAAGTGAGACCCTAATAATAATTAACACGCTTGCCGTTAAAAGAGCGGCGTTAAGGGGTGGGTTCTGGAGTACTGCCGGCAAGAGAGTAGAGAAGCCACTAATGGAAACCTTATGCAAATTATATGAGGTTCCCGATGAGAATTATAAGTTTGAATTAAAGGGTGCAGATGGAAAAAAAGATTTTACGCGTGAGATTGATTTTTACTTAACCAGGGATAACTCAAACTATAAATGTGAAGTAAAACTAATGGGCAAGGGCAATCCCGAAAGTGCAGACGCGGTTATCGCAAGAGATAGTAAAGTCTTTATCGCTGATAAACTGTCCGATACCAACAAAAACCAACTTGATAGCCTAAGCGTGGAATGGGTTGAATTAAGAGCCACCAATGGCTTTCAAAAGTTTAAGACGTTACTAGAAAATCTTGAAATACCTTTTAGGGATATTGATTTAGAAAACCTCGAAGCTGACGTTGAAAGAATATTTAGTGAGATTTTTTAGAAGGGAGCTTATGACTCTGACAGAGTAAGTAGTTGTTTTTTTATCTGGATAGCTAATCGGCCTCACCCTAAGAGCACTATGGGCGAATATCTCAGATGGGGTCGCTTGAACAAATTAAAGAGTGGTATCCCCGATCGGGGTCAGGGACATGATCATCTAGTAGCCTCTACAGGTCGTTTCAGCTTGACGGAGGCATCCATAAAAATATATATTTGACGCGCCTACGTTTATATACGTAAGGGAGAGATGAAAGTATGGAAGCTAAAGTCAAGAAATGGGGTAACAGTCTTGCCCTACGTATTCCTAAACCCATTGCCCGCCAGATTGGTCTCGAACCTGATTATCTAGTTAGGCTGTCCCTTCGCGGCGCAGACTTGACTATACCGCCTGTGCAACGTCCCAATGCTCAACTATATGCCCTCTTAGCAGGCGTAACAGAGCCTAATTTACACGGTGAAATAGATACCGGACCTGCGGAAGCATGAATAAAACTTCCGCCAAGGATTTAGTAAAGCGAACGCTAGAGCATTCTTTTGACAAAGGGCGCTTTGCTTATTTAGTTAAGAATATCCTTAACCATGTTGACGAAGACTCTTTCACCTACCAAGGCAATTTAATATTTGATGACTTTGACGATTCTATAGCGAAAGTAGAACGCACAAGCAAATATACTGACCCACAAGATAGACTCCTCGACATTCTGGTTGTCCACCTTAAAAAAGAAACCTCGCTTGAGCGAGCGCGGACGATGCAAAGAAACTTCGTCGCCAAATACCTTAATGGTAGTCGGGGCGGAGTATTAAAAGACGCCGCGCTTGTAGCGTTCGTAGCGCCTAATGGTGAAGATTGGCGTTTCTCCTTTGTCAAGATGGAATACAGGTTAGATGAAAAGGGTAAAGTAAAAGAAGAGTTCACTCCCGCCCGCCGTTACTCATTTCTAGTAGGTAAAAACGAACATAGCCACACTGCCCAGAGCAACCTCTTGCCTCTGCTTTTGAACGATGAAGCGAAACCCACGCTCGCATACATAGAACAAGCCTTTAGCGTAGAGCGGGTTACGAAAGAATTCTTTGAAAAATACAGAGAGCTTTACCTACATCTTAAAGAGGCTTTGGATGAGATTGTAGAGAAAGACCCAAAAATAGAAGCGGACTTTGAAGGCAAAAGCGTAGATACCGTTGATTTCGCTAAAAAGCTTATGGGTCAGATTGTTTTCCTTTACTTTCTACAAAAGAAGGGATGGTTTGGGGTGGCGAGAGGAAAAGAATGGGGTGAAGGCAATAAGCAGTTTTTGCGACACTTGTTTCCAAGGGCGCAGGAAGAAGATAAGAACTACTTCAATAGATTTCTAGAGCCATTGTTCTACGAGGCTCTACGATTAGAGCGTCCCAAAGACTATTATGATCAGTTTGAATGTCGTATTCCGTTCTTAAACGGTGGGCTTTTTGATCCTATAAACGATTACGATTGGCAAGATACGGATATAGAGATACCGAATGAGATTTTCAGTAATAATGAATTAACGAAAGAAGGGGATACAGGAAGCGGGATTTTAGACGTTTTCGACCGTTACAACTTCACTGTCAAGGAAGATGAACCACTAGAGAAGGAAGTGGCGGTTGACCCTGAGATGCTCGGAAAGGTCTTTGAGAATCTCCTTGATATTAAAGACCGAAAGTCCAAAGGGACTTACTACACGCCGCGTGAGATTGTTCATTACATGTGTCAAGAGAGCTTGATCAATGCGTTACACGTTAATCTTGATGGAATTATTCCTATAAATGACTTGGAAGCGCTTATAAAACATGGTGATGCTTTTATTGAGCATGAAGAGACCCGTATTGAAAAAATTGCTAATAGAAAGGCTAAGGATGCAGATTACAAAGGAAGTTACAAGAGGCGGCGGCTTCCAGCTAGTATTGAAGAATATGCTGAACTTATAGATGATGAACTAGCTTCAATGCGTGTATGTGACCCGGCAGTGGGAAGTGGCGCATTCATAGTGGGCATGATGAATGAGATAATAAGAGCAAGAAGGACGCTCGCATCATATATTGACGTGAACAAAGAAGACGCATCTTATCGCTTCAAACGTCACGCAATACAGCACTGCCTTTACGGTGTAGATATAGATCCCGGAGCGGTAGAAATCGCTAAGCTCAGGTTGTGGTTATCGCTGGTCGTAGATGAGGAGGATAGGGGGAAAATAAAACCTTTGCCCAATCTGGACTATAAAATTATTCAAGGTAATTCTCTTTTAAGCGTTGAGAAAGACCTTTTCAACCAAGAGCTGTTTAACCAGCTTGAGAAATTGAAACCGCTTTACTTCAATCAAACTAATCCAAAGGACAAACAAAAGTATAAAAACCAGATAGATGAACTCATTAGTCATATTACCAAAGGACATAAGGAGTTTGATTTTGAGGTTTACTTTTCAGAAGTTTTCCATGATGAAAAGGAAGGCTTCGACGTGGTAATAGGCAATCCACCGTATGTGGTGACCAAAGATAATCAGTTGAGGGAATTATACAAAGAAGGTATCTACGGTCGGATGAACACCTACGGACTGTTTATCCAGCGCGGCCTGCAATTGGCGCGTAATTTGGGGCAACTGTGCTTCATCACCCCAAGAACTTTACTTACAGATAGGTACTTCAGTAATCTCCGCAAAGCTATCAAGAGAAAATCTGAATTAAAGGGCATCGTGCTAATTGCGGACCGGTATAACACTTTTGAGAGCGTTTTGCAGGAGTGCATTATTCCGCACCTGGTCAGAAAGCAGACGCCATCCTTGCAGTACGCAGTGAACGCGCGCACCATCTCAGTACCGACTGACCTCAATGACCCGCAGGCTGCATTTTCGGTAGGTTCGGACCGGGTCCTGCTGGGGAATGAGTTTGACGGGACTTTCTACATAGGCAATTCCGAGTTTGATTATCAAGTGTTCGAGCGGATTAACGAGATGGGTGTGAAACTGTCGGCTTTCGGACTCAAGGCCGAGACCGGCAAGATACAATTTGACAAGTGCCGGGAGTATGCTCAGCCGGACAATTCCAACGATGCGTGCCGGCTGATTTGGGCGGAAAACATACAGCGTTACATCTGTCGGGAATCCCGTCACCGGGTCGGCAAAGAATGGCTTTCAAAGGCTATCAGATCAGCAGTACGTCCAAATATTACCGGTTTGGGGATTGTGATTCAGCGTATTACCGCCAACGAACAGCCACGGCGAATCATTGCCACACTGGTAACTCCTGAATACTTTAGTTCGGAAAATGTATACTCTGAAAACCACACGAACTTTATACAGATTAGCGGTCGTGTAAACAGTGCTTTTTTGTTGGGGGTTCTCAATTCCAGCTTAACAGAGTTCGTGTTCAGAAGATTGAACAGCAATACACAGGTATCAGCGGGAGAATTAAACCTGCTGCCACTTCCACAAGCGTCAGACGAAACCGCTATTCGCGAGATTGAAACGCTCGTTTCAAATCTTATGAAACTGGGTGGTGTTGATTGCCAATCTGATGATTTAAAACAGGCGGTAGAATATGAACATCAAATCGATATTCTGGTGGGCTCGCTGTATGGAATTACTCCTAGTGAAGTTGAACAAATTCAGCAATTATTGCCATCATATAAAACAGTTTATGGAGTATAGAGCGGACACCACCGCTCTGAAAGCCGATATAGACAAGCTGGTCTACACGCTGCTGTACCGGTTGACGGCAGGGGAAATTGACATTGTGGAGAGGAAAAGATGAGCACGTCTGAACGGCAAGACACAACCGCCAGAATCCTGGCATTGATTAAGGAAATCACAGCAAAGTCCTCCGATGGAAACTACATCTACCGCGGTGAACCAGAATGCTACCCTAAAGTATCCTCGACGCTTCACCGCCAATTCGAAGACGTGGATGCGGAGCACTTTAATCTGGAGGAAGTCCAGAAGGAGATACTGGAACAGGCCAAGAAATACACATCCGCAACTGATGAGGTGGAAATCCTGACACAACTCCAGCACCATGGCGGCAAAACCAACCTTATCGACTTTACAAACGACTGCCACATAGCCCTCTTTTTCGCCTGCGACGGTTCCTATGACAAAGATGGCAGGGTTATCCTGCTGAAGAAACAAGCAACGGAACAAGGTCATATCAGACAGCCCCGGAACCCTGCCAACCGCGTCATCGCTCAGAAGAGCATCTTTGTGCATCCACCGAAAGGCTTTATTAGCCCCGATGGTGATCCCATCATCATCCCGAAAGACCTCAAAAAACACATACTGGACCATCTGCAAAGATACAACGGCATATCCACGGAAACCATCTACAACGACCTGTACGGCTTTATCAAAAATCAGGGAATCCACCAAAGTGCCTACACGGAGTTTTACAGAGCTTTGACTTATTGGACAAAGGGAGTTGAATCGGCAGACAAGAAAAAACAACGGGAATTCTATAACAAAGCCATTGAACATTACGCTGAAGCCTTGAGATTGAACCCGAATCTCGCCCCAGCCTACTGTAACCGAGGAGTCGCCAAGGAAAAACTTGAACGACACGAAGAAGCCATTGAAGACTATAACAAAGCTATTAGAATCTATCCTGAATATGCGGCAGCATATTCCAATCGCGGGATTGCCAAAGACAAACAAGGCAAATACGGAGAAGCCATTGAGGACTTCGACAAAGCTATTAGTATCAATCCTAAATATGCAGAGGCATATCTCAATCGCGGGACTGCTAAAGATAACCTAGGCAAACACAAAGAAGCCATTGAAGACTTCGACAAAGCCATTAGCATCAATCCTGAATATGCGGCAGCATATTCCAATCGCGGGCTTGCCAAGCTAAATTTAGGCAAATACGAAGGAGCCATTGAGGACTTCGACAAAGCCATTAGTATCAATCCTAAATATGCGGCAGCATATTCCAATCGCGGGCTTGCTAAAGGAGAACTAGGCAAATACGAGAAAGCCATAAGAGACTTTGACGAAGCCATCAGCATAAATCCTAAATATGCGAAGGCATATCTCAATCGCGGGATTGCCAAAGACAAACAAGTCAAACACGAAGAAGCCATAAAAGACTTTAACGAAGCCATCAGCATAAATCCTAAATATGCGAAGGCATATCTCAATCGCGGGATTGCCAAAGACAAACAAGTCAAACACGAAGAAGCCATAAAAGACTTCGACAAAGCCATCAGCATAAATCCTGACTTTGCAAACGCATATCTCAATCGCGGGATTGCCAAAGACAAACAAGTCAAACACGAAGAAGCCATTGAAGACTTCGACAAAGCCATCAGCATAAATCCTGACTTTGCAAACGCATATCTCAATCGCGGGATTGCCAAAGACAAACAAGGCAAATACGAAGAAGCCATTGAAGACTATAACAAAGCCATCAGCATAAATCCTGATTTTGCAGACGCATATTACGCTCGCGGGAATGTCAAAGACAAACAAGGCAAACACGAAGAAGCCATTGAAGACTTCGACAAAGCCAACAGCATAAATCCTGATTTTGCAGACGCATATTACGCTCGCGGGAATGTCAAAGACAAACAAGGCAAACACGAAGAAGCCATTGAAGACTTCGACAAAGCCAACAAGATAAGACTAAATATGCAAACGCATATCTCAATCGCGGGAATGCCAAAGACAAACAAGGCAAATACGAAGAAGCCATAAAAGACTTCGACAAAGCCATCAGCATAAATCCTGACTTTGTTGCAGACGCATATTGCAATCGCGGAGAGGCTTGGCTGCACTTGCAAGTATGGGAAAAAGCCAAATCAGACCTGACCAATGCCAAGAAAAAGGGAGTAGATATAATCGCTTCGTTTCATAACGACTATAAGAGCATTGAAGACTTCGAGCGGAAGAATGACGTTGAGCTTCCGGAAGACATCAAAGCCCTGCTGATACGAAAGTCGTAATGAGTTTTTATAAGCTGAGCTTTTACAATTAATATGCAAAACCTTCTTCCCCCACCTCCCCTATTAACTGTATAACAAACCAACGTCTGTGGATTATCGGTCTTAGTTTTTAGTACCCCAAGCTGTGGTTAGTGAGTTCACCAAACCGTTCAGCTCTCCCGCCCTTTTGAAAACCTTACAAACTTATACTTTTTAGCGATTTTCTGGCTATCTAAAAGATGGTTTGACACGGCTTTAAGTGCTTTTAAGAACAGAAACCCTAATGATTGCAGGGTCTTGCAAAAGATTTTTGCCCGTAAAGTTTTTAATAACTTTTACGAATAACTTTCACGGATAACTCTCAGATTAAACAACTTTCAAAACGCTATTTAAGCCTTTATTTATAGGGGTTTAATGGACGTTTAATGAGATGAATAAGTGTCATATTATACCAACTTGTGCAGTAAAGTTTTTTTAAGTTCGCTTCTTAAATTTGATTTCTTTAATCCTGTATCAAATCCCCCTTAATCCCCCTTTTCTAAAGGGGGAAAAGAAAGGGTAACCACCGATAAATTGCTCGTGTTGTTTTTGGCAATGAGTGCATATTGGAGTCGTCATTTATTTCCTCCGTTCTTTACGTAACCTTTGGGCTAAGCCGACTGAGCACCCGATCAAACGCGCAAGCCCTGACGTTGTAGTATTGGGTTAGGATACCACTTCCTCATTTTCATAAGGACATGCTGTGTATATTGCCACCACCAAAATAATTATGCGATCTGCTCCTCGCCTCAACCAATACTTTTGGAAACGTTGATATAGGCGATAAAGTGAAGGAAGAGGCTTATGTGTTTTCTCACCCAAGGGGGGATAGCTCATAGTTTATCGGTTCAAAAGTAGAAATCAGGCTCAGAGAGAAAATCGAGCAAATCGGCACACCACTGAAAGAATAGGATATTTCCATTTATATAGGAATACTGACCGGCTACAACAAGGCATTTACAGTAGATAATCAGACCAAAGAAGCACTGGTTGCCAAATACCATCCGTGAACAAGATAGACCAGCTTTTGTAGCTTAAGCGGGCTGATCGGCGTATCTTTCCCAAATGATAACTTCAATACACTATTGGACGCTTGCAGTGCAGAATACATTCTTGGCTACCTCCTAACCCATTTGTGCATACCCTTATCCCTTTAGCATAAATATACTGCATTATCTATCAACTCTATGACTTGACGGATGGGGAAATTAAGATCGTAGAAAGTGCGGCAACCGACTAACAAATCCGCACCAACCCAACTGAGACTGATACGCTGTGCTATATGTCTTATAATTCGATCCGTAAAAAGATCTTGACTTTGAGAGGACACAGATAACTATGAAAGATAAATTAGAGGTCTTGATTAATAAGGGTATTCAATTTCTAAAAGAAAAAACTGGGATCAGGCGATCCGGGCTTGTAAGCAGGGCACTGGCTTTAGATCCGCCTTCCGGCAAAAGGGTACGCCTATTTGGTCATTTCGCTCAGGCTTAGCAAGTGAAGGACGATTGCCAATTATACGTAGGCTATCAAGATCAACCCACAAGATGCTAATGCCTTTTACAACCGCGGACTCACTTAGGGTATGAAAGACAATTACGACAAAGCAATCAAAGACTTCGACCAAGTCATCAGTATCAATCCCAAATATGTAGAAGCGTATTACAATCGCGAGAATGCTAAATACACACTAGGCAAATACGAGGAAGCTCGTGCAGATTGGCAACGTACCTTAGAGTTAGCAAATAAACAAGGAAACCAAGAGTTGGTTCAACTCATCCAGAAAAATTTGATATAGCCTTAATCTTTATAGATTGTCCCTCTCTTCTTAAACTTTTTGTTAAAATGTTCCATTTTATTCAAAATATTAGTTGAAAAGGCTTAATAACTTCAGCAGGCTTTTTACAGATATTGATCTAGAAAACCTCGAAGATGAAGTTGAAAGAATATTTGGTGAGATTTTTTAGAAGGGAGCTTATGAAGTTGACATAACAAAAACTTCAGCCAGTCTCATCATGGAGCAACCCAGTGGAGAACGTCAGATATGAAAACGACCAAATTAGAAAAATTAATCAACTTTACTAGAAATTATTTTAATACTGATCCATATGACATCTCGGAATGCGAAAAAGAATTGACAAAATCAGTCCCGGGCTGGAGAGACACTCTGAAAAACCCTAGAAATTGGGAGCGAATAGAAGAGAATCTACCGCTTCGTCATCCCATAGAGGACTTTGAGAGTTCAGAACTATACCTTTACGAAGGTTTATGGACAATTTTTGTCAGGGCAGGCGGGCGGGAATTAGCAAAAAGATGGTTTTTTTATTCTTGGGATGTGCCGCGACAAGCTTCAAGGAATTGGCTGATGGATAACATGGACTCCGATATATGGAATGCCCTTGAAGACAAAATGAAAAAGGCATTAATAACTGAAAATTGTTTCCTACCCATGATTCACTTTTTGCCTGACGTTTATGGTGATGTGAAATATGATAGATCCAGTTCCTACTTGCTTGAGTTATCACGCAGGTATGAAACAACTTACAAAGTTCGCTCTGTCATAAAAGAAGCCGGCGATAAAAAATTTCTGCACTTAATGGATTCACTGAATTTTTTTACTTCGATAAAAGAACTGTATAACCCCAATATGTATGAAAAAAGTTTTATTGACAGGCTAATAGAAAAAATAAGCAAGAATGGATACGATAAATCATCCGATTTACCATCAATCCTCGTTTCTCTCGAGCCCCCTCCTATATTTAAAGAGCATCCTGAGCTAGAGGAGAGGGAATGTGAAGATATCGAAATGGAGTATTACGATATCGAAAAGTTTCTAGGCGTTTACAAACCCGTTGAAGAACAGATCGTTATTTATGCAAGAGGAATTACATGGTGGACAAAAAAATATCCTGATTTTGACTCACAGTGGCTATTCTCTGTCGTGCTGATCCATGAAATTGCACATTGGATCACCCATAAACTTCCCCACTCAAAAGTCCCCACTTGGCCGACTGAAGTGGAAAGAAGTTAGACATATTGGACTTACACATTTCGAGCCGGGTAAGGCTTTTGAGCTAGACACAAAGAGAGTAATATGTAAGATAATGAAGCCTCTTGAGAAATTAAGGCGCCTGTCAAAACCAGCTACACTGCAAGATTGGAAAGATGCAACTGAAAAATAAGCTGACGCATATTACACTCCTGAGAGACTAAGAGCAATTCCAAGTAACGTAATTGACTTTGGAGTCATGTCTCCGCCCTATAACAAATAGGAAAAGAATAGAGGGATATCTTAATTGTGCAGAAGAGCGACTAAAAAATGCCGAAGATGAATTAAGCATGGTAAAAAAAGAACAAGAACATCATCGGGTTTCTGAAACCTTTAGGAAAGCGGGAGGAGAGTAACGTAGGGAAGTGGCGCATCTAGCAATACAACAGATGTGAAGATGAAACCTGTATCTTTAATTCCCTTTACTAACAGAGTAAATATGATAAAGATTCTTGCCAATTTACAAACCGTACTGTTATCAGGGATAACGTCAAAACCATATTATAGTTATCTCGCTTCAAGAATAACTTAGCTAAGCCTTGACTAATGAGCGTGAAGTTGGTAAAGTGAGTGGCTTATCCAGCAACTTACGCGAGGCGTAAAATGAAGACTTACATGGCTACAAGCCAAAGTATTGACAAGAAGTGGTACCTTATTGACGGTAACGGTAAGACCGTAGGAAGAATAGCGACGAAAATCGCCACTATACTAAGGGGTAAAGACGTCCCGCAGTTCACGCCCCATGCGGGGAGTGGAGGTTTTATCGTAGTAATAAACGCCGAAAAGGTTAGATTCACTGGTAAAAAATGGAGCCAGAAGACTTACTACTCACACTCTCCATATCCCGGCGGAATTAAGTCAATTACGGCGGAGAATCTGCTAAAGAAAGAACCTGAGAAGATCTTAAAGAACGCGGTGTGGGGAATGCTTCCCAGGAACAAATGGCAAAAAAAGCTGATTTCCAGATTAAAAGTTTACTCAGGTGCTGAGCATCCTCACGCTCCCCAAAAGCCTGAAATTTTGGAGGTGTGACTAACAAATGGCTGAGGTGAATTGCTATGGAACGGGGAGGAGGAAAACCTCGATAGCTAGAGTTTGGCTCCGCTCGGGAGACGGTAAAATAATAATCAACAAACGCGACGTAGAAGAATATTTCCCTCGTCCATCATGGGTCTCTCATGCTTTAGAACCCCTGGACACAACTCGGACAAGGGGTAAATACAACGTGTTGATAAATGTAAAAGGCGGCGGGCTATCGGGACAGGCAGGGGCTATTAGACACGGGCTCGCAAGAGCGCTTACGAAAACCGACGAGTCCCTAAGGCCGCTTGTTAAAGCAGCAGGACAACTTAAAAGAGATCCAAGAATGGTAGAGAGAAAAAAATACGGTCTCAAGAAAGCGAGACGTGGACAGCAATTCTCAAAGAGGTAATGCTTGTTTGCCTACTTCAACATCTAAAAAGAAACCTAACGAAAAGAGCGTTCGCGCCGCCGATGGCAAGCTCGGGGTCCTTCTTCCTGGCATGGGAGGTGCCGTCAGCACCACTTTTATTGCCGGCGTCGATGCTATAAGGAAGGGGCTTGGAAAGCCAATCGGTTCCTTAACCCAGATGGGTTCAATAAGGTTAGGGAAGCGCACGAAGAAAAACTTTCCTTTGATCAAGGACCTATTGCCTCTTAGCAATTTGGAAGACCTTGTTTTCGCCGGATGGGATATATTCCCTGACAACTGCTTTGAGGCATCTCTAAAAGCGGGAGTGCTGGATAAGAGCCTGGTAGCAGAGCTAAAGGACTCACTAGAAGAGAAGATACCTATGCCAGCGGTATTTAACAGGGAATACGTTAAAAACCTAAACGGTAAGAACCTAAAGCGCGGCAAGACTAAGATGGATCTTGCGGAGCAGCTTATAGACGACATTAGAAAATTCGAGAAGGAAAGCGGGGCAGACCGCCTTGTGATGGTCTGGTGTGGAAGCACCGAAGTCTATATAGAGGCTTCGGAAGTTCACAAATCGATAAAATCGTTTGAAGAAGGGTTAAAACTAAACCACCCGGGCATTGCACCAAGCATGATATACGCCTATGCCGCCATACAGTGCGGCGTCCCTTACGCAAACGGTGCCCCTAACCTTTCTGCAGATATTCCTGCTTTGACCAAGCTTGCGGAAAAGAATAACGTGCCGATTGCCGGAAAAGATTTTAAGACCGGACAAACGCTTATGAAAACTATACTTGCACCTGGTCTCAAGAGCAGGATGCTAGGTCTAAGCGGCTGGTTTTCCACAAACATACTAGGCAACAGAGATGGTGAAGTTTTGGATGATCCCTATTCGTTCAAAACAAAAGAGGAAAGCAAGCTCAGCGTCTTGGAATACCTATTTCAACCTGAGCTTCATCCGGATCTTTATTCCAACTACTACCATAAGGTAAGGATCAATTATTACCCTCCACGGGGCGACGCAAAGGAGGCTTGGGATAATGTGGATATATTCGGATGGCTTAATTACCCTATGCAGATAAAGGTAAATTTTCTTTGCAGGGACAGCATACTGGCTGCTCCTATCGTCCTTGACCTTGCGCTCTTCCTTGATCTAGCTAAAAGAGCGGGATTTAGTGGCATTCAGGAATGGCTTTCCTTTTATTTCAAGAGTCCGATGCATGCAGAGGGGCTATACCCTGAGCATGACGTGTTTATTCAACTTATGAAATTGAAAAACACGCTCCGTTATTTGAAAGGGGAAGACTTAATTACGCATTTAGGACTTGACTACTATTACGACCCTGATAATTAGCAAAGGAAATGCAATAGCGCCTTCTAGGCTTGAGCGCTTATGGCAAGCCATTTGCGGGTAACGTAAGGCTTCCCATTCTCATCCAAACTTCCGTGCATCACAATAGCGGGACCTACAGAATACTTCATCGCTTGCACAGCATCGCTTATAGGGTAGCCTCGTAGCGCCCCTGCGGCGTACTGCTGAAAAGCGCTTATATACTCCCACGCTTCTTGGTGCATATCAGCAGCGAATTCTTTAGCGGAAACAAGGCTAAACCCAGCTTCCTTAACCAAATTTTCGTAATAAGAGCGAGGGAGAAATTTTGCAGCTTCCGTCCTGGCATTTGTTTTTTCTCTCTTTACCCCCCTATCTCTCAAATACTGAACCGCGTTCTTAACTTGCGTGCGGTAAAAGGGGAGGGTATCGGGGGGCCTTGCCTCTTCGTAAAACGCAGTATTAAAGAAAAGGAATCCACCGGGCTTAAGGGCTTTTTTAATTCTCTTTACGCAGTCGAGTTGATCGTCTTCAGGAAGGTAGTGTATGCCATTTCCCCAAACGGCTATGTCCACGCTCTGGTCCGGGATCATCATATTCTCTATTGAAGAATGAACGAGCTTTAATCTGTCCACAGTCTTTTCTAGTTTTTGCTGCGCCAATTTTAAAGCCCCTGAAGACTGATCGAGGCACAGCACAGCAACTTTTTTCCAACTCCCCGGAAAATTATCAAAAACGAGTTGAACCATAGTACCCGCACCCGTGGCAACGTCTAACATTCTTTCAAGGCTGCTAATCCCTTTTTTCTTCATTATTGCAGTCCAACTCAGTATGCACTCTCCGTTTACTTGCTTATATTCCTCAGTTTCCGCAAACGGCTCATAATTATAATTCTCTTTTGTCGCCTTCATACATATAACCTCCCGAGATTATCAGCTAAACTATCGATTCTATTATAGAATTGGTTCCCGAGCAAATAAACCTCAATTTATAATATAACACAAGATAATGAGAAAAACAAACGTCAATATCTTAACCAATTATCAAACGCCCCTTTTAATTCCCCAAATAATCTTGTGAAGTTGGGGTAAAACCCTTACCCTTCCTAATCCTTCGTCAATCACCTTTTCCACTATCCAGCTAATTTCTAACCCGTGTGCAGGCTGAAAGATCACATTAGCTTTTATATCATAACCGCTCAATACACTCAGAGCATACTTATAATCAATATCATCCTGCAATACGAATTTGAGCTGATCCGTTGCGCGCAGTTTCTCAAAAAGATCAAAGTTCATTCTGTCCTGCATATTAGAGCTAGGACACTTACAATCCATACTTATCACGCTTTGTTCCCGCCAAAAAACGGGGGGAGGTATCCTATGCCCGCTAGTTTCAAGTAATACTCTATAACCCAACTCTATTAAATCACCGGCTAATATCTCTACCTCCTTTAGTTGAATAAGGGGCTCTCCACCGGTAATACAAACCCTCTCACAGTTAAACTTTCCTATCTCTTTTTTGACAGTATCAACGGCAAGATTCTTAAAATCCACGCCTTCGACCGCATACATAGTGTCACACCACGAACACCTTAGGTCACAGGCGAACAGACGAACGAAAACTGTCGGCAACCCTATATCCACTCCCTCACCCTGTAGGGAGAAAAAAATCTCGCTTATCTTCATCTTTCGTACTCGGTAAGGTCAGGGTATCCTGACTGCTGAAAAGCCCTTTTTCTCTCTCTGCAGGAACTGCAAATACCACAGTGAACCCCCGCGCCTCTGTAGCACGTCCACGTTGCCTCAAGTGGCACGCCGAGCTCAATGCCGAGTTTGACTATCTCTGACTTATCAATATCAACAAAAGGAGCATCAATAACAAGACTAGGATTGTCCGTCGCAAGCCTCTCAGAATACTCAAATGCCCGAACAAACTCTTTTCTACAGTCCGGATAAACGCCTCTGTCCGAAAAATGAGCGCCGAAAAACACGCTATTGGCGCCTATGCTCACAGCATAGCCTACCGCTAATGATAACAGTATAGCATTTCGGTTTGGGACGATAGTAGCTTTAAGTGTCTCATAATGCTGGGTCGTCTCAGGAACGCTTGGTATATCCACCGCTGAATCCGTGAGCGCCGACCCTTGCAGCAGTTCTCTAATAACGGACACATCTACTACTTTATGGAGAACGCCTAGCCCATCGCATACATTGCGGGCAGCCTGAACTTCTTTTTTATGCTTCTGTCCGTAGAGGAACGTAAGCGCCCTCGTGTCAAAACCCTTTTTATAGATTTTATATAGTAGAGCTGAACTATCAATCCCACCAGAAAATACGACTACGGCTCTCTTAGCGCCCATTTACAAAATTATACTGAACTACGCGGAAATAGAGCGAAATCTATCTAAAGTTTTGTTAAATAGGCTTTTGAAGGCTCACCGCTCTTTGAAACAACGTCGTCGTAGAAATCAGTCAGCTTGTTTTCCAGTCCATCCACGTGTCCCATCACTTCCTGTATTCGCTTATCCAGATCCTCGGCTTCAAGATCAATGTCCTTACATCTTCTCCAGCTTATAATGTGACCCTTTATATGATCAAAAGCCTCGTAGATAGATTTCATATCATCCCCTATTTGCGAGACGCTTACGGCTATCTCCCTTTTGTCCCTTTCCCTTCTTACGTAGCCAAGCCAGAAAAGGGCAAATGCGAATGCTAATATCATTAAAGCCTGAGGTGCAGCCGTCTCAAAAGTTGGATATATGCCCAATGCTTCTAATCTTGGAAGGAAGCCAGCCGATGTTTCGCTGACGACTCCAGCCTCCTGAAGCTCCCTTATCCCTTTTCCCAAAAGGGTGAAGGAAAGGAGATACAAAAAGATGCTCGTAAATGAGAAAAAGTATCTGATCGGAATACGAAGAGCCATCTTAAACACTACTATAAACAGAACAACTAGAAGCGCTAACCCCGCAATAAATCCCCAGACTACGGCTGACTTTGAGTTTTCAGACTGAAACCAAAGCGCTTGATAGAAAAGCACTGTCTCAAAGGCTTCTCTATAAACTGCAAAAAAGGAAACGCTTGCCAAAGCCAACAGGTTCTTTTTGGTTAAAGCCCTTTTTACCTTTCCCTCAATGTATTCCTTCCACTTCCTGACTTCTATTTTAGTAATCAGCCAGTAGCTTACGTAAAACAAAACGCAGGCGGCAGTCAGGGCGGTCAAGCCCTCAATAACCTCCCTTTGAGCCCCGCTGATGGAAATAATAGTTCTTGCCAAAACCCAAGTAAGCAAGCCTACGACTATAGCCAATATCCAGCCAAAGTGTATGTACCTGACGTAGGCTCTAGCACCCGTTGCGTTAAGAAAAGCGATGATCGCAGCGATTACCAATATTGCTTCCAGCCCTTCCCTCAATATAATGGCGAAGGAATTTAAGAAAGACATATAGGCGTCAACGGGTTGCTCACCCGCTAAAACATCCGAAGCGCTTTCAAGATCCTTCCCAATGTCGTCCCTTAGCGCAGTTACTTCTTCAATTGGTATTTCCGATTTTATAGCTTCTCTCAGTTGGGAAAGCTTAGATTCTATTTGGCTGGCAAGACCCTTGTCCCTAACAAATAGATCAGATTCTACCTGCTCGAACCCCAGAAGGTAGGCATCAAGAGCTTTCTCATGAGCTTCCCGCGAGCTGCCACTTCTGTAAAGCTTAAGGGAATCATCAAGCAATTGATTGGCCATAACAAGTGGTGAATCTAGAGATTGATAATCACCGCTGCGCAAATAGGCAAAAACGTATTCCCGTTCTCTCTTGTCACCAATATGCTCGCCTATCCTATCTTTAACTTCATCGTTAGTGAGCGTTGCGAGAATCTTATAATCCTTTACCTCTTCAGGAAGATCTGAGGCAAGATTACCTCCCTTATTGTTACCGTCTTCATCAGCCGCAAGAGACGAGAGGTAAAAGGCAACATCCCACTTGTCGATATCCGAGAGCGCCGGAAAAGATGGCATGGCGGTTCCTTTAAGCCCAAAAGTCATAGCGTTATGCGCCTTAAACGGCGAAAGCCCAGCGTAGAAATCCGGATCCAGGAAGTTTGTTGGACGAGGACTTAACCCCATCGCCAAAAGACCGTCTCCTGCACCTTTTACCCCATGACACTGAGAACAATAGCTAGAATACAATTCCTTTCCCGCAGCGCGCGAGGGAGGCTTCTCGGGATATGGATTTATGCCATAAGAAACAACGATTTTTTCCTTTATGCTTTTTGATAAACGCTTGACCTCCTTTACCGAAGATCTATCGGTTATCAGAGCGGAAAGCCGTATAATATCTGATCCTATATCCGCCTTATCCTCCCTTGAACCTAACAACCGTCCAAAGAGATGCTCAGCCTCGCTAGAGAACTCTAGCATTTCATTATATTCGTTATGATTAATGACTGCGCCGTTCTCCACCGCATTCTGATAATCACTGCCTATATAATCAATTAGAGACAGTATCCTCTTGGGATCAGAAGAAGAAAAAGCGGGCATCTCCGCCATAAACAAGAAAAGACAACCGTATATCAATACAGACAGCACCCTAATTTTTAGACCTACTATCATTGATTTTTGAAGAATTCTTCCGCTATAAGTTAGTATTAAGTTTATTTATCAGACAATATCAAGAAGTTGAGATTGAATATCAATTTAACTGAATCCTCAGGCTACCACAAACGTGTTAGCTGTCAAGAATTGAATTTGCAAGAAAAGAAGTTTTACTTATCATTATTCAGGCATAGTTAGCATGCTGGAGACATGGAAAATGAACGGCGTAGATAAAAAACGCAAAGACAGGGATGAGAATGGACAAAAACTCTTCGGAGAATTTCCTGAAACAACTAAAGAAGAGTGGAAAGAGCAAATCTTAAAAGATTTGCGTGGACAGGATTTTGAAAAGCTAAACTGGAAACCTTACGAAGGTTTTACTGTTAACCCTTTCTATACTGCACAGGATGTAGAACATTTCGACTATTTAGCAAATAGCACCGCTTCCAAAAATCCTTTTATTAAAAATACTGAAACCAAGGATAATGACTGGAAAGTGAGCGTGGCTATTTCCAAAGGCGATATAAAGCTAGCTAATGAAGCTGCGAAGAAAAGCCTTAGAGCCGGGGCGGACTCTCTGACGTTTATATGTGAAATAAACGGCAACGTAATTTCCGGCGTTCCAATCCAGAATAAAAACGAATTTGCGGAGCTACTAGCAGACATACCCATAGGCAAAATACCAATACACTTTAGGTGCGGCAGCACCTGCTCAATGGGAATTTTATCGCTTTTTATCAATGAGGCTAAAGAGAGGAGTATAGATGCTAACAATCTAACTGGTTCATTAGATACGGATCCTCTGAGAACTCTGGAGTTAAATGGGTCCTTCGACTCAAGCGAATCAGACGTTTTTAGTGAATTAGCATCCCTTATGCTTTATCTTAGCGATAATATGCCCAAATTTAAAGGACTCAAAATACATGGAAATCAGTTTCACGAGTCGGGCGCTTCTATAACTCAGGAGCTTGCCTTCGCCATGTCTTCAGGAGCCGAGTATTTAGACAAACTTACTTCTAGGGGCTTAACTGTAGATCAAATATCAAAGCATACGAGCCTTTCCTTCTCAATAGGTTCAAACTACTTTATGGAGATAGCCAAACTGCGGGCGGCTAGATTGCTCTGGCGTAATATTATAGGGGCTTTCAAACCTAAGGATGAGGCTTCAAAAGAAACGTCCATTGAGACTGAAACCTGTCTTTGGAACAAAACGTCCTATGATCCCCACGTCAATCTGCTTAGAGGCACAGTTGAAGCAATGGCCGCATCAATAGGGGGAAGCGATTTCATAACAGTATTACCCCTGGATTCGACTTTCAAACCTCCCGATGATTTCTCATCAAGGATAGCGATAAATACACATCTTATATTAAAAAACGAGGCTTACCTAGATAGGGTTATAGATGCCTCGTCAGGCTCGTATTACATTGAGACCTTGACATATTTATTAGCTTGTAAGTCGTGGAGCCTATTTCAGGAAATAGAAAAGCTTGGGGGCATGATGGAAGCGCTCAGATTAGGGTTTATTCAGAATGAGATAGAAAAAGTTAGACTAGACAGGGAGGCTAACGTTGCGACAAGGAAAGAAACTTTGCTGGGAGCGAATCAATATCCGAACCTTAAAGAGAAATTAAACGGAAGTATTGGATCCCCGCAAAAAAGCGAGCGCCTTAAGAAATCAGGGAAAAAGATCACCCCTAGCAATAGAAATTCTATGGAATTCCTCCTGAATTTCCTATACAAAGATAGCTCCCATATAGGCGATATAGCACCGAGAAGTCAAAAGAAAAGAGGGGTTAAGTTGAAAACCCTGCAACCTTACAGAGGAGCTGAGGAATTTGAGGATATGCGTCTTGCTAGCGAGATACACGCAGAGGAATCTGGAAAAAGCCCCGCCGTATTCCTTTTACCGATTGGAAGCTTGGCTATACGTACCGCGCGTGCATCCTTTTCAGCTAATTTCTTTGGATGCGCAGGGTTTAACGTCATAGAAAACGCCGGCTTTGATTCTCCTGATCAAGGCGTTGATGCAGCGCTTGAAAGCGGCTCAAAAATTGTTGTTATCTGTGGATCGGACGAAGATTACCGGCAGGTCGCCCCCGCAATTTCTAAAAAGTTGAAGGCGAAGAATCCCCAAGCTCGCGTGGTAATCGCCGGCAATCCAAGGGATCATATTAGAGAGCTCACCGAATCGGGAATAAATGACTTTATTCATATACGCTCAAATGCACTGCAACAACTTAGAGACTATCAAAAGCACTGTGGAATTCAAGGTAGATAGAGGCAAAACAAGTTGAAACCAGACTTTACAAAAATAGACCTAAGCTATCGGGGAAATACCAGATCACCTATGAATAGGATCAAGCCAGAGGCTGAATGGGCGACCCCAGAGGGAATTCTGGTAAGCCGTATCTATACTAAAGACGATCTCACAGGAGTTGAGCATCTACGCTTTTGCGCTGGCTTACCACCCTATCTGCGGGGTCCTTATCCAAGTATGTACTTAACCCGCCCCTGGACGATAAGACAATACGCCGGGTTCTCTACGGCGGAAGAATCTAATGCGTTCTATAGGAGAAATCTAGCTGCAGGGCAGAAGGGATTGTCGGTCGCCTTTGACCTTCCGACGCATAGAGGATACGACTCTGACCACGAGCGCGTGGTGGGAGACGTAGGAAAGGCTGGCGTCGCTATTGATTCCGTCCTGGATATGAAGATCCTCTTTGATAGAATCCCACTTGATGAAATATCGGTATCTATGACAATGAACGGAGCAGTGCTGCCCATAATGGCGTTTTACATAGTAGCTGCTGAGGAGCAAGGGGTAAGCCCTGAGAAGTTAAACGGGACTATTCAGAATGACATTCTAAAGGAGTTTATGGTTAGAAACACCTATATCTATCCACCCAAGGCGTCCATGCGCATAATCGCCGACATATTTAAGTACACCGCCGACCATATGCCCAAGTTCAACAATATCAGCGTGAGTGGATACCATATGGAGGAAGCGGGAGCTTCTTCCGACATTGAACTCGCTTACACGCTCGCCGACGGGCTCGAGTATCTTCGTACGGGCATAGGAACCGGGATGAATATAGATGATTTCGCTCCCCGCATATCATTCTTCTGGGGCATAGGAATGAACCACTTTATGGAAATCGCTAAGATGAGAGCGGCGAGGATGCTCTGGGCGAAGATCGTAAAGCAATTTGAGCCTAAAAATCCCAAATCAATGGCGCTTAGAACGCATTGCCAAACCTCTGGCTGGAGCCTGACCGAACAGGATCCTTTTAATAACGCAATCAGGACGTGCATCGAAGCATTGGCGGCTGCCCTAGGAGGCACTCAGTCACTTCATACGAATGCCCTTGACGAGGCGATAGCGCTTCCCACGGACTTTTCAGCTAGAATTGCGCGAAACACGCAGATTTACCTTCAGAAAGAGACTAATGTCTGCCACTCAGTTGACCCTTGGGCAGGATCCTACTACGTTGAGTACTTGACGGATAGACTCGCCCGCCGGGCATGGGAGCTTATAGAAGAGGTTGAAGAACTAGGGGGAATGGCAAAAGCAATCGAAACTGGGCTACCAAAAATGAGGATAGAAGAAGCGGCGGCGCGGAAACAAGCTCGCATAGACTCCGGACAAGATACGATAGTAGGAGTAAACAAGTATAGGGTGGAAGAAGATGACGATGAGATCGAAACTTTAGAGGTCGATAACGCAGCAGTAAGGACGGCGCAGATAGAACAACTTGAGGAATTAAAAAAAATGAGAGACAACAAAGCTGTAAAAAACGCACTTGAAGCCATCACAAGGAGCGCCGAAAGCGGTAAGGGCAACCTCCTTGAGCTCGCAGTGGAAGCCGCGAGAAAACGCTCTACACTCGGCGAAATATCTTATGCTTGCGAAAAAGCATACGGTAGATATAAGGCGGTCATTCGCTCAGTAAAAGGGGTTTATTCATCTGAAATTTCAAAAGACGAGAGCTTTGTTAAAACGAGAGAGTTAGCCAATGAGTTTGCTGAAATTGAGGGAAGAAGACCTAGGTTAATGGTTGTAAAGATGGGACAGGACGGACATGATAGAGGTGCAAAGGTGATAGCCACTAGTTTCGCCGATCTTGGATTCGACGTGGACGTCGGAGCCCTGTTTCAAACGCCTTTAGAGGCAGCGAGGCAGGCAATGGAAAACGACGTCCATATAATCGGGATTTCAAGCCTTGCCGCAGGGCACAAAACCCTTGTACCTGAATTAATAAAAGAGCTTAAAAATATGGATTCGGACGACGTTATTATAGTAGTAGGCGGAGTGATTCCAAAGCAGGATTATGATTTTCTATATGATGCGGGGGTAGCCGCTATATTTGGACCTGGAACGGTAATATCGCAGGCGGCTCAGCATATACTAACAATAATGTTAAATAAAGCCAAACGAGGATCGTGAACCAAGCGACCCTACTATCACTCACTTTAATAATTACAAAATGAAGTTTAGGGAATGATGGTATGGAAAAAGCTGCAAAATTTGAGATGGATTTTATGAGTATAGATGACCTGGATGACATAATTACTATTGAAAACGCAAGCTTTCCCTCCCCCTGGTCAAAGAGGATATTTGAAAAAGAGATTAAAGCCTCTAACTCATATAAAAGGGTAGTCAGAATGAGCGGTATGGTCGTAGGATATATAGTTACGTGGATTATACGCGATGAAATTCACATACTGAACGTCGCCGTGCACCCAGACTTTAGAAACATAGGGATTGGAGAAAAACTCATAAGAGACTGCATCAATTACTCTTCCGAAGAAAACCTAAGATACGCTATATTAGAGGTCAGAATCTCCAACATGGCAGCAAAGAGACTTTACGAAAAGATAGGTTTCAAGGGTATGCAGTTAAGAAAAAAATACTACTCCGACACGGGTGAAGACGCCATAGTCATGGCGTATGAAATACTTTAGAAATCGGCTAGTTTTTCCTCTCTACAATGTAATCCGCCAGTAGTCTTAGCGAATTTCTATAAGGACTATCAGGTAGTAGGATAAGAGAGCTTTTCGCTTTATAGGCAAGGTCGCTCGCAATGCACTTTGTTCTTTCAACCCCTTTATACTTATCTACAATCTCACGAACAAAAGCCCCCTCGTCCTTATCAAGACCCTCATTTTTTACGAGTATGTTATCTATCCTGGATCTCTCAGTGGCGGATGCCTTCTCTATAGAGTAATAAAGCGGGAGGGTCATCTTATTCTCAATTAGGTCTTGACCTATATTCTTTCCGGATTCCTCTTCGGTAGAGCAATAATCAAAGACATCATCAATAAGCTGAAAAGCAACACCCGCATTAAACGCGTACTGCTCAATGGATTTTTTTACATTGTCCTCGGCTCCTGCAAGAATAGCCCCTATTCTCCCACAACTTTCTATAAGAGAAGCTGTTTTATGCTCTATTATCTTAAAACAAACTTGCTCAGAGACGTCAATCATGCTCCTTGCACTCATTACCTCAAGCACCTGACCCTCAGCTAGCTTAGCGGAAGCGTCCGTAACGGCTTTAATGAGCTCCAGGTTGCCACACGACTGTATTAAACCAAGTGCTTTGGTCAACATGAAATCTCCAACCAGAACAGTAGGCTTATTTCCCCAAACCACGTTAGAAGCTGTCTCTCCTCGCCTTAAGTTAGCACCATCTACGACGTCATCGTGAAGCAGCGTGGCAGTATGAATAAGTTCAACTCCCGCCGCTGAGCATATTCCCTCCCTTCCGTTTAATCCACCGCACGATCCACTTGCAAGTAATAAAACCGAGGGACGAAGCCGCTTGCCGCCGTTTCCGAGCAAGTACCTAGAAATTTCATAAACCAAAGGAACAGAAGACTGAATGCTGCTTTCAAGCTGTTTCTCAACCTCTTCAAGGTCAGAAGCGACAACTGAAAGAATATTGGAGAAACTCATTGGATCTTTAAGCTATCTGAATGCTTTAAGTTAGTCAAAGTAGTAGGGGAAATGAGAGTTATATCTTGCAATGTATCCGCAGATTAGCACAGACATGTCCCCAACCCGGATTGGGGATAGACGCAAATAGCAGAACAGGTCAATCTAACTAATCTTTTGACTACGCTATATGAGGATTCTCGTATTTCTTGTAATTTACTATTGAACTATAGAGCTGCATAGATATGGAATTGTCGTCTCGTAAAACCCCCTGGACGTTCATAAGAACGAGAATGTTGTAGATATACCGTTGAGTATTTTTTGTTGGTTTAGTTGCCCTTTATTAAGCTATACCTCCCAAGCGAACTCAACCACAAACTGGGAGACCTTTCTGATAGATGCTCCTTTGTGATTCCCTAGGGATCGCCCCCACAAATCAAACGAGGCGAAGTCCACAAGACTTGCCCTAACTTACTGTTGTTAGTTATCATAAAATACTCATAAGTATTGAGTTTCCGTTGCATCAATTATTTTGTAAGGAGGGAAGCCCGTAGAATGAACTGGTTAGATATTGTAATAATCGCAATTGCTATTATTTTCACCATCATCGGGCTAAGCGGAGGGTTTGTTAAGCAAATACTCTCGGCAGCTGCACTGATAGGTGGGATATTTACCGGACTAATATTTTACGATATCGCAGGAGGCATATTTATTAGCAATGGGCTGGTTGAGAATAAGCCAATAGCAAACACCGGTGGGTTTTTTATTTTAACGTTCATAGGGTATGGGATAATACAAATTTTTGCGTGGGCAATATCAAAACTCATTGCCACTCTCAAGCTCAGCAGAACAAATAGGATGTGTGGAGCTATACTGGGCTTTATCATCGGAATCACCATAGTCTTCCTAATGACCTCTTTCCTTAGCCTATTTATATCCGATAAGAATCTACCCTTAAGAGAATCTAAACTCGTTCCACGTATAAACGCCACCTTTGAAGCCGTAACGTATTCTCTTCCAAAGGGACTTGAAGCAGACCTTAAAAAGTCAAGAGAGCACATAAGAGAAAAGGGACTAGAAGCCGCAATAAAAATAAGGGATTCAAGATTGGAGGTAGATAGAAGTAAACCTGACACGTAGGAAGCAGGTTAGGACTTTTCCTAGTAAATTTGGTAGTATAATCGCTATGATTGGGATTCAAACTTTAGATGAGTTTATTATCAGAAAGCAAACGGAGTTTCCCTATGCAACAGGGGAATTATCCAGATTGCTACGCAACATCGCCTTAGCGGCTAAGATAGTCAATAGAGAAGTTAATAAAGCTGGACTAGTAGATATAATTGGAGCTGCTGGATTCACGAACGTGCAAGGAGAAGAGGTAAAAAAGCTAGATGTATTAGCCAATCAAAGATTTATAACTTCGCTTGAATTGGGAGGACAGTGCTGTGGCATCGCCTCTGAAGAAAACGAGGGCTTAATAGTATTTGACGACAAATCATCGTCGCAGGGAAAATACGTAGTCGCAATAGATCCGCTTGACGGGTCATCCAACATTGACGTTAACGTATCAGTCGGAACGATATTCTCAATATATAGAAGAATTACGCCGTCAGGAACCGCCTGTGCGAAAGAGGACTTTCTCCAAAGAGGATCCGCGCAAGCGGCGGCAGGCTACATAATATACGGTTCTTCAACCATGCTGGTCTATACCACTGGACACGGCGTCAACGGATTTACTTTAGACCCTTCAATCGGTGAATTTTGTCTCTCTCATCCAACCCTGAAAATACCTCGTAACGGAAGAACCTATTCCGTCAACCATGGGAATTTCTACGGTTTTTCAGAAAGCATAAAACTGTTCATCAGATACTGCAGAGAAATGGATCAAGACAGCGGACGACCATATTCATTAAGATACATTGGCTCTATGGTAGCAGATATTCACAGAAACATAATAACAGGAGGAATTTTCCTCTACCCAGCCACTCACGACGCACCCCAGGGTAAGCTGAGGCTCCTCTACGAATGTAATCCCATGTCATTCATAGTAGAGCAGGCCGGAGGAAGATCAACGGACGGACATAGGCGAATTCTGGACATTGATCCGAAAGAGCTTCACCAACGAAGCCCAATACTTATCGGCTCTGAGGAAATGGTTCTCAAGATCGAGGAATACATTAAAAATTCAGATATGAATTAAATACAAACTGACGTTTATACCACACCGATCACGCTCGGCTATCCTGCATATATTGCAATCTAACCTGACGTAATCCTTGCCAGATTCTATAAAATTAGACATTCAGCATTCTTGAACTAGCCTACCTTGACATTCAAACGCCAGAATGTATTTTTTCAGGCGGTTTTATAAACGTTTGTAACAGCTAGGAGATAACTATATGAATACAAGGCTTGAGCTACTAATCCACGTTCCTACCCTCAATCAGGGCAAAGATGAAGAATGGGGCGATGACAATGATGAATTTGATGAGAGTGATGAGGAATCGTGGGACGAGGAAGACGAGTTTCTTGATGAGGATGAGTATGGCGAAGATTGGGAAGAAGAGATAGAAGACGATCTGGATGAAGATGAGGATGAAAAGATAATTAATTGAGCTATTATAGAGATACCCTGCGCTCCCCCCCCCCTACTAATACGGCTAGGTCAGTTTAGGTTTCCTAGCGATAGCGGCAAATCCAACTAACGCTCCCCGTGCAAACGGCAATTTCCAAAGCTTTAGATCATAAATAGACAAAGGAGAGTGCAGGGCCGGTATTGAACCATGTTATAATCAATTGTTTTAATGCACTTCATCGGTTCAATTTTGCAGTTATACCGTTAAAATACCGACAAATCTGTAAGCAAAATTTGGGATTTGAACCTGCACCAAAAAATTTTCTGATTCTAGTCCTTTTGCATTGAATAATGGTAATAGACGCTTTGATCGGACGGTTGTCCAGACTCTAACACGGTAACTTCATCAACCCAGGACTGAAATTGCTCTAGTGTTTTTTCGTGCCGCCGATTTAATTTGAAAACATTACAAATAAAGTCAACCGGGTCATTCGGCGACTGTTGTATAGCTAAGCGAGCTAGCCCTTTTGCTTCAGGGTGTGGAACTTCTCTCCAATCTCGCTCATCACCAAACGCATCGAGACCCCGCCAAGGAATCTCATCGGCCACATCTTCTGGGCTAGACCAAACCACCGGCTTACGATTACCGTAACGTTTTATACCTGCCCAAGGTTTGATAAGGTCGGTGACATGACCCAATTGCTTTTTGCTTGTTCGAGACAACCCATGAAGATTCGCTATATCCAAGGCTAATTCATGGAGAGTGATGCCGTTCTTTTCTTCTAAAATACTTTTGGCAATTCCTATTAGCGTTGGCTTGTAATCGTTATCAAAATATCGTCTGTGATCATATTCACTAACGGTAGAGCTCGACAGGCTCTCCGAGACCTCGGAATCAGTTGCAGAAACGATATCCGAACTATCATCGACTACATCACATAGAACACTATCTGTTCCTGTTTGTTCTTGAGATTCGGCACGAGCGCTTGCTTCTTTTTCTCTCAACTCAGCTTTACGACGATACTCGGCCAGAATACCTCTCAGTCGATGATCAATGCGTGATAAAGCCCCGTCAGAGTCCTGAAAATAGTCTATAGACCATAGTCGAATTAGTCTCCATCCAAGGTTTTCTAGAATGATATGACGTACTCGGTCACGGTCTCTAGCTGACGGTGAACCGTGATAGGTCGCGCCATCACATTCTACGCCCGCCAAGTACACACCTGGATAATCCGGGTGTACTACACCCAAATCAACCCGAAACTTGCTGACCCCGATTTGAGTTTGTATCTTCCAACCTTTATCGCGCAAAGCCCCAGCCACTGCTTGTTCAAAATAGCTGTCGAACTGATCCACGCCATAAGTGGCCGTCGATTGCTCAGCCAAGGCAATAGGTCCTCTCTCAGCAAATTCCAAATAGTGTTTCAGATGTTCTACCGCCTGCGCCGATGTCCAACTTAGATCTATCATTGAGGAGTCAAAACTTGAAAATAACAATATCTCGCTGGTTGCCCGGTTTATGGCAACATTCAATCTCCGTTCGCCACCAGACTTATTTAACGGGCCAAAATTCATACTCATAGTGCGCCCACCCGGCTCGGTCGGCCCGTAACCTAAACTTAAAATAATGACATCCCGTTCATCACCCTGTACGGACTCAAGATTTTTTACAAATACACCATCGTAGGTATCGGTGGATTGAAAGTAAGGCTCAATTTGGGGATGTTTGTGACGGGCGTCGTCCAACAAATCCTCTACCGTACGTTGATGCTCAGTATTCAAGGTAACGACTCCTATGCTCTGTTTACAGCATTCGGGGTCGGTAAGGCGTTTAACAATTTCTTTAACTACCTCTTTAGCCTCGATAGGATTATTTCGCCCCTTACCTTTGGCATAAACACCATTTACGCGGTGTAGAGTCACCGCAGAGTCTTTGGTATGCGAGGAGGGATATGTAACAAGAGAGTTCTCGTAATATTTGCTGTTCGAGAAAGCTATTAAAGTTTCGTGGCGGCTGCGATAGTGGCCTTTTAATCGTAGATGAGGCAGTCGAGCTGCCAGCGCTTGATCCAAGATTGACTCGAGATCTTCTTCATCTGGATTATCCGCATCCACAGTTCTACTAAAGAAGTTAGTCGGTGGCATTTGCTTAGGATCGCCGACCACAATGACGTTTTTTCCTCTGGCAATAGCGCCAACGGAATCCCAAGTTGTCATTTGGGAAGCCTCGTCAAAAACAACCAGATCAAAACCTTTAAAGTCAGAGGGAAGAAACTGTGCGACGGATAAAGGCGACATCATCATACAAGGACACAGATCCAATAAGTGCCTGCCCATCTCGTTAATTAGGGCACGTACGGGCTTATGCCTAGTTTTCTTTTGAAGCTCCCTAGCCAGTACTCCAAACTCCTTAGGGCTATCTTTAGCAAAAGGATCAGGTACTGTTTGTGCAGCAATGGCGGCAACATAAGCGCTGGTCGTTTCAGCAACTTCAGCATCAATTTGCCTAAATTCAGTTATCAGTTGTTCATGTGTTGATGCTTTAAACTGGCGTAGCTGGTCACAACTATCAATTAACTGCGGAGCAATCCAGCGACAGAAAGCTGTTAGTACCTGATCCTCAGCATCCTCAGTCAGAATACTTCTTGCCTCAAGCCCAATCGTCAATGCATTGAGCTGATAGGCTTCAACCGCCTCTTTAGCCGCTAGCTATTCATTCCATGCTTTAAATTTTGGAGCATTATCAATCAGCCCCTCTATAGCAGGGATTACCTGTTCAAAGGGCTCGCTTTCAGCAAAATGTAACTCTAGTTTCTCGACCTCAGCCGCTATAGCTACATAAGCATCCCAGCATTTTTTGAACTCATTCTTTTGGTTGATAAGCTTCGAACTATCGAGGAAATCACGCCCATCAACAAGCTTGGACTTAACTGCTGTAAGCACAACTGTAGGATCGTCAGTCAGACCACGTGTGTCCACCAAGGCTTTATGAGCTGCCTTTCCTCTTATGAAAGCCTCATTCAAACTATCATGTGTTTTATCCCAACCATGCCAAATATTATCCTCCTCAAAAGGTGGAGCTAGAGTAGTTATTGATTTTTGTAGACCTGTAGCCCTTTCAATACCGGATAGAATCTCCATATCACTGAATTTTTCATATCCCAGTTTTTTGGCCGCTCCGTTGATTTTTATTTTCGCAAAGAAACGTTTAAGCCAACTTCCCTGTGCTTGACCATAGGTGGCTGCCCACTCGGCGATAGGAGTATTTGTCAATATCTCAGGCGAGATATTATGCCCAATAGCCTTTAGACTCTGATCAAATTCTTTCTTTGTTTCCCCTAGTTTTTCCAGATCATTCAATAAACCCTGAACTCCCTTAGCAACAAGATAACTCAGTGGGTTAGATTCCGCTGAATCAATCAATTCTGCTAGAGAATTGATACGAGATATATTGGCTAAGGTGTTTTCCCGAAATTCAATGTTGAAGTTTGAAGCTAAAATGGCCGCACTTGGGTACAGTTTGTTAAGTGTTAATTTATAGCGTTCGAGGCAATCCACCACACTGCTTTGCCAGGCATTAGACCAATTTCGTGCGCTCAAAATACGAAACTGAGCTGCATTAAGATGAGAAACATCATTATAGGCCAATGCTGCCATCTTGGCAGTTTTCAGCATTTTGTCGAGCTGGTCGTCAGTTTTCACTGGGGCCGCATCGAAGCCGAGTGGCCAGCCAAGTGCTAGAGTATGTTTATTTCTGTAGAACACATCCCGCTCTATCGCTTCACGAGCAGATATCCCATAATTTGATTTTTTATGAAGTGCTTCGACAAAACTATTCAGGCGGTCGCGTTTCCCTTTAAGCGCCCGAACAGACTCTACCCATCCTTCGCTCTTGGCTTCTTCGTGTTTATCCGTCGCCGTTCGTAGCTGTTCAAGTACAGCCTTCTTATTTGCTTTGTTACTGTGGAGCTCCAAACATAAGTGATCAAGCCCTACTTTCTTCATGCGGCGGTATACCACATGAAGTGCAGCCATTTTTTCCGCAACAAAAAGTACCTTTCTACCTAGAGCCAGGTTGTGGCAAATAACATTTGCTATTGTCTCTGATTTACCGGTTCCTGGCGGTCCCTCCAATACAAAATCCTGTGGCCTTCCGGAAGCTTCTACTGCAACGAGTTGGGAGCTGTCACAGTTAAGAGGTGTAAAAACTTTTTCAGGGTTTACCTTTTCGTCTACCTCATCCGGCAACACAAAGCTTGCATCTTGCACATAGGCATCTTGGGGATGATCAACCAAATGTTTAACAAAGGGGTTTTCTTTCAGATCGTCAATTCGGTCCTTTAAATCTTTCCACATCAGATACTTGGCGAAGGAAAAAGAAGCAAGCACAAGGTCTTCAACCACCTCAAAGCCTGGTTGTTCCGCTACCGCTGATCTAACGGTACTCCAGACTGAATGCACATCAACACCGGACTCGTCTTCAGGTAACGTTTCACGAAACTGATTAAGATCAATACTGTGCTCGGCGCACAGAAATTCAATCAGCGTCATATTGAATATGGGTGTCTCATAAGGTATTTGACGCACTTTGACAGGGGCTCTGGCACTACTTCTGGTTAGCTCGGCGGGTATTAGTATCAGGGGAGCTCTATATGACCTGTCATCTTTGGGGTTTTCTTTCCAGCGCAGCATTCCAAGTGCAAGGTATAAGGTATTTGATCCTCCTTCTTCTAGGTCATTTTTCGCTTTACGTAGTAGAGTAATTGCATTCTGTTCCAGCTTTTTCCGGGGCATATTTACCAGAAGCACATTTTTCTTAAGCTGCTCCAAAGCGTACTCTTTGTGGATATCTGAACCAACCTGTAATCTAAACGTCTCCTCACTGCGTTCGCTGTCGTTTAGAGGACTCTCTTCTGCAGACAGAAATTTAAATGAAACGCCATCAGCCAGGCTATCTTCCATCGAGCCAATATCTGGGCAATAAAGCTTAATGGCTACCGCTCGATCCTTGAGTGCTAATAAAGCGTTTCGTTTAGTAAGGTCCAAGAGCTTCCGCTGCCAGGTATCGATGCGAGTGTCGGGTGTTTCTGGGATAACCTGCTCATTTGCCCTCACCGGCGGTAAAGGTGGGATAGGTGGTAAGCTCAAAGAATAATCGGCATCAGAACTCTTTTCCTCCGGCTTTTCCTCAACAGTTGATAAAGGCTTTATCTTACAGGCTCTTGCTTGCCCAATGTCGATAACATAAACAAAATCGTCTTCCTTCTCTTCGCTAATCAACTCGCGAGCATACTCTTTGGCTTGTTCAAAAGTTACTGAAGCCGTATTGGTAACTAAGGTACTCTCAAACAGCACCATATCGCGGGCATCAACTCGCTTCCTAAGTTCCATCGGATCGTCATTGGTGAGCACTAGGAAACGCTCATCTATTAGCCAAACTCCGACAAAAGCATGTTCTTTACCTAATGCAATTACCGGATTCAGTCCCATCAATTCAAGACAACTTGCAAAAAGTAGTGAAGTATCAAGACAAGCCCCTAGCTTAGATGCGCTGATATCAGTAGCCAATCTGATACGCTGGCCTTGACGGGCGAAACCCGGAGGGGGTGTCACATAGGCAATTTGCTGTGCAAAAATAACATTCCACAGAGCGGCAGCCATCATGTAAGGCTTTTCCCGAGTATTGGATTGATAGCCATCAGCACTCCGGCCATGCCCACTTTTTTCCAGTACTTCTGTAACCTGACGAACTAAGGATTCGACGTAGACACCATTGGGTTTTACGAAAGCAGCTAAAAGCTCGGGCTGCCGGCTCTCACCACCCCAGTAATTAGCTGGTAGAACCGCTATTGATATATCTTTTCGCCAATAAACAACATTAGGGTCATCAGAAGGACAAACGGTTAACCTCCCCGTAAGCGTTATTTCCTCGGTCAGCTCAAAAAGGACGTTATGGGGAATACTCAGAGGCCGCTGTTGCAAGGAAATAGTCTGGCCAGGATTTATTTCATCTACAGGCCATTCTTCGGCGGCAAAAAATTCTGGTACTGCCGTCAATCTAACGACAAGGTCACGTAAAGGGCTCAAATCCTGTGAGATGTCGTTATCAGATGCTTGGTAATGTAAGCGCAGACTGCGAAATAGCGGGTAAGCATTTTGTTATGCAGCTAATGAAAAGGTAGAAAGATGCTCGACTTTTAGTGTTACTGGTGATTCGGTAATAACGGGTGAATCTATGCTCATTATTCCTTAATTCATTATTTTCAAATATTAACAGCCTGCTATTAATACTTACTAAATCTATGGTTATCTAAACATACCATTATTTATTGAAATGATCTTTATTTGAAGGCAACAAACAGGTACGGCTTGAATACAAGCACTTAATTAATAAATAGAGGCCTAAAAACAACATAAGGCATCCATAACTTATTGATTTTAAATAAAAATATAGGCATGCAAGCATAATAGAGCTGAATTCAAAAATTTACCCGCATCTAGCGAATACATACTACCAGATACCAATTAGCAAATATTACGGGCCATCCAAATGTCAGCGTCCAGCCAGGGAGTGTGGGGTTGGCTGCTAGCAGCCAACTGGGTCATAATCGTCGTCCACCGTCTCACCACCTGCCGGACTTGTCCAAGAACCCTGTAATTGTCCAGTCCAATCAGCCTCTTTACCGAGGGCTTCCAAGATTACCTTTACAGTTAGCAGCGGGTTGCTGGCAATAGGAGCTTGGTACCTTCTTCAAGATACCATTTCAGGTGTTTTAGCTGGTACTGGTAGGCTCCTTCTACCTGAAATCTTGTCCATAGTAGGGCAGATATTAAGAGAGTATCCGATTGTAATGCTCGTTAATTTTCTGCCTGCTGCCTTTAAACGGCGCTTCATTTGCGGGTCTAATAAACCGTAAATTGCCACAGAGACGGGTAACCCACTGATCGCCGCATTTTTCATTTTGAGTAATCACCTCATGGTTAACTAAGGGTTGAGTTAAGGGTTCAGTGTGTGAATGCAGAAATCCAGTTGGTTCTGATTCACGAAAAAGTGCCGTCAGTAAACTAATGGCACTTGCCTGCAACACAATTGCCATTGCAGGGCTTACGGTGCGACTAAGTCTGTAGTCGCCACAGTTCAGTGGGGCTATTAAAGCAATTAGGTATCGGGCGCTCTACAAAAAACCTTTCAGAAACAAAGAAAAAGGTTTTTTGTTGTGGTCTCCTTCCTGAATTGAACCGCAGATACCGTCAAAAGTACCGACAAATTTTTTGGCTGTTAATGGAAGTTAGAAGATTGGAGTAAACAGCAATAGATTTTTAACGTACTGTTTTTATTGAATTTTTTGTTTTTATCGGATTTCTTCGGACGTTATCGGAAGTGCCAAATGGTGCCCGGGGCCGGACTCGAACCGGCACGGGCGTTAACCCGAGGGATTTTAAGTCCCTTGCGTCTACCAATTCCGCCACCCGGGCATTGGCTTATTACAACTGAATTAAGTTCAGCATAAGCATAGAATTGCATAATAGAACCTTATAAAAACATGGAGGCGGCGCCCGGATTCGAACCGGGGCATTGCGGTTTTGCAGACCGCTGCCTTACCACTTGGCTACGCCGCCTATGATACATTAAATACTATTCCATTATCTTATTTTATCGTCATAAATTTCTTTCAATTAGGATAGATTACACAGCTCATACGAGTTATACCGAGAATGAATCTTTATATTGTGAACTTATTCTGAATGATTTTTGAAAATTTTCAAGCATCATTATACGTAACTTCATAATCATTAAGTAGAAACCATGATAAAAGTGAAGTCTAACTTGAAGTTGACATTTAGAACGATTTCCTTATTATCTGTAATCTTTGTATAAAGTTAAGCAAAGGGAACTAGTATTCAAAGCCGCTTGGATCTTCATCCATAAGACCAAGACGGGAAGAAACTTTGGAACGATAAATAACCATAAATTAAGGACGGAACCAGCGCCGTGCCTCCAAAATTAGGCAAACTATCAAGCCAGTAGAAATATATGTTTCTATCTGGCTTTTTGCGTCTTAGAGAGTTTGATGAACAAGATTACCGCACCTAAAATCAGATTTATGAAAAATGACGCTAAAGTAGTCATGGTAACTGCTTACGACGCCACCACCGCCAATATAGTAGATGAAGCTGGCGTTGATATAATACTGGTCGGAGATTCTCTAGGGAACGTAATACAAGGCTCCCCACACACGCTTGCAGTTACGATGGACGAGATGATTTATCATACCAAAATAGTGTCGAGGGGCATAAAGAACGCTCACTTATGCGCGGATATGCCTTTTATGTCCTTTCAGTTATCGAGAGAAGAAGCTATAAGAAACGCCGGTAGGCTAGTAAAAGAAGCTGGTGCTGAATCGGTTAAAATCGAAATCGCAAAAGAACAACTGGAGACCCTTAGTGGAATCTACAACGTCGGTATTCCGGTTATCGGACATATAGGACTCAGACCCCAAGCGATACACTACATGGGAGGATACAAACTGCAGGGCAGAACAAGGCAGGAAGCCGATGATTTAATGGCTCTTGCCAGAGAGGTAGAAGAAGCGGGAGCCTTCTCACTTCTTCTTGAGGGCATACCACAAAACCTAGCGACAAAGATCACCGAAGCGGTTGGAATTCCCACAATTGGTATCAGCGCCGGACCCGGATGCGACGGACAGGTGCTAGTAATAAACGATTTGCTAGGCTTATCAGAGGAACCTTTACCCAAGTTTGTAAAGAAGTACGCAAATCTTAGGCGTATAATGACTGCATCTACAAAACAATACGCAGAGGAAGTAAGAAACGGCTTATTCCCGTCCGCTGAGCATTCACATGACTGAAATAAGAATCCTAAACACTACTGAGCAAATGCAGTCTTTCTCCGGCACCCTTAAAAAAGAGGGCAAAAAAATCGCCTTTGTCCCAACCATGGGAGCCTTGCACGAAGGACATCTTAGCCTTATTAGAGAGGGAAAAAGAAGAGGAGATATTCTTATCGTCAGCATTTTTGTCAACCCCACGCAATTTGGGCCAAGCGAAGACTATCTAAATTACGCCAGAGATATCAACGAGGATATAAAGAAGCTAAAACTCATAGGTGCAGACGCGGCGTTCGTACCGAAAGTGGAGACGATCTATCCTGATGGTTTTCAAACCTACGTAGAGGTAGAGAAACTAGAAAAACCCCTGTGCGGTGAGAACCGCCCTGGACACTTTAAGGGAGTCGCAACAGTAGTGCTCAAGCTGTTTAACATAGTAAAGCCTGACATAGCAATATTTGGCAGGAAGGATTACCAGCAGCTTAAAATAATTGAGAGGATGGTCAAGGATCTCAACCTAGAAGTAGAAGTGCTGGGAATGCCAATTGTCCGGGAGCAAAGTGGACTTGCTCTAAGCTCAAGAAATGGTTACCTGACCCCTGAAGACAAGGAGCGGGCTGCCGTGCTATACAAAGCGCTTGTGGAGATAAAAAACAAATTTGACTCTGGAGTAAGAATAGTCGACGATCTGATAGGATCAGGACAATTGGTATTAAAACAAGCAAATCTAACTAATGTAGATTACCTAGAAATAAAAAATGGCGAGACTTTGACCATCAAGGACACGGCTGAGTCCGGAGACATCGTAGCGGTAGCGGCAAAAATAGGCAAGTCAAGACTTATTGATAATACTATGCTTTAGTATATATAATTGGTTAGGGAGGTAGGAATATATGAATAGGACGCTTCTTAAATCTAAAATACATAGGGCAACCGTTACGGAGGCGGATCTGGAGTATGAAGGAAGCCTTACCCTAGACAGAAACCTAATGGATGCAGCGGATTTACTCCCTCACGAGCAAGTGCATATTTTCAACATAACGAACGGGTATAGATTCTCAACCTACGTGATAGAGGGTAAAAGGGAATCTAACGTCGTGTGCGTTAACGGAGCCGCCGCCCACCTCGCAAGAGAAGGAGACTGCCTTATTATCGCAAATTTCGCTTCTTATAACGAAGACGAAGCGAAAACCCACGTCCCCAAACTTGTCTATGTAGATGAGAACAACGAAATTATCAAGATTAAGCCCGAGCAGAACAAGCTAAAGGTGGCTAAGAACTAGAAATCAATAATCTTATTAATAGGATGAAGATAGAGTCCAAAGTTATTCTCGGAGATTGCTCCGAACAACTAAAACAATTGAAGGACAACTCAGTAGATTTAATCGTAACATCCCCTCCTTATGCTGACCAAAGAAAACAAACCTATGGGGGAGTTCATCCTAATAAATACATTGATTGGTTTCTCCCTATTTCCGGGGAATTACTAAGGGTTTTAAAGCCAACGGGAACTTTCATATTAAATATAAAAGAGCGCGTAGCTAATGGCGAACGTCACACCTATGTCTTAAATCTAATTCTAGCAATGAGGGAACAGGGATGGCTATGGACAGAGGAATTTATATGGTGTAAAAAGAATTCCTACCCGGGCAAATGGCCCAACCGCTTTCGGGATTCTTGGGAGCGACTTCTCCAATTCAACAAAGACAAGAAATTCAAGATGTTTCAAGAGTCGGTAATGGTTCCTATGGGAGATTGGGCAAAAGGAAGGCTGAAAAATTTAAGCGCCGCTGACAAAGTAAGAGATGAATCAAAGGCGGGTAGCGGTTTCGGCAAAAAAGTGTCGAACTGGATCGGAAGAGATAAGGCATATCCAACCAACGTTCTACACATGGCTACTGAATGCAGCAATAAAAATCACAGTGCGGTTTTTCCTATATACTTACCAGAGTGGTTTATTAAACTATTTACAGGAGAAGGTGATTGGGTGTTAGACCCTTTCATGGGTTCTGGAGCAACGCTGAAGGCAGCTCAAAAGTTAAGAAGGAATTCTATAGGTATAGAAATTCAAGCTCGGTATCACGAGATGGTCGAGCAAGAAATGAAACAAAACGAGTATTATCTTCTTGATAAAAGACAAAAATATGGAACAAGTTAATATTCAAGAAGTTGTAGAATATGTTGAAAGCAACATAGGAAGTTTTCATGCAAAAAGGATAGAGAATCTTGAAAAACTCAAACTCAGCGGAATTTTAAGAAGGAAAAACCCTTATCTATTTAAGGCTAAAAACATATTAACAGCTCATGATCTAGTTAAAACTATACTAGATGCTCATTTATCCTCCCAAGAGGAGACCATATTTGGAGATTTTCTGGAAGGGTTAGCAATATTCATCAACAAAAAAGTCTATGGTGGGGTTAAATCATCTGCGGAGGGCATCGATCTAGAGTTTGAAAAAGGTGGAAAGAGATTTATAGTCGCAATTAAGTCTGGGCCTAATTGGGGTAACAGCAGCCAAATAAAAAGAATGAAAGAAAACTTTAGAAAAGCAAAGCGTATATTACGCACTAGCGGTTCTAGGCTAGAAATTATACCAGTTAATGGCTGCTGTTATGGATACGAAAACAAAACTGACAAAGGAGAGTATTTTAAGTACTGCGGACAAACATTCTGGGAGTTCATATCCGATGATGAATTTCTCTATACAAAGATAATAAAACCACTTGGGTATAAAGCCAAAGAGAAGAACGACACTTTTATACAATCTTATTCTCAGATAACAAACAAGTTTACATTAGAGTTCGGTCAGCGGTTTTGTAATAAAGGAATCATTGACTGGGATTCGCTACTGCGATTTAATTCTTCTAACTAGCCGGAAAGGTTAGCTCTACCGACAGAAACGAAACCACCAAGTTATTAGATATCAACTTTCATCAAACCAGAAATCAGGGTGCTATTTCTCAATTCCAACTATAACCCTAGAACCTTGCATAAACTATGCGTGATTCGGTATTATTTCGCATAGCTTAAGAACTTATTTGAATTATGAATACGTTGTTCGATAGTCAGGAAGATGAATTGCTGAGTCTCAAGGGAGCGAGTGTTTGGGCTGGTAGGTACATACGAAAAAATGTCACAGAATCCAATATCTCATATTTAATTCAATACGGATTGATTAGCAAATTGCGCAATAACGGCGCAGTTTACGTAAAGAAAAGCGAGCTAAAAAGTATTATGACTCCTATTACGAAAAAAGGGAGAGCAACTGGCGGAATAAACTAGGCGATGATCTCAACTGGCACTTATCTTTTGACTACTTAAAGGAAGCCGATACTATTAAGCACGTTCACAGACTCCACCCATATAAAGGCAAGTTCATTCCTCAGTTAGTCGAATATTTTCTTGATGGTCACGTAGATGAATTCAAAAGAGAGACTTATTTTCGCAAAGATGATATAATTCTTGATCCTTTTTGTGGTAGTGGAACCACTTTAGTGCAAGCTAATGAGCTAGGCATGCACGGCGTGGGGGT
Source organism: Thermodesulfobacteriota bacterium (assembly GCA_963422265.1). GTDB lineage: Bacteria > Desulfobacterota_D > UBA1144 > Nemesobacterales > UBA2774. The sequence goes on from OY729416.1 coordinate 1,145,232, forward strand.
TGATATCTCCGAGTTTAACTCCATGATCGCGCATGCTAAGGTTGCCCATGTCAACCTATTAAAACTTAACGAATCTATCAAAAGTATAACCTACTCTTTACAAAAGTTTCTTTATGATTCTAAAACTACGTCTTTTGAAGATAACCTTTTGGAAGAACTTAAAAGATTCAATTCTGAATACTTCCCCAACCCTGAATTTAAGCTTTGGGTTAAGAATAAAAGAGTAAACGAGAAAAAATACGCAGAGGAGAAGGAAAAAGAATTTCTACCTATATATAATAAGCTAATTGATGAATTTAGAATAGACATAAAACAAGAGAAACAAGATAACTTTATTGATAAATGGTATTTCAACTCAGCAAAGGAAGAAATTGATCTTGTATTCAATAAGATTAAAAAGATAAAAGACGTAAATATGCAAGATTATACTTGCCGTCATTCTAAGCAGAACAATTCGCTCATGTAGAGCAACCACTCATGCAGATTTAGCAACGCTGAAAGAGCCTGTCCTATCAACCTATTATTGCCATAAACACGGAAAAATCTGTAAACCCCTTTTCAGTATAGCCAAGTGGTGGAAAACGTATTGCAAAGATACAGTGAAGAGACTTGACGTATTTAATAAACTACGCACAAACTCTTATCAGTACTGTCTAAGTGGTGACTCTAGAGCTATTGATATACTTGCTGAAATTAGAAAAAAGAATTCACAATTTTATGATCTCATAAAAAATAAAAAAATCCGAGGCGTCTTCTCCAGCCCTCCATACGTTGGGATGATTGATTATCACGAGCAACACGCATACTCCTACGACCTATTCGGTTTTAATAGAAGAGATGAGTCCGAGATAGGACCTTTAAGTAAAGGTCAAGGTAAAGAGGCGAGAGAATCTTATACCAAAGGAATAGCCGACGTATTAAATAGACGTATTAAATAATTGTAGAGAATATATGGTCAATGATTATGACGTATTTCTCGTTGCGAACGATAAATACAATTTATATCCCGATATAGCGTCGCAAGCTAGCATGAAGATCGTCAACAGATTCAAAAGGCCCGTCTTAAATAGAACTGAAAGAGACAAAAGCGCCTATTCAGAGATAATTTTTCACCTAAAATCAGAATAACCGCAATGGCTATTAGCAAAAAACAAAGGTTTGATATTGAAGAAACGATAAAGAACTGCCTGCGAGATAAATTCAGAAGTTATAACCCTGAAACTAGCAATATGCCGTTTCACTTCCGTCTGCTCGGAAAAGACAGAATGGCTCTATATTCTTTTATACACTCTCTAAACACAAGATTCGGGACATCCATCTTTGAGCCAGTCGCCACAGCTCTTGCGAAAGAAAAATTTAAGAGTGCGAAGAGGAGCCAGGCTGGTGTTGGAGACAAGATTAGTGAAGAAGTGCACAAAACTATACAGTCGATTATGAATGAACTAGCAACCGGAGAGCGGAATCCGGACAAAGAAAAGGAAACTAGCCTTATTAGAGAAGTCTGCCGCTCGGGCAAGATGAAGAAAGTTAGGCTAACAAAGGCTGACTTATGTATTCAGGACTATGCGGGAACTATTTATATGTTTGATATTAAAACGGCTAAGCCGAATGTTGGAAACTTCAAAGAATTCAAAAGAACCTTATTAGAATGGGTTGCTGTTATTTTAGCAAAGAATCCTGACGCGGACGTCAAAAGCGCAATTGCAATACCTTACAATCCCTATGAGCCCAAACCTTATGAACGGTGGACTCTGCGAGGGATGTTGGATTTAGAGCAAGAATTGTTCGTTGCAGACGAGTTTTGGGATTTTCTTGCAGGGAATGATGGCTATGAAGACTTGCTAAATTGTTTTGAGAGAGCTGGGATAGAATTGAGGACAGAGATTGACGCGTATTTTGGCAGCTTTACATAAAGCACCAACACTAAAGCTGAAGCAAGAAATATCATTCCGCTTAATTCCATATTAATTTATTGACAGCTCAGTTAATTTGTGATAAAAAAGTAGCCGATGCTATACAGGTATCTATTGCTTTCGGCTCTCGTATTAGCTGGATGCAGTGCAAAGAATTACCAATCAACGAGTACTCTGTCGGACTATTCCGGAAACGAAGAGAGTGCCATTGCTTCTCCCGAGCCAGAAATTGTTGGTGAGTCGGCTGACGAGCAACCAGAGGTAAGCGAGCAATCGAAGGAAGGGGCAGACGCGAAACTTACTCAGCCTCAGGAAGTCTTAGAGCAGTTTCCCGAAGTCGACCCCGAGACTGAAAAGATAATCCCTTTAGTCTTTAACCATAAAGTAAATCACTACATAAAATACTTTCAAACCAGGGGACGCAAGTCGTTCAGTCTATGGCTTGAGCGATCGGGGAAGTATATACCCCCTATGAAGGAAATACTTAAAGAGCATGGTTTGCCAACCGATCTTGTCTATATGTCTATGATAGAAAGTGGGTTTAACGTAAAGGCTAGATCTCATAAAGCCGCGGTAGGTCCCTGGCAGTTTATCAAGCCGACGGCAAAGCGTTATGGATTAAGAATGAACGCCTGGGTAGATGAAAGGATGGATCCAAGAAGATCCACCGTCGCCGCCGCAAACTATATGAGCGACCTATACGCGATGTTTCAATCTTGGGAACTCGCCGCCGCGAGTTATAACTGTGGTGAAGATAGAGTGCAGAACGCAATAGACAAATACCAGACAAATGATTTTTGGCAAATTTCAGAATTAACGCTCCCAAGGGAGACAAGAAACTACGTTCCCAAATTTATGGCGGCTCTGATTATTTCCAAAAATCCGTCTAAATACGGATTTGCGGAAGTCAGATATCACGAGTACGAGCCTTATGAAGTCGCTCTTGTAGCACCGCGAAAGAGCCTCAAAGACATAGCAAAGATAATAGGAATTAGCCCCAAAGCACTCATAGGATTAAATCCGGCTCTGCGGCATAAGGCGACGCCCCCAGGCTCCCGATATGAAATTAACGTGCCCTTAGGATACAAAACCATCATCGCCCAAAATAGTCAGGCGATATCGGGACTCAGAAACGTTAGCCTTCTAAGAGCTAAAGGATTCGGTTCTTCACAGCATAGGGTGAGAAGGGGAGACTCGCTGACCAAATTGTCTAAGAGATACAAGGTAAGCGTACCCGAGATAAAAATGGTGAACAGGCTAAAAGACTCGACTATAAGGATTGGACAGTCGTTGAAAATACCGGGCAGATACGGCGATGCGATGAAATATAGGGTCAGGCTTGGCGATACCCTAGGACACGTTGCTCGTAGGCACGGGGTTAGTGTTAAGTCCATAAAAAAGGCGAATGGTATCAGAGGATCGTTGATAAGGGAGGGACAAATTCTCGCTATCCCCACGGTTTCGGGCATTCATTACAATTATAAGAAGCGCCCTGCACTAACAATTACTAAAGCCACTAAATATGAGGTTAGACCCGGAGACACGCTCGGTGCTATATCGGCTAGGTTAAACGTGAGCGTCGCGGCGCTAAAGGCAGCAAACGGAATAAACGGGACTTTCATAAAGGCGGGGCAAACGCTCAATATCCCACCAACAACTATGGGAAGAGCAAAGCACGCAAAGACCAACGCCGCTGAGGCGGAAACGAAAGCGAAAAAATATACGGTTAAGACCGGAGATACTTTAGGGGTTATCGCTCAAGAGCACGGGGTAAAGCTTATAGCCTTAAAAAGCGCGAATGATCTCACGGGTTCTATGATTCAAACAGGACAAACCCTTACGATACCCAACGGCGTAATCGACTATCGTGTGAGGAGAGGCGACTCACTATGGGAGATAGCTAATCAACACAGCGTATCGGTAGATAAGATTAAGAGATGGAACAATCTAAGGTCTGACAACCTCTTTCCAGGAGAAAAACTGATAATTTACCAGTAGGCGCATATAAAAGACGAGCGAGACCCTCCTTTTGGAGTAAATCCACAGACATGTCCCCGCCTCTCTGAGCAGGAATCAAACCAGATGAAAAACTGATCCTGACATAGCTCTGATCAGGACAAGCAGATTCAAATGACGGGCGCAAACAATCGTGTAAAAAAGACACTATATGAAAAAAAACACTACGCTGATTTAGCGTCTTCTTACTCCAAGAATAAAACCCTTATCAAAATCCGCCTGAAAGAATTCAAAGACATATATAAACAAGGAGATGACCAAAGATTATTTGAGGAACTCTGCTTCTGTATATGCACGGCTGGCGCTAGTGCTAAGATGGGAATTAGATCAATAGACGCTATAAGAGACGTCCTGCATGACGGTAGCCTAAAGCAATTACAGAAGCGTTTAAGAGGCGTTCACAGATTTCCAAACAAGAGACCGACCTACATAGTTCATACAAGGGAGTATTTGAAAAAAGAGCACGGGTTTAAGATCAAGGATTTAATAAAGTCGTTTAAGAACCCGATGGAGAGAAGGGATTTCCTCGCCAAGAACAAGAACGTTAAAGGAATAGGATACAAAGAATCCAGCCATTTTCTGCGTAATATCGGCTTTACTGGCTACGGAATCCTTGATAAGCACATTCTCAACACGCTTTATGAGCGCGATATAATAGAAAGTCCCAAACCGCCTTCAACAAGGAATAGATATATAGTGATAGAAAACAAGTTAAAGCAGTTTGCCGAGGATATGAACGTCTCGATGGATGAACTTGATCTTCTGCTGTGGAGAGAAAAGACCGGAGTGATTTTGAAATGAATAGGAATTATTATAAACCGTCTGACCTGTTCAGTTTATCAGCAGTCTTCTTTGCATCTATCATTGAAAAGATCACAAGCGCTAAGCCCGCAAGCGTATAAGCGAGCACAATCAAAGTGGTTGGCTCATCAGCAAAAGGGTCTCCTTCCAATTCCATCAGGCGTGACAGTGGCTCCCGTATCAACAGGCTTATCACAAAATTAAGACCTATAAGAACTAGCCCTTTCACTAGCTGGTTATTATATATCTGCCCTAGTCCGGGCAATAAGCCTGATAAAACGAGGGCTATTATTGGGCTTTTTCTCTTCTTCTTTTTATCTTTCATGGCTCTACTAAGGTAGAGGAACGCAAGAGGTTCTTCAACTCCTCCGAGGGGTCACACGCCTTCATAAGAGTCTCTCCTATCAAGAAGACGTGGATGCCGACTTCTCTTAATTTCCTTATGTCATTGTAGGCCTTTACACCACTTTCCGCAATTACAATCTTTTCCTTGGGAATCCTCTTAGAAAGTCGGACGGAAATGTCTAAGTCAACGTCAAAAGTCTTTAGGTTTCTATTGTTGATACCGATTATTCTGCTTCCGGCTCCAAGAGCCACATCCACCTCTCTCTCGTCGTGAACCTCAACTATGGCGTTCATACCGAGAGAATGGGTAAGATTTAGAAAATCTCTAAGGTTAGCCTCGCTCAAAGCCGATACTATTAACAATAGTGCGTCCGCCCCGTGTAATCTGGATTCGTAAATCTGATAGGCGTCGAGAATAAAATCCTTTCTCAGTAAAGGTATAGCTACCTCCTGCTGAATCTGACGCAGATAATCGAGTTTGCCCTTAAAGAATTGGTTATCCGTAAGAATAGATAGGGCTGCTGCGCCTCCGCAAGCGTAGCCCTTTGCAATTTGAACCGGGTTGAAATCCTGCCATCTAAAAACGCCCTTTGAGGGAGACGCCCTCTTAATCTCAGCGATTATATGGAGATTACCGTTAGGATTGATAGCATTATAAAAATCCCTTGGAGGCAGCGCACTTTTGAGCTTTTGAATTATTGACTCTATAGGAAGGGAATTCTTAGATGCTTGGACTTCAGCGAGCTTGTTGTCAATAATTTTATCAAGAATGGTGTTCATTGGATAACTTAGATTAAGGACAGGTGCTCTCCCCGTTTATGAGGATACCCCTGCGGACGCCATCCGCGTTAATTGTTCTAAGTTTTCGAGGGCTTTGCCCGAATCTAGGGATTCTTGAGCTCGCTCTAAACCCGATTGGAGATCGGACTCAGCGCCTGATACGTAAATCGCAGCAGCAGCGTTGATCAATACAATATCCCTCTTTGCTCCCTTGTCATCTCCGTTTAAGATTGAAATGAGCATTCTGGCGTTTTCTTTAGGGCTATGGGCTCCCTTTAGCTCTTCGATATTCCTTATTTTGAATCCCAACTCAATAGGGTCAACTTGGTATTTCTTTATCACTCCATCCCTCAGATTGGATACTATAGTTTTGCCGGTCACTGTAATCTCATCGAGAGAATCAGCCCCGTGAACGACCATTGCGTTTTGATGTCCCAAGTTTCTTAAGACATGTATTATCGGGTCTAGTAGAGTCTCGGAATAAACTCCGATGACCTGATATTTAACCCGAGCTGGATTTACTATCGGACCTAGAATATTAAAAATTGTCCGAACGCCAATGTCTTTTCTAGTCTGAGCTACATTTTTCATCGCAGGATGATATACGGGGGCGAATAGAAAAACTATTCCTATCTCATCCAGACATTTCTGGGCGATTTCCGTTGAATGATGAACGTTAATTCCAAGCGCCTGTAGCACGTCTGCACTTCCGACTGGGCTCGAGACCGAGCGGTTGCCATGCTTGGCAACTGCCACCCCTGCCCCGGCAACGACAAATGAAGCTGTGGTCGAAATGTTAAAAGTCCCCCGCCCATCTCCCCCCGTGCCGCACAGATCGACTACAGTATCGCGATCCGAACTTAATATGGTTGCCTTTCTCAACATTGCCCTTGCAGCACCGGTAATCTCCGATACCGACTCACCCTTCATTTTGAGACCCACTAACAAAGACGAAACCTGACTTGACGTGCAATCACCTTCCATTATTTCTTCAATTACTCGGCACGTCTCGTCTTCTTTAAGATCGATGAAGTCAACCACTTTGGTTATGGCTTCCTTTATTACATCTTTTGCCATACTTATCACTCTCCTTCCAGAGAAATGCGCACCTTGTCTAATATGCCGTTCACAAAGGCTCCTGAATACTCCGTTCCAAAGGTTTTCCCTAGTTCCACGGCTTCGTTAATGGTAACGGCGGAAGGAATACTGCTCAAGTAAACTAGCTCATATATCGCAATTCTTAAAATGTTCCTATCTATATTAGACATTCTGGATAGGCGCCAATTCTCCGAATAGTTTACTATGATTTCATCAATATTCGCTAAGTTAGTACGACTTCCTCTAGCTAGTATATAGAAGAATTCCTTAACGTCATCGTCATGCCTAAACCTGTTCTCATTCCAAAAACAGTATAAAAAATCGTCGCCTACCGAGCGATTCGCCGAAAATTCCTTTAACACGTCGCATTGATAAAGGAATTGAAGCGCAAGCTCCCTGGCATGTCTTCTTTTACCCATTTTGGGACATGATCTTCATTAGGTTAGCCATTTCAATTGCAGAGAGAGCCGCCTCGCAGCCGCGATTGCCCGCTTTGGAGCCCGCCCTTTCAATCGCCTGTTCAAGTGTTTCAGTCGTCACAACGCCAGATGAAACAGGCACGCTGCCTTCTAGCCCTATGCTCGCTATAGTGCTTACGACCGTTGAGGATAAATAATCGAAGTGGGGCGTCTGCCCCCTGATTATGGCACCTAATGCAACTATAGCGTCATACCTTTTCGCTTCCACAGCCTTTTTGACGGCGTAGAGCAACTCATAAGAGCCAGGGACCCTAATAACGTCTATGTCCTTTTCAGACGCATTATGCCTGATTAAAACGTCAATAGCTCCACTAACCAGCTTGTCGGTGATAAAATCGTTAAACCTGCTTACGACTATCGCAACTTTGAGTTCCCTTGCATCCATATTACCCTCGTAAGTCTGAGGCATAATAATCTCTCCTTTTTAGTCAACCATAGAAAGAAGGTGTCCTAACTTATCCTTTTTTATCTTAAGATAATTAGAATTGCTGCCGTTAGGTGGTATTTCAATCGGCACTCGCTCTACTATCTGCAGACCAAAACCTTCAAGCCCTCTTATTTTTTTTGGGTTGTTAGTAAGAAGCCTCATATTCCTGACTCCGAGATCGAGAAGAACTTGGGCACCTATTCCATAATCTCTTAAGTCGGGCTTAAAACCAAGTGCTTCATTTGCCTCCACCGTGTCAAAACCGTCATCCTGAAGGGCATAAGCCCTTATCTTATTTACAAGTCCTATACCTCTTCCCTCCTGCCTCATATAGAGAATAACCCCCTTGCCATCCTGCTCAATGATTCGCATGGCTTGGCGAATTTGTGGTCCACAGTCACATCTCAAAGAGCCGAAGACGTCGCTTGTAAGACACTCGGAGTGAACCCTCACCAAAATGTCATCTTCAGGAGTAATGTCACCCTTGACGAATGCGACGTGGTTATGAGGATCAATATCGCTCTCATAGACTATGGCTTTAAATTCCCCGCATCCCGTCGGTATCACGGCAGCTGCGGCTCTTCTGACAAAACTCTCAGCCCTTAGGCGATAGCTAATTAGATCAGCCGTTGATGCTATCTTTATGCCGTGGTTTTCAGCGAATTTTTCTAAATCAGGGAGCCTCGCCATATCGCCATCATCATTCATTATTTCACAGATGACGGCGGCTGGCTTTAACCCAGCGAGCCTCGCTATGTCAACCGATCCCTCCGTGTGTCCCGCCCTCACGAGAACCCCTCCTCTCCTTGCTATAAGCGGGAAAACGTGCCCTGGCCTTACAAAGTCCTGAGGTCTAGCATCATCCGAGATAGCCAGCTTAATAGTAGCAGCCCGATCATAAGCCGATATTCCCGTAGTTATTCCATAAGACGCGTCTATAGGTACAGTAAAAGCCGTGTATTGCGGCACGGGATTATACTCTGGCTTTATGGGTTGGAGTCCTATCCGATCCGCGTTTTTTTTGGTAAGCGCCATACATATAAGACCCCTTCCGTGCGTTGCCATAAAATTTATTATCGCAGGAGTTGCGGCTTCGGCAGCTATAACAAGATCACCCTCGTTTTCCCTATCCTTATCATCTACGAGAATTACCATCCTGCCGTTTTTTATATCGGAAATTGCCTCTTCTATTGAGCAAATGGGCATTGCCTATGCTTACTCCTTAGGTGCGAAAGATCATATACGTTAGAAACGATTACAATATAGGCGAGCAATATGGTTTGTCAAATGCGTGCGTATGGAGCAAACCTTACTTGCTTAAGTATGTTCTCACATATTTTAAGCGGAAAGCATGCGGGGAAAAGCATGGTTACCTGTTTGTCATAGGATAAGGAAAGGAGTAAACACATTATACTGTTTTTAAGTCGAAATCACTCACTAAACTTCTAAAAGTCTCATTATAATAGACCGTCCCATCTGGATATACAAAAAAGGCCCCTATCGCAGGGTGTTTCTTCAAAAAGCTGAGCGCCTTATCTTTTCCCATAGTGAATAATGCGGTCGCGTATGCATCGCACGCGGTATTATCACCCTTAAGAACTACGGTAACGCTCAAAAACTCACTCATAGGTCTTCCGGTACTAGGCACGAGCAGGTGATGGTATTTCTTCCCGCCGGATTGTATGCTCCTCTCGTATCCACCACTTGTAGAAATAGCCAGATCGCCTTTTCCAGTCCTGAACACAGCGATGAGCCCATCTTTCTTCGGATGCTTAATTCCAATTTCAATATTGTCGCCAAATACCCTAACGTCACCTGAGAGCGAGACGATACCTTTTTGTATTCCCCTTGTCCTTAGAGTATCCACAGCTTTGTCAATGGCGTATCCTTTACCAATACCACCCAAGTCAAGCATCATTCCTCTATTTTTTAAGTGAACTTTACCTCCCTCAATTACGACGTTTTTATAGTTAACCAGCGACTTCTGCCTTTTTACGACAGCCTCTTTCGGCATCTTGCCATTATTCCTTCCGAATCCATAAGCACCTATCGTGAGCGCACCTATGGTAGGATCAAAAGCACCTTCGGTCTCTCTAGCGATATCCATAGCTCTGCTCAACACCTCTATCAACTCCTTACTTGCTTTTACGGATGACGCTCCCGCCATCCTGTTAATTTCCGATATTTCGCTCTCAGGGTTATAATCTGACAGAATAGAGTCGAGCAGCTTGATTACTGAGAACGCCGAGTCCACATCCTCGTTATCTCCACCGTAGATAAGGATGCGCGCCTGCGTCCCCATGTGAATCTGGGAGCGCTCTATCGGTGGTTGCTGAAAACAAACTGACGGGTTAGCTATATTCAGAAAGAAAAGGAGAAAAAAATTCAAGGCGTAAAAGGTTTTCATATTCAATAGTCTTATTGCGCTATAATTTCTAAGATAGGAATGTGAAACAACTCTCTTTATTTACAGCATCCTGACGTGTATTCTAACCAGTTAGAGTTAGCTATGTAATGAATTTGTATAGTTGGCGTAATCTCTAGTCATTGTAGGTAGTTAGCTCCACAGAAACATTGATGATTATCGAGTGCCAGAATTGTAAGAGGAAATTTAAAGTTGATGAGTCCCGAATTACCACGCCTAGAGTCAGGGCAAGATGTTCTAAGTGCAGCCACGTATTTTTCATTGAAAGATCAGAAAGTTCAATAAGTTCTGAAAACGCTCGCGCATCTAACGAACAACATGAGAGCGCACAACCTGAAAGCCTAGAGGAGATAACGGAATCTCAGAGAGGCACATCTAAAGTCACCGAGCACCCTCGCGCCGGTATTTATACTCAGGAAAACAAGGAACTAAGGGAAAATAAAGAAAAGGATTTTAAGTGGGTAATCCCAGATGCGGATGAAGCTCTGGCGGAGCGGACTTTAAAACTCCCCAAAATGTTTGAAGACGAAAGCAATGAGAACGTTGATCATGGGGAAGAGTCAGCGGAAAATGATAATGAGGGGACAAGGGCAAGCGAGGGAATGTATAGCCCTTCTGAGATCAGAGGCTTTTCTCCGCCAAGCCCCAAAGAAGAATTGCCGATTGACTATCACAATCCAGCTATGGCGGCTTTAGGATATTCGGCAGGCATATTTTTTAAGATCGCATTTGCCCTATCCACCCTGTTGGTTCTAGTCGTTATAATAGCTTCAACGCTGTCTATTCTAGACAATCTTGGATTTCTCTCTAAGGGCTGGTCTGACACAATTAAGAATAGCACCAAGTTGATAATACCTATAGAATTTTTTGAGGAACCAAAGAATGATATTGCAATAGCTGAGTACAGAGGGAGATGGCTGCAAACGGTTAATGGACCTCTATTCGTAGTTTCGGGGAAGATTATTAATAGGCGCGAATACCCCGTGCACTATGTCAAACTCAAGACTGAATTCACGTCTGTAGGGAATAAGTTGTTTGAAAATGTGACGTATGCGGGCAACACTTTTACGGAAGACGAGCTTACAGCAATGACGACCAAAGAGATATTATTGAGGCTTAAAAGGAAGAACGGTGATATAAGTTACGTCAGTCCTAAGAAGCTCGCAGGCCTTAACTATAATATAGAGTCGGGTGAATCCATACCGTTCTTTGCGGTTTTTCCCTCGGAGATCAGATTGTTGGGTTTGAGATACAAACCCAGAGTTATTGACTATGAGAATTCACTGGCTAGATAAAGGTAGGGGCTGGCGCTTATTGGTTTTATGCAAGGGTATATTGGTATGGGGAAAGGGTATATATCTTGATACGTCCTATTAGATCAAGTAAACTCATATCATACATGTCTTAGCTTTATGGTGTTGGCTTACTTTGATTTCCACAAAATTTATAATATCTTATGCGTAAAATCTGAACAATTTTAACTATTGTATAAAAATAAATAGCTGTTCTGCACTATGCGGAGGGGAAAAGATGAGCTTATCTACACGTCTAAAAGTAAGCGTTAGCCAGGATGGAATGCTACCGCAGGAAACGGTTGAGGTCGCTACTTTAGAATTTCCTATGCTGACACAGAAATTACTCAAAGCGCTCAGTTTCGAACGTATAGATCCTAAAATATACGTTGGGATACTCCCGGTGTCTATTAGTCTTGGAGGTAAGGAACAGGAAATTGAAATAGAGATGACAGTGAGTCTCCCTGAAATGAGAAAGAAAATAATTGAGGTCTTTAAGACGCCGGTTAAGGTCATAGCCGCTGCTGAAGGCAAACAAACTAGCAGAGCATCCAGGGCGTCTAAAAAAGCAGCTCCGGACGAGGCTAAGGATCAAACAAAAAGCCCCCCTTCTACTAAGAAGGCAGTTTCTAAAAGAAAAGCAACCACCCGAACCAAAAAAGCCCCTACGGAACCCGAGAACCAGTAGGGATACGTCCAAGGAATATGTAATGAGTATAGAACATTTTACGGAATTTTTAACGTTTGACGACGTTCTTCTAATACCTGCTTACTCTGAGATTTTACCCAACGAAGTGGACGTCTCCACTCAATTAACGACTAATATAAAGCTCAACATACCCTTGCTTAGTGCAGCTATGGACACGGTGACGGAGTCGAAAACAGCAATAGCCATGGCTCAGTCGGGTGGAATTGGCATTATACATAGAAACCTCGATACGAAATCACAAGCGGCAGAGGTAAGCAGGGTAAAGAAATACGAGAGTGGAATGATAGTAGACCCGCTAACGGTCTATCCTGACCACCTGGTAAGAGAAGCACTCGATATAATGCTGAACCAAAATATCACGGGACTCCCAGTTACAAAAAGAGACGATACGTTGCTCGGGATAGTAACGTATCGAGACCTACGGTTTGAAAGAAACCTTGATTTTAGGGTCAGACAGGTAATGACCCCGAGGAGGAAGCTTGTTAGCGTGCGGGAGGGCACAACCCTTGAGGACGCAAAGAAACTTCTCCATAAATATAAGATAGAAAAACTTCCCGTTGTTGACGACGAGTTTAAGCTTCGTGGACTGATAACCATGAAAGATATAGAGAAGATAGAGAAGTATCCTATCGCTTCTAAGGATAAAAGGGGAAGGCTCAGATGTGGCGCAGCCGTCGGAGTAGGTCCCGACAGGGAAGAGAGAGTAGAATCTCTACTTAACGTAGGGTGTGACGTTATAGTAATAGATACTGCCCACGGACATTCAAAAAGGGTAATTGACGCTATAAGGTCGACTAAATCCAACTTTCCCGGCGTAGAGCTAATAGCGGGTAACGTTGGGACGAGAGATGGGGCGGAGGCAGTAGTAAAAGCTGGCGCGGACGCCGTCAAAATAGGGGTAGGACCAGGATCCATTTGCACAACCAGGGTTATCGCTGGGATAGGGGTTCCTCAGATTTCCGCCATATTAGAAGTAGCAAGAGCAACAGCCAACCGCAACGTGCCTATAATAGCAGATGGTGGAATAAAGTATTCTGGGGATATAACCAAAGCGCTCGCAGCGGGAGCGCATTCAGTAATGATAGGAAATCTTTTTGCAGGCACGGATGAGGCGCCAGGAGAGATAATTCTTTTTCAGGGAAGAACGTATAAGGTCTATAGGGGAATGGGTTCTATTGAGGCGATGAAAAAGGGAAGCAGGGATCGCTACGCTCAGAATCTAGGGGATGACATGATAGACTCCAAATTAGTACCCGAAGGAATAGAGGGAAGGATCCCCTACCGTGGTAGGATAGGCGATATGATCTATCAACTGGTCGGGGGGCTTAGGGCTGGTATGGGCTATACAGGTTGTATAACCACTTCTGAACTAAGAAACAAAGCTAAATTTATCAAAGTGACTAACGCCGGGCTTCGTGAGGGACACGTGCACGACGTAATAATTACTAAAGAGTCTCCTAATTACAGAATTGAGTAGTTCACTAAGCAAGAAGCACTACTTTAGCACCTTCCACCCCTAGTTAAACCGGTGGCCTATTAACTTCATGCGCGAAACCATCTTGGTTCTTGATTTTGGTTCCCAGTACACGCAGCTTATAGCGAGAAGAACAAGGGAATTACGCGTGCATTCCGAGATAAAGCCCTTTAGCACGCCCTTAGATCGCATAAAACAAGCCAAACCTAAAGCCATTATCCTCTCAGGCGGACCCGCAAGCGTTTGGGATGAAGGCTCGCCTAAGCTAGCACCTGAGGCGTTTGGACTCGGAATTCCGATACTAGGCATCTGCTATGGTATGCAGATTACGGTTCACCAGCTTGGAGGCAAGATAGAGCGTTCCCAAAGACGGGAATTTGGCCCGGCGAATCTCAGGGTAATAGATAAATCTGATTTGCTAAGTGGCATCCCCGATGATGAAGTATGGATGTCTCATTCTGACCGCGTGCTTGAACTCCCACCAGGATTTGAATTGATTGCCGAGAGCGAAAACTCACCCAACGCTGCCGTAAGATGCCTAAATCTCGGAATCTACTGCACACAGTTTCACCCCGAGGTTATTCATACGAAATACGGAAAGGAAATACTGTCAAACTTCATTTTTAAGATCGCAAAGTGCAAAGGCTCCTGGACACCTAAATCCTTTGTCGAGACGAAAATAAAAGACATTAAGGAGAAAGTAGGAGAATCACGCGTTATATGTGGACTTTCGGGTGGCGTCGATTCGGCGGTGGCGGCGGTAATAATTAGTCGCGCCATATTAGATAGACTTCACTGTATTTTTGTTGACACGGGTCTCCTCAGACTAAACGAGGCAAAGGAAGTCGTAGAATCCTTTAGGAACATGGGTCTTAATTTAATTCACATAGACGCAAGGGACAGATTTCTAAGAAACCTCGAGGGTGTTTCGGATCCGGAGAGAAAGAGAAAAATAATAGGGCGCGAGTTCATCGGCGTCTTTGAAGAAAAGTCTTCTAAGATCAATGGTGCTGAATTTCTCGCCCAAGGGACCTTATATCCCGACGTCATAGAAAGCGTAAGCGTAAAGGGCCCCTCGGCTACCATAAAATCACACCATAACGTCGGTGGGCTTCCGGAGAAAATGAATTTGAAGCTAATAGAACCGCTGAGAGAGCTTTTTAAGGATGAGGTGAGGGAAGTAGGTTCCGAGCTTGGCGTGCCGATTGAAATACTCAATCGACATCCCTTTCCTGGACCCGGACTCGCTATAAGGATCATAGGCGAAATAGATGAAAAGACCGTTAGCACGCTCCAACACGCTGATCACATTTTCATAGAGGAGATAAGGCAGGCAGGTTTATACGATGATATATGGCAGGCATTTTGCGTGTTTCTACCCTGCAGAACTGTAGGCGTGATGGGAGATGAAAGAACTTATGAAAACGTTATAGCACTCAGGGCAGTAACCAGCCTCGACGGCATGACGGCAAGTTGGGCACGTATTCCTTACGAATTGCTTGAGATAACGTCCGTCCGGATAATCAATGAAGTGGCGGGCGTTAACCGCGTTGTCTATGACGTTTCTACAAAACCCCCCAGCACAATCGAGTGGGAATGATCTAATACAAAATTGAATATAGCTATTTGTTGGGAATGTTGAGAGGCTTCTTAAATATGCCGAATTCCCCAGTAATGGAAACAAGCTCCCATGAATCCTCTCCAAGCTCCTTTAAGGTAGCTTCAACCCCGTTTCCGTGTTTCGCTCTCCTGGAGGCAGCAGCTTCTTTTGATATGGCTATGTCGTGATCGCCCGTTTCATTAAAGAGTTTGTCGATTGAAACAACCTTGTAATCCCATTTCATTTGGCTTCTTCCTCTTGAGACTCTTCAGCTTGCAATTGATCCTTGTTATTTTCATCCTCTAATATAAGAACTTCTCCCTTCTCTTCAGCATCTGGAAGCTCTTTTATATATTTGTCGTAATCCTTTTTTGTAATTAGAGCTTCCTTGACGTTCCGATGAGCTATCCTGACGTCGTATAAGAATTCATCGCTCTTTTTCATAATATATACTCCCTCCACACAGCGGTTAATAATACCTAAAGATTGTTCCTTGACAATTAGCGTTACTTGAACCATTCCCACGTGATCCTAATTCCCTCTTGCAAGCTAACTGCAGGTGACCATCCAAGCTTTTCTTTTGCAAGCTCGGCATCGAGGCTTATTTTCTCTACCTCTCCCGGACGAGCATCGGCATGTCTTATAGAGAAATCCTTTCCTACCGATTGCCTAAGCTCGGAGATCAAGCCGTTAACTGACGTTTCAACGCCGGTGCCTAGATTATAGCTTCCAGACGGCGCGCTAAGGCTTTTTAGATTAGCATCCGCTACGTCTCCCACGTAAACGTAGTCCCTTGTTTGATTGCCGTCTCCAAAGACGAGGCAAGTCTCACCCGACAGTATCTTATCGCAGAATATAGCAACTACACCTGCTTCCCCGTGCGGGTTCTGTCGTGGTCCATAAACGTTCGCATATCTTAGGGCTACGTAATTGAGGGAATACAAGCAATTGTAATACTTTATGTACACCTCCGCAGCATATTTTGACGCCCCGTAAGGGGATATAGGAACGGGGGGAGTCCCTTCATCAGCTGGAATGATCTGGGGATCACCATAGATAGCACCACCCGTCGATGCGAAAACGAACCTATTAACATTGTGTCTGACGGACAATTCAAGCAGATTAAGCGTGCCTAATATGTTAATCTCAGCATCCAACGCCGGGCTCTCGACTGACTTTCTAACATCAACCTGTGCCGCATGGTGATTGACTACGTCTGGTTTGAAATCAGATAACGTGCTATTGAGAAAGTCGCTTTCTCTGACGTCCCCTTTTATGAAATCCGCCTTCTTGGGTATATTGTTAGCGTTTCCCGTTGAAAGGTTATCAATTATTAAAACCTCGTGACCTTGGTCTATAAAAGCACCTGCGACCCATGATCCTATGAATCCTGCTCCGCCAGTTACGATAATTCTCATCTACACCCATCCTTTATATGCTGATATATGCTGAAATTTATAGCTTTACAAGTTTTAACCCTTGAGCTCATCCTATGCTTGAGCAATAATAACAGAGCAAGCGGTCAATTCAAATATTAAGATAAATCCTTTAGCTTTGGCATCACTTCCTCTACAAGAAGCCTCATTGAACGAGCCCACTTGTCCTTTGGTCGCCATTCATGCCCCATCACAAGGAGCGTTCCAAAACCACCTACATATTTGTGAAGCTCACTTATTTGCCTAGCGACGTCGTCCGGACTTCCCACAAGCCAAAGGTTCTCAATCATATAATCTATCGTGACGTCGGCGTCGCTCATGGATTTATCAGTCTTAAAAACGTCTAAATTCCCCCTGATCTTGGGAACCATCTTAAAGAAGTAATCGGTAAAGTCTCTAGCCAGAGTCCCTTCCTTGACACCTTCTTTCGCCTCTTCCGTAGTATCAGCTACATATACGTCTCTTGCAATCCTCCATTTTGTTCTATCAGGGATTATACCTGAATTGAGCGCCCCCTCTTGCACCGATGCCCAATGAGATTTCAAAACGCCCTTGGTAGCAAAATTGATGCTCATAGGTATCCAGCCGTTTGCGCCTGCGATTTTAAGAGTTCCAGAGTTTGCGGTAATTCCGGCTACCGCTATAGGTGGGTGTGGTTTCTGATAGGGCTTAGTATGCACCCCAAGTCCTACGTCCACTTGTGGTTCTGGAACGGAGAAATGCCACCTTTTATTTTGATATTCGCCGGGTTTAGGGTTATTCCATAGATTGAGAATGAATTCTAATGATTCGTTGGTAAGCTCTCTTTGCTCGCCAGTTTGGGGATCTACGTGAAAAGCCTCAAAATCACCTATAAAGCTACCAGCTCCTATACCCCAATAGAATCTCCCCTTCGCTAGATGATCTAGCACGGCGATCCTATGGGCAAGCACAAAAGGATCGTGCTCTGGAAGGCACGAGACGCCTGTGCCCAGAATGATATTTTTAGTAAGTGGAATCGCTTTGGCTATAAAGAGATCAGGTGCAGCTATGTTTTCCCATCCAGCCGTAAAGTGCTCGCCAATCCACGCTTCCTTAAACCCAATCTCATCAAGAAATATTATTTGTTCAAGGTCCTCATCCATGCTCTGCGTAAGGTCAGAACCCGCAGGATGAAGAGGCATCGTAAAATAGCCTATTTCCAACAGAGTCTCCGCTTGATTTCAATAGATATGGCAACCGTTTGTAGGTCAACGTTGATAGAATAAACAATCATATCTTTTGCGTTTCTCGCAATTTAATCTCCAAGTTAAAGTTTGGCGCTTCTGCATAAGGCTGACAAGATAAGCGTTAATCGCTGGCCACAATTACACCCTACCCTCTTAAAAAACGGAGATAACCCGTTATATTTTAATTTTTCAAGAGATAACCCAATATGAGCGACAAAGAAAGTCCCCTATTGAATCTAAGTGAAAGGGGACGAAAGAAGAACGGAGAGACTATATTTTCTGGCAAGCGCCTATTTATGCAGCTCTTGGCTTTTGGGAATTGCTATGATGCTAGGGCGTTGGTAGAAGCGATAGAAAGGTCTGGTATTGACGGCGTAATATACGCGGATATTAATGACCCCAGTGGTATAGGGCTTCTTTCGCTAAGTGCACATCCGGATTTCTTTATAGATGAGCTGAGGAAATTTACAAATGAGAGTCCATTCGCAAAGCTCGATTTCAAGCCCAAATTCACAATGCTTGGACGAACCTACTCACTCGGTTATGAAGACGACCTAGAGAAGATCCTGCGCACCGAGCCAAGAAGAAGAGTCCTTGACCCAGAGTTAGCTTGGGCTATCTGGTATCCGCTTAGGAGAAACAAGGCTTTTGAAGCACTGTCAGAGAATGAGCAGCGCGCTGTATTGGGCGAGCACGGCAAGCTCGGCTTTAAGTTCGGTCACGCGGGTTACGCTAAGGACATAAGGCTCGCCTGTCACGGGCTCGACAAACATGATAACGATTTTGTAATAGGGGTATTAGGAAAGGAACTATTTCCACTCTCTTCACTTATACAAGCGATGCGTAAGACAAAACAAACGTCGCGTTACATTGAAAGCATGGGTCCATTCTTCGTAGGCAAGGTGATTTGGCAGAGTGGAGTATAGTTGAGGCATAAAGCATAGGGCGAGTTGCGACAAGTCTAAGCCTTGCTACTTTTAATATTGGCAATTATTTCTCAGACTTCGATTTAAATCAATTTTTTCCTAGTTGTTAAAGTAATTATCAATAATTGCCTGCTCGTCTATGCGCATCACTATGAACGAGGTCACATTTTCAAGCCAAGCTCTTACTTCCTCTTTTGTATTGCAAACTACTAGAGAACTAAACTTTTCTCCGCAAAGCTCTTCCAAACTTTTTTCATCCGCATCTTCCAGATCAAGATAATTCATAACATCCCCTAGAAAGCAGGAAGAAAAAGTCCCAGGCTTTTCTTCGCAAATTTCTTTCATCCATCTTATTATTTGATCAAAACTTGTTTTCATAGCTTAAAACCAAACAAGGATGCCATACGCATCCTAAATTATATACCTGCTCAAATCCCTGTCCTTTACGATGTCGGCAATTTTGTCCTTTACGTAAGTAGCGTCTATTACTATTTTGTCTTCGGTCATATCAGGGGCGTTAAAGGAAATGTCCTCAAGCATCTTCTCCATAATCGTATGCAGTCTTCTAGCCCCGATGTTCTCCGTTGATTCATTCACGCTTTGGGCAGTCTCGGCAATTTCCTTAATCGCATCCGTGGTAAAGATGATTTCTATATCCTCCGTGCGCATCAATTCAGCGTATTGCTTAAGCAGTGCATTCTTGGGCTGAGTCAATATATCCACGAAATCATCAATCGTTAAAAGCTCAAGCTCTACCCTAATGGGAAACCTTCCTTGAAGCTCCGGTATAAGGTCAGAGGGTTTTGAAACATGAAAAGCTCCCGCCCCTACAAAAAGTATATGGTCGGTCTTTACCATACCGTGCTTCGTATTAACTGAGCACCCTTCAATGATTGGTAGCAGGTCCCTTTGGACTCCCTCTCTCGACACGTCTGGTCCCACGGCGCTTTCACGCCCCGCCACTTTGTCTATCTCATCTATGAATATGATCCCTGATTCCTCTACTCTCGTGATCGCCAACTTCACTACGTTATCCAAATCTATAAGCTTTTGTGCCTCCTCCTCTACTAGAACCCCTATTGCGTCAGGAACTTTGACTTTTCTTTTTTTTGTTTTCTTAGGAAACAGGTTGCCGAGCATATCTGATATATTCACGTCCATTTCCTCAGTTCCAGCATTAGAAAAGACCTGTATTGGAAAATTCTTAGACGTAACCTCTATATCTACAAGTCTTTCATCAAGCTTGCCTTCCCTCAAAAGTTTTCTCAGCTTCTGTCTAGTTTCGCTGCTGGCACCTTGCTCCGAATCTCCATCTTCGCCGGAAGTCGGTAATAAAAGGTCTAGCATTCTTTCCTCGGCAAGATCCTCCGCCTTAGCCCTTACCGATTCCTTCTCTTCATCGGTTACTATCTTAATGGCTATATCAGTCAGGTCTCTTATCATAGATTCTACGTCCCTCCCGACGTAACCAACCTCGGTAAACTTAGAAGCCTCAACTTTCAGAAAGGGAGCCTGAGCCAGCTTTGCGAGCCTTCTTGCTATCTCAGTCTTGCCAACCCCAGTAGGACCGATCATAAGTATATTCTTAGGGGCTATCTCATCTTTTAGCTCAGGGGATACTTGCCTTCGCCTCCATCGGTTTCTAAGGGCAATTGCCACCGCCCTTTTAGCCTTTTTTTGACCTATGATGTATCTATCTAGTTCTGAAACTATCTCTCTTGGCGTAAAAAAGGCTCTATCACTCATTAGATTCAAGCACCTCGACAGTTATATTCTCATTGGTATATATACATATTTCAGAAGCCGTTTTTAGGGACTCATGGGCGATTGCTTCAGCATCTAGCGGTGAATGCTTTGAGAGAGCTTTCGCCGCCGCCTGCGCATACGAACCCCCCGAGCCAATGGCAATGATGCTATCATCGGGCTCAAGCACGTCGCCGCTTCCTGAGATAAGAAACATGCTCTTGTTATCCGCAACCGCAAGCAGCGCCTCTAATCTCCTGAGCACCCTGTCAGTTCGCCAATCCTTGGCGAGCTCAACCGCAGCCCTCTTTAGATTCCCTCTATATTCCTCTAGCTTCGCCTCAAAATTGTCAAACAGCGTCATAGCATCCGCTGTAGCCCCTGAAAACCCAACTAATACCTTATTATCAAAGATTCTTCTAACCTTGGTCGCTGAATGTTTGATAGCGGCGTGCCCCAGGGTAACCTGACCATCCCCAGCCATTGCCACTTTGCCTTCTTTTCTGACGCAGGCTATCGTCGTTCCGTGAAAGTTTGCCATTTATGCCCTCGGGTGCGTCCTATCGTAAACCTCCATTAGTCTTTCAACAGAAGTATGCGTATATCTCTGGGTAGCAGAAAGGCTCGTATGCCCTAGCATTTCCTGAATAGAGCGAAGGTCGGCTCCCCCACTGAGCAGATGAGTAGCAAACGTATGCCTTAATACGTGAGGACTCACATTTTTAGGTATGCCGGAGATAGCCGCGTATTTCCTTACTATATTATCCACGCTCCGCGCCGTAAGCCTACCCCCCCTTGAATTAACAAATACGCAGTCCGCCTTAGGTTTAAGCTCAATCCTTTTTCGCAAGTAGTTCCCTATTTTAGCCACCGCCTTTGAGCCTATCGGCACCTTCCTCTCTTTGTCTCCCTTTCCAAGCACCCTTACCGTTGACCCATTCAAATCTAAATCGTCCAGATCTACGCCTACAAGCTCGCTTACCCTGATACCGCTGGAGTAGAGGAGTTCAAGCACAGCGCCGTCTCTTACCTCAAGCGGCTTTTCCGAACCAGGCGTTTCTACCAGCTTTATGACCTCGTCCACCGTCAAAAAAGTCGGGAGCCTTTTCTCTACTCGAGGCATAGGAACTAGCTTAGCTATATTATTCTTTGCGTAACCACTTTTTATAAGAAAATTGAAAAATGCCCTTACCGAGGCGATCTTTCTTGAAATTGAGTTCTTGGAATTTCTTTTGTAAAGCCAACCTATATAAAATCGGACGGCATTTTTATCCAAATAGGACGCTTCATCAACTTTGCCAACCCTGAGCGGTATATTCTCACCCTGCGTCGCTAGCACATTATTTTTCTTCAAAGTTCGACAAAATTCTTCCACATCGGCAACGTAGGCTCTCAGCGTGTGCTTTGAGTAGTTTCTTTCAGAGCTAAGATAATTCTTAAAGCTTTGGATATGTTCACGCATGACCTATTATTATAAGCATGCCATTCTAACTTTCAATAACGATACAGTTTTTAAGAACCAACAGCTAGACACCGAAAATTGTCTTGGTTTACATACAGGGCTTATGCCTTTATAATCTCCCTTGTTCATGATAAGGGTAAAAATATGCGGAATTACAAATATAAACGACGCTTCCACCGCTGTAGAGTCAGGGGCGGATGCACTTGGGTTCGTGTTCTATAAGGATAGCAAAAGATATATCGAGCCCGCAAGGGCATATGAAATCATCTCACTCCTACCCCCTTTCATAACAACGGTAGGAGTTTTCGTGAATCCCAGCATACAGGAAATTAAGGACGCCGTGGACGCTTCAGACGTTGACGCCGTTCAATTACACGGTGATGAAACGCCAGAGTTTTGCGGCACTTTACCCTATAAGACTATAAAAGCCATAAGGGTAAGAAGCGTAATCCTTCACGATAACATTGAACTTTATCCCGTTCAAGCTATTCTCTTTGACAGCTATTCAGACGTAGAATACGGCGGAACTGGAAGAGGCTTCTCTAAAAATCTTTTAAGGGGAGTCAGTTTTTCCAAACAGATCATCCTTTCCGGGGGACTTAACCCCGATAACGTAGAGGAGGCGATCTCCACCGTCCAACCTTATGCCGTTGACGTCAGTACTGGAGTTGAGGATAGCCCCGGAAAGAAGAACGCGTCTAAGGTAAGACAATTTATAGAGGTGGTGAAGAATGCAGGCTAGATCAGTTATGCCTGACGATCTTGGGCATTTTGGCGCATACGGAGGCAGATATGTTTCGGAAACCCTTATGCCGGCTATTTCACAACTGGAAAAGGCATACCTTGAAATTAAGGATGATCCGGAGTTTCAAAAAGAGGTGGCGTATTATCTTTCAGAATACGTTGGGCGTCCGACGCCGCTTTACTTCGCCGAGAGGATGACCAAGGAGCTAGGAGGAGCAAAAATCTACCTTAAGCGCGAGGATCTCGCTCATACGGGGGCGCACAAAATTAACAATACTATAGGTCAGGCTCTCTTGGCGTCCCGAATGAATAAGAAAAGAATCATAGCCGAGACAGGGGCGGGACAGCACGGCGTAGCCACAGCTACGGTGGCAGCCCTGCTCAACGTTGAGTGCGAGATATTTATGGGGCTTGAAGACACGAGGAGACAAGCTCTCAACGTAATAAGAATGAAGCTCTTGGGCGCAGAAGTAAGGGAGGTAACCCAGGGCACTCAGACGCTCAAGGATGCGATGAATGAAGCGATGAGGGACTGGATCACCAACGTCAGGGATACGTTTTACATTATCGGGAGCGTGGCGGGACCTCACCCCTACCCTATGATAGTAAGGGATTTTCAATCGATTATAGGAAGAGAGACTAAAAAACAGATCCTCGGAAAAGAGGGACGCTTACCGGATCTGCTCGTAGCGTGCGTAGGGGGAGGCTCTAATGCAATGGGTCTTTTCTATCCTTTTATTAACGACAAAGCCATTGGGATGACAGGCGTAGAAGCAGCAGGCGCTGGGATACATAAGGGAAATCACGCTGCCAGCATATCGGATGGCACGGTTGGTGTTCTTCACGGAAGCAAAACTTACCTTCTTCAAGACAAAAACGGGCAGGTAAAGGGCACCCATTCAATAGCGCCAGGACTCGACTATCCGGGCGTAGGCCCCGAGCACTCCTACCTAAGTGACATAAAGCGAGTTACATATACTAACGTAACCGACGAGGAAGCCCTTAAGGGATTTAAGTTCATATCTGAAACCGAGGGAATAATCCCTGCTCTCGAGTCCGCCCATGCAATAGCATATTCAACCAAAGTAGCGCCGCAAATGCCTAAGGACTCAGTGATTGTAATCTGTCTTTCAGGTAGAGGGGACAAGGATATTAATGCGGTAGCTGAATACTTAAAGAGCGGTTTTGGGCAGTAAGGGCGCCCATCTTGACTTTAACCTTTGAGGTGTTAGAGTTACCTTAATAATGCTATTTTAGGTTGGCACTTTCTAGTAAAGTACGGGTGACATCTCCATAGAATCGGCAAACGTCAGAATCGGCAAACGTCAACATAGACCAGTTTAATAGACCTAACGTCTTGACGTGCTCATAACAAACTAGCTTTTCCACCATTTTCAAATTACAAACATGACAAATTACATACATGGATAGAATAGCAAACAAGTTTCACGAGCTTCAACGAAGGGGGAGAATCGCCTTAGTTACCTATATAACCGCGGGCGATCCCTCACTTGATCTTACACCACGGCTAGTACACACGCTAGAGCAAAGCGGAGCCGATATTGTTGAGCTTGGCGTTCCTTTCTCTGACCCTATGGCTGATGGACCTGCAATCCAACTAGCTTCGGAGCGCGCCATTGAAAACGGCGCTACGCTTAAAGGCGTTCTTGATAAGGTAAAACTCATAAGAAAAGATTCTGAGGTGCCTATTATCATATTCGGATACTACAATCCGTTTTTTAGCTATGGGCTTAGACAATTCTCAGAGGATGCCGCAGAGGCTGGGGTAGATGGAGTTCTGGTAGTGGATCTCCCCCCTGAAGAAGTTGCGGAATTCAAAGTTCACACGGATAGAGTGGGTCTTGACTTCGTATTCCTTCTTGCCCCTACAAGCACAGGTGAAAGAATTGACCTCGTGGCAGACCGTGCGAGCGGGTTTATATACCTCGTTTCCGTTACGGGAGTAACAGGTGAGAGACCCAATATGGATTACGCCCTTGATTCGCTTACTACCCGGATAAGACAGTCTACTAGTCTTCCCATTGGAGTAGGTTTTGGTATCTCCTCGCCAGATCAAGTTGGTAAAATCGCCGAGTTTGCCGATGCTGTCGTAATTGGTAGCGCCATCGTCCGAATCATTGAGAAATATGGAAGTAAAAGAGAAAAGCTCCTAAATGAACTCTCGGAATTTGTAAGCACGTTAAGCGAGGCGTGTGAAAAACCACGATCAGTGCTAAGATAAAGGCTTTTTAAGGTATAAAATGGATGAAAGACAGTAGTAGATACCTGTTTATAGGTGAGTTCGACTCGCTCCTTTTAGGGCTTTTTTCAAAACGTGGAGAGGTCGTATGGGTAAGCTCTCTCAGCGAAGCCCTCAACCAGACTGGAAATTTCTCGACAATTGTAATTGACAGCGATACTTTTTCTCCAGACGTCTCGCAGGAATTGTTAGCCCGTTACCCTCAAACGCCCATAATCGTAAGCAACGGCGAGGAGCGTAGAGAACCCCCTTCTTTTGTCAGGTTCGTCGCTTTTGACTCTATACTGTCAGACCAGATTGGGAAAGAGGAAACCCTTGCGAGAACAGAGCTTAGAGTAGAGGAACTAAGGAGCATTCACGCAGGTGCAAAGAAGCTATTGATACTGCTGCACGACCATCCTGATCCAGATTCCATAGCAAGCGCCCTTGCGCTAAGGACTTTGTTAAAGAGAAATAAGCAAACGGCGATTATAGGACATCTGGGCGACAAGATTTCTCGTCCCGAGAACGTTGCTATGATAGAGCTTTTAGAAATAGAACTCTACGAGCTAACGCTAGATAAGCTGAAGGATTTTGATTCCATAGCACTAGTTGACGTGCAACCCCCTTTTTTCAGAGAGAGCCTTCCCCCTGTGGATACTGTGATAGACCATCACCCAATGGCTGGTTCGTATGAGGCTAAATTTAAGGAAATACAAGCTCAAGAAGGTGCTACTTCTACTATACTGACAAAGCTGCTTAGGTCCTCCCAAGTGGACATATCCGAGAGACTAGCCACGGCGCTTTTATACGGCATAAAAACCGATACCATCACTTTGAACCGCGATGCTAACCCAGACGACCTGGAGGCTTTTATGTTTTTGTATCCACACGCGAACCTTGCTCTCCTAAGAAGAATTGAGAGAGCCGAAACTCCTCCGTCTGAGATAAAGTCTCTCGGTCGAGCTCTTGCTAATCACTGGGTCAGGGAAGGCATTTTCTTTATCAACGTAGGTAGGGTTAGCAGGGAATATCTAATTCCAAAGACTGCCGATTTCGGAGTGAAGGTAAAGGGTATAGAGTGGTGCGTAGCATTCGGCATATTGGACAACTCCCACCTGATAATATCGGTAAGAAACGTGGGCTACGTAAAAAGTGCAGGTCGTTTGGTAAGGGACATATTTAAGAATATCGGAAGCGCGGGCGGGCACCGCTCCGCGGCTAAGGTCGTTATATCTCTAAGCAAAGTGAGAAACATTATAGGTAAAAGCTCCCAATATCAAATCTCAAAATGGCTCACGCAGCAATTTGCCAACGCTATTGACAAAGGAGTAGAAGAGGAAAGGAACTAATGGCCGCTCCTGAATCAAGTAGAGGACAAGCGGGGGCGTGCCTTACGTAGTCATGCAGAAATGAGAATAGTATTTATGGGAACGCCTGAATTTGCGGCGCCATCCCTTAAAGCCCTGATCAACTCTGAGAATGAAGTAGTTGCGGTGGTAGCCCAACCCGACAAACCAAAAGGCAGAGGGCGTAAACTCTCATCACCCCCCACAAAGCTGATCGCTCTTCAACATGGCATCCCAACGCTACAACCTGAAAAAATAAGAACAAAAGGGTTTTTACGTCAGATGAATGAGCTGGACCCTGACGTGGTCTGCGTAGTAGCTTATGGTAAAATACTTCCCAAGAGTATATTGAGCCTTCCGCGTTACGGATGTATCAACGTGCACGCGTCTTTACTCCCCAAGTATAGGGGCGCAGCACCGATTAACTGGGCTATTGTCAGGGGAGAGACGATTACAGGTATAACAAGCATGCAGATGGACGAAGGCATGGATACAGGGGATATGCTTCTCGCAAAAGAGGTTGAAATTAAGTATGATGACACTGGTGAAAGCCTGTCCTACAAACTTTCAACTCTTGGCGCGGAGCTTCTGATAGAAACCCTTAATCTACTAAAACAGGGGGAGTTGACTCCCAACAAGCAGGATGAATCCCAAGCTACTTATGCCCCTATGATAAAGAAAGGGGATGGCGAAATAGACTGGTGTTTGCCCGCCCATGAGATAAGGAATTTAATAAGGGGTATGCTGCCGTGGCCCGGGGCTTATACCTTCATTAACGGCGGCATGCTCAAAATCTATAATGCCGAGATAGCTGAGGTGTCCGGTAAAGCTGGCGAGGTAATAAAGTCTGAATCCGGAATCCTTACGGTCTCCACAGGCAAAGGCTCGTTGAACATCCTTGAGCTTCAGATAGAAGGAGGGAAAAGACTGGACGTAAAAGCGTTTCTATCCGGAAGAAAAATTGATAAGGGTGCTATTCTAGGAACGGCATAGACTATAAAGATATTTGACAAACATTACTTAAGTTGATCGCCAACCGCACTTTTGTCAAAGAGAAAGTCTGTGATAGTATATTCATCTTATGTTGCAGATACTTACAGGTGCCGTAAGGGGCAAAAAGCTAAGGGTGCCAAAGGGAAGCAAGGTTCGTCCCACAACCAGCAGGGTAAAAAAATCTATATTTGATACGCTCGGTGATATAAGCGGATTAAAGGTATTGGATATATTTGCTGGATCAGGGGGTCTCGGAATAGAGTCGTTAAGCCGAAGTGCCCGTCACGTCACTTTCGTCGAGAGGGATCCCCACGTCTTCAAGGTACTTTCCGAGAATGTGCATAGATGTGGGTTCAAGGAGCAGGTGACGCTTTATTGCTCAGACTATCGGCGGGCGTGCGAAAAGCTGAGAAAGGGAGGGAAAACTTATGAGCTAATCTTTATAGACCCTCCATATCCATTGTATAATAAGAAGAAAGTTATAGACGTTGTAAGCGAAGCTAAAGGACTGTTAGAAGAAGGTGGACTTATAGTTATAGAGCACGATCATAAGATAGACGATGCGGTAGAGGGGTGTGAAAGGATTACGAAGCCCTTTGGAGGAACACACGTTAGTTATTTTAGGAAGCAAAGGACATGAACAGAATAGCCATATACCCCGGGTCTTTTGATCCCTTTACGAGGGGGCATCTAAATGTGATCGGGCGCGGCGTAAAGGTTTTCGATCAGGTAATCGTAGCAGTCGCTAACAATGCATCAAAAAAAAACATATTTACCCTTGAGGAGAGGGTTGATATACTAAATGAGTTATTCACGGGGAGAGAGGACGTAAAGGTAGATTACTTTGAGGGGCTCCTAGTAGATTACGTGAAAAGAATGGGGACGAATGTGGTTCTGAGGGGTATGAGAACCGTTTCGGATTTTGAATATGAGCTGCAAATGGCACTTGCCAATAAAACGCTCAACTCCGAGCTCGAAACGGTATTTATGGTTACCGATAGTGAGTTCTCGCACATAAGCTCGTCGGTGATAAGAGAAGTGGTTTCCCTTAATGGCTCGGCTAAGCACATGGTGCCTGACATAGTAGAAGAGAGGCTAAGAAGAACGCTTTTAAGATAGATAGAGTACTGAGCAGCTTATGGAAGGGAGAAAGTAACCTTGATTAAACTATCCGCTCGCGCAGAAAGATTGCAGCCCTCGGCCACCCTTACAATTACGGCAAAGGCAAAAGCTCTGAAGTCACAGGGAATAGACGTTATAGGCTTCGGTGCTGGTGAGCCTGATTTTGACAGCCCCAATCACGTTAAAGAAAGTGCTATTAAGGCTATAGAGGACGGCATCACTAAATATACTGCCGTAGGAGGTATAGACGAGCTTAAGGACGCGATACTCAAGCGCATGAATAAGGACTATGGTCTTGAATATGAAAGATCCGAGCTAATTACATCAGTTGGGGCAAAGCATACGCTCTATAATATCGCCCAGGTGCTTTTCGATACGGGCGATGAAGTGATTATACCAGCTCCCTACTGGGTTTCTTATCCCGAGCAGGTAAGACTCGCTGGGGCGCGACCCGTCATACTGCAAACTCAAGAAGAACAGGGGTTTAGGATTAACGTCTTGCGGTTAAAGGCTGAGATCAATCCAAATACCAAAGCCCTTATCCTAAACTATCCCTCTAACCCAACGGGGACGACTTATGATGAAGCCGCACTAAGGGCAGTAGTCGACGTAGCGATGGACGCGGGGCTAATAATTATTTCAGACGAAATTTACGACAAGATAACTTACGCCGGTGTTAAACACGTCCCAGTCGCCACACTGGGCGCGGACGTCAAAAAAGCAACTATTCTCGTAAATGGGGTTTCAAAAACCTACTCTATGACCGGCTGGAGAATAGGATACGCCGTCGGCGACAAACAGGTAATAAGCGCTATGAGCAAGCTGCAGGGACAGTCAACTTCTAATCCGACTTCAATCTCCCAATGGGCGGCGGTCGCAGCCTTTACCGAATCCCAGGACGTTATATACGATAGAACGAGGGAGTTTGAGAATAGAAAGAACTACGTAGTGGACAGGTTAAATTCTATTGACGGCATAAACTGTTTTGACCCACAAGGGGCTTTCTATGCCTTCCCAAACGTATCGGGCTACTTTGGAAAAGCATATAAAGGCAAGATGATAAGCGACTCGCTTGACTTTACGGAGTTCTTACTAGATGAAGCCAAAGTCGCCGTGGTGCCGGGCGTTGCCTTTGGGTCGGACAACTACATCAGAATATCCTATGCGACCTCAATGGATGATATTAAAGAAGGGCTCGATAGAGTGGAACAAGCCCTTAATAAGCTCGCTTAAAGGGCACACTCAAAAAATTTCCCTTTCCCCCCCCCTACTTCATAATTTTCCCCAGTCCTACGGGATGATTGCAATGAGGATGATAATAAGGCTAGGTATTCCAATATCACTGACGGGTAGATACTCAATACAAGGTAGGGAGAGTTTTGAGGGGCTCAACCTATGGGTTTCATATGTAAATAAATCGGGAGGAATCTTTGTCAAAGAGCTTGATGCGAGACTTCCTATTGAGCTTATTTATTTTGATGATGAAAGCTCCGAAGCCAATTGCATAGAAATCACGAAGAGACTAATTTCTAAGGAGAAGGTAGATATTTTACTGGGACCCTACTCTAGCTCGCTTGCTCTGGCTGCATCTAGGGTTGCGGAGAATTACAGAAAAACGCTATGGAATCACGGTGGTTCTACGGATAAGATATTTAGATTGGGAAATAACGACAAGGTGAATTACGTTATAAGCTCCATTACGCCTGCAAGCAAATATATGACGGGAGTAATAGATTTGATAAGAGCGACAAACCCGAGCGCAAATAAAATAGCGGCGTTCAGCGCCGAGAACAGCGGATTTTCACAAAACGTCGCTAAGGGAGCCAAAGTCTATGGGGAGCTAAATGGATTTGAGGTAAGGGAATACAAATACATATCGGGCGCAGGCAATTTTTCATCGCTTTTGAATGAGGCTCTAAATCATGAGCCTGATCTCATACTCGGAATGGGACGCGCTGAGGACGACGTTCAACTCGCCCGTCAAATAACGGAAATAGGCAGGCGAGTAAATCACGCCTCTGAACCCCATACAATCGGGATTAGGGGTGGCGGCGGCGGGCACCGGCGAGCCATAGCGCTTGTCGTAGCTTCTATAAAGCTGTTTAAGGACGAGTTAAATGAAAACGTTCAGGGATATCTGTCACCAAGCCAGTGGGAAAGTGGAATAAATATAAATCCTGACCTGGGACCCAAGCCCAGAGAGTTCACGGCTAATTTCAAATCGGCTTACGGGAAAGAACCTGACTACGTAGCGGCGCAGGGTTACAACGGTGGTCTTATAGTTCAGCGTTGTATAGAAACGTCTGGCTCTATCAAAGACTATATACTTAGGAGAACCGCCAAGAATAGCGAATTCAACACCTTTTACGGAGCTTTTAAGGTTGACCGGAATGGCAGACAAATCGGACACAAAATGCTAGTAATTCAATGGCAGAATGGAAGAAAAGTAATCGTCCACCCCAAATCATCAGCCGAAGGGGGATACGAAGCTACTCATAGTATTAGGAGTCTTTAACATAACTGGTAGATGCATATTCGGCACCAAATCACTATTAGCTTCCAATAGCTCGGGCACAACTACTTTCAGCAGGTACATAAGTTCATCTAACGTGTCAGCTCCTATGACCAATCCCGGCAAGTCTTCACTCTCGGCTATCCATTCATCTTCAATCCACTCAGCTTTAACTATCAAATGGTCATCCACGTCAATATCTTCCTCCCTCCCTCACTACTTAACTCTTAAACCACTCTCCTTTATACAAAGAAACAAGAGCCTCATCAAGGGGATTCTAGGCAAAAGCTCTTCTTTAGCTTGCCTAACTTTTACAACTATAAGAACGTGTATCAAATCTATACACGCCAGTATAACCGCCAAGATGGTTTGGCATGATTGGAAAGATGGTTTGGCACGGAGTTGTGCGTGGCTCGTTGTGCTAAGGTGGCTAGAATTAAGTAACCAGCTTAATTTTAATAGGTATTTATCTACCACTTAAAGGGCTTTTAAAGTGAGCTTAATATAACTGTGAAAGAGGTCTTAATGCCTTTTACGAGGGGGTTAATTGCACCTTACTTAATTCATTTATTCCCATATTTTCTGATCATGGACGTCAAACATTAGTAGTTCTTCTATAGTTTTCGTTGTCATTTCAGTTTTAAGCTGATTATATTGTTGGATAATTTTAGCCCTTTTAGTAGCGTGAATATCGTCTAGAGCCACAGCGTCTGGGTCGCCTTCTAATTTCCGTATTTTATGTAGTAGGTATTTTTCATATCCCTTTTTTCCTTCCTCAAAGCCGAAGAGTAGGCATATTTGTCTCTTTTTTTCATCGTAGATTGTGGTAGATAGTTCGGTTCTTTTATCTGCTAGTTTCTGTTGCTCCGCTGCCTGTATGATCTCTTCAAAAGTTGGTTTATTCTCAATATTGAGGGCATCCCAGTCAGCTTTGTTGAGTGGTTCTTTGTTTGCGATGTCTAGGTCTTCGTAATCATCCATCATCTCTTTGAACAGGAATCCCTGACGAGCAAAAAAGACGGTTCCTGCATCCTCAAGTGCCTCCCACGTGGGTTTGTGGACAGGTGGTGGAAACAATACCTTATTCCACGTTGCCTCGTCCATATCTGGAGAGTCTATATCTATCTCTGGTTCGCTGCTGCCTCTTGCGCGTTGGATGGCGAGGTGAATTTCTTGGGTGTATTGTATTCCCAGTTTTTGAAGTCCTGTGTATAGAGAAAAGCGTATCATGGCGATTTCAGTCCTATCATTTGCAGTATGACTCCCTCTTTAGAATCACTATCAAGACGAACTCTTTGCATATAAATAGACCAGTCTAATGATGGATTGGCAGCGATAGCAAGATCAAATTCGGCGTTTTCTGCGGTGCTGGCAGGCACATAAACAAGTTGTTTCGTAATATCATACCAACTAGTTACGAGTGTTTTGTCTTTCCCAGTCCCCACCCATTCTTTCTTATAGCTCTCTCCAATTTTTATATTCCACCTATCATAACTATTATAATTCAGTATAGAGTTGGTGGGGACTTCAATGCTTCCAATATAAACATTGCCTGAGCTAAAAAACGCTACGCAGATCAGCAAGGAATCGAAACGAGCTGTAAAGTTACTTCCACGTTTCCAGGGGGCTTTTAATGTAATTCTTCTCCAAGTGCTCCGTTCAATAAATGGGGCATTGAAGCGTTCTTTCCTATCACTTCTATAATAGACGAATCTGTTTGATAATATATTTGCAGAGAATAGCAGGGCAGCATTACGGACGTTTGAGTCTATATTTCCTGCCCGCAGGGTGCCTTTTACGGTTGCAGAGCCGAGGTCAATTGAGCCGGAGGACATGTGAGAGGCAGTTATAGCGTCTGCCTGTATATGTTCTGCTAACACCTGATTTGCCCCTATTTTGCTGGATGTCACGGCACCTGCTTTTATCTGCAGGGCGGTAACGGCTCCAGTGCTGATTTTATCTGCGGTAACAGAGTTAGAGTTAAGCTTTGGAGTAGAAATACTTCCATCTTGGATTTCAGTTGATGTAATTGCTCCTCTGGCGATTCCAGTTTGATATTCCCACGGCCTCCACTGGTTTTTGTCGTTTTTCTCTTTTCCCCGGTAGTACGTTTTTCCATCCCAGAACTGTGTTGCAAACTGTCTATTTGCGCCCGCAAATGTCATTATCATCCCTGGAACACGATTAGGAGCCCCTGTTGCGCTGGAAGGGTAATTGTAAATTGTTCCGTCTTTCAGGTTGTTGAGATTGTTGGTGGTGTCCAGCCCTGCTCTTGCTTCTGTGATTACGGTTTCTGGGATTTCCACTTCGGGGACGCTGCCAGCTATTCCGGCGACCAGAGCTGTCCAATCGCTAGCTGTGCCTGATGCGTGTATTGCACGCACTCGTGCGTAGCGAGTGACACCTGCGTTAGCAGTTAGATTAAAGATAGGATTATCACCTTTGTAGAAGCTTTGGACAGTAACTCTGCTGCCTCCGAGTTTAGCTGTCAGAATCTCTATCTCGTGCCTCACGATGTCCTGCGAGGTGCTGTTTTTCCATTGCCACCGAATTACATCTATATTAGAGGTGCTGCGCAGGTTAGTTGGTGGATTTACAGTTACAATCTTGACATTCGTAGTGGTAGTGGAAGCTAGCCCTCTTATCTGGCCTGTAAGATTCAGTGCGTGGACGCGGAAGTCAAAGCCGACGTTGGGCATGACCCCCTCAGAGATACGGACTGAGCTACCTTTATATGTGCCGACCTCTCGGTAGGCAGACACGTCTTCTGTTGTCCGTTTCATCTCTACAACTGCCCCTCCGTAGTTTCTTTCAGGTGGGTTCCACGACAGGTCAATCCATGCGATAATCCCTTCTCCAGAGGTGCTAACGCTGAGCGTAGCAGAGAGGTTGGCGACTGGGGCAGGATGTGTGTGTTCGTAGTCTGGTGGGATGTCAAACTGTTTGTCCACAGGCAGCTGTGCCGATGGCTCGTATGTAAAAGCATCTGCTGAATAGGGCACTAATGTCAATGACTGCGTACCAGCTATGCGGTGTTTGGATGCGACAACCTCCCAGTTGCCTTTCTCTCCGAGTGAGCAGTTCATTAACAATAAGCGATCCTGTTCCTTGTACCCCCTGATAAAAATGGTGCTGATTCACCATCAGTTTGAAAGCATACATCCTTTTTATGATGGCAATGGTAGAGTCGGACGCGTTATCAATATCCTCTACCTAGTTATGAATCAATTACTTGACACTCCTATTCTATGTCTCAGCCGTTACATTAACCATAATAAGGAAGACTATTATCGACTATTGCAAGAGGTGCGAGATGAAGATAAATGGGAAGAATGGGTTGTCTATATGCTTGAAGGCGTCTCAATGACAGCGCAAAGCACCCTGTCATTGATAGAGAAGATTAAGATTTTATTGCACGAGCAAAAACACAACATTTGCAACAATTATCCGAGGATATACAGCCAGGATTTACTTAACAACCTATTTAAGAATCCTTACACCAAAATCCAACTACTCGTGAGAGAGTTGAAGATATCACGAGCAACGGCTACGCGCTACTTGTAAACCTTAACCGATATGGACATTCTGGAAAAGCGAAGACTGGGGCGAGAAAATTATTACCTCAACAAAAAACTGATTGATCTGTTATTTAACATTCCTCGGATAGACAAAGTAGAGGACATCGTACCCGCAGATTAAAGCGTACTGAAAATGACCAAAGAAATAATCAAACAGCAAGACGTGAACAACGCTGTGTGGAAGCAGTCCACTGATTGAAGCAACACAAGAAAATCTGCGCTTTTCACCTGCGTAATCCGCGGATATAATTAAAAGAAAGCATAGGCTGGAAATGGCGTTGGCTTAAAAGCTCAAGAGTAACAAATACTACCTAAATAACTAGCGTTGTTACCATCAAAAAGGCACTTAGTCATAATGACTGATATTGAAGAGAAAATATCTAAAGCTAGGGAGAAAGTAGGGGGTGCTTCTAATATAGTGGTTCTCACAGGGGCGGGTATTTCCGCTGAGAGTGGCGTGCCTACGTTCAGGGGACAGAAAGGACTCTGGGAGAACGTTAAACCCGAAGAGTTCGCCACACCCGAAGCATTTTGGAGAGATCCAAAACTAGTGTGGGAATGGTATGATTGGAGAAGGAAGGTCATGAAGGAAGCAAAGCCCAATCCCGGACATTACGCCCTCGCTGAGCTTGAGAGTCTGAAAGGCGGGCTCACCCTAATAACGCAGAATATAGACGGGCTTCACCAGATGGCTGGCAGTGGAAACGTTACAGAGATACACGGTAACATTTGGCAGATTAGATGCACTAAGTGCGGCAAGATAGAGGAAAATCATAAGGTTCCCCTAACGGAGTTGCCGCCTACGTGCGGATCGTGCGGGGAGCTAGGAAGACCAAACGTCGTCTGGTTCGGAGAGAACATACCGATGGAAGTAATAGATCAATCCCTTGGAGCTATAGAGGAATGCGACGTTATACTAATCGTGGGCACTTCGGGCATCGTTGAGCCTGCCGCCTCTATGGGTCTGGTGGCAAAGCAAACTGGCAAGACAGTCATCGAAATAAATCTTGAGCCAACCCATAACTCTCCGTTATACGACCTGACGATACAGGGCAAGTCCGGCGATATACTGCCGTTGCTATATACTTCCGCCGCCACGTATAGCTGAGCAATAGCGTTTAATCATTTATCTGTGAAAACAGACACCGGCGTTCGCCGTTTATTCCTGACAAGCTTGGCAGCTAGCTTTATAGCGGCAGCCATGCTTGAAGGGTCGGCTTTTCCTTCCCATGCAATATCAAACGCCGTTCCGTGGTCGGGAGAGGTCCTTATTATGGGCAATCCCAGCGTAACGTTCACTCCTTTATCAAAGGAGAGCATCTTAAAAGGGATCAGCCCCTGATCGTGATACATCGCCACGACGGCGTCCCACTCACCGCGGTTAGCATAGTAGAACAAGGTATCAGCGGGCAACGGTCCTGTAACGTCAATCCCTAATTCTTTCGCCTCTTTAACTGCAGGGATAATGTGAAGTATTTCCTCGTTCCCAAATACCCCTGATTCTCCAGCGTGTGGGTTCAAACCGCACACTGCGATTTTAGGCTTAGATACGTTAAATAGATTCACGAGCGAAGAGTGCGCGATTTGAATAGTAGAAAACACCCTCTCCTGCGTAACCAGCGCTGGCACGTCTGATAGTGCACAGTGTATCGTCACCAATACAACGCGGAAGTTTCCACCTTCAAACATCATGACGGCGCTATCGGTTCCGGTCAGCTCCTGGAGCATTTCAGTGTGCCCCGGATGCTTCGACCCAGCCATATTAATAGACTCTTTACTAATAGGTGCCGTAACTACGGCGTCTATTTCTTTAGCAATAGCCGAGCGGACGGCTTTCTCTATGTAGGATAAGCTCGCCTGCCCCGCAAGGGCAGCAACGTGTCCGCACTTGATGTGTCTTCCCTTAAAGTTAGGAATTTCTACAAGCTCTAAATCAAGACCTAATCCCGTGATCCTCTCCGCTTCATCAATTATTTCACGGCTGCCGTATATTAGTACCCTGCAAGCATTGCGAACCTCGATAAGGCTCACAGCCTTAAGGACAACCTCGGCACCTATCCCATTCGGATCTCCAATCGTAATACCGATTCTCGGCCTATCATCCATATCCCTTCACGCGCCTGCGACGGTACTGATCCGTTCAAGTCCAAAGAGCCTGTCCGCATTAGCCGTGGTTATATCCGCTATTTCCTCAAATGACGTCCCCCTAACCCCTGCAATCGTCTCGGCAATGTATTTAACGTAAGCGGGCTCATTCGCCCTTCGTCTAAATGGCTCGGGCGTGAGATAGGGAGAGTCGGTCTCTATCAGTATTTTGTCCTTAGGGATTTTTTTCGCCGCATCTCTTATCTCTTCTGACTTCTTAAAGGTTACTATCCCTGAGAACGAAATGTAAAAACCTAGCTCTAGGTATTTTCTAGCGGTTTCATAGCCACCAGTAAAACAGTGAATAACGCCGCCTCTGTCGGATAGACTTTCCCGCTTTAGTATAGCTACAAGATCGCTTTCAGCCTCTCTTACGTGCAGAACAATCGGCAGATTCGCCTCCCTTGCAAGCTTTATGTGCCTAACCAGAGATCCAATCTGAACCTCCCTTTCAGAATTCATATAGTAGTAGTCAAGGCCAGTTTCACCTATAGCCACGACTTTGCGGTTATTCAAGAGATTTCTAAACTCTCCTATAATTTGAGGATTTGTGATTGATGCATTGTGCGGGTGAACGCCCACCGTAGCGAATACCACTTCTTCTCTATTGGCAAGTGAGATGGTATTTTGGGATGACTCTAGGTCCGACGCGATTGAAACTATCTTTCTTACGCCTTCATCATACGCTCTTTTCAATACTTCCTGTAAATTTTCTAGTGAAACTAAGTGGGCATGACTATCCGTAAGCATCTCTGTCTTAACATCACTTTCTATCGGGATATTTTTTGTCCTTAAGGATCCCTTTGAGTTCATTCATAAACTGATTTACGTCCTTAAACGACCTATAAACCGACGCGAATCGGACGTAGGCGACCTCGTCAATTTCATAGAGCTTACTAATCACCATTTCACCGATTTTACTGCTTTCAATCTCCCTTTCGCCACTTTCCTGAAACTCCCTTTCCAGATTAGATACGAATCCCTCAATTACGTTAACGCTAACAGGTCTTTTCTCGCAAGCTTTTATCATTCCCGAGATAATTTTATTGCGGTTAAATGGTTCCCTCACTCCGTCCTTCTTTATAATCATCAATTCTACTTGCTCTACTCTCTCATAGGTTGTAAAGCGGCTCTTACAATCAAGGCATTCCCTCCGCCTTCTAATAGAACTCTCCTCCTTAGAGAGGCGCGAGTCAATAACCCTGCTTTCCAGTCCTGAACAGAATGGGCATTTCATCTATACAAGCCTGTGCTTATAAATAGGAAACTGCTCACATAGCCCTCGGACGTCTTCTTTGATCCGAGAAAGCACCTTGTCATTCCCGATATTATTTAAGGCTTCTATTATAAAATCGGCGATTGCGTTCATTTCCCCTTCTTTCATGCCTCTTGTCGTTACGGCTGGGGTGCCAATCCTGATTCCGCTCGCTATAGCAGGGGGTTTTGGATCAAAAGGGATTGCGTTTTTATTCACTGTTATTCCGGCTCTCTCAAGCGTTTCTTCGGCAATTTTACCTGTAAACTCGGTCTCTCTAAGGTTAACTAGCACCAGATGATTATCCGTTCCTCCTGAGACTAGTTTAAGCCCAGACTCGGATATGAGCTCGCCTAGCCTCTTCGCATTTTTAACGATCTGCTTTTGGTATTCCCTAAACTCGGGATGCAGGGCTTCTTTGAAAGCCACTGCCTTCGCCGCTATAACGTGCATAAGAGGCCCCCCCTGGGTCCCGGGAAAAACTCTACTATTAATCTTTCTTTGATGCTTCTCCGTTGTCATTATCATACCCCCCCGTGGCCCGCGTAACGTCTTGTGCGTAGTAGTAGTGACGAAATCACAGTGTGGAATGGGGTTAGAGTATAGACCGGCGACCACCAGCCCCGCCGGATGCGCAATATCCGCCATAAGAAGTGCTCCGGACTCATCGGCGATTTCCCTTAATCTGGCAAAATCTATGTCCCTCGGATAGGCGCTCCATCCAGCTACGATAAGCTTGGGACTGTGCTCTAAGGCTAGCCTTCTGACCTCATCAAAGTCTATTAAATTAGTGTCCTCTGTAACGCCGTAAGGAACAACGTTATACAGACGCCCTGAGAAATTGACGGGGCTCCCATGGGTAAGGTGCCCCCCGTGATCTAGGCTCATGCCCAGTATAGTGTCGCCCGGGTCTAAGGCCGCGAAATAGACTGACATATTAGCCTGCGCCCCGGAATGAGGCTGAACGTTCACGGCTTCGCATCCGAAGAGCTGTTTTGCCCTCTGCCGTGCGAGGTCCTCCACAACGTCCACAAATTCGCACCCTCCGTAATACCTTCTGCCCGGCAGACCCTCAGCGTATTTATTCGTAAGCACCGACCCAAGAGCTTCGAGTACGGCTTCGCTAACGTAATTCTCAGACGCTATTAACTCAAGCCTATACTCCTGACGTTCTACCTCAGAGATTATAGCTTTAGCAATTTGGGTATCTACCTCGTCAAGACTATGTATCATTCGCAGTATCATTCGCATTCCTTGAAAAGCCCGTAAGTTTATCAAAGATTAGTAGGCTTGGCAAGCTAATTGACACGCCCTATGATGATTATTCTATAGGGTAGAAACTCGGCGGCTCACCCTTCAACTTTACCATACCTCTCCCCCCACATAAGCTTCGTTTTGAGAATAGTAAAGAAATCCCTGAAAGGAGATTTAATTAGCTTTACATAACTATCCGATCTTTGTACTTCCACAACGTCCCCCATTTGAAGTCTGATGCCTATCTGACCGTCGAGCGTAAGATAAGTATCTGGTTCTTCCGTTGTAATTTTAATTTCGACCTTCATATCGTTTGATAATATCAACGGACGGTTGGTGAGAGTATGAGGACAAATGGGAGTAATTATAGTAACTGGTATCCTTGGCGAGACGATTGGACCCCCAGCCGATAAAGAATAGGCGGTCGAGCCCGTAGGCGTCGAAAGAATAATACCATCCGCCCTATAGGTAGTTACGTGCGAGCCCTCAATATACACTGCAAGGTCAATTATCCTCGCAACCGCTCCCTTGTTAATAACAACGTCGTTAAGAAGTTCGTATCTTCCGACCTTGCCCCCCTTCCGCCTTATTTCCGTAGAGAGCATTTGCCTGTTTTCAATTTCGTAATCCCCCGCAATAATGCGCTCCATCATCTCGTATATTTCATCAATAGTGATCTCCGTAAGAAAGCCAAGACTACCGAGATTTATGCCGAGTATAGGGGTTCCGTGCTTACAGGCAAGCCGTGCAACCCCTAAAAACGTACCGTCCCCGCCGAACACTAGGATCAGATCAACTAATTCGGGGATGTCAATTCGTGAGACTGAATTCGGATGATTTATCTTTCCGCCGATTTCCTTTTCTAGATAAACGTCCACCCCCTTCCCCTCAAGCCACTTGCATAGCTCTCTCGTTACCTCGAAGGTTTTATCTATATTTGTTTTTCCTATGATTCCTACTCTTAAAATCGGGAGCCTCCGAAACGAGTTAGCATAAGAGAAAATTGCTCTATAAAAGTAGCAAAGGCGAAACAATATACCAGCCGGGCTTTGGAATAGAAAGAATGTAACCTATCCTCTACCTAGACGAGTAGATAAGATAGCTCTTGATAAGCTCGGCTAGGTTTCCGTCCAACACCCCGTCGGCGTTGCCTGTTTCATAATCGGTCCTGTGATCTTTAACCATCCTATAGGGATGAAGCACATAGGAACGGATCTGACTTCCCCATCCGATGTCTTTTTTATCCGATTGTAGCTCTTCGAGCTTCTCTATTTGCTTTTCTTTCTCTAGCTCATAGAGCCTCGCCCGCAGGATTTTCATCGCCGTTGCGCGGTTTTGATGCTGGGAGCGCTCGTTCTGACAGCTAACCACTATTCCCGTCGGCATATGCGTTATCCTTATTGCAGAGTCGGTTTTGTTTATGTGCTGTCCTCCAGCCCCACTCGCACGGTAAGTGTCCACCCTCAGATCTTTGTCCTCAACCTTTACCTCAATACTGTCGTCTATCTCAGGAGAGACAAAGACTGAGGCAAATGACGTGTGTCTTCTTCTATTCGAGTCAAAGGGTGAGATTCGCACTAGCCTGTGCACGCCGCCCTCAGATTTAAGATAACCAAAAGCATAAACCCCTTTCACAAGCACGGTAGCGCTTTTAAGCCCCGCTTCATCCCCTTCCTGATGCTCTATGATTTCTGTTTTGAATCCGCTGTTTTCAGCGTATCTAACATACATTCTAAGGAGCATCTCTGCCCAGTCTTGAGCTTCCGTGCCCCCAGCCCCTGCGTTTATTGAAACGATAGCGTTTCTCTCATCATCGGGACTACCTAGAATCCTTTTGAACTCAAGATCCTCTACTCGCCTCTCGACTGCCGATACCCTAGCCTTAGCTTCAGTCGCCGCATCCTCATCCTGTTCTTGCAGGGAAAGCTCTTCTAGCACCTCTACATCTTCAAGCTCCTGAGAAAGGCTTTCCCAGTTGTCAATTGTAGTCTTTATAAGGGATTGCTCTCTTAACGCTTCCTGAGCTTTATCGGTGTTATTCCAAAAACTGGGATGCCCAGTTATTTCATTTAATTCTTTAAGCCGTGTTTTTTTCGTAGAGAGGTCAAAGAAAACCTCCTAGTATCCTCAGCCTCTTCTTTAAGTCTTCAATCCGCTCCTTGTTGTCTCCTATCACTTAAGCACTCCTCGGTTTTTACAAGTAGGATAATATAAATATCCTACTCTTAAAAGCAAGCTAAGATGACGCGTGCATCCACAATACCCGCAATGGCTTTATTTTAGCCATTGTGGGCTAAACTCTCAGTTCTATAGGGAATTTCTATACGGTATTGCTCTAATAACCTGCCCTATAGCCTGTTGAATTATCATTAGGTTTAAGTAAACTCATGAGGATTTCTGATGATAAGGGAACCCATAGTTTGCCTATTCAAAGCACGCCTGGATACTTTCTATTGATGCTTTTACGCAAGAATAGATTAAACTAATTAGATTAAGAGAAGGAGAACCTAATTGAAGAAATATATTTTTACGCCAGGTCCTGTACCTGTGCCGAGCGAAGTATTAATAGAGATGGCAAAGCCCATAATACACCATCGGACGGCGGAGTTTGAGGCTATCTTCGCCGAGGTCAGAGACGGTCTTAAATACATCTTTGAAACCAAGCAAGAGGTATTTATCTTGGCGGCATCGGGCACTGGAGCGATGGAAGCGTCCGTTGCTAACACCCTCTCTCGGTCAAGTAAGTCCCTAGTTATCAACGGGGGAAAATTTGGAGAAAGGTGGGGCAAGATATGTAGAGCCTACGGCGTTGAGGTTAAGGAATTAGCCGTGGAATGGGGAAGATGCGTGGACCCAAAGCAAGTAAAAAAGGCTTTAGACGATGACCCCTCAATTGACTCGGTGCTTATTCAAGCTAGCGAAACCTCTACGGGCGTTATGCACCCAGTGAGGGAAATTGGGGAAATAACGGGCAAAAGAGATGAAGTGATACTAATAGTAGATGGAATTACCGGAGTTGGAGTTTTCCCACTTCCCTTCGATGAGTGGGGAATTGACGTCCTAGTAGGCGGATCTCAAAAAGCCTTTATGCTTCCCCCTGGACTTTCTTTCGCCTCAATAAGTGAAAAGGCGTGGAAGTTCAATGAGAGGTCCAATCTACCTAAGTTCTACTTTGATTTTAAGGCGGCGCTTAAGAACGCAGAAAAGAATACGTCTCCCTATACCCCAGCCGTTACGTTAATTATTGGTCTCGCCGCAGTGCTAAGGAGATTCAGGGCTGAAGGTAGAGATAACCTACACAAGCATCACGCCGCGCTTGCGCTCGCCACTAGGGAAGCGATGAAAGCCATAGGACTTGAGCTTTTTGTAAAGGACACGCCGAGCACGGCGCTTACCACCGTCATAGCGCCACCCGAAATCGGAGCATTAAAGGTTATAGCTGGGCTAAGGGATGAGTTTAGCATAACGGTCGCTGGTGGACAGGATCAGGCAAAGGGGAAAATCTTTAGGATTTCTCATATAGGCGACATTGATAAAACCGATACGCTCTCTGTCATATCAGCGGTTGAAAGCGTGCTAAACCAGCTTGGGCATAAGTTTGATTTCGGCGCCGCTACTAAGAAAGCGTCGGAGATTCTGACGGAAAAGAAATGACGACATCGCATCACCTCACACCGTGATTGTTTCTACGCATATAACCATACAGGCGTCAATAATTTTACGAGAAGTGTTTTTTTACTAACGGATCGCTGTCAATTTCAGAGATTAGGTATGCAATCTGGTACTGATCACCAGGGTAGTGATATAGCCTAATTCCCTGTGGCGAGACGTAATAGAGACCATCCTTCTTAGTCTCGCTGGATAATTGGACTTCATAAACTGGAAAGCCGACGGATCCACCACCAATATTAACGGCTCGTCTATCGTTCCTTAATTTTCTGACGCTGCTAGCCACGTCCCATACCTTGGGAAACACCTGTCCCTTAACTATTAATTTCATTTGTTACCTCAATCACTCAAGCCGCTGATATTTCAACGCGCGAAATCATACCTATACACGTCATAATTATATCCAATTTGCTGTCCCTGTCGTGCACGTAGCACTCTTTTAACTTATATCCGCATACGTCGCAGCGAAGGCTTCCATCCCCCTCCGCCTGCTTAGAGCATCCCTCGCAATAGAGCGCTCTTTCCTCATACCAGCTAAGGTGAGAATATATGAGTTCGTTTAATCCGCTTTTCCCCAATCTATCCGCCCACTCGGTAATATCCCTTATTGTTCTATCTCTGAATTGACGAGGCATTTCCCCAAGGTCGCCCGAGTATATCTCATCCTCACTCACGTATATTCTGCAAAAGAACGGCTGATCAATGCGCATAGTTTAAGTTCTTAAAAATAGTTTAGCATAAACGCGGGCAATGTGTGAGGAGAAAGTAGTTAGAAAACCAACTGATATTTTATTAGGAGTAGTTACCGACAAATAACTACACGCCGATGCTATGTATTATACAGATAGTATGAACCACCACGGCATGGTAAGATACCAGTTCCCATTCCGTAACGGCTGAGAACCACGGTAGTGAGAGACGTGTTGATAACGTCATTCCTGCGTAAGCAGGAATCTAGTAAGGAGATAGGGGGGGATAAGGAAAGAATTCTCATACCCCAATCCTCTGGTTGGTGAGCCTGCCGAACCATTTCGTGGATTCCCAGGCAAGCTGGGAATGACGGGGATGTAGGATAGAGGAAATATAGGGGCAGGAATCACAAAAATGCCCTCACCCCTAAGCGCTCTCGATTCGTACATTCACTACAACAGATAAGAAAATCCACCCTAACCCTCCTTTGTAAAGGTAGGGCAATATCACTTCTAACCTCTCAGATAAAGCAGGATTGAAGGTGGCATCCTGAGGAGATCCGCCGGGCCGTCATGCTGAACCTGCTTCAAACATCTAGCCTTTACTCTCGAACACATAAATTTAATCTAAAATTCTCTGATAAACAAAAAAGGGGTTCGTCTCTGCTTTTTGAAAGAAGGAAACGTTACCGCACACTAGCGGCAGCATCACCGTATTCCCCCACCCAGAGGTTGCCCTTGCGGGTGTATTAACCGGTGCTACAGGGTTCGCGGATGTAAACGAGCCGCCGTTCGCTGCTATAGAAATAAACAACGAAAGCGCTGCGGATGATGGGGCGGAGGTCGCTGAGTTGAAAGCTCACTTCGTAGTAGGGT
Source organism: Thermodesulfobacteriota bacterium (assembly GCA_963422265.1). GTDB lineage: Bacteria > Desulfobacterota_D > UBA1144 > Nemesobacterales > UBA2774. The sequence continues at coordinate 1,189,791 of OY729416.1, forward strand.
GGATGATACTAACCTTTTCTATCTCTCTCCGCACTCCGTCTTTGTTGCGAATGGTCTGCTTAATCTGGATATGGGCTATTCTGTAGTCCGGGAGCGGGACGTATAACAGGCAGCGGTCACCGGAGCGCTTCACGTGCCGCTCAAAATTATGGTACAGCTCGTCGAAGCCGAACATTTGTCGAGTGTGAGGCAGATCATTTATGTCTAAAGGGAAAATACGCACGCTCACGAAGAGCATTCGGTCGGCATCCGCCGGAGCGCACGGTTCCCTGAAGTAAACCAGCCGGTCGCCGATGATATGGAAGTCAAAATAGGAGTGGGCAAGGGGCACAGACCCGCCGGAGACAATCCATTTATAGTCCTTCTCTAGGGCGGCGGCCTCGTCCCTGGAATGAACATATTGCCAAACTGCCAGCCCGGTGCTGCCAACCATAACCAGCGTGCAGGCTGCCATCCAGAACGGGATGCGTCCACCCGGCGGTTCTTCCACTCGGTGCCCGGCAGCAAGTGGGACCTCAGCCCTCCGTCTTTGATCCAGCAGCAGCTCAAGTGCATAGCACAGGCAGGCGATACCGAGCAGATACTCGTATACTTCATACGGGTTAGTATAAGGGGAGTGTCCAGGCGCGCCATGGATATAGAATAGGGACAGACCAAGCGTCAGGATCGACGCAATGACGACGACGAACCACTTCATCCGCATGGAAACCAACACCATGCTGCCCAGAATAAGCAGCCCCTGCCTTGGACTAGCTTCCATGCTGATACTGAGCGCATAGAACCGCATGAACAAAAAGCCGAACAGCAATGGGATGGATGGCAATGGAATCCCCAAGAACCTGTCCTGCCGGTAGAAGAAAGCGACGGCAGTGACCACGCACAGCAACATCGTTCCTGTCCAGTGGAATCTCGCGAACGTTGTCGTGCTGATGTTGTGGAGGTTTATTTCGTTTTGTTTGTTCAGTCCCATCAGGAAATCTGGCGTCGTCCACCCGAACAAGCGCTGTCCCCAACTGATCTCCTCGCCGGCGGCGAACAGGAATGCGACCGCACCCAGAATATAGATACAGCGACGGAAGGAGTTCGACTCCGGACGAGCCGTGGCAAACAGCAGGAGGCTGGTTAGAAAAAACCAGATGACGGTTAGATTTTCCACCCAGTCATCTTCCCGGACCAGCACATCATAGAGCCACCGGTCAGTAATATTGATCCCAGTGAAGAAAAATATGTTCAGACAGATAACGAGATAGCCGGAAACGGCGACCTTGCTGTCGAGATAGTTATTAGGGTGGAGGTTCCAGTTGCTTCCGGTTATAAGACAGCGAAGATTTTCGACAAAACCGTGCAGTTTCATGGAGTGTCCCTACCTTACCATGGAAACTCATTAGTTGATTCGTAAATTGACGGCAGTCTTTCACAACCTACCATAACATTATCACCGCTGTCCCTTAATTTTTAGGGGGGGGGGGGGGGGGGGGGGATGAAGAAGCCGACTCCCCAGCTCAGATGCATCAATGCCAACACTAAGGGAAGCAGGAAAGCTGCAGTATCGCTCCGACACAATCCCACGACGGCCGACCCGAGCAGGACGGTAAGCATGTAGGCAGACAGCAGCCCCGTCAACAACCAAGTAAATCCTGCCACAGCCAGTAGCAGCCCGGATGTGAAACCCAGCACCAAAAGTGGGGCAGCGAGATGACGTAATCTAACCGAGGACGGATGTTTCCTTATCACCACCGATTTCCATCTGCCGTAATCGAAATACTGCCGCGCCAGACCCTTGACCGTGTTGCGGGGTTTATACTCTACCACTAACTCAGGGGTGAACCAGATGGTCTTTCCCTTCTTGCGCAAACGGTAGTTGAACTCGTAGTCCTGGTTCCTGATCAGAGAAACATCGTATCCCCCCATCTCGTCCAGAGTCTCGCGGGAGAATACGCCCAGAAAGGCGCTTTCTGAGGGTCCTTCCTTTCCGCCTAAACGGTGCCGAGAGTCCCCCACGCCTAGGAAGGTCGTCATGGCCATCGCCACGGCTCGCTCGAATAGAGTCTCTCCTACCGCTTTCTGGCATCCACCCACGTTCGCCGCCCCGGTGCGTTTCAGCGTTTCTATCGCTAGGCTCACGTAGTTGGGTGGAAAAACTGTATGCGCATCACATCGCACTATAACGTCGCCAGCCGCTATATCAAACCCCCTGTTGGCTCCGGCCCCAAGGGTTTTTTCTGGATTAGGAATCAATTGCACCCATGGATAGAACTGCCGGATAATCTCAGAGGTGGCAGGGGACTCCGAACCATCAGCGACGATAACTTCAATCACCCCCGCATAATCCTGAGCCGCAAGCGCATCTAGGGTGGGACCGATTGTCCCCTCGGCGTTACGAGCAGGTATAATGACCGATACCGAAGGAAGACGCCTTAAGGCGTCCTTCCTTTCTTCCTGCCTAGAGCCAGCCCCTTGTCTCGCAATGTCCAACGCTTTCATCATAACAGATACTAAAACTCCCTAGTATGATAAAATAATTTAGGCGTAATTCAAAATAATAAAGAGATTGTAAACTTGCGCGTTGAGATAATGATCCCACTGACTATTGCATACTTGGACAAGAATTTTGTCACTATCCAATTACGATTACTATACGCGCCTTAGATAGGAAAGCTCCAAAGCCCTTTTTGATTTTGGGGATGGAGAATATTCAGATGCGTATAGGCAAGCGGCGTCGCCATCCTACCACGAGGGGTTTTAGCTAATAATCCCTGCCTTATCAAAAAAGGCTCGCACACTTCTTCAATTGTGTCTCTGTCTTCACTCACGGCAGCGGCAATAGTATCAATACCAACGGGTCCACCTTCGAACTTTTCAATTATTGTTTCAAGTATAGTTCTATCAAGCCCATCAAGCCCTATGGAGTCAATCTCCAGCATATTAAGCGCAGATACCGCAACCTCCAAGTCTATGACGCCGTCGGCTTTAACCTCTGCAAAATCCCGCACTCGCTTTAGTAACCTGTTCGCAATTCTAGGAGTGCCGCGCGCTCGGCATGAAAGCTCTTTTATCCCTCGCTCAGTAACTTCAACCCCCAAAATACCCGCCGTTCTTATCAATATATCTTCAATTTCCCGTGAATCGTAATAATCGAGTCGTAAATCTACCCCGAACCTCGACCTGAGTGGGGAAGTCAGAAGACCTGTCCTAGTAGTAGCTCCCACCAACGTAAAATGATTTACTCCCACCTTCATTGACTTCGCCGTAGGACCCTCGCCTATCATTATATCTATCTTAAAGTCTTCCATTGCAGAGTATAAATACTCCTCCACAATGCGGTTTAATCTGTGAATTTCATCTATGAACAGAACGTCTCTCTCTTCCAGATTAGTAAGAATTGAAGCGAGATCACCCACTCTCTCTATTACGGGTCCCGAGGTGGAATAGATTTTCACTCCGAGTTCATTAGCAACAATGTGGGCAAGCGTGGTTTTGCCAAGTCCCGGCGGCCCGTAAAGAAGTGCGTGATCAAGTGTCTCACCCCTCTTTATTGTCGCTTCAATAAATACCCCTATCTTCTCTTTTACCTTGACCTGCCCCAAATAATCCCTTAGGCGACTCGGACGGAGATTGACGTCAAATAGAGCGTCTTCCTCTCTATCGTTCGGGTTGATTACTCTGCTATCCATAAAACCCTCTTTTCATTCTAATAAACTAAAAGCAAATCCACCCAACTCTCCTTTTCAAAAGAAGGGCGGTCTTTCATTTCTTATCAACGCTTGCACAAAACGACTCTCCGTAAAAATTTCGTAGGGACAGGCGTCGAACCTGTCCAACATCATGCCTTCTTCATAAGCCTGAGGGATTCCCTAAGAGCTACTTCTATATCCTTTTCCTTTGACGTTATCGTTTCAATCTGCGAGATATGCACATCAATTTCAGGTCTTTTATATCCGAGATTCATCAACGCCGATATTACATCCTCAATAATACCCGCCTCGCTTTCAGCCTTCGCATCAGGCTCAAACCTAGAGAACTTACCCTTAAGCTCGGTCACGAGCCTAGAGGCTAGCCTCGAGCCTATTCCGGGAATCTTCCTTCCCTCAAGATCCCCTGAGCATACAGCCCGGGCAAGGTCACCGGGAGCGACGTTTGAAAGGATACTCACCGCCAATTTAGGACCAACCCCCGAAACCCCTATAAGCAGAGAAAAGACTTCCCGCTCATCATCGTTAAGAAAGCCGAAAAGCTCAATACTACTCTCTTTCACGTTCGTTTGTATTTTTAACTCCGTTTCACTTCCCAGTTCCGGGAGTAGGTAGTAGGTAGAAAGGGGGACAGTTACGCCGTATCCAACTCCACCTACGTCTATAATTACTTTTCGGAGTGATTTATAGGCAATTCTGCCTCTAAGAAGGGAAATCATCTAGTCTAAAGCGCCTCATTCTTCTCCTTGTTTGAACAAACTCTTTTCCCAGCTTTCTCTCAATTTGGGAAAGGTTAATATGACAAAGCGCAACAGCAACTGCATCCGAGGCGTCCTCCGTTTCAAATTCCGATATCCCGAGAATAGCGGATATCATACTTTGCACTTCGCTTTTATTCGCTCTACCTCTTCCGGTAAGGGCAAGCTTAACTCTTGTGGGGGAATACTCGTGAATTGAAATCCCAGATTTAGACGCAGCCAGAAGCGCAACGCCCCTCGCCTCCCCGAGCTTTATAGCACTCTTTGCGTTTTTTGCGAAGAATATATCCTCAATAGACATAGCACCGGGAGCATAGTCGACTATTAACTTTATTAGGTTCTCGTAAATGACTCGCAATTTCTGATATAAAGGCAGATCCGCCTTAGGAATAATAGCCCCGTTAGCAATATGAGAGATTTCTCCATTACGGGTCTCGAGAACCCCGTAACCGCAAACCCTTGAACCGGGGTCTATCCCAATTACCTTCATTGCGTAAGGTTTTCTATTACTTCTTCTGGAACGTCAAAGTTAGAATACACATGCTGAACGTCGTCACTGTCCTCAAGCGCTTCCATAAGACGGATCATGTGCTCAGCTTCTTTTCCCTCTACTTTGACACTATTCTGAGGAATCATAGTAACCTCTGCCGAGTCGTATTTTAGACCCGATTCTTGTATTGCGCTTTTAACGTCTTCTATGATCTCCGGCGGCGTTATAACAACGACCTCATCGTCCCCCGTCGCCACGTCTTCGGCACCAGCTTCAAGAGCCACTTCAAATACGCTGTCTTCATCAACGCTTGCTTCTTCAAAAGCGATCCTGCCCTTCATGTCAAATATCCATGCAACGCATCCATTCTCACCTAAATTGCCACCGTGCTTTGTAAAAATCTTTCTTATATCCGCCACTGTCCGGTTTTTATTATCTGTAAGCGCCCTTACTAATACCGCGCTTCCTCCGGGACCGTAGCCTTCATAAGAAAGCTCGTAAAACTCATCTCCACCTATTTCCCTGGTCCCGCGCTTTACCGCCCTATCTATAGTATCATTGGGCATATTATTGCCTTTAGCAGCAGTTATAGCCGTTCTTAATCGGGGATTCGTTTCAACATCTCCCCCACCCTGCTTAGCAGCTACAGTAAGTTCACGAATCAACTTTGTAAAAACTTTACCCCGTTTTGCGTCAACTGCGGCTTTTCTATGCTTTATATTCGCCCATTTTGAATGTCCCGCCATAACAACTTAACCTCGCTTTTTAAGTACTCATTAATATTTGCATTGCTTTTTCAGTACTCATCCAAATTATATTGAAATTGTAAAGCATCTAGTGAGAATTAGCAAGCACCTAAAACCTCTGAAACTAATCAAATTCTTCAATTTCTAAAAACTTACTTGACAAAATATAAATCTAGCGTAGATAATAGTCCTGTATATATTAACTTTCATAAGCAACTCAGAGAAACTATCCCTTAGAGCATTATCGTTCATTTCCAAATTCGTTAAGCGATATTTGTTTGTATGGTAATCCTAAAATAATTAACCGAGGAACTTAGTTTATGGCTAGAGCTACAAAATTGCGGGAAAAACCCGAAGATAGACATTTTGAAGAACGTTCCCGGTTTCTGAGCTTAAACGAGCTTAGGAACCACACAAGCGCGGAGCTAATGAGGAGGGCAATAGAGCTTAACATTGAAGGGGCGGCGCGCATGACAAAGCAAGATGTAACTTATGCAATACTAAAAGCCCAGAGCGAAAAAGAAGTAATCATATTTGCTGAAGGAGTGCTCGAAATACTTTCAGAAGGATACGGCTTTTTAAGATCTCCTAAATATAGCTATTTACCCGGACCAGATGACATATACGTATCAAAATCACAAATACGCTCATTCAACCTTAAAACCGGAGACACCGTGGGAGGACAGGTCAGGCTTCCAAGGGAAGGCGAAAAAAACCTCGCCCTGTTTAAGATAGAAGAAGTGAACAACGACTCGCGCGAAGCCTGCAGAGAAAGGGTGGCATTTGAGGATCGCATCCCGCTCCATCCAGAAGAAAGAATACACCTTGAATACGATAAGAATGAATTTTGTAGCAGGACGTTAGACTTATTCATCCCTATTGGCAAGGGACAGAGAGCCTTAATCGTGGCTCCCCCGAGAACGGGTAAAACCATACTACTTCAAAGGATTGCAAATGCAATCACGAGAAACCAACCTGAAATAGCACTTATAGTACTTCTGATAGACGAGCGTCCCGAGGAAGTAACGGACATGCAGAGGTCAGTCAAGGGAGAGGTAGTGAGTTCAACGTTCGACGAGCCTGCCCAGCGACACATCCAAGTTGCCGACATGGTTCTTGAAAAAGCAAAAAGGTTGGTTGAGCATCAAAAAGACGTGGTCATCCTACTTGATAGTCTTACCCGTCTTGCTCGCGCTAGCAATACCGTTACTCCCGCAAGTGGTAGGGTACTCTCAGGTGGCATGGAGGCTAACGCCCTGCAAAGACCGAAAAGGTTCTTTGGAGCAGCGAGAAATACGGAGGATGGCGGTAGCCTTACGATAATAGCCACCGCACTTATAGACACTGGAAGTCGAATGGACGAAGTAATATTTGAAGAATTCAAAGGAACGGGGAACATGGAGGCTTATCTCGACAGGCGCCTTGCCGACAAAAGAGTATTCCCTGCCATTGACTTGCAACGGTCCGGAACGAGAAAAGAAGAACTCTTACTAACAGAAGAGGTACTAAATAAAATGTGGCTATTAAGAAAGGTTCTAAACCCTATGAATACAACCGAGGCTATGGAATTCCTCTTGGATAAAATAAACAATACGAAATCCAACCACGAGTTCCTCAGTATGATGAATCAGTAATAATCACAGTTTACGGTTCTCAGTTCTTGGTTTTCAAGCTGTAATCTCAAGCATCCTATAGATTGGCTTTCTAGCCTCTATAGCCGTCTTCTTAGGAACTTTGACTTCATAAATTTCTTTCTGGAGAGATTTAAGAACTTTTTCAAGCGTTATCATCTTCATATATTTACAAACAGCGTTATCCTTAGCAGGGTGAAACACTTTATCGGGGTTTTCCTTCTTTAGTCTGTGAATCATCCCCGTTTCAGTCGCTATAACGAATTCCCTAGAATTAGACTTGCTCACGTGTTTAAGCATGCCACCAGTTGAAAGAAATTTTGCCTTGCTCTTGCCATTTTGGGATGAGCTAGTAGCGGCGTGATACATAATATTAGTTGTGCACCCGCACTCTGGGTGAATAATCATCTCCGCACCTGGATGTGAACATTGAACTCTCTGAATGTCTTGATCTCTTATCCCCGCGTGAACGTGGCACTCCCCTTGCCATATATGCATCTTTCTCCCCGTAACCTTCGCCACGTAGGCACCCAAGAACATATCTGGCAAAAAGAGAATTTCCTTATCCTCAGAGATTGAGCTAACCACGTTTACCGCATTAGAAGAAGTGCAGCAGTAGTCAGTCTCAGCCTTGACCTCAGCGGTTGTGTTGACGTAAGAGACTACAACCGCGTCCGGGTGCTGCTTCTTCCAGTGTCTAAGCTGCTCTGCGTCAATAGTATCGGCAAGGGAACACCCCGCATTCTCATCAGGAATTAGAACTTTTTTATCGGGGGAAATGATAGATGCCGTCTCAGCCATAAAGTGGACGCCACAAAATACTATAATATCAGCCTGTGTTTCAGCAGCTTGTCGTGAAAGTCCGAGCGAATCACCTACAAAGTCAGCTATATCTTGGACATCTGGAATCTGGTAATTGTGCGCCAGTATAACCGCATTCTTCTCGTTCTTTAGTCTTTGTATTTCTTGGGCGACTATTCTTGGGGCAGTCATTTTGTCTTTTCACTTTACCGCGTTCATATTATATAATATAAGTCGCTTGTTATTATAACATATAAATACCTATATCTAAAGCGCGTGAGGAGTGAGTGAGAGCTCCTATAGATACAACATCCACCCCAGTCTCCGCAATGCCCTTTATAGTTTTGAGCGTAACACCCCCCGAAGCCTCGACAAGCGCCTTGCCTCTTATAATACCTACGGACTCTCTCATCTGTTCAAGCGACATGTTGTCAAGCATAATTATATCAGCTTTTACTTTTAGAGCCTCCTTTACTTGCTCTATCGTAGTCGTTTCGACCTCAATAGAAAACTTACTTCCGTATTTGCCGCGGACTGCTTGAACGGCAGCCATAATGCTACCCGCAAGTTTAATATGGTTATCTTTTATAAGAACGCCGTCGTATAACCCTATGCGATTATTTTTTCCCCCACCAATAGATACGGCGTATTTATCCAGCATCCTAAGTCCCGGGGCCGTTTTTCTAGTATCTATTATCCCTACTGACGTGCCTTCAAGAACTTTTAGGTATTTGGAGGTTAAAGTCGCTATACCAGATAGCCTTTGAAGAATATTTAGAGCAAGTCGCTCACCCGAAAGAGCAGCTCTGACCTTCAAAGTAATCTCAGCGACTAAATCGCCGGAATCTACAACTTCTCCATCACTAAGCGCCCCAACACATCCAACATTATGATCAAGCTTTTGGAACACTCTCTTGGCGATAGGAATACCAGCGATAACCCCACGCTCCTTAGCGCGGACGACTGCTTTACATACCTTATCTTTATCTTTGCCAAAAAGCGCATCCGTAGTAATATCCCCCGTCCCGATATCTTCTTTGAGCGCCACGTCTATTACTTTATCAATGTGGTCACAGCTTAGATTCATTTGCGCGCCTCGGTATCAATATCCTAATAATAGAACCAACGTTTAGTTACGAAATAGGCGTTACTTGGGGAGTTTTCCCCTTCTGCAGGATTATATGAGACATCCATTCAGGACGCTCGGTTGGGAAGTCATCCCTAATATGAACTCCTCTAGATTCTTCCCTAAGAAGAGCAAACTCGGCAATTAGTTTGGATACCAGCAACGTCATTTTAATTTTTAGTGAATAATATCCACCCAACTCGCTAAGGACATTTGAAAGTTTATCTAGCTCCACCCTGGCGTGTAGAAGATACTCCTTATTTCTAACTATTCCCACGTATCTGTTCATAATATTTGCATTTTTCGTTCTATTACTCAAAAAAAGCTTATGGTCTCTAGCCGAAGCCCCATAGTCCAGACCGTCGAAATCAAAATTGTGCTCGTCCCCCGAACGCTCGACGCTCATCTCCTTAATAGCACCGTCAATAGCCCTCTTAGCAAATACTATACATTCAAGAAGTGAGTTACTTGCCAACCTGTTAGCTCCATGAACCCCGGCACAGGCAACCTCACCACAGGCAAAGAGACCCTTTATATTAGTGGCTCCGTTGAGATCCGTTTTAACCCCACCAATTGTATAATGGGCAGCAGGCGCAACCGGAACCAAATCCTTTGTAATATTAATCCCAAAACGAATACACAGCTCGTATATATTCGAGAAACGTTTTGTGACCAATTCAGAGTCAACGTGTTTTAGGTCCAAGTAAACGTAATCCTTCCCGGATTTTTTCATCTCTATGAAAATAGCGCGAGACACCTCGTCTCTCGGAGCAAGCTCGCCTAGCTCGGTATAACGCTGAAGGAACCTCTCGCCAGTAGTATTTAAGAGATAAGCCCCCTCCCCCCTTACAGCCTCGCTTATTAAAAAACTTTCTCCACCCTCATTATAAAATGCAGTTGGATGAAACTGAACAAATTCCATATCGGTTATTTCCGCTCCAGCCCAGTATGCAAGAGCTATGCCTTCCCCAGTAGAGCCTAATGGATTCGTAGTCCTTTCATACAATGCCGAAGCGCCACCTGAAACGAGCACAGTTGATTTAGAAATGAACACCAATGGGGTAAATTTCTCATTTAAGGCTAATGCCCCGTAACATGTCTTTGAATCAGACAAAATCTTTATTACGCACGTGCTCTCATACTTAACAATCGATGGATTGTTTTCAACCGCGGCGATTAGAAACTGGATTATCCGCCTGCCTGTAGAGCTTCCTCCAGCGTGAAGAACGCGCCTCTTTGTATGACCCCCCTCAAGTCCGAGATCAAGCCCATCATCTCCCAAGTCAAACTTCATGCCGAGAGCGATCAAATCCATTATCCTCTTCTTTCCTTCTTCCACGAGCAACTTGACGGCAGACTCATTATTAAGACCTCTTCCTGCCCTCATAGTATCTTCCATGTGAAGACACGCCGAGTCTCCAGAATCTACCGCAGCCGCTATACCACCTTGAGCCCAGTAGGAATTGCTTTGCTCTATAGTGGACTTTGTCAATACGCTTACCGTGCCGAACTTAGAAGCGCAAAGAGCCGCATATAAACCAGCAAGTCCACTTCCAATTATAAGAAAATCCGAATGGATTTCCCTTACCCCTTTTTTAGGCGTCGATTTGCTCATCTAACACTCTTAAATTATAGTTTATATTATATGCTTCATAACGCTTACTAGTTGCCTATAGAATTGAGCAATTCAGATTTGATTCTTTGTATTGTCTCGCTATCCTTGATTTTTTTACCTTTCATATCGGTTACGTAAAACCCGTCCACAACCTGATCTACCTTTGTAGATATCTTTGCATACTGCGTGGAAAGGCCGAGCTTCGTTATAGACTTGGTTATATCGTATAGAAGTCCACCTCTATCATATGTGTAGACGTCAATAATAGTAGCCTTGTCCGAAGATTCATTATCTATCTCCACACGCGTAGGATAACGAGGTATAAACTTGCGATATTGGGAACCCCCCTTTTTCCTTTTAGCAACAAGTTTTTCTACTTCTATCTTGCCAACTAGAATCTCCCGCATATTACTTCTTAACTTGTCCCACACAGGGTCCTGCTCCTCAGCCATCTCGCCTAACCTATTTACGTAGAAAACATCTAATATCCTTCCGTCGTCCCTGGTTGTTATCCTAGCACCTAGAATGTTCAATCCACTTGCCCTTATTACACCGCAGAGCTGTGAAAAAATCCCTGGCTCATCAAACCCCCAGAAGGTAAACTCGTTATACTGCTCCCTAGAATAGTATAAAACGTTCATTCCTATTCCATCTTTGGACTCCTCAATTATACCAACGTGGTAAGCGATTTTGCGGGGAGAAAATCCCAAAAAGTAGGAAGTGGGCATATTCCTTAGGGCGGCGCGTATCTTTTTCTCGGGTATTTGTCCATCAGCAGCTTGGACTACGCTCCGGGTCACCCTCTTCTTCGTATCTTCAGGAGTTTCTTTCTTAAATTCTCCCCTTTCAAGAACCTTAGCAGTCCTTACGAAGAGCTCCTTTAATAACATTGCCTTCCAATTATTCCAAACGTTGGGTCCAACGGATTTAATATCGGCGAAGGTTAAAAGATAAAGCAAGGAAAGCATCTCCAGAGTCTTAACGGATCGTGCGAACCTCAGTATCAAGCTATAATCGTGTATGTCTCGCCTCTGTGAAAAGTGAGACATAACCATGTGATGTTTAACCAACAATTCAAGCTGTTCGCCTTCTTTCTGAGATAGTTCCAACGTTCTAGAAAGCTTAGGAATCATGGCAGCTCCCTTCAGGGCGTGATTTCGCCCCTCGCCCTTACCCATATCGTGAAATAGACAGGCGAGATATAGAACGTGCCTATTCATAAGGGATTCAGCCGTCTTAGTTAACAGTGGAAGTTCCTTCTCGTATTTATAACTCAGCAAGTTTTCAATCTCCTTTATCATCATAATTGAATGGACGTCCACCGTATAAACGTGATAAGCGTCGTGCTGCACCATGCAAACTATCTTACCAAATTCAGGAATATAAGAACCCAAAAGTCTAAGCCTATTCATTTCAAATAGTGAGTTCGCTACGTTCTTTCCCGTTTTAAGGAGTCTCAGAAAAGAGGCGTTAAGTTCTGGATCAGATATAACCTTCTCATCTATAGTAATTCTAACAATCTCGTCCCTTATAAGCCCTTCCAGATAATTACTCATACGAACCCCATGCCTATTGGCATATTCAAAAGCGCGCATTAGATTCGATGGCTTTTCTCCAAAGGCAGCAGGACTAGTAACCGAGAGCACCCCGCTTTGAATTATAAAACCATGTTGTAGTAACGTTTTCTTAGAAGTCTTAATAGTCGCCCTAGTGTCTTCAGTGCACTTCTCTATCAACCTTTTTGATCTCTCTCTGACGTCGTTTGCCCTTAGATAATAACTTCTCATAAACATTTCGATTGCGAGACGCTTAGTGTTCGAAAAACCGAGAAACTTTGCGAGCTCTTCCTGAAGTTCAAAAGTTAGTCTGTCCTCACGCCTCCCTGCTAGGTAGTGAAGCTCTGAGCGAACAAGGAGAAGAAAGCCAAGATCCTCTTCAAATCCCCTAAGTTCTTCTTCAACTAACACCCCCTTAGAGGTCAGCTCCGCAAAGCTCTTTACCTTATACTTGGCTTGTGCAATCCAGAGGGCTGAATTTATATCTCTAAGACCACCTTCCCCTTCTTTAACGTTAGGCTCTAGCAGATAAATTGACCCTCCGAACTTGCTAAGCCTATTCTCATTCTCTTTTATTTTACGCCGAATAAACTTAGCCGAGACTGAAGGCAACAAATCACGGAAGAGCTTATCGTCAAAGAGCAAATACAAATTCCTATCCCCGTAAATAAACCTGCCGTCGAGAAGCGACGTCAGTATAGTGGTATCATCGCTATCCTCGCTAGAAAGCTCCATACACTCATCTATTGTTCTAACCGAGTGTCCGACGTCAAGATTTAGATCCCAAAGTAGGTAAAGCAGTTTTTCAGTAACGTGTTTTGCGAGAGTTTTATTGCGCTTCTTGTAAAGGAACATCAAATCTATATCAGAATAAGGACATAATTCCCTTCTCCCATAACCTCCGAGTGCTAGTATAGAGATATTTTTAATGTCCCTGAAACCGAGTTGAGTTAACGCTTGCCAAATGAGTCTATCAATAATGTCAGACTGCATTTTCGCAAGGATTCTGCCCGAAAGAGCTCTTTCATGTTTAGCTTGTTTATTATGAATCTTTCTAAGCCCGTCTCGCTTACGAATAAGCCTTTGTTTAATCTGTTCACTCAAGCTATTTTGATCAAGCGCTAAACTGTCGGATTTCTTCATCTTACCTCCACTATCCCGCAACAGGAGCGTGCCGAAGCAGTTTCATGATTAAGCATATATGCAGGATAGACTACAGGACAAGTTCTGGAGCAATCCATTCTACAATTTTATGCTAACTGAAACCCCATCTCTAATAGGTATAATTGTTGTGTAAAAGCCCTCGTGAGACATAATAAGACGCGTAAACTCCCTAATCCCTTCACTGGATTCTGACTTGTCACTGGTTAGCACCCTTCCGCTCCATAGTAGATTATCTGTAATAAGAAGCCCCCCTTTTTGCAGTATGCGATAAGACTCGTCAACTACACTAGGATAAAGCTCTTTATCTATATCGTTGAAAATAATATCAAATCGCTCTTCAGCACACTCCAAAAAAAATAAGGCGTCACCTTCATAAACGTCAACCCTTTCCCTAACGCCCATCCTTGTGAGAAACTCATTTGCGAGTTTTATATTATCGCTAGAATACTCCGTTATATAAACTCTCCCACTATCGCCTATAGCCTTGGCGAACCAATAAGCCGAATAGCCAAATCCTGATCCTAGCTCTAAAACCTTCTTAGCCCCTGCGATTTTTGTGATCTGATATAAGAATCGTCCTACAAGCGGCCCTATTATCGGAAATTCATTCTCCTCCGCCCATTTTTCCATCCCCAATAGAGCATCGTCCCTACTAGTATCGCCAAGGCTTTGCAAATACGCCTCTACCTTAGGATTTACAATATAAGTATTTATAGCTCCGTTGACCCCTTAGGACTATTAAACTTAACGAACGTCTCTTCAAACCCGCTAGTCCGATTTTGCCCCCTGGCTAGGATAAATAAAAGATCTGAGAGGCGATTTAAGTACACGGGAACATTACTGCTAACGCCCTCTCCTTTTTCTTCCACGAGTTCTACTACTTTTCTCTCGGCTCTCCTACATACAGTCCTTGCTAAATGGAGACAGGAACCTCCGGGAGTGCCGCTCGGAAGTATGAACTCTTTAAGAGGCTCAAGTTCTTCGAGGAATCTATCCATTATAGACTCAAGCCTTGTCACAGCTTCTTTGGTAATTCTAGGAACATTCACATCGGGAGGGCTTGCGAGATCCGCTCCAACGATGAATAGATCATTCTGAATTTGAGCTAATAAGTCATTAATCTCGCCATCATTAAGCAGAGACCGAGCCATCCCTAATACTGCATTTAACTCATCTACCTCACCGTAGGCATGCACCCTCAATGAAGCTTTGCTAACCCTTGAACCTCCAACGAGCGAGGTCTGTCCTTTATCGCCTGTTTTGGTATATACCTTAGTAATTCTCTTCTTTTCCACTCTAAAATTCTAACCGAAGGGCAAATGTGGTTCAATTTTAAGAAAAGATGTAAGCGGGTCACGCCTTATTACAGTAAAGGCAAAGGACTAACTCAGGTAACGAGACATACAGCTCATTCTGAAAAAATCCAATACTTTCAATTGATTCCAATCTAGATTCTACATAAAATTACGTAAAAAGGATACAACCAAATAATTGTTCATGCCTCAAAGTCTATATAAAACAGACGAAAGCTTGTTGGAAAAATGGCCATCGGGGCTATTGGAACTAAAAAAGTATTTGTAGATTTAGCCAAGCAGGGTCATAGCCCTATAGAATTAGAACGTGGATCCACAGGTTTCAAAATATGAAAAACAAGAAAAATCAAACGTTTGAGAGTACCAGACATTCTATGCGTAAATTCTGGACTACGAGTAGAATCCAGAGCAAAAACTAGTATGACCATTTCTATATCACACTCAGAAGTAAGCCCTACACGTGGATGGAATTATGGATTAACAGATGATGATTACACGGCATTAGTTTTCTGTAGTCGCACCGGAGAAAAACCAATTGACTGGCAAGCCGACAACCTAGTTCAATATATAAAAGTATCTGATCTAAGAACCGCGTATAAAAGCAACAGAGTAATAATAGAAAAGCCAAAAGGGTCTCAAGAAGGTTTTGAAACTAGGATTACATGGACTTACGCTGTAGCCAGCAGTGATGGCAAAGTTACTAATATAGATAAAAACAGAATACAATTTAGAAGAAAGACAGATAGCAGAATCATCACATTGCAATTGACAAGGAATTCTATTCACATAGAACCAATTGTTACAATTGGTGAAAACATACAGAAAAACAAAATTCTGACATCAGTTACTAAAGTAAGTTTAGCCGTTCCTATTAAAAGTATTGGGCGAATCTTTCTATGTGTACCTGTTCAACAGCAATTCTGCAGATAGGTACACAGCAGCAAAAGCACTATCCTTTTCTCAATTAACAGAACACACGAAGGATATTCTAGTTGACAGAATCAAAGATGAGAGTGAATACATATACGTCCGCCTAGAAGTTGCTTCTACTCTCGCAAGATTAGGGCTAAAAGAGGGTTTCACATATATAGAAAAGATATTACAAAACGACTATCTAGCATATAAACTTGAAGCGATTATTATCCTAGGATAAATAAAAGAAAAAAGGTCCGCTGAATTACTTATATCCATATTAAATGATTCAAAGGAACATCCCGACATTCGTGGAGGAGAGCCGCGTGGTCCCTTGGCAAACTCAATCAGAAACACACTGTAAAAGCACTAGTAACCGCATTTAATTCAAGACATAACAAAGTTCAAATTGAAGATGCTAGAGCATTATCCCGATTACACGATAATTACACACCTAATGTGCTTGGTTATTTTGCCAACACATCTGAAACTGAAAGACCTGGTATTTCTTGGGCTCTTAGCAAAACGGAAAATGGAGGCTAGACGACTTGTTAAAACACACTCCTCCTGATGATTTTGATGCTAGGCAATGGGCGGCATATATAATTGGAACAAATGACCAAAAAAAAGTTATGAATGAGATAGAAAAGATAAAAAGCCACGACCCAGAATTATACTTTGCCGTCACGCTACTATGGAGAATTTTATCAAGTTGTATCTATGGGCTAGAGCAGTATTGATCTATTGAGATAGCATAAAATTATTGTACAAAACCAAATTCGGTAAAGCCTTTGTCGGTGATTTTCTTCTATTAATGAAAGAATTAGAATCCGTAGATTTAGTCATAACTTCACCGCCATTCGCACTTCAAAAAAAAAGAATATGGGAATAAGGATCAAAATGTTTATGTAGAGTGGCTACTAGTCTATTGTAAAGAAATAAAAAGGATTTTGAAAAAGACAGGAAGTTTAGTAATTGATTTATAGGGGGGGGGCGTATAAAAAAAGAGACCAGTTCGTTCTCTGTACAATTTCAGAGTGCTAATCAGGATGTGTGATGAGTGTGGATTCAATCTTGCAGAAGAATTTTATTGGTACAATCTAGCTAAGTATTACAAGCCGAGAAAAAGACCATCCGGACACGACATTTCAAAAGGCTTCTATAACGGCGGTAAGGGAGCAATTCCATCTAATTTACTTCAAATTCCAAATACAGAAAGCAATACAAAATACTTAAAATTGTGCGAAGAATTTAATGCAAAGAAACATCCTGCGCGCTTTCCTATTGAATTGCCTGAATTGCCAACTTTTTTTATAGATTTCTTGACAGATCCTGGCGATCTAATTCTTGATGTATTTGCAGGCTCTAATACCACTGGACAGGCATTTGAGTTAAAAAAAGAATTGGATTGCATGTGAGTTGGATTACGAATACTTAGCATCATCTGCCCTAAGATTGTTTCATGAGCCTATCACAAAACACCATAAGAACATTTTCCTAAGACTATTAGATAAAAAAGCTGGATTTACCAGACCTTGCAAATTATCATTTTGAAAATGAAGTTGATCAAAAGAAATTATATTTTACGTAGATTATTTCTCATTAAATCTTATAGGCAGCAGAATATTATACGCCTCACCATAAGGATTTCTACCAACTTGTAAATGGAACAGTTTTAGGGAAAGAACATCAACCCCTGAGAAAATCTAGAACCAAGTCGTCAACCTCTTGATGCTTCTCTCTCCAAAAACCATGACCTACGTCTTTGAATATCTTCAACTTAGAATCAGGAATTAATTCGCAAAGCTCATAAGAGCGTTTCGGCGACGCTATAAGATCGTTTTCTCCAGACATAACAAGCGTGGAAGCTTTTATTCTATTCAGCAAATCAGAGGTATTATGCCCTTCACAGGCAAGGCTCTGACTTATGTATCCCTTTAACGCCTGAGGTTTCTCGGGAATAGAATCCGCCGCCGCCTTTATACTGCCGAGATTTCTTTCTATATACTCCCTAGTATATCCAAAATATAGAGCCATAAGCCACACCGTTTTCATACCTGCCTTTGAAGCTATCTCACGTCCAATCCTGAGAATTTCGTTACCGACTTCATCCCTTGAAGCCGAGGAGCATCCCAACACAAGCTTTCGCACCTTGTCTGGATACTTAATCGCAAGCCACTGTCCTATCATGCCACCCATAGACTTACCAACGATATGAGCGGACTCTAATCCTAACGAATCCATCAGACCCGCGGTATCATCAGCCATATCCTGCGTGGAAAATGGGGCACCTGGTTTATCAGACCTACCCGATCCACGGTTATCAAAAAGGACAACTTTGAAATGCTTTGAGTAAATAGGAACCTGAGACGCCCAGCTTTCCAACTGACTTCCAAGCCCGCTAATCAGAACTAAAGGAAATCCCTCGCCGTGGACCTCATAATTGAGTTTAAAGCCGTTCACGTTTGCGTAAGGCATTCTGATTTAGCCCTCCTTGATCCTAGTTCTAAAGAACCAAAAGCTTTCAGGCATTCTCTGGCAGTCCTAAGTTCCTGTTCAGTGAAGAGATTATTACAAGGGTCCTTTAAGACTAGATCTTCCACTGATAAATCAAGACTTCCTAACTCCCATAGCTTTGTAAGACCTTCGGGATACTTCGGTGAGTGAAGCAACCGTCTGGCTGTTTCCACACCACCATCTTTGTCAACCATCTGTTTGAAACGCGTAGGATTATATGATGGGCACTCGGAACGAGTCCTCCCGTAAAGGTCGAGCATTTCTTCGCGAAAAGCTGATTCTATATTTTCACTCACTTGCGCAAAAGTTACGTGAAATGGCAATGAATTTCAAGGCTTCGCTAACAACCGTCACTCTTACAAGGCTATGTAAATACAGGGTTATCGGCGTTTACTTTCATCTTAGCTGCACTCCCATTTCATGAGAATGATAGACACTAACGCATAGCACCCGACATGATAGCTTTACCCAAATTCCTATACCAAATATATTAGGACGATTTCGACGACAAGTACTCCTGAAGTATGCAGACCGCCGCCATTCTATCTATTACTTTTTTTCTCTTTCTCCTACTCACGTCAGCTTTGAGAAGAACCGTTTCAGCGTTAACGGTGGAATAACTTTCGTCCCAAAACTTAATATCAAGCTGAATCTCCTCCTTTACAATCTCGGCGAACTCAAAAATCCCTTGACCTCGTTTAGAGATGGAGCCATCTTGTCTCAAAGGAAGACCCACCAATATCTCTGAAGGCTTATATTGACCAACTATAATTTTTAGCTCTGAAAGATCGTTCTCGACGCCGGTCCTTCTAATAGTAGTTACGCCATTCGCCGCAATGCTAAGCTCATCGCTAACGGCAACGCCAATAGTTTTTGTTCCTACGTCAAGGGCTAAAGTGCGCACAGTCTCATTTCTCCATTGGGTAACGACTTTCAAGTCATTACAGGTTTTATGCTCTTCTAACGTTCTATATTTCGTCCACTATGAGCTAAGCTTGAGAAGAAGACCGATACTAAACTTAGATAAAGGTTATCTAGCTAATAACGCAGCCGAGACCACGGCAAACGCTACTCCCACAATTTCCCTAGCCCCTAGACGCTCGCCTAAAAATGTGAAAGCTAACAAAACCGTTACCGCAGGATAAACGGCTGACAGCGGGACAAGCAAAGAAAGCTTTGCGTATTTAAGAGCCACTATGAAAAAAACTGTTCCAACTCCCCAGCTAAGACCCATTAGGATCGCCCAGTAATTTATGGACATGCTACTAAGCAAATTACTCAATATAACGTTTCTGTTATACGTTACAAAAGCAACGAAAACCGTAAGCGTCCCAATACCTTCAAAAAAATATATCCTGTAGGGTATATCCTTAAAAGAGGCTAGCTTCCCGAAAAAACTGCCAAACGAGAAGAGTAGCGTTGCGAGCAAAGTCAGAAGGAACCATCTTTCCACCGTCTTTTCTCCTTAAATCCTGACTCGCGAAATTAAAGGTCGTATCCTGCTTCACCGTGATCAGCAATATCAAGACCCTCGTATTCTCCTTCATCACTAACTCTAAGTCCTATAGAAAAATCTATAAGTTTGAGAATTACAAAAGATAACACTGCACAATACGCAATCACGAAGAGAGCTGAAAAGAGCTGAACACCTAACTGCTTGCCAATATCTAAATTTTCAACCGTTCCCCCTAAACTAACGGATGCAAAGAACGAAACCATTATTATTCCAACAAATCCACCTACCCCATGAACCCCTACAACGTCTAAGGCATCGTCATATTTGAGGCGATACTTAAGCCACGTAGCGGCCACGTAAGCAAGAAGCGCAGAGGTAAACCCGATGGCTAACGCTCCGATAGGCCCGACCGTGCCTGAAGCGGGCGTAATGGCTGCTAGCCCTGCAATAGCCCCCGTTGCGAATCCAAGAGCGCTGGGCTTCCCATTCCTTATCCATTCTATCGCTATCCATGTAAGAGCTGCGACGCACGGCGATATCTGGGTTACTACTAGCGCCATAGCAGCCTGTCCATTTGCGGCAAGCGCGCTTCCCCCGTTAAAGCCGAACCATCCAACCCACAGCATCGCGGTGCCGGTTAGAGTCATCGTCATATTGTGAGGGGGGGTAGGCACGGGGTAGCCACTCCTTTTACCTACGAGAACAGCTGCAATCAGAGCTGCGACGGCGGCGGTTATATGCACGACTATTCCACCGGCAAAATCAAAAACGCCCATGTCTCCGAGAAAGGACCCTTCCCCACCCCATATCATGTGAGCCACAGGAAAGTAAACCAAAATAACCCAGAGCGCAGTAAAACACAACATAGCCGAGAATTTCATTCTTTCGGCAAATGCGCCTACTATAAGGGCAGGCGTAATGATGGCGAAAGTAAGCTGAAACGCTATAAAAGTAAGCTCGGGAATTGTCCCCGACAGGCTGTCAGGCGTTACGCCACTTAAGAAAGCCTTAGAAAAACCACCGATGAAGGCTTGAATGTTTCTCTCTCCGGCTACCATGCCGGTAGTATCAAACGCAAGACTATAGCCAAAAACAATCCAAATTATAGTAACTATAGCAGTTATGGCGAAGCACTGCATGTATATGGATAGGACGTTCTTTCTAGCCACCAGACCGGCGTAGAACATAGCGAGTCCCGGTATCGTCATAAATAAAACCAGCGCTGTGGATATTAATATCCAAGTCGTATCGCCAGAATCTAAACCATCCTGAGCTAATACTAACGTGGGAAACGAGAGAAGGAAAGTCAGTAATAGTAAAGTGAACCTGCTAAAGAATGGGATTAGAAATTTCATGTTTTTTACCTCTTTCTTAACTCTGTTTTGCATTATTTCCTACATACAAATAACAACTGCGCGTCTTCTTAGCTTTAATTTTATAATATCCCTTACACGCAACAATGATCCATAACAGAATAAAAACATACCCAACTACCTTGTTAAATCCACCAGAACCCTTCCCTTATGTTTGCCTTGAAGAATGAGTTCTATATTCTCATCAAGCTCATCAAGACTTATTTCATTTGCAAGATTATCAAGCTGACTTATTTTCCACTCCTCCGCTATCTTATTCCAAATACGTTCTCTAATATCCATAGGACAATTCTGCGAATCAATTCCTATGAGCTTTACGCCCCTTAAAATAAATGGATAGACGTTGAGAGGTAAATTGGATGACGCTACGTTGCCACAGCACGTAACGACTCCCATGGGCTTGGTTGCCCTGATAGCCGTAGCGAGTATATCGCCCCCAACGGTATCAACAACTCCAGCCCACCTTCCTTTTAACAGAAGCCTCCCTGACTCATCCGTTGATTCCTGTCTGCTGATAACCTCCTTTGCCCCTAAATCATGGAGAAACTGCTTTTGACTCGTCTTTCCGGTAGATGCGGCAACTTGAAAACCCAACTCGGCAAGCATCGCTACGGCGACGCTGCCGACCCCTCCAGTCGCTCCCGTAACAAGGATTTCGCCTTTATCAGGAGTAAGTCCATTATTCTCAAGCTCAAGCACACAATAAGCAGAGGTAAAACCCGCCGACCCATAAATCATACTTTCCCTGATTGAAAGATTAGTAGGAACTTTTATAACCCAATTGGCAGGCACCCTAATATATTCCCCAAACCCCCCTGAAGTGTTACAGCCAAGATCATAGGCATGCACTAAGACTTCTTCTCCCACGCTAAAACCGGGAGACGTGCTCTCCGCTATCACGCCAGAGGCGTCAACGCCCGGCGTATGGGGATAGTTCCTCGTAACGCCTCTGTTTCCATGTGCCGAAAGAGCGTCTTTATAATTCAGGGAAGAATAAAGAACCTTTACCAATACGTCTCCAGGAGGGAGGTCCTCTATTGATCTTCGTTTTATACTTCTCTCAAACTTGTTTTCCCCAACCTGCTCTACAACCATAGCCCTAAACATTTCTTCACTCACTAAGCTTCCTCCTTATACTAACGGGACCCCGAGTATATCTCTCCGCCGGATCTATTAAACTCTTTTGCCTTTTCTTTGAGCCCTTCCTCAACCGCCTCATCATCAGATAATCCATATTTCTCCGCATACTCCCTGACATCTTGAGTTATTTTCATTGAACAGAACTTAGGCCCGCACATTGAACAGAAATGAGCGACTTTAGCCCCTTCGGCAGGCAGGGTTTCATCGTGAAACTCCCTAGCCGTATCAGGATCTAAAGAAAGATTAAACTGATCGTTCCACCTGAACTCAAACCTTGCTTTGCTGAGCGCATTGTCCCTTATTTGCGCCGCGGGGTGCCCCTTAGCCAGATCCGCCGCATGCGCCGCTATCTTATAGGTAATAACGCCCTCTTTTACGTCGGCTTTATCAGGAAGTCCGAGATGCTCCTTAGGAGTAACGTAACACAACATAGCAGTGCCATACCATCCTATCATTGCGGCGCCAATACCAGACGTTATATGATCGTATCCGGGTGCTATATCCGTAGTAAGCGGACCTAGCGTATAGAAAGGCGCTTCGTGGCAATACTCAAGCTGCTTTTCCACATTTTCTTTTATCATGTGCATTGGAACGTGACCTGGACCCTCTATCATCACCTGCACGTCGTGCTTCCATGCGATCTCGGTCAACTCGCCAATAGTTTTTAGCTCGGCGAACTGCGCCTCATCGTTCGCATCCGCTAAACAGCCAGGCCTAAGACCATCTCCCAGGGAAAAAGCAACGTCGTATTGTCTCATTATCTCACACATCTCTTCAAAATTAGAATACAAGAAACTTTCCTTATGGTGCGCAAGACACCATTTAGCCATAATTGAACCGCCTCTTGAAACAATGCCGGTAAACCTCTTAGCCGTGAGGGGCACGTATCTAAGAAGCACGCCAGCATGTATGGTAAAGTAATCGACCCCTTGCTCAGCCTGCTCAATAAGCGTATCCCTGAAGATTTTCCAAGTTAGCTCCTCCGGAGAACCATTAACTTTCTCGAGCGCCTGATAAATCGGCACCGTCCCCACTGGAACGGGAGAGTTTCTTATTATCCACTCTCTTGTCTCATGAATATTTTTCCCAGTAGATAGGTCCATTATTGTGTCGGCTCCCCACCTACAAGCCCAAACGGCTTTCTCTACTTCCTCTTCAATACTCGACGTTACGGCGGAGTTGCCTATATTTGCATTTATCTTTACAAGAAAGTTTCTACCGATAATCATCGGTTCCATCTCCGGGTGATTAACGTTACAAGGGATAATAGCCCTTCCTTCAGCCACTTCCCTTCTTACGAACTCAGGCGTTATATAAGAAGCTGGAATGTTCGCCCCAAAGCTCTCACCAGGATGACACCGTGCCAGAGCACCCAGCCGTTCCTTGCACTCATCTATGCATTGATTTTCACGAATAGCTATGTATTCCATCTCAGGCGTAACAATCCCCTCTCTAGCGTAACGCATCTGGGTTACGCTCAAGCCCCCCTTAGCTCTGAGCGGTTTTTTAACGTTGTCAAACCTTATGTTTCTGATTCTGGAATCGGATCGAGCTTTTCTCACAAAGTCAGAAGAAAAATCGACAAGCTCCATCACGTCATCTCGGCTCAGTATCCACTTTTTTCTTATAGGTTCTAATCCTTTACACACGTCGATATCAACTTGTGGATCCGTGTAAGGACCACTCGTATCATAAACGGTTATTGACAGATTCTTAGCGGAACCGCCGTTCCCAGAGAAGGTAGAATCTGAATCTTCAAGTTGAATTTCCCTCATTGCTACTCGCACATCGTGCATTTTACCCTTTACGTAAATCTTGGCGGACTTGGGAAACGGAGTTCTCGTAACGGCACTATCGCCAGGAATTTTCTCTCTCTTAGCTCTTGTTCTCATAAGGGTAAGTTTCTATTTCCTAATACGCCACTTAAAATCACACAAGATTTATATTATAAGAGCTTTAATCAAAAAGAGCAATTGAAACCTGAGGTTGTAAAGAATAGTATAGACTAGTAAAATAGACAGCATGCTCCATATAACGCTAGGAATAGAAAGCTCTTGTGACGAAACCTCCGCAGCTATAATTGAAGATGCAAATAACGCTCTGTCAAACATAGTAGCCTCCCAAGCTGATATCCATAAGGAATATGGGGGCGTAGTGCCGGAAATAGCATCCAGAAAGCATGTTGAACTGATTCTACCCGTTGTAGATAAAGCCATTAAAGATGCTCATCTGGCACCCGCGGACATAGATGGTATAGCCGTTACGAATGGTCCGGGATTGATTGGCTCCTTGATGATAGGTCTTTCAACTGCTAAGGCTCTCTCCTTTGGATGGGGAATACCATTCATAGGAGTGAATCACCTGCAAGCTCACTTGTCCGCCGTGCACCTAGAGCACGAAGTAGAATTCCCGTTTGTCGGGCTTGTAGTCTCAGGTGGACATACTAGCCTCTACATTGTAAAAGACCATACGGAATATGAGCTAATTGGGAAAACGAGGGACGACGCGGCGGGAGAAGCCTTTGATAAAGCAGCCAAGGTTTTAGGACTCAATTACCCTGGAGGCGCGGAGATTGACAGGCTTGCCAAAAAAGGAGATAGAGAGACAATACCTTTTCCCAGACCACTTAAAAACATCTCGACTTTTGATTTTAGCTTTAGCGGAATCAAGACCTCGCTCGTTTATTATCTTAGGAAAGCTTCAAAACTAAATGAAAGCCACTTAGCAGATATATGTGCTGGATACCAAGAAGCCATAGTTGAAACACTAGTTGACAAAACCTTAATGGCAGCAAAAGAGAACAACTTAAGTGGAGCCGTAATATCCGGGGGGGTCGCCTGCAACTCAAGGCTAAGGGAATTGGCAACCGAGAGGTTTCAAGAACAAGGGTTTTCACTACACATACCCTCGCCCGAATACTGCACGGACAACGCCGCGATGATAGGAACCCTTGGGGCTTATATGCTTATGAGGGGAACTCATTCGGAACTAAGCCTAATTCCATTTTCAACTAAACGCCCCAAGCACGCAAGAAGAAAAGATTGTAACTAAACAATCATAAATCAAACTTCGTAATCCACCACTGCTCTATCAGAGCGGATCTCACTTACGAAATCTGCGACCTTAATGTGCTCAGGATGCGTCTGATAGGCGTCAAGCCCCTCTCTATCGTCAAATTCAGAGTATAAAACCACGTCAAACGCCGCTGGAGAAGAATTAAAGTTTATTCCTACCTGAGCGGTTTTTAACTCCTCTATTTCATCCACAAGCGCCTCGAGAGATTGCTTCAGTTTCTTAGCGTTCTCAATTTTAGACGCCCCTGCATCCTCGTCTTTAATTCTCCACATTACTATATGCTTAATCATTAACCTCTCCTTATTAAACTTTGAGTTAAAAAAGTGATTTTAGACTAGAAGCGGGTAACTGTAAAGAGATATAAAAGCGGGAATAGTCGTGGTATATTTATGCCTCTGCGTAGAATACGCACCGGCAAGATACTCTAGAATCTAGAATTAACATCACTTAAGTAGAAAATCCCTTGCCAGATGAATATTAGAAACAAAGATATATGTCCCCCTACGCTCTGAAGAGGGGCGAATAAACGCCCTGCAAAAGGAGAAAACGTCTTGTCGCTCGCAGACGATAAACACTCTAATAAAGGAAAGAAGACTTACGATATTAAGATTCTTAGATGGCTATACGGCTTCACGGGTCATTATCGCGCCTATATGGCTTTGGCTCTTCTATTAATGTTATCTACGGCACTGATTGAGCTTGCGGTTCCCTACATAACTAAAATCGCTGTTGATAAATATATCTATCCTCCTTGGAAAATTGCAGATTTCACTGGCGAATCAAAAGAAACCGAATTTGAGGAAACGCTAAAAGATAAATATCCCTCGTCAATAATAAAACTGAGTGGAAACTCTTATCTAATTGATACGTCGGAATTGGATAAGGTCGATGGCCATAACCTTGAAAGGCTTGGCGTAGTATCAGAGGAAAGGTATCTCGTCGTCAATTTGGAGAACTTTGATGAAAATAAACGAAGCCTAGTTAAAGAGATAACGGAAGATAACCCAGACGTCTTTAAGTCCATGAGTGGCGTCTCCTTTGCAAGCTATAGCGCCCTCAGCAAACTCAATAGTAAAGACCTTCTTAGAATAAGAAGTGATGAAATAGATCAGGTAGTCAAGCTTGCCGCACTACTATTTCTTTGTCTGCTCGGGATATTTATCTTTAGTTCGCTTTTCACATATCTACTAAATTGTTCTGGACACAAAATAATGCACGAGATCAGATTATCCCTTTTTTCTCACGTAATGAAACTTCCCCAACCCTTTTTTGATAAAAATCCAGTCGGGAGAATTACTACTCGTGTGACGAACGACGTAAATGCTATAAATGAAATGTACACGTCCGTAATGATTCAAGTCTTAAAAGATATATTAGTAGTAATAGGCACTTTCATCGTAATGTTCCACATGAATAAGAGCCTTACTTTATACGTGATTCTGTTTACCTTACTTATGGCCCTTTTCGCAGCCCTTTTCAGAATGAAGCTAAAGATGGTTTACAGGGAAATCAGAAGGAGTATTTCAAAGCTTAACGCATTCGTTCAGGAAAGCGTTAAGGGCATCGTTTTAATAAAACTCTACAACCGAGAGATGGAGAATTTCAAGAAGTTCAAAAATATAAACCGTGAGAACTACAAAGCCAATATGGATCAGCTATGGGTTTACGCAACCTTTAGACCCTTTATTGAATTTACGAGCGTGTTCACGGTTGCTTTTACCCTCTGGTACGGTGGGCTCAAGGTGCTGAAACTCGACCTTACGTTAGGTGCTTTAATAGCTTATCTATACTACGTGAGAATGCTTTTCAGGCCTATTATGGAGCTAGCCGAGAAATACAACATCTTCCAATCGGCCGCTGCGGCTTCTGAGAATCTTTATGATTTAGCAGGTGTTAAATCGGAGGAAAAATCTGGTATTAGCAAGTCTCAAATAAAAGGGAAACTGGAGTTTGAAAATGTCTGGTTTTCTTATGACAATAAGGAATGGGTTCTAAAAAATGTCTCTTTTAGGATTGACCCCGGCGAGACCGTAGCCCTCGTTGGGCTTACGGGATCCGGAAAAACCACGATTGTAAACCTTATTCTCAGATTTTATGAAATAGAGCGAGGGCAAATCCTACTAGACGGCGTGGACATAAAAGAATTAAGACCTGAATTTTTGAGGGCAAACGTTTGTGCAGTATTTCAAGACCTCTTTTTATTCGGAAAGGGATCGGATGATGAAAAAGACGGAACCTCAACCGAACTCTTAACGATAAAGGAGCTTAGGGAAATAAAAAAATCTAACGAACGTTCAATGTCGTCAGGAGAGAAACAACTAGTATCTTTAGAACAAGCATTATCAAAGAAAGCAAAATTTCTGATATTAGATGAAGCAACCTCAAACATAGACGCAAATATAGAGCAAAGGATTCAAGAAACAATCAAAGGGAAGTCACAAAAGGAAACCACGTTGATCATCGCCCACAGACTTTCAAATGTAAGGGACGCCGATAGAATAATGGTAATACACAAAGGTGAGATTTCAGAAGTAGGCTCGCACCAAGAACTATTAGCGAAAAAGGGAATTTACCATAGTCTCTACCAGCTACAAAATGGAATAAGATGCTTCTCACCCCCTTCATAACTAATCACAATTAGAGGTAGCAGCAAACTCTAATGAACCTGGAAAAGGGAATCGGGTGCGTTCTTCTTTGCCATCTAACTCCCGAACGCTACCAGCCCCTAACTCCTTGAGCCTATCTATTACTTCAAAAACAACAGTCTCAGGAGTAGAAGCGCCCGAACTTACTCCTATTACTAAATCATCATTAAATCCATGAGCTCCTATTTCATCAGCTCCTTCTATTAAGTAAGCCCTACTAACCCCGTTAGCCTTTGCTACCTCAACCAAGCGATTGGAATTAGAGCTTTCGGGAGAGCCTACGATAAAGATAATATCGGCTTGCTTAGCCAGCGCTTTCACGGCGTCTTGTCTGTTCTGCGTAGCATAACAAATATCAAGCTTTGAAGGGCTTACGATATTTGGAAACCTTTTTTTAAGAGATGCAAGTATATTCCTCGTATCATCAACGCTCAAAGTAGTCTGCGTAACGTAAGCTATTTTGTCCGGGTCAGGGACCTCTACCCTTTCCGCCTCCTCAACGGACTCAACGACAACTACTTTGTCAGGAGCGTGACCACTTGTTCCTATTACCTCTACGTGATTCCTATGTCCTATCAGTATGATTGTATAACCCATTTCCGCATAATGCCTTACCTCATTATGCACCTTCGTTACGAGTGGGCAGACAGCGTCAACAACCTCAAGGGATCTATCCTTAGCTTCGTCCCACACCTTGGGTCCTACTCCATGAGCGCTAAAAATAACCCTTGCACCTCTCTCATTTATTTCCTCTAATTCCTCTATAAATCTAACGCCTCTCTCCTTAAGCGACTCGACTACACGCTTATTGTGGACAATGGCATGGCGAACGTAGATAGGAGTACCATACATTTCAAGCGCCCGCTCGACCATCTCAATTGCTCTATCAACACCTGCGCAAAAACCCCTAGGTTTGGCGACGATTACTTGCATTTGCAACTCCCCTTAGCCTATTATACATCACATTAAGAAAGGACGGCTTTCTAAAAATACCTGAAAAGTAAATCCATCTAGAATACCTGTAGTAGTTTTAGAGAAATTATGAATATAGCTACGACCAATACAGAGCGTATTACCTTCTCGCCACCCTCAACTGACAAATGAGCCGCCCACCAACCACCTAGGGCGTTGCCAGCAGCTAAACTCAAACCTAGAAGCCAATCTACGTTATCCGTCCAGATAAAAATAAGAAGCGCAGGCACTGTATAGATCAAGATTATAAGAATTTTACGCACGTTGACTAAAATAAGATTAATTCTAAGTAAATGATAAAGCGCCGCCATGATTAAAAACCCTACGCCAATCTGAATAAAACCACCGTAAAAACCGATGCCCAGCATAGCGGGGTAGATAAGCCAGGGTTTTTTGCCTTCTACTGATGTAATATTCCGTTTAGCCTGGGAGGGGAGCAACATAGATATTACTACTCCAATCATTACTATGCCAAGTATCCGCTCAAACCAATCGCTGCTGATCCTAACTGCTATTAAAGCCCCCAGTATAGCCCCTGGCAGCGTGAAAGCCGCAAGTTTTACTCCCTCTCTGATCCCTGGGACCTTTTGCTTGTGAAAAGAAAGAGCGGCAGATACATTCTGTATTAAAATCGCAACCCGGTTAGTTCCATTAGCGGCGGAACCATCTAGTCCCAGGAATATTAAGGCGGGCAGCGTAAGGCTGGATCCCCCACCTGCCATTACGTTGACAAAACCTGCCAATATCCCCACGCCAAAAAGAATAAGAAGTTCTACGTATTCAAGCATACGCCTCGCCCCAGCTCCGTATCGCTCACTCAAAATTTACAACCTACTACGAATCGGGGTCTAGGTTACTCACTATTTAATAGCTTGTTTTTCAAGTCTTCAAGCGTTGAGGAAATATCTTTCTGTCTTTGGCTAAGACTCTCTACTACTTTTCTCAATTCATGCGCTTCTCTTACTGTACCTAAGCCTTTACTACGTTGATCGACTCCAAGCTCGCTATCTTTAATATCTAAATTCAAAATATCAGGTCTTGAGAAATGCCCAATTGAATCAATTACGGCTTTAGCTCTTATTATCGTATCAGTGTCAATATCGGCGTATATTATATCCTCCTTTCCGTAAACTGGACCAGCCATGTATTCTCCCCTCGGATTTATAATTCCACTTCCACCCGGAAAATCCCACAGCGTGTTTTCTTTAAGGGGAAAGCTATCAGGAATCATTTTCTCATTCATGTGTCCTGAGGATACAATGACGAATACCTGCCCTTCAAAAGCATATTGACGGCTAGCAAAATCCATAGTCGGCTTAGTAAATCCATGACCTGCCCAAAGCCCGGCGTGTATTTGCTCGCCTTTTTTATACATAGCGTATTTTGCTAGAGTCAGATGGTGCTCATAGCAAAAAAAACCGCCTATATTACCTAATGAGGTTGCAAACACTTTTAAGTCCTGAGCACTTCCCATCCCCCATATACACTTTTCACTGTCTATGGACATAAGCTTTCTGTGCTTACCAAGAATACCGCCGTCTTTATCTATATATAAAATAGTATTGTAAAGGGTGCCACCTTCTCTTTCATTAACGCCTATTACAACGTAGGCATCGGCTTTCCTAGCGGCTTCGCAAAGCCTAGAGGTATTTTCATCAGGAATCTCAATCGAGTTTCTGTGCAATTCACCATAAGCGTCAAGAACAAGACTTCTTCCCTCTATGGTTCCTATATCCTTAGGCCAATAAGGGTATGTAGGAATTGTCGCTTCTGGGAACACTATTAAATTTGCGCCGTTTTTGCTCGCCTCTTCAATCAGGCCTATAATCTTCTCTATAGTCTCATCTTTATTAAGGAATATGGGTGCCATTTGCACCGCGGCTGCGGTAAATACGTGATCTTTATCCTGCATACTCACTCACCCCCTGCTACGCCTCTCCCCGAAACCCACTGAGGGAGAAATTAAGAACGTATTGAGATTCAGTTTTGTTAGGAGCAACCCTACAAAATTCGCAGATTTGTAATTATAGCAAGTCTAACTCCTATTTCCTAATGGTTGTCCATTCTACTAAATGGGTAAAGTGGTTCCGTGCTTTATGCAACTTTTACATACGCTCGTCTTATCGCTTACCGTTTTAATTGTTGCTTTTGGCAGATAGCTTGTCTAAACTTAACTTTTCTAAGTAAGAGTTAATCCTTATAATTAACCCTACGCAATAAATGCCTAAAAGAAAAAGCCATTCAAAACAGGAATCATCCGATAAAATAGTTAGGGAAATACTCTCGTCTCTTCTTTTCGCTTTGGGTTTGTTCTCATCACTCAGCCTTGTCTTTTACAGTTCGAGAATAGGTCTTGACCTTAAAGGGTCTATGGGAACGACTGGGGTCTTTATATCCGCTATGCTCGGCAAAGCCTTCGGTATATGCGGGTTCGCAGTGCCTATAGTATTGTTTTACACGGCAGCTATTACTTTTATCAACAAATCTGGACCCAATCTTTTAAGAAATGTTCTATCATCCCTTGTATTGCTAATTTCCGTAATGACTTTTCTAGGGCTCTCATTCACTGGGAAGGGATTATTGGGATATGAAACAGCGGGGGGATGGATAGGAAACGCAATTGCAGAAAAGTTAAAAGAAGGCATCGCTGGCACTATAGGCTCTTATCTCATCGTAACTGTCTTACTCATTCTTAGCCTAGTAGCAATAACGGGACTAACCTTGTCAGAGATGCTTAGGACGGCAGGCAAAGTTTCTGCATCCGCTACTAATAAAACCTATGAATTCTCCAAATTCATCGCCATTCAAGCCTTACGGATTGGAAAACGCTTAAAGGAACCTTTAGAAAATTTAAAGGGCGGACGGCAGGTCGCAGAGGAAAACCTTCAGACGTATGAAGGAGATCAAGCGTCAACCTTAAACAGACGGCAAAATCCCTCGTCTGATGAAATAATCGACCTCGAAGAAGAGGTATTTACCGATGAAGAGACTTTATTTCTTGAAAACGGGCGTCCAGAAATAGTCATAGAACAGCCAAAATCAAAGGGATTTGATGAATTTTCTCTAGTAAAGAAGCAAACTAGTAATAGTTATAAGGTTCCACCGCTCGATCTGCTTGATTCCAAGATAGAAATCGATCTTGAGGTGGACAGTAAAGCCGTTTATGAAAAACAGGATCTGATTGAGGAAAAATTAAAGGATTTCGGAGTATCGGGAAAGGTCGTCAGAGTAAGACCGGGTCCCGTGATCACTATGTTTGAGTATAAACCCGCACCGGGAATTAAGATAAGTAAAATAGCATCGCTTGATAATGATCTCGCCATGGGACTCAGCGCCCTTAGCATCAGAATTATAGCTCCCATTCCTGGGAAGGACGTTATAGGTATTGAGGTGCCTAACACAACAAGAGAAATGGTGGTTTTAAGAGAACTTCTTGAGGATGCTGAATTTTCCAGAAGCCAATCTATATTAACTCTTGCTTTGGGAAAGGACATTTCCGGTCTTCCATTTTATATGGACTTAAGAAAAGCGCCACATCTTATGGTTGCGGGAACCACTGGCTCGGGTAAAAGCGTTTTACTCAACGCCGTAATTACAAGTATGCTTTACAAGGCGAGCCCGCACGAGCTTAAATTCATCATGATCGACCCTAAAATGCTTGAGCTATCCGTGTATGAAGGTATTCCGCACCTACTACACCCGGTTGTAACGGAACCTAAAAGAGCGGCTGCGGCCCTAAAGTGGGCAGTTGGAGAGATGGAAAAGAGATACAGAACCCTTTCTGATGAGGGGGTAAGGGACATTGAAACTCATAACAGGAACGTGGAGAACCTAGATATTCCAACAGAGGACAAAATAGATAGGCTTCTACCTTACATAGTAATTATTTTAGATGAGCTTGCTGATCTAATGATGATAGCACCGAGCGAGGTAAAAGAATCAGTTACGAGGCTTTCTCAGAAAGCCCGCGCCGCTGGCATACATTTGATCGTCGCAACCCAGCGTCCCTCTGCCGACGTCGTAGCCGGACTCATCAAAGCTAATTTCCCCGCTAGAATCTCATTCCTTGTATCATCTAAAATTGATTCGCGTATAATTTTGGACGCAGGTGGCGCCGAGCAGCTTTTGGGTAAAGGGGATATGCTGTTACTTGAACCCGGCACTTCAAACCTGTTGAGACTTCAGGGAGCACTTATTTCAGATACGGAAAGAGAGAAAATAACTGAGCACATCAAACACCAAGGATCTCCCGACTATAAAGAAGAAATCACTCACGTAGAGGAAAAAGAGAAAAGCGAGGATCTAGAGAATGAAAAGGATGATCTTTACTATAAGGCTCTAAGAACAATTGCCGAAACCAATCAAGCGTCTATATCCATGCTTCAAAGGAAACTTAGAATCGGCTATAATAGGGCTGCTCGTATTGTTGAAATCATGGAAAAAGAAGGCGTTGTTGGTCCTCAGGAAGTCGCCGGAAAGCCAAGGGAAGTATTTATAGACTTGAACCAAACTGAAGAGAGGAAAACAAACTGACATACGGACTAAAAGGGTTGCTCGCACTCTCTTTAATGCTACTTATACACTCCGCGCCAGGGTTTTCAAAGCAGGGAGAAAGCCTAAACAGGGTTATAGAAGACGTTCAGAACAAGTATGAGCGAATGGATAACTTTCACGCGGCATTTATACAAGAAGATAAGGTAAAAGCGCTGAATAAGGTGCGGAAAGCGGAGGGCAAAGTTTGGTTGAAAAAACCGGGAATGATGAGATGGAGCTATTACGCGCCAACCAAGGATGAAATCGTATCTGATGGAAAGACACTCTGGTTTTATGACGAGGAAGAAAAGCAAGTAACAGAGTCTCCGTTAACCCAGTCGTCTGGAAATCAGACTACCGCCACCTTACTATCGGGGCTTGGTAATATAAAGGAGCTATTTAACGCGAGTTTCACGGATTTAGATAGCTTGAACAAAAATGAAAGTTATTTAATAGACCTAGCTCCAAAAAATCAGGAGGAGGGATATAGCAAAGCTACGATTGCCGTTGATAAAAAAACCGCGCTAGTAAATACTATTTACCTCTATGACCTATTCGGTAATTTGACTATTATAAAGCTAAAGGAGATGCAAATCGGTAAAAAGGTTGCGGATTCTTTATTTCAGTTCAAAGCCCCTAAGGGAGTCAAAACAATAAAATTCCCTTCCGTTATTTCCCAATGAGTCATCTTTAGCTATCTATCTATCTCACCAAGAACTATATCAAGACTTCCGATTGCGGCTATCACGTCGGCTACTAAGCTACCTTCGGTCATTTGGGAAAGGGCTTGTAAGTTGACAAAGGAAGGTCCCCTAACCCTCATCCTATACGGTTGTCCCGAACCATCGCTCACTAAATAATAACTAAGCTCCCCCTTAGGATTTTCCACGGCATGTTGAATCTCCTCCTCAGGAGGCTTAAATCCTTCATATACAAGAACGAAGTGTCTGATAAGCGATTCCATCCTAGTGTAGGTAAGTTCCTTTTCCGGAAGCACAATGTCGGGAAGATCAGCTATATATGGGCCGTCGGGCAAGTTGCTTAAAGCCTGTTTTATAATAAGTAAGCTCTGATTCATCTCCTCAAGCCTACAGAGATAACGAGAATAGGCGTCTCCATCACTTGCGATTGGAACCTCAAAGTCATAATTCTCGTAACCGAGATAAGGCATCGCCTTTCTTACATCATAAGGCACGCCACTTCCCCTTAGAGCAGGACCCGTAAGACCTAGATCTATAGCGTCCTCTCCACTTATTACGGCAACTCCCTTTGTTCTCTCTATCCATATTCTGTTTCTAGTAAGAAGCTTGTCAATTTCCGCCAAGGTCTTTGGAAAGATTTCAATGAAGTTTGTAACTACCTCTTCAAAATTATCGGGAAGGTCAAGGGGAAGCCCTCCCACTCTTGGGTAAGAGGTGGTAAGTCTTGCTCCACACACAGTCTCGAGCACGTCGTATATTCTTTCCCTCTCCTTAAAACAGTAAAGAAAAGCGCTCATCGCTCCTAAGTCAAGCGCATTGGTTCCTATGCCTACAAGGTGTGACTCAATACGCCCAAGCTCAAATAGTAGAACCTCCGCAGTCTTAGCCCTTTCGGGCACGTCTTCCTCTATCCCCAGAAGTTTTTCAACCGTTAGAATAAAACCGATGTTATTGCATATAGAAGCCAGATAATCCATTCTGTCGGTGTAAGGAAGACATTGCTGATAGGTAATGTGCTCGCATAGTTTCTCGATTCCTCTATGAAGGTAACCAACGTGTGGAACCGCCTTTACTACTACCTCACCGTCAAGGTGAAGAACTACGCGTAGAACCCCGTGAGTAGCGGGATGTTGGGGACCCATGTTGAGCATTAAGGTCTCCGTCCGCATGCCGTCTTGCACCTGATGAGTTTCGTTACTTATCAGTTCAACTCTTTCCATCAATCAAGCCCGTCTTTAAGAGCCCTTTCAAAAGATTCTTTGGAGGCTTTACGATCCCTCACGTCAAAATCTTTTCTTAAAGGGAATGGTTCGTAGTCCTCAGGCATCAAAATACGCTTTAGATTCGGGTGCCCGCTAAATTCTATCCCGAACATATCATATACCTCTCTCTCGAGCCAATTGGCTCCGCTCCATACCGAAGTAACCGAATCAATGCGGAGTTCATCTTCCGAGACTTCGGCTTTAAGCCGAACCCTGACGTTACCTTCAAAATCATCTCCAAACCTGTGAACGTGATATACGACCTCGTATCTTGGGAGTTTCACTTTAAGGTAATCAACGGCGGTAAGATCCGCTAGGAACGTAAATTCCTGCTCGTCTTTCAGGTATCCGCAAATTTTTAAGACGTCGCGTTTAGGTATAAAAAGAGTCGCTTCTCCTCTAAACTCTTTAACGTCTTTTATGCTATTGAGAAAAGTTTCTTTCAGAGATTCAATAACCGAAGCTAGAGCAGAGTTCATAGAATAGGTGCCCCTTCTATCTCTATCTTCTTTTGGATTTTCATAACGGCGTCTATAAGCGCCTCTGGCCTCGGAGGACATCCTCCAACGTAAACGTCAACCGGGAGAAATTCATCTATGCCCTGAACAACAGCGTAGCTGTCAAAGGGTCCACCACCACATGTGCAAGAACCCATGGCTATGACCCATTTCGGCTCCGGCATCTGATCGTATATCCTCCTGCACACGGAAGCCATTTTATAGGTAATTGTTCCGGAGACTATCATCAGGTCAGCCTGCCTAGGTGAGAATCTCGCAACCTCGGCGCCGAACCGCGAAAGGTCATACCTAGACGCAAATACGCCCATCATTTCAATGGCGCAACACGCAGTGCCAAACGGCATAGGCCACAGGCTGTTCTTTCTTGCCCAATTGGCGAACTCTCCGATTTTGGTGGTTATGAATCCATCGCCACCTAGTATAGAATTCGTATTTACTCCCAATCAAGCGCCCCCGTCTTCAAAACGTAGAAATAGCCACCTAGTATAACAGCCAAAAATACTATAATTTCTATGAAAGCAATTAAACCTAACTCCTTAAAAACCACTGCCCACGCGAATAAAAATACCACTTCCACATCAAAGAGAATAAAGAGAGCACCTACCATATAATATTTGATAGAGAACCTGCCCCTTGTATCTCCCGTGGGCGCCATGCCTGATTCATAAGGAGCGAGCTTGCGATTTGCCTGTCTTTTCGGACCTATAACGGAAGAGATAAAAAGCATTGCCCCAGCAAGAATTATAGATAGAATTAGTATTAATAAGATGGGTATATACTCGCTAAGCATGGTATTTATGGTAAGTGGGTTGATAAAATTGTCAAGGAGCTAGTAAGCGCTTGAAGAGTGGATTATCATATATCAATTGATACACGAACGCCCCTCTTTAGGTTAGGAGAGAATCCGGTTGAAAGTTCGGCTTAATAGATACCTCTCAATGTGTGGGGTCGCTTCGAGGAGGAAAGCGGATTCTTTTATCGCCGCGGGAAAAATCACGATAAACGATCATACTGAAAATAATCTTGGTAACGTTATAGATATTGAAAAGGACGTAGTTCGGCTTGAGGGTAGGATAATAACACCCGAGAGCAAGCGCTATCTGATTCTTAATAAGCCTAGCCTGTATCTGACGTCACTGGGGAAAGAGGGAAACAAGAAAACGGTGCGGGAATTGATTGCGGAAGTTCCTGAGAGAGTATATCCTGTTGGCAGACTAGACTATGACGTTGAGGGCTTACTAATCTTGACCAATGACGGGGAGCTTGCTAATAAGATTCTGCATCCAAGCTATGAGGTAACTAAGGTCTATAGAGCTAATATAATAGGAAGCGTATCGGATGGGACTATCGCACAAATGAAAAAGGGCATCGAGCTTAGGGATGGACTAGCTAAACCCGACTCAATCAGAATAAAGAAACGAAGTAAAGACTCGAGCATAGCTCTAGTATCATTTCACGAGGGCAGAAATCATCTAGTTAAAAGGTTTTTTGCAAAGTTCGGGCACCCAGTGGCTAAGCTCAAGAGGGTTTCCGTGGGTCCTATAAGGCTTGGTAATCTACCAAGTAGCAAATGGAGGGACCTAAAAGCAAACGAGTTTTGCAGTCTCTCTCAGGCAGTTGGTATAGAGACGTGAGGAGTCTCTCTAGTGTCTATTCACCTATATCATATATTAGAGACAAGTAGATGGAATTAACTGCTACATCTACGGATTTCCTAAGAGATGCCGATGGCCAACCTTTGGAAAGACTATCTTGCATTAAACACTCCAATACCCTATCCTTATTAAACTGAATTCTATATTAAATAAGAGACACTGCTATTTAGGCAGTGTCTCTTATACTATCGTCGAGTCAAGTATATAAGTCCCTACTTATGTTCATAACGTTTGAAGGAATAGAAGGAAGCGGAAAGAGCACGCAGGCAGAACTTCTCAAAGAATTCCTAGCTCAAAGTGGATATAAAGTGAGCCTGACGAGAGAGCCCGGATGGGGCATCTTAGGAAAATCCATCAGAAAAATTGCGTTGGATGAAAGAGAGTTAGAGCTAGACCCCTTTTCAGAGCTATGCCTGTTTTGCGCCGATAGGGCACAACACGTGAGGG
Source organism: Thermodesulfobacteriota bacterium (assembly GCA_963422265.1). Taxonomy (GTDB): domain Bacteria; phylum Desulfobacterota_D; class UBA1144; order Nemesobacterales; family UBA2774. The sequence goes on from OY729416.1 coordinate 1,227,889, forward strand.
ATTTTATAAAGCCAAGGTTAGATAAAAAAGAGATTGTGATTTGTGATAGATTCTTTGATTCTACAGTGGTTTATCAAGGCTATGGAAGGCAGCTTGACATAAGATTTGTCAATAAGGTTGCGAAGGCCTCTACGCTTGGCACCCTCCCTGATCTCACCTTTTTCTTGAATCTTTCGGTAATAGAGGGTATTTCAAGACTAAAACCAAGAGGAGAACCCTTTACCAAAATGGAAGAAGAGCCTCTGGAATTCCACGAGTCGATAAAGAAGGGGTATATGCGGATTTCACGTAGAGAACCTAATAGAATCAAAAAGATAAATGCCGATAGAGAGGTTCAGGATATACACAAAGAAATAAAAAAACTTGTAGTTGAGCATTTATCGTAAGGGAAAAGCCCTAAATGTTTGAAGGCATAATTGGTCACGAGTTTCAAAAGGAAGTTCTAAAACGAGCGGTGAAGGAAGGTGCTATCGCTCACGCCTATTTATTCTCGGGTCCCGATGGAATTGGGAAAAAGCTTGTGGCAACTCAATTTGCAAAACTCTTAAACTGTCAGGCAACCGATTCTTATGGACAGCGACCTCCAGCAAGTTCCCTTCCGCAAGTCGACCGTGAGCAGAGCCAAACCACTCAGGACAGCGCAGCTCAACACTCAAGCCAGGGATGTACTTGTAATTCTTGTTCCAAAATTGATAAAGGGATTCACCCTGACGTAGTGTTTGTCGAGTTTGAAGGCATCAAGAATATTAAGGTTGAGCAGATAAGAGAAACCGTTGAGAGTAGGCTTTTTCTTAAACCCTTTGAGGGAAAATTCAAAATTGTGGTGGTGGACGAATCAGAAAGGATGAGCATAGGTGCGCAAAACGCCTTCTTAAAAACGCTTGAAGAACCTCCTTCCTATTCAGTAATAATTTTAATTACCTCGCAACCAAACTCCCTTCTTCCAACTATTCGCTCAAGATGTCAAATCCTCAGGTTCAACCCGCTACCTAAGGAAACAGTTCTACAACTGCTATTAAAAAATACCAAAACGTCGCCTGCAAGTTCAGCTATCGCCTCAAAACTTTCTGAAGGCAGCTTGGGACAAGCTCTTAGAATGGACAACGAAAATATCGAATTGAGGAAAGAAATTATCTTGAAGCTGATTGATCTTAGCCCTAATTCGGCTTTGCATATTCTCGACTTGGTAGAGGCATTACCTCTAAGCTCTACCCCTGAAGACTCTGAAAATCTAAAACTCGCCTTTAAGTTTATTTCTCTATGGTTACGTGATCTGGCTCTACTAAAAATCGGCTTTGACGATGAAATGCTTACTAATACGGACGTTGCTAAGGAATGTCGGAAAACCGCCATGAAATGGAACGTTAATAATGTATTGGATAAATACAAACTGGTTGAAAGAACTTGGTATGATATATTCCGCACCAACGCTAATAAGCAGCTAGCATTAGAAAACCTTTTTATAAAATTGGGGCAGCACTAAACTACATCTTTTATCTAATATAAACTGGAGCTAAGCGGAGATTAAACAAGTGCCTAAAACCTTTTACGTTACTACGCCGATCTATTACGTTAATGACGTGCCTCATATAGGACACGCTTATACCACTATTGCTGCGGACGCTATCGCCAGGTTCAGAAGGCTCGCTGGTAATGAGGTCTTTTTCCTCACCGGCAGCGACGAGCACGGGCAAAAAATCGAGATGACGGCTAAAGCGAATGGTGAGAAGCCCATAGAGCTTGCGAATAGGGTAGTAAAAAGATTTCATGACCTCTCCGGCGCCTTAAACGTTACCAATGACGATTTTATTAGAACTACCCAGAGAAGGCATCAAGACTCCGTTGTAGAAATATTTAAGAGAATACAAAAAGCGGGAGATATTTACCTGAGTGAGTATGAGGGTTGGTATGACGTTAGGAACGAAGCATTCATAACCGAAACGCAATATGAAGAAGTAATGGCTCTACCAGAATCTAAACGTCCCAATATTGAAAAGGTAAAAGAAGAGAGCTACTTCTTCAGACTTTCCGAATACCAGGAGCGACTTCTTAATCATTATGAAAAGCACTCCGAGTTCGTGCAGCCAAGCTACAGGATGAACGAGGTTGTGCGTTTTGTAGAGAGTGGATTGAAGGACCTCAGCATAAGTAGAACCACGTTTAGCTGGGGTATACCCGTTCCAGAAAACCCACGCCACGTGATCTACGTGTGGTTTGATGCTCTTGCAAACTATCTAACTGGCGCTGGTTTTCCAAATAATAAAACAACTTTTAATGAAATATACCCAGCAGACGTTCACCTAGTAGGTAAAGATATACTGAGATTCCACGCCGTGTATTGGCCGGCTTTTCTTATGTCGGCACAGCTACCACTCCCTAAAACGGTATTCGCCCATGGGTGGTGGACCGTTGAAGGAGAAAAAATGTCAAAATCCTTGGGTAACGTAGTAGATCCATATGAAATGGTGGAACGGTTCGGATCGGATATATTCAGATATTTCCTGCTCCGAGAAATTCCTTTCGGACAAGATGGTGATTTCTCAAAAAGCGCTATTGTAGCAAGGGTAAACGGTGATCTTGCAAACGGCTTGGGCAACCTTATCAGCCGAGTGCTTAGTATGATTAAAAAGTATTGTAACAGCCGCGTTCCCGCCCCTTCCGCATTGAATGACATAGACCTGAAAGTCAGGGATAGTGGCTTTTCAGCAGTAGATCGTGTAGGTGATTCAATGAGCGAAATCGCCTTTCATAAGGCTTTAACGGCTATTTGGGATTTAATTGCCCATGTAAATAAATACGTTGATGAACAAGCTCCATGGACGCTCGCAAAAGAAAATAAAGAAGAAAGATTGAATACCGTTCTCTGGACGATTATTCAATCTATAGGCGTGATTTCAATACTGCTGTCTCCTTTTATGCCAAAAGCGTCAGAAGAAATACTGAGAAGGATAGGCTTCACTGACCCGACGTCTTACCTAAAGTTGTCAAAAGCGCGTGAATGGGGATTGATAACATCAGGCTCTAAAATTGATAAGGGAAAGAACCTGTTCCCACGACATGAAGAGGATCTGTAGATAGGTGCAGCTTCGTTAAGGACTACTCTTTCCAAAAAATTCAACTCGCCCGCACGGGAGGGTGTGCTTTTTATTAACCATAAAGTTTCCTGATACGGCTTCTGTTTTCCAAATCCTTATCACCCTTAAAATATATTTCTACGAGTTCAATTCTTCCCTCTCTTCCAAAGTAGGCATAAATTATTCTGAGCCCCGATTGAACCCCTTTCCCTTTTAAGGACTTAGACGTGAACTTTCTGACTTTATATATTTCAGTTTCAGTAATTCCTGAATCGCTGATACGCTTTATGCCCTTGTTGTTTTGACCCATAAGATGAAATGGATTTAACTGGTAATTAATAAAGGTTTGCAGGTCTTCTTCAAGAGTTTTGACTTTTCTTAGCAGCTTTTTAATGTCACTTTTGAACTCCGGTAGCTGTTCAACCCTGATCTTCTTCAATATAATTTCTCACTGAGTAGGCGGGAGTTCTGTAAAAAACAGCTTCATAGTCAATTTTCTCTTGATCCTCCGTGCCAAGCCAGGGTATGTCATTGTGTGAGTATTCGGCGATTTGAGAGGCGTTCATATCCGATAACCTTCCAAGAACGTTATCAATTGTGTTAAGCTCGTTTGCATTTAGGGCTGAAAGATCGGGGTTACGCAAGGGAAGATATTTTGTCTGGCTGTAACTAAAATGCCTGTTTTTCACTTTGACTACATCTTTGTTTTCTATCATATCTCCTATAATTTTTATAAACTCAGCTGGTGTTGGACCAAATTTACTCCTGATGTAATTCGCTCCAACCAACTGTTCTTCGTGCTTCTCGTAGTAGTCAAAGTCAATAAAGTAAAGCATCTTTTGTATAACGGTTTCACCCACGTTTGGCTTTGCGCCCACTTTGTTGAGAATATACAAAAGCACTTCTTTGAACTTGATGAGATTCTTTTGAGGAACGCTTATTCTCAAAGTCTCTTTCTTAGGCTTGGCTTCCCTACTCTTTTTAACAATGATCTCAACGCTTTCCTTATTGTTCACCAGGGCATCAATAGAGCATTCAAAAAGCTCAGATAGCTTGTTTATCTCGTCTAATTTCGGCATTCGGACGCCGTTTTCAATATTTGATACAATCTCCCTGCTCGTACCAATAGCCTTAGCCAATTCTGCTTGGGAAAGTTCGGCACTTTGTCTTAACTGTTTTATCTTTTTGCCTAACTCTTTAGATTGAATCATGGTTAGTGGGTTTGCCAAACTATTTTGATATTTATTGTAATTATTGTAATATTTTATTACGAGAGTTGTAAAACTTTGTTGCATTTTTGTATTGTTGATGTGTATGTTATGCACTTAATCTTATGTTTGGATCAAACTCCAGATAAGTGAGCAATAACTGATTTTACGTTTGTAGAAAGTGGCTAGAATCTTAGCCGTGATACCCAGAAAATCTTACCAAACTTAAAAGATATTGGAGACAAGTCTGCCCATAGCCGAAGATTTAACGCTCACAGGCAGGATATTGAAAAATTACTTCCAGATATTCGGGTGTGCACGCAAGAGCTTATTTATCTTGCAGGTTTTCAAAATGGTCAATAAATCTTGCTAATTACCAGACCTTTCTATAAATTGTAAAGTTGTCTAACAATCCTAATCAAACCCCACCACATCCTCCTCAACCCCCAAATAAACCTCATCAATCCTTTCTTGAATCCTGATTGCCTTTTTGATTGCGGTTACAATTTTGCAGTAGTGTTTTATATCGTCTAAAGATAAATGTCTTCTTTTCCTGTACTTTAGCCATTTACTGCAAACCTGATAGCCGCCGATTCGGTATTCATAAACTTCTTGACTCACACCTTCAAAATTACGAACACTTCAATTCTAATTGTTTCCTACTTTTGTTAAACAAGGTATCAGTAGTAGGGTTGAACTAGTAGGCAGTATTTGCTATGCTAACAAGGTAATGAGGCCGGTAGAAACAGAAAAATGTATACGGCAGATTGTCCGTAGCTCCGTTGAGGCGTACGCAGATGGTTTTGAAACTCGCCACGTTAGAGAAGTAGACGATCTAGACGGAACTATTAACATGAAAATTCATAACGTCTTTATTGCAGCATTAGGTAAGGAGGTCCAATATTATACAGCGCTTGTGCGCTCTCTTGATAGCTCATTAGGAAATATGTTGGAGAGGATGGCAATAAACATTGCGAAGCTCTTCTATGAAGTAAATAAAAACGTAGAAGGTCCGTTAGCTGTTGAACAAACGTCAAAAATCGCGGAATTGCTTGAAGGATATAAAAATAGAAATAACCCTTTAGTCTCAAGCATATCTCATTACAAACAAATTAGAGATATAGGAATCACGTCAGACTCAGCAACGAAAGTCCACGTGAGCGATTACTATTTGATAGACAAAGAAACAAACGAACATTACTTGATTGAATTAAAGATTGGTGGAGACTTGGACAATAAAAAAGCTCGTTCGGAGAAGGAAGCGATTTTCGAACAGTATGCAATACTCTCAAATAAATTGGGTAAGAATGCAAGTATAAAATGTTACTTTGCTACAGCTTATAATAGATTTGGAGAAGGTAAAGAGTGGAAACAATCGAGAGTCTTGCAATTCTTTTCAAAAGATGAACTCCTTATCGGGAAAGACTTTTGGAACTTCGTATGCTGTAGTGAAAAGGGTTATGACATTGTGATTGATGAATACAAAGAGTCAGCGCATTTAGTAAAATCAGCATTGCGCAACATCAAAGAGACGTATTTATATGGATAAAAAATATCAAATTGTAAATGCTGATAGTAAAGAGTACTTAAAGGGGCTACCTAATAACTCTATCGACTTCATTCTAACTGATCCCCCTTACAATATAAGTCAATATTCAACTGGCAATATAAAGTTTGGCTGGCGAGCAGACATTAACAACGATCTGGCTGAATGGGATAAAAAGTTTTCCCCCCTGGATTTTAGAGATGAGTTCTTAAGAGTCTTAAAACCTACAGGGAATATCTTTGCTTTTTGCTCCTATAATATAATTGGCAAATGGCATGAAGTATTTGATCCTGTTTTCGATACGTTTCAGTTTTTCGTGTGGCATAAAAAGAATCCCGTTCCAAAATTTCGGAAAGCCGGCTTCTTAAATAGCTGTGAACTCGTAGTATGTATGTGGAATAAAGGACACACTTGGAACTTTGGCAAACAAAATGAGATGCACAATTTCTTTGAAAGTCCAATCTGCATGGGACCAGAAAGATTAAAAAAACCGAAGCACCCTACGCAAAAGCCAGTAGGGCTATTAAAACACTTTATCAAAATAGCTTCAAATGAAGACGATACTATATTAGACCCTTTTATGGGAGTTGGCTCCACTGGCGTTGCCTCTTTAAGAATGAAAAGGAAATTTATAGGAGTAGAAATAGATAAAGAATACTATGATGCTGCTCAAGAAAGACTAGATTCCATTCCGACGGATTTGTTTTCAAGAGTGTCTGCTATTGCAAAGACGTGACGTCAAAGGGTTGTTAGTGTGTAACCAACTTTTACAATTCAATCAAGCTAGGGCGATAACACCTTTAAATAACCAGTGGACTTTCACCCCACAGGAGGCTTACTTCTTTTTCATTCCTAACAGATTCCGCAAAAAGCTCCCTCCGTTGCTAGGACTACAGAGTCCTCTTGTTATAATTTGGTATTCAGAAGGTTGGATGTTTTCATTAGGAACGTAGGACTCTCCTTGTTTATAATCATTTTCAGTATTAGTGGACTCTTGATTTTTATCATTTTCGCTCATTGGCATATTCTCCTTATTTATTGGTTAGTCCCTGTCCATAGATTTTAACACTACCAATCCTCGATTTTAATGATACAATAGAGTTAGTATTGAAATCTACTTAGTCAACTTCAACGTGGGAGGATGCTAATGAGCCAGCAATCCGTTATCGTCGTCTTTGATGATGGACCTTACGTAGTGGAAGGTCTTGAGAGGTTTAGCTACTCGGAGGGAGAGCAGCTTCAGGCAAATAAAAAAACGGCCTTGTGCAGATGTGGGGCATCTGAAAACAAACCATACTGTGACGGCGCTCATAAGAAAATTGGGTTCTCTCATAAGATTGAAAAATCCCCGGCGGGCAACGCTAATGAAGATAGCATAAAAGAGATAAAAGTTTTAAGTAACGGGCCTTATGAAGTATGCGGGGGAATAGGCTTACAGACTAAAGATGAAATGAACTTATCTGAAGATAATCCGTATTATCTGTGCAGATGTGGGGCATCTGATAACAAACCGTTCTGCGATGGCTCACATAAAAGAATAAACTTTAAGGATGACGCAAACTGATAAGCGAGGTTTAAAATTATGGCTTTAACACCTTCAAATATGATACCCCTTGGAAGAAAGGCCCCCTACTTTAAGCTGCCTTGCACCGTGAACGATAGGGAAATAAGCCTTGATGAGGTTAGTTCCGACAAAGCAACCGTTATAATTTTTATTTGCAATCACTGCCCTTATGTAAAGCACGTGCAGAAAGGATTAGTGGAGCTTGCTAATGACTATATACCCAAAGGGGTTTCATTCATCGCAATAAACTCTAACGACGTAGAGAATTACCCAGAAGATTCACCGGAGAATATGAAAATCGTAGCCGAGCGCCTAGGCTACCCATTCCCTTACCTATACGATGAGACGCAGGAAATAGCAAGAGCTTATGACGCCGCGTGCACCCCAGACTTCTATATTTTTGATAGCGCCTTGGAGTGTATCTACAGGGGACAGATGGACGATTCCAGACCAGGTAATGGAAAACCGGTAACAGGAAAACAAATAAGGGAAGCCTTAGACAACGCTTTAGAAGGCACACCCGTAAGCAAAAGCCAGATTCCCAGCATTGGATGTAATATAAAGTGGAAATAAAGATAGTAGGATCAGTCATTAGAGTAAATGTCCGCAGCCTCTGACACCATACTTATAATACCGATAAAAAAAATACCCGAAATCAAACCCGATGATGATATTGCTAGGATTATAATTCAAGCAATATCATCACAAAATCTCTCAATACTAGATGGAGACGTATTGGTATTAGCCCAGAAGATAATATCCAAATCCGAGGGACGAATTGTTGACTTAAACGAAATAAAACCTTCACCCTTCGCTCTCACCCTTTCAAAAGAAATAAGTAAAGACCCACGCCTAGTAGAGGTAATTTTAGGCGAGACTACAAAGATAATAAAAATGGATCAAAGGAAAGCTGATAAGGGCAGATTAATAGTGGAAACCCGCGGGGGCGTAATCTCTGCAAATGCGGGGGTTGACGCCTCAAACGTGCCGGGAGACGACACTGTGACGCTATTGCCAGTTGACTCAGACAAATCGGCAGCTAGTCTCGCCGATAAATTCAAAGAGTTATTGGGGTTTGACGTAGCAATAATAGTTACTGACACCGTAGGTAGGCCTTGGCGCGAAGGGCTTGTGGATATAGCAATAGGATGCTCTGGGATAAAACCCTTAAAAAACTATAGGGGATTAAAAGACGCAAAGGGTCATGAACTAACCGCGACGGAGATGGCAGTAGCGGACGAGATCGCTTCCGCAGCGGGTCTTGTGATGGAAAAGGCAGGCTCCTTACCAGCGGTTATTGTAAGGGGTTACAGATATGAAAATAGTATCGGAGATGCAAAAGAGATGATTAGAAAAGCCGAAGAGGATCTATTTCGCTAACTGACCAAGCAAGTTCTTCCACATAACTGAAAACAAGATTTCGCATTATGCCCAAACCACCTGAAGAAACATTCGTTAAAATAGCCCATAGGGGAGCAAGCGCTTATGAGCCGGAGAATACAATCCGCTCATTTAAGAGAGCCATAGAGATGAAGGCTGATATGATTGAGTTTGACGTCCGAAAGTGCCTAGATGGACACATGGTAGTCATACATGACAATAAGGTTGATCGGACTACTAATGGAACGGGGCTTGTCAGCAAGAAAACGCTTTCTGAGCTTAAAGGTCTTGACGCTGGAATGGGCGAGAAGGTTCCCACTCTTGAAGAAGCCCTAGAATTTGGGAAAGGAAAGACAAAATTTGTCATAGAATTGAAAGAAGACGGCACTGAGGGTAATGTGGTTAATCTCATTAAAGACTATGGATTGATCGAGGACGTATTCATAGTTTCATTTAAGGTAAAGCGTTTGAAAGTGGTTAAGGGATTAGAACCATTGTTAAAAACGGGACTAATTTTATTTGCTTCTCTCTACCCTGCGACGCTAGCTAAAGCATGTGGAGCTGACGCGGTAGCGCCGTTTCATTGGTTTATAACGAAAGGACTTATCAAAAAGGCTCGCAATAATGGATTATATCTATTTGGATGGACAGTGGATAGTATGGAGAAGGCTCAGCATCTTAAAGACATGGGTGTAAATGGGATCGTTACCAATAAACCTGATCTGATCTAAATTTGAATCAGGCTAACCTAGCATTTCCGTTACACGTTATAAAAGCGACGAACACCTTAAGCATCTCAATACCTTCAAAAAAGTAAATCCCATAGCGCATACACTTAAAAGATGCTAGTTTCCAGAAAAGATTCTCAGGGCGATGTCTTTATGATGGCTCAATTTGTAAAATATCTATACTATTAGAGATTCAAAAATCCATAACTCCGTAGGGAACGCATATATCCTTCTCAATAAAGTTGATAATTAGTAGAGTTTCCGTTAGCTTAGCTGTTATTGAGAAACAGAGCCTAAACTGATATATACCTTTAGACAACGCAGGTTTAACGGCGATTCATTTAAGAGTAAAGAATAAGGGGGGGGAAGCGCTTTGAAAAAAAAATCCAACAAAGATGAAAACGGCAATCCTAGAAAATATTCCTCTATAGTTGTTGAGGGGATAAATAGAGCGCCGAACAGATCTATGTTAAGAGCGGTTGGGTTTAAGGACAAAGATTTCAAAAAGTCAGTCGTGGGGATTGCTTCTACCTGGAGTATGGTTACTCCCTGCAACATGCACATAGACAAGCTTGCCCTGCAAGCGGGTCAGGGAGTTGATAAGTCAGGTGGCAAATCAATTGTTTTTAATACTATTACAGTGTCCGACGGTATTTCAATGGGCACTCCTGGCATGAGGTACTCACTAGTTTCAAGAGAGGTAATAGCCGATTCAATTGAGACAGTAGCCGCCGCCGAGGGATTTGACGGGCTCATTTCCATTGGAGGATGCGATAAAAATATGCCGGGATGCCTGATGGCGATGTGCAGGCTTAACCGTCCTTCTGTGTTCGTATATGGAGGGACTATCATGCCCGGAAACTATCAAGGTAAATCTATAGACGTAGTTTCGGTTTTCGAAGCCGTCGGGGCATACGCCAATAAAGATATTTCAGAAAATCAGCTAAAAGCAATTGAATCCAGCGCTATACCGGGACCAGGTTCATGCGGCGGCATGTACACCGCCAATACTATGGCATCCGCAATAGAAGCGCTCGGAATGAGCTTGCCCAACAGCTCCGCCCAGATTGCAATATCCTCAGAGAAAATAAACGACTGCACAAGCGCTGGCGCCGCCGTTATGAATTTAATTAAAAACAACATCAAGCCTAGCGACATCATGACAAGGAAAGCGTTTGAAAACGCCATAACGGTCGTAATAGCCTTGGGTGGTTCTACTAACGCAGTCCTTCATTTGCTGGCAATAGCCAGCGCCGCTAACGTAAAACTCACAATTGACGACTTTACCCGAATTGGCAAGAAATCCCCCGTTCTTGCTGACCTAAAACCGAGCGGAAGATACATGATGGCTGATTTTTGCGAAATTGGTGGAATTACTCCACTATTAAAAATGCTTCTTCAGTCGGGTCTATTGCATGGCGACTGCATGACCGTAACTGGTAAAACGGTCGAAGAAAACTTAGAATCAGTGCGCTCCTACCCAAAGGGACAGAAGATTGTCACACCCATAAAAAAGCCTCTTAAAAAAGATAGCCACATCTTAATATTGAGGGGAAATCTAGCACTGGAGGGGGCTGTAGCAAAAATTACTGGGCAAGAAGGGTTTTCCTTTACGGGAAAAGCTATAGTCTTTAATTCAGAAGAGCAGTGCTTAAAAGCCATACTGGAAGGCAGAGTAAAAAGGGGACACGTTATAGTTGTTCGCTATGAAGGACCTAGGGGAGGACCTGGTATGCGGGAGATGCTTGCCCCCACCTCCGCTATAATGGGTAAGGGATTGGGTAATGACGTAGCTCTTATTACAGATGGTAGATTCTCAGGTGGAACGCATGGTTTTGCAGTTGGTCACATTACGCCGGAAGCGATAGATGGCGGAGTTATTGCAATCGTAAAAAATGGGGACGTTATTACTATTGACGCCGTAAAACGTGAAATTAGCCTACAGGTTTCTGAATCAGAGATTGACAAGAGGTTGGATCTATGGAAAAAGCCAAAACCAAGAGAGAAGAGCGGGGCGCTTGCCAAATACGCTAGGCTCGTTTCGTCAGCCTCACTTGGAGCAGTGACCGATAAATGATAAGGCGCTAGGCTGTTAAATACCTATCTCTCTAAAGAATGTAATCATGGCTTCATATTGCTTTAATTACTAACAAGAAATTCACTCTACGTTCAAAACTGCTTAATAAGCAATTTATATTATTGTATTGTTGTGGATATGGATAAGAGCTCCTACACGAGAGAAAGCAGTACTTTTAGCGGGATTTATACCTTTATAGCACAGGACCGTTGGTTTAATAAAACAGCCCGGTTTATCTCTAACCTATGCAGTCCACCGATCATCGCTCTGATGGCTGCCCTGGTTACGGCGCTTACAATTAACACCGAGTCGGCTTGGTTATGGACCTTAGCTTACGCAGGCACGGCTATTTTACTCCCCACGATTTATATACTAATTCTATTAAAACGCGGAGCAATAAGTGGGTTCCATTTGAACGAGAGAAAGGAGCGAACCAAACCTCTGGCCGTGATTTCAATAAATACGGCTTTGATATTTTTGATAATGGTCTTTGCAGGCGCCCCCAAGCTTATTCTCTTAATAATGGCTACTAGCATAATACAATTGCTTTTAATCCTGGCAATTACGCAGCGCTGGAAAATCAGTGGTCACTGCACGGCTGCTGCAAGCCTTGCGGCTTACGCTATTGCTCTTTATGGAACAGACCTTACTCCGTTAGCTCTTCTCGTCCCACTTATAGCATGGTCACGGATAAAATTAAACCGCCACAGCCTGGCACAGACAATAGCAGGAACTTTACTCGGCGCTGTCACTGTAACCTTCATGCTCTACACAACAAATGCTATTTGAAGAGAATTGACAATAAGCCTCTGAATTCATAATTACGTATAGTAAAAAGGATCAATTATGAAAATAATGCTGGCCACGGACGCATGGAATCCCCAGATAAACGGCGTTACAAATACCTGGACATATATCCTCTATCCTCAATCTTATTAGAAAGGATCATGAGGTTTATGTATTGAATCCTTACGTCAATGGAGCAGAGCAACTTCCTATTAAGCTCCAGGGGAACATTCCTCTCGTAAAAAACGCATTATATATAGGCAAGAAGGCATTACGAGAAGTTTATGCCAGAAAGAATACTTATAAGCTACGGAAAGGTAGTATGGGTATTGCTATGAGGCGATTTTGCAGGGAGAATAAAATCAATTACAACACGTCGTATCATAAAAGCCTTGCGGAATATGGATGGGTTCTATACGGCATACCTAAGTTCCTCACATGGTTCTACGTGAGGTGGTTTCACAGATGCAGCAGCAAGATTGTAGTAACTACAAAGAGCATTGCCAAGCAATTGGCTCTAAAGAACTCCGTAGTTTGGGGAAGAGGGGTTGATACGCAACTTTTCAACCCGACCACCCGACAAAGAATACCTCATGAGAGGACAATTATCACAGTAGGCAGGGTAGGTAAAGATAAAAACCTGGACGATTTCTGCAAAATATCCGGTTATAAGAAGATAGTCGTAGGAGATGAACCCTACCTTAAAACGCTAAAATCAAAATACAAGGACGTGGAGTTCACGGGCTATATTCCGCGCATAGTGCAACATGGAATAACTGGCTTTCTAGGTGATAATATAGACGAAAATATCGAGCTCGCCTTTGATAACCTAGATGAAATATCGCACAATGCCCTAAAATACGCCAAGTCTCAGAACTGGCAACCAATTGCAGATCAATTCGTTAGTCACTTGGCGTGAACCCCTATTCCTATAGTTGACCGTTATAATCATTCCCAGCTTGCCTAGTATTGAAAAAAGACTTTCAACAATAACCATGCGATATTAACGCGATCTTAACATTATTGTGGCATATATGTTAAGGGAAAAACAACAATCTTATTAGGAGTAAGTAGGAGTAATAGAATGAATACAGAAATGCTTAAAGCCCCATTAATCTATAACCAATTTAAAACTCTCATTGCGACATCGAAGACGTTATATAAATACCGGGAGCGAAGCTGAATTGGCATCGTTGAGAAGCGACATAGCGTCTCTCAAGCTAGAAATTGATAGTGCTTTAGAAGACATTAACAACGGAGACGACGCAAATTATTTAACTGCTCTAAAGCTGATACTTCTAATCATCCAGAAATTTACTCAGTCCATTCAGCTAATGAGCAACTTGAAATTCAGAGAACCTTTATGCCAGGGATTTGACCCGCAACAAATGCTTGACATCCTGCTTCCTAATATTAAAAATCTAATAGATTACGAAAATTGGACAAACAAACCTAAACACGAAGAAATTAAAGCAAGATTATCTCCTAACAGAATCCCTTGAGGATCAATATAGAAGGGTTCTTCTTACTTACCTGATTCAGAAGTGGCACAACATAGATGAAGTATTGAACTTATTGAAAATCAGGGAATTATACAAAAAAATCGCGGAGGAGCTAGTAATCTTCTCCGTTTTATCAGGCTACTTGCAAAACATAAATACCAGTAAACAGGAAATGCCTGAGTCATCTTAAACTGTAAAGAATATCCTCTACTATATCGTCTATATTGTTCCCATAGTCGGCTTTATATATAAAAGATGACTCAACCCATTTACTTAAAATTTCAACAAAATCGCCCCCAATTTTTCTTACGACTGGGACACCTAACCTTTTCAAAGCTTCAGCGTTACACTCCTGTTCGTATTGCCTCTTCATAGGAATTACCATTAGCTTTTTCCTCATATAAATCGCTTCAGAAGGCGTTTCAAAGCCCGCGTTACATAGTATTCCTTCGCAAGTAGAAAGGCTTCTCACAAATTCGCGGTTTCCAACGGGACAAACAGTAACGTTGTCCTCTGAATAAGGTTCTTGCTTATGGTGTTTTGAGAATACCTCCCAGCGAACGTCCACGTTCTTTAGCAAGCTGCACAAAAATCTTTCATCATAGGAGGGTAAATACACAGTGTAATGACCATTATTTCGCACGGGTGCATTCCTGATTTCCTCTCTTATAATGGGCTTATGAATAAAACCATCATATCTCTCAAAGTGCAGTCCTATCGATCTTGAACCGGGGGCGTACCACTTTATTATTAGCTCTTGAAAGTGATTAACGTTAGTTGGCCTCGGAATTTTAGTAGATAAGAAAGCCGCCTGATGCGATATGGCTAGGCTAGGCATACCTTTGGCTTTCGCCGCCCATGCCGTTATAGGTTCAAAATCAGTTAATACCAAATCATATTTATCTATAGGCAGTTTGTATATGTCAGAAATTAACCTATATGGGCTAAAGCTTTTTATAGACTTCCAGTAATCAATCCCACCCCTTTTACCAAATATAAATCCAAGCCCGTCAAGTCTGTAGTTAGCCTGAAAGCCAAGGTCTACTTCATGGTGAATACCGCTTAAAAGCACATCAACATCAACGTGATTAACAAGGTGTTTTATTAACTCCCTTGACCTGGATATATGTCCATTCCCCGTCCCCTGAACTCCTAACAAAATCCTCATAATGAAATCAAAGTTAGCATGATACTTTCACGTTATGAAGTAACGGTTAAAAGAGTATTAACTTCTCGTATATTCTAAGCCTATCAAAACGATAAACAAAAACTTAACGAAGTTTTCACACGGCGTGAATAATATAACTGTATATGAGTTTACCATACATTCACGAGGAGATGATGATGCTTTCAAAAACAGCCCTATCCTTAAAAGATACCGTGTCAAACGCTAATATGGTGAAACGGGTGCTCATTTGGAAAATCAGAAAATTTCAATTTACATTGATACCAGGAGATTCTTAATCAAGACGGCGGAAAATAGCCAGAAACTCGAGGGAGCCCTTGATCTTAGATATGACGTATTCTATAAAGAATCACTAAACAAAGACAATTTTACTAAGATAGACGTTGACAAATTTGACCTCATTTGCGACCACCTAATCATTATAGACAAAAAACTAGATAGCATCGCAGGAACCTATAGATTAATTTCATCTACGTTCTCAGACAAATTTTACTCCGAAACAGAGTTTTTAATTGATCATACCAAAACGGCTAAAGGCATCAAGGTCGAGCTTGGTAGGGCATGCGTGCACAAGAACTATAGAAAAGGCACTGTGTTATCGCCTTGTTATGGAAAGGGATGTCAGAGTATATAAAAGCAGTGCGAGCTAAATATTTCTTCGGATGCTCAAGCATAAACATAACTAACGCGCTTGAAGTTGGGCTTATCTACAAACATGTTAAAGATCTTTACATATCTAAAGATAGCCTAAGGGTATATCCAAAAAACAAATACAGGATAGTGGATATCCTACCTATTTGTATAAAATACAAAGCTGTAAACGGAGATAAAATAAGTTCGCGTAACAAGGACTTGATTTTCTACTACGGAGATATAAAGTTTCTAAGCATTTTTTTGAGCTATTATCGGTAAAATCCATTGACGTTAAGTTATCATTTCTCCAAAGAATTAACTTAGAATCCGTAGTATCGCGTAAGGAGTTAGCCATATCCGCTCATAGCGTTATAAGAGCTGCATACGCTGGCTGAACCAAGAATACACAGTCAGTTTATAAACATTGAATCCCCATAGCTTAAAAACCTGTAATCTTTTTCCCTCGCCTCATTATAAGCTTGGATAGTAATCTCATGACCTGCGAACGCTGAAACAAGCATTAAAAGGGTAGAACAGGGTAGATGAAGATTTGTAATTAAACCACCAATCACCCTAAACTGAAACCCGGGCGTAATAAAAAGATTTGTTCTTCCAGAAACTGGCGCAACGTAGCCATTCTCGTCTGCCGAAGACTCCAATGCTCTTACAACAGTCGTACCTACCGCAATAACCCGCCTTCCCTCCCGTTTAGCTCTATTAATCGCTCCTGCAACTTCATTCGTAATATTTTTGTATTCTCCGTGCATCCTGTGACGCTCAATTGCATCAGTTTTAACCGGCGCAAAAGTGCCTACCCCTACATGAAGAGTAATGAACCTTACTTCCGTTCCTTTCCGCTTTATTTGATCCAAGAGATCGGGGGTAAAATGAAGCCCCGCCGTGGGAGCGGCGACTGCGCCTTCGCACTCAGCGTAAATAGTTTGATACGAAACTTTATCGGCTTCACTAACCTCGCGCTTTATGTAAGGTGGAAGAGGAATTCTACCTATAAGGTCCAGCTTATCATCTACAACGTCGTTGAACTGAACCGTCCATTCATCTTTACCGCGTAGCATCAACTTACCTGCAATACCCTGACTAAACTCAACCTCCATGCCATTCTTGGGTCTCCTAGCTAAACATTTCCACTCAGTTTCGTTTAACTTTTCTATTAGTAAAATCTCGATTGAGCCAGATGATTTCTTACTACCTATGAGTCTAGCGGGAATGACTTTCGTATTATTTAGAACAACTAAGTCGTCTGAACTAAGTAGATCGGGAAGCTCAAAGAAGCGCTTATGCTCAATACTCGCTTTATTCCTATTGACAACCATTAACTTAGACTTGTGTCTTTCAGAAAGCGGGTAATAAGCTATATTTCGCTCAGGAAGATAATAGTGAAAGTCTGACGTTTTCATATAGACAGTATCTTCTCTATAATATCCTCACCCTGACCTGCAGGTTACCCTTTTTTATCAAAGAGCTTCTGAACGGAAAGCCTAAGGGCGTTTAGTTTTATGAATCCTGTAGCATGAGACTGGTTATATACGTCGTCCTTCTCAAAGGTAGCCAAATCTTCGCGGTAAAGGGAATAAGGCGAGCGTCTGCCGGCAATTATGACATTCCCTTTATATATCTTTAATTTTACCGTTCCAGTTACATTCTTCTGTGACGCTTCTATAGTTACACTGAGCATATCCATTTCGGGCGCATACCAAAATCCGTAATAAATAAGCTCGGCAATTTTAGGCATCAAAGAATCCCTGAGACGCATTACTTCGCGGTCCATAGTTATTGATTCAAGAGCCCTATGAGCAGTATGCAGTATAGTGCCTCCAGGAGTTTCATATATTCCCCTCGACTTCATCCCTACAAACCTATTTTCAACTAGATCAACCCTGCCTACGCCGTTTGAGCCTCCAACCTTATTCAGAATGTCTAATAAGTCAGCGGGTTTTAGCTCCTTGCCATCAAGAGAAGTCGGAACGCCTTTTTCAAAACCAATGTCAACGTAAATAGGTTCATCCGGAGCTTTCTCTGGAGAAATCGTCATTTCAAACATATCCTCAGGGGGTTCTAACCACGGATCTTCAAGTATCCCACCCTCGTAGCTAATGTGCAGAAGGTTTTTATCACAGCTATATGGCTTCTCCAAGGTAACAGGGATGGGAATCCCATGTTTCGTCGCATATTCTATCAGGGAGGTCCTTGAAGTGAGATTCCATTCGCGCCAAGGAGCAATAACCTTTATATTCGGTTCAAGCGCATAGTAGGTTAGCTCGAAACGAACTTGGTCGTTCCCCTTGCCAGTGGAGCCGTGAGAAACAGCAAAAGCGTTTTCCTCCTTTGCAATCTCAATCTGTTTTTTCGCAATCAATGGACGAGCAAGAGACGTTCCCAGCAGATAAGTCCCCTCATATACGGCACCTGCCTTAATCGCCGTAAAGACAAAATCAGCAACGAACTCGTCCTTCAAATCCTCTACATATACCTTGCTCGCACCGGTCATTAATGCCTTTTGTCTTACCTCTTCTAAATCCTCTCCTTGCCCCACGTCGGCAACGTATGCAATCACGTCCGCATCATACTCTTCAGCTAACCATTTGAGAATTATAGACGTATCAAGCCCACCTGAGTAAGCAAGAACTATCTTGTCTTTTCCGTTCATAATCTAGGACTCCTCCCCCTATTAAGCAGGACAATAAAAATATGGATTGTTTGGTTTGCAATACGAAGCGGTTCAAGACAGACTAGGGTTGCTCGCCTTGACCTTCCCGCTCGCTCGGCGGTCTTAAATCATGAAGATAGAACTTAGCGTCCTTCTCGTGATAGAACTTCTCAAGCGTATATCCTATATATTCTATTTTCTCCAAATCGTCTCCCATATAGGACGCTTTTTTTACCTCGTCTGACAACTTAAAGTCAATGGGAATATCCTTGGAAGGACTTTCATGGCAAACAAATCTTAATCTTATATCCTTTTGAGGTTGAAAGTTTTTCGGAGTCGCGAAGCCTACTGACATTTTGGCGTTAATAATTTCAAAGATTAAAAGCCTGACAATGCTATTGCCTATACCCTCGGTACCTCCTCCTACTTCAAATGTATAAGCATAATAGTCAACCGCCTGACCTTTTTCATTGAGAGAATTTAAGTACCAATAGTCTTCTGAATCTACCCAACACAGTATCTGAAGCATAATTGCCCCCCAACTTAATAGATAAAATTCGGAGTATTATACCTTGCTGCGAAAATAATAATAATTCAAATACGAATTTAGACCAACCCTATAAAGCTAAGTTGGCTACCCATGCCTTCCCCTTGCCTCCTGTAGGAATAAAACTCGCTATTGCACTTAGTGCAGATACTCGTCATCTCTATCTCTCGCACCCCTGCCTCCAACAGTGCAATTCTGTTAGCTCCTGGCAGATCAAGAATATACTTTGAATCACCAGCTTGAAACAAATATTCTCGACAGTTCCCATATCTACTTGTGAATATAGAAGCAACATCCTCTCCTACTTCGTAGCAGCAGATATTTATTGAAGGTCCAACGGCAGCTACAACGTCCTCCGCCCCAACATCAAAATTGTCCCTAAGCGCCTCAAGCGTTTTCCCCACTATCCCCATAGCTGTTCCACGCCACCCCGCATGAATAGCCGCCACTACCGTGGTCTTCCTGTTACACATCAAAATCGGCACGCAGTCAGCAGTCGAGACTACGACTCCGACTCGTCTTAAATTACTTATAAGGGCGTCCCCACTAAGCAACCCATCATCCCAAAAATCATCCCCAGCTACTATAATCCGATCACTATGCGCCTGCTTTAACCGCGCGAACTTGGAAAGATTAAACTCCCATTCTGCTAAAAGCACTTCACCGCTCGTGCCTTTATCGCCAAAGCCGTGCGCAACCTTTGAAAGGCGTGATAATACTTTTGCCCTGGTAAATCCCATTTCTACGCTCTAATTCTCCCTATCTTCAAAAAAGCTAATTATTCTTAATATATCTTCTGGAATTTCAGCGTTAAATTCTACATATTCACCCGAGCTGGGGTGATTAAAACCTATTTTAGATGCATGAAGGGATTGTCTCCCAATTTTCTTTGACGCCTGCTTTATTACTATAGAGTTCTGCTTTCTTCTACCGTAAACCTTGTCCGCCACGATCGGGTGTCCGTTTTCCGCAAAATGCACCCTTATCTGATGCGTCCTTCCGGTCTTGGGCTTTGCTTGAATAAGAGTAGCATACCCGTATCTTTCCATTACTTTCCATAGGGTTAGGGATTCTTTTCCCGATTTAGTATTAGAAGACATCTTAAGTCTATTTGTTAGATGCCGTCCGATTTTAGATGAAAATGATCCGTAATCGCCTTTCATATTGCCTTCAACTACGGCGACGTAGCTCTTTTCTACGCGTCTCAATTTGAATTGATTTACCATTGAGTTATGAGCAAACTCATTCTTAGCAATAACGATTACCCCTGACGTATCTTTATCTAGCCTGTGCACTATACCCGGCCTAATCCTCCCTCCTATTCCGGAAAGTCCTTTGCACTTGTGCAGCAATGCGTTCACCAGGGTGCCGGTTTTTACACCGGCGCCGGGATGAACAACCATTCCCGCCGGCTTATTAACCACAACAATGTAATCATCTTCAAAAAGTATATTAACGGGGATGTCCTCGGGTAAAACACCAATCGGTTCTGGTGGGAGCATGCTTACTTGGACCGTCTCACCACCGTCTAATTTCCTCGAGGGCTTTATGGGCATGCCTTCAACCAACACGTTCTTACTTTCAATCAATCTTTTTATCTGAGAGCGCGTATGGCTCAAAAGAAAATGGGACAAAGCAACATCGGCTCTTTCCCCCGCCACCTCAATTGGAACGCGAAACGTTTTCACTCTCTCTTCATCCATCATTCATCTCCGCCCAGCTTTCTAATCATGTAACCGCTGATCTCGCGTAGCAGCTTGACTGAACTAACTATGAAGCCTCAGTCAAACTGAGTTACAGCCTCAACAAAATCACAGCCTCTTTAGTCTAATTAATGGCTTTTTATCCCTTATGACTTTTGAGGCGCTGTCTTGATTGACTGAAATTTCAAGTAGCCCAGAGCTACCTACTATGGCTAGCATAGCCCCATTTGGAGCATCATTATAAGAATCTGAGATCCTACCGATCTCTAATGTATCAACGCAAACTATGAAGGCGGAAGATAGCAAATCACTATTTATATTAGTAACCAGATTACCGAATGAATCCGTATAGATTACCTCCCCTATTATCTCGTCCCCGAGAAGCTTAGGCTCAGGAATATCTAATAAGGTAGGGGATTGAACACTTTGTCCTAGCTCATTTATATTGATCCCCAAGGATAAATGCGCCGCTACCGGTGCAAATATATCTCTCCCGTGAAAGGTTTTGCTCACATCAGGAAGCATATATCTATGGTTTGTAACTTCGACAACGTAAACATCTTCGCTTTCTTCGTATATAAAGGAGAAAACACCGTTATCCGGACCGACAAAAACACAGCCGTCCGCTTTAACGGCAATAGGTTTTCTTGTGCTTCCGACACCTGGATCAACAACCACTACGTGGACAGTTCCATTGGGATAGTAACCGTAAAAACTGCTAAGGATAAAAGCCCCTTCAAAAACGTTGTATTTGGTAACCTCATGGGTGACGTCGGCAACTATCGTATCGGGATTTATCCCATAGATAACGCCTTTCATAGAACCCACGTAATGGTCTTTAGTCCCAAAATCCGTTGTTAGGGTTATTATACTCTTCAAGTAGATTCGCCTTTTATCTCTAGCGGTAAAGCACTTACGGATTAAAATAGCTTAATTTCCCCAGATTGGTAAATTAAGCTAACATGCCCTAACCCAAGTTGCGCAACGCTTACAACTGCGAGGGGTAACAACAAAGGTGATGCTGATAAATCCCTTATATGTAATTGCCACCGTCTTTATAAGCATCGCTAATTCGCTCATATGCTAAGCGAGCTGCATTCTTTCTCGTAATCTCAGTACTACCCCTTACAACCTCAAGCTCTTCAAACTCAACTAGAATAGTTTTAACCTCTAGCATCCTGAAAAAATGACTAAAGAAACTCGCTTCCCCGTAAAAGAAAACAGCATCTCTACTTTCTCTATCTATGTAAGCACCATTTACCTTTTTATATCTCAAACATACGGGCAATATATCGATGCGAGATTTTACGGCGGGATGAAAGAACGAGGTCTTAAAATTCAATATCCCATCGCCGTTTGAAGTCGTTCCTTCTGGAAAGAGCGTTACGCTTAAACCCATGTTCAACGTATCCGATATATCACCCACGTTTTCCAACAACTTGCTTTTGTTTCTTCTCTCAACAAATATGGCACCTGAATACCTCGTAATCGTGCCAAGGACAAATTGTTCCGTCAGTTCTGAATTAGCGATAAATACCGAAGGGGCAATGGAGCAAATCACGAAGACATCCGTATATGAAAGATGGTTAGATACAATAAAATACTGCCCTTCTTGTCTAATTAGCTTATCAAGGTTTTTTGCCTTGACCTCTACCCCCAAAATAATAAGGACTAACCTGGAAAAGAAGGACGTAATTCTTGAGAAATATCTAAGTTTTTCTCTACGACCCACTGCAACGTCAACGAGGAAAGAAACAGCCAAAAAAATGATTACAAGAAAAAACAAGATAATAGCCTTTATGGATTTTCTTGTTAGGATCATTATTTGCTCTGTTTACTGACAACGCAGATGGATTTACCTCTGGACATAATCTACTTTATTTAAGTAAAAGCGTCTAAAATGAACCAGATTTCCAAAATAATAAAATCAAGGATACAAAATTCAGGTCCAATTACATTCGCGGATTTTATGGAACTTGCGCTTTATCATCCCGAGCACGGCTATTACGCATCTGGAAAGGTCCGCTTTGGCAAAGATGGAGACTTTTACACAAGTCCATACGTTCACAATGCTTTCGGTCAGATCATAGCAGGATTTATTGTGAAAAGCAGGGAAGCAATAGGAGGAACAAGTATTTCCATACTGGAACTTGGGGCTGGGAAAGGATACTTAGCGCTAGATGCACTGGATACCCTCAGAAACAACTACCCTGAATGCTATGAAAAAGTCTTCTACGCCGTGGTTGAAGGTAGCTCGGAGCTTATAAAGGCATCTAAGAACGTGTTAAAAGAGCATCAGCATAAAATACAATGGTACTCTTCCATTGATAAATTAGAAGGATGCTCTATCACGGGTGTCATCGTGTCAAACGAATTATTCGACTCGCTCCCTTTTCATAGAATGATATTTCAAGGAGGATCCCCGATTGAAATATATGTATCTACAAAAGACAACGAATTTGTTGAAATAATGGATATTGCCAGCAGTGAAGAGCTTATTGAGTATTTAGGCGGAATAGATTTAGTAGAAAGTCAGGAAATTGAAATAAACCTAGAGGCTAAAAAATGGTATGAGAAATTAGGCAAGATTCTAGCAAAGGGATTTGTCCTTACTATAGATTACGGTTATCTAGCAGGGGAATTATTCAGCCCAAAGAGAATGAAAGGTACGTATAAAAGTCTTTACAGGAATTCAATAAACGAAGACGTCTATTCCAATATAGGAGAGCGGGATATTACGGCTCACGTCGATTTTAGCAATCTCATCAAGCTAGGGCAGTCTCATGGCTTGAATAAGTTTATCTATACGACGCAGGGACAGTTTCTAATTGACTGGGGAATACTTACCGCTATTGAAAGAGAGAAAGACTATAGAAAAAGAATGGCAATAAAGAACCTATTTTTACCAGAATCAATGGGAGATAGCTTTAAGGTTCTCTTGCAAGAGAAGGGGATAAACAACTTTGAAGATTTTTATCAGGCGTCCCCATTCAAGATCAGTTTTAATATATCGTAGCATCTTGCTCCCATGCAGTAGTTTAGTTATGATACAAACACTCAAAGGTAGAAATACAAAATTTAAGGAGTATAGCTTATGAGTGTGAAATGGGCTAAGAGAATCTCGGAGCTTCCACCCTACCTATTCGCTGAAATAGACGCAAAGAAGAATGAAATGAAAGGCAAAGGAGTGGATGTAATAGATCTAGGCGTTGGAGATCCTGATATTCCTACGCCGTCTCATATAATAGAGGCTTTGAAAAAAGCGTCTGAAGATCAGGCAAATCACAGGTATCCATCTTATGAAGGTATGCTTTCTTTTCGCCAAGCGGTTGCCGATTGGTATAAAGAAAGGTTTGATGTTGAACTGGATCCCGAGACGGAAGTCGTTGCCTTAATAGGCTCTAAGGAGGGTATAGCCCATACACCTCTTGCTTTTCTTGATCCTGGAGACGTAGGGCTGTTCCCGGATCCGGGTTACCCCGTGTACCCTACCTCAATCAGTTTTGCAGGGGCAACCCCCTATGCAATGCCTCTTCTCGAACAGAATGAATTTCTACCTGACCTTGCCTCCATATCCGAAGACATCAAAACTAAAGCGCGGATAATGTTCTTGAATTATCCGAATAACCCAACGACTGCCGTAGCGGGAGAGTCTTTTTTTAAGGAAGCCGTAAACTTTGCCGCGGATAATAATATACTCATCTGTCACGACGCCGCCTACACTGAGATCGCTTATGATGGATATAATCCCCTTAGTTTGCTACAAATTGATGGAGCCAAAGAGGTGGCAATAGAGTTTCACTCTCTTTCCAAGACTTTTAACATGACAGGGTGGAGAATAGGCTTTGCCGTAGGGAATAAAAGGGCTCTGGGTGGTTTAGGAAAAATAAAAACAAATATAGATTCTGGAGCCTTTCAGGCGGTCCAGCATGCCGGAATAGAGGCGCTAAAGAATTATAAAGTCGGGCTTGACGCAAGAAAAAAGATTTTTGAGCAAAGACGTGACATATTCTGCAAGGGGCTGGACGAAGCCGGGTTTAGATACAATAAACCCCTAGCTACCTTCTATGTTTGGTTCAAAACCCCCGAAGGTGTTTCTTCAAAAGAGTTCTCTTCTCAACTCTTGACTGAAGCTGGTATTGTAGTAACCCCCGGTAACGGTTTTGGAAATTATGGAGAGGGCTATGCTCGCGTTTCCACCACTTTTAGCACGGAAAGAATCGTTCAAGCCGTAGATAGACTAAAAGAAGCGAAGTTCTAAAGTGGAATATTTAATTTCCGGCTCTAAAATCGTATTGGCAACAATATATTTTCTGTCCCTTACGCTTCTTTGCATATATGGTATTGAACGCTACTACCTTTGCTACATATACAGAAGAGATAAGTATAAGAAACCCGTTCCTAAAAATAAGCTCGCAAACCTCCCGGTCGTAACAGTTCAGCTCCCTATCTACAATGAAATGCACGTGGTAAAAAGGCTTATAGAATCAGCCTGCGATATGAATTATCCAAAGGATCTACTGGAAATTCAGGTTTTGGATGATTCTACGGATAAAACGGTGGAGATAGCAGCAGGATGCGTGAACGAATATAAAAAGAGAGACGTTGATATAAAGCATATGCATAGGGAAAATAGAGAAGGGTTTAAGGCGGGAGCCCTAAAAGATGGACTTAAAAGCGCCAGGGGGGAGTTAATCGCTATATTTGACGCTGATTTTATACCACCTGAAGATTTTTTAAGGAAAACAGTGGATTTCTTTTACGACCCCAAAGTTGGAGGGGTTCAAGCAAGATGGGGGCATATAAATAAGGATTACTCAACGTTGACTAAGGCTCAGTCCATTCTCTTGGACGGGCACTTTATTATTGAACAGACGGTCAGGTTTAACAATGGAATGTTTTTTAACTTCAATGGAACCGCCGGCGTTCTCAGAAAGAAATGCGTGGAATCCGCTGGGGGCTGGCAGCACGATACGCTTACGGAGGACTTGACCTCAGCTACAGAGCCCAACTGGCTGGCTGGAAACTAATATACCTCAGAGACGTGATTGTTGATGCTGAGCTTCCGGTGGATATGAAGCCTTCAAATCTCAACAACACCGCTGGGTAAAGGGGGGAGTGCAAACCGCGCTGAAAATCCTGCCTCGCATATTAGTTAGAAACGATCTTCCTATCAAAATAAAATCTGAAGCGGTCTTCCACCTTCTTGGGCTCGGTTTCCTATGACCTACTTTTGGCATTCAATAGGCATGGGCAAGACTATACTCCTAAATCTTTTAGCCGTATCCATTGGTACCATGAGTTTCATTATCTTCTTAAAGTTACGGTGAGAGAAATACGAAAACTGGCAGGAAAGAAAATACGTTCCCTTGCAATTTCAGTTGGGATTGGCGGAAGCCAAAGCCGCTCTCGGGGCGCTCTTGGGTAAAGATCGGAGTTTAAACGCACGCCGAAATTCGCTCATCAAGCGGCTCAGGAGATTCGCCAACTGACTGGTGCTCAAGAAGCTACGTGCCAACTACGGCTTTGGCGGAAGTCTCTTTAGGCATGATATTTTTCGCTCAGACAATTTATGTTATATACGCAGGCTACGTCTTAGGCGAGTTCAGCCGATTCATCGGCTGGATTCCATTTCTTCTTCTTATTCAGTCCGGCTTTTTATACGTCGGTTTTCTTGCAATACGTCATAGCTCTAAGAAAGCACTCTCAGAACACTAGGAAACGGGATTGAGGAAAAAATGAAAGTATGCGCGCTCGCCAGTGGTAGCTCTGGAAATTCTCTATACGTAGAAACGGAACACGCTAAGATACTAGTTGACGCCGGTATTAGCCTAAGGCAAATAAATAGAAGGTTAAATAAGCTAAATGTTGACGTATCAGAAATAGATGCCGTCATTATTACGCATGAGCACTCAGATCACACCGCCGCCGTTTCCAAGGTTCCTATCCCTGTATATGTGGCTTCAGCCACTTCACACCTTTGGTGCGAAAAAGTAAACGAGTTAAAAGAATTTGAAAGTGACTCTTCGTTTGCCATAAAAGACCTAACAATTACTCCTTTCTCCGTTCCACACGACTCCCTTGACCCAGTGGGTTTCACTATAGAAACGGAAAATTATAAAAAAACCGGTATAGTAACCGATATAGGCTCCGTAACCGAACTGGTTAAGGAAAGACTTAAAGGATCCAACATTCTTATTATTGAATTTAATCACGATGATGAGATGCTTCGTTCTAGTCATTATCCTTGGGATATAAAACAGAGGATCAAAGGACGACTAGGACATCTCTCTAATGATCAGGCATCCGAGCTTCTTGAAAGTCTTTTACACAACCGGCTTAGTCACGTAATACTAGCTCACTTAAGTGAGGTGAACAACAGTCTTGAAGCAGCTTTCCAATCCGCAAGTAAAGCAGTTAAAAAATGGGAGACAGGTTTGGACGTAAATATTGTCGTCGCTCCTAAGAAAAAAATAAGCGAGGTAGTGAAGATTTGATTTCAAGATATTCAAGACCCGAAATGGCGTCAATTTGGACTGACGAGGCGAAATATAGAAACTGGCTCCGAGTAGAGATTGCGGTTTGTGAATCATGGGCTAAGTACGGGCGTATCCCCAGAGACGCCGTTTCTACTATTAAAAAGCGCGCGGGATTTGACGTGGACAGAATTAATGATCTAGAAAAAGAACTAAAGCACGACGTGATAGCTTTTCTTACCTCAGTCTCAGAACACGTTGGAGAAGAATCGAGATTTATTCATCTCGGACTAACGTCCTCTGACATATTAGATACCGCGCTTGCGCTCCATCTTAAGGATTCCTCCTACTTAATAATAAATGACGTCCAAGAGGTTCTTAGCGTATTGGAGAGGCTTGCGTTTGAACATAAGAAGACTCCTATGATAGGAAGAACCCACGGGGTTCACGCTGAGCCTAAAACGCTAGGTCTTGTTTTTGCGCTCTGGCACGACGAAATGAACAGAAATCTTAAGCGAGTGAAAAATGCGAAGGAAGTTATTAGCACAGGCAAGCTCTCGGGTGCAGTGGGAACATTTGCTAATATCCACCCTGAAATTGAAGAGGAAGCGTGCAAACTGCTTGGGCTTAGACCCGCTGCTATTTCTACTCAGATTATTCAAAGAGATATACACGCCGAGTTTTTTCTTACGCTGTCTATAGTAGCGTCAACGATAGAAAAGATAGCGGTTGAGATAAGACACTTTCAGAGAACCGAGGTTCTTGAGCTTGAAGAGCCATTTAGAGAAGGACAAAAAGGCTCGTCAGCTATGCCGCACAAGAGAAACCCAATACTCTCAGAAAACTTATGCGGTCTTTCAAGACTCGTGCGTTCCTACGCCGTATCGGCGCTTGAAAACGTTCCGCTATGGCATGAACGCGACATTAGCCACTCTTCGGTAGAAAGGATAATATGCCCTGACAGCGTTATTCTTATCGATTTTATGCTGAATAGGCTGAAGTCACTGCTAGAAGGCTTACAGATTTACCCTGGAAACATGGAAAAAAACATAGGGCTTACCCGGGGACTCATATTTTCACAAAAGGTCTTACTCAAACTTATAGACAAGGGTATATCAAGGGAAGACGCATATAGGCTAGTTCAGGACAATGCAATGAAAACATGGAAGGGTAAAGATGATTTTAAGACCCTTTTACTAAGGGACGATCGTATAAATGAGCTCTTGTCAGTAGACGACTTAGAAGAGTGTTTCAACATAACTGCTGACTTCAAAAACATTGACTACATTTATGAAAGGGTTTTTGACAAGTCTTAAGACGAGCTCAGGTGAGAAGAAAGACTTTGAAATAACTTCAGAATGAGATGCGCGCCTTACACAAGGGTCTCCCTTGTTTTCCGCCCCACCGGTGTTATCGTTATGTTAGTCAAGAGATGAGGAGATAAGCAATGAAATTCAAGACTGCCGTATTGGCTGCGCTAACTTTATCTTTCCTTATGGTGGGCATCCAAGCCTGTGCTGAGGACACGCCAAAGCAAGAGTTCAGGAAAATATCAATACAAGAGGCTGAAAGATTACAAAAGTTTTTCAAGAATAAATTCCTCTCCAACGCGCCCCCGGACGTTACAGCCGAGGTAACAGGATTTGAAGCAACGGCTATTAAAAGCTTAAAAGCTGGAAAACTCTCCGTCAAAGGTTCACATAGCTCAGATGATTTAGATTTCGTCACAACAACGGATGGAAAGTACCTAGCGTTCGGAAGGTTAGCCGATGCTAAGACTGCTGAAGATACACCCATTGAAAATATAAAAAGACTATCTATTTCCGTAGGAGCAGATTCTATACATATACTCGTAACTGCAGATGGAAAACACCTAATAATTGAGGGAAATACCATAGTAAGCGTCGCGGAACTTGAGGATGCAGAGCTAACGGGAATGAAAAAAAGCTCCTTTCCTACCCGGAGAGATAACTTTCAGATGCCTATAATAGTGAGTGACGATGGTCGATATCTATTAGTAAGCGAAGTTTATGACACAACCATTGACGCTCACGAGGAAACAATGAAAAAAATATCGCTCAACGATGTTCCCACTAAGGGATTCAAAAACGCAAAAGTAACGGTAGTTGAGTATTCCGATTTTCAGTGTCCATTCTGCAAGAGAGGAAAGGATATGCTGATAGACATATTGAAATCTTATAAAGGAAAAATAAAGATTGTCTATAAGCAAATGCCCCTTCCTAATCACAACTGGGCTAGACAGGCTTCAATAGCATCGATATGTGCGTACCAACAGGAAAACGAAAAGTTTTGGGGATTTCACGATATGGTATTTGACAATCAGCAAAACATAAAATTAGAAAACGCTAAGGAAACATTTAACAACTACGCCAGAGGCTTGGGACTGGACGTAAAACAATTCGACTCCTGTCTTAACTCTAAAGAGTCCATGACTAAGGTGGAGAACGAGATGGCTGAAGCTAAATCAATAGGGATTTCTTCAACCCCAACTTTTGTCGTCAACGGCATAATGGTTTCAGGGGCAGATACCGAGAGACTCAAATCAGCTATTGAAACAAAGCTTAGGGACACGTAAAAGCTACTTTGCAGGACTGTAACTATTGGCTTTTTTCCATCCCTTCCCAAAAACTAGATTTTGGGCTTCGTTCTAAATAATATAATAGTAAAGGATAAGCACGCTGCAATAAGAAAAGAGAATAACAATACAGATGACTCAAAAAAAAGTTACTCTTAACCTCACCGGAGCGCCGACGTTTATCCTAGCAGGTTTCGTATCTCGCTCAATCGCATTCTTTATAGATTTAATGCTTATCTTCACGATTGTATTTTTAACAATAGTATCAGGTGGCTATTTCCTTAAGGACTACGATATTAACTTATATTCTCTGCCAAAGCTGTTCCACTCTCTCTTTTTCCTTTTAACCTTTTTAGCCTCTGCCTATTTTGTTCTTCTTCATAGCTTTGAGGGACAAACTATAGGTAAAATGCTTTTACGCATAAGGTTGATAACGGATAAAGGTAGCCTTGTAGGTCCTCGGGAAGCATTTATTCGGTGGTTAGGCTATTACATGTCTCTTACCTTTATATTTATAGGTTTCATTGTAGCACTATTCGACCCCAAGCGTCAAACGTGGCATGATAAGATCGCAAACACCTTTGTTATAAAAGATAAATAGCTATGGAACATCTAAGACGACTAAACGCTAAAATATCCTCTAAAAGGCGAAAACTGAACTCATGGTTTAACCGCCAGACTGAGAACGTTCTCATTCCTCTTTATACGTCAGTTGACGTGAGGGTATCTAACAACAAAATCGTTCCCGTGGATACAAATGTCTTTCCCGCTGGTTTCAATAACCTTTCCGAGTTATTCAAAAGCAGAGCTTCCAAACTTTTCAAGGACTATTTCAAACGTAAGTATCCAAGGGCTGAAAACATACTGATAGTTCCTGAACTCCACACGCGCAACTTCCATTACTGGGAAAATATACTAGTGCTTAGGTCAATCCTTGAAAACATCGGATATAAGGTAGACGTTGGAATAGTCAGCGATGAGTTTAATAGAGATCAAATGAGTTTCAAGGCATCAAACGGGAAAGAGATCGGGGTTCATAAAGTTATGAAAAAGGGACACAAGGTCTTTACCTCAAGTATAACGCCTGATTTATTACTGATAAACAACGATTTTTCAGAAAGATGCCCCAAGATCCTAAGGGACATTGTGCAGCCTGTAGAACCTCCTGTGGAAATAGGATGGCATACTAGAAAGAAGAGTCTTCACTTCGAATTTTACAACAAGCTTGCATCAAAAGTAGCAGAGATGATTGGGCTAGACCCGTGGACCATAACGATCGAGACTACTTCCCTTAAAGGGATTAACTTTGACGTCCGGGAGGACCGTGAGAAAGTAGCAGCCGTAGCGGACTCAGTATTAGATAGAATGAGAGACGATTATGGAGCAAGAAGAATAGACCACGAACCGTATTTATTCGTAAAAAGTGACTCAGGCACTTACGGCATGGCGGTGATGAACGTATCAAGTGGCGACGAGATAAGAACCCTTAACTCTGATAAGAGAAAAAGAATGAGAATAAACAAGGGTGGCAATCCTGTGAGAAACATAGTTATTCAGGAAGGAGTGCCTACAGCTCTCAGGCTTGAATCAGACATTACGGCGGAACCTGTTTTTTATCTCGTAGAGGCTAAAGTGGCAGGGGGATTTCTGAGACTTAATGAAGGTAAAAACGAATTTGAAAATTTGAATACGAGGGGAATGAAATTCGCTCAAATGTATTGCCTGGACGATCACCCTGCAAAAGCCGACCAAAAGCTCTTATGTGGTCCCACGTATGAACTGGTATCGTGCATCGCAAGTCTCGCTGCAGGATACGAAATTGATAAGATACTTAAAGAGGGAGGGTGCAAGGAGGAGGTTGCCTAATTTACTACCAACTACCAATTTCTTCTTTTCCCTTGGCAATCATCTCTAAGACATTATCTGTAGCCGTTCCACCGTAAGAGCGCCTATTTTCAATTGAACCTTCTAACGTTATGTAGCTAAACAAGTCCTCTCGGAAAAGTTGTGAAAAAGCCTGATACTCCGAGATAGTCAAGTCTATAAGCTCTCTTCCATTTCCCTCAGCGTATGCAACTATCTTCCCCGTGATTTCATGGGATTGTCTGAACGGAATCCCTTTACGAGTCAGATAATCAGCAATATCAGTCGCCGTAATAAACCCCTCTCCAAGAGCCTTACTCATATTCTCATACTTAAATTCTATTGTCTTTAACATCTCCGATAGAACCTCCAGCGACGATTCTAGCGTATCTACGGTGTCGAACATAGGCTCTTTATCCTCTTGCATATCCCTATTGTAAGAAAAAGGGAGTCCCTTCATAACCGTTAGGATTGCAACGAGGTTACCATACACCCTTCCCGTTTTTCCTCTTATAAGTTCCGGCACGTCGGGGTTTCTCTTCTGGGGCATGATGCTCGAGCCCGTTGTAAATTCATCGCCAAGATCTACAAAATCAAACTCCTTACTTGACCACAATATGAACTCTTCTGAAATTCTACTTAGGTGATTCATAAGAATCGAGGATGTGGATATAAACTCAATAATGAAGTCTCTATCGCTTACGGCATCAATGCTGTTCTGAGAGACTTGCGGAAAATCAAGCACGCCTGCGACAAAATCCCTATCTATTGGAAAAGTCGTTCCCGCCCCGGCTCCAGAACCAAGAGGCATTACGTTTACCCTATCAAGGCAGTTCAGTAACCTTTCCCTGTCACGCTTGAACATCTCGTAGAAAGCCATCAGCAAATGTGACAAGAGCATAGGCTGTCCACGCTGAAGGTGAGTATATAGAGGCATGACAGCATTTATATTATTATCCGCCAAATCTAATAAGCGCGCCGCCACGCCTTTTATCAATTGCACTATTTCACTAATTGCCCTCCTAAGATATAAACGCATATCAAGAGCAATCTGGTCGTTTCTGCTTCTTCCGGTATGGAGCTTTCCACCCACTTCTCCAATCTTCTCTATTAAATGTTTTTCTATATTGAGGTGAATATCCTCAAACTCCTCCCTGAAGGGAAAGTTTCCCTGCTCAATCTCTTTTTGCACTTCTCCAAGTCCCTTTACGATCTCATCCGCCTCGTCTGTCCTTATAATACCCTCCTTGGCAAGCATTTTTACGTGGGCAATGCTACCTTGTATATCCTCTCCGTAGAGTCGGACATCAAAGTGGATTGAGGTCGAAAACTTCTCAGCCACTTTGTGCGTCCCTTTTTTGAACCTTCCCGACCAGGGTTTTTTTCTCAACCTCTACCTCCTCTGACTAGTATTATAATATAGTTCAATCACGTTACCCTGTCCTGAACTCATTTTAGAACCTCTCTTTCTCCCTATAATGAACAAGGCTATACTGCGAAACAAAGAAGGTTTCTTCATCCCCGCAGTTTTTTAGCATCTCCAGTGAGTTTTCATTTTCCCTGATTTTGACTTCACGTTCTATGCCATCGGATTGATGAGATATGAACCGAACAGTCGATTCGTCACCTCTCATTTGGGAATTTTGCAATAAGATTTTAGAGATTTCATTAATGCCACTCTCTTTTCTGCAAAAATACTCAGCCACCTGCACCCCTTTTTCATAACAACAACGCCCCCTATAATTTTTGAGATCCACCTGCCCTTTCCCGTATTTCTCCATCAATCTCTCAGCCGTCAAGGGATCTTTTACCCGCCCGTAATAAATACCGTGTGGAAGACATACGAAAGTGGGGGCGAACCTGTGCCCTCCCAGATGTGTGCTTTGCCAGGTACTAGAACCATACTTGCCCTGGGCTACTTCTAAATAGATAGGCACCCCAAACTTGCCGCAGCATACGTCGCGCTTGCCGTTAGTACATACAAGAAATAGCTCCTCTTCCGTCAAGAAGTTTTGCCCTTTCAAAATGTCTTTTACATCTAGACCGAGCAATTCATCCAAGGTGCTAAGCTCCAATTCATAAAGTCTCGGACTAATCTCTTCAGAAACCGCAACATAAAACTTTAAGTTCTTCTGGGCATTATCATGTCTTTTAATAAGCTGAAGACGGGAATTGGGAATAGCATCTATAGTGGTTCTTATAAAGTCCTTTACTCGCTCCGGCATTTTGCTACCTTCAAAGGCTTTGCTCGACCAACTGCCTCTGTATTCAAGTGCTAGCCACACGTCAACTCTTGTAGCTGTCCCGAATTGCCCTTCGCTCAGATTAAGTGAATTCTCGCAACAATATGAATGTTTCATCAATCCCAACCATATCCCTTACCGTGAGAAAACGCACTAGCAAAACCCGGCTCTATCAACTTTATCTTTAATACTTTACCCTCCTTATCTTTGACCTTGAACCTATCATCTATCCTCATGCCACCCACCCAGATAATCTCTTCGTTGCAAGTAAAAATCGGAACTCTGAGTCGTAAAAATTTAGGAAGTTTGACATCAGTAAAAAAGTCCTGAAGCTTCTTTGATGTATTCATCCCCAGTGGAAAGAAGCGGTCGCCCTTTCTAAAACTCCTTACTTCTATGGGAAATTGAACCGACTTAGGATCAAAAGATGCCATGCTCTCGTCCCTTTCATCAAATTCACTCGCTTTCAGATATTTTATACAAAGATCAACACCAAAGAAGCTCCATCTTCCCGTCGATTGTATCGTATAAGAGAGTGTCCGCTCAAGCTCTGACCTCTTGGTAATCAGAAAAGCACGGTACCCCTTAGCTATAACCGTTTCCTTAGGAAGACCTATCTCTCCCGAAGCGTTATCAGAACATAGAAAATCATCCGCGGAAACAACGTGGCGCGAGGATATGTTCTTCAGGTTACCGTTTAGTTTGTTAATTCCTATTCTTAACAAACTAAACCTCAAAACCTTATCAATACTTTTATAACGCCTTAAATCTCCAAATAACTCCGAATTGTTTTGGCTGAACACGCCGTCGAAATTATTAAGAGCTTGTTTTACTATAAACTCTTCTTCATCCCTCACGATGTCGGCCGTTCTTGCAAGCGTCTCTCTTATTCGAGGGTTATAATCCTCAAGCTGAACCAGAAGCTCTTGCCTTATTCTATTTCTTAAAAACTCCTTTGAGGTATTAGTTGAGTCCTCAACCCATCCAATACCCTTAGACTGAAGATACTTCTCAACCTCAGAGCGGTTTGTCTCTATAAGAGGCCTTATTATAAAATAATTTAAGACGGGACGAATACCCGACAAACCCCTTGATCCACTTCCCCTGATTAGCCTCATTAACACCGTCTCCGCTTGATCGTCTAGCGTATGGGCAGTAGCTATCTTCTCTGCGCAATGTTTCTCTAAGACTTGACTAAAGAATCTATACCTTAGGGTTCTTGCGGCGTCTTCAAGCGAACACCGGGATTTTTCTCTAAAGCTTAGAGTGTCAACCTCGCTATATACGAATTCTAGTCCCAGGGACTCGGCAGTTTCTTTTACAAAGTCGGCGTCCCTCTTCGCCTCATCTCCCCTGATGCCGTGATTGAGGTGAGCGACTATAAGCTCATAATCACCTAATTCGCTCAAGACATAGAGCATAGCGATTGAGTCCGCACCACCTGAAACTCCGAGTGCCACCTTCTCGCCCTGGATGAGCATATTATATTTCTTAAGAGTCTTTACTACCTGGGATAACATTGTTCATATTGCTATTTGCAGCAAGCCCAGCAGACATGATTATCCTGAAGGCGTCTTCCACCGAAATCGAAAGCTCCTGGACGTCCTCTTGCGGAAGCATAATGTAAAATCCACTTGTAGGATTTGGGGTTGTCGGAACAAAAACACTTACAAGCTTTCTGCCCGACTGGTTATGATACTGTCCTGATTCTAATGTTCCCATAATAAAACCAATTGAGTAAATATCTTTTCTCGGATATTCGAATAATGCGACCCTTTTTAGATTCTTCATCCCACTTCCCATAAAAACAGTCTCGATTACCTGTTTACTCGCCAGGTATATCGTTCTAGCCAAGGGAATCTTCGAAATAATGGATTCGCCTACCTTAACGAGCTTGCCCCCTACTATATTTCTTGCCACCGCGCCAATAAAGAGCACAATTAATAATGCTCCAATAAGGGCAAAGAAGAACTCTACTATTTGAGAAATCGAGGGTAGCGACATGAATAGACTGCTTATAATTTTTGATGGTGCAGCGCTTACCAGCATTACTATCCATCTACCAACCGTATATAATATGAATATGGTAATAGCAAAAGGGACTGTAACTAATACGCCAGCAAGGATGTTTTGCCTAAAGAAGCTGTAAATGTGTTTCATTCGTCAAGTGATTTGTTAATTGTATCGCGGAGGAACTTGCTAGACCTAAAAACTATAGCTTTTCTCTCTTCTATTTCTATTATCTTGCCCGTAGCCGGGTTCCTCCCTTTTCTTGCCTTACGGTTTTGAACTCTAAAGCTACCGAACTTGGGGAGCTTAATCGCTTCGCCACCGGTTAATCTCTCCATAACTATTACAAAGAAGAATTCAACTATCTCGGCTGACTCCCTTTTTGATAGTCCTATCTTGTCGTGGATAACGCTCGCAAGCTCCTTTTTTGTCATAGCATTCGCCTCCTCCCTACATTCTACGCAATTCCGCCCCGATAGCCAAAGCCAGCTTTTTAAGCGTTTTTCCCTGTAATTTATTAACTTCTTGTTCAGTTAGGGTTCTATTCGCGTTCCTCAGTCGCAAAGATACAGCAACGCTCTTTTTACCTTTTCCCAGAGAGTCTCCACTGAATACGTCAAATACCGAAGCATCTTCAATTAGCCCTATATTCATGTCTTTTATTTCATCTAATACGTCACTTGCCGGTATTTTCTCGTCAACTATTAAAGCCATATCCCTCCTTACCGATGGATACTTAGGAAGAGGGGTAAATTTTTTCTGTATCTTCTTTGAGTGAGCTGCGACTCCATCCATGTCAATCTCGAACGCGAGTATTTTCTTTGAGACTTCAAGCTTATGCCTAAGGCTAGGGTGAAGTTCACCGATAAAGCCTACTTCGTTCGTTTTAATCATTATTCGAGCTGATTTTCCAGGGTGGAGAAATTCGACGTCTGGACAAGACAGAAACTTAACGTCTTCTAACAACAAAGAAGTAAATACTTTTTCCACTACGCTTTTAAGATCAAAAAAATCAAATCCTTCTTCGCTCCAAATTTCAGGTAGCTTCCCTCCGGTTGCCACGGCGGCGATCTTTGTTATTTCATCGGGGAGGCTACCCTCTTGTTTAGGGACGTAAACCCTACCAATTTCAAAAAGCCTTATATCGCTTGTTTGGCGGTTTAAGTTCAAAACAGTATTTTTTATAAGCCCAGACAAGAGGCTTGTTCTCATTGTAGAAGCATCCGTCGTCAAAGGGTTGATAATACTAAGGGATTCCCTTTCTCCAAATAGGCTGAGAAAACTTATATCCTCAAAGCTATAGTTTATCACCTCATAGAAACCGCTTGAGATCAACAACTCTCTTAGCTTCCTCCTTACCGTTTTTTCTGTACTAGCTAAATCCGATTCCATTAATATGGAAGGAAGAGTGGTCGGTATCTTTTCATAGCCGCGTATCCTCGCAACTTCTTCAATTAAATCTATTTCACGAGTAACGTCCCCTCTGAACGTAGGTATGCTTAGAGCAAAATCCTCTCCAGACGAGTTAATGATTTCAAACCCCAGCCCCAAAGCGATCCGTGAGAGATCCCTAGGCTTAATCTCCACCCCCAGCATATAACTAGCTCTTTGAAGTGATAGTTTTACTTCCACTGGCTCTATCCTTTTGGGATATTCATCAATTACGCCCTTAGCCACCTCTCCGCCAGAGAGCTTTCTTATAAGCTCAGCCGCCCTGTCAAGCGCATTAACAGCTCCATTAGGATCAACCCCTCTTTCAAATCTGTATGAAGACTCTGACCTTAAAGATATTGTTTTCGAAGTTTTCCTCACAGTCGTAGGCTCAAAGTAGGCACTCTCAAGAAGCACGTTAGTCGTTTTGTCGGAGACCTCAGCGCTAGTGCCTCCCATTACGCCCGCGACCGCCAAGGGCTTTCTACCGTCGCAAATGATAAGGTCATTTGAAGCAAGTCTCCTATTAACCTTGTCAAGAGTCTTAATAACCTCTCCTTCCTTCGCGTTTCTAACCACTATCCTGCCTTCCTCAAGAAGGTCATAGTCAAAGGCGTGAAGAGGTTGCCCAAGCTCAAGAAGAACAAAATTGGTTACGTCCACCACGTTATTTATCGGTCTGATGCCTGAAGACTCAAGCTTCATCTTAAGCCACTTCGGGGATTGCTCTATTTTCAGGTCTCTTATTACCCTGCATGAATATCTAGGACACTTTGTAGAATCAAACACCTGAACGTTTATCAAGTTGCCTATGCACTCCCCATCTTCCACCACGCTTATATCCGGATATTTGACTTGTGTTCCAAGGTTGGCAGCTACTTCCCTAGCCACGCCTATCACACTTAGACAATCGGAGCGGTTAGGCGTAATACCGACCTCAACCATCACGTCACTTAACCCAAGCTCGTCTATCAACTTGTTTCCCACTTCGGCAAATTTGGGAAGAATCATAATTCCATCGCTTTCTCCCCCTAATCCTAACTCATCCTCGGCGCACAGCATTCCTTCGGAAAGTTCTCCCCTGATTTTAGCCTTCTTTATCTTTAAACCGTTTGGAAATTTGGCGGCTGGTGAAAGCTCCGTCCCCTCTGTAGCAAGCGCTACCTTATCACCTGGCTTCATATTATCAGCGCCACAGACAACTTTGTAGCTGTTCTCTCCGTCCGTAACGTCACAAAGCGACAATCTTTCGGCATTAGGATGAGGTCTTACGTCCAGAATCAGGGCTACGATCACACCTTCCAATCCCTTGCCCTTATAATGCAAGTCCTCTACTTCAAGCCCCGCCATAGTTAGCCTATTGGCTAACTCCTCAGGCGTTAGCTCAAACTCCACGTAATCTTTCAACCATTTCAGCGAGAAGATCATTTTATTCCAGTTAAAAGTTCAATAATCACATATTCTCAGAAAAGGTTCAATACTGACCGTTAAATAAACGCGGAGCTTGTACAGACACCCATTTGTATCTATATTTACTTGTGTATCTATATTTACTTGAAGGAGAAAAAGCTTAACACTTATAATATATACAAATTTGACGAAAGTAGAAAGCAGGGAAGCTACCCTCAGTAATTAAAGAGCGTGAGGCTACCTTTAATAAATAGCAAAAGTTTCTCTCCTGCTAGTAATTGGAAGAAGATTGCGATAAAAGTTGTTGATGTTCTTGGTAATTACTATGAAGAAAATACCCGAGGCAACAGTATGAGCGCAATTAGTAAATTCTTCTTGCGTGATGTGCGCTGTTTTAGGGACGAGCACGGGTTTAGTATACGTCCATTGACTTTCCTTATCGGCGAAAATAGTACCGGAAAATCAACCATTCTTGGCTGTATCCAAGCATTTAGCAATTTCCTCAGCCCCGCGGTGTATCTGAGATAGATTTTAATTCCGAATCTTATCAGATGGGAGCTTTTGCCCATATTGTCAGGAGATCAAACCCCAGAAAAAAGAATTTTCAGTTAGGCATTGAGCTTGAGCACGAGAATGGGAAACGACTAAAACATTTTCTAACCCTAACGGAAAAAGATAAAGGGTCCAAACCAAATAATCCGCAACGCAAGATAGGCTTTTGACGGAGGCCAAATTACTGTCTCTATGAATGAAAATAATCAGTATGAAAAGAGAGAATTAGAGTTTGAGATCACATCTGGAGGAAAACAGAATGAATTTGATATTTTAATAGATAAGAATTGGTTTAGTTCAGATATACTAGATTATATTTTTTATCTCTTATCCAAACGACAACATTAAGAAGAAATTAAGCATAGCTGAAAACAATTTTATACAGTTTATAGATAAGTCAATTTCTAAACCTGATAAGGAAAATAGTCGTGCTCGTTTAAACCATTACTGCGACAATTAATTTTTATATGCACACAATTCATAACATTGCACCAATCCGCTCTAAGCCGAAACGCACATACAACCCTCTGAAAGAAGCAGAAACTCCGGATGGCAGCGAAATACCTATTGGTGTTAATGAATTTGAGCACGTAGAACAAGAAGGAATGGGATGATTTGAGACAACAGCTAGCAAGTTTTGGCAAAGCCTCCGGCTTGTTCACTGACATCGCCGTTAGAGAGCTTGGACATTCCAAGAGCGATACTCTTCAGCTACAAATTAAAGTCAGGGGATCTAAGACGAATTTAATGGATGTAGGCTACGGTGTCAGCTAGCTCCTACCTACTTTTGGTGCGTATTCTTACCGAGCAAGGCGTCAAGTTTCCGTTGCAACAGCCAGAAGTTCATTTGCACCCCAAGGGACAAGTATCCTTAGCTTCTTTGCTAGTAGAGATAAAACAGAAACGCCACAATTCATTTTCAGCCATTTTCTTGCATGAAATAGCATAGGCTGTAATATTTAACAAGTTAGGAACAGCTATCTGAATATATAAAGGGAATTGTAAGGTGATTATAAAAAATCTTCTCTCCTTCTCACACATGTCTTGAATCTATATATGCTCTTGAAAAGATTACAAAAGCGTTTATACTACCCTTTATGGACGTTAAAGAGATACAGGCTATCATAGAAGGCGGCATATCAAGTTCATACATAAACGTAGAAGGCGATGGGACGCATTTTGAAGCCGTGATAGTTTCACCAGAGTTTGAGGGTAAAACGCTGCTTGAAAGGCATAAACTAGTTTACAACGTGCTCGGGGACGCTATGAAAGAGAAAATACACGCTTTGTCACTCAAAACTTATACGCAAGAACAATGGGACAGTGCAAAGTAATACGCTGAACTGACATATGATATAACTCAAGCTTTATTCTTATAGGAGGAAGACGTGGAAGACGTAGAAGACGTAATGAAAGCAATAGAATCTCAAATAAGCAATAATAAAATTATATTGTATATGAAAGGAACCAAAGATATGCCACAGTGTGGTTTTTCCGCCAGAGTGGTGCAAATCCTTAACTCCTACGGCGCCGCTTACGAAACGATTGACGTATTAGCAAACCCCGCAATTAGGCAAAACATAAAAGAGTACTCTAGCTGGCCCACCCTACCACAGCTATACGTGGACGGGAAGTTTATAGGCGGATGTGACATTTGCGTTGAAATGGATCAAAGTGGTGAACTAGAAACCCTCGTTAAAAGTGCAATAGGAGGGTGATATTATGTTATAAAGCCATTTTGATGCCCACTCTCTGAGCAGAGTCGAGAAATCAATTCCGCTAGTGAAGCGCAGAATGGCAGCTACGCGATATTATATCTACAAGTCAAGAACTGATTTCTCCCTACATCCTGAATGACAGGACAGATCATTTTGGTTCTCTATTCTACATATATAACCTTTACAAAAAAATAATGCTTATGAAAAGGAATCCTCGAGAAAAGAACGCTATTCCCACGGCTAATAAATGGGAAGTTGACGCTAGAGACCGTTTAATTCTGGCGTTAGACTTGCCTATAATAAAATGCAGAGAACTAGTCAATGAACTGGGAGATTTA
Source organism: Thermodesulfobacteriota bacterium (assembly GCA_963422265.1). Lineage (GTDB taxonomy): Bacteria > Desulfobacterota_D > UBA1144 > Nemesobacterales > UBA2774. Next base: position 1,269,128 of record OY729416.1, read on the forward strand.
GTCCGTATCGTCAAAATAAACTATTTGCATTTTCTTGAAATATCTAACAGCTCAGAGCCGAAGGTAAAAGAGTTTCTATCATTTCTAAAGGAAAAGAACGTAAACGTTTTTTTTGACCTAAAGTTTGATGATATTAAAAACACCGTTAGTGCTTATATAAGGGCATTATCCAGAGTAGATAATATAAGCTTTTGCACTATACACGGGAATCCTTCCCTTATGGACGCCGCCATAGAAGGAAGAAGTGGGGGCGACAAACCGAAAATACTAGCCGTTACTCTATTGACCAGCATTGATGAAAATAACGTTGATGACTCACAACCCGTCGTAGATTACGTTCTACGTAGGGCACGACAAGCGGATGAACGTAAGCTGGATGGCGTAATAGCGTCGGGAAAGCACGCAGGCCTAATAAAAAAAGAAACAAACAATGGACTTGCAATAGTGTCCCCCGGTATCCGACTAAACGAATGCCACGACGACCACAAAAGAGTTACGACGCCTGAAGAGGCTATTAGAAATGGCTCGGACTATCTGGTTGTCGGACGACCAATATACAATGCGGAGAAGCCAAGACGGGTAACTGAGGATATTATTGATAGAATGCAAAAGGCGTTTAGATGAAAAACAAAGTTTCAGCTGCGCTCATTACTAAGCCATTCAAAAACCGCCTCTGAATCAATCTATACCCGCTTCTATGAAGAAATACCTTGTGGGAATAGCGTTTCTCAACGTAGCATCCTTTATTAGCCATGCCACCGCCTTGTGTAACTTATACGAACGATGCTTAAGATAAGTGATAGCAACTACCCATTAGCACCCCCCGGAGTAAACCCATTGAGTATATATTAGGACAAACCTTCCCACTGATGCTAACCTAGGATATAATATGTCAGAATAGCAAGTTGGTGAGATTAAATGCTGAGCAAATACTACCTTTCAATCGCAATACCACTGATCCTTCTACTCATCGCGTGTTCTCCGATTAAAGTTAACGTTTATAAAGTGCCTGAAACAGCGCACCAGCGCTATAATCTAATCATAATACCAGACTTTCGGAAGACCGAATCAGAATGGGTTCCTTATGACTCAGGCGTGGAAATAGCTGATATGGTAGCGGAAAGGCTTAGAAAAGACAGTAAATTTACGACTGTCAGTCGGTCATCAGGTAACGTTGACAGGTCCGATGGAAAAAGGACGTTAATCGTCAGTGGAGTGGTTACCGGCTACGTTCGCGGCTGTAAATACTGCGAATATATATTCATGGGCTTTAGGGACAAGGGAAAGATGTCGGTACAAGTGTGGGTTAGGCTGACTGATAATACGACGGGGGAGACTCTGGCCGAAGTTGGAATTGACGGTCGGGCAAAAGCTCCAGGCACAGGTAGAAGTAAATACATACGAGTTGTAAATGAAATTGTAAAAGTAATAGACGCGGTCAATAGCAGACAATTATAGACTTGAATTATGAAGCTCAAAATTCTCTTTTTTCTAATTGGCGCCGCTGCTGGATTCTTTATAGCCAATCCGGAATATAGTCCTATAGTCTCTTTTCTAGTAAGCGTTGCGCTTGGCGCGTCAATCATCGGAATAGCATGGGCTTCAGAATCACTTTTTTCCAACTTTAGCCCAAGAGCATTTTTAGGAGTGGCAATAGGGTTAGCAGTCGCCTCGATGTCGTTTTTTGCCCTAAATCAAGCGCTCTCAACCCTAGGGCTTCCCTCAAATATCTTTCCACTTGTTTCAGTGGGATTCTTTCTATTATTAGTTCACATTGGCATCGCTATAGGGATTAAAAAAGGCAAAGAATCCGAACGGTCTAACGGAAGGAGCTACGGCTCTGCGGGTATGGGGAATAGGACAGGCGAGGTCAAAATCCTTGACACTAGCGTGATCATAGATGGCAGGATCGCCGATGTCGCCGAGGCCGGTTTCATAAGCGGCGATATTATTATTCCTAAATTTATTATAAAAGAGCTTCAATACATAGCCGATTCTTCAGATCAGATAAAAAAGGTCAGAGGAAGAAGGGGACTTGACATACTTAAAAGGATGCAGAAAGAAATACCCAATGTTTCCGTCAGAATCACGAATCACAATTTCCCAAGCATAAAGGAAGCAGACTTAAAACTTGTAGAACTTGCGAGCAAATTAAAAGGAGTAATTATTACAAACGACTTTAATCTAAATAAGGTAGCTGGTCTTCAGAACGTAAAGGTTATGAACCTTAACCAGCTTTCAAACGCCTTAAAGCCAGTCGTGCTGCCAGGTGAGACGCTAAATATACGCGTTACAAAAGGAGGAAAAGAGGAAAATCAGGGAGTAGGATATCTAGAAGATGGAACTATGGTCGTAGTAGATAGAGCTAAAAGACACTTAGGAGACAAAGTAAAGGTGCTGGTTACCAGCGTTCTACAAACCCCTACTGGCAGGATGATATTTTCCAAGGTTAAGGAAAACGGAAAAGACATGGCTCCCGATTTACATGGCTAGGATCTATGCGTCGGTTATAATCACGGCGGGTGGCCTAGGAAAGAGATTTGGCGGTAGTTTAATCAAACAGTTCTCCCTGTTTGATGGTAAACCCGTTATAATACATTCTGTTGAAGTTTTCACTAAATGTGATTTGATCGATGAAATAGTGCTCGTAGTACCTGAAAGCCAGGTAGAGCATTCAAGAGAGCTACTTAAGCGGTACCGTCTAACAAAAGTAAATAAAATAGTTCCGGGGGGAAAGCAAAGGCAATATTCGGTTGAAAACGGATTCAATGCGCTTTCAAAAAGTACCGGGATAGTAGTGGTGCATGACGGGGTACGCCCGTTTGTTACTTATGACTTGATAAAGAGCGTCATTATAGAGGCATCAAATAGCGGCGCCGCTATTTCAGCTTTGCCTGCAAAAGACACAATTAAATTATGTTATGAAGATAATTACGTCAATCGCACCATATCGAGAGAATCTATTTGGCTGGCGCAGACTCCACAGGCTTTTACACGTGAAATTCTCAAAGATGCGTATAAAAAAGCATCCAAGGACGGGTTTGTAGGGACGGACGAGGCTCTGCTCGTCGAGCGGGCTGGAGGCAAAGTAAAACTCGTCATGGGCTCCCCTTATAACATTAAAATTACAGAACGAGGGGATTTGCAAATTGCGGAATTGATCTCAAGAGCGAGAATTCACAATACTAACCAAAACTAAACGTATCTCTGCAAAAAGGAGAAAAGGCTGCAGAGTTAATCAATTAAATTATGTATAGGGTCGGATTTGGGCTCGACGCCCATAGATTTGCGAAAGGAAGGAAACTGATTCTGGGAGGAGCAGAAATTCCTTTTAAGTACGGATTAAAAGGGCATTCGGATGCTGACGTTCTGAGTCATGCAATATGCGATGCCCTCTTTGGGGCGCTAGGGGAGGGAGACATAGGAAGCCACTTTCCCAACTCGGATCACAGATATGAAGGTGCTTCGAGCTTGGAGTTCATTAAGGAAGCCCTGGAACTTCTCGCGCAAAGAAGCTATAAAGTAGAAAATATAGACAGCGTAATTGTTTGCGAACAGCCCAAGATTTCCCCCTTTATTCCAGAGATAAAAAGTAAACTCGCCTCACTAGAAGGACTCTCTGATAAGCAACTAGGAGTCAAAGCTACAACAACCGATAAAATGGGATTTGTGGGAAGAGGTGAAGGTATTTCTGCTTACTCTATTGCTTTGATTAGACTAGATTCTGAGGACTAGCTGCCTACCAGCCTATTAATACTTAAAAATATGCCTTATGTATCTATTTACACAGAAGTATAGGATACTTCTCCCCCTTTTCGGATTTGTAGTCGGCATACTATTAAGCGAGCACATGGGAAATCAATGGATTTTAATCGCCGGGCTTGCGCCGATCGCTCTCATAACATCCGCCTACCTGCCCAGCCTTGGCTTCCTTCTATTTATCCCTCTCGGGTTACTGTTCACAGCGAATCCACTGCTAAGATCAGTCGAGAACATTGAAAACTACATTGGCAAAAGAATCAATTTGGAAGGAACGCTCTACAAATCACCCGAGACTTTAAATCAGAGAACCAAACTGTTTATTGACGTGGAATTCGTAATTGAGGAAAACACAATAAAACCCGTTCACGGCAAAGTGGCTATTTCCTGTGGTGAAGTAATTCCTGGACTCAATCGCGGTGACAGATTAAGGATAATTGACGCTAAACTCAAGCCTATAAGAAATTTTAACAACCCAGGAAGATTTGATGTGGAAAGATTTTACAAAAGACAGGGTCTGTACGCAACTGGTTTTGTTCAAGATAAGAACCACACAATTTCTTTCGGCAGGGATAGTTCTTACAGTCCCCTCCTCTACTCAATAAATGAAACGCGCCTTAGATTTGGCAGGTTCGTTAGAAAAAATTTCAAAGCTCCTGAAAACGAGATTATAAATGCCGTTACAATTGGAGATAGAACTGGAATACCTAGTAAGCTGAGAACAGAGTTTTCACGCACGGGCGTAGCGCACATTCTCGCAATATCAGGGCTTCACGTAGGCTCAGTCGCATTCATCTTCTTTCAACTAATCAAGTGGATGCTAAAGCGCTCAGAATACCTGCTTCTACGCTTCAAAGTGCCGCGCCTAGCAGCCGCGCTAACCATCCTACCGGTTTTCTTATATACGGCAACAGCGGGATTCTCCACGTCCGCCTGTAGAGCCTTGATAATGGTATCAATCTATCTAGCGTCAATAGTGGTCGGAAGGAGTGAGAACAAGATAAATACCTTAGGCGTCGCAGCTCTTATAATACTTATCCTGCAACCCTGGGCGCTTTTTCAGTTGTCATTTCAGCTCTCATTCGCATCGGTATTAGCAATACTGCTAGCACACAAGTTCTATCCTTTCAAATTCAATACATTAAAAAATACTGCATGGAGCTTAATAAAAACTACCTCAGCGGCAGCATTTGCCACTTACCCCTTCATAGCCGATTCTTTCGGAACTTTACCACTAATATCTATACCTGCAAATCTGTTATTTATCCCTATAGTAGAGTTTTTCACCGTCCCGTTAGGACTCACTTCCTTTGCGGCTTTCTTGATCTCCACGCACTTAGCCGAGCCTTTTATTTCACTAAACGTATTTCTAATAGAATTGTTGATAATTGGCATAAGCAACATAATCAAAATTCCATATTCCTCCCTCGCCGTTCCTGAGCTCGGCAGGTTAAACTGGGTGCTTTTTACATTGGTGGGATTAGCCTTTATGATTCAAAACATTCATCCTAGATTCAAATACCTCTTCCCTGCTCTATTGGTATTATTCGTCGCAAGCTCAGCCTTTTCAGTGATAAACAAATCGTGGAATCTCGGGGAGCTTAAGGTGAACTTCTTAGACGTGGGAAAGAACAAAAGCTCCGTATTCTTCAACCTTCCAGATGGGAAAACGATTCTAATCAACGGCGGATATTCAGCTAAAGCCCAAAGCGGCTATGCGGAGAAAACCACTTTAAGCAACTTCCTCATAAGTCTAGGGATTGAAAGAATAGACTATTTAATTCTAACCTCTATAGATAAGGATCATTTAGAAGGAGCAAAGCACATTACAGAAAGGTTTACGGTAAGGACACTCTTAACTAATGGCTCAAAGCTTGACAGTGAGCTCTGGGAAGCGGTGTATGAAAAGGGTATAAAATGGAAAAACCTGCTTCAAATTGATGAGCCGTTGCCGATAGGAGAATTACGCCTTGGAATCCTAAAGACTGGCCAAGGGATGAGAATTCAGGATTCGTCAATGCCCTATCCCATAGCCTTAAAGTTGAGCGTCAGAGGGCTGAAGTTTATCATTGGAGAGGCACTAAATGACAAAGCTCGGCAAGCCAATCTTGAAGAAAGATACGGCGAACTCTTACAGTGTGACGTTCTTTATTTGCCTCGATTGGCTTCCGAAAACACCCTTGACAAATTCATGAGTTCAGCATCCCCACAAATGCTATTAACTAATGATTTTCAAACCCAAAATGGACTTAAAACCAAGGGATGGAAGAATGCAAATCGGGGACTTCAGATAATGCGCATTCAGAATACGGGAGCCGTAACTTTTTATACAAAGCGAGAAAGACTTTATTATTATACGTTTAGTGGAGGAAAAGGAAGCGTTTCAAAACGGAACTAAGGATAAGGCGGTTCACTACTAGTCAACCCCTTCCATTTTAGCATTAATAAAGTTCCTCAGCATCTCGACGTCTGTATTTCTAGCTTCTTCAACCGTTCCGGTAAAGACTATCTTGCCGCGATATAAAAAAGCCAAGCGATCCGAGGTAGCAAAAGCGCTTTGAATATCATGAGTAATTATAACGCCAGTTATGCCAAACTGATCCTGCATATCCCTTATCAAATAGTTTATTCTAGTTTTATTAGGCGGGTCAAGCCCGGTCGTCGGCTCATCATAGAGCAGTATCTTTGGATTCATAGCCATTGCTCTAGCTAGCCCTACACGCTTTTTCATGCCCCCGCTAAGGTCGTTAGGCATCTTGTCCTCTATCCCGGGAAGCCCCACTAACTCAAGATTTTTCGCTACTATATCCCTTATTTCATTTTCAGGCATATTAGAATTTTCCTTGAGTGGGTAGGCTATGTTATCTTCAACCGAAAGCGAGTCAAAAAGCGCAGCACCCTGAAACAGCATTCCCATCTCCTTCCTTATATTAATATTATCTTCTTCATCCATTGGTACTATGTCTTCCCCTTCCACAATCAACTTGCCAGAGTCAGGCTTAAGCAATCCTACAATTTCTTTAAGCAATACACTTTTGCCCGAACCGCTTCCACCCATAACGGTTATATTCTCACCCCTTACGACCGATAAATTAACCCCAGCGTGAACCTCCTTCTCTCCAAAGGATTTATAAACATCCTTAATATCTATTATTATTCCCTGCTCCATTTTACATAGTTCCCAATCATCACTTTTTTGGACGGAGATTGGACGGAGAAAAACCCAACGTCAAGCTGCTAGTCACGTGGATTGTAATGCGCCATTCCAACTTGTCAAAAGGCTTTAACTATTTGGCTACTTTGTGTAAGCTCAAGTGTTCATGAACTTCATGCAAAACTAAGCAAATCTTAACTTAACTTTCATTGACATTTGATATATATACAATACAAAATATATGGTAAGGTTAAAAGTCATGCCCAAGTGTATGGTCCCACACATGCTGCTTAACCCACTAGGATCCAAATGAGAAGATTAAACGTCAGCTCTGGGACAGAGCTAGAGTTCAGCTTGAAATTCCTTACGCAATTTATCACACATCCCACCAAAACTGGAGCAATACTTCCATCAAGCGATGAGCTTTGCGACCTGATGGCGGATTTAGCCGGCATCCCTAAGGTTTCGACAATTGTAGAGTTCGGACCTGGCACTGGAGTAATCACGGAAAAGGTGATGCAGAAGAAGTCAAAAAACGCAACCTTTTTCGCAATGGAGATAAACGAAGCCTTTGTTGAAGCTACGAAAAAGAGATGTCCGGACGCGATTGTATATAAGTCCTCAGCTACTGAGGCGATGAAACACCTTGAAATGCACGGAAAGTCAGGCTGCGATGTAATACTTAGCAGCCTGCCCTGGCTGACTTTCAACGGTGATATGCAGCAAACACTCCTTGACACCATATACGAAACGCTTAATCCAGGAGGCAAATTCCTAACTTACGCATATGTGCCGGGGCTTATCTTCCCCGCTGCATGGAGACTAAAGAATAAGCTTTTCGGGAGATTTGATAAAGTTACGAGAAGCAAAATCGTTTGGAAAAACGTCCCTCCTGCTTTTATATATAAAGGAGAGAAGGCATGAGCATCCGCATTTCCTAATACCTCTTTCTTATTAACTTATCTACACAATACGCCTATCTATTAAGCACTATCCAATCCAGAAAACTTGCTTGAAACTAATGGCTCAATCATTTATATTAGTAAAAGTTAAAGATTGTTAAAAACATAGTAAAAACATAGGAGGTGTAATAAAATGAGTTTTACAAGAAGAGTAGCAGCGTTATCCGTTTTATTCCTAATTTGTGCGTTTTCCATAGGAAACAGTAATACTTCAAAGGCGCAGGAGCTTCCGGGTCCCCAACTCGTAACTAATGCATGGATGTTTATAGCAGCTTATAAAGCTGACCCTAAAATTCTAAAATCTATGCTTCCCAAGGGGCTTGAGCCTAACCCCGCAGGGCACGTCGTTATAAATATGTACACCGTCCCCAATGGTCTTGAGACTTCCGGATTCGGACCTTACACACTTACTTATCTGACCGTAGAGCTAGCCGGACAGGATTCATACGTAATGAACTCCGACATAACCTATCCGGGTAGATACTTCGTTTTCTATTTCAATAGCTCGCCCGTGATGAGGGAATTTACAAAGAAAGCAGGGATTCCGGTAAACGAGAATACTAACGTTCTGACTACGACAACAGTCAAAGAGGGCAAGCTCACCGCGACCTTAACCGTTGATGGGAAGCCCTTTATAGTATCTACCGCTGACGTTGGAAGCGAGCTCGGAAACTTTAGCGGCGGCCACCTAAACTACTTCGGACTTATTAATTACAAGAAGGAGGGTAAGTCCGTGCACAAGGTTGTTAAGTATCCTATTCCCTTTAACGGTGGAACTGTGGAGACCAAAAACGCCAAAATAAAGATCGCTGCCCCAGAAGGTCATAAGTTAAATAAACTTAAGCCAATCGCCGATCCAACTTGGGCGGTTTGGATGAAGGGAAGCTTCGTATATCCCCAATACCAGATTATAAATAAACACATAAGAAAGGGTTGTAGCAAAAAGACAAGATAGGACGTAAAAAAGGGGCATCTGCAGTCAGCAGATGCCCCTTTTTATAAAATTACTGGTGGAGATGAGGGGAATCGAACCCCCGACCTCCGCGTTGCGAACGCGGCGCTCTCCCAGGCTGAGCTACATCCCCCCGCGGAATGATCTTGTGAGACACCCTAGTCATTCTAATTACATCATACCTTGCGACACAACGCGTTTAGGATGCTCTTTGCGCCAGCGAAGTTTATTTAAGGCATTTATATAGGCTTTCATGCTCGCCACCACTATATCTGTATCAGCCCCCTGACCCTGAGTTATAAAGCCTTCATCCTCGATCCTTACGTTTACCTCGCCCTGAGCGTCAATACCCTCCGTTATTGATGATACAATATAGCGTTCAAGAGCGGGATACATGCCTGTCGCCTTTGAAACCGCTTTATAAGCAGCGTCAACGGGACCCCCTCCAGTCTCGGATACCGCCACCTCTTCTCCATCTATTAGAATCTTTACAGTGGCGACGGGCTGTAAATCAGATCCGCCAGAGTAATTAGCTGACGCAAGCTGGTAGTATTCTGAGGAGCGAATAAACTCTTCGCTAATTAACGCCTCTATATCTTCGTCAAAAACGTATTTCTTTTTATCTGCCAGATCCTTGAATTTCTTAAAGGCCTTCTTAAACGGTTCGTCCTCAAGATGATAGCCATATTCCTCAAGACGAGCCCTGAAAGCATGTCTCCCGGAATGTTTTCCGAGCACTATCTTGTTTGAAGGAATCCCTACTTCCTCGGGACTCATTATCTCATAGGTAATTCTTTCTTTAAGAACGCCGTCCTGATGTATACCGGCTTCGTGAGCAAAGGCGTTAGCCCCAACAATAGCCTTATTCGGCTGCACTTTTATACCCGTTATATGCGAGACGAGCCTGCTCGTTGGATATATTTGCTCAGTATTTACTCTTGTTTCAAAGGGATTCTTGTCATGCCTAACCTTGAGACCCATTACTATTTCTTCAAGAGAAGCATTTCCCGCCCTCTCCCCTAATCCATTTATCGTGCATTCAACCTGCCTTGCCCCTTCATGCACGGCAGCGGTAGAGTTAGCTACGGCGAGACCAAGGTCATTATGACAATGAACGCTAAGCGTAACGTCATCAAGTCCCGGCACCCTTTCCTTCAAGTTTTTTATAACGTAGGAAAATTCTTCGGGCACAGTATATCCCACCGTATCAGGAATATTTATAGTAGTAGCCCCGGATCTCACTGCCACGTCCACCGCTTTGCATAGGTAGTCAATATCCGTTCTAGTAGCATCTTCGCAAGAAAATTCAACGTTGCACGTATAATGCCTCGCATGCCTCACTGCGTCACTTATTATTTCCAAAACCTCATCCTTCGATTTTCTGAGCTTGTGCTTTAGATGTATGTCGGAGGTAGCAATAAAGGTATGTATCCTAGGACTCTCAGCCCCACTTACGGCTTCCCACCCCTTGTCTATGTCATTACGATTAGCCCTGCAAAGCCCGGCGATTTCGCAACCCCTTATAGTATCAGCTATTTGCTTTACAGCCTGAAAATCACCATCTGAAGAAATTGGAAAACCTGCTTCAATAACATCTACGCCCAATTTTTCGAGCTGGCGTGCAACCCTCAGTTTTTCCTCCACGGTCATACCGCACCCGGGGGCTTGCTCTCCATCTCTTAAGGTCGTATCAAAGATTTTAACTACATTATTGTCAGACATAACTCTTTACCCCTGCCTGAAATCGGAAGGATAGTCTAAGGCCAGGTTTAAGTTTTGTCAATTATTTACGGGATATTAGAAACCCAAGCTCGGACTTAGTTTCACAAACCGGCAAGTAAATCAATAAAGACTGTTTTAATCTTAAATTTCTTCTTCGGAGCATAACAATCACGGCTTGCCTTTCACCAAACTATATATAAAAAGTAATACGACAGAGCCTACTAAAGCAAATATGAAACTTCTGAAATCAAAGCCCATTTGTATTGCTTGACCAACAGCTAGAATCTTTGAAATTTGACCACCTACAATGGCACCAACTATGCCAATTAAAATTATTCCTACGAATCCCTCTGAATACTTACCATCAATTAGTAACTTCGCTACCGCCCCAGCCACAAACCCAACAATCAACCAAGATATAAGTGCAATTAGTCCCATATACGACTCCGTAGGAAATTTTAGACTAAACCTTACGAGTATTTAAGCATTGAACGCAAATTTTACAACATACTGATTTAGAAATTATGAAGGCCAAGCCCAATGAAATAACGATAATTGTCGTGTTCTTAAATAATCGTGTATTTTATCGAAATATCGCTAACGACTGTTTAACGCTACATCAAGACGAATAAAAACTCAAAAAATCAATGATAGGTAAAAGATTGGACAAGGATAATTCATTTGCTAGAAGGCATATAGGACCAAATGAATCTCAACTAATGGAGATGCTTGAGTCTATTGGCGTAAATTCGCTTGAAGAACTTATTAAAGAGACTATACCCAAATCTATAAAAAAAAGAGAAAATCTCAACCTGCCAAATGGCGTAAGTGAATACGAGTATTTAGAAGAGCTTAAGGAGATAGCTAAACGAAATCAGCACTTCAAATCTTATATAGGGCTTGGATACTACGATTGTATTACTCCCAGCGTAATCGAGCGTAATATTTTTCAAAATCCGGGTTGGTACACTCAATACACCCCTTATCAAGCTGAAATATCCCAGGGACGCCTCGAAGCCTTAATCAATTTTCAGAGCATGGTAATTGATTTAACCAAGATGGACATAGCGAATGCTTCCTTACTTGACGAGGGAACAGCAGCAGCTGAGTCCATGACAATGCTCCATAGAATTAGCGGTAAAAAATCGAAAAATGAACGAGCAAAAGTTTTTCTGGTATCTGAAAAATGCTTTCCACAAACCCTAGACGTCTTGCGTAATAGAGCAGAACCAATTGGAATAGAGATCAAAATAAATAATCACAGAGATCTTGAATTTGGAGGGGGGGTGTTCGGAGCATTAGTTCAGTATCCCAACGCGGACGGAGAGATTTTTGACTATACGGATTTTATAAGAAGAGCCCATGAAGCAGGCGCTCTTGTTGCAGTTGCAGCGGACTTACTCAGCCTTGCACTTCTGAAACCACCTGGGGAGATGGGAGCTGACGTCGTAGTCGGCTCTACTCAAAGATTCGGGGTGCCATTAGGCTACGGAGGACCGCACGCCGCGTATTTTGCAACGCGTGAGAGGTTCACGAGACAGGTGCCGGGAAGAATTATCGGCGCCTCAGTAGATTCCGAGGGGACAACTGCTTATAGAATGGCGCTTCAAACCCGTGAACAGCACATAAGAAGAGAGAAAGCAACATCAAATATATGCACGGCCCAGGCTCTGCTCGCCATAATGGCTAGTATGTACGCAGTCTATCATGGACCTAAGGGGATTAAATCAATAGCCGAAAGGATTCATAAAACGGCGATTTACCTCGCGTCAGAGCTTGAAAAGCTAGGATACTGTCAGATTAATGAACGCTACTTCGATACCTTAAAGATAGAACTAGAACCAACACTAGAACCCCTTTGTAATAATAACCGGGGGAATTCAAATCAGAAGCTCAAAGAGCTGGCAGAGAAATCAAAAATAAACTTCCGATACATAGATGATAAATACGTAGAGATTTCCATTGATGAAACTACCCAAGCTCAGGATATAGCAAACATAATAGGAATTTTTGAGGTTTTAAGAGGTTCTATGAAGCGTCAACGAGATACTGTTCTTCAAAGCTCTTATCAACCTGCGCAAGCTATCGAGCAAAGACTTGACGAATTAGATTGTAACCTCCTGAAAGGGTTTCTCCGCAAGAGCGAATACATGAAGCACCCTGTTTTCAACGAATACCACTCAGAGACAAAAATGTTGCGTTACATAAAAAAGCTCGAAGCCAAAGACCTTTCATTAACTCATTCAATGATTCCACTCGGATCATGCACTATGAAACTGAACGCTACGACTGAGATGATACCAGTTTCATGGCATGAGTTTTCAAAACTCCATCCTTTTTCTCCTAAGGAACAGGCGAGTGGTTATGCACAAATATTTAAGGAGCTTGAGAATTACCTATGCGAGATCACGGGTCTTGCTGCGGCTTCACTACAGCCCAATTCAGGTGCTCAGGGCGAATACGCAGGACTAATGGTAATAAGAGCTTATCAATTGGATAAAGGAGAGTCTAATAGAAACGTAGCTTTAATCCCTTCATCTGCTCATGGGACTAACCCGGCGAGCGCGGCGATGGCTGGCATGAAAGTCGCCGTAGTTAAGTGCGATAAAGACGGGAACATAGATTTAGACGACCTTAGGGAAAAAGCGAAGAAGCATAAGAGGAGTCTTTCTTGTCTTATGATCACCTACCCATCAACGCATGGGGTGTTTGAGGAAAGGATAAGAGAAATTTGTGATATTATGCATCACAATGGCGGGCAGATATACATGGACGGGGCGAACCTAAACGCCCAGGTAGGACTAACCAGCCCCGCCGCTATAGGTGCTGATGTATGTCATATAAATCTACATAAGACCTTTAGCATACCGCACGGCGGAGGTGGTCCCGGTATGGGTCCTATCTGCGTCGCGGAACACCTTGCCGCATATCTACCTAGCCACTCAATCGTTGACGTCGGGACGCCTAAATCCATACCTGCCGTAGCCTCGACTCCATGGGGAAGCCCAAGCATTCTACTCGTCTCGCACGCCTACGTTAAACTCCTCGGGAGTGAAGGGGTTACAGAAGCCACAAAATACGCAATTCTTAACGCCAATTATTTGAAATCAAGATTGGAGAATTTTTACAAGGTGCTCTACAAGGGTGGGAACGGAAGGGTGGCTCACGAATTTATACTAGATTTGAGGAGATTTACGAAAGAGGCGGGGATAGGAGTTGAAGACATTGCTAAAAGACTAATGGATTACGGATTTCACGCTCCCACGATTTCTTGGCCAGTCGCTGGGACTATTATGATTGAGCCTACCGAGAGTGAAGCGAAAGACGAGCTAGATCGTTTTTGCGAAGCGCTTATCTGTATCTATAAAGAGATTGAAGAGGTAGTTGAAGGCACTGCGGACAGAGAAGACAACGTTCTTAAACGTGCGCCACACACCGTAAAGGAAACATCCGGGGATGAATGGAACCACGCCTATTCAAGGAAGAAGGCAGCCTATCCCCTAACTTATCTCAAGGAGAATAAGTTTTGGCCACCCGTTGGTAGAATAGACAACGCACATGGTGATAAAAACCTCGCCTGCTCATGCCCTCCTGTAGAATCATACGAAGATTAGCTACTGGAAAGCGCGGGATTAGAGGAAGCGACTCGTTCCCCATCCCTCAATGCTGGATTTTGAAACAAGTTCAGATTGACGGGATGAAAAGACTGGATTCCTCTTTCTGCGCTCACTTAGATTTTATAACCGAATCCATATTGATAAGGGGAACCGTTTCTCCACCTGTGAACTTAGGCAAGGTCCCGTCCCATTTTTCAGCTAGACGAAGCTGTATTAGCTCCGGATTGCCTTTTAACGCCCTCGCTTCTCTCTTAATTGCGTCCGCCTTAGCCCTAGACGCCACCTCTATCTCATAAGCGGTGGCGTCAGATGCAAGCTTCTTCTCCTGATACCCGGCTTCGGCTTGCGTAACTCTCCGCGTCTTTTCATTTAGCGCTTGAAGGGCTTCCTGCTCGGCTTTTACCTTTAATTCAATTGCCTTATTAAACCCTTCCGAGAATTCAAAATCGGTAATAGCGACGTTTGCGATTTTAAGAGCGTTCGGAACGTTTTTATCATGTAAAGTAACGCTTATGAAGTTATTTATAGCTTCTTGTATTTGCACCTTTACCTGAGCCCTTTTAGTTACCAACTGCTCAGCCGTGTACTGAGCTGTAACCGCCTTTACCGACTCCTGAATAGCAGGTTCAATAACCGTTGTCGCAACGATGCCCCGCTTTCCGATCTTCTGAAATGTTTTAGGCGCCACCAAACCCGTAAGCGAATACTGGACCGACACCTGCGTTTCGACCGTTTGCAAATCCTTAGACGCTGCGGTTGATTTAGACGTCGCCTTTGTAAGTCTTATATCTACCTGCTCCACCTTGTCTAAGAAGGGCTTCTTTAAGTGGAAACCCTCAGACAGAGGATCAAGCTGAACGGCTCCCAGAGTTCTTACGACCCCTACGTGCCCACTCTCGACTACGACGAAAGTGCTCGTGCCTAAAACAATCAATGCTACAATTATCACAGGATATAGGAAATTAAAATTCTCTAACTTTGGCCCTCTAGCCATGATAAACCCTCCGTATTCTCCATTATTTTAGCTCTATGCTAGTATAGCTTATAGTATAAAGAAGTAAATAAACGCGGATCATTCTAAACTCGGCTCAGTATTTACGTCTTTAACCCTAAACCTTATCTCTCTATTTCCATTCCACTCATTAAATTCAGGCGTGAATGCTAGGTCTATTTTGTCCGGAAGCCTAATAGTACCCTGAGGCTGCCACTGGGCTGGCTCCTTTGCGGCTTCATGGCTTTTTACAAAAGCGTTAAACCAAATAGCTTCATTGAGCTTATCTCCCTGCCTCACCCTGAATCTAAGATGTTTATCCTTAAAAAAGCGCTGTGAGACAACTTCCACCGACCTAGCCATTAATACGGGCTCTGGGTTTCCTATACCGAATGGAGCGAGCATTTCCAATTCAGTAACCAGTTCAGCAGTCATACTATTCAGATCAACGTGGCAGTCTATTGCCAACCCAGCCTCAGAATCTCTTTTATAACCACTAATTACGTTGTTAATCCTCTCTCTTAATTTATCTATATTTTCCATTCTAATCGAAATGCCGGCAGCCAACTCATGCCCCCCGAATTGCTCAAGAAGCTCGCTACATTCCGAGAGAACCTCATATATATTAATCCCACTGACGCTCCTAGCCGAGCCTTTGCCAACTCCATCAGCTCCTATTGCTACTAAAACAGTCGGCTTATCAAATCTCTCGACGATTCTCGAAGCTACGATACCTATTATTCCAGGGTGCCAGTCGGACGAGGCGAGAACAAGCGAGGCCGAATTAGAATACTCTGGATTGGATTCAACTTGAGAGACTGCTTCACTCAGTATTGACGTCTCCACACTCCGCCTCTTGACGTTATCCTCATTCAACGTTCTCGCGAGCTGCCTAGCATCCTCCAAGTCTTCCGATAGCAACATTTTAACGGCTTTCTCAGCGCTGCTTATCCTGCCAGAGGCGTTTATCCTAGGTCCCAACTTAAAACCTAGATCAAATGAGTTGACCTCACCCTTTATAGCACTTAACTCCTTTAAAGCCCTGACCCCCTTGCGTTTAGGGTCGCGCATTCTTTTAATTCCCTCTTTTACAAAAATTCTGTTCACATTAATAAGCGGGGCACAGTCGGCTACGGTTCCAAGAGCTACTAGGTCTAGGTAATCAGCAAGATTAGGCTCTTCGTTCTTAAAAAAACCTGAATCTCGTAGGGCTCGTCTGAGCCCAATCGTAAGATTGAACACCACGCCTACCCCAGTTATCTCCTTACCAGGATACTTACATCCTGAGAGCTGTGGATTTAGGATCGAAACGCCTTTAGGTAAATCGTCAGGTGGTTTATGATGATCAGTTACGATAAAATCTACCCCTAGCTCTTTAGCCCTTTCGACCTCTTTGACCGCCGTAATCCCGCAATCTCCAGATATTACGAGCTTAACCCCTTTGCTAGCTAGACCCTCTACGGCGGCAATGTTTACTCCGTAGCCCTCCTTTATCCTATGAGGATTGTAGTAAATAACATCCACCCCTAAGTCGCTCAGAAACTTATATAAAAGAGCAGTGGAAGTAATACCGTCAACGTCGTAATCCCCGTAGATCGCAACCTTCTCATCCTTCTTTATAGCTTCCTTTACCCTATTAATGGCTTTATTCATACCTTCCATTAGATTGGGAGAAGGCAAATTGAAAAGCGTGCTATTTAGAAAAAGGTTAGCCTCCTCTTCGTTACGTATTCCACGATTTACAAGAACTTGCGCCGTAATGGGAGATATTTTTAAACTTTTTACGAGTTTGTCCCTAAGTTTTGGACTCTCCTGTCTGAAAGTCCAGTTTGTCTTCATTTATTCTTAACCGTTGCCCGCAGATGATTCACCAGACCCCTGACGCCGAGAAAATAACTATCAGCCCCAAAACCCGATACGACAGCGACGGCAACCCCTGAGACATAAGATTTCCGTCTAAATTCTTCCCTTTTGTGAACGTTTGACATGTGAACTTCCACCACTGGCAGATCCACCGAAAGAATCGCATCGCGGATAGCGATGCTAGTGTGCGTGTAGGCACCTGGATTTATTACTATCCCGTTGAATTCGTGCATAGCCTCCTGAATACGACTTATTATGTCCCCCTCGGAGTTCGACTGAAAAAAAACGACCTTAATCCCCAATTCAACCGCTAGGTTACACAAGTCCGAATTAACGTCTTCAATAGTTCTGTCGCCGTAGATTTCAGGCTCGCGTTTCCCCAGCATATTCAAGTTCGGCCCGTGTATGACTAGTATATTCATTGTTCAGAACCTAATCTCTCCATATTTGGCTAAGCCTAGTTCTTCAGCGCAACAAAGCCCGCAGCTTGATTAACTAAGCCGATTCTCGCTTGGGCGAGTTTTTTTGTCGCCTCGACATTGTTAGGATCGGTCTTTAGAATTTGCTCCAAAACCCAAGAAGCCTTTGCGTAAAGACCTTGACTGATATACAACTCAGCCATGATTACGGTCGCAACCTCTTCATTATAAACTTCAGCTTTGATTGGAAGCCTGTAACCTCCAACGTCTTCTTTGTTAACAGTCCCAAAATTCCTCTCTTTATTTTCTATTTGGTAGAGTATCTCCTTCATCTCGATAGTTATACCCTCTTCATTCGAATGAAAACCCTTGAGTAATTTGAGAATATCAAGCGATTTATCCAGATCGCCCTCACTTCTATACATCTGAACTAGCATAGCACCGGCAGCTAAATTATCCGGAGACAGCTTAATTACAGCTTGTAACTCTTCTTTAGCCTGTCTTATCATCCAAAAATCATAATAAATTTTGCCAAGCAAAAACCTGCCCGTAACGCTTTGTTTATGATACCTTAAACCCTTTATCAATACATCCATCGCCTTGTTCAGCTCATTCTTCCTGTATAGAATCTGAGCCAAGAATACAAATGCGAGAGACCTATAATCATCACTCAGGAGAGTTCTATACTTTTCCTCAAGTCCGCTAAGAGAGTCTCTCGTCTCCTTCTTACTTCCCTTATCCACTCATCCTCCTTATCCATTCTTCACCGTAAAGGGATAGATTGCCCTACCATGTCCGAAGTGACAAAGAGGAGTACTTTCTCATTGCCCAACCAAACTACCGACGTGATCGGGAATGACTCCCATTCTACCACCGTGAACACTTGGATAAGATGATATTACTTTATAACAGATTTAGTAATCAAGAAAGGTGTTTCAATAAAAGTATATAAAGGCTTAAAGCCTCTTTTTAATCGTGCTAAAAAGAAAGGCCAATTCCTCTATATTCAACATTTTCGCCAGACCTAGATAAACAGTTATTGAAGCCACCGTTGACGCAAGCAAGAGCAGGAGCTTGTCAAAAGTAAATTCTGACTCGGTCCAGTCCCCAAAGCTCGAGATTTGCCATGCTATAGCCGCCGTAACAATTGACAAGGGAACAACCTTTAAGCAAAAGACCAATACCGATTTTGATTCCACACTTCTACCACTAGTAATTACTCCCGGCGCGTCCTTAGACTCTATACGCCTTCTGAGCAAGTAAAATAGCATTAAGAAATTGAAAATAGAAGAGACTGAGCTAGCTATCGCTAAACCCGTATGATTCAACCCAAGCGTAAAGCCAAGTATGAATCCTAATAACGCATTGGCTACAAACGCAAAGAACGCTATTAAAACAGGCGTCTTGGTATCCTGCATAGCGTAAAAAGCTGGAGCCGTAATTCTTATAGCTCCGACTGCCCAAAGTCCCACAGCATATCCCAAGAGAGCTTGTGAAGTAAGGAGTGTAGCCTCATACGTGAACTCTCCCCTTTGATAAAGAAGGTTACATATAGGTATTCTGAGAGCTATAAGACCCGCCAGAGCTGGCAGTAATATAAAAAGCATCATCTTTAGCATAGATGAATATGTTTCTCTAAACTTATCAAATTCGTTCCTACTCGCATAAGTTGCAAGATTCGGCAGCAAAACAACCGCTATAGAGACTGCTATTATGCCTAAGGGAAACTCTATCAACCTTTCTGAAAAATAGAGATAAGAAATAGTTCCATCTTTCATAAAAGACGCATATTGAGAACTGACTATCAAATTCAAATTATAAACAGCGACTCCAAAAAGCTGGGGCATCATTAGCAAGCCTATCTTTTTTGCAGCCGGATGTTGGAAGTTTGCATTGAATCTGAAGAGAAACCGCCTCTTGCTGAGAAATGGAAACTGAAAAGCAAGTTGTATAACCCCGCCGATCATTACCCCCACCGCCGCCGAGTATATAGGAAGACCCAAGCCATCGTGCAATAGAAAGATTGCAGCGATAATACACACGTTAAAAAGCACGGGCGAAAAAGCGGGAGCGAAGAATCGACGTAAGGAATTAAGGACACCCATGGATAGAGCCGTAAGCGATATGAAAAAGATGTAAGGAAACATTAGGCGCATTAGGGAGGCGGAAAGGTTAAAAGTTTGCTCATCAAAACCGGAGGCGAACAACTTCACAACGTAGGGAGAGAAAATTATCCCTAGCACAGAGACTAGGATTAGTATGATGGACAACAAGGTGAAAATTACGTCAGCGATTTCTTTCGCCTCTTTTTCACCTTGTTTCTCCAGACTCTCCGTGAATATGGGAATAAACGAGATAGTTAGTGAACCCTCGGCGAAAAGTCTTCTAAGAATATTAGGCACCCTAAAAGCTACCCAAAAGGCGTCGGTTACCGCCGTTGCACCAAAGAAATAAGCCACTGTCATATCTCGCAGGTAGCCTGTGATACGACTTAGAAAGGTAGCCGAACCTACCGTGACCGCTGAACGCGCCATCTCTTCTCTCTTCATCATTATCACTTCAATAACGTATCTGTCGTTTATAACTCCAAAATCTCATAACCTAGCTAAAATTCTTATCCGCTAATACTATTACCCGGATCAGCCGACTCAACCTCCTCAAACTCTATCTCGGATTTAAGCCTGCTTAATATAGCCCTCGTATCGTCAATCAAGTCTTCAGTCGTCGTAAGCTTAATTATTCCCAACTCCACGTTCTCAGTTCTTATCCATGCTACATGAGAATAAGTTCCCCAGATAGACTGTAAATATACAGTTTCGCATTTATTTTTAAGCTTTACGTATATAGATGGCATAATCCTACAAATAGCTTTTAGGGTGAGAGCGGAAAAACTTGTTAATAGCGTTAGATTTTTACCGTTTCAAACCCTATTTCCAATGAGCATCTACCAAAATACTGAAAGAAAACAGTGCGCTAAACTCCTTGAGGAGTTTCCGTGACAGCAGGAATCCAGAAGTAACTGAGTAACAAATAAGGCATCGCAACTGAGTTTCATCAGGGAAGAGTTAATTGACAATAAACCAACAACCTGATTAATATTCTGCTATGACTTATATAACCCTTGAGGAAGTTATCAACGAAGCCAGCAAAAGAAAAATAGACTTGGGACGTTATCCAGAGAAAACAATCAGGGCTTGCGCACGATTAGGTCTCATACCTAAACCCACGAAGAAAAGAATCAAGGAAGGCAAAACGATCCTACTGTTTTCTGAAAAGACTATAGACAAGCTAGCATACGTAAAGGCACTTAAATCAGAAGGGCTTAGTATGGAAGAAATCCGAGACAGCTTTGCCCTTGAATACGTGCAAGGCGCGCTTAAGGACCTGCTTAACAATGCTGAAGGTAAAAAAGTAAAAGATATTGCAAGCATGATAAGCAAGGATAAGGAGCTTGAATCTATCGTAGAAGCGCCACTTGTCTATTTAATTGAGGGAATGTCGCAGGATGAAGCGAAGAAGTTGCTCACGCTTTTTTGTGGCGTGGGATTTTACGCCTTGCTGGAAACGCAGAAGAATTTAGAGGAGTTCAAGCTTAACGACGCAAGGAAATCCCTTTTCAAGGCAATTTTTTATAACTCCATAGCTGTGCTGAGACTGGCACGAACCACTGGAGACGCAAACCTTGAAGCTACCGCATCCGAAATATATGAGAAAGCCGTAACTACGCCAATAGGAAAAGCTAGTAAGCGTGTGCGCACGGAATTCATAAAATCATTTGAGAGATACCTAAAGGAAAAAGGATTGGACACCTAGCCTTTTAGCTTTACTCTAACTTAGCGAATAGAATGCATTCTCATACAATTTCCATAGAAAAAGCAACTCTGGTAATTACGCCGATACGGAATCATACTTGAATGCTAAATCCCATATACAAATCAAAAATTATCTGTTATAATGGCAAGGTTGTAGGTAACAACCAGTCATAATATATGCCTAAATGACTTATTGGAGGACAATCACGTGATAAAAAAACCTCGCATAAAATCTTTACTACTATTAGCAGCGCTCATAACCGTATCATACGCTTCATCAGGCATTTCAGTAGGCTGTGACGATACGAAAAAGGTCAAAGAGAACACAATCGTATTACAAGGCAAGGTTACACGACATAACGGAGAGGCAGCATCAGATATAAAAGTCTCCATTCTAAGATTGGGGAAGGAACTCGACTCGAAGAGTACGGACAAGGATGGACGGTTTAAGTTTGATTCACTTCCCATACCAAATGAAGGGACACAAATATTCTTAGAGTTCACATTATCTGAATCTGATAACATCACAAAAAGTAGGCCTATATGGGCTACGGGAGGCAGCAAAGTAACGTATAATGTAAGTATAAACCAGGATTCTAACGATATTAGTCTCACAAGGTGGTTAGTGCGTCAGAGAGCTATAGATTTGAATAATCGAGACCAATTCTCCTTTGAGGGAACAGAAGCAACCTTTACAATAAATGCAGATAATGAAGACTGTATAAAAGTGAAGGATAACAGCCTCGTTAAGATAGCTTCTAGTGAAGTTACCCTAAGTGGTTGCGTAAACGGAATAGTAGCCAACGGTTCCGCATCAGTTATAATCGAGGCTGATAAAGATATAGAAGTTACTGCTGAGGAGAAGAATGGAATTGATACTGACGACAACGCCACGGTAAAACTCACAAAAACTGAAACCTCTACAAAAAACAACATTTTTTCCATTACCTCAGACAACGGAGACAGCATAAATGCCAAAGGATCATCTGCAGTGACAATAGATCCTGGGACTACTGGTAGTTGCAAAATTACTGGAGAGGTCAATTCTGATAATGAGGCTACTATTAACAGAGAGTGCCCAGATGACAGCTAAAACGACTCATAAAGTCGCGCGCCTCTTTTGTTCTAACAATAGTCAATGCGATTGGGACCAGTTGCGTCCAGTGCCGATGTCAACTTTGAGAGGAACGCTTAGTTCCCAGGCTCCTTCCATATCTTGCCTTACCACCTGAGATAAATCGTCTAGTTCCGTCTCTTTTGCCTCAAATAGCAATTCATCGTGAACCTGCAGAATCATACGGGCTTCATAGCCGTTTATTAGTCTCTTGTGTATCCTGACCATAGCTATTTTTATTATATCCGCCGCTGAGCCTTGAATCGGAGTATTCATCGCCATACGCTCCCCAAAACCCCTTCTATTTCTATCCCCAGATTGAAGCTCAGGTATGGGACGCCTGCGCCCCAAAATAGTCTCAGCGTATCCTTTATCCCGAGCTTCGGATATTGATTTCTCAATATATTCCTTTACGCTGTCATAGCGCCTGAAATATTCTTCAATATAACTCTTAGCTACCGACACTGAAGTGCCCAACTGCTTAGCAAGCCCAAAGGCACTTATTCCATATATGATTCCGAAGTTAATATTCTTGGCAAACCTCCTCATTTCCGGCGTAACCATACCACCAGCAACGCCGAATATCTCCGACGCCGTCCTGTTGTGTATATCGCTTCCCATTACAAAGGCTTCAACAAGGCTTTTATCTTGAGAAAAGTGCGCCAACAGCCTAAGCTCAATCTGAGAGTAGTCGGCGGAAAGTAGAACATACCCTTTCTCCGGAATAAAAGCCTCCCTAATTCTCTTTCCCTGCATAGTCTTAATAGGTATATTTTGAAGATTCGGATCGCTAGAGCTAAGCCTACCGGTAGAAGAACCTACCGGATTAAAAAAAGTATGAATCCTCCCCGTCTCACTATTTATGAGCTTTGGCAGAGAATCCACGTAAGTGGACTTGAGCTTTGATAAAGCCCTGTGCTCAAGAACCTTTTGGGGAACAGGATTGAGCTTGCTTAGATTGTTTAGAACCTCAACATCCGTCGAAGGCTCGCCTTTCTTCGTTAGCTTGCTCTTAGGAAGCCCCAGCGTATCAAAAAGAACTCTCCTCAACTGAAGGGGAGAATTAAGATTGAACTCATAACCAACTTTCGCATATATCTCTTTTGCCACTTTTTCAAGGTATATCTCAAATTCATTTGACAATTCTTTAAGCCTCTCGGCATCCACTTTAACGCCATTCATCTCTACCTGCGCCAAAACCTGAATAAACTCAAGCTCCACATCCTTAAATACTTGAGCGACTTTGATTTTTTCTAATTCAGGCTTCAGCACTCTACTCAGCATCATCGCCAAATTAGCTCTTTTGGAGGCGTATTCTTTTGCTGGCTCAAGTTCGAGCTCATCAAAGGTTATCCTAGATTTACCAACAGTGGTTACATCCTTGTAACTTACAATTCGGCGGTCAAGATAGAGGCTTGACAATTCACCTAAACTGTAGCTGCCTCTAGATGAATCTATTATATGAGAGGCAATGATAGCATCAAAGGCAACGCTGCTCATATTAACGCCATATCTTTTCAGAACAACGATTTCGTGCTTGAGATTGTGCCCTACCTTGCTTATATATTTACTTTCTAATAAAGGCTTAACCTTTTCCAATACATAGGAAATATCTAGTTGTATAAACGAAGTATTGGACAGGTTATGGTGGGCAACCGGAACGTAGTAAGCCTCGTGCGAGACTGGACAGAGGGCTATACCAACGATTTGCGCAAGCATAGGCTTTGTTGAAGTAGTCTCAAGGGCTATTGCGACCTCACCTGTATCTTTGATCCGGCTTATCACTTTATCTAGTTCATCCACAGATAAAACGAGTCTATATTTTTCATGTGAAGCAGTAGTGCTATCTTCTGCAACATGCGCAGGGCCGCCTTGATCTTGCTGAATGGCTGAACCCGTTTCACTATGGTTATCTTTACCTGATGGGACTCGGGAACGTACTTCAGGTTCCCCAATCTCTCGTAGCAAATTCTTAAACTCAAGATCCCTAAATATTCGCCCTAGCTTTGCCTTATTTAACCCTTCATACTTAAAGCTCCAGACGTCTAGTCCCATTTGTATGTCCGTCTTGATGGTAAAAAGCCTCCTACTGAGCAAAGCGTCTTCCCTATTTTCTTCAATGAGCGCTCTCTGCCTACTCGTAACCTTATCCATATTTTCCAGTAAGCCGTCAAGAGAGCCAAACTCCGCTATAAGGCTAATAGCAGTCTTTTCACCTATTCCTTTCACTCCTGGAATATTATCAATTGCATCTCCGGCAAGGGCAAATACGTCTATTATCCTATTGGGAGTTACTCTATATTTTTTCATAACCTCCTCAATACCAACTTGTCTATTCTTCATCGTATCAAGAAGAGTAACATTGGCTGAAACGAGCTGATAGAAGTCTTTGTCTCCAGTTACTAGAACTACCTCCATGCCTTTCTGCTCCGCCACTTTCGCTATAGCTCCCATAACGTCGTCAGCCTCAAATCCATCTATCTGATACTGCGGGACGTTGAACCCATCTACTAGCTCAAAGATTTTAGAGAACTGGGGAACAAGGCCATCAGGGGGAGCGCTCCTGTTAGCTTTATACAGAGGATAAATTTTATTTCTAAAAGTATCCCCCTGTGAATCAAAAACGATGCCAAGGTATTGCGGGTTGTAGTCCTTCAAGAACTTAAACAGCATAGAAGCGAATCCATAGACCGCATTTGTCGGGAATCCCTTTGACGTGTTAAGGCTCTTAATCGCATAATAGGCTCGAAAGATATAAGAGCTACCATCTATAAGATACAAAACCGGCTTTCCCATAATATTGTCCCCGACCCCTGAATAGAGGTATATGCAGAACTAGTCCTGGTATAGGTAAGAGTGTAGGTTCTAAAGAGTAGAGTGTCAAAAAGACGGTAGGATATGCACGCTCGTAGTGCAAAAATATAGCGTTTTTAGTTATCCTTAATCTTGGTATCTCATGAATATAACAAAAAATAGATTGAGACATCTTCCGACTTCCACGGGGATTTATTTGCTAAAAGATAAAATAGGGGAAACTCTATATATAGGAAAGGCTAAAAATTTAAGAAGCCGTATATTCTCATATCTAAACCAAGAAGAAAATGCTCAGCGTCCCCATATAGCGCATCTTATGAGAGAGGTGCAGGACGTGGAGTACGTTGTAACGAATAATGAGCGTGCAGCACTTTTACTCGAGAACTCTCTCATAAAACAGAAGAAGCCCAAATATAATATACGGCTCAAGGACGACAAAAATTACTTGTCCTTGAGACTAGATATAAGAGAGGCGGTCCCAAGGCTTGCGCTGACGAGACGGGTACTAAGAGACGGCGCATTATATTATGGTCCGTTCACCTCAGCGGATGCTATTAAGAAAACGAAACGGCTGATTCATAAAGTATTTCCACTCCGCGATTGCACAGATGAAAAGTTTAGGCGTCATTCCCTCAGACCATGTCTTAATTATTATATGAAACAATGTTTGGGACCCTGCACTAAGAAGTCGGACGACAAAAAATACAGGGCGGTAGTTGAACAGGTAAGAATGTTTCTTAAAGGAGAAAAGAAGCAGGTTACTAATCTCATCAAAGAAAATATGGAAAGAGCTTCTGAAGAGACGAGGTTTGAGGATGCTGCGCATTATAGGGATCAACTTAGGCTTCTCGAAAAAAATATCTCATCTAGAATGTTTGTTACGCCGAACACTCAAGATATGGACGTCGTAGGCCTCTACAGACAGGGACACGTTGCAGAATTCGCCATACTCTTTTTGAGGGGCGGGAGCTTGGTGGACAGAGAAGCGTATTCATTTACGAAAGTGGCAGGGACCCACGAAGAGATACTAGAAGACTTTCTATCACAGTTTTACGGCAGTAACAGATTTATACCCAATAAGATTATCATTCCTTTTGTAACAGGGGATAAGCTGGCTCTTTCCCAGATTCTTACAGAAAAACAAGGACGCAAGGTGAGTATAGAGGTGCCTAAACGGGGAGAAAGACTTAAACTCGCTAACCTCGCAAATATAAATGCGGCAGAGAATTTCCAAAGAAAAAGCACCGAACACTTAAACAAAATAGATCTACTTAAAAGGATCAAATCGTTTCTACACCTACCTCGCCTTCCAGTCTCAATTGAATGTTGCGATATTTCAAATATTCAGGGGTCTATAACAGTCGCTTCTATAATAAGATTTGAAAATGGAGAGCCTGTAAAGGATAAATACAAGAGATTCAGAATCAAAACGGTTAAGGGTCCTGATGATTATTCCAGTATGCATGAGGCGTTATCAAGAAGGTTTGCAAGAGTTGATCAGGACGGATGGGAGGCTCCCGACCTGATGTTGATAGATGGCGGAAAAGGGCAACTCAACATAGCCCATCAAGTTTTAGATGAGATTGGATACCTAGACAAGGTTGGCATTGCCTCAATAGCTAAAGGGAAAGAGGAAGGAGAAGTTGATAAAGTTTATATGCACTGCAGTAGAACTCCAGCAGTGCTCTCCAGGAACTCGCATCTACTACTCCTTTTGATGCGTATTAGGGATGAGGCACACCGGTTTGCTATTACTTACCATAAAAAACTAAGGAGCAAGGAAACCCTTAGATCCGAGCTAGATGGGGTGCCCGGCATAGGGATTAAACGCAAGAGAGCACTGATAAAACGGTTTGGAAGCATCTCAAAGATTAGAGAAGCTTCGGTGAATGAAATTGCTTCTGTTCCTGGAGTAAATGAAAGACTTGCAGAAAATCTTAAGAATCACCTTTCTTACTAATTTCACCAGCGTACTTCATCTCGAGTTCCCTCAATTCTTTTATTTGATCTCGCTTTTTTGCGGCTATCTCATATTCTAGATTCTTAGCCGCCTCCTTCATTTCCTTGCTTAAGACATTTATTTCGCTAGGAATTTGTTCAGGAAGAACGTTTAAGAATTCCTCACTCTTAGGTTCTTTAGCAACTGTGTAGTAATCCGCCTCATATATACTTGATAGTATATCATTGACCGATTTGTTGACTCCAGTTGCAGTGATACCGTTTTCCCGATTGTATTTCTCCTGAATCTTCCTTCTTCTGTTTGTCTCCGAAATAGCACCCGACATCGAAGACGTGACCTTATCCGCATATAAAATCACTTGTCCATCTACATTCCTCGCAGTTCTACCAAACATCTGTATAAGGGAGGTCTCAGAGCGGAGATACCCCTCTTTGTCAGCGTCAAGTATGGCAACAAGCGATACCTCAGGTATGTCCAAACCCTCTCTTAATAAATTAATTCCCACAAGAACGTCAAATTTTCCAAGTCTCAAATCCCTCAATATGGCTATCCTCTCAAGCGTATTAATGTCTGAGTGCAGGTAATGCACTTTTACTCCAAGCTCTTTGTAGTAAAAAGTTAAGTCTTCCGCCATTCTTTTGGTAAGAGTGGTAACGAGAGACCTGCTTCCCTTCTCAGCTCTTCTCCTTATTTCTTCTAACAAGTCATCTACCTGATTGTTAACGGGTCTTATTTCAACCTTAGGATCGGCAAGCCCAGTGGGGCGTATAATTTGCTCTGTTATAGCACCTTCCGCTTTGTCTATTTCATAAGTACCGGGGGTCGCAGAAACATATATCGTCTGCGGCATTTTTTCTTCAAACTCAGAGAAGTTAAGGGGCCTATTATCTAAGGCTGAAGGCAGCCTGAAACCATGCTCCACTAGATTCATCTTCCTACTCCTGTCCCCCCCATACATTGCCCTCAACTGCGGAATCATCTGGTGACTCTCGTCAATTATCATTAAAAAATCTTTGGGAAAGTAATCAAGTAAAGTCCATGGGGGCTGCCCAGCTAATCTTCCAGAAATATGCCTTGAATAATTTTCAATACCTGGACAAAAACCCATATTTCTAAGAAGCTCTAGGTCATAATTTGTCTTTTCTTCAAGTCTTTGTCTCTCCACCAGCATTTTCCGCGCTTCAAGGTATTTGAGCCTTTCCGCAAGCTCTTTTTCTATGTTCTCAATTGCCCTTTCATGCCTATATTTAGGGGCTGCGTAGTGAGAACCAGGATATATCGCCGCTTTTGCAAGAGGCCTTAAAGTCTTCCCCCTAACTGGATCTATTTCTCTTAGTGAATCTACTTGATTCCCAAAAAACTCTATTCTTAGAGCAGTCTTATCATAGTGAGATGGAAAAACATCCACGATATTTCCCTTCACACGAAAACTGTTCCTATGCAGATCAACCCCTACTCTTTCATATTGAATTTCCGCAAGCTTGTCCACCAACTCATCTCTATCAAGCTCCATACCATTCTTAACTACCGTGAGAAGGCTATAATAGTGCATAGGAGCACCAATCCCATATATACATGATACGCTAGCCACTATTATTACACCCCTTCCTTCAAAGAGCGACGTGGTAGAAGCATGGCGCAATCTATCTATATGCTCATTAACCTGAGCGTCTTTTTCTATGTAGGTATCAGTTGACGGTATATAGGCTTCAGGCTGATAGTAATCATAATAGCTCACAAAATATCTAACTGCATTTTGCGGGAACAGATCTTTTAATTCTCCATAGAGCTGTGCTGCTAAGGTCTTATTATGGGCGATAATTAGGGTGGGTCGCTCTAAAATTGCAATTACGTTCGCAACTGTGAACGTCTTGCCACTACCAGTAACTCCGAGAAGTACTTGATGCTTGTCACCTCGGAGGACGCCCTCGGTAAGCTCTTTGATTGCGTCTGGCTGATCACCAGTTGGGTAAAACTCAGAATGTAGCTTAAAGATGTCCACTATGTAAAGATGGATTCATAACCAGAGATGGGAATCACCCCCATTACACAGGTAGATGAAAAGCATATTTGCACATGTTGTAAGTGAAGCATAGATTACAGAACTCCAACTCCATGCATTTAGAATGACGGTTTTCACCTTTTAACGTTATCTATCTCTCACCAGCAACCTACTGATACTGTAGGTGAAGCTCAGGAACCCTTTCCTCTATCCTCTTTTCTTTATCTCTTTCCTCACCCTCCAATAATGCCATATCCTCGGGCACCCCAATTATTCGCCGCAAGGATTTTAACTCTTGTTTTGTCCGCTTACGGCTTTGCTTCATCTTTTTGCTTCTAACACGCAACTCCCGCAATATATCTGACATGCTCTCCCGGTCACCCTCACTTACGTAACTAATCCGACCCCGTCGGGACATCATATCTCGGACAAATCTATACTTATCATACTCCTCATCCGGTATAAAGTTATCTAAAAATCTATAAGCCTCCTCTATTATCTCACGTTCCCCTATATAGTCTTCGTGAAGCAAGTATATACCCATTGCGTGGCGTATTACCCCCACCGAATAAGGCAACATAGATTCTGGTAATGCCCACGGAAGTATGTTAAGCGCTCGCGCTCCTTTTCCACGTTTAATCAACTCTAATACTTCCCCATACTTACTCAGCACTTCCCCAGGATGTAGCCCTTCTTGTTTCTGTTTCATTCTGTTACTTCCCTCTATCCTTTTTGCACTGTCTTCTTATACCACAATTATATGACATAGAATGACGATATGTCTATATAGTGTGGTGTGATATGAACTCACTACACCTTATACCTATTCTTCTCCATAATACCCATTCTTCTCCATAACCCCTACTACATAAAAAAAGCAGGAGCCCCTTATATCACAAAGAGACCCCTGCCACTTTACTTATATTAATCGCCTGCTCTCCTAAATACTACAACCTACCCCTGTGAATACTGTGGCAACAAGAACCTATGGCGCATCGTATACTTAAACGGCGTAGAATACAATATCTGACCCAAATCATCATCACCACGCTCTACCGTCTTACTCCATATCGTTAACGCAGGTGGTATTATCAAATTAAACGTGAAACTTATCAATCCCACTACCTCAGTCGCAGGTATCTGACCACCCATAAAATCAAATGGAGTCCCTGACATATACCACGAACGTATATCTCCACCCGTAGCCGTCCGGATACTCTCAGGATTTAACTGAAAACGATGCCCTGTCCCAAAACCAGGTGGTAAGTCTGATGGCAAATACGTTACCTCATGGATACTGTTACTTACATCAGGCCGCGTCGTTATCCTGTAATTCATTCGACCCCAATCCGTCTTACCATAAAACGTCGGCCGCGTCGATAACGGCTTGTCAGAATACCGCCCATTAGCCGTGTGTAGTATATATCCCCTACGCTCCATCAAATGATTAAAATAATTGTTGTTCGTCCCATGCTCAAAACCCGCTATATATGCAGCCTTCTTTGGAAATCCAAACGGCTCCTTACCCGCAAATATAGGAGAATCATTAGACAAATACATATATGGATAATATCCAGCCTTGTATATCTGCCCATCTCCTGAATCTACCGTAGCTGAAAACGTTACTCCCATCTCCATATACGGACCCAACATCGTGTTACGATGTATCACATACCAAAACTCTATTACATCATCCTGCACCTCTATCGGCTCAGGAACTACCGCCTTCATACTGCTTATGTCCGCTCGTACTACATAAGCCATCCAACGACTCTCTGTATACGTCAACGGTATTATGTCATAGTCAAATACAGGATCCGCCACACCTTGAGATATGATGTGAATCCTATCCCTATCTCGAGGCAAAGGTGGTACCTCCCCCTCTGCCAACCATGGATAGCTATATTCATTCGCTTGTAATCCCATTGCTTTTAACCTCCTAATTTCGTTTTTGTTTCTCTCCTCTAAAACTACTCACCCCTATGACCCCTGACTGATTGGAAACTGCTGACGTAATCCATACTTATATGGCGTCGCATATCCACGATAACTCGCAGGACGCTCATATGTCTCCGTCCATAATACATTCGCAGGAGGTATGATTAAATCAAATACAAACGATATCAAACCCGTTACCTCCTGTACCTTTAGCTCTGCTCCCATATTGTCAAATGGCGTCGCCTGCATAAACCAGTTTATCGCATCTCCAGACGCCGTCCGCGTGTGCTCAGGCTTGATCTGAAAACGATGCCCCTTTACGTTAAATATCGCAGGTAACTCCGATGGCAAATACGTTAACTGCCACTCTGAACTAGATACGTCCGGACGCGTTATTACCTTCATGTTAAACTTGCCCCAGTCCACCTTACCATAAAAATGTGGCGGCGTTACTTGCTTGTCGTCAAACTGACCCGTCGCACTGTGCATCAAATACCCATTCCGAGACATAGCAAATCCAAAGAAATCCGTCCCCTTCTCTCCACCGTGTACCGTGCAACGTATATATGACATCTTCTTCGGAAATCCTAATACTCGCCCCGCATCTACAGGCGCATCGCCCGTCAAATACATATACGGATAATATCCAGCCTTGTACACATTACCACGTGGATCCTTATACGTCGCCGATATCGTTACTCCAAACTCCAAATATGGACCCAACATCGTGTTCTTATGATCCACATACCAAAACTCTACTAAATCAGCATTCTCCCCATCCCATACCTCTAATGGCGGATTCGGACATAAACGCTGACGCGTACCCTCATCCACCCTTACTACAAACGCCGACCAACGACTATCTGTATATGTCAGAGGAAGAACGTCTATATCCCACAACGGATCCGATGGATTCGCTATGATCCATGACTTTATGTCACGCTCTATTGGAGGAGGTGGAACCTCCTTCGTGAGTTCCCAATACTTCGTAGGAACGTTAAGATGACTTGGCATAGTCTTAATACCTCCTTACTTAAATAGTTTTTTGACCAGATTACCAACCCTTCTATATCATCTACATCTCTATATCATCTAATACCACTCTATACGATAAACTATAATACAATAACACTAATTATTATACAATCTAATTGCTCCTACTTAATCCTACCTATCTAACACCTACCTAATAATACCACTTATAACAAATCCCATCACTCCTTGTCAAGAACTATTTGTTAAATTACAGAGAATAGCTGACGATAGCCAGAAGCTGAACATTAACGAGTGAAATTATGAAAAAACAACAAACCTAAAACTAATAACAACTATTTACCTAAGATGCTAACAACACAAGTAATGCCATCCATGGCTGGTTGCGCTCCACCCATTGTTTCTATTATCCCTACTTTAGCCCCCTCCTGCTGACGTTCACCAGCTTCACCCCTCAACTGCCATACTATCTCCGCCGTCTGCAGAAGCCCTGTCGCCCCTACTGGGTGACCTCGAGATAGAAGCCCTCCACCTGGATTAACTGCTACTCCCCCCCCGTTTACCCAAGTACTTCTATCCTCTATTAGCTTACCACCTTCTCCCTTCTCGCAAAATCCTAGAGCTTCATACACCATCATCTCTGCTATAGAAAACGCATCGTGTATTTCCGCTACGTCCATATCCTCAGGACCTAGCCCTGCTTGCTCATACGCCATTCTTGACGTCCGCATCACGTTCTCTGAAGGATCGCAAGTGAGACCCTTTGGACTTGAGTACTTCCCTGATTGAGCTACACAACCCAACACCTTGATTGGTTCCTTCGTAGCTAGCTTATCCACTAACTTCTCTGAGCATAGTACCGCTGACGCCGAAGCATCACCTACAGGACAACACATGTTGCGCGTTAGAGGATCTGCTATCATCGGCGAGTTTAGCACATCTTCTATCGTAACTTCTTTCCGATATTGGGCTAATGGATTCAAGGACGCATGATGACGGCTTTTTACCACTACTTTCGCCAACTGCTCCGGCGTAACCCCGTATTCCGACATGTACCGCTTCGCCCGCATCGCATATAGACCAGGCATTCCCATTCCCAACGACACCTCTATATCATCTTCTTCTAAAGGCAAAGGTCCACCCGATAGCACCCTGCTTAAATTCTCTATACCCAAAGCTAAAGCTATGTCATATTGACCAAAAGCTATTGTTCTCCATGCCTCCCAAAAAGAAAGAGTGCCACTTCCGCATGCCCCCTCAACGTTTATTGTCGGCTGACCAACCAACCCTATCTCTTTAAGAGTCCTTTGACCTACTCCCATCCCCTGATATACGTGTCCACAAAACGCTATCTCTATCTTCCTAGGATGAATACCTGCATCCTGTATCGCCGCCCATGCTGACTCGCGTCCTAAAACATGCGCAGGCTTATCAGGAAATCTCCCACAAGCAGTAGTTCCTACCCCTATGATATATACATCTTGCATTTGTAGAAATCCCTCCTGTTAAAAAAAAAGGGGGGAAGGGGAGGTGGCGAGGTTTATCCTTCTCATGCCACTTCCCTATCCCACCAATACTCTTATCCACACTTATACTCTACCCACCAGCACTAAGAGCCGTTATCGGACCCCACGTGCCCGTCAATAACAACATACCAGGCAACATTAACGTCAACACCGACTCTATCAAAAATAACCACGCTACCGTCGGTCCCAATGCCTTCCCCAAAGAAAATACCAAAAATACCAAAAATACTAACAATGCCCATGACCAACAAAATAAAGCATAATACATCATACCAGGAATCGCTCCCTCCAATCCATAAAAATGAAATCCATACCAAACAAACACTACCGTAGCAAATAAACAATACCAACCCAAACCCTTCGCATCATGACCATGTATG
Source organism: Thermodesulfobacteriota bacterium (assembly GCA_963422265.1). Taxonomy (GTDB): domain Bacteria; phylum Desulfobacterota_D; class UBA1144; order Nemesobacterales; family UBA2774. Next base: position 1,303,106 of record OY729416.1, read on the forward strand.
AATATCCCCGCCACCATCAAATATATCAACGCAAATACCGATACCAATGCCGTCGCCGCCGTTAAATCCAACTCATGCAACTTCCACGCCGCTATCAATATCAATATCGCTACGCCTAAGTTTAATACCCCTACCTCCTTCGCACCCGTCTTCCCCAATACCGTCATACCATTACAAAAAAATACAAATCCTACCAACAACAATACATAACCCAACAACATATCTATTCCCATCTTCCTCCTTACCTCCTTATAATATGAGTTTTCTTACCTCTTTCTTTTCTTCTTCTTTTCTCCCCTACCCCCTCTACTCTTTTAACACACTTCACTACCCCATGTCAAGATACTTTTTACCTCACCCTCCAATTTACCCCTCACCACGACGCCTTACCAGTATCACCCACTTCCCAACCTGTACCACCTCTCCACCCTGATTATATACCTTTACCTCAAATATCAAAAATCCCATCCCTCCTCGCTTATGCTCACGCTTCTCCAATAACTCACGCCTCACATGAACTGTGTCCCCTAACTTCACCGCCCCTGAAAACCGCCAATCCTCCAATCCCATAAACGCCACTGTCCCCAAACGCGGCATCGTAAACCATAAACCCGATGCTATAGATAATACACACAAACCATGCGCTACACGCCCCTTAAACACCGTACCACGCGCAAACTCCTCATCCACATGCATATCGTTAAAATCCCCAGATAAACCAGCAAAACCCACTACGTCTGCCTCGGTCACCGTCCGACCACTGCTCTCATGTACCTCCCCCACCTCTATATCCTCATATAACAACCGCACTGCTTCACCCATCCCTATTTACCCCCTCCTTCTTTACAGGCTTGAACTTCGGTAACGTTACCTCATCCGTTACGTCATCAAACACTACCTCCACCTCCATACCTATATAAACATCTCCAGCCTCTACTCCCACCACGTTCGTCATTATCTTTACACCTTCCCCCAGCTCCACTAACGCAACCACATACGGCGGCTCGCCCTTATACGCCTTCGTCGGACCCATGTGGTGCACCGCATACGTCCACACCTTACCTAACCCCCGAGAACGCACCCACTCTATCTCTTTACTCATTTCTTCCCCAGGACTATACGCACGCGGATAAAAAAAATACTCCCCACTTACCTTACTCCTTGGTATCAATAACTCATGCCCCTTACATCCCTCCCAATACCGCCGCGTCTCCGGACGAAAATCCGGCAACGGCTTCCCATATCCTCTCGCCTCACTCATCGCTTGTCTCTCCCTCCTCTTATGTTAATGCCTGATTCCCTAATACTACCGTGCTGTGCGCAGACACTATACCACCATTCCCATGAACTAACGCTACCTCGGAACCCTCTACCTGCCTATCCCCACAATCACCTCGCAACTGCAACACCGCCTCCACTACATGGTGCATCGCTCCCAAATGTGCCTGTGATAACAAACCCCCATGCGTGTTCACAGGTAAATCCTTACCTATCTCCATCCGCCCCTCCAAAGAAAACGCACCCCCCTCCCACTTAGGCACAAAACCCAACCCCTCTAACTCTAACAATACCGTTATCGTAAAACAATCATACAAATACGCTATATCCACGTCACCCACACCTATACCTGCCGTCTCAAACGCCCTACCCCCAGACCTTCCTATCGCCTCATATATCTGATCCAAACCATCAAGACTCGTCAAATACTGATGTGAATACCCCTGCCCCATACCCCATAAATACGCTAGCTTATTCTCTATCCCCAGCTCCCGCGCCTTATCCTCCGTCGTTACTATAAACGCCGCTCCACCATCTGATATTATAGAACAATCATACTTCGTCAACGGCTCCGCTATCACCCTAGAACTCAACACTTCCTCTATGCTCAACGGCTCCTTATTCATCGCATTCTCTTTCAACCCCGCATGCTTACGCATCGTTACTGCTACAGAAGCTAAATGCTCCCGACTACATCCACTCTCATACAAATACCGCTGTGCCGCTAACGCATATCCACCAGGCGTCGTTAATCCATAAGGATACTCAAACTCACCATGACACATCTCGCGTATCAAAGCCACCATACCTGAAGACGATATACCAGATAACGTGTTATCTCCGCGCACACATAATACTACCTCCGCCTGACCCGTTGCTATTGCCATCGCCGCCTCCGCTACCATCCACACCGCCGTCGCACCCCCTACTGCTACCGATGAAAAAAAACGAGGCCGCATACCAAAATAATCTGCAAACGTCGTGCAGTGCATAAACGTATGCTCCACCAATGAAAACGCCGTTACTAGTCCATCCACTTCCCCCTTCTTTATCCCTGCATCCTCTATAGCCAACTTCGACGCCTGTGATAAAAAATCAAATGAACTACGACCCGATATACGCCCCTGCTCCGTCTCACCAACTCCTGCTATTACTACACCCTTCCCCTTTAATACCTCCCGCGCTTCCTTCATATCGCTACCCATATCTCTATACCCCCCTCCTTCCTTATTCATAATTATCTGTCAATTAATTATGTTAATTGTCCCCACTAAGATTGTCAAATCCCCTAACTCCGCTGAGGTTCTATAATAATCTTAATAGATTCCTGAGCATCCTCTACCATGCGGAATCCTTTCTCAGTCTCCGAAAGCGGAAGCCTGTGTGTAATCATATTCTTCACGTTTACGCGCTTAGACTTGATAAGCTCTAAAGCCAAAGTTAAGTCCGCAGGAGAAGCGGCATAAGAGCTCGTAACTGCAACCCCCGACCACCAGAAATTATTGAATGGAATTGAAATCCTAACGTCGGGATCCGATGGGGCGAAGAATAACACTTTGCCCCCCGTCTCTACTAGTTTAAAAGATTGCTCTACCGCGGATCTAGCTCCCGTGCACACCACTACGAAATCAACAAGCCTCCCGCTGTTTATCTCTTTTATACACGTAAATAAATCTTCCCTAGCATTGATTGAAAAATCGGCTCCAAATTCAGTCGCCGCGTCAAGCCTGTATTCACTGAGGTCAGTCGCTATGATACACCCCGCTCCCTGAGCACGCGCCAACTGTATATGGAGGAGTCCTGTAATTCCGCTCCCTATCACAAGCACGCTGTCCGCCATTTGCAAATTTGCCAAACGCTGTCCACGAACGACGCAGCCAAGGGGCTCTACGAAAGAGCCTTCCTCATAGGAAACCCCATCGGGAAGCATAAGGACACCCCTATCTACGTTAATTGAAGGTATGCGAACGTACTCAGAGAAACCACCTGGATCAAAGCGAGTGGACTTTAAGGTAGGACAAACTGAATGATTGCCTCTCAGGCATTGGTAGCAGGTATTGCAAGGAACGTGATGAGTGGCTACCACCCTGTCCCCCTCTTGGAACTTATGAACTTCCTCCCCCACCTCTACTACGTCACCCGCTATCTCATGCCCCAAGACCAAGGGAGCTTTCGGAAGGCGGTACCACTCCATTAAATCACTCCCACAAATCCCGCTAGCTCCAACGCGCACCAGTATTTCACGTGGACATATCTTAGGTTTAGGCACGTCCTCAAGACGGACGTCTCTATTGCTATAATACATGGCGGCGCGCATGAAACCCTCCCTAAATGAAAGAAAGGTGAAAAGCTACGAGGCTTTAAGGTTAAGTGCTGGCTAGCCTCTTAGACTCCTCATCTCTTAAAGACAAAAAGAGGTCATGAGCCTGACTTGGTCTATTGCCTTCATGAACAATAGACCTAATCGCTCTTAATATGGCGACGGGATGCTCATTCTGCCATATATTTCTTCCCATGTCCACTCCCACAGCGCCTTGTTGAATAGCACCATAAGTCATTTCCAATACGTCCATCTCCGTATCTAATTTAGGTCCCCCGGCAATCACAATCGGTGCGGGACAACTGGTAGCTACCTTATCAAAGTTCTCACAATAGTAAGTCTTTACAATATGAGCACCAAGCTCGGCGCAAATCCGACAGCAAAGTGAAAGATACCTAGCGTCTCTTTTTTCGAGTTCCTTTCCAACGGCAGTTATTCCTAGAACAGGGATTCCATACTCCTCACCCTGATTAACCAACTCCGCAAGATTAATCAACGTTTGCCTCTCATGAGCACTTCCGACAAAAACGGATATTCCAACGCCAGCTACGTTCAGCCTTATGGCATCCTTAAACGACGTCGTAAGCCCCTCGTCAGAAAGGTCATCCCCAATGATACTTGCTCCCCCAGATACTCTCAGAACCACGTTGGCGCATGACTCAGGGGATACCGAAGAACGGAGAATCCCACGCGTAAGCATTATCGTATCCGCATAAGGAATCAACGGCTCAATAGCTTTCTTAGGTTCTTCTAATTTATGGGTAGGTCCCAGAAAATACCCATGATCAAAGGCGAGCATTACGGCTCTCCCGGTCTCGGGACTAATAATTCGCGCCATCCGATTTCTCATACCCCAGTCCATATTAACGATACCCTCCGATTAACGATACCACCGCTCTGATTATAGTTGACACGAAGGAATTTATAGCAGTGACGGTTGAATGTCAATTGAACAACTACGTTTACCTTCCCATCTTAGGATGCAAACTCATTATAGGCGAACTTAAAAGCCTCAAGCACCTCAGCTATATGCTCTTCAGTATGGGTAGCCATAAGAGTAGCCCTTATCCTGCACTTTCCATGCGGGACTGACGGCGGGCGAACGGCGGGCGTATAAATCCCTTTTTCCCTCAATATTCCCGCAAAGCTGAGCGTCCGCTCCGCATCTCCTATAAGTACTGGGACTACCGCTGAATGGGAAGGGATAGTTCTGAGTCCTATGCAATCAAGACCCGCCTTAAATTGTTTTATTATAGACCAGAGATATTGCCTTCTCTCAGGCTCTTTCTCAACTATATCAATAGCAGCGAGAGAAGCAGCGACGGACGGCGGGGGCAGCGAAGTGTCAAATATATAACTTCTAGCCCTATTTCTTAGATAATCAATCAATCGCTGACTGCCAGCAATATAACCTCCCATTGAACCAATTGCCTTAGATAAAGTTCCCATAACGATAGGAACACGGTCTTCCACCCCGAAGTGCTCGGTAGCGCCGCTTCCCCTATCTCCCAAGATCCCAGTCGCGTGAGCTTCGTCCACCATAAGCATACATCCGTAACGCTCGGAAATCTCGACAAGTTCAGGGAGAGGAACTAAATCCCCATCCATACTAAAAACCGTATCGCTTATTATAAGCCTCTTGCCGCTTATATGCTTATCGGTTTTGAGCATAGAGCTTAGATGATCAAGGCGTAGGTGTTTATATATCTTTACTTCAGCACGTGATAACCTGCACCCGTCAATTATGGATGCGTGATTAAGTTCGTCACTATATATGGTATCTCCTTCTTTAACAAGCGCTGAGATCACTCCCACGTTCGCCAGATAACCAGAGCTGAAGAGAATTGCGGATTCCGCGTTCTTAAATCTTGCTATGCGAGTTTCAAGACGTCTGTGGAGACCGGAACTTCCACTAACAAGTCTTGATCCCGCGGACCCAGATCCGTATTTACTCAAAGCCAGTTTTGCAGCCTCAACAACTTTCGGATTAACGGTCAGCCCCAAATAACTATTAGAGGAAAGAAGTATATGCCGCCTTCCCCCTATAGTTATTTCAGGGGTTTGAGCGGTTTCTATTTCGGTAAGGAAACGAAAGAGCTTCTTATCCTTTATGTCTTTCAGATCGTTATGTATCCAGTGTAAGATGTCCTGCATTGTAGAAACATTAAGGGACTTCAGTAACCTTTTTAATTGAGTTGTAAGTAACAGCGAGAAGCTTCTTTAAATCGCCGATAGGTATCCCAATAGGCGGCATTAAAACAATGATGTTTCCCAAGGGACGGATTAGAACTCCATTTCGCATAGCGCAGTCCGCAACCTGCCACCCTATTTTCTCTTCAGGAGAATATGGATGTTTTGTTTCTTTATCGTGTACAAGCTCAATGCCTACCATAAAGCCTTTGTTCCTAACGTCACCAACGTGTTTAAGCCCAGCAAATTCCGCTAGCTCCTCCTCCATAAGTTTGAGCTTTTCCTCAAGTTTTTCAAGCGTATTATGGTTTTCAAAAGCCTCCAGATTTCCTAACGAAGCCGCACAAGATACCGGATTTCCCGCATAGCTATGACCATGGAAAAAAGTCTTAAACTCCTCATAATCCCCGAGGAAGGCATCATATATATCCTGCGTCGTGATGGTCGCCGACAGGGGCAAATAGCCGCCCGTAAGCCCCTTGCCAAGAACTAGTATATCGGGCGAGATATCCTCGTGCTCACAGGCAAACATCCTGCCCGTCCTACCAAAACCCGTCGCTACCTCGTCTAATATCATAAGAATATCATATTTGTTACAATACTCGCGGATCTTTTTCAAATATCCAGGAGGGGAAACAATCATCCCTCCAGCGGCTTGAACGTAAGGCTCAAGTATAATAGCGCCGATTTCCCCGCTATGCACCTTCAATATATCTTCAACCTTGTCCGCGCAGGCTAAACCACACAAAGGATACGTCTTGCCAAGCGGACACCTATAACAATAATAGGATGGAGCTTTGTGCGTATCAAAAAGAAGTGGCTTAAAAGTAGAATGGAATAAATCTATCCCACCAACGGAGACCGCCCCCAACGTATCCCCATGGTAACCGTTTTCTAAAGATATGAATCTTGTTTTTTCGGGTTTTCCCCTTAACTGCCAGTACTGAAGCGTCATTTTAAGCGCAACTTCTACCGCGCTTGCCCCGTCGCCAGAGTAGAAAACCTTTCTAAGCCCCGGCGGACATATATCTATCAACTTTTTCGCAAGTTCGGAAGCAGGCGGATTAGTAACCCCAAGGAGCGTGCTGTGACCGAGCTTATCCACCTGCTTTTTTATAGCACTATCTATCTCAGGAACTTTATGGCCGTGCACGTTGACCCAAAGAGAAGATACTCCATCAATGTATCTATTGCCGTTAGAATCAATAAGATATGAGCCTTCACCCTGCTCAATGATAAGACACTCTTTCTCCCGATACTCCTTCATTTGAGTAAAAGGATGCCATACAAATTCTTTATCGTAGGCTTCTAATTTTTTCTTATGATCCGACACAATGGGCTTCATAGCAGAAGGTGGACACCGTCTCTGCGATACAATGAGAATAATTAGTTTAGATCAGTTCTAATTGGCATTTGGAGATCGTCAAGCATTCGCAAATCTTCCTCTGGGGGTCTTCCGGGAGTAGTTAAGTAGTTGCCTAAAATCATCGCATTCGCTCCGGCGACGAGACCCATAGCCTGTAAGTCGCGGAGCGTAACCTCGCGACCCCCCGCCGTCATAAGTATCTTATCAGGAAGAATTAGTCTGAATATGGATATTGTTTTCACCGCCTCAAAAGGTGGAACGGTCTCAATATCCTCAAAAGGCGTTCCCGGCCTTGGATTCAGAAAGTTTATAGGGATCCAGCTCGGGCCCAGCTCCCTCAATTCAAATGCAAGCTCAATTCTTTGTTCAACCGATTCTCCCATACCTAGAATCCCACCTGAGCAAAGGCGCATACCAACCTTTTTTACAAGCTGAGCCGTTCTACACCTGTCTTCATAAGTGTGCGTAGTGCAGATATGAGGGAAAAAGCTTTTGCAAGTCTCAAGATTATGATTATAGCGCCAGACGCCATGCTCTTTCAACTCATAAGCTTGGTCTTCCTTTAAGTCTCCTAGAGAACAACCGACTTTAAGGTTAGTGTGCTCACGTAACAAGTCAACTGCCTCAAGCACCTTTTTCAAAATACGCGGGGTAGGACCCTTAGCGCTAATAACTATGCAAAAATCCATAGCCCCCATCTTTTCAGCATGTTTCGCAGCCAATAGAATCTTCTCGGCAGCCATAAGGGGATAAGACTCTACCATAGTATCAAAATGCGCCGATTGCGAGCAGAAAGAGCAATCCTCCGGGCAGTTTCCCGTCTGCGCACTTATTATAGAGCGCAGAAATACGCCGTCACCCTTGTATTTTAAGGTAACCTTTCTCGCAAGGGATATAAGATCAGGAACCCTATCCTTAGGAAGCTTAGTTAACTGTACCGCTTCCTCAAATTCAATAGGTTCTTCTCTTCTTAGTAGCTTATCAGAAAGCGATTCAAGAATGGAAATACCGAGACTCCCCTTAATTAGAAATCCTTTCTATACTACAGAAACAGGATACATTGTCAACGATGTCCCGGAACGCTTGTCAAACATGTAACAAGCACTTGCGACAACTGGAGAAGAATAATTTCCCCACTACAACTAAATTTGGAGAACTCCCTAAATGATTAAAGAGCTAATATTCCATGGCACCCATTGTTAAGCGTAAAGATAAAGATGTATAATCCTCCTAAAAGTGTGTTTTGGAGGTGTGTGCTAGTGGTTGAAGAAATTAGAAAATATGGTCTTTTCATAAATGGAGAGGAAGCGGAATCTTTATCTGGAGCAACCTACTGCAGGGAAAATCCCGCAACGGAAGAGGTGCTTGCCGTGGTTTCAGAAGCGCAGAGAGAAGACGTGGATAAAGCCGTCACGGCTGCCGATAAAGCCTTTGGTGCATGGTCTAAAACGCCAGTTGCAGAAAGAATCAAACATTTACTGGTAATCGCCAAGCTCTTAGAACAAAACAAAGAAACTATAGCTTTAACCAACACGCTCGAGACCGGAAAACCAATTCGTGAAAGCCGATTTGAGGTGGGGGGATGCGTCAGAACCCTTGAATACTACGCCAGCATTGGCAATAGATTAAACGGTGAAACTATCTCAGCGTCTGAAGATAGACTAACTATGACGATAAGAGAGCCAATAGGTATTGCCTCCCATATAATCCCGTGGAATTTTCCGCTTCTACTTTCATTTTGGAAAATAGCTCCTGCCCTCATAGCAGGGTGCACAATAGTACTTAAACCCGCGGAACTTACGCCCTGTGGCATTATAGAAGTAGCAAGGTTTTGTACCGAAGCGGGACTGCCCGATGGGGTGCTTAACGTTGTCCCCGGTAGGGGGGAAGTTGCGGGGGAGGCACTGGTCAAGCACCACAAAGTAGGAAAGGTCGCATTTACGGGATCTACAGAGGTTGGGAAAACGGTTATGAAAAATGCCTCGGATAGCATAAAAAGGGTCTCTCTTGAACTCGGAGGCAAAGCGCCCTGTATAGTATTTGATGACGCGGATATTCCGAACGCCGTGGAAGCCACGCTCAGAGGGGGCTTTTTCAATCAAGGGCAGAATTGTACTGCGGTAACGCGCTTACTTCTACACGAAGACATATATGATAAGTTCCTGCCGCCATTTATAGACCGAGTGAAGAAAATCCGCATCGGAGACCCTAGAAAGGATGAAACTGAGCTTGGGGCTGTAATATCAAGGGAACACCTTGAAAACGTAGAGAACTATTTCCTAAAAGGCATAGATGAAGGGGCTAAAGTATTAAGTGGGGGAAACCGTCCTCAGGGGCTTGAGAAAGGCTATTTTTTCGAGCCAACCGTATTAGCTGATGTCCAGCCCTCCCACGTGGTCGCGCGTGAAGAAATATTCGGACCTGTAGTTGCCATAATCCCGTTTAAGACGGAAGATGAGGCTGTAACTATAGCGAATGATACAATCTATGGACTTGCAGGAGGTATATGGACTCAGGATATAAACAGGGCGCTAAGGATCGCAAAACGTATAAAAGCAGGTTATCTCTGGATAAATACTTACGGCGGCATTATCCCTGAAATCCCTTACGGTGGTTTTAAACAAAGCGGGATAGGAAAAGAACTCGGAACCGATGGACTTGACGCCTACATTGAAACAAAGGCGGTAAATGTTTTTATAGGAGACAAAATTCCGGTTTGGTACCAGGGAAAAACCTCGAGCAAGTGAGGGGACTGTAACTGCCTATAGAACCATCCTGCTCACCGGATATCTAAGGTAAATCTGTCGTTCCCATCAGATAGCGGTCGCACTCGCGCGCAGCCTCTCGTCCTTCATTAATAGCCCACACTATTAGGCTTTGTCCTCGTCTTGCGTCGCCGGCGGCGAACACGCCTTCGACGTTAGTCATATATCGCCCATACTCAGCTCTGGCATTCGAGTGCTCATCGCACTTAATACCAAGCTGGTTCAAAACAGCGTCTTCGGGCCCAAGAAACCCCAAGGCTAGAAGTACTAAGTCCGCATGCCATGCCTTTTCGGTACCCGGCACATCCCTAAACGACTGGCTGCCGTTACTATTAGCTTCCCACCTTATCTCAATCGTATGGAGTTCTCTTAAACTTCCGCTCTTATCACCAACGAACTTAGTCGTAAGAACCTGATATTTCCTGGGATCTTCGCCAAAAACAGCCATAGCTTCCTCTTGTCCATAACCCAAAGTGTATATTTTAGGCCACTGTGGCCAAGGGTTATCATGGGCGCGTTCAAGGGGGGGAATGGTTAATATCTCAAATTGTAACAAGCTCTTGCACCCGTGACGCATTGCCGTCGCAACGCAGTCGGTTCCAGTGTCCCCCCCACCCAAGACAATCACGTTCTTATCCTTTGCAGATATATAATTGCCGTCTTTAAGACCACTATTCAATAGGCTTTTAGTATTTGCTGTCAAGAATTCCATCGCAAAATGGATACCGCTTAACTCACGACCCTCTATTTGGAGATCACGAGGCTTAGTCGCCCCGGTGCAAATAACAACCGCATCAAAATTCTTCACTAAATCCTGAGAGGGGTAGTCTTTCCCTATTTCGGTCCCGGTTACAAACTCAACCCCCTCTTCAGCTAAGATATTTACACGGCGATTAACTATAGATTTATCAAGATGAGGATTTGGAATACCATACATTAGAAGCCCACCAACCCTGTCCTCCCTCTCAAAAACCGTCACAAGATGACCCGCTTTATTTAACTGAGCTGCACAGGCGAGGCCAGCAGGTCCCGAACCTACTACTGCCACCTTTTTACCAGTCCTAGAGTCAGGCGGCTCAGGAACGACCCACCCTTCTTCAAACCCTTTATCCACTATCGCACATTCAATGCCCTTAATCGTAACGGACGGCTCGCTTATCCCTAGCACGCATGATCCCTCGCACGGAGCTGGACACACCCTGCCAGTAAATTCAGGGAAATTATTAGTTTTATGCAGCCGCTCAAGCGCCTCTTTCCACAAACCCCTGTAAACCAGATCGTTCCACTCCGGAATAAGATTATTTATCGGGCAACCTGAAGTTAAACCACCTATAATAGCGCCAGTCTGACAAAACGGCACTCCACAGTCCATACATCTTGAGCCTTGAACCCTTAGTTTAGATTCAGAGAGGTGTTCATGAAATTCCTTCCAATCCTTAACGCGTTCAGATGGAGAACGGTCAGGTTCAAGCTCCCTGCCATGTTCCATAAACCCTGTAGGATCACCCATAAATTCCTCCAGTTATTTCCGCGCCTGCTAAGTGTTACTTGTGAGTAGAGAGTGCAAGGCTAGTAACTACAGCACCGCTAATTACCGCTGACTCTTGCCAGATCTCTCTTATTTTCTTCAAACGCTGCCATAAGAGCCTCATCTCCACTAAGCCCCGCGTCCTTCACCCTATTTATAGCTGCAAGCATTCGTTTGTAGTCCTTAGGAATTACTTTAAGAAACTTCCCATTGAAACTACCCCATTGAGAAAGAATTCCTTTTCCCCTCTCGCTCTGTGTGCACTCAACGTGCCGCTTTATCATATTCTTAATTTCATCAAAGTCTTCTTCCTCAAGACCTTCCAATTCTACCATAGACTGATTGCAGAGAATTGAGAAACTGCCTTCTTCGTCAAGGATGTAAGCTATACCACCCGACATGCCCGCGGCGAAGTTCCTTCCCGTAGGACCAAGCACTACAACGCGTCCCCCCGTCATATATTCACAACCGTGATCCCCAACACCCTCCACTACGGCGTGAACCCCGCTATTTCTTACGCAGAAACGCTCGCCCGCCACGCCACTAATGTATGCCTCTCCACCCGTTGCGCCGTAAAATGCAACGTTTCCAACTATAACGTTTTCCTCTGCGGCAAAGGTAGAACCTTTAGGTGGATAGACGATTATTTTGCCCCCCGAAAGCCCCTTGCCAATATAATCGTTTGAGTCCCCCTCTAATATCATGGTCATGCACTTTGGAATGAAAGCTCCGAAGCTCTGTCCGGCGGAGCCTTTGAAGTGTAATCGCACAGTATCTTCGGGGAGTCCATCAGAGCCATAACGCCTCGTAAACTCACTACCCAATATGGTCCCGACGGTCCTGTCAACGTTATGAATTGGAACAATCGCCTCTACACGCTCTCCGCTCTCCAAAGCAGGCTTACATACCTCCAGTAAAACCGTGTTATCAATTACTCGATCAAGGCCATGGTCCTGCTCAATCTGGCAATATCTACCCCAATCTTGCGGCACGTTTGGCTGGTGCAAAATATCAGATAAATCCACTCCACTCGCTTTCCAGTGATTAACGGCTTTTCTCATCTCCAGCATATCAGACCTACCAATCATCTCGTCAACCGTCCTAAAACCGAGACGAGCCATAATTTCCCTTACCTCTTGGGCAACGAATTGCATGAAATTTACAACATGCCCCGGATCCCCGGTGAATTTTTTACGGAGTTCAGGGTTTTGAGTAGCAACTCCTACTGGGCACGTGTCAAGGTGGCAAACGCGCATCATTATACATCCTAAAACAATTAAGGGGGCAGTCGAGAAACCGTATTCTTCCGCCCCGAGAAGAGCAGCAATTATCACATCCCTACCCGTTTTCATCTGACCGTCAGTCTCAAGCACAACCCTGCTGCGCAAGTTGTTAACTAATAGCGTCTGATGGGTCTCGGCTAGTCCTAATTCCCACGGAAGACCGGTGTGTTGTATGCTACTCTGAGGAGACGCTCCCGTGCCACCGTCATATCCGCTTATAAGTATTACATCTGCGTGACCCTTTGCTACTCCAGCAGCTATAGTACCTACGCCAACCTCAGATACCAGCTTAACGTTTATCCTCGCGTTACAATTTGCATTTTTAAGATCATATATTAGCTCAGCCAGATCCTCTATTGAGTATATATCATGGTGAGGGGGCGGAGATATTAAGCCAACGCCAGGCGTGGAGAGCCTAACCTTCGCAATCCACGGATACACTTTCTTGCCGGGTAGCTGCCCACCTTCACCGGGCTTTGCACCCTGAGCGATTTTAATCTGTATCTCTTCGGAATTAACTAGATATTCACTCGTTACGCCAAACCTTCCCGAAGCAACCTGCTTTATTGAACTTCTCCTTATATCTCCATTTGCATCAGGGATATTGCGTGCAGTGTCTTCTCCACCCTCTCCAGTATTACTCTTTCCACCTATCCTGTTCATAGCTATGGCTAGGCTTTCATGAGCTTCTTGACTAATTGCCCCATAGGACATCGCCCCTGTCTTAAAACGCCTACAAATCGATTCTACGGACTCTACCTCGTCCATAGGTATTGAGTCAGCGGTATCATCGGTCTTAATATCAAGAAGTCCTCTAAGCGTGCATAGCTCCCTTGATTCATCATTGGCAAGCGCAGCAAATTCCTTGAACAACTTATAACTGTTAGCACGACACGCGTTCTGAAGCATGTGCACAGACCTAGGGTTAAAAGCATGGTGCTCCCCACCGGGGCGCCACTGATAAACTCCCCCTTCATCAAGTGTCCCTGGAACTACTTCCCGCTTAGGATAAGCAGATTCATGTCTTAGACGCGCCTCTTCAGTAATCACTTCTATGCCAACTCCCTTAATCCTCGTCGGCGTCCAAGTAAAGTGTTTATCAACAAACTCACTGTTAAGTCCTATGGACTCAAATATCTGAGCACCATGGTAGCTCTGAACCGCGGAAATTCCTATTTTAGACATTATTTTAACTATACCTTTTACAATACCCTTATTGTAGTTCTCTATTGCTTTCTCCTTATCAATTCCCGTGAGCATACTCTCGTTAACCATGTCCTCCAACGTCTCATAAACTAGATAAGGATTTACGGCGCTTATCCCATATCCTACTAGAAGGGAAAAGTGATGGGTCTCCCTAGGCTCACCTGACTCTAGCAGGAGGCCAACCTTCATTCTATTTCCGTTTCTTATTAGGTGGTGGTGTAAGCCCGAAGACGCTAAAAGCGCAGGAATTGGAGCTTTATCCTTATCAAAACCCCTATCGGATAAAATCAGCAAATTAGCTCCACTTGAAACTGCTTTGTCAGCTTGATCAAACAAGCGATCCAGAGCCCGTTCAAGCCCCTCGCTCCCCTTTGAAACTTCATATAATATCGGCAGCGTCACGGACTTAAAATTATCGTTATCTATAGCCTTGAGCTTGTTAAGACTATCGTTAGTTAGAACTGGGGAAGCCAACCTGATCCTCATGCAGTTCTCGGGTTTTGGGTCAAGTATGTTGCGCTCGGGACCTAGCATAACGCCCGTTGCGGTAATAAGCTCTTCACGTATGGCATCAATAGCAGGGTTGGTAACTTGCGCGAATAGTTGCTTGAAGTATTCATATAAAAGCCTTGGCCTTTGGGAAAGAACGGCAATCGGTGTATCTTTGCCCATAGACCCTACGGGCTCGACCACGTTATTAACCATAGGTGCTATAATTACCCTTAAATCCTCAAACGTATAGCCAAAAACCCTTTGTCTTTGAAGCACCCTGTCATGGTTGTAATTTAGCTCATCCCGATCTTGGGTTGGAATGCCTTCGGAGCTAGCTTCGGGCATAGGCAAGTTAGTAATGTCAACTATGTTGTTATTAAGCCATTCCCTGTAAGGATTTTCACCCACAAGCCTGCTCTTAATCTCTTCATCTTCTACTATACGCCCTTCACTCGTATCAACTAGAAACATCCTGCCGGGCTGAAGCCTTCCCTTATGGGCTATCATGCTGGCTGGAACCTCAAGTACCCCAACCTCAGAACCCATAATTACCATATCATCCTTAGTAACGTAGTAGCGCGATGGGCGGAGACCGTTTCTATCCAGCACAGCCCCTACCTTAGCGCCATCAGTAAATGCTATTGAAGCTGGTCCATCCCAAGGCTCCATAAGACAACTGTGGTATTCATAAAAGGCTTTCTTTTGATCGCTCATCGTTTCGTGGTTAGACCAAGGCTCAGGTATCATCATCATAACAGCATGTTCTATAGGACGCCCCGCAAGCGTTAGAAACTCAACGCAGTTGTCAAAATTAGCCGAGTCGCTCCCTTCGGGTGCTATTATAGGAAAAGCTTTTTTAATACCCTCTCCGAATAAATCCGAGGAAAAAACAGCTTGGCGAGCGTGCATCCAGTTGATATTACCCCTCAGCGTATTTATTTCACCGTTATGAACAACGTAGCGATAGGGGTGAGAACGATCCCAGCTAGGAAAGGTGTTTGTGCTAAATCGAGAATGCACAAGGGCAATGGCGGATTCAATCGTTTCATCACTCAAATCCGGATAGTAACCCTCAAGCTGCCAGGTAGTGAGCATTCCTTTATATACAACAGTCTGGTGGGAAAGACTAAGCGCATAGAAATACTCCCCACCACTTATACCGGAAAGCCTAATTTCATTAAGCGCCCTCTTTCGTATTATGAAAAGCTTGCGCTCAAAAGACATATTATCCACAAGCTCACGGGCGCGACGAATAAAAACCTGCATTGTATAGGGCTCATATTCCCTCGCCGTATCTCCGAGAGAGGAGTTGTCAGTAGGAACTTCGCGCCAGCCTAAAACGGATTGTCCCTCCTCCTCTACTATTTTTTCGAAAATCTCAATACATTCCCTTCTTTCAGATGGGTCAGGAGGGAAAAAGAATATCCCTACGCCGTATTCATCAAAAGAAGGCAAAGGTATATCCAGTTCGGAACAAGCTTTTTCTAAGAAAGCGTGCGGTTTTTGAATGAGAATGCCGGCTCCATCCCCCGTGTTAGCCTCACAGCCACAAGCCCCCCTGTGCTCCAAGTTGAGTAGCACCGTCAGAGCGTTGCGCACTATTTGATTAGATTTTTTACCCTTTATATTTACTACAAATCCGATTCCGCACGAGTCATGTTCAAAATTAGGGTCATAAAGTCCCTGCTTAGGTGGAAATCCAAGTGGCTTCATAAAAACACCGTCCCGACAGCTATAAATGCGATTATTATTTATATACGTTTAGTTTGATACAGGATTGACCCGCAATTACCGCTAAACAACTCAATAACAGTCTAATTAAAATAGATGATAAGTCAAAACGGCGAACGTCTGAATCTATATTTAGTAAACGGAATTACACACTTTCTGTCCTCGCCAGTTCCTTGACAGACAAAAACCCATTTAGCATCTTGCCCAATAAAAAGCCAATGAGTAACCCTAATTTCATAAGTGTTGAATTAGGACAAACACTTGTTCAATGCCAATCAAGCCTAGGATTCAGGGATCATTTGGTGTCATGTAGCTTCGTTAGCTCTTAAGATATCCAATGCGCGCTTACGGTGCAGATGCGGATGCGCGAATTGATTGCGGTAGCTGCGCAGGCAACCGTAGCAACTCGAACCACAACCACAGTTTCCCTGAACTCGCTCCTGTGCGTTGCGAAGCATTGCATTGAAAACGTTCTCCTGTTCCAGTTGCGCCACCAGCCCGGCGCCACCGGGAACATTATCGTAAAGCACAATCGCTGACTCGCCCGAATGTTTGTCGCCGGTAATCGTCACGTTGAAGTTCGTATCCGGCACGTCCAGCGTCTGTGCCGCGCCAAGCAGGACCGCGTAAGCGACGGAATACGTGTCCCACTTCTCATGCAATCCCGGAAATTGCAGGCGTACCACGTCCGTTTCCAGCTCATGCCCGAGCGAGAACCGGCCCAGCTCGCCGCCGCATTCGGAACCCGAGGGTGATTTGTGTTTTGCGGTCCGCTCGGTCATGTGAGTGCCGCAGGAACGGCAGATATAGAACCCTTCCTTGTTTCTGCCCTCACACAGGATGACCAGAGTTCCGGGCAGGGCCTTGGTCACTTGTACGCCCAGCATAGTCCTGGTTTCGGGCTGGACGTCCTTTTTGAATCCTTGAAAGAAAGGCTGCGTCGTATACAGTCGTCGTGCCCGCCTCTGCGGTTTCTTGGGCTGCGCGAACAGCGGCGTTACGAAACCGAACTTCGGGATAAGATATTTCCGCGCGCTTACGGACGGATTGTCTTCATTCCATTGCGTGAAGTTGTGTGCCTCGTCATATTGGTACTTCTGGACAAGCCATGCCTTACCTGTTACAGTTTTCACGCCGCAGGATTTCCACTCCAGCTTGTTGGCAACCACCTTGCCGCCGGGCGCATATTCGGCGATCGCTTGCGACAGGTCCCGCTGGAGGGAAACACCGGTCGGCTGACCATCTCGGGAGCGGATTTCGAGTTCAACGACATCCACCGGAAACCCGTATTTTGGAATAACGGCTTTACGAGAAAGAAAATTCAGGGTTGATTCTTCTTTAACGGTATGCATGCGCTCGCCGATACGGGCAATGTAGCGGTCTTTCCCTTGCTCGTAGTATTGCTTTCTGAGCACCTTCATGTCACTATAATCCGCGCACACTTCTGCTTCCACATCAGCGAATCGACTCTTCGACCCCGCGATCTTCTCGATCCAGGAATCGTCGGCAAGGCCAGTCCCTTCGTGCATGTCCTCCGGCACGATTTGGCGCAGCGAGTTTTTCAATTCGTCATTACGTTCGCAAAACGCCTTCAGGTCGGACGTCGCACAAGGATGCGACCAGCTTTCAACAAAGTGCTCTACTTTTTTAAAGCGCATTTCATTTTCCCTGAAGAATGCGGACAGGGCAGTGGCCACCATGTGCCGCAAAACAATTTTCTCGTTCGTCATCCGCAGGCGTGGCGGATGCACCGTGCCCTTGATCACCCGCTTGACTGGATCTTCGTAGTGATACAGGTCATGTGGATTGCGGCGGCAATAGGTTAGTGCCAAACCGGGTGTCTCCCGTCGCCCGGCGCGTCCAACGCGCTGGGTGTAGTTGAATGGCTCCGGCGGCACGTTGCGCAGAAATACGACTTCCAAATCGCCGAGGTCAACGCCGACCTCGAACGTGGTAGAAGAACTTAGT
The DNA here is from genome assembly GCA_963422265.1 of Thermodesulfobacteriota bacterium. GTDB lineage: Bacteria > Desulfobacterota_D > UBA1144 > Nemesobacterales > UBA2774. Next base: position 1,321,233 of record OY729416.1, read on the forward strand.
AGATGGGTGCTGCCGTTCCTGAACCTGTCCTGTCTTTTGCGTGCTTCGTCACTGTTGATCTGCGCGGTATGCTCTTCCGCGCGCAGGCGTGGAGGCAAGTCGGCACTCTCGTAGAGGACTCGATAGTGGTTCTCCTTAAGGCGTGCCTGATTGGTGCGCGACAAGGTGCCAGGGCAACGATTCCGGGGACAAATTCCACGAATATTGTGGTTGCTCACAGTTGCGCAGGTATCACACTCCCAGATCTCGTTAGCCCCGGCGGGTTTGATCCGCAGCCAGCGTGGATCGAGACGAAATGTCCCGTTCACCTTTCCGGGCGAAAGGATGGGGTCGTCGGCATGATTCCGTAACGCGCGCCACACATCCTCCATGAGCTTCGTTGATGCCGATAACTTCTGGTTATCGGCCAGGCCGCTGCCCACGAGCAGCCGGCGAAGGAAATGTCTCACGATCGCGGATTTGGGGCCGCCCCACTCGAACACGTTTTGCCGTCCTCCCTGAGATCCCAGGCCGCATGCCTGTTGTTTCCACGATGAAACATCGCTCCATTCCGGCGTTCCGGCGCCTTCCGGCAAACTCATGGCGCGGCGCGGGCGCAATTCGTCCAAGAGATATCCGATCAGGCGATGCGCCTCGTCATTCGTGAAATTCCATGGCGGCTGCCATATGGCCTGTGGCAAGCGCAACTCGTCGGGAATCTTGACGAACCACCTGACCAGGCCAACTCCGCTCAAGGATAGCCTTCTTTCGTCTGTCAGCGCCTCGCGCAGGATCGCCGTCAGCACCTTTCGATCTTTGCCCTCGGAGGTATCGGACGCCTCGAACAGACCGGCCTGTTCCCATTGTCCGCGCAACCGGTTCCTGAGATCATCAATGGACAGACCTTCGGGGCCGACCGGCCCCGCCTTGATCGCCCGCAGCATGAGATTGCGGTCGCGCAGCTTTTCGTAGGAGTCCTCGGCGTACCAGGCGAAGAAGGCGGCTTCCTGACGGCTGTCGGCAAACGCCAGTACCTTGCGTCTGTCTTCCGGCAGTAACTTGTGCAGGGCGGTGGCAATAACCGCGTTGGGTCCATCGGAGCCATGCACGATCTCTTGCACCGGGTCGCCGATGCCGCCGCGCTGATAGCCGCAGCTCTCGCATTCCTTCAGCTGATCGGCATGTTGTTGGTGAGACTCGCACTTCTTCACGCGAATTGCCGCTCTGCAATCGCATGCCGGCGTGGACGTTGAGAGCGTGCCGCAGCGCCGGCACAGCCACCTGTCCTCATCCTCCACTGGAAAATAATAATCCACGCCGAATTCTTCCTGGCTGGGATCGCGGATGGCCTCTTTCAGCTTTCCGTCCCGTTCCTTGCCAACATAGTAGTGCTGGCCGCACTCGCGGCACAGGGCGATTTCCAACGGCTCCGCGTTCAACCCGTTTGTACTTTCCTCCTTACGGTTGAGCACGACAACGTCCTTGCCGTCTCTATGAATAAGGAATGCTCCTTCGAGTGCCCGCAAAAAGGCGTGGTAGCGGCGTGCAGACTCGTCCTTGGCAGGCGGCTGTAATTCGCCGAAGACGATACCGGGCGCCGAAAAGGGTTCTCCGAAGAGTTCTGCCGCAAACTTCGCCACCACTTGTTTGTCTTCCTCGCCTTCGCCAGAGGAAAGGGTGGCGCTGGTGGCAATGCAGCGGAATGGATCCTGCCGCCCGCCGTTGCGCAACCGCTGCCTGAGGCGTCGGATCAACATGCCCATCTCCATGCCCTTGGCGCCGCGGTACTGATGTGCCTCGTCAAGCACGATGAACTGCCAGTGCATGCCTCGGTCGCCGTCGAACAGCCGGCTGTCTTTGGGGCGGATCAGCAGATATTCCAGCATCGAATAATTGGTCAGCAGAATGTGGGGCGGTGTATCTCGCATCTCGTCACGGAAGACCAGTTCTCCGTCTAGTCGTCCTTCTGCTTTCGCGTCGGCATTGCGCCGGCTGTCACTGGCATTCTCGGGCGTCTGGCCAATGTACTGTCCGAACTTCGGGCAGAATGCAGATGCTGACTCGCGCAACTCCTTGCAGATCTTGCCAAGGCGCTCGCGCTGATCGTTGGCGAGTGCGTTCATCGGATACAGGATCATTGCTCGCACGCCCGGTTCGTCAAGTTTGCCCGCAAGATGCTGACGATACAACTCGAACAGGATCGGATAGAGAAAGCATTCGGTTTTACCGCTGGCGGTGCCGGTGGCCACGACGACGTTACGGTCGTCGATATGCGTAGCGCGGATGGCGCGCTCCTGATGCACGTACAACGGATGCTCGATCAGCGCCGGAAGAAGACCTTCGCCCTCATCCGGAAAGCATTCCCGCGTCAACTCCCGCGCTGTCAATCCCGTCTTGAATTCCCGTGCCTGTTCGAGATATGGGCCTTTCAGCAGACTCCCTTCTTCTTGCAAGGCGGTCTGGAAAGAGGCTCGCAGTTTCGGTTCCTTGAAGAAGAACGAAGTCTTCAGGTAGTTTTCGTAACGTTGGCGAATCTTTTCAGGCCAACGCTGTATATCGGTCGCGTCAGGCATCGCTCAACCTCCTGAGCATGTCTATATCGACTTTGTGCGTACTGCGGCGGCGCTTGTCGATAGGGATGGCTCGACGTGCTGCGTCCGCATTGGTCAGGCCCGCAGCGTGAATCTCGCCGCGGCTGAATCCCTTGCCTGGTCGCCAGCCTCCACCTGCGCGTTTGACGCGGGCGGACGCTTTTCCTCTAGGCGGCAGTGAAGGGAAAACGATCACGGTGACGGCTTGCGTCATGTCGTCCAGGCCGGAAGCCTTCAGCCTCAGCGTATAGGTTGTGGTCTCCAACGGCGCGACCATCCGGCTGCCGCTCGTTTCGACTTTGCCTATATCAGGATCAATCACCATGCCATCTGTCTCCGCATTCCGCGTCTCCCAGCGCAATGTCGCCTGCTCCCCAGCAGTGACCGCCGTCGGTTCATTCGTAAAGGAAACGATCGTCGGCGCAGGGTCAGCAGAAACCCGGATGAGCGTCATCGTGGCTCCGCCACATTCAACGCTGAGCAAGGCATCCTCATTCAGTCGCTGGTCGACCTGTGTATAGTCGACGAAATGGGTCAGGGGGATATTGGTGTCGTCTCCCTTATTTTGGGGGCTGTACGTTCGATCCAACTCATTGTCGAACCCTACCTTCACAGAACTGATGCGCGGCGGCGTACGCAACTGAAGTGCTCCATCTGCATAGGCCTGCTCACGAAACTCTTGCCGCGTCATCACTATGGGCGTGTCGCACCACTCCCTGAATTCGCTTGCATCTCGCTCCATACGCCACCAGGCACGCGGCAGATTCAGTACGATTTCGACACGGCCAGTAGCGGACTCCAACGCGCACGATACGGCATGTTCGTCCGGATGCGGCGCGACGATGACAGTGCCTTCCGGTCGCACGGTTGCGTGGGTTCCATCGGCAGTGAGGATCGGACGAATAAGGGCGCTATCAGCACCGACGAATCGCACCTCCGTCGGAGGATGACCTGTCGGGGACGGGATCAGCAGCGTATCCAGAGAATATGGCTCGTTATTGACGCGGATTTCTCGGAGATCTGCGAAGTAACGAAACTCATCGCTATCCAGTAACTTCACTTCACCGCCGTAAACGCGGATGAAGAACCGTCCCTGACGGCCATTCAGAACCTCTGTAAGGGTACGCTCAGCCAACTTGAAGTTCTCGCCCTTCCAGCCATTTTGTTTTTCCTCGCCGACCCGCACCCAGATGATGTTTTTCGGCACCTTCAGTTTTGGCACGTCGCCGACAAACAGATCACCGTCTTCAGATTCGTCAAAGACACGCTTACCTTTCAGTTCGAAGCCGGATTGAGTCAACGCAGCTGGGCACTTCTCGAAGTCTCCAATGGTTTCCGCCGACTCTGTCCCGTCCCGAAAAAAGTAGTGCACCATAAAATCTGTATCCGTGCAACCTTCCGGCTCAATGGGAGCATTTCCCTTGCGCGTCCACTCTTGCGGTGCAATGACGATGAAGTATCCTTTCGTGATACCGCTGATCCTACGGCCATCGCCGGTCCAGTTATTCCGTAGCTTGAAGATCAGAGGTTGATCGTCGAACAATGAGAGCTCGTATGGTTCATTCTCCTCGAAAACCATGGACAGACTGCCGGCAAACGACGCGAGACGACTCTCTCCATTCACGATTTCCAAAGATTTTCCGTTGTGCCGTACTTCCCTGATTCGGCATTCATCATTCGCGACCAGCACAACCTCCCACTGACACGAACCAGTCGGTTTTTTGCAAACCAACTCTGGCCGGGGGATGAAGGATCCCTTGTTTCCGGAATCCCCACTGAGCGACGAGGGCTGTGATTGACGGCCCCGCATCCCGCCGTGCCGGCGAGGTGTTTTAGAGTGAGCGTCTTTGCTGACTACACCATTTGCAGTAGAATCCTCTCCCGAGTCCGCACTGTCGCTCGCACTGCTACTATGTGTGCTTTCATGATCTTCTACAGGTTGTATGTCAAGTCTATCTGAGTCCTGAGCTTTGCCTTCCGTTGAATTAAAAGGGGAACTATCTGACTTATTATTGTTCGAAGTAATCGACTTTACAGGTTTAGAATCTTCAAGACTTCCGCCGCCACCTTTGTAATCAAGCGATTCAATTATTTCTTCACTAGAGCCCGGTTTATCTACAGGTGTTTCAGGCAGCTTGCCCTGATTTCCAGTTGCGTAGAAAGTATCAGACGTAGATTTGTATTCGTACGGACTAGAATCTAGCTTCCCTGAATAACCACCTGACAACTCTGCACTCCAAGCTTCTTCTTTAGGCGGAGCTATAAGTATCGTTTCTGAGGTTTCACTGCTTGTAGCATCCGACTCAATGTGAACTTGGTCGAACCAGTAGTCAGCATTACCCTCGGCTAACACTATGTCATTAGACATCAGCGAGCTTGGATCAATCATCAGACTCGGCAAAGAGTTATCCTGTCCATCTACATCACCGTGATTCTTTCTATCATCCTTATTATCAAACCTACTTGATATAGTTTTGTCCGAAAGACTATCTGATGATTCTGTGCTTGAATTTGCGTCCGCCGCATTGTGTGCTACTGTTGGGAAGCCGCTCTCTCCAAGTCCATCCATCATATCGGATTCGCGCTGCACTGTTGAATTGTATGTACCGTCCAGATTAGGACCCCTTTGTGCAATTTCTGCTGGTTCTCTCGCTGATCCCTGGGGCACAGAGGATGGATTGCGACTTCTTTCACCATTGTCCGAGGTCATAACCCGAGGGCACAAGTGCACAAATAGACGTCGTAACCAGTAAACGAACCTCTTCATCCAAACTGTCTCCTAAACCCTATATTACCAAACCTTCTTGCTAATTATATTGGTAATCCATATTCACCCCTTATAAAGATTCGTAATTGGAAATCTGCGGTCTCTACCGAAAGCCCTTTCAGTTATTTTTATTCCAGGTGGAGCCTGCCTTCGTTTGTATTCATTTTGATCCACCATTTTCACCACTCTCTTTACTAAATTTTTCTCAAATCCGAGGGAAACAATTTCCTTAAGATTAAGATCATCTTCTACATACGCTTTTAATACTGGATCTAAGACTTCATAAGGGGGAAGAAGGTCAGTATCTAACTGATCGGGCTTAAGCTCGGCGGAAGGGGGTTTAGTTATTATAGAGTAAGGTATAATTTCCTCGCTTTTCCAATTATTATAAAACCGAGAAAGACGATAAACCATCGTCTTGGGCACGTCCTTGATAACGGCGAACCCTCCAGCCATGTCTCCGTAAATAGTGCAGTAGCCAACGCTCATTTCACTCTTATTCCCCGTAGTAAGGACTAGCCAGCCGAACTTATTAGAAAGCGCCATTAGGATATTTCCCCTAACCCTAGCCTGAAGGTTCTCTTCGGTGATATCCGGCTTTGATCTGGAGAAAGCACCGCTGAGGGAATCAAGATAAGAATTGAAGATTTGTCCAATAGGAATTTTGATAAGTTCTATCCCCAATTTCTTTGATAATTTTTCAGCATCGTAGACGCTGCCTTTAGAGCTATATTGAGAGGACATCGAGACCACCATGACGTTCTCACGTCCTAGTGCTTCAACTGCAATCACGGCAACCAACGCAGAATCTATACCCCCGCTAAGGCCTATCGCCGCTTTCTTGAATCCGTTTTTGCTAACGTAATCCCTAGTTCCTAACACAAGGGCTCTAAAAATTTCTTCTTCTTCACCCTTAAACTCGGTTACTTTATTCCCAATACTAGGCTTTCGGCTCTTCATCCTTTTATTCAGACGCTCCTGATCCATCACCAACTCTACTAAGCGGACTTGTTCAGAATTAGGTCTAATAGATAGTCGAGTCCGTCTCCTTTGCGGATCGTTAACGCGGGAGCGGGACACCCTGCCAACATTCAAGTCCACCACTAGAAGCTCCTCTTCAAACCCTTCTGCTCTTGCTTGAATTTCTCCCGACTCATCAATTACAACGCTGTGTCCGTCGAAAACTAACTCATCCTGCCCCCCGATAAGATTACAAAAAGCCACTATTACCGAGTAATCTCTAGCTCTTGAAGCAAGCATTCGCTCCCTTGCCTTTACCTTCGAAGAGTAATAAGGTGAAGAAGAGATATTAATTATTAGCTGAGCGTCCCCCAATAGAGACTGTTTTCTTATAGGATCGCCCGGATGCCAGATATCCTCGCAGATATTGACTCCAAAAGTAAGCCCGCCTAGCTTATATACTGAACTATCTGTGGCTGACTGAAAGTACCTATGTTCATCAAACACTCCGTAATTGGGAAGACGAGACTTTCTATATACGTCAACCAGCTCTTTATTGTGTAAGATAGCCGCCGCATTGTATATGTATTCTCTGCGATCCGCAAAGCCTAAAACAACCGTAATGCCGCTGCAAGCTCCCTTTATTTCACCTAAAGCAACCAGATTGTCATCTACAAACTTAGGTTTTAAAAGGAGATCCTCAGGTGGATAACCTGTAATGGTAAGCTCAGGAAAACATAATATATCAACGCCGACGTCCTTACCAAACTCTATATACCTTAGAATTTTCCCCTGATTCCCTCTTATATCCCCTACACAAAGATTAACTTGCACTAGCCCTATTCTTACGCTATCCATCCGCATACGGATTATAATACTTAACTACATGAAATAGCTACAATAGAACAAACTATTGTGATGCTTACCAGTTAGAATGCCTGACTAAGATAATATGAGAGCAATATGAACAATATTGGCAAAGAAATGAAAAAGCACGCTTGCCCAAAGGGTACCAGAAACAACGTAGAGATAACCCATGACAAGAGAAGGAAAGAAGGTTAGAGCCGCCTGGATACATACCGATAAGCTACGATCACCACCTATACATAACGTAACTAAATGAGCTAAGGCAAATAGAAAACTGACAATTATTACCCCCCTCACATTGTTTCCAATTTTCCGTTGTAGATAACCGCGAAAAAAAATCTCCTCAGGAAGGGCTATAAGCAGAAGCTGCATCAATATGAAAGAATAGGACAATTGACGAATGGATACAGACTTCTCAGCAAACATGGCATAGCATGCGAATACTATAAAATAAGCAAAGAGAATAACCGCCGATACACATAACCCCATTAGCACACCCCTTAAACTCCACTTTAGATCAACTACACGACCATTCATGATCAAAGGCATCAACAACATTAACGTTGCTGAGATTAATACCGTATATTCATCCCACGGAAGGAAGAATCTCATTAGCAAAATAGTGAGCACTAAGAGCATATAAACTATTAGAGGTAGTAAGCGATCTAGGGATAAATAATAGCGCCTTTTCATTTTATAGTCCTCTATGGAAACGGTTGATAGATTTCCCACACAACAAATCTACTTTTTGAAAACTAAGAACTTATAGCCTGTAAAGTCCCATATCACTAATATAGCTAAAGAGGTGAATGCGCCTATATTTGCCCATAAGACTGGCGACATGCCCTTGGCTGGTTCTATAAAGTTAACGATTAGAGAAGCAACTGAAACATTTATAACGAAACCACCCCCCGCAACCATTAAAAACCTAAAAAATTGCTTGCCCATACCCCTGGTTTCCCAGCTTTCAAACGTCCAAAATTTATTCCAGACGTAGCTGTTCGCGGTAGCGCATAGAAATGAAACTGACTTAAAAACTGAAAATAAAAGCCCCTTATCCACATCGGATACGAATATTAATAGGTTAAGCACAGCGAAGTCTATAGAGGTATTAGATAATCCAATTGGAGCAAATTTTCCGAGTTGAAATAACACGCGGCGTTTTCTTCCAAATCTGTAAACGGCACTAATCCATAACACAATTATAAGTGGTACCGATATGATAGGAGCTAGCCAGACTATGTATATAGAAGGACTATGAGTCAATAAACCAGGATTAAACACACTTAACATAAACGCACCGGAGATTGCGATTATCAAACCAATTACTACTGAGTTTATTAAGTCTGAACGTTTCAACAAATTTATCCTTCAGAACAATGAGATAGAGCGTAAGGCAGATAGCAAATGACTTTCGCCTCTGACAAGAACCTTAAATCATAAAGTCACGGTTCAACTAGCTTGGAGATTATAAATCAAAAAACCTAATATTTGCCGTCAAAAGCTGATAAAACAAAAGTATTCACAAATTCAATACCGTGATTAGTCCTAGAGTCTTTAATACAAGCTCTCCCATATTCATCCTTTCCTCTAACTTATTTAATTCTCTTGAATCCGCTCTTGTTCTAGGATTGGGAGAAACTATGGAACAACAGTCCTTATAAGCATCAACTGAGGCTTCATAAGTGCCAATTCTTTTAGCCAAATCAACAATTTCCTGCTTATCATACGCTATTAGAGGCTGGAAAATAGGCAATTTCGCAGCGCTGTTAACCTGAGCTAGGTTTTCCATAGTTTGTGAAGCTACCTGCCCTAGGCTATCGCCCGTTACAAGGGCTTTAGAATGGGACCTTAAAGCAATCATCTGTGCTATTCTGACCATAAATCTTCTGAACAGCATCACTTCATAACCTTTATTACTTGCAATTCTAAGAGTCTCAATCTCAAAAGGATAATATGGAACCAAATAAATGGACGACCGCCCCTGGTAAGAATCTAAACGCCTCAATAAATTACACATCTTTGTCCCTTTAACTAGCTCATTTCTGCTGAATACGTGAAAATGAATAAAATCAACCCTGCAGCCCCTCTTCATCATCAAGTAGGAGGCCACGGGTGAGTCTATACCCCCGGATAGAAGAGATAGAACCTTACCGCTTACGTCCACCGGAAGACCTTTTAATCCCTGAATTTTGTCAAAATACAAGTAAGCCGCATCGGAGATTTCTATAAAAACGCTCAAGGATGAATTCTTTAAATTGACGGGTAACTGAAACTTCTCGGATATGGCGCTTCCGATCCTCTCAGCGGTTTGCATTGACGTAAGCGAGAATCTCTTATCCGCTCTTCTGACAAAAACCCCAAATTCGGGTTTGCCATTGAGTCTATCAGCGAGCTTGCTAAGCACTAGTCTTTCTATAGATTCGTAATCTTTATTAGTTCTATAAGCCTCTGCAAACCACGATATTCCAAATATATTCTTCAAATAACGGGCATCGCCGTTCTCTAGGATAAAGTAACCTCTATACTTCCTTACGGTACCGCCGGCAGTCCTTTCAATATTACCTTTAAGTCTATTTTCGAATAGTACCCTGTTCCTACCTTTAAGCGACAACTCTCCATAGTGTACAAGGCTAACGGTTTTGCAAGACATAGTTTGGATTTAGGCTCACTATTCGTTAGGATTTTGGTTGAGTATGGTAAATACGGATTAAATAAAAGCAAGTTTGTAACTTAATATCTTAATAAGATAGCCGAAGTGGCGGAACTTGGCAGACGCGCTGGATTCAGGATCCAGTGAGCGGTAAGCTCGTGGGGGTTCAAATCCCCCCTTCGGCACCAGATTCAACAATGAAAGAGCCAAAACCAAATATGACAATTACCGGTTCAGGCAGGAGAAGGGCTAGGAGTATTGACTTAGGACACCTTCTACTCTTAATCTTTGTATTAGCAATCGGTTTTTACGCCGGTAGTAGATATGAAGAAATCAACGTTTATCTCAACGACTTAAATATAATAGATACCGACACACGCAGCCAAGAAGGCATCAAGCCTACCGCTGACAGAGATATTGAGTTGAAAAAACCAATTAGCTCTACGAAAGAGATTTCTCAAAATACCAGTGAAGACAGATCAACCTCTGATGACGCAGTGAAATATGTAATTGGTAAAGAGGGAAAAACTTTTGATACCTACACGCTCCAAGTTGTGGCATTCACTAAACCCAAAGAAGCTCAACAGGCAGTGGGGATATACCGAAACAAAGGTTACGATGCTTATACTATTGAGCATGAGAACTCGAGGGGAGAAGTCTGGAACTTGGTAAGAATTGGCAAATTTGAAACGAGAACCAAAGCCCTCTTACACGCGAGGCACTTTATAAATAGCGAAGGACAAGAGGTTCTGATCGATACATACTATCTTAAGGTGAAAAATTAAGTGAATTTGATTTCTCTCGTCTAAGTGTTTTGTTAGCTTCTGCGTATGCATACATACAAGCCAACGTTATAATCCCACAGCTAGCCTAGTATTATACCATTTGAATTTTTTGCAAATGCGAAGAAAATCCTTGACACTATTACATGGAACTCTTATATTTGTGAAGCTACATTAAATAATTAGTCTAAAATACTCTACTATAAAGGTGTATGGATGCAATCAGGAAAATATGGAGAAGGAGAGCAACTATCTTCTGAAATGGAAGGGATTGAGGGCTTTCAAGCACAAGGTGAAAATAAGTTTTCACCCATTGGCATGGTGAATAATGTGATTGAAGGTGAGCGTGCAGATTTTAGATTTCATATAAAGGACAGCACCTCAATTGAAGTTAAGCAAGAACAAAAGGACGAGTGGACACCGGATGAGCAGTTTAGGCTTTTACACGTATATTTTAAGGACATGTCTATAGAGCCTCTCCTGACAGCTAAGGAAGAGATAGAAATATCGGCTCAAATTAAAAAATGCGAAGTAAAATCCATGGAACTCGCTTCACATATTGACAAGATCAAAAAGAGAAAAGACGGTCTTGCTAAACAGTTCAGAAACGGCAAAGCAAATAGTGAAATAAGTGAAAATCAACTGACTAAAAGAATTGATAGCTTGAGGCTTTTTATAACAATATTCTTAGAACACTCTTACAAATTGAAAGAGAGGTTCGTCAAAGCCAACCTAAGGTTGGTGGTAAGCATCTCGAAAAGATACATGGGCAGAGGGCTTCCGCTTACTGATCTAATACAAGAGGGTAACGTTGGACTAATGAGGGCAGTAGAAAGATTTGACCATACTAAGGGATATAAGTTCTCTACATACGCCTCATGGTGGATTCATCAAGCGATATCCAGAGCTCTTCTTGATCAGACTAGGACTATTAGAGTGCCCGTTTACGTTCTTGAGCAGGCAAGCAAAGTCTATAGAGTAAACTCCATGCTTAGCAAGGAAATGGGCAGGAAACCATTGCCTCAGGAAGTTGCAGAAGTTACAGGAGTTTCGGTTGAAGGCGTTAAGAGAATTCTTGAGTCCACAAACGACGTCGCTCGTTTAGACATGCCTATTCTCGATGGCGAAAAAACAACGCTACTTGACTTTATATCTGATGAAGATTCCCCCGAGGCTGACTCCGTAATGGCAAGCACAGCTCTTACTCAGGAGATTAGAGATGCCCTTAACGTGCTTAACTCCAGAGAAGAGGAAATTATTCGCCTCCGTTTTGGTATAGATCAGGACAGCACATATACGCTAGATGAGATTGGGAGAAGGTTTGATCTCACTAGAGAGCGTATTAGGCAGATTGAGAAAAGGGCTCTTGAAAAGTTGGCTTCGGCTGATACTGGCGACGTATTGAGAAGCTTCCTCTATAAATAGCTACAACCGGCTTTACTAAGATGGTTTGGGGGGCTTGCCGGACTACCGAATATCTACAAACGCCATCTCCAGCTTGCAAAAAGACACGTTAAGGTTCTTGGGTGAGGGATAAATTTTTATACCATGGAGTAAGTCTTAACGCCCCAGCTATAACTGATTTCAACTGGCTTCTTTCGGTTGCAATGTGTATGCCCCCTTGCTTCATGTAAAACTCGGACGTCATCGTCTTTGTATCTACTCCCCTTCCTCCACTTGTCAATTTTACAACCCTATCTCCCGCAAAGGCTATAGTTGCCTTTTTCTCAGCAATAATCATATCCCCCTGAACCACATAACTTGCCAAAGCCCCACCGGTAGTCGGATGTCCCAGCACGGATATATACGGAAGTCCAGCCTGCTTAAGCATAATAGTAGCGCATATTGTTTTAGCCATCTGATAGAGAGCTACCGTGCCCTCCTGCATCCTAGCCCCGCCCGACGACGTTACCACAATGAGAGGCAGGTTTTTGCTGATTGCGTAATCAACAATTAGTTTCATCTTTTCGCCAAAGACAGCCCCCATAGACCCGCCCATAAAATAAAAATCACTTATGGCAAGCGCAACTGTTAGCTCAAATATCTTTCCATATCCTACAATTAACGAGTCTTTGGAGTCAGTGCGCCTTGACATCTTTTTTCTACTATCAGAGTAGTCGTAAAAATTAAACCGCGCGTCGATGTTATCCGTGCTTAGATTGGAGTGAATTTCGTGAAACGAATCGGTATTCAGCAATAATTCAAGATACTGATGTCCGCCGATCGGGTTCGGCTTTTTACAATATGGACAGGAGTAAAAATTCTTATGAAAATCTTCTTTTGCGAAATGTTGTCTGCATCCGGCACGCACGACTTTTCCATCAGCATCCTTTTCGTCATTGCAAAAATGGGGCTCCGCACCGTAAAGTGCTAATTGCATATGTGATACCTCAGGGGTAGGTGTCTTCCCAAATGGAAGCCAGCTTCTTATCTTTTTTGCAATTGCATGATAGGTGTGTTCACCCTTTTCTACCTGCCCGCATTCCAATATTTTCTCCATCAAGTGCTTTCGTAGATACTTAACGTCAGACCTTTCAAGCTCCTCCGCAGCATCAGACAACGCTTTACTTATGTTGGCAAGAGTTTTCCCTAGATAACCAGCTGTATTGGGCGCCGGTTCTTTAATCACCTTATCAACTATGCCGTACCTAAGCATATAATCGGAAGTTGGCTGAAGAACCTCTAGCGCTTCATCTATTTTACTAGCACTTCTAAATAGAATTGCGGAACACCCTTCGGCTGTGATTACAGAGTATTCAGCACGCGAAAGCATGAACCTTTTGTGAGCTAACTGAAGCGCAATCGCCCCACCACTGCCCCCGCTACCGAGCACCGTAGATATAGACTTGGTTTTAAGACGGATCATTTTGGATTGGCAATATGAGATCATCCACGACTGTAGTTTTTCGGCTGAATACTCAAATGGGTCTCCACCGATTGTATCAACGTAAGTATGAAGCATCAAACCGCGTTTCTCCGCATAATCCATCATGTTAAGGGCAAGCCCGTATCCATCCGCCTTTATTAGACCAAAGTTAAACTTAATGCGCTCATCATCGCTTGTCGGCATTTGCTGAGCTATTATAGCTACCTTTTTATTTAAGCTTTTTAGCGTAGCCGTTCCGATTATCATTGCTGGATCGTCAACTAATTCAATCATTTTCCCTGAAGGAGCCATTATTTGATTTGAGAAATCAGGCAGGTCACTGTAAGGAGTGAAATCCTCGTACAAATATATAATAACGTCTTTTGATTTTATCTTTTCGTAAGATCTTGCCTGATTGTGAATCAAAGCTAGTTTTGAAGATCGGCTCATTTGTTATTCTCGGCGCAAATTTGGACTATTATAACCTGAAAGGTTTTTAATTGATAAAGTTCCTACAATGAGCAAAGCCGATTAGATACTTATTAATCTAACCGGCTTAGAGTAGTGTCATACAGTTAAGCTTATGCTGTAAATGAACTTCCACAGCCACAAGTACCTGTTGCATTAGGGTTGTTTATAGCAAATCCATTTCCATTAAGCCCATCCTGGAAATCTAGCACTGCCCTATCTAAATATGGGTAGCTAAACACGTCAATAGCAACTTTAACGCCTTCGTGTTCTATCAGTTGGTCACTGTCTTCGGTCTCGTCATCAAAACCCATTTCGTAGGAAAACCCCGAGCATCCACCTGGAACAATCCTTACTCTGAGAACTGCGTCAGGAATATCCTCTGCAGATAACAACCTTTTAATTTCATCAGCCGCTTTAGTAGTTACTGTAAGCATATATAACTACCTCCGTTTGCAAATTGATCTTTTATTAAATATATGCATTAATGAGAATATGGCAAATAGCTAGCGTGAAAAGGCGTAAGAACGCTACAACTTGTCAATCTCTTTTCTTATAAGCTCTTCCATTTTATCAAATGAGATTGATTCTAAATCAAAATTGAAAACACCTTCAATTCTTTCGATAATTGACTCAATGTCTAAATTTTTTATATCATTTTCAGAAATTCCCTGAAAACCGTGAGCTATTATTGATTTATTGCGGAGCTCCGATGCTTTAGTAAACGACTTGTTTATTTCAAATATATCTCTAAATTTATCATCAATATCTTTATTATCTATGAAAAACTGAATTATAGCAGACATATTCATAAGAGTCGGCTTTTTATATTCTATGTTTTTCTTATCAAGATACTTCTTCAACTCTTTATTGCAATTTATAGAGTCACAAAATTCAGTAAAACCATTTCCTCTATCCTTTTCCGTAGTAACTCCCAGAACATCTTTGTGTTCAATTGCCCATCTGAGCATCCCCTCGTTAAGCCTGAATAAGCGCCCTAGCACATCCGCATATTCCTTATTTTTATATTTAATCTTACAATTCAAAATTAACTCTTGTAATAAAGTTTCAACATTTTGCTTTGATTTTAACACTTCCAAATGTTTTTTTAAGTTTTCTATTAAAGGATTGGACTTTTCTATAGCGCTTTCATATTTTTCTAAAGACATAAGGCTTGACTCAAAATTGAACGCAGCCCTGGATTTAGCAGATTTAACAAGCTCTTGCACGTTTTTGTTTTGTAGCACAGGCAAACTCTGTATAGCTGCATAATTATATTGTTCCAAGCAACTGTATATAGACCTTTTTTGATACCAATCATCAAGGTTACTGCTAACATGTAAACACTTAACATCGGCACTTCCCTTTTCTACATATAAGTGCGTTGCCTGTTCACCAAATATTGAGAAAGAATTAAATAAGAGCGACATATTACATGCTGGAAGCCCACCTGATAAAAGGCAAAAATACCTGTCATTTTTATTGAGCTTTTTCAATTCTCTCTCATAGAATGAAAACATATAATCGTAACGATGAGGATTTCGTTTCATTATCTCCAATTTACACCGTATATTTGCATTTAGTTCTTTTAACCATTTTTCTATTATTTCGCCAAAATACAGAGTGTCTTGCTCATGTGGTTTTTG
Organism: Thermodesulfobacteriota bacterium; assembly: GCA_963422265.1. GTDB lineage: Bacteria > Desulfobacterota_D > UBA1144 > Nemesobacterales > UBA2774. The sequence continues at coordinate 1,336,812 of OY729416.1, forward strand.
CTGATCTGTTATAAAAAGGTGAACCCGCTCCAGTTGCTTATGATCTCTTATTATTTTATCAATGGCTGGTTGAAGTATCGGAAAAGTTAAATCTCCTTTATGCTTATCAAAATCATCTAATATTTTTTTGCCTTTCTCACGGGCAGAAGTAATATTACAACTTTGATACTTGACATCATTGTTACCAATATTGGCTAACAGTATATTCTTCATTTAGTTATCCACCTTTGAAATTTTAGCCCACCCAAACATCCCTCTTATCTGTCCATTTTCGTAGTAAACGGTTCTCGTGGTTGGGAAGAGATTATTTAGTTTTTTTATTTTTCTATTAATTCCAAGTTTTGCCTTCTTGCGGATTTTTTCAATAACCTCGTCCCCGAAACACATATCTATTGTGGAATTAAAAAATGATTTTCCACGCCCTAGGAATATTACCGCTCCTTTAATATTGTAATTTTTGCTCACTATGAAATTTAGAAAATTTAAAAGGGACTTAGTAATATGTCTGCTTTCTTCACTATTAGATTTTTCTAAAGCTGCTTTTTCATGAGAAATAAAACTTTCCGAAAAGTTCCTCAGTATCTTGAATATCTCTTCTTCATTCCCCTCGCATAGATACGAAAATTCGTCATTATTAAGTTTGCTGTATTCTTTCTTATGTATCTCCTTGGCAGATGATTTGATCTCAAAGGTTACTGACTTCTGATTTGGAATAATAGCCTCATAGTTCATCGGGATGGCATCTTTGCCAGATTTAATATTGACCCTTTTGGAGTGATAGACTTTCAAGCTATTATCCGAGAAACAGGTTGTATCTGAAACTCTCAGGAATTTCATCATATCGTCCCCGAACTTGCCGAAGATCTTATGATTAAATTCCTTTTCGATGTTCTCTAATTCCTTCTGATCCTTACATTTGTTTATTTGTTTTTCCAAGTCACTCTTACAAGCTTTATCCCTTAACAGTTTATCAAAAAGCAATGCGTTCCTTATCGCCCCTTTGATTGTGCTTCCAGAGATATACGGTTGCCCTGCATTCTTGATAGTTGGATTGATCTGCTGGGATTTTATCTCCTTGAAATCCGACACAGGAACTTGCTTTAATACGTAGTCGTAGGGGTTCTTACCATGGCGTCTTAGAAACTTATCAATCGTATATTTCTTTCCTGCACTTGAGTTTTGGTTTCTAATAGCATCTACAAAATTAGTTATGACTCTTTCATCTTGAGATTCCAGAAACTTGTCCAACTTAGAATGATCTATGTAACATGCAACCCGATTTTCCTCATCAACAAAATAATCGCTAAATGGGGAAATGATTTTTGAATTATCCGTTCCTATGTGGACAGGTGATAAAGGGGTTAGCTTGATTTGCATAAATCCCCTCCAAAATTCAAACCAAAGTTGACCCCATTTTGATAAATTTTAGTGCTACTCACTTCGCCAATTTCTACCATACTTCCTCTCATATCTCCTTTAAATATTGAACCTTCCTTGATCATTCTTACTTTTCTCTTTCGTTCGGCAGTATCCTTATTTAGATAAACATAGCCCCCACCTCTTGATACCGATTCGTAGGAATAAATACTTTCCAACCTGTCTTCAATTGGAGAGAGCAACGACAAGTTAGTCTGATACTTGCCTTCTAAGTTCCATTCAAAAGCAAGCTCTTCAATTCCGTTAAACAATCCCGCGCCTGTGGTTGCTTTTCCACCCAACCCCTCATCTCCAAGAAATCTGAGAGATGAATAAAACACTTTTTTATTTTCTCGACTCATATCTGAATCAATAAGAAAGTAAAAATGTGTGCTGATACGACAACCAGCATTCTTCTTGCTTTTCTCCGAATTAAGCGTAACATCAGATTGATAATATATGTTTTTACTCTCATCTTCCCCCGCGTCTCTAACCTCCTTTCTGCTTACAGACACTTTAGGAAGCTCAAGAGATTGAAACGGTTTATACTCACTGAGTTTATCAAATCCCATCCCCTCTATTTCTTCTTTCTCCTCTTTGCTGATGGCAAACTTTTCACCTATAAGAGGAAGCTCTTTAAGGCTATAATCAAAGTAAACTTCTTCCTCTTCTTCTCTAACGCTGTTCAGCAACTCTTTAAAAACGTCCAGAGAAATAAATTTGATTTTCTTTATTTGCTTCTTGTCAAATTGATTATTTTCCTTTTTATCATCTTTGTCCTTTTTTTGTATTTTCCCAAAAATCTTTGGCAGGAAGAAAATACGCTTTTTGTCATCACCATTCGAAACCTCTAAAAGATAAAACCCCGATGATATCTTTATATCCTTTTTGCGAAATAACTCTACAAACTCATTGGATTTATCTCTTCCATAAAGAGCGTTAACTGAATTTATTATTGCGGAGAAAATCGTATCTGAATGTATATATTCAGTAAGGGAGTCTAAATCTGTTGCACCCAGTCTGAATCTGTTGTTTTCACCGCATATAAGCTTAATTGCTTTCAATTTCTAAAGATTCCTTTATATTTCTCAACAATTCATCTAAACCAAAGCTAATGTCCTTATACTCCGCTTTCGTTACTTGCTGCCTCTTATTTGTCCCTACGTATTCATACCTTGTTTTATACTCAATCTTTAGATCGTTGAATTTCACTTTCCCATACCCTCTTGAGCCGCTGCCTCCGATGTAATCATCCTCAAGTAACCTCATGCCTTCTATGACAGTCTTGATGTAATCAACATCCCTGCTATTGAAGACTGTGTATATCATCTCAAAATTAAAAAGGGCACCTGCGGGAACGCGCTCAAGCTGCCTTGGGTTTTTAGCTTTGGAAGTAAGCCTATCTATCGTGTTTTCCCATTTCCCCTCCGTATATTGAAGTTCAAGCTCGTCTCTAAATTTCTTCTTAAAATCATCTTTATCAAGAAACGAATCTCTAACTATGAGGTGAGTTCTTACTCCATTGGAATTTTTATCAGCAGAAACTCCGAATATATGGGCAATTCCAGATTTAGGGTCAACATCACGACACAAACCATCAAAACCATAACTCACTTCCAAAAGGCTCCTGATCTTACCTTTAAGCGATGAACCAGGAATAAATGGAACGCCTTTTGCGGTTTTTATGACGTTAAGATCAATCCCGCCTATATCAAGAGCCGTATTAGAACCTCCTATGTGAAGACCTGTTCTCGCCTCAATCTTTCCTGTAATAAATATCTTAGCGGGCATTTTGTTATTATCGGACATAACGAAGCTCCTTCAGTTTGATGTGGGATTAAAATACCTATGGTAGGCAATTATAGCCTCAAAGAAATCTTTGAACTGGTTTAAGTTATCCTTGTTGACCTTTTTTATTAACTCGTCTAACAGATAAACAAGCTCTTTCATGCCAGTTTGCCTTCCCACAACATAAGCTAGTTTAGGCCGCAGCATTGTTAAATTTCTTGGCTCTTTTACCTCTTTAACTTTAGAGAAAATGTTTCTCAACTGCGAAGTTGAAATTTTATCTTTATTTTTTTCCACGTAGCTTTTAATATTATCTATGTATCCGTTGTAATCTCTTGGGGACAATATGGCATTTACGTAATTATTCCCAAAACGCTTTTTAAGATTTGCTTCAAAACGCGCTGTGTCATTTAGCCTACTCCTACCCACGCGCTGCTTATTCATCATTATCTCCTTTGCCTTTGGTTTTTAACTCCGCCCATCTTGTGGCTACTGGAATGAGCATCGGATTGCTTATACGTTCCTTCTTGTTTCCATCTTTGTCGTAATACATGAGATTATCCAATATTATTGAACTATAAGTCTTTATGAGATTTTCCTTTGCTTCTTTATTCTCCGTTTTCATATTCCTCAAATAGTAATTGAATCTCCACACTTTCTGCACGTTTAACCTTCCAGTTTTATTAGACCCTTCTACTAACTTATTAAAGCCTATTGTAGATTGATACACTTTACTTAGTAAAGCTCTTGACTCGCCTCCATTTTCGATAAGCTCCACAAGACGCCCCTGAAAGTCTTTTATATATTCAAACTCTTTCCAGTTAAATACTTGCCCCATAATTGCCACTTTGTTCTTGGACGGTTCACTTTCCCCTTCATTCCTATAGCTTTTTCCTTTATCAAGGGCTTCTTCCGCGATATTTGATGCTCTTATAACTGGAAAATGAGGGTGAAAAACATTGAGGCCCGCGGAAGCTGTTATTTTGGGATTTTGAGCCACGAATTTCTTAAAGTCCCTATTTATCTCTTCTGCTAAATCAAACACTGCATCCCAAGCACCAATCAAAAAAGTATCGTCCCCGCCTGAATACACGGGATAGATTTTGTCTGCGTATTTCCTTATTAGTTTATTTAGATAACCTTCAAAAAATAGCCTGAGCATTCTGCTTAGAGATGCTATTCTGGAGATTGTTCTATCGTTCTTCTCCAATCCCTCTTTGAAAATTTTACCAAGATTATCAACATCCATTTTCAGATAGGCTAACTTTTTATCACCGTTTGACAGGTTGGTTATGGAGTCAAATTCGCTGTTCTCGGGGAGATTGACTACTGAAAACTTGAAACCAGAATGATCGGGAAGAAAATCCGTATCGTTAAGAAGAAGGCCGCTATGACTGTCAGTCTTTTCACCTTTCTTTCCCAAACTCACCTCATATCCAAATTGCCTAAAGGTCTTTTGCCACAGAGACTCATGCCCATTTCCAGATTGAGAGTTCGGATATTGTCCCTGCTTACTGCCTGCAGGGACAGGTTTGCTAATTGTTACAAATCTGGCTTCCTTAAGCTTATTAGTAAACCCTTCAAATCCTTCGGTATCATCACCCTGACTTGCTTCAAAAGGCTCAAAGACCCTTTCATAACCTATCTCTGAATAACGCCTGGATTTCATCTTGGAGGTTGCTTCTGATACTTCTTGCCATTTACCTGAGAAATCTTCGAAATCCTTCCCTTTTACTTCAACCCACCCTAAAGCCGCATATATATTAGTCCGGTGGCAGTCATAAAGAACACGGGTAATTTTTTTCCGCAATTCTTGCAATTTTACCTCTTTTGATTTGGGAGCAAGAATATAAAAATTGCCGCCTCCATTATAGAGTAAGCTTGAAATAGGAAGCTCTAACTCATCTAAGATGTATCTGGCTATTACATCGGAAAGAAGCTGTAAATAAAAGGAACGTCCTTTAAGACTTTTCGCCGCTCCTTTGGATTTAATATCAAAGATGAACGATTGGATCCCAGAAAAATCAACCTGCACCAACAGTGCAATTGACTTTTTATCCAATGTATTTTCAGGGTGATTCTTTCCCTCTTTATAACTAAATATCTCATTTTCAGTTATCTGCCCTTCCTTAAAGTCGTCATAAAGACACAAAGCAATTGCAGCTGTAACCCTCAAATGATCAAAAAGCGAAATATCAGACCTGTATAAAATCTCTTTCCCATTAATTTCTATTGGAGATTGAGCCGGGATGAACGATAGATATTTTTCTAACACATAAAACAACTGCACTTGGTTTTTAACTTTTTTGAATTCTACTATAAATTCATTGACTAAATCTTCATATTGGTTGTTAGCAGTAACAGGATTTACAGTTTCAATTTGATCAGGAATTAAATGATTCAACACCAACTTGTTTAAATCTAAATATCGGACGCCTTTGTTTCCATGAATTAAGCTAAATATATTTACAAGCTTTGATTTAAAATAGTCCTGAGGTTTAAGCGTTGAATCTGTTTGTCTTTCAGCAGAAGCCCATGAATCAGCTAATCTGATCATTTTCAGATAAACATTATTATTTAGGTAATCATAATCTCGTTTATCTTTGTCTCTGCCTTTATGATGATAAAGAACACAATTCCTTACTCCTGGTAAATCTCCTACAAAATTAAGCTGGTCTCTAAATTCCCAAACAAAGTCGGCACCGTATCTACGGTGTGCATAACTTGCGTCCGCTAATCCGTCATCCATCCACTTTTTAGCTTTCTCAATTCTTTCTTGGCTCTTAGCTCTTTCAATAAACTTGCCAATGTCGTGGAGCAGAGAACCTACATAAAAAGATTGTCTTTCCATTTTTAATTCACGCAATTGGTAAGAAACTCAAAACATCTGAAGTCTTGTAAATTCATCATCTAGTTGACCCTATCCGACTTTCCAAACATTGTTCAGTAAGGAGTTGATAATTTAGGGGACTTATATACTTGTCTCTAATAATTATAATAATGGTCTAATACGCAATTATAATCAATATCTCGGTTAACTTCTGAGGATGATGAGTCATCCAAAGCCGACTTAAACCAATTGAGTTCTAATGTTGTTTCTGATATAGTAAGAACCTTATAACTAAACCATTTCTCTGGTATATATTTTGGAATACTCTTATAAACATTTGTAGGTAAGGCTGTCATAATTCCGTCTATTGCGTCCTTCATTTCTCTCTTGTCATACAGAGAATTAGCATTGAGGTCAATTTTAAGCACTGAATCATTATCATTTAGGGAATATGCGAAATGATAGTTTTCTCCATCAGCTGATCCCTTCCCATTACGGTAAAACGCATATCTTAAAGACCCTACTCCTCCATCTGTTCTGGTGCATTTCCAAAAACTGCCATTATTATCGTAAAGATGTTCCCCGCTGATAAGTAAATCCGAAATAGACTCTCCACTACTACTTCCACTGCCACTACAGCCACCAACAGTCATAAAACTAACTAACACTATTCCTACTACAAGACTAAAAATAGACATTAGGAACTCCTTATGGTTTTTATTCCCAGCGTACGCAGGCGTCGGGTCTTGTCAACCACCACAAGAAGTTGTAGAAGTCCGCTTATTCCCCTATGTTTTTTACAGGTGTTATATTCACGGAGACCCGACAGTCCGGGTTCTTCGTGTGGTAGTTGACAATTGCGACGATACCAGAATTGTATGACATTGTCAACTGCTTGACTTTTTCTTGCTGAGGTTATAAGCAAGAACTTCATCTGTTGGGAGTCGGTTCTCGTCCCTGCCGCCTGACAGGAGTATTCTCCTCGGGAAAACAGATAAATTTCAATTTTGAGATAGGCTCTAGTAGTTTATACAGGGAATAGATCGTTCAGACTATATATATTCAAGCCACTCTGAATACTGTTCGCTCTTGCCCCGAACTATCTCAAAAAAGGTTGATTGGATATCTCTTGTTACTTCTCCGGGATTACCCGAACCAATTATACGAAAATCAACCTCTCTTATGGGAGTTATCTCGGCTGCTGTGCCGGTAAGGAAAACTTCATCGGATATGTAAAGCTCGTCCCTTGTAAATCTCTCTTCAACAACCGTGTAACCTTTATCTTTGGCAATCCGTATAATGCAATTTCTTGTAAGACCTTCCAAAATTGAGGTTAAAGGCGGGGTCTTTATAAAACCGTTTCTGACTATAAAAATATTTTCACCGCTACCCTCAGCCAAGTATCCCTCATTATCAAGCAATAACCCTTCATCAAAACCGAGTTTTGTGGCTTCCACTTTTGCAAAAATTGAATTAACGTAGTTTCCAGAAATTTTCGCTTTGGTCATAAAGGAGTTTACGCCCATTCTCGTAAAGGATGAAATTTTGGTTCGGATACCATTATTTATTCCTTCCTCTCCAAGATAAGTTCCCCATAGCCATGCGGCTATCGCCAACCTGATAGGGTTGTCTTTCGGATGAACTCCAAAGCTGCCGTTCCCTATGAACACCAGCGGTCTTATGTAAGCCTCACTGAGCTTGTTCTTAATTAACAACTCTTTGATAACAGCTTTGATCTCTGTTTTAGCAAAGGGAACGTCTATTCCGGCAATGTGGCAAGAGTTATAAAGCCGGTTGATATGCCCATCCAGTAAAAATATTGCCGTGTTGCCGTTGGCGCATTTATAGGCACGTAATCCCTCAAAAACGCCTAATCCGTAATGTAAAGTGTGCGTGAGCACATGAACGTTCGCTTCTGACCATGGAAGAAATTTGCCATCTAACCATATTAATTTAGGGTGATTCGTTGACATCAAGTCTCCAACTTATGTTCAAATTTTTAAAATTAAAGAGAAATACTGCAACTTTAAGAAGAGAATGTCAAGCAAGCACAGGTTAAAACCAAGAGGAACTTGTATATGACAACTTTCTCTGATATGTTGAATCTCTATGGTAAAGAAAAGGGCTGCTATACTCGGAGCGAGTGGATATACAGGAAGCGAGTTGATCAGGCTTCTCACGGTGCATCCCAACGTGGACGTAACTTATCTAACGGCTGACAAGCACGCGGGGAAGGCTGTATCAGACGTCTTTCCACATTTGAGGGGGTTTTTAGATTTAGAGCTTAAGCCCCTTAAAGCCGAGTCAATTCCGGATGATATTGACATAGTTTTTGCTGCTCTTCCTCATGGGACTTCGGCCAGAGTGGTTGAAGAACTATACGAGAGAGATCTGATTATAATAGATTTGGGGGCGGATTTTAGGTTGAGTCATCGGAATTATAAGAAGTGGTATGGCGAGCATCCGTGTCCAGAACTATTAAAAAAATCGGTTTATGGAATCACGGAACTCAACAGGACTGAAATTAAGGAAGCCAAGCTTGTGGCGAATCCCGGATGCTATCCGGTATCTTCCATACTCGCTCTCGCGCCATTGCTCAAGAATAATATCGTAGAGCGAGACTCAATAATCATAGACTCTAAGTCTGGAGTTACAGGAGGGGGAAGGTCTCCTTCACTTGACTATCACTTTTCGGAAGTGAACGAGGGATTAAGGGCTTATAAAATAGGAGAGCACCGTCATACACCTGAGATAGAAGAAGCTCTCTCAAAATTCTCTGGTCTTGAGGTAAAAGCATCTTTTACTCCTCACCTTGTTCCTATGGATAGAGGAATCCTCTCTACGATTTACGTCCGCACCAATACGAAAAGGATGACCAAGGAGCTTGTAGAGCTTTATGAAGACTATTACGCAAGCGATAAGTTTGTGAGAATTTCTCCGGAGGGGGTTTATCCTACTACGTCTCAGGTAAAGGGGTCTAACTACTGTGATATAGGAGTTAAGACGAATCCATCTAATAACATAGCTGTAATAGTTTCCGTCATTGACAATTTAGTAAAAGGGGCATCAGGGCAGGCAGTGCAGAACATGAACGAGATGATAGGATTCAAAGAGTCATCAGGGCTTGAAACGGTGCCTATGTTCCCCTAGTAGCCTAGCTATCTATAAGTTGGTTTTCCTTATCCTTTGAATGATTCTAGGAATTATATCTGAAACGTAATTGATATCATCTTGCTCGGTAAATCTTCCTAGACTTATTCTAATTGAGGAAGCTGCCTCATCTTTTGACCTACCCATAGCGGATAAAACATGAGAGGGATTCCCTATTCCCTCAGAGCAGGCTGACCCTGTAGATACCGCCACGCCGTTTATATCAAGGCTCATTGCGAGAGAGTCTCCCTTGATGCCTTCTACACTGATATTAAGGGTGTTCCAAAGCACATTTTCTAGCGTGCCGTTTAGCTTAACCCGGTCCACATTGCGGAGAACGCTAGCCAAAAGCGCGTCCCTTAATCTTCTCACTTTAGACTCGTCAGTTTTCATTTGGATGCGAGCAATTTCGCACGCTGCACCCAAACCGACTATACCTGGGACGTTCTCAGTGCCAGAGCGTTTTCCCCTTTCTTGTCCCCCGCCATGGATATGCGCGTTCAGGGAAATACTCTGAGACATGCCATCTCGGATGTAAATGGCTCCCGCTCCTTTGGGTCCATAGAGTTTGTGGGCGGAGATTGAAACGAAATCGGCTGGGATTTTCCTAAGGTCTATGTCTATTTTGCCAGCCGACTGGACAGCGTCCGTGTGAAACAATGCACCTTTTTCCTTTACTAAATGGGCAATTCTATCTATGGGCAAGATGTTTCCCGTCTCGTTATTTGCATGCATACAGGAAACGAGGATCGTCTCGTCAGTAATGGCTTCGTTAAGCTCCGCTAGGTCAATAAAGCCTCTGGGATCGGTATCCAGATAGGTAACGCGGCAACCTTCTTTTTCAAGGTAATTAAATGATTCAAGAACGCATTCATGCTCAACCTTGGTGGTTATAAAATGATTGCCCTTTTCCCGAAGGTCACTGCGTGCAGTGCTTTTTATACTAAAATTGGCGCCTTCGCTTCCTCCCGAGGTGAATACTATCTCCCGAGCGTTTGCCGATAAGAGCTCGGCTACCTGCTCTCTTGCGTTATCAAGGGCTTCTCTCGCCTTTCGACCGAAAGAATGGATGCTTGATGGATTGCCGTAGTCTTCCCTTAGATAAGGTATCATCGCTTCAAGCACTCTCGGATCCAGAGGAGTGGTCGCATTGTAGTCCAGATATATTTTTTTCATTACGAGACACTGATGAGTAAAGTAGTTAGTTGAGGATAAAGATTTTACGTTGGATGCCCTAGTATGCTTTCCACCTTTTTTACGGCTTCGGGAAGAGAGAAAATGATCACTCTGTCGTCTAAAGAGGCTACGTAGTCTCCTCTGGGAATTATAACCTCATTGTCCCTAAGCACGATTCCTACTATTGAGCCTTCGGGTAGATGAGCGTCTCTAAGAGCCTTTCCCAGTATTTTAGTGTCAGGCTTAACGTTAAATTCCAGAACCTCCGCTTTTCCTTCCTCAAGCAAAGCTACCTGCGCTACCCCGCCGATGTGAAGCGGACTAAGAATTTCATTGGTTACCGACAACCTTACACTTATGGCTCTATCAACACCTATAGCTTCAATTACGTCTATGTAGTCCGGCTTGGTATATAGAACAGTTGTTCTTTTCGCTCCCAGACTTTTGGCAAGGAGCGCACTTAGCACGTTGTTTTCATCATCGCCCGTGAGCGCTATGAAGTAGTCAGCCGATTCAACGCCTGCTTCCTTCAAAGTGTCACTGTCCGTGGCGTCTCCCTTAAACACAAGAACGTTATTCAGTTCCTCAGCCGCCAATTCTGCACGGGCGGGATCGCTTTCAATTATGTTGACGCTAATACCTTTTTGACAAAGTGTTCTAGCTGCTCCCCTGCCAAGCCTCCCTCCTCCAACTATAACTACTGATTTCACTTGCTCCTCCTCTTTAACTCCAAAAAGCTCTTTAAGCTTATTGAGCACACTGGGCACTCCAATAGCGTAAATATAATCCTCTGTATGTAGTATTGTCTCGCCAGTTGGTATTGTTATTTTACCGTTCCTTGAAATGGCAGCGAAAATCCAGGCTTTAGCAGGTCCTAACTCAGAAAGCCTTTTTCCTACGATAGGGATGTTTTTTTCTACCTTGAGCTTGAGCATGTTGATTTTGCCCATAGCCAATTTTTCCGTTTTCCATGCGAAAGGCGAGCTTATAAGTCCTACAATTTTCTCGGATATGATTTTTTCAGGGTTGACTACGAACGTCTCGGACTTGTTAATTAACTTAGCATAATCAAGGTAATTCGTATCTCTTATTCTGATAATAATTTTAGGGACTCCCACGGACGCCGCCCACGATGAAGCCATTATATTCACTTTGTCATTTCCCGACACTGCAAGCATAATGTCAGCTTTTTCTATCTGCGCCTCTTTCAATACGGCGGGGTTGTCGCCATCCCCCAGTATTATGAGAACATCGTGGGATTCCTTTAATCTTTCCGCTGTTTCTTCGTCTTTTTCTATGATTACTATATCGTGCTCGGAGGAAAGATTTGTCGCGATGAGCGACCCAACTTGCCCAGATCCTAGTATGACTATGTGCATTTCACACTTACCTCATTCAGCTTTTCGTTCCCGTTTTCTTGATCCTATATAGCATTACCATACCTAGTATTATGAAGACCACTGAGATTATTTGAGCTTGGGAAACCCCAGGTATAAAGCTGGGCGACGTGCTTCTGATAAGCTCAATTAAGAACCTTTGAGAACCTAATATAATAAAGGTAATTGCAGTCATCCATCCCGCTACAAACTCTCTCTTACGTATCTTCCACAGTACTAGAAATACAATTGTCATGCTGATAGTATCATAGAGCTGGGTCGGATGAACTTTTTCAAACGTTGGGGGAGAACCATCTGGGAAAGAGAGCGCCCACGGTAAGGTGCTCGGAATTCCGTAATCGTCGCCAACCAGGAAACATCCGACTCTTCCTACGGCGTAAGCGAGAACTAAGCATGGACCCAAGGAATCCGTTACTTTCAGATAACTCACCCTTTTTATTCTGATAACGATCCAGATTAAAATTAATGCTCCTATAAATCCCCCAAAGAATGTGAACCCTGAGGCGAGATACCTTGTCGGCTCGGCGATAAATTCTGAGAAAGTCGCCTGCTGATATAGAAAAAGCACCTTTGCCCCCCCAAGCCCGCCGATGAAGCACGCTATGAAAATATAATCTGCTAAATCGCCGTTTAGCCCCTTTCTTTTGAGTTCGGACTCACCTATTAAATAACCTGTGATAAAGGCTAGAAGAACCATTACGGAGAAAGAAGATATGGAAATACTGCCATATGAGATAAGAGTAGGATACATGTTTGAACTCCCTGATCGTTGTGTTAAAAATACATCTTACACAGTTTAAGCTTTACTGTAAGGGGAGGGTAATAATTTGTTCCTTGACCATACAGTCCTTTCGTGTTAGTTTTAGGGTGAATTATGAAAAGAACTTATCAGCCTCACGTGAAAAAAAGATTACGAGTGCATGGGTTCCGTGAAAGGATGAGTACTAAGGGGGGGCGACGCACTCTAAAAAGGCGGATGGCGAAGGGTAGGCACCAGCTTACTGTCCAGCGTTGGAAGAAATGAGTTCCGACTTAGATTTTTCTTTCTCAAAAAAAGAGTTGAAAATTCGGAAGACCCAACAATATAAAGAGGTCTTTAGGAATGGCCATAGGGTGAGGAGCAAGAAGTTCAATATTCTTTACGCTTCAAATGCGCTTGGTTATTCTAGGCTGGGCTTAGTCGTCGCTAAGAAGAATGTCCCTTCCGCAGTCCGTCGAAATCGTGTAAAAAGGGTTTTACGAGAGTTTTTCAGGAGAAATAAGTCCTTATTTGGTTCTAACGATGTTTTGTTACTTGCTAATAAAGGAAGTGACAAGCTAGTTGATTACGCCAATGTGAGAAGAGAGATTGAAAAAGCCATTGGATCAAATTTATTATGAGATTAAGTTTTTTAGCGTCTGTGTTTATCTATATAATAAATGCTTATAAATACTTCGTCTCACCCTTGTTGCCGTCCTCTTGTAGGTTTTATCCTAGTTGCTCTACTTACTCCATAGATGCCTTCAATAAGTATGGGTTTACTAAGGGATTTTGGCTTACCATAACAAGGATCGTAAGGTGTAATCCGCTAAACGTCGGAGGTTATGACCCGGTTCGGTAATTACGTTCTACGGTAAGGTTGAGCAAATGGCGGATAACAAGCTAAATTATATACTGTTTATAATACTATCCATTGGTATAATACTGGGTTTTTCTATATTTTTTAATGATCCCCCCCCTAGACAAGATAGTGAAAAAATGGGGGACGTGGGACAGCTATCAAAAAGTAGTTCTCCCACTACAACTGAAGATTTTCCCTCTGATAAAGCCGACTATCTTAAGGAAGGTTTGAATTTTCCGGACGAGCCAGAAAATTTAGCTCAGGGTGAGTTGATAACAGTTCAAACGCCTCTTTATGTCGGAGTGATTGATACCTTAGGGGGAAGAGTGAGTTCTTGGCACCTTAAGAAATACAGAGAGAGGGTTGACGACGGTAAAACCTTAGTCAATTTGTTTAAGGGCTCTCCTCCTGGATTCAGCCCGCTCTTAAAGGTTAGCGGGCTTAGATTGCCTGAACTGATTCCATTTGAGTTTAACGGTAAATCTAACATAGACATAAGAGAGGGAACGAGAGAGATATCGTTATATTGGGACTCTCCTCAGGGTATAGGCGTAAGAAAGACGTATAGCTTTGATTCTTCAACTTATGTGGTAAAACAAAGTCTTGAAGTAATAAACTCAGGCACCGTGCCGCTTAGAGAAAGACTCTTTATTGGCTGGCACGGTAATATAGAACAAAAGGGTAGAGGCGAGTCCAGCACAAGCTTCATAGCACTTGTTTCAAATGAGCTGGAGAGGGTAGAAAAATCCCCAAAAGAGGCAGTTGACTATAAAGGCGTTATAAATTGGTTTGGATACGCGAGCAAGTATTTTATGGTAGCTTTGCTGCCAAACATAGGGGCAGATACAGTTATACGCCTGACGCCGACCGCAGAAAGGAACGTTGTCAAGGCTGTTTTTGGATATCCGAGCGATACCATTCCAACTGGTAAGGAGTCAATAAGGAAATGGGAAATTTATCTGGGACCTATTGAGCCTGAGACTCTAAAGCCTGTAGGTCATAACGTTGAGCAAGCGGTCAATTACGGGTGGCTAGGCTTTCTTGCTAAGCCTCTACTTGGTTTTCTAAAATTCTTGAACACCTACATCGGCAACTACGGAATATCCATAATCGTAATCACCATAATAATAAGGGTTCTTTTCTTTCCACTTACGGTTAGGAGTATGGCGTCAATGCGACAAATGCAGCTTAAGATGGAGAAATTTAAGCCTGAGATGGACGCCTTAAAGGAGAGATACAAGGACGACAAAGCCAAGCAGAATGCTGAGCTTATGAAACTTTACTCAAAGCACGGCGTTAATCCACTTAGCAGCCTTGGCGGCTGTATGCCTATGCTTGTGCAAATTCCGGTCTTCATAGCGCTTTATGACGTCCTGCTTCATTCTATTGATCTTAGGCACAGTTCCTTTTTGTGGATAAACGATCTCGCCTCGCCGGAGATGCTATTTGATATACCAGTGTTAGGCGTGCCGTTCAGGATACTGCCCTTATTGATGGGTGTTTCTTGGTACATCTCACAGAAGATGACGCCTATGACCGCCGCTGCTGCTAGTGATAACATGGCTTTACAGATGAAGATGATGCAGTTCATGCCTATAATTTTTACCTTTTTGTTCTGGGGTTTGCCATCGGGCTTGATACTTTACTGGACGGTGAGCAACGTGCTTTCTATCGGACAGCAAATATACGTGAACCGTCGCGTAATCGCTCCCAAAGGAGGATAGATAATTATGACAATAGTGATAGAAATGGAAGGCAAGACAGTATCTGAAGCTACTATTAGTGCCTGTGAAGAACTAGGCGTTCCAAGAAGTGGGATTGAAGTCGAAGTGTTGGAAGCAGGATCAAAAGGGGTTTTAGGGCTTGGGAGCAGGAGCGCTCGGGTTAGGGTTACCGTAAAGGATAGCAGTTTAAGCGAAAAGGGTGTCAGGTCAAAGAGGGTGCTGGAGAATATTTTAGGTTATTTGGTTTCTGCCTACTCCGTGGAACTTAAGGAAACTGCCGATAAGATAGAGCTCGATATTAAAGGCACAAACGAAGAGGGGCTTTTGATTGGAAAGCAGGGTGAAATGATTAAGGCAATGGAATCTCTCATAGGTAAAATTGCGGGGCGTATCAGTAACGGAGGGAAAGAAAAAAGAATATCCATAGACGTAAGTGGATATAAGAAAAGAAGATACGAAAGGGTCTCGAGACTCGTAAAGGAAACGATCAGTAAAGTTCGTCAATCGAAAAAGCCAGCATTACTTGAAACGATGTCGGCATCCGAAAGAAGGGTCGCCTACCTTACTCTTAAACGAGAGGGTGGTGTTGATTATGATACTAAGATCGAGGGCAATCGAAAAAAGATTATTGTTAAACCCTTATTAAAGGGTAAGGATTGAAGTGGATTACGCATTGACGTCAATTTTTTTCATTCTTACGCCTTAGCGTTCTAAAAAACTCCTTAATTAAGCCTGCGCATTCGTCCCCGCGCACTCCTTCTTTCACTTCTACGCTGTGATTTAGCTTGTTGTTGTCTTGACCAATGTTATAAACTGAAAATACAGCACCCGCTTTTGGGTCTCTAGCTCCAAATACTAGCCTTTCAATCCTAGCTAATACTATAGCCCCCATACACATCGCGCATGGCTCGATTGTAACATATAGAGTGGAGTTGTTCAGCCTCCACCCCCTGGACTTGGATGCCCCACTTCTAATCGCTATGATTTCTGCATGCGCCGTTGGGTCATGTTTTGTCTCGCGTAAATTGTATCCACTTGACAAAACGTTGTTGTTTTTATCCGTGATTACAGCACCGATGGGAACCTCACCTATGCGCCCGGCTAATTGGGCTTGTTCAATAGCCAGGCGCATGAATTTGTCGTCCTCTGCCATCAGGTGTGGTGAAGCACTTCAAATAGCTATAGTGTCTTTACTTTCTTGCACTAAACTTAAGATCCGTTTTACTCCTGTCCCACGTTTTATCCGTGATTTCTTTAATCTCAGCTACTTTGATTTTTTGGGTAGCCGTTACCGGAAATCCATCTTCGTAAACCTCGATGAATCTAGGCACCATCGCTACTATTACCCTTTCAGCCATCCACTTGCTAAACTCTATGGGGTCAAACTCAGCTCCGCTCTTCAATGTAAGGTTGAGTTTTATTTCGTCGTCTGAAACGTTGGGCAGTCTAATTCCAACTGCTATCGCTTCTTGTATAGCCTCGTATTGCATAGCTACATCCTGGACTGCAATGGGATCAACGTTTTCTCCAGATACCCTTATCCTGCTGAATCTCCCCACAAAGTAGTATCTTCCATCTATTCCCCTTGCGAATAAGTCATCAGAGTTAAAAAAGCCTTCGTCGTCAAAGGCTTCTCTCGTCCTTCTCTCGTCCTTAAAGTATTCGTTTAGGGTTGTATGGGGGACAAGCGGTTTTATAAATAATAGCCCTTTTGCCTCATCAGGGGGGGTCGGATCTTCATAAGGATTCCAGAATGGTCTCAGCACGGAGTCTGAGTTTTGGGAATCTCTCAATTCAACGTAATACCCTTCCATGGGAAAACCTGACGATCCGGGTCTGTGGTCCTCAGGATCCTTCCAAAGCACCATGCCCATCTCGGTAGATCCGTATCCATCTATAACCCTAACGCCGAATCTTTCTTGAAACTCTTGCAGATTCCTAGGAGCTGGAGACCCAAGCATTATTCTGATAGTGTGTTTTTTATCCCATTCGCTTGGCTCCGCTGCCCATAGATACTCGGCTACGGCTCCCAACATGTTGACGCATGTAGCCCCGCAATTAGCAGCCCATTTCCAGAAATTTGAAGCCGAGAAACGAGGGAAGAAAACAGCGGTGGATCCCGATCCCATAGCACTGAATAGGCACATGACCTGGGCGTTGGCATGCCCCAGGGAGAGCACGCTCATAAGGGTATCTTCACTTCTCACACCTTGCTGTTGTAAGTATGAACGCACAGTCATTACCACTCCGCCGTGGTCCCTGGCTACGCCCTTTGGCATTCCAGTCGTTCCGGAGGTGAACATACATCTTTCCATGTCGTGGGTAGTAACTTCAACGCCGGTGTTATCACTTGAGCATTTATCAAACGTGTTAAAAGGCAGTGTTTTTATTCCACCAATATCCTGAGGAACGTCATTAGGATCACCCGTAATGAATATAACTTCTAGGTTAGCCAAGTCTCCGGCAATTTCCTTAATAAATGGGATGCTACCGGGATCAACTACGAGAGCAGTCATTTCTGAATAGTTAATGACGTAGGTAAGCCTCTCTCCCTTCTCGTCTTTGTTAATTGGAACCTGTACTCCGCCCAGTTTATGTATCGCTATTATTGAGACCACGTATTCAGAGCAGTTCAGCATATACATGCCAATCTTATTGCCTTTGGAGATTCCAAATTCTTCCATCAGCCCGTTGGCGATCCTGTTTGCCCATTCATTTGTCTCCTTATAGGAATAGCTTTCTACAATAGCTCCCTTCCCATCGGCTACCCGAAACATCGTTTTATCCGGAAATTGTTCAGCACCCATTTCTAGGCACTTGGTAATCGGCTGCCACTCTGAGCTGTCATCGAATGATCCGAATGGAAGCGATCCTTCTCCCAGGTATTTGGCGCCCCGGGGCTTAAATAATAAACGCATAACGCTCCTCCTTAGTATATTTAGTTATAACTTTCCAAACTCAAGTAATATATGTTCAATACTGACGCATTGTCAAACTTGAAGAGACCACAGCGCCTAAATTTATTGATAAAGAAGACTATGCGTTTATTAGAATCGTGCTAGTATTTGTGCGCTTGCATCTTTCGCATATTAGCGTTTAATTACCACCTGTGAATTTTTTTAGGGATAACCATTGGATATATTCGTTAACATCTTATTTTCCCTCACCGGGCTTGCTGCCCTCTTTTTAGGTGGGGAATGGGTGGTCAGAGGCGCTTCCCGCCTAGCCCGGATCATCGGGGTAAGCCCTATAGTAATAGGGCTTACGGTTGTGGCGTTTGGGACTTCCGCTCCTGAATTCATCGTCTCTCTTATAGCTGCCCTTAAGGGTTCAAGCGATATAGCTCTCGGAAACATAGTCGGGAGTAATATATCAAATATAGGACTCATACTCGGCATATCAGCTATCATAAGCCCCTTTGTAATTAACCTAAGACTAGTAAAGGTTACAGTCTCTTTTATGATTTTATCCTCTCTCGTTCTCTATTTTATAGCTTGGGGGCTTGAAATTAACAGGATAGAAGGGGGGGGACTCTTTGGGATGCTTATCATTCTTATAACCTACACTTACCGAATTGCGAAAAAAGAAGCCCTTGATATTGAGCAGAAAAACGATCAAATACAGGGTCCTGAATATGCCAAGTGGAGGCAAGTGGGCTTGATCGCCCTTGGGCTAGTAGGATTGATTATAGGGGCAGAGCTTTTGGTTGACTCAGCTATTCTAGTCGCCAAAGCACTCGGCGTGAGCGAGCTTATTATCGGTATTACTGCAATAGCTGTTGGCACGTCCCTGCCTGAACTTGCCACCTCAATTATAGCAGCCATCAGGAAAGAGACCGATATTATGGTAGGCAACTTAATAGGTAGCAATGTTTTCAACGTGGGGATACTAGGGTTGGTCTCGGTTATTAAGCCAATACGGGTAGAGGTATCGTTGCTCAGTTTTGAGCTCATAGCAGTGGTTTTCTTTTCGGTTTTGGTTCTTCCAATTATGGCGACGGGAGCTAGAGCAAATAGGTTAGAGGGGGTGTTGCTTCTAATATTTTATACTGCGTTTATTTTGAGTTTGTTCAAGTAGGCTTGTTTTAACGAGTGCGGAATTTAATTCCCGCTTTGGCTCTATCCCAGGTGTTTTCGCTTATTTCCTTGATTTCAGATACCTTGATCTTTTGCGTAGCGGTTATGGGGAACCCTTGCTTATAGACTTCTATGAACCTTGGGACCATAAAGACAGGGGATCTATCAGCCATCCACGTTACGAATTCAACCGGGTCAAACGTGGTGTCTCTCTTGAGCGTAATGTTGAGCTTAATTTCATCATCAGATATATTAGGCAGCCTAACTCCGACTGCTATAGCTTCCTGTACTGCTTTATACTCCATAGCCACGTCTTGCACTGCAATGGGGTCAACGTTTTCACCAGAGACGCGGATTCTACTATATCTTCCCTGAAAGTAGTATCGCCCTTCTATCCCTTTGGCAAATAGATCGTCAGAGTTAAAAAACCCATCGTCATCAAAGGCTTCTCTGGTTCTTCTTTCATCTTTGAAATATTCGTTTAGAGTCGTATGTGGTATTAAAGGCTTTATAAACAAAAGTCCCTTTGCCTCATCAGGGGGGACAGGGGTTTCAAAAGGGTTCCAGAACGGACGGACTATTTCACTTGTATCCTCCGGGTTTCTAAGTTCTACGTAATAGCCTTCCATGGGATAGCCAGATGACCCGGGACGATCGTCTTCTGGGTCTTTCCATAGCACCATACCCATCTCGGTAGAACCATAACCGTCTATAACGCGCGTATTAAAGCGGTCTTGAAATTCCTTGAGGTTTCGGGGCGCGGGACCGGAGAGAACGGTTCTGATTTTATGCTTTTTATCCCACTCACTAGGTTCGGCTGCCCACAAGTACTCAGCAACCGCCCCAAGCATTCCAACGTAAGTCGCCCCACATTCATAAGCCCACTTCCAAAAATTTGACGCTGAAAATCTAGGGAAGAAAACAACGCTCGCCCCAGCGCCTATCGCACTAAAAAGACCCATGACCTGGGCGTTAGCGTGTCCAAGCGTTAGCACGCTCATAAGGACATCTTCACTCCTTATGCCCTGTTGCTGTATGAAGCCCCTTACGGTAAGCACTACACCTCCATGGTTTCTTGACACGCCCTTTGGCATACCTGTGGTTCCAGAGGTGAACATACATCTCTCGACGTCCTTAATGGTTACGTCAACTTCAGGATTTTCATCCGAGTAGCTATCAAATACGGAGAATGGCAGCGTTTTTATGCCATTTATATCATTGGGAACATTATTGGAATCGCCTGTCATAAATATTACGTCAAGGTTTTGCAGGTCTTTCGCTATTTGCTTGATGAACTCTGAGCTCTCAGGATCAACGATAAGGGCGCTCATTTCCGAATAGTTGATTACGTAAGCTAGTCTATCTCCCTTTTCATCCTTATTAATTGGAACCTGAACGGCTCCAGTTTTATGACAGGCGAGGATAGAGACGACGTATTCAGGGGAGTTAAGCATATATATTCCGACTTTTTTGCCTTTGTTAACGCCATGATCGTTCTTAAGACCGTTAGCTATTCGGTTTGCCCATTTATTAGTTTCTTCATAGGTATAGTTATTATTGAGATTTCCATTCCTGTCCGCAACCTTAAACATTGTCTTATCAGGAAATGCAAGAGCTCCCTTTTCCAGATATTTTGTGAGCGGTTGCCACTTAGACAAGTCCTCAAAGGTTCCGAAAGGAAGTTCACCTTCTCCTACGTATTTTGAATCACGCGGTTTTAATAGTAGCTGCATAACTTCACCCCATCTTGTTGATTTTTGGCATTGGTTAACTGCTTTTGCACTTAGCTATTGAAATGAAGTTCTTAAGTAAATCCTTCCCATGTTTCGTGAGAATAGACTCTGGGTGAAACTGCACTCCCTCTACCAATAACTCCCTGTGCTTGATACCCATAATTTCCCCCTCGTCCGTCCATGCGGTTACATATAAGGTATCAGGTAGCGATTCTTTATCAACTAATAGCGAGTGGTATCTTGTGGCTTCAAACGGGTCAGGCACGTTTTTGTAAATACCCTTACCGTCATGATAGACTTGAGATGTCTTTCCATGAAGAAGTCTTTTCGCTCGCACTATTTTGCCTCCAAAAGCCTGAGCGACCGATTGGTGACCGAGACAAACCCCTAATACGGGCAGTTTACCTGCAAACTCTTTTACCGTATCCACGGATATGCCAGCTTCTTTTGGGGTGCATGGTCCCGGTGAAATCACTATCATTTCTGGATTGAGTTCGTCAATGTCCTCCAGCCCTATCTTATCATTTCTGTGGACGACTACCTCCTCTCCTAATTCAGCTATGTAGTGAACTAGGTTGTAAGTAAAGGAGTCGTAGTTATCTATCATCAGTATCATTATTACAGTCCCGCTTTAGCTGCCTCCACGGCTTTGACCAATGCTTTGACTTTGTTAACCGTCTCGTCATATTCCCTTTCAGGATCGGAATCGGCAACAATCCCAGCACCAGCCTGTATGTAAATCTGACCATTTTTGATTACAAACGTTCTGATTGTTATGCAGGTATCCATATTACCCGAAAAGCTGACGTATCCTACCGCTCCACCATAAGCTCCTCTTCTTGAAGGCTCCAGTTCTTCAACTATTTCCATAGCCCTTACCTTTGGCGCTCCTGAGAGCGTGCCTGCAGGAAACGTAGCCTTAATGACGTCAAAGGCGTCTTTGTCTGAATCTAGCTTTGCAACTACGTTAGATACTATGTGCATAACGTGGGAATACCTTTCCGTAACCATTAGCTCGTCAACGTGAACCGTTCCTGTTTCAGCTATCCTTCCTAAGTCATTTCTAGCTAGATCCACAAGCATTATATGCTCGGCTCTTTCCTTGGGATCTGCTAGGAGTTCCTTCTCAAGCTCTAAATCCTCAACTTCAGTTTTCCCCCTAGTCCTGGTGCCAGCGATAGGGCGACTTTCCAATTTGCCGTTCTCGACCCTAACCATAACCTCAGGAGAGGATCCAACTAGTGTCTCGGAATCCGTTCTTATATAAAACATATAAGGAGAGGGATTGAGAACTCTAAGGGCTCTGTATAAGTCAAAGGGATCAACATCGAGCTTTGTCTTCCATCTCTGAGAAATTACCGCTTGTATTATATCTCCAGCCTTGATGTATTCCTTGGTTTTTTTAACAGCTTTTTTGAAGTCCTTAGGCACAAAATTTGACTCAAGCCCGACTGTTACTTTACTATTGTCTTCATTACCTCGCCTTTTATTCTCTCCATGTTGAACAGGGGCGGTCATTAGCTTTATGCTTAGATTCTCTATTTTATTTATAGCATTTTCATAAGCTGCCTCAGATTCTTCATGCTCCGGCACGTAAGCGTTGCATATAATTTTAATCTTATGGCTTACGTTATCAAAAACGAGGATAGAGTCGGTAATCACGAACAACGAGTCTGGTAGACTAAGCTCATCCTCCCCTACTGCAGGCAGATTCTCCACGAACCTTACTGCGTCGTAGCTGAAGTACCCAACGGCTCCACCGTGAAATCTGGGCAGCTCGGGAGAGTATATAGGTTTGTATCTCGACAAAAGTCTCCTGAGATTATCAAACGGATCGCCTACCGTTGTTTTAGTCAGACCGTTTTCCGTTATCTCTATTCGACTTCCCTTAGACCTAAAGATTACTGAGGGTTCAGAGCCGAGTATGCTGTACCTTCCCCACTTTTGCCCACCTTCCATGCTTTCTAACAAAAAAGCGTAACTGCCTGATTCTATTTTCTTAAAAGCTGATACGGGGGTGTCAAAATCAGCCAGCACCTCTTTCCAAATGGGGATTACGTTGCCTTGATTTAGCTTTTTCTTAAACCCTTCAAAGGAGGGGAAAATCATGGTGTGAAATAATAAGAAGCCCTCTGATTAAAGTCAAGGTGGTTATTCTGTGAGGTTACTGAAGCCCTAAAACTAATAGGTTCAAACATGTCCCCAACTCCGAGCAGGGATTGGAAACTAAATGGTGGTTAATTATAATATGATTATTAATGAAGGTGGATAGTTAATGATGGCTAATGCAAGAGTGGATAAGGTCAATCCTCTTATTTTTCAACAATGTCGTGAACAAACAGGTTTGAGCATTGAGAAAGCCCAAGAGAAGGCAGGGGTAAAGACCCTTGGAAAAATAGAAACAGGCAAGACTAAACCTACTTTTAATCAGCTTGAGAGGCTCGCCCATCTGTATAATGTTCCACAATGGATTTTTCTAAAAGAACAACTACCCAGTCAGTATCGTTTTAGATCTATCCCCTCCTTCCGGCGGTTTGCCGATGCCAGCCCTGTTTTCGATAACTACAAAGTGAGGGTTATTACAACTTCGGATTACAAAAGCTATGTAAATTGTTCGGAATTAGAAGGGTATCTGATGCTCTAAAATTAGAAGGTTCACTGTGAAGTATTGTTTAGACACAAATTTGTATTCATTGTTGAATTATTACGTCGGTGTAGAATAAAGGTCTAAAGTTACAAATCCAAAATTGCGTAAAATCATCTATTAACTAGATTATAAATATATGCCAAATATAAATCCACAGATTTTCAGGGAATACGATATAAGGGGAATTGTTGGAAGGGATGTTGATGCTGATGTCTTTGAAACTATAGGGAAGGCTTATGGAACACACGTGAAGGATTATGGGGGCAAGACGGTCTCCATGGGTAGGGATTGCAGGATCAGCTCCGCTGAGCTTGCTAAGGCTATGGCTAGGGGGATTAACTCTATTGGCGTTGACGTTATAGACATCGGATTAGTTACAACGCCTATGCTTTATTTCTCTCTTTATAATTTGGACGTGGATGGGGGAGTTATGATAACGGCTAGTCATAATCCGGGGGAATATAACGGGATAAAAATGAGCGTTGGCAAGGACTCCATTTTCGGCAGTGAGATAAAAAAAATAGGTGATATTGCAAAGAGCGGTAATTTTACTTTGGATAATGGGGCGTTAGAGCAAAGAGACATTAGAAAGGATTACATAGACTTCCTGATGAACAACGTGAGTATTAAGCCCGGCATCCGTCTAGCTACTGATTACGGTAACGGCATGGTAGGGATTATAGGTCCCGAGGTACTGACAGCACTCGGTTGTGATTTGACCGAGCTTTACGTAGAACCTGATGGGACGTTCCCTAACCACCATCCTGACCCTACAGTTGAAGAAAACTTGGCTGAGCTTATTAAAACCGTGAAAGATAAACGGCTTGAGCTAGGCATAGGTTTTGACGGCGATGGCGATAGGATAGGGGTTGTTGACGAGAACGGAAGCATAGTATGGGGGGATATGCTGGTGCTTATACTTGCAAGGGCAATTATTAAGGAGAGCCCTAACACCAAGATAATAGGGGACGTTAAATGTTCTAATAGATTGTTTAACGGCGTGCAGGAAGCTGGAGGAAAGGCTATAATGTGGAGGACGGGACACTCGCTAATCAAAAGTAAGATGAAGTCCGAAGGTGCCGCGCTTGCGGGAGAAATGAGCGGGCACGTATTCTTTGCCGATAAGTATTTTGGTTACGACGACGCCCTTTACGCTTCATTGCGATTACTTGAGATCATATCAAAAACCGGAAAGAAGGTATCTGAGCTTTTGGACGGAGTTACCACTGCCATTTCTACCCCTGAGATCAGGGTTGATTGCCCTGAGGACATAAAGTTTCGGGTTGTAGAAGAGGTGACAGAGAAACTAAAGCATTATTATGAAGTTATAGATATAGATGGGGCAAGGGTAAACTTTCCTGATGGGTGGGGACTTGTAAGAGCTTCTAACACGCAGCCTGCCCTGGTCCTAAGGTTCGAAGCTGAAACTAACGATAGGCTTTCTGAAATCCGCTCAATAATAGAAGGTGAGCTAAGCGCCGCAATGGGTAGGTTATAATAGTCTAGTCTTGCTCTATTCTAGACGAAATAACACCAGACATAAAAACAATCGTTTGTTACAGCATTACACGCATTTAGAAAGTATTACTTCTTATAAAATATAAGTTAATAAAAACAAATTAACTATCACCTCTTTTTTTATATTATAATTATTCAACTTTCATATTATAAGCACTCTACTATTGTTAAAATTATGCCTTGCCTGCCAGTAGCGAATAGGAATTGCCGTTTCTGGGTTGGGTGGAAGCCGAAGAATAACAATGAGTGATAAAGCCAAAGAAAAGCGTTTTCTCAATGCGTTGGAAGCTCTGTTTACAGGGGCGGAAGTAGAGGGAGACTCCGGCTTCATCAACCTGATGCGCATGAAGCGCGACTACTTCAAATCTATAAGTCCAAAGCTGATGGAAGCGATTGACGGGCGCGTTGAAAAAGACACCGCTTTTCGCGAGGAATTGTTTGATAAACTCTACACATTCTTCTCCCGCTACTTTTGTGAAAGTGGTTCTATTTACTTTCGCCACCTGCCGGCTTTTTCAAAAACATACGAGCGCGTCTATGCCGATGGCGAGGACGTCGCTTTGTCGTGGAAAACACGGATGCTCTACTACGTCAAGTCCGACGTATTGGTGCGCTCCATGCCAGTTGATTTGATTGATGAAAAAAAACCACAGAATACGAGGCGGTTTTACTTTAATGCATCTGAGGTTGAAAACAAGAAAAACAACGAGCGGCGTGAGTTTGTTTTTGAGTTTGACAAAGTGGAAAACCAGCAGGAAGGGTTGTTCATCTCAAGGTCGCCTATTCCGAAAGAGGCAGGAAAACCAAGACTGAAGACATTATCAAACAGTGCCGCAAAGTCGGTGTGTCGCTAACCGATGAACAGCTTAATAAAGCCATTAACATATTCCGCCGTCAGACTGAAGCAGATTTTTTTATCAACAAGGATGCACGTGGCTTTCTGTGTGAACAATTCGACCTGTGGATGTATCAATACATATTTCAGGAAGAAACCATCTTTCAGCAAGAGAGGCTTAGACAACTACAGTCAATTCAACAAACCGCCTACGACATCATCGACTTTATCTCCCAGTTTGAAGACGAGCTCTGCCGCGTGTGGGAAAAGCCTAAGTTTGTGCGCAACGTCAACTATGTAGTCACGCTAGACAAATTGACGGGCGGAGTTCTAAACAAGATATCAAAACATCAAGGCGCCAACGCGCAGATAGAAGAATGGCGCGAACTAGGGATGGTGGACGACCAGTTTTCAATCAAGGAGATATTCAACGGACAAAGGAGCCTTGATGACGCCAATGGCGCAAGCGGTGATTATAAATTTCTGCCACTGGACACCAAACATTTTAAGGACTTGGAGTTAGAGATCATTGACGCGCTAGGAAATTTAGACGAAGCGTTGGACGGTGAGCTTGTGCATAGCGAAAACTGGCAGGCGTTGAATACCTTACAGAAACGATACAAAGAGAAGGTGAAATGTATTTATATTGATCCGCCGTTTAATTTGGATAGTAGCGACCAGTTTAACTACCGAACAAACTATAAAAATTCCTGTTGGGCAACACTATTGGAAAATAGAATTTCCCTGGGGAAAAACTTTCTTTCTGATGACGGATCAATTTTTGTGCGGTGTGATTATAACGGGAATTGGATTGTGAGATTTCTTATGGACAATACATTTAATCATGAATTGATCAACGAAATACAAGTGAATACTACTCAGAAGATATTTGAAGGTGTCCATGGCTATAACATTGCTACGAATTCGCTTTTTTGGTATGGAAAGTCTTACCATGTTTATATTTCTCCACAGAGAATAGCAAGAGATAACATCTATTGGTTGCCATGCCATTCCGGTGGCGAACGAAAGCCTCCAGAAAGAAACTTCTTTGGAAAAACACTGTTACCCCCTTCTGGTAGGCATTGGACTTTTATTCAAGACAAAATTGATTACATGATTAAGGATAATAGGATAAGGATAAATCAGGATAAAGAGTATGAAGATATGCGAGGAAGTTTAATTAAAGGGATGCCAGAATATCAGATTGCAGAACGAAAATTACTTAATTCCAATTGGACAGATATCCCGGGATACACTTCTACAACAAGTTTTCCAACCGAAAACTCAGAGAAATTACTCAACCGAGTAGTTAAAACTGCTTCTATGAGAGAGAATGTCGTTTGTGACTTCTTTTCTGGTTCCGGCACCACCACCGCAGTCGCGCACAAACTTGGTCGCAAATGGATCGGAGTGGAAATGGGAGAGCATTTTTACAGCGTGATTTTACCAAGAATGAAAAAAGTTTTGGCTTATGATAAATCTGGAATTTCTAAAGAAGTAAAAGAATACAAGGGTGGCGGTGCATTCAAATACTACGCGCTAGAGCAATACGAAGAGACACTGAAAAACGCTCACTATCAAGATGGCGAGCAGATTGAAATAGACAGCATGAAATCACCGTTTGAGCAATACGTCTTCTTCGGCGACGACAAACTCGCCCATGCCGTTAAGCTCCCGAAGAAACCTAGCAAGGACGGTAAACTGAAGATCAACCTGCGCAGCCTCTACGCGGATATCGACATCGCCGAGTCCCTCTCCAACGTCCTCGGCAAACCTATCCGCAAACGTACTGCCGACAGAGTAACTTTTGAAGACGGCACTACCAAGAAAACCAACCCCGCAAAGATGACGGCAGCAGAACAACAGGATTTCATCTCTCTCATCAAACCCTATCTGTGGTGGGGGGAGTGAAATAATACGCAAACTAAAGGGGGAAACACCATGAAACTTAAACAATATACCGTTAAAGAATTCCAAAGCGTCTGGGATTCAGGGGCCATCAAAATAGAAGACAAGATAACGTGTCTTGTCGGCAAAAATGAAGCCGGGAAAACGGCTTTGCTTAAAGCTCTTTATCGCACTAACCCTGTTACTCAAGATGACAATGTCTTTGATATAACTTACGACTACCCGAAACGTGAAGTGGAGGATTACAGTATTGCGGTTGATAGTAACGAACGAGAAAAGGCTGTGGTGGTGTCGTGCGAATATGAACTTGAAGACAAGGATATGGAGCACATTCATGAGCATCTTGGTTCTGGGACTTTGAAGCAGAAGACCTTTCAGGTAGAAACATATTATGGCGATGATAAAAGCAGGTATGTTCTGGATGTGGATGAAGGGAAGGCAAGACAGCATCTTGCGAGTAACCCAAATCTTGTAGAATCGTTAAAGAGTAAATTGAGAGATGCGAATGATTGGAATAGGTTCGCTGCTGTGCTTAACAAAGAAGTTGAGTCTATAGGTGCCATTTCAGAGATAAAAAATTTAGTTAAAAATATCAATGAACAGGGCTTGTCATCCTACATTGCTGAAAAATGGATACAGCCACATATACCGAAATTTCTCTACTTTGATGAATACTATCAAATGCAGGGTTGCACAAATCTGGATGCGCTTATTGGGCGAGAAAGCCAAAATCAACTTGAAAATTCGGATTGTCCTCTAATCGGTTTAATCAATCTTGCTCGCCTTGATCTTCATACACTGACGAAGATAAGCAACACCACAGAACTAAAAAATAAACTTGAGAGTGCGAGTAACTATTTGACAAAACAAATAATTAGTTATTGGTCACAAAACAAGCATATTAGGATGATATTTGACGTGCGCCCTGGAATGTCGAGCGACCCTGAAGGGATGCGGCAAGGTATGAATATCTGGAGCGCAGTCTATGATTCTGTTCATCTTGCGAGTACGCCTCTCAGCTCTCGGTCAAAGGGTTTTGTATGGTTCTTCTCCTTTATTGCCTGGTATGAAGATATTAAACGGAAGAAAGGAAATGTCATCCTCTTGCTGGATGAACCTGGTTTGTCCTTGCATGGCAGGGCGCAGGGCGATTTGCTCAGGTATTTTGAGGAAGGGTTGTCAGAGCATCAACTTATCTATTCGACGCATTCTCCTTTTATGATAGACCCGCGAAGGTTCGAACGAATACGGATTGTTCAAGATTCAGGAATTGACACTGATAAACAGCTTCCGAAGGAAGAAGATGGCACCAAGGTTCTATCCGATGTTTTTGCCGCCACCAGCGACAGTTTGTTTCCTCTTCAAGGCGCTCTTGGCTATGAAATACAACAAACTCTGTTTGTAGGCCCAAATGTGCTTATCGTGGAAGGTCCTTCTGACATGCTTTTCCTTTCAGCGATATCCGGTCAGATGGAACGCGAAGGACGCATCGGGTTGTCGGAGAAATGGGTTATTACACCTGTTGGTGGTAGTGGGAAGATTCCTACTTTTGTTTCATTGCTGACATCCCAGAGAGGTTTAAATATTGCTACTCTTCTGGATGTTCAAAATAAAGACCGTCAACAAATCGAAGTAATGTATCAGAAAAAGATGCTCAAGAAAAAACAAGTACTTACTTACGCAGAATTTCTAAACCGGAACGAGGCAGATATTGAAGATATTTTTGAACGAAACTTTTATATCAATCTTGTTAATCAAGAATTCAAGAAGGAACTTGCTGATAAGCAGATTGAGGTGAAAATGCTTAATGAAAAAGAACCACGCACAGTTCGAGCGATAGAAAAATATCTTGAAAAAAATCCATTTATATCAGGTTCGTTCAGCCACTATCGCCCGGCTCGATATTTTATGGAACATGTTGATGATTTGTGGAGAGACTTGCCAACAAAATCAAAAGATTACTTTGAAGATATTTTCAAGAGACTTAATGAAATGCTGAAATAATGACCCCTGCCCTTGAAACCATATCCCAATCCCTAAACTACGGAGACCTGCCTGAAACATGGCGTGTGCCAGATATTGAACGGTTTTCACCTGATAAAACGCTTTACGATTATCAGGAAGACTCACTGAGAAACGCTCACTATCAAGATGGCGAGCAGCTTGAAATAGACAGCATGAAATCACCGTTTGAACAATACGTTTTCTTCGGGGACGACAAGCTCGCCCACGCCGTCAAGCTCTCGAAGAAACCTAGCAAGGACGGTAAACTGAAAATCAACCTGCGCAGCCTCTACGCGGATATCGACATCGCCGAGTCCCTCTCCAACGTCCTCGGCAAACCTATCCGCAAACGTACTGCCGACAGTGCAACCTTCACCGACGGCACTACCAAAAAAATCAACCCCGCAAAGATGACGGCAGCAGAACAACAGGATTTCATCTCTCTCATCAAACCCTATCTGTGGGGGGGGTTGAACAACAAAGCGTTGTGTTTGTTTTTCTGTTTTTTTTAGTGTTATACGGTATAATTTTCTTGAAAGAAAATGCCATTCAAGCTAAAAATAGAGAACTTTGGAAAATTATCTGATGCAGAAATCCACATTGGGCAATTTACTGTATTTGCTGGACCTAATAACACAGGCAAAAGTTCTGTCTCGAAATTGCTTTATTCACTGTTTGATGGAATGAACGCTAACCATGCTTTAGTGTATATCAATAATTTGATACACCCATTGCGGAGAGGTTTGGGTAGATCAAGAAGATGGTTATATGACGATGGACATGAGAAGGAGGGACTGTTTCAAAAGAGGTTTCTACTTTCCTTAAAGGATGAGATAGATAAAATAGAGTACCTCGTCCGGTCATGGTCTATTGATAATTTTGAGCAAATTGAGAAAGAGTTACCTAAGCTTTGTGATTATATAAAAAGGATACGCGAATTATATGAAGGGTTTAATCAAAAGCAATTACCACAACGGGAATCAAAATCTTCCTCTGCTGTTTATTCTGATTTTGAGAGTTTAGGAAATTCATTAAATGAACTATATGAAGAGATTAAAGAAGTAGGTGCCGAGGATGTTGTTAAAAATGGCGTAAGACAGAAAATATTTCAAAATATAATTCAGAATTTTCAAGTATCTGACCTTTCATCCCTGGCAACACAACAAGAACATCCGTCTAAAGTTTCTATTGATGGCATTGGCAATTTTAAGTTTAGGAACAGTGACACTGTTAATTTCGACATTAAAATTCCTGGACTGCAACAACTACAAAATTACTCAAGAGTGATATATCTAGAATCGCCTGTTTACTGGAAGTTGAAGTCTGCTCTGGAAGACATTCAGATAAACCCACGTTTTTTCCGTTCTATGGGCAGACATAGACGGAACGGAGTCCCTGGATATTTCTATGATTTGGCAAGTGCTCTAAGATCAGAGTATGCCGGTGATATTGCTTTTCCTAATTTGTATCAAAAGTTAACTTCAGAAGACGTTGTAGGCGGAAAAATCTCGGTCTCTGAAACTGGAGAGGTGAATTTTCAGGAAAATGGACGCAGTTTTTCATTACATCTGACCGCAATGGGAGTGGTCAACCTTGGCATCATAGCATTGCTTATTGAACGCAAGATTATAGATAAAGGAACCTTTCTTTTCATTGATGAGCCAGAAGCTCATTTGCATCCAGCTTGGCAGGTGATCATGGCTGAGACTTTGTTTGAATTGGCAAAAGGAGGGGTAAATGTTGTCATTGCCACTCACAGCGCAGATATTCTCAAGTGGTTGGAAGTGCATTTAAAAAAGAACCCCGATGATGAGCATCTGGTTGCCTTGAATAAATTTCCGGCCAATGGTAAGGAGATAGACAGACAGGATTTCAGCGATAAAATAGCATCTATCAAGCAAGAATTGACCAAACCTTTTGCTGATCTATACCTGGAAGGGATATGACTGCGCTTGCAAAATTCTTGGAGAAGATTGATGTTGCTGGTAAGACTCTTGGATATCAGGCATATCGTATGGATGGCAACTCACCAAAGCCTGATATGAGGAAATATGTCGGCTTGGGTACTTGTAACTGCTGCGATTATTTCATGTTCAGCAAGAAGGAAAACATTACAGTCTTGATTGAAGAAACCAAGCTCAACGAGCAAATCAAGGATTTGAAAGGTGAATACCGTTATTTTGAGGTTAAGGACCTAACCGAGTTTGTCAGGAAGTACATCCGAAATGAAAACAAACTGAAAGTCTATGGGTCAATGCTCGTATTGTGTCGCTTGGCTACTGCATGTAAAAATGTGACACGTCTTCTGCAAACGAAAAAATACAAGTTTTGGCTCGTCGTCAGCGATGAGCGTCGTGTTGTCGAGGATGCAAAATGGTTGGATCACCTCACAAAGGATCTGAAAGATGATCTGAAAAGTGTCTTATCAAAAAAACTTGTAGATGATGTTAAGATCATACCATCCGGCAAATTTGTTGAAAAGCTATCGCAATATGCAACCCTTTCTTGAAACCATTGCTCAAACCTTAAACTACGGAGACCTGCCTGAAACGTGGCGTGTGCCAGATATTGACCGGTTTTCACCTGACAAAACGCTTTACGATTATCAGAAAGACGCACTGAGAAATGCGGCGCGTGCGCTGTATCTCTACTATGAAAAATCGCACGATTGGCGTTGCACCGAACAGCAGGATACGATTAACAGGCGCAAGCAGGATTTTGCTAACAGATACGCCACCTCTCAAATTGGCGACTTCACGATAAAAAAATTATGAAAGTAATGCAGACAGAAGAAACCAGCGACGAAATCCCGTGTTCCGTATTCTTTCCGAATATATAACCCCATTTGGCGAAGAGATTCTCTATTCACAACTAATCAATCGTATGTGCTTCTGGATGGCAACGGGAAGCGGAAAAACGCTTGTTATGGTTAAACTGATTGAGTATCTCCACTCTTTGATACAACACAGGGAAATCTCGCCGCATAATATTCTTATTCTTGCGCCAAGCGATCACCTAATCAAACAGATACAACGAGCTGTAGATGAGTTCAATCAGGTTGGATTACATATTGATCTTATTCCGCTACGTGAAAGACACCACAAGCACCAGGGACGGCTTGGTAACGCGACAACTGTTTATTACCACCGCAGTGATAACATTTCCGATGTTCAGAAAGATGCGCTGACCGATTATCGCGGTTATGAAAACGGTGGGAAGTGGTACGTGTTTTTGGACGAAGCGCACAAGGGAGGCAAGGAAGACTCAAAACGGCAGGCTTATTATGCAGTCATGGCACGCGATGGGTTCTTATTTAATTTTTCGGCGACTTTCACTGACCCCCAGGACATTGTAACAACAGTCAAAAAATACAATTTACAGGAGTTTGTTAAAAACGGTCACGGCAAAAACATCTACCTGAACGATGTAGAATACAACGCTTTCAAAAACAGGGTAGAAGAAATAAGCCACGATAAAAGACGTAAGATCGTTTTGAAATCACTCATAACGCTAGCTTATGTTTGCCTGCGCATTAAAGAACTCCGCAGATATACGGGTTTGGAGGAAAAACTATATCACCTACCCCTTATGCTGACCCTTGTTAATTCAGTCAATACAAACATTGAAAACGAAAGAAACGACTTATGGGCGTTTTTCCAAACCTTGCGTGAAATTGCGAGTGGAGAGATTGATGAGGCGATTTTCCAAACGTTAAAAGATGAACTGGTTAATGATTGGAGCAAGGGGAGTATGCTCTTTGGAGAGGACGCCGGGGGAATTATCGGAACGGATAAAACCTCTGTTACTGAAATGGAGATTGCCGATCTGCGAAAGAGTGTATTCTTGAGCAGTGAAAAGGGATCGCTGCAACTCATCCGCAGCAATGATAATAAAGAGCTTGCATTTCAGATGAAAAATGCAGATGATCCGTTCGCGCTGATACGCATAGGAGATACGTCAAAGTGGCGCAAAGACCTTCTTGTCGGATATGAGGAGACGTCAACTCTTAGGGAAGAATCTTTTTTTGATGATTTGGAGCAGAGTAGCATAACGATACTGATGGGTTCGCGATCGTTCTTTGAAAGCTGGGATTCAAACCGTCCAAATGTGATTAACTTTATAAACATTGGAGGGGCAGATGCAAAGAAATTCGTTGTTCAATCCGTAGGCCGCGGCGTGCGGATTGAGACGCTTCGCGGCAAGCGCCGCCGTTTAGCTTTTCTGTCGAGCAATGACGCAGATGAAAAAATCCTACAAAGTTGTCACGACCGCGTGCAACCTGCGGAGACACTGTTCCTGTTTGCTACGAACCGAAATGCGGTGAAATCCGTTCTGGAAGGACTACAAGCAGAAAAAATCGGCGTCTTTGAAAGGATTGAAGGCTTTGCGAAGTCGGAAAAACCAAAAGTCAACGGCAAAGAGATGCCTCTTCTCATTCCTGAATACAAAGACGTAAAAGGCAATGACGCGAGACGGGCAAAGTTTGCGATGAGCAATGAAACCCTGAACAGGTTTAAGGGGTGGGTTCAAGGCACTTCTGACTCAGTGTTTGCCGTTCGTGATAACCTTTCAATAGAAGAAATACAAGGTTTGCGTGACACAACAGAAGGACAGAACGTCCAGATAAAACCAGAGAAGAGTTACGTAAGCCTTTCCTTTCTTCAAAATCGTATTACGTCTCACCTTGCAAAAATGGGAAAAACGACCGACCAAGTGCGAGAATTGAATGAATATGAGGACATTGTTCACTTCCGTCAGATTCGCATTCATGCTGAGTACGTTAGTAAACTTCAAGAGAAGGTCTGTCAGGTTAAAAAAGGAAAACTTTCAGACGAAGAACTCACAGAATTGTTTGAGCAGTTTCAGAGAAAAGAGATAACAAGAGAAGAATATGACAACAGGTCTTCTGGAAAAACGCAGGAGACCTTCAAAGACTTGACCATCAAAAAATTACTTGGTCATTATTACCTGCCTGTCATATTAGGAGACGAAAAGGCACATTACATAAAGCACATAATCAAGGTCAAAAGCGAAATTGACTTTTTAACTGCTCTTGAAGAGTGGGTGGGGAAGAATGAAGTTAACTGTGATGGCTGGATGTTCAGCAAGATAGACGAGGGGTTGGATAACGTTCATATTCCCTACTATGACTCGAGTAAAAATGAATATCGCCGTTTCCTGCCTGATTTTGTTTTTTGGACATGTAGAGATGATGAATACCGCATTGTTTTTGTTGACCCCAAAGGAGTAGAGCATGCATCCTCTTATCGTAAGATTGACGGCTATAGACAACTTTTCATCAAAGACAACGCGTTCAGGATCTTCAATTATGGCAAGCACAAGGTTTCAGTAGCCCTTTTGTTTTATAATCCCCAAAGCAATCCTTTAGATTATTATACGAATTTCTGGATTGAAAGCCCATCTCAAATATTTGTATAACAGGAAAAATGGCTTGGCGATTTTGGTCAACATATGTATTGACGTTTGATATTTGGTTTTAAGAAATTTGCTGCTAAATCGGTCTCATAAAACGGTTTTTTAAGAGTCCATTAAGCTCCGTTTAACACAGTTTTGAATGTGGATTAAAGGTGCTTTATTGTATGGCGGGGTTTTTCCAATTTTTGGGTTATTGTATTTACTATAGCTAGGGCTATTCGCGTTTAACCCCACTTAGCTCTTGAAGTAAGGATTCGAGAGTTTCCAACTTGATCTCATACTGTTCAGATATTCTGTTGAGTTCAGCTTGGCGTAAATCAAATCTTGGATAAGTGTTGTTGTTGACAGAGAATTCAGGCTCGAGCGCATCGGTTTTTAGCGCAAGTTGCGCCACGTCCCACCTCGAATAATGTCCTAGAGAATCAAAAACGGCTTTCACCGCTTTTATCTGATTAGCGTAGCATTCCGCATACAAGATCGCGTCCTTCTCAAAATTAGGCTCTGCCAAATATCGCCCGGCGGGGTTTACTATTGAGCTCCCCCCAAGAGCCCAGTCGTAGTTTATGTGATCGCCGTCGCGTATATAATGCCACTTCTCCGGAAAATCCTCAGAAGACAGGTATCCACAACCACTTAGGACGAACGCCCCTGCCTCAAACGCATGGACTTTTATTAACGATTGCAAGTTGCATAAGGCTCCACCTGGGCTCGTATCGGCTTCAAGCAATTTTTCCGACCCCCTCTTCCAGTTGCCTGGCCATACTGCTATATGAAACTCTTCGCCCCTGTGAATCATCGCCGATCTGACTAGCGGCATGTGGTTTTCCCAACATATAAGTCCCCCTATGCGCCCTATTTCCGTATCAAAAACTTTTATATCGCTGCCATCTCCCATGCCCCAATATATCCTTTCGGTATAGGTAGGCATCAGCTTTCTATGCTTTCCCATAACCTGCCCTTGATTATCTATAAATAGAAGCGCGTTATAGACCGTTTGGCTTCCATATCTGTCATCTAGCTCGTTGAATCCTATTACCACGTAACAGTTTGCCTCTTTTGCGGCATTTCCAAGCAAGTCGGTGTCTTCACTGGGAACAACTATGGAGTTATCCTGAAGTGCAATCATAAAGTCCGTCCACTCATGCGGAGGGGTTTCGTATCCAACAGTGTAATACGCTGGATAGCCGGGTATGAAGGCTTCTGAAAAGCTTACTAGCTCGGCGCCGTTCTTTCCTGCATCCCTGATCAGACCACATGCTTTCTGCACTGTCTTTTCCCTATCCATGAAGACGGGAGAGGCTTGAACAACGGCTACCTTAACCTTTTCCTTACCCCCTAGAATTTTGCTGTTCATTGAGTTCATATCAGGAAATTATTATGTTTCCCTGAGCGCCGCGCTGCGCATCTGTCTTCCGAGCCGTTTTAGTGGCTCTGGAACCTATTAACGAAAGGAGCTTATTCTTAAAATCCTCTTCATAGTCGCATATAGAAGGTATGATATAACCTAGCATAGCTATCTGTAGGAAGTACTCGGTGTTTGCCAAAAGGTGATCCTCCTGCATCCGCTCTCCATACATTTGTTTCAAATTCGTATATATAGTGTTTCCGAGCTCACCCGTAACTTCCGTCACACTTTTGGTGCCCTGAGTTTGCTGATTGAAAGACACCCCCAGGTTAAAAGCCATCAATATGGATTTTTCCATATTGCCCTGCTCGGGTTGGGCTTTGGAACTATTTGTTTGTTCTTGGTCTGACATGTTAGTTACCTCCTTGAAATTCAAACTATTCTAACACATTGTAAAGTTAAATGCTCGGAACTTACTCATCAACTTGCGTTAACTTGCGTTTGATTTGCATTCTTAAAAGTGTAAGAGTATTGGCAGATACTAAATGGAGGCGTAGAAATGGCATCAGCATCAGTGCAGGGTGGATGGCTTGTCGCTAAGACGCTGCGTGAGCTTGGCGTGAGAGACGTGTTTTCGCTGGGTGGTGGGCATATAAACCCCATTTATAAAGCTTGTTTGGATTGCGGCGTCAGGATTATAGATACGCACCATGAGCAAGGGGCTTCTATGGCGGCGGACGCTTACGGCAGGGTAAGAAGAAAGCCGGGGGTTTGTCTAGTTACGGCCGGTCCCGGTTTTACTAATGCTTTGACTGGGGTCGCCGGGGCTTATATGTCAAACGCGCCCTTTATTATAATTTCGGGAAGATCGGGAGTAGAGGAGAACGATAGGCTGTCTCTTCAGGAAATTGACCAGCAGGCTATGGTTGCTCCCATTACAAAGTGGGCAAGGACAGTATATGACCACAAACGCATTCCAGAGTATATATCCTCAGCTTATAAAAAAGCCATCTCAGACAGACCTGGACCAGTGTATCTCGGCATGTCCTACGAGGTGCTTTATCCTTATTGCAAAGAGGATGAAGTAGTGCCTTACAATACCACCGTCCCCGCTTATAAAATAGAAGCTCCCGATAGCGTAATAGAGGAGGCTGTTGGCATTTTGAAGTCATCGGAGAGACCAGTAGCCATAGCAGGGAGCGGCTCGTGGTATTCAGGGGCGGATAAGGAAATCGCCAGGCTTATCAATATTACGAATATGCCCTTGTTTACTTTAAATTTCGGAAGGGGAATTGTATCGGACGATCACCCAGCGTGTTTTGGGGCAGCAAGTCCATCTGCCCCGAACGCGTTCAGAGAGATAACGTCGCAGGCTGATCTGATAGTCCTCTTGGGCGTAAGATTAAGTCTTTACATTGGTTTTGGACAAACTTTTAATCCCAACGCAAAAGTGATTCAGGTTGATATTGACCCTGCGGAAATTGGCAGAAATAGACCGGCCGATCTAGGGGTTGTGGGAGATCTGGGAAAAGTAGTGGCAAAAATAAATGATCGCATTCGAGAAGAGTCAACTAACTTTAATTATGGAACATGGTTAAAAAAAGCCCAAACGCTTAGGGATAAGGAATGGCGAAGGGTGGGTGATTTGATAAGCTCAGATAAAATCCCTATACATCCCGTCCGGGTTGTAAAAGCAGTTCAAGACGTGCTTGGGGGAGATGGTATTTTTGTCATCGACGGAGGCGATACGCAATCGTGGGCAGATGGATGCTATCAAGTGAAGAATCCGGGACACTACGTGAAAGGTGGACCACTCGGCTGTATGGGAGTCGGTGTTCCTTTCGCAATTGGGGCAAAAACCGCCGTTCCCAATAGACAAGTCGCCCTCGTAAGCGGAGACGGAGCGATAGGGATGAACTTTATGGAGTATGAAACGGCTATCAAGCATAAAATCCCTTTTGTAGCCGTTGTTTGCAATGATCGGGCTTGGGGTATGACTAAGCATCAACTTGAGATAACGTATGGCAAAGAAAGCCCTAAAATAGGGGTGGATCTCGAGTTTACGCCTTTTCACGAGGTAGTAAACGTTTTAGGCGGGTATGGAGAGCTTGTAACTGATCCTGCTGAATTAAGGGGAGCATTAGAGCGTGCTTTTTCTTCTGACCTTCCCGCTTTGCTAAACGTCGCTACTGACCCTGAAGTGGTAAGCGGGGCAACCCATGCGATAACGCAGATGATGATGTCCGTTAATAAAAGATGATGGCGTATTATAATTTTATAATAGGTTTCTCGTGATCTCTCATTATTCCTGCGTTTTTAAGACGGCTAGAAACGCATCTTGAGGAATCTCTATCCTACCGACGTGCTTGAGACGTTTTTTCCCTTCCTTTTGCTTTTCAAGCAGTTTTCTTTTTCTAGTTACATCTCCCCCGTAGCATTTAGCCGTTACGTCCTTTCTGACTGGTTTAACCGATTCACGGGCGATGATGCGATTGCCTATTGAAGCTTGTATTATCACTTCATATAGTTGTCTTGGTATCAATGACCTTAACTTGGACGTTAATTCCCTTCCTCTCTCATATGCTCTGTCTTTATGAACTATTATTGAAAGAGCGTCAACCGGCTCGCCATTTACCAAGACGTCGAGTTTTATTAGGTCCGAAGCACGGTATCCTATCGTTTCATAGTCCATTGAGGCGTAACCGCGGGAAACTGATTTCAACCTGTCGTAAAAATCAAACACTATCTCGGCTAGCGGGATTTCATATTCTACTATCACCCTGTCCTGAGTCATATATCTAACGTTGCGCTGCGTCCCCCTTTTCTTGATACAGAGGTCAAATATGGAACCCAGGTAAGCCCCTGGAGTGTGAATGGACACTAATACGTAGGGCTCATCTATCAACTCCATTTTATCAGGCGCAGGTAGATCGCTAGGATTGTCTATATAGCTTATTTCCCCGCTAGTATTCGTGACCTTATATATGACTGTGGGGGCAGTGGTAATAAGTTCGAGTTCAAATTCACGCTCAAGCCTCTCCTTTACTATTTCCAAATGCAGCAGCCCGAGAAATCCACACCTAAACCCGAACCCCAGCGCGGCTGAAGTCTCTGGCTCATAAGCTAGGGAAGAATCGTTCAACCCTAGTTTTTCGAGAGACTCCCTTAATCTTGCGTAGTCTCCTGAATCTATGGGGTACAAACCACTAAAAACCATTGGTTTCATCTCTCTAAATCCCGGTAGGGGCGTCTCCGTAGGTTTAATGGCATCCGTGATAGTTTCTCCTACTTTAGCCTCGCCAACTTCCTTAATTGAGGCAGTAACAAAACCAACCTCACCGCCTGAGAGCTCTCTTACCTGCGACGCTCTCGGAGAAAAGACTCCCAGCGTCTTCACCTCATAAGATTTACCAGTTGACATCAGCGTAACCTTACTACCTACATCTATTCTACCTTCAAATACCCTTATCAGCATTACGACTCCCTGATAAGAATCAAACCAGCTATCAAAAATAAGTGCTTTTAATGGCTTATGGGATTTATCGGGGGGCGGCTCTACCCTTTCTATAATGGCTTCAAGGATTTCTTTCGTTCCTATGCCCTCTTTAGCACTTGCGGCTATAGCATCCTCAGCACTTAAGCCGATTACTTCTTCAATCTCTTCCTTTATCCTTTCTGGGTCTGCGGCAGGTAGGTCTATTTTGTTGATAACGGGTATCAGTTCAAGGTTTGAATCAGAAGCCATATACGCGTTTGCCACGGTTTGAGCTTCCACGCCTTGCGAAGCATCAACTATAAGTAGAGCGCCCTCACATGCCATTAGGCTTCTGGAAACCTCGTAGCTGAAGTCAACGTGCCCCGGTGTATCAATTAAATTAAATTGATAAATGCACCCGTCGTCGGCTTTATAGTTGATCCTTACGGCTTGAGCTTTGATAGTAATGCCTCGCTCCCGCTCGATTTCCATCTGGTCAAGAAACTGCTCCGTCTTATCGCGCTCTGTTAGCGTCCCAGTAAACTCCAAGATCCTATCCGCAAGGGTCGATTTGCCGTGGTCAACGTGCGCAATTATAGAAAAATTCCTGATGTGTCTGGGTTTCATAAGGTCATTTACATCAATGGCGTTGAATCAAACTAGTTATTATAAAGTAACAGGGTTGAGATACAAACTTTTGTCATATTACATGCCAAAATTCACGGTGAAAATCGTAGGGTGAAACGCATAAACTCTAAGCACGATTTGACAAAACAACCGCCACAACGTATTTAGGTGCAAATGACTATTTCAGAAAACTGGCTAAATGATCTCTTAT
This sequence comes from Thermodesulfobacteriota bacterium, assembly GCA_963422265.1. Lineage (GTDB taxonomy): Bacteria > Desulfobacterota_D > UBA1144 > Nemesobacterales > UBA2774. The sequence goes on from OY729416.1 coordinate 1,377,709, forward strand.
ATCGGAGTCGGCAAGTTTTCCGAGAGCAGCTTTTTCAATCTGCCTTATTCTTTCACGCGTTAAATTGAATCGCTTTCCAATCTCGTCTAAAGTATAGGTGCTCTTCTGATCAATACCGAACCTTAACCTTAGTATCTCTTCTTCCCTGTCATTTAGTAAAGTAAGGGCTTCCCTTAGCTTGTCCGTAAGATCGGATTTAGCTACTAATGAATCGGGTATCACTTTTTCGTTATCGGCTATAGAGTCAAGAAGAGTAGCTTTTTCTCCATCTAAAATCGGCGTATCTAGGCTAATAGCATCTTTTGTGGAGCGTAATATTCGTTTAACAACCTCAACCGATATGCTGCAACTTCCAGATATTTCCTCAGGAGTAGGCTTACGGTTTAGCTCTTTAGCTAAAAGAGCATGAACTTTATAAACTCTGTTTGCCTGTTCAAGTAGATAAACGGGCACTTTAATCGTTCTTGTCTGTCCTTGCAGAGCTCTTAAAATCGCTTGGTGTATCCACCATGAAGCATAGGTAGAGAACTTGAACCCTTTTCTGTGATCAAACCTTTCAACTGCTCTCATTAACCCCATGTTGCCCTCTTGAATCAGATCGGACAAAGGTAACCCACGCCCCATATATTTTCTTGAAATGGTTATAACCAACCTTAAATTAGCCTTCACAAATCTCTGTTTTAGTTTCTTTGCATTTTCAGAGTAAACCATTATAAATGCGTTTAGACTTTCAATGCGCTTGGCAATCGCCGCCTCGGCTGCACTATGGGCAAATTTACTACCGCCAGTGTTGACGACACGGTAGCTTAACTCTCTTGCCCCTTCTTCGCTTTCACGGGGACAAGGATTTTCAGTCAATTTCGTTGGCTGCGCTCGGGACGTAAGTTTCTCTACGACGCCAGTTAACTCCCCTACTTTTAACTCGCACTTTTCTATTTTAGCGGAGATCTCTATTTCTTCCTGGGCTGTGAACAAGGGCTCCACGGACATGTCCTTAAAATAAGCGTAAAGCAATCTGAGCTGCTCGTCAGGAGTCTCATCCGATTTTGACTTTGGCTTAACACCTTTTGTATTGTATTTACGATTAGAATCTTCACTATCAGTATAACTACCCTTAAAACTCAAAGACGTTACCCGCTCATCGTCCTGATCAAATCCTTCATACTCATTTCCTGCAATAGATTCGTTAGATTCGTTGAACTCTTTGTATTTTGTCTCCATCTGCTTTATTCTATTCTCCGTTACTCAATCAAGTTGAGAACAAGCTACAAGGGATGTGTTTTTCCCTTTCCGATAAATATGTGATTTCTTAGTTCACCGGGACCCTAGGTTGGTAATGCTGTCGTCCCATCACCCTAAATGACCCCGGAAAACCTTTGCAGAGAGAAGCCGCAACGCCTCCTGTTAAATAGATAAAAACAATAATAGCGACGCCGTAATATAAGCCTAGAATTGCAGCGTTTCATATAAAAGCGCACGTTAAACCTGAAAAGTCCACTCTTATGAGCCCTGTCATCGCCCATTCTATCGAATGCTTAAGGTTAATTCAACCTATTTATAAGCTGAATAGTTAGCGGCGACCTGATCCCAGTTTACGACGCTCCACCACGCGGATATATAATCCGGTCTTCGGTTTTGATATTTGAGATAGTAGGCGTGTTCCCAAACGTCTAGTCCTAGTATCGGCTTTAGTCCTTCAGACACGGGATTATCTTGATTTGGCGTTGAGGTTATCGTTAGGTTTCCACTCCCACCGATGCAGAGCCAAGCCCAGCCACTTCCAAATCGTGTTGCGCCGGCTTTGGCAAACATATCCTTAAAAACCCCCAAATCACCAAAGGCTGAGTTAATAGCTTCTGCTAATTCGCCCGTAGGCTCTCCTCCGCCATTTGGGCTCATGCAGAGCCAAAACATTTTATGGTTGGCGTGCCCTCCCCCGTTGTTCCTTACGGCTGCTCTTATATCTTCCGGCACCGAACTTAAATCTTCTAGCAAGCTCTGTAAATCTTTGTCAGCCAGCTCTGGACGTTTCTCTAAAGCCGCATTTAAATTATTGATATAGGTTTGATGATGCTTAGAATGATGAATTTCCATAGTCTGCACGTCTATGTATGGTTCCAACGCGCTGTAGTCATAAGCGAGCTTTGGTAGTTCGTATGGCATTATATTGCCTCCCTATGTAACTTGTTATGTAAATTGCTCAGTCTGCTATTTCGAGTTAAACTTGTGAGCCAAGAAACCGATATCCTCATTATTCGTCTGTGATATTTTTTATTAACTCATTTTTTTGAAACTTCTAACTTCCCTAGAATAACTCATCAATATCATTTTGTCAAAAACTATCTCAACTTATAGAGGGTTCAACGCGTTGGCAGTTCTAAGCCTTTCACTGAATAGTTGACATGAAACTAACTAGATGGTAATTTCTACTGTCTAATAATACACGTTCCAGATGTTAAGAATCAGTATTGCATGGGTGTCAATGTGCGGGCAACTAAAACGTTGGATTGTGCAGTTAGGTCTTTTGCACTTATCTATTTTTCGGAAGATGTTACGTCTAGAAAACATACTTAACGAGTAACGCGGCAAGTAGTTCGTCGAGCTAAACCTAAGGAGGTTCGTTGGTTTATGAGCGTTGATTTGGAGAGATTGGCAGAGCAGGAATATAAATACGGCTTCGTTACAAACGTTGAGCAGGATATAGCACCCAAGGGTTTAAATGAAGACGTCGTCAGGTTCATCTCTTCAAAAAAAGGGGAGCCCGAATGGCTTCTTGCCTGGAGACTAAAGGCTTATGAGCGCTGGCTTACCATGAAGGAACCTGAATGGCAGCACGTAACTTATCCATCTATTAATTATCAAGACATTAGCTATTATGCGGCTCCTAGGCAGAAAGAGTCTCCTAAGAGCCTAGACGATATTGACCCTGAAATTAAAGAGACCTATGATAAGCTCGGAATCCCTCTCGAGGAACAGAAGATGCTCGCAGGCGTGGCGGTAGATGCAGTGTTTGACAGCATTTCCGTTATCACGACTTTTAAAGAGAAGCTAGCCGAGGCAGGGGTGATCTTCTGCTCCATTTCAGATGCGGTTCGCGAGCACCCGGAGTTGGTTAAAAAATATCTTGGCTTCGTCGTTCCTCGCAATGACAATTTCTTTGCAGCCTTGAACTCGGCGGTATTTTCAGATGGGTCGTTCGTTTACATTCCCAAGGGCGTGCGCTGTCCTATGGAGCTATCCACTTATTTCAGGATTAACGCAGAAAACACAGGTCAGTTTGAAAGAACCCTGATTATTGCTGAAGAGGGAAGCTACGTTAGCTACTTAGAGGGATGCACCGCACCCAAACGAGACGAGAATCAGTTGCACGCCGCAGTGGTCGAGCTTATAGCACACAGAAACGCTACGATTAAATACTCAACTATACAAAACTGGTATCCGGGAGATAACGAGGGCAAGGGCGGCATATATAATTTCGTCACCAAAAGAGGCAGATGTCTAGGCAATAACTCTCATATATCATGGACTCAGGTAGAGACGGGATCAGCCATAACGTGGAAGTACCCAAGTTGCATATTAGAGGGGGACAACTCAGTTGGAGAGTTTTACTCCGTAGCATTGACGAACAGGAGACAGCAGGCTGACACAGGAACAAAGATGATACACGTAGGAAAGAATACCAAGAGCACTATCGTATCTAAGGGAATCTCCGCGGGATTGGGGCAAAATACGTATAGGGGGTTAGTGCAAATTGGTAGTGGTGCCACTGGGGCGAGAAACTATACGCAGTGTGACTCTATGCTTATAGGGGACAAGTGCGGCGCGCATACGTTTCCTTACATAGAGGTAAAAAATTCAACGGCTCAAATGGAGCATGAAGCCTCTACGTCTAAAATAGGCGAGGATCAAATGTTTTACTGTCAGCAGAGAGGGCTTTCAGCAGAGGACGCGGTGTCACTTATTGTAAATGGATTCTGTAAAGACGTATTTAAGGAGCTTCCGTTCGAGTTTGCAGTAGAGGCTGAAAAGCTGCTTAGCATCAGCCTAGAGGGCAGCGTTGGGTAAAAACTCCACCTAATTCCCTGCTAAGACTAACCTGTAAATTACTAAGGAGAAACAAGATGCTGGAGATAAAGGATCTACACGTTAGTGTGGATGGCAAGGAGATTATAAGGGGTCTTAATCTAGAAATCAGACGAGGGGAGATGCACTCGATTATGGGACCGAATGGGTCTGGTAAAAGCACTTTAGCCCAGGTGCTTGCTGGGCGCGATTCGTATGAGGTTACTGGAGGTGAAATGATCTTCGATGGAAAAGACCTTCTTGATCTGTACCCCGAAGAAAGAGCCTGCGAGGGCATATTTCTCGCTTTTCAATATCCGGTCGAAATACCGGGGGTGGCTAATACTTACTTGCTTAGAGAGGCTTTGAACTCCGTTCGCAAATACAGGGGTGAGAAACCCCTTAAGCACGTGGAATTTGGAAAGCTTGCCAAGGAAAAGATGAAGGTTTTAAACATCGGGGACGACTTACTTAAGCGCGCAGTTAACGAAGGATTTTCCGGTGGAGAAAAGAAGAGGAATGAAATTTTTCAGATGCAGATACTTGAGCCTAAGCTTGCTGTCCTAGATGAAACAGATTCGGGGTTAGATATAGACGCTCTTAAAATCGTAGCAGAAGGCGTGAACCATCTGAGAAGTCCCAAAAGATCATTCTTAGTAATAACGCACTATCAGAGGCTACTAAACTACATAGTTCCTGACTTCGTTCACGTGCTGGTGGATGGGAGAATAGTGAAGTCAGGCGGGAAAGAGTTAGCGCTTGAACTCGAGGATAAAGGTTATGGCTGGGTAGAAGACGGCACCGAAGCAGCGGTCAACAATTAGGAGAGAATAACTAAATAATGAGCATCACCTTAACCACTAATGAAAACGGTTACCTAGACGGATTTGATAAGTTTAGAGAAATTGCGCCGGGAAAAGATATTGATTGGCTTATGTCGCTAAGGGAAAGCGCTATAGCAAGGTTTTCAGAGCTAGGGTTTCCTACGGTCCACAACGAGGATTGGCGCTTCACTAACGTAACCCCGATTGCGAGGACAACTTTTCAGATGCCTGAAAACGTAAGTGGAAAGGTTAAGCCTGACGTCCTTAGTCAGTTTACGTTTCCGGGGATTGATTGCAGTCGCCTCGTATTTATAGATGGCTTATTTTCATCTGAGCTATCATCAATAAGGCAGCTACCAAACGGCGTAAAAGCACTAAGTCTTTCTCAGGCTTTGACGAAAGATCAAGAACTATTGAGTGAACGACTGGGAAAATACGTTGATTTTGATGAGGATGCTTTCTCAGCCTTAAACTCTGCTTTTTTTCAGGATGGAGGGTTTATCTTTGTTCCTAAAGGCACCCAATTTGAGGATCCCGTTCATCTACTTTACGTTACGACTAATAGCAAGTCGTCACCAGCAATAACGAACCCGCGAAACCTGATAGTCGTTGAAGATAACTGTGAGGCAAACATCATAGAGCATTACGTTTGCCTTACTGATGGCGGTGCCTACTTGTCCAACGTGGTAACGGAGCTTATCTTAGGGCAAAACAGCACGGTGGGACATTATTTAATAGAAAATGAGAGTAAGGATGCTTATAACATTTCCACTCTTAGGGTTCAGCAGGAGAGAAGCTCAAATATGAGGTCGCACTCTGTACTAATTGGCGGGGCATTGGTAAGGAACAACGTGCATCCCGTTCTCGCGGGCGAGGGGTGTGATTCTCTGATCAACGGGCTATTTATGTCTAGTGGAAGGCAGCACATGGACAACTATATGAAGGTTGAGCACGCGAGCCCGCACTGCGACAGCAGGCAATTTTATAATGGAATTTTAGACGGCAGGTCAAGAGGGGTATTTCATGGGCGCATAATTGTTCATGAAGATGCCCAGAAGACCGATGCAAAGCAGACGAACAGAAATCTCTTGCTCTCGGATACTGCCCAGATAGATACAAAGCCACAGCTTGAAATTTATGCTGATGACGTTAAGTGCACGCACGGCGCTACTATAGGGCAAATAGACGAAAACGCCTTGTTTTACATACGCTCTAGAGGGATTTCTGAGGAGGCGTCTAAGGATATAATATTAAATGCCTTTACTAATGAAACCCTTGAAAGTATGAATATAGAAGCGGTGAAAAGATATTCTGAATCTCTTGCGGCCGACTGGTTTGCAAGAAGGCAGCACGCCCATAATGGCTGAGTTTGAAAGAGTCGCCAAGGTATCAGACGTTGCACCCGGCGAGATCAAATCCTTCCCGTTAGGTATTGAAATGATTGCTGTATGTAAAGTTGACGGAAGGATTTACGCCTTTAAGGACGAGTGCTCTCATCAGGCTCTTCCCCTATCCGACGGGGTTCTTGAAGGTAAGACTATTACCTGCGCGTATCATGGAGCCGAGTTTGACATTGAGACCGGCAAGGCGATTTGCCTCCCTGCGACTGACGGGGTTGAAACGTATGAGGTAAAAGTGGAAGGGGACTACGTATGCATTTTAATTCCGGATTAAAACCCCTATAGCCCAAAACTGATTCTATGCAGCCTCTTGTAGGGGTAACTCTTCCCCAATCGAGTTGGGGACATGCATGGTTAGCCGGACCCCACTGTCATTTCTAGTAGAGCGGATCCCTTAGGCTTTGCTCAGTAAATGGGCAGAAATGATATATTGATATATAGGACAATCCTCCACCCGTCATTCCCGCTCCCGTATCAGGGGACGGGACAGGCTTTGAGCAAGAATCCAGAAAGGGGGTAGCAACGTCTTCTGATTTCTTCTGAATTAGATCCGTGGAGCAGTTCATATTACTTGACTCTGACCTTTAAAATATGTATATGTAATTCTTAGTGCTTTATATGAACGTATTGAATATTTAGAACAAGAGCAAATGAATAAGGATACAAGCCAATCACTCTCCTTATTCCTTATCTTTGTTGCTTTGGCAGTGCCAGTGGCCGTCACTTCCTGCGGGGGGGTGGGGGCACAGAAGCCCAAAGTTAGATCCGAACCATGGTGACCCCGCCGCAACGGCGCCATCGGCATTCAGGCTTGAACCGGTTTCCCATGGTGCCGTATTCTCGAAAATGACCGACCTTGCCCCAGGGGCGATACCCTCAAATTGGCCGTACATGCAAAGAACACCCGCCATCTGGCCTTCAAGGTGAGGCAAATCGGGACACAGGGACGATACGAAGAAATACCGCTAACGAATGCGTCCACGTCCGAACCTTGCTATGACGGGGACGGAGGAGACGCTATCGCGGACTACCCTGCGCGGGAAGGGCGCCCTTCCAGTCATATTCTGCGTGGCTGGTTTGGCTGCCATTCAAGCGACGGCACATGGCTTGCTTCCACGAACAGCGATGCTAAATGCCGGTGGTACACACTGCGACAACCTCAGCCACCAACTCTATACCACACATACACAATTATAGGGCCGCAGCCCGCGCCGGTAATTCAGGAACTCCACGGCAGACGCTATGTGTCATTAGCTAATTGGACATATAATGTTGAAGTGCCCATTCCAGAAGACTGGTAGAATGGATTCTACGAATTCGTTTCACTTCCCCATGATGGGACCGTCGACTGGACCATGCAGGACACCGCCCCGTTTGTCGTCGAGGACAGGTCCGCACCGGAGCCGGTATGCATCGTGGCCTCGTACCTGACTGCGGCCGCCTACAACACCGGCTTCGGAGCAAGCCTCTACAAAGGTTTTGACGGGAGAGCGTACCACCCCCGCCTGCAAGCCTCCGCCGTCAGCATGCAGCGGCCATAAGTTAGCTATTATCGGCACATCAAACCGGTCGTGCAATTTCTTGAGGGTTCGGACGTGCCGATCCGCTATGCGACAACCTTGTTGGTTCACAAGGATCCAACGATCCTCGAGGGGTGCCGGGTCATCGTCTTGGCGTATCATCCCGAGTACCTATCAAGTCGGGTGCGGACCGCAGTGACGAGCACCATTAAGCAGGGCGTGCATCTGTTGTTGTCCTTTTCCGCCAATGCCTTCTACTGGAGGGTGGCATTGCATAAAGACGCCTTCGGACACGACATCATGATGGTTGACAAGAAGGCAGGCAATCTCTGGAGAAGCCAGGGCTATGCATTCAGCGAACAGAACATCTTCGGAGCTCGGTATCCGAAGGGCGCCTGGGGAAGCAACAATGCGCTATTTGTCGTGGAGCCCCGTACGCACGCCAATGCGACGCCAGATCCCGGACTCATGTCGCATTGGATATTCGAGGGCACGGGGTTGCGTTTCGGAGATAGAATCGACGACCTGATGGGCGGGGAGGTTAACACGTTTCACCCGTCCTACCCGGTTCCTGACGTGCAGGAGCAGATTGTTTTCCTCTCCCCTTACTACAATAAAGAAGGAAAAGAGTTCATGGCGCACACGTCATACTTCATGCGCCCGAACGGCCAGACGACTTTTCATTCGGCGTCGTTGCGGTTCCAGCACGCCCTGGTGTCCACGAACGAGCCAGGATGGAACAATTCAGCGGATGATCGGGAATATCCTACCGAAGATGCTGAATCCGGACGATAGAATCATATCCAAAAGCAGCAACAAGGATTCGCACACCTTCCGCTATGCCAAGTCTCATCTGCACGACGGCCGTATCTGGAGCAATCGCAGCGATATGTTCTAAAAAAGATTTACTCACTGCCGACCTCTCTACCGCATCCGGATGACGTGTATAACTGGGTCGGCTGCGGCGCCACAAGATCTAATGTCTATCTCGTCTGGCTCTACGAGGCAGAAGCGTTACATTACGAATACAGACCCAAGGAGTTTGCCGCATTGTTGCCCGGCATGCAGGTCGCGAGGCGACTCTGGAGGATGGAATCATATTCAAGATCAGCAAGGATTCATGCAACAATACGGAACATCTGGATAAAAATTCTGGAGACTATCGGCAAGGACGCCCGACTGCTTGCCCGCTCTGACTTTGATGTGTATAAGGACAAGAATGAAAACAGGCTGATTTACGTCCGGGAGGAATGTGGCGGCGAAGATAGTCGCCCTGAATTTTTTCTGCACATCTTCCCCGTGAACAGGGCAGACCTCCCTGCAGAGCGCCGCCGCTTTACTTATGACAATTTGGATTGTTGCTTCGATTATCACGGGTTTCATGACGGTGCGCGTTGCGTGGCGGTGCGTGATCTTCCCGACTATCCCATTGCCCGTATCCGCACCGGCCAGTTCATACAGGGTCAAGGCAGACTGTGGACGAGTGAATTCATGCCTTGATGAACAACAGTCTCATGGTGCCCAAGCCACCCAACGCGAGCCGCTTCGCTGATGGCTTTATAAGGGTAGTCACGCTTATCTTTCACCCTCCTTTTTAGCTATATTGCAGTTGAGAAATATCCTCCTACGTTAGCGTAGAAGCCAAGCTAGCTTTTTCAGAAACATTAATCACTTTACGCCCTGTAATTTAAGAGTTTTGCTTAAGCAGATATTAAGAGCTTCCAAGTAATCAAATGGCAGATAGTCTTGACATAAGATAGGTAGGGCTTAACATATTTCTACTAGACAATTTATGAGAGGCTATGTAATGATAGAAAGAGATGAAACGGGTTCTTATGAAGGAATTTTCGCGATATTAGCTTTTGGGATTTTACTGGCTACTGTTCTCCTTGCGATAGGTGGTATTTACTATACTTTCATCAATCCTTCATTTTAATACGAATGAGTGACGCAAAATCTCTAAATTTGGAAAGAGCGTCGTTAATCGTTCTCATAGCGTTGTCCGCTGTGGGGATAGGCATAACGAATTTTGCACCTATAAAAAGTTTTTGGTTCTGGGCTGCGATGCCCCTTATATTCGGGGCGACTAGCTTATACATAGGCTGGCGTAAGGCTAGACTGCGCGGCGAGTGCCTATCCAGAATAATTAAATTACAGCTTCTTCATTGGGCAAGCCTATTAGCTGTGATCGTATTGACTTACTCTCTATATGAAACAACGGGTAGAATCAATAATAATGAGCTTGCTTTAGTAACGCTCTTTTCTTTAGCCATTACGACTTTTCTCGCCGGCGTTCATTTTGATAGTAGGTTCCTAATAGTAGGGGTAATTTTGGGAGCTGCCTTGGCGGGAGCGGCGTTTATAGAGCAGTTTTTCTGGATTATTATCTTTCCTATTGTCGCAGCCGCTGGCTTAATTATCTTTTGGCAGAAACGTCAGACTTAGAGTTGCTCGTAACGTTTTAAGAGATAGTTCTCGGCTTGGTACTCTTGGTCACCTCGTGCGTGTATTGGTTTCTTCTCCGTAAGAAGGAGTCCCATTGTTTGCTTAAATAGGCGTGTAAGTCATCCAAAATAAGATAAAGGCAGGGTATTAACAACAACGTTATGATTGTGGCAAATAAAAGCCCAAATCCTAATGCTATAGCCATCGGGGCGAGAAACGCTGCCTCACCTCTAAACTTAATCATCAGTGTTGCGAGACCCCCAAAGGTCGTGGCCGTTGTCAGTATTATTGGTCTAAATCTATGTTTAGCCGAGAGAGCTACGGCTAGCACTCTATTCATTTTCTTAAAGCGTGCGTTTATAAAGGTCATCAGCACTAGGCTGTCGTTAACAACAATCCCCAATAACGCGACGGTACCAATCAAGGCAGGCAGGGTTAGTGGCTCTCCGCGGAGCAGGACACCTATCATAACTCCTATAATAGCGAACGGAAGCACAGACATAATAATAAAGGGCTGGGTGTATGATTTAAGCATGCTTGCCAGAATTAAATAGATTAGCATTATAGATATTATAGCGGCTCTCTTTATACTCTCGAGCGATTCTCTCGTCTGCTCTTCCTCCCCGCCGAATGCGTATAGGTAGCCCTGAAAGTCAGATAGCTTCTCGTCAAGAAACGAGGATACTCCTGCATTTACTTCTGTTGCGGTGATTATCCGTTGATTTATCTCAGCCGTGATTCTTACTGATCTTTCCATATTATGACGGGATATACTTAACATGCTCGGCTCTATAGACATATCAGCCACGTTACCGAGTGGCACCCAGCCACCTTGGTCCGTTTGTATTTGATAGGACTCAAGTATCGACAGCAAGTTGCCCGAAGGTAACTCATACTTAACTATAATATCCGCCTCCTCTGTGCCCAGGCGCGTCTGGGATACCGTTAAACCTTCTGCGGATGCTCTTATACTTCTTGCGATAGTTCTAGTATCAAGACCATAAATAGAGGCTCTTTCTTCATCTACTTTAATGCGCAGCTCCGGTTTTCCCCATACCAGATCATCTCTTACCCCTTTTACTCCGGGGATACCTTCTAGGTACTCTTTGGTATCATTTGCGAGTTGTTTGAGGATATTAAAGTCTCCTCCTTGTATGCGTAGGTCAACTGGCTTTCCCACGGGTGGACCCTCGTTGACTATAAAGTCAACTGATGAAGGTCCTACAACCTTAGTCTCCACGCTGTTTCTTATCTCTTGCATTAATTCCTTACCGTTTTCCTCTCGTTCTTCAAAATCCTCATACTCTACTATGACAGTCGCAAGATGATCTCCAAACTCAGGCTTTTCCGACAGATACATCCCTGTCAGTGATACAGTGTCTTTTAACACGTGCTCCGGGACCACTTCCTTTACTACTTCTTCAATTTTGACTACGGATTCTTTAGTGGAGTTAATATTTGACCAAGTAGGATTTTCAATTCTAACGTAAAATTGAGCAATATCCTGTGAATAGAATAATATTTTGGGGATTTTAATGAAAACTACTAACGTCAGAGCAAGAATCAGTATAAAGCTTAGAACGGTTACGTATCTGTGTCTAATAGCAAATATAACGGATTTCATATATTGACAACGGATTTTATGAACCCATTTTCTAGTAGGTACGTTTCTACGCTGGCTTTTTAAGAAATCGGCGCAGTGAGACGGCAGTATAATCAGGGCTTCTATAAGAGAAACCAGAAGGGCATATATAGCGACCTTAGGTATGACAGACATAAATTTCCCGATCACGCCCGTTGCGATAAGAAGCGGGATGAACGAGGCGATATTAGTGAGAATGGTCGCTACTACCGGAAGTGCAACCTCCTTTGCGCCTTTTACGGCGGAGTCTATGGGTGAATAGCCCATCTGTATGTATCTCTGTATGTTCTCGGCGACTATAATAGCGTCGTCAACAATAATGCCCAGCACCAGAATCAAGCCGAACATGGATAGTATGTTAAGCGTTATGCCTGAGAACTGCATGAGTATGAACGCCCCAAAAAATGCCACCGGAAGCCCTATCGCCGCCATAATGGCGGATCTCAAGTCAAGAAACAAAACGAGTATAACAAGGACGATTAAAAGCCCTATTGCGCCGCTATTCACCATTGTGTTAAATCTTTGCTTTACCCAGTAAGAGCTATCGTTAGTTACGAATATTTTTAGATTATCAGGCACTCTGTTCCTGAAACTATCAATCTCTCTTTCAATTTCTTTTACCGTTTTTATAGAGTCTGCGCCCTTTTGTTTGTTTATCCAGAAGTTTATTGCCGGAAGACCATTTACTCTTGCCATTGTCTTTACGAGTTTCTCTCCCTGCTCTACTCTTGCAATATCTTTGAGCAGCACATGCCTTCCAGTCGGGTTTTTTTTAACTGGAATATGGAGCAAATCCTGCGCTTTCTGCACTCTGCCAGTTACTCGCACAAGAAGCTCTGCGTCTCCTTGCTTCACAGCCCCTCCGGGCAGGTCGATATTTTTTCTTTCTATGGAGGACGAAACCTGTTCTAGCGTAACCTCGTATTGTTTGAGTTTTTCGGGATATATGTAAACCCAGAACGCAGGGTCTTCAATGCCCGTAGCAACGATGTTATCAACGCCCGGCGATAGCTTGAGTTGGTTTTCTAGGACGAGCCCGTAATATCTGAGCGTTTCCCTCGGGACGCTTCCCGCTATAGCAACGCTAATAAGAGGAAAACCGGCGGCAATCTGTTCTGTCACCGGTTCTTCCGCATCTTCAGGAAGTTGGGACCGAAGCTTCGCTACTTCCGATCTTATATCCTGGGAGAGCTTTTGTGTATCTTCTCCGACCTCTATCTCAGCTACGACGGATGAAAGCCCCTCCGAGGACTTTGAGCGTATATTTTTTACGCCGCTTAAATCGTTTATTTCCTCTTCAATGGGTATTGTTATCAGCTTTTCTACGTCCTCGGCGGAGGCTCCAGGAAAAGCTGTCGTTATTTTGACTAGTTCTAGCTTAATTGATGGAAATAGTTCTAGTGGAAGGCTTAAAGCGGACATAACGCCCACGACCAATATAGCAATCGTCAAAAGGTTGACAAGCACCGGATTTTTAACTGAAAATTTGGCTATATGCATTTCTGGGATATTTATTAAGCTAACGCATTAAGCGAACCGGCTGTCCACCAGCTAGACCGACGTGACCCTCTGTAATGATCATCGCTCCTTCTGGTATCAAACGTGCAGGGATGCAGCCTTCTTCCTCGTTGATCCACTCTACTGAGATAGGGATTTTAATAGCTTTCCCATCCTGATAAACAAATATGAAAGAGTCTTCGCTATCAGATAAAACGGTTGTTCTGGGAACAATTACAACGTCGGTTAGCAGATCTACGGGAATTTCCATAGATACTACCTCTCCAGCCAGCCAGCTATGGTTATCATTTATTATTCTGGCTTCAACCGAGTAGGTTCCTGAAAATGAGTCCATATTGGGACTAACCCCTATTATCTCGCCTTGATTCTCTTCGTTCGCCCTTGTCCTTAGCCTCACTTTCATGCCAGGCTTAATTATCCGCGCCTGACGCGGCTCGACTCCAGCTGCTACCCTTTTCTCCTTGGCGCTTGCCATTTTTATAACAAGTTCTCCCGCTCTGACCTCCTGTCCCACGTCGGGTAGCACTTTCACAATCCGCCCTGATATTGGTGAGGCAATATTAAGGCTATCTACATCCCACCTCATAAGATTGTATGAAGCTTTGAGAGAGTCGATCTTAGCTGATTCAGAAGCGATTTGGTTAGAGAGCGAGTCCAGAATATCGCGGGCGACAATTCCCTTTTCAACAAGTGTAAGTGACTGTTTGTGCTTTCTCTCAATCTCATTCAGATTGGCGCGGGCTGATTTAAGACGAGCTTGGGCTTCTTTGAGCTTTAGCAGCTTCCTTGAATCCTCAAGGACTATTAGGGACGCACCCTTTTGGACGCTCTGTCCGAGAGCTACCTTTTTTTCTACAACCCATCCACCCACGTCGGCTATTACGTCTATAGTCTGTGCGTCCTCGACGCGCGCAAGGAAGCTTGACGCCTTCCAAACTTCTTGGGTTCTTATAGCCTTCTGAGCGCGCACCGGGGTCAGCTTGTTTTCAGATGCAGTGTCAAGCGTGGCAACTCGCACGAACGTCATCCGAATGTAGAGACCGATTATAAGTGCTATGAAACATATTAGGAAGCCAAAAAACCAAACCCACTGCTTTTTTTGCCTAAACATCTTTTTTATGGATAACATGCCTAACCTTATTTAATGAAAACTATTATAAGAGTTTAACACATGCTACGTATTTTTATTTGCTCTCAAAACATGCAATTGATTATACTAAGATTTGTGTATAGAGTTTGTATAAATAACTAAATTTGTTAGAGGAGGAGAGCACAATGGGAGGAAAGCCTATGACAAAATCTGAATTATCAAGCTACATTGCTGAAAAGACTGGTGTAACGAAAAGGACGGCGACGGCGATGCTAGATGAGTTAGCTACGATTGTGTGTTCAGAAGCTAGGGACAGTAAGCAGTTTACTATACCGGGTATTGGCAAGCTTGTCCTTGATAACAGAAAAGCGAGAATGGGACGAAATCCTGCCACGGGGGAAGAAATAGAGATACCTGCTAAGACCGTAGTCAAATTCAGGGTAGCCAAGGCTTGTAAGGATGCGATTTTAGGCAGTGTCCCAAGCTCGTAGAAGGGTTGATTGTTTAACAAGCTAGGGATAGTTAGCGTGCCAACTTCCCATCAATCGCTTTTCGGACTACATTATATTGCAAGGCTGATATGGTTCAGAGGGAGCAGTTAAAAGATATGGTTGTTAAGCACGGTGTGCAAGATTATCATCCGCATTCCGAGCTCGATTCAGAACTAAATTCTTTTATAACGTAGCGGGCAAAGCGTAACATGAGCGTAGCCTAAGGGGTAGGTTCTGCCTACGGTTAGGTAGTAATTTATCTTATATCAGCTCTAGCCTTTCTTAAATCTGAAATTTTATCCAAGATTCTATCCGCTAAATCATCCTTTGACATTATAGGAAGCGCCTCTACCTTGTCTTTACCGTAAACAAAGTGAGCTATGTTAGTGTCTCCTTCAAATCCCGCCCCTGGTTTTAGCACGTCATTGGCTACGATAATATCCGCGTTTTTTCTCTTGAGTTTATCCTTGGCGTTTTTCACCAAGTTTTCAGTCTCAACTGCAAAGCCTACCACAATCCTGCCGTTTTTGTTCCTTCCAATTTGCTCTAAGATGTCGTTTGTTTGTTTAAGCCTAAGGATGTTGTCTTTTAAATCCTTTTTGATTTTGTCTTTAGCTTTACTTACGGGCGCATAGTCGCCCACGGCCGCAGCCTTCACAACTATGGTTGACCAATTGATATGCTCCATAACTGATTCATACATGTCATAAGAGCTTATCACGTTCACCAATTTTACGCCGTGCGGCGGTTTTAAGTTACACTTTGCTGAAACCAATACTACTTCAGCTCCCCTCCTGTAAGCCGCTTTGGCTATTGCGTATCCCATTTTTCCGCTCGATGGGTTTGATATGAATCTGACTGGATCTAGAAATTCCCTGGTCGCTCCAGCAGTAACCAATACCTTTTCCCCCATCATATCTTTTGGCGTTAACGTTCTCTCAATTTTCCCAACTATTTCCTCTATTTCAGGAAGCCTCCCCTTTCCTTCCCATCCACAGGCAAGATAGCCCTCTTCAGACTCCACAATCATAAGCCCACGCTGTCTCAATTTGCGTATGTTCTCTTGCACTATAGGATTCTCATACATGTTCACATTCATGGACGGACAGAGAATAATGGGAGAACGGGTAGCTAGAATTATCGTTGAAAGTATGCTGTCTGCGATCCCTGAGGATAGCTTGCCGATAAAGCTCGCCGTAGCGGGGGCAACTACTATTGCATCGGCATTATCCGCAAGAGCTATGTGTCCGATTTCCGCCTCCCATTCACTATCAAATACGCTTGTCGCAACACGTTTTCCAGATAAAGTCTGAAGCGTGAGCGGGGTAATGAATTGGGTTGCATTTTGCGTCATCACTACCTGTACTGATGCTTCTTCTTTAACAAGCTGTCTCACAAGCTCGCACGATTTATAAGCGGCTATTCCACCCGTTACACCTAATATAATGTTTTTCCCACTTAGAATAGACATTGCGCTTGTATGCTCCGCTCGAGATATTATAGGGAGTAACGGTAAATTGAGCAAACAGGCTAATTTGAGTATGGTCAATCTTCTCCCTACCGCAACGAAGCGAGACTGCCTGCCCTGCTATTACGCTTCACTCTGAGCCTGCTTTGGAATTCCTCTTTTGTCATTCCAAATAGAGAGACGTTCCCAGGTCTCGGGCTAAAATCCACTGAGGATTTTTTCTTCTACTCGGTTGGAGAACCTGTCGAATCAGGGAGAGGGATGCAAGTTCGGATTGGAATGAGGGCGGCGCCCTAAGGCATCGGCGTGAGCCCAGCCGAACGCTTGTCGAAGGGTATCTATAAGCTATCTCTCCTAGCCATTCCTACCTAGCCTTCGCTGCTTACAACTTTGGGGGTATGCTTATTAAGCAGGCAACTGGCGACCCACTTCTTTTGCTTCCCTCTTTGATAAAGGGGGATATAGAGAGTTCAAATAGAGTTAGCTCTATAGCAAGTATCTGAGCTTTATGATAATTTATCTAGCGCTAATGAGAATGAAGATTGAGTTTAGTTCAGACGACGAAGTCCGCCTTCCAATACATCATAACCATATAATACAGGGCGTTATTTACAGCTCTATTTCTTCCAAGCTGGCTAAAATGCTTCATGACAAAGGGTTTGAGTTTAATAATAGGAGGTTCAAACTTTTTACCTTTTCCAGAATCGAGGTGAATTTCAGAGTAGATAGAAAGGAAAATACTATAGTTTTTGGCTCTCCGTTCAGGCTTGTTATAAGCTCTGCCCTTAACCGGTTCATCGAAGAACTAGGAAACGAAATGCTCCGAAAAGAGCGTCTTAATATCGGAAAAAACACGGTAAGGGTCAACTCAATTGAGATCTCCAATTCTGTGCTATCGGACAAGAACAGGATAAAAATCCTCTCTCCCATAACCATATACAGCACTCTTAAGAAAGCGGATGGGAAAAAGAAGACCTATTACTACTCGCCTTTTGAGGAAGAATTCTCTCACCTTGTCTCGGAGAATGCGAAGAAAAAGTTCAAAGCGTTTCATCAGGTGCATCCCCGAAAGCTGTTACCCAAGAACGTGAGTAAAAGCATTGAAGTAAAGAGAGCAATAAGCCTATCTCCGGTAGGCGTAAGACCCAACAATCAAAAGATAGTCAATTACAAAGGAACGATTATCAAAGGATGGATGGGAATTTATGAACTGAGCGGAGACCCCGAGCTTATGAAGATGGTCTATGACGCCGGTCTCGGTGGCAAAAACTCACAGGGTTTTGGATGTTTTGAGGTTTTGGGGTGATAGGATTGACTATGCGGGAATGAGTATTAGTTTTTATCCAAGGGATACCTACGAGGGATTGAAACTTTGGATTGTTATAAGATTGTTCAGCATATCTACCTATAAGGAATGAATGGTCTTGACAGTTTTGATATGATGTTCATCTTAATTTTATGCTATTTGGATTGTTGTAAGAAACCTACCAAACACTAAATTGTTTAGGAGTAAACAATGAAACACATAAGCGTAAAAATCGAAGAGCAAAGAGAAAAAGTTGTCACTAAGAAATCAATATAGATACTCTTGCGTGCAAAATGACAGCGAAACATACGTTGATCCGACAACTCATTGCTCTCGCAACCAACGCAGTTGTTTGCATCCCATAGGTTTACAGGGGAAGAGAAGAGGAGATGATTCAAGCAATGACAAAACCCAACAAGATGTTGAGAATAGGCTGAATGGGTGTGGATAAAATATCAGAGAAGGTTATTGTGTAAGAGATGAACATGTTAGAAGAGATTATATATCAAAAATCAATGGGAAATCCATTCATTGACGCTGGTGTGAGTGTAATGAGTCAATGGTTGGATATAAAGCCGCATGAAATTACTTCTGATGATTTAAGAAGGGTTGTAAAAGGAATTGTCCCTGTGTTTAACAATACGAGTTTTAAGAAAAGTTTATATTCTATATTTCCCAACAGTACTTTTACTAATAACTCTATAAGAGGTGATAGAAAAGCGAAATTCATTTGTGATTGCAATAAATATATTGATGCCATTATAGTAATGCAGGACTCGGGCGATTGCCTTGGGTGTGGTAGGCGTAACTCAACCTACAAATTAGGAAAAGATAAAGTTCCTTTAACAGGAAGTGGAAAACTTGCAAATTTCTTTCCGAGTTTTGACAAGGGTGTGGGATATTGCTCAGCTTGTACTCTTGCAATCCAGTTTTCACCCTTATCATTTGTTGCCAGCGGTGGAAAATTGTTAATGCTTAGTTCTACTTCATGGCAAGCAATGGTTTCATGGACAAAAATATGCGTTAAAGACATACGAAGCAAGATGTTAAAAGGTGAAGACGTAACTTGTTATAACCCTGGATACTCTAATCCACGTAATGGCTTATTTTACATGGCAGGTGAAATGATTAAGCTCGAGGAAGGCGGGGTAACAAATGAAGATGTGTCTATGCAGGTGTTTTATTTTACAAACTACAATCAAGGTCCGGAATTAGAAATTTTTTATCTTCCTACACCGGCATTTAGATTTCTCCGCTATGCTAACCAAATTCAATATAAATCTGCGTGGATTAGCATTGTCAAAAGTGGCTATCAGAAAGTAAACTGGAACAAAGTAAAATTAGAAGATGATTACAAAAATAAGTATAACCTTGTTTATGAATATCTTTTACAAGAAAGGTCAATTATACAGTTCTTTCTAAATCAGAAGGAAAGAAAACAAAGAGGTGATTGGGAATTACTCTCTCTTTACTTAAAGGAGGTTAGAAATATGAGTGAAGAAAGGATTGAAGTGATTAGAAAAGTAGCTGATAAAATCGCAGATATTATAGAGAAATCTAGAAGTGATAAAAGACTAGGTCAGTTGGAAAGAGCAGGAAGCTACAGGGAGTTCCAAAACATACTTAGGTTTATTATAAAAGACAGATTAAAAAATGATGAAGATGAATGTCTTTTTACGTTGGATGAATATACAAAACATTTATTTCCTGATGGTTCACGCACATGGAAAGAGACGCAGTATTTATTATTGTTCGGAATTTACGAGACTCTTCATGAATGGCTTAAAGATAAGGGAATAATAGAAGATGAAAATACAAACCAATCAACGGAGGAAAACTAGTTATGTCTAAACATATTATTGGACTTGTACTTATAGACGCACCGTTTTCGGCTCTTAATAACGCAGGGACAGAAGCCTCTCAATCAACTGAAAACATAGTTGCTGTAAAAACATTAAGAAAGGGGCGGAATGTGTATCCCTATGTATCAGGACAGGCTTGGAGAAATTGGTGGAGGATTACTCTTGAGAAAGAACTTGTATGGAATCTTTCTCCCATTACACGGGGAACGAAAACAGCTTTTACTGCTGCAGATCCGGTGGAATATCCTGATGACGATCTTTTTGGTTATATGCGTGCGCAGTCAGAAGAGGTTCACCAAGAAGGCAAGAAGCCTAAAAAACAAAACATTACAGTTACTCGTTTATCTCCTCTCAAATGTTCTCCTCTTATCTCAATTGAGTCTCAACAGCCAACTAACGACTTTGGAGTTATGGCACGACAAGAGGACAATCCTGTTCCTTATGAACATCAATTTTATTCAACTGTCTTAAAAGGAATTTTTTCACTTGATTTAAGCGCCGTCGGCACATTTTGGAACGTTAATAAAACGGGTTACAAAAATGTCTCTGAACAATATGCCGAAAAGATCAGAGAAAACGGTGGAATACAGTCTGATGATAAAACTCATTGGATTCTGCCAAAAGATATACGGCTAAAAAGAAGCAAAGACGTAATTAAGGCTTTGTCTGTAATAAGCGGTGGGGCGAATTTAACCTCTCATCTAACGGATGTTACACCTAAGTTAATAATTCTTGGAGTAAATGAGGGTGGAAATCATCCATTTATGCATCTGGTGGTAGAGAAACAAGGGAAAGGTGAATTTAGCATTCCAGCATTTAAGCAGGTTTTAGAAGATTATAAGGATAGGCTGGATTCTATCTACGTAGGGAGGAGAGAAGGTTTTATGGATGAGCTAGATGACTCTCTAACTAATCTCGCCAAATATAATGAACGAGTGATCTACAGTTCGCCTAATAATGTTATTAGTGAACTGACCGAAAGCCTTGGACAATACTTAGATGGGTAGGTAAGAAGGCAAGTAACCAATGGAAGTCCTAAGGATTCACATAACGGGTTGGGTTGCTTCATTTCGCAACCCTTTATTTGTAAGTGGGTATCAGCCTACTTTATCTGTTCCACCAGTTTCGACCGTTTACGGTTTAATCTCGGCAGCTTACGGAGACTACATAACTCCTGGCCGAGCAAACATAGGGTATGTTTTTCACAGTGAAGGTAGAGCAGTTGATTTGGAAACCATATATGAATTTGGGGGAGGTTTAGATGCAAAGCCCAACATCATAAAACGTGAATTTCTCTTATCACCGCATCTATATATCTATACCCCAGATATATGGTTGAAAGAAGTATTTGAGGAACCTCATTATCCTTTACTATTGGGTCGTTCCACAGAACTTGCAACAGTTGAATCAATAGAAAAGATCGTATTAAAAAAAGTAACCGAAACAAATTATTGTGGCACCCTGATACCATTTCCAAATGACCAAATATCTGGGACTTTGCATGCTCTTCCAACTCACTTTACTCAAGACCAACCTCGTCGTCCCCAGGGTATTCGTGCTTTTCTTGCTGTTACAAAAAGAAATGGTTACGTAGGGGATGCATGGGAAGATAATGATAAGGGGTGGGGTGTTTATTTTTATGGGAAAGGATAGCTCCGAACCTATTCTTGCTAAAAGTGAACCTAAAGAAAGTTTATTAGATCATACCAAGAACTGCATTGAAGTCTATTTGAGCATTAGAGATAGAATGCCGTTCTTGGGAGACACATCTGGAAATTCTGATTTCTTTGAACATTTGTATTATGCAGTTGCTTTGCATGATCTAGGAAAAGCCGCAGAAGGTTTTCAGGATCAGCTTAAACCTAACGGTAGAAGATGGAATTATAGACATGAAATACTATCAGCTGGATTCACAGTTGGAGTGCAGTTGCCAGATATAGCTAAACAGGCAATTGGGCTGTCAGTCCTTACACACCATAAAGATATTAAAACTCTTAGGAGTAATTATCCATGCTTTCCAGAAAGGAACCCAGGCTTTGCAACTTATCAGAAAAAAGTGAAAGAAATGAAAGCAAATTGGGAACAAATAATTCAAATTCAAAACTACATAATAAAGATGTGTCCTGAGAACGAATGCCGATTTGAGCCTGTTGAAGATACTGGTGAAGTAATAAATGCTTACGAAAGTTATCTCTTGCCCTATTATAAGAATATTGAAAACGGGGACTCTACCGACTTACGGAACAACTATGGAATGCTTATGCGTGGGTGTTTAATTGCATGCGATCATCTGGCTTCGGATAGTTCGGGAGAAAATAAAATAATCTGTGCTTTAGAAAATTTAGATGGAGCTTTAAAAAGTAATATTAGGGATAGGAACATAAAATGGAATAGCGTGCAAAAATCCTCTATGGATACTCATGGCAATTTAATGCTTTCTGCTCCTACGGGGTCGGGGAAAACAGAAGCATCTATGTTATGGAGTAGCATTAATCAGAATAAGACAAATGGTAAGAGAGTATTTTACGTATTGCCTTATACCGCTAGCATAAATGCAATGTATAAGAGATTGAAAGGAGTATTAACAGGTGAGAGAGTGTGTATGTTGCACGGCAAAGCATCTTACTTTCATTATAGATCTCTTGCTAATTGGGAAGATGATTATTTCACAAGGCAAACTACTGTCAAAAAAATACAGAGCTTATCTCGAAAGATATACAGACCATACAAGGTATTAACACCATTCCAATTACTTAAATCTTTTTTTGGCATCAAGGGTTTTGAAATGCAGTTTGCTGAGATGTCAAATGGATTGTTCATCTTTGATGAAATTCACGCTTACGATGAGCATACCACCGCATTGATAATAAAGATGATTGAGAAATTATATAAAGACTACAATGCAAAAATTTGTGTTATGACTGCCACTATGCCTAAATTTCTCAAAGATAAGATTGAAGATGTTTTTTGTAGAGCGGACTATAATGACGTGGCAATGCCATCAGATGAGAGGAATAAATCATATACGCGTCATAAGGTTAAGATGTTGGGTGATAATATGCTTGGAGTAATCCCACATATAAAAGAGGAATTAGAGCGCGGCAGAAAAGTAATGGTTGTGTGCAATACGGTAAAGAAGTCACAAGAAGTTTATAAAGAGTTACAAGATGACAAGACCAAGTCCGTGCTTATACACAGCAGATTTATTCTGAAGGACAGAGAACGAATAGAGGCCAATTTGAAAGATGTTGATTTAATTGTGGGGACTCAAGCCGTTGAAGTTTCGCTTGATATTGACTTTGATGTTTTATTTACAGAGCCGGCGCCGTTGGATTCTCTAATTCAAAGGTTTGGCAGGATCAATCGTAAGAACAAAAAAGGTATTTGTAATGTATTTATTTGTAAAATAGGGGGTAAAAGTGATAGATATATCTATTCACAGAAAATTGTTGATAAGACAGTTGAGGTGCTTGTAAATATTGATATTTTATATGAGTCTGAAATACAAGGCTTGATAGACACCGTATATGGTCAAGGGTATACAGAGGTTCAGGAAGAGAAATATAATTATATAAGAGATACTTTTGAAACACATTTAAACTCTTTAAATCCATTCATTGAAAATCCCGAAAGTGAGCAAGAGTTTGAAGGATTATTTAAGAGTGTTGAAGTTGTTCCTGAGCAATTTCAGAATGAGTATTTAGAATGCGTTGATCAGAAAAAATATTATGAATCTATGTCTTATATAACTCAAATATCTCAACGACGATTCCAGAGATTAAAGAAGGAAAAGTTGATCAATATTATTGATGGAAACTGTATTGTTAATGTTGGATATGATGAAAAACTCGGATTATTGGTTGAAAAGGAAAATCATCCGTATAAGGAATTCTAAGTGAATGAGGTAGCAATTACTGGAAATATAGTCCAATACTATTTCATTTGTAAGAGGAAAATATGGCTTAGTTCAAGACAAATATCGCCTGACCAAGATAATGCCCACTTAGAATTAGGCAGATTCATAAGCGAAACCACGTATAAAAGAAATAAAAAAGAGATTAGATTAGAAAACATTATCGTTGACCTTTCAAAACTTGATAGTGAAAAGGTGGTTGTCGGAGAAGTAAAAAAAAGCTCCAAAGCTTCGGAAGCAGCTAGGATGCAGCTTGCGTTTTATCTTTACACCCTAAGAGAATATGGGATAGATGCTGAAGGCGAGCTTCTTTTTCCAAAGGAGAAGAAAAAGGAAAAGGTGCTTTTAGATGAAGGGCTTACACAGAAACTTGAAAATGCAATTGAGGAGATAAAAACCATCGCAGCAGGAGATGTGCCACCGCCTGCGGTTAAAATCAGATATTGCACGAACTGCGCCTACAGGGAGTTTTGCTGGAGCTAGTTTGGACTTTAGTGGAATAATCGTTCAACAACTTTATCTTTACTCACTCCTCTCTTACTATATGCAATCGTACTAAAGAAGGAGCGGACTCATCGGAATCATAATGATACTTTAGAGCATCTTTTATATTACTTCTTAGCTTCTTCAAGAGTGTCACCTTCGGTAAATATAGAATAACCAAGTGCTCTTGCCGTATATCCACCTTCTGGATCATCTTCTACCATAAACTACCTTACAATTCCGGTGCTTTTGCAAAGTTGATATCTATACGCCATATTATAGTTTATGAGAAGAACCCAGCTTTATTTGAAAGAAGAGCAGTGCGATTATCTGTTAAAAGAGTCCCTTAATAAATGGAAAAACATTGCGGGGATTATAAGAGAATTGATAGACGTTAGTATCTCTTCAGAACGGAATAAATTGGGGCGCAGATCTTTCTGGAACGTCTGCGAAGACGGCTTTTTAACCGGGATCAAAAACGGATCAGTTTCTCATGACAAGTTTATATATATAAATCTAAATTGGATATTGATGAATAGCAAGAGAGTTTTTATTGATACAAGTGCGTTTATTGCATTAACCCGATCGCACAAATTTTTCAATTTACAATAGATTAAGAATAAGAGAAGTTTTCGCATTTGATGTGCATTTTACCAGTTTGGCAAGTTAAAAATCATTGATAATTATACTAAGAATAGCTAGCAGATGGCTAATAGAATATTTATTTTCAGCAACGGGGAACTAAAGAGAAAGCAGAACACACTTTTCTTTGAGAATGGGGATGGCGAGAAAAAGTATATTCCCGTTGAAACTACTCAGGAGTTGATGGTGTTCGGGGAGGTAAGTCTTAATAAAAAGTTTCTGGATTTCGCTTCACAGAACCAGATGATCCTTCACTTCTTTAACTATTACGGCTATTACTCAGGAAGCTACTATCCGAGGGAACACCTAAACTCGGGACACATGATCCTAAGGCAGGCGGAAGCTTACCTTGGTACGGATAGAAGAATAGGGATTGCGCGAAAGATTGTTCAAGGTGCAGTCCGGAATATTCTTAAAGTTATTGATTACTACGTAAGAAGAAAAGAGGATGAACAAGTTAGAGAAGTAAGGTTTCAAATAGATGACCTTTATGCAAAAATTGCTGATCAGGATTCGACAGACACGCTGATGGCTATTGAGGGAAATATAAGAGACAGATACTACTCTGCCTTTGACAAGATTGTTGAAAACGACACTTTTAAATTTGAAAGTAGGACGAGACGCCCTCCCAAAAATAGGATGAATGCTTTAATCAGTTTTGGAAATTCACTCCTTTATACAACCGTGCTTAGCGAAATTTATAAAACTCACCTTGATCCTCGTATCGGTTTTCTTCACACGACCAATTTCAGAAGGTTTAGTTTGAACCTTGACATAGCAGAGATATTTAAGCCCGTGCTCGTTGATAGAATGCTGTTTTCCTTGATAAACAAAGGCGAGCTGAAGGCTAAACATTTTGAGAAGAGGATGGGAGGAGTGGTTATGAATGAGAGTGGAATGAAGATTTTTTCAAAGGAATTTGAAGAGAGGCTTCAAAGAACCGTGAAACACAGAAAGATTGGCAAGCCCGTATCAAACAGAAGGCTCATGAGGCTTGAGCTTTATAAGCTGGAAAAGCACCTGATCGGCGAAGAAGAATATAAGCCCTTTGTATGGGAGTGGTAAAGCAATGTTCGTGATACTTGTTTATGATGTGGGGCAGAAGAGGGTCGCCAAAGTTTTAAGGACTAGCAGAAAGTATCTTAACTGGGTTCAAAACTCGGTTTTGGAAGGAGAGCTTACAAAAGCGCAATACGAAACCTTAAAGTTCGAATTAAATGGTATAATAAAAGAGAAGTATGATTCTCTTATCTTTTATACTTTTAGAACGAGGAAGTATTCTCTAAGGGAGTTAATTGGGGTTCAAAAAGGTGGAGAAGAGGTATTTATCTAAGGTTTGAGTTTGCTTCGGTATCTTCAGTCTATGTGTAATAAAGTAAAAATGGCGGTTCTTTGACTGAATGCTACTTTTTATATATGTTAAATGATTTGAGGCTGTTGTAACTCGTGTCGATTTTAATTAGAGGATCATTATACCGCTCTTTGAAAACTAAATATTCAATAGTTTCAGTGGATGGGATGCCTTTTTTGACTACCTATAAGGGATTGAAACAGCGTAAACTTAGATCACTTTTCAAAGCCATTTTCAACTTTTTTGACTACCTATAAGGGATTGAAACCTGTGCATCTGTAATTTACCTCCATTTTACAACCTCCTTTCTTTTTTGACTACCTATAAGGGATTGAAACATCACTAAAATTTGGCATCTCGCCTCCTTATGGCGGCTTTTTTGACTACCTATAAGGGATTGAAACTCCCCTTCCCGGATCGCCTCGCCGTAGCCGTCCCCGACTTTTTTGACTACCTATAAGGGATTGAAACTTGTCGATCTTCAGGGGAGCGTAGCAGTTCGTTCTCCCTTTTTTGACTACCTATAAGGGATTGAAACTTGCCATTGCGGTACGCTCCCCCATAGCCGTCCCCTCTTTTTTGACTACCTATAAGGGATTGAAACTCGAAAATATCCCCCGCTCCTAAATTACGGGTACCTTCTTTTTTGACTACCTATAAGGGATTGAAACCTGCCTTCACGGCGCGCACTACAGGCGCCGCCGCCAACTTTTTTGACTACCTATAAGGGATTGAAACTAGAGATTTTGCTCGGGTCGAAAGAATCGGGGGTTGCTTTTTTGACTACCTATAAGGGATTGAAACGTAATTCGCATAATACAACCTCCTAGTAATTTGATTGCTTTTTTGACTACCTATAAGGGATTGAAACTGATGGTGGCAGCGTCGAAAGAAGAAATTGAAAGTGACTTTTTTGACTACCTATAAGGGATTGAAACGCATAAGGAGGTAGGACATGAAAGATATCAGAGGATATCTTTTTTGACTACCTATAAGGGATTGAAACACTCTCCCGTATGTCCAGGCCACGAGAGCGAGCCGTCCTTTTTTGACTACCTATAAGGGATTGAAACTTGCCATTGCGGTACGCTCCCCCATAGCCGTCCCCTGCTTTTTTGACTACCTATAAGGGATTGAAACTTGTCCTGTGCCTCGTCCAACAGAGAGTAAACCCAGTCCTTTTTTGACTACCTATAAGGGATTGAAACCTCGTAATCTCGCTCTGCCTTTTCTAGAGCATCGCCCCTTTTTTGACTACCTATAAGGGATTGAAACAGTTGAAATGAATTCTAAATGTTCGAATCCAGTCATTCTTTTTTGACTACCTATAAGGGATTGAAACTAGAGGTGGACTACCTCTACGATGAAATTGAAGAAGACTTTTTTGACTACCTATAAGGGATTGAAACGTTGTCGTTCGCCTCGTCCAACAGGGCGTAAACCCAGCTTTTTTGACTACCTATAAGGGATTGAAACTGATTGGACTTAACCCTACACACTTCTCGGGTCACCTTTTTTGACTACCTATAAGGGATTGAAACTGAAGATCGACAATGGCTGTGGGAAGAGGCAATCGCCTTTTTTGACTACCTATAAGGGATTGAAACTAAAAATAATGATTAAGCCAATCTTCACAATCGCCAACTTTTTTGACTACCTATAAGGGATTGAAACAGACAATTCCCTCGTACCTATCTCTGCGGAGTAGTTTACTTTTTTGACTACCTATAAGGGATTGAAACAATAGTATAAAGTATACTATCTACATATCAAACAAGACTTCTTTGACTACCTATAAGGGATTGAAACCCGTTTTTGCTTCGTTTTTCTCACAGGGGCGTTCATGGCTTCTTTGACTACCTATAAGGGATTGAAACTCCCCGATGTGCCACGCGTGCCCGTCGCCGTCCCCCTCCTTCTTTGACTACCTATAAGGGATTGAAACACATTGAATCAGCATAAGAAGGATTAGCCTTGTCCACTTCTTTGACTACCTATAAGGGATTGAAACTCTCAAGTCTCTTGTTACGACTGGTCGTGTTCGGAAGCTTCTTTGACTACCTATAAGGGATTGAAACAACAATAGAATAGTTAATAAAATGATTATAATCATAACTTCTTTGACTACCTATAAGGGATTGAAACTGCGATACGAGTTTCCTTTGCCTTCGCCATCATGGCCTTCTTTGACTACCTATAAGGGATTGAAACTCAAGAACAATTTTTTTATTTCTGATCCCATCAGGGACTTCTTTGACTACCTATAAGGGATTGAAACCGATTCTACCCTCAGAATCGCGATAGGTTTGATGCGGCTTCTTTGACTACCTATAAGGGATTGAAACTGTTCTTTCCTCCTTATGCGGGCGGTTTATACGCCCCTTCTTTGACTACCTATAAGGGATTGAAACTATTTCTAATGGGTACGGGATCCTCGGGGAGGCAAGCTTCTTTGACTACCTATAAGGGATTGAAACTGCCTTCTTCTGCTGCAGGTAGCCCTGTAGTTTGGCCCTTCTTTGACTACCTATAAGGGATTGAAACCCTTGTGCCAAAACGCAGTTTTCATATTGTGTCCGTCTTCTTTGACTACCTATAAGGGATTGAAACATCGGCACTTTGAGAGAAGAAGATCGACAAGCGTTAGCTTCTTTGACTACCTATAAGGGATTGAAACTAGAAAAGGATTGTGCTCGTATAGATAAACTACTTCCTTCTTTGACTACCTATAAGGGATTGAAACTGGGAACGGACTTTGTGAAAAGAGCTCAAGGCGGGACTTCTTTGACTACCTATAAGGGATTGAAACCGTCGTCGATCAACTCGTTCAACAGCGCGTAAACCGCCTTCTTTGACTACCTATAAGGGATTGAAACGCGCCCATATGACCTATACCGGTCTGAAGTCCACGAGCTTCTTTGACTACCTATAAGGGATTGAAACTGATTCTTCAGATCCCAGTAAAATTTCTACAGGTTGGCTTCTTTGACTACCTATAAGGGATTGAAACCCCGTAACGGCGGCGGGGCGTAATTGGTAATTTTACTTCTTTGACTACCTATAAGGGATTGAAACGCATAGGAGGAAAGAAATAGGAGGTAATAAAATGTATCTTCTTTGACTACCTATAAGGGATTGAAACCATTGTGCCAAAACGCAGTTTTCCAATTCTGCCCGTCCCTTCTTTGACTACCTATAAGGGATTGAAACCCCGTAACGGCGGCGGGGCGTAATTGGTAATTTTACTTCTTTGACTACCTATAAGGGATTGAAACCTCTACAAAATAGTACGATTTGAAGAAGGTTCCACATTCTTCTTTGACTACCTATAAGGGATTGAAACTTGCAAGGAAAGCTCAAACGGGTGTCTGGATTAGGGCTTCTTTGACTACCTATAAGGGATTGAAACGTCGTGTTCGTGATAGAATCCAGAAAGTAGAGCAATCCTTCTTTGACTACCTATAAGGGATTGAAACACGTAGAAACTGGCAGCCAGCCATATGAAACCGCCGCCTTCTTTGACTACCTATAAGGGATTGAAACTGCGATACGAGTTTCCTTTTCCTTTGCCATCGTGGCACTTCTTTGACTACCTATAAGGGATTGAAACTGGAAATGTTATCTTAAGATGCCTGGAGTGGTTCATTCTTCTTTGACTACCTATAAGGGATTGAAACTCCGAAAAACAGGTATCCACACATTTTCCATCTTCTCCTTCTTTGACTACCTATAAGGGATTGAAACTGAGCAAAGTCATAGACGAAGCAGGCGACAAGTCAACTTCTTTGACTACCTATAAGGGATTGAAACTGGAAATGTTATCTCAAAATGCCTGGCGTTGTTCATCTTCTTTGACTACCTATAAGGGATTGAAACGCGCGAACTCCCGGAACATCTGTCTGACTTTGTCGCTTCTTTGACTACCTATAAGGGATTGAAACGCAGGATCGAGTAGCCTTAGAATCATATGTTGCGATTCTTCTTTGACTACCTATAAGGGATTGAAACCGCACTGAGGTAGTGGTAGTGGCGCGTGCGGGGGGTTGGGTAATACCTACGAAGCGGCCTCTGAGCCTTTGGAAAGAGCCATAATGATGAGAAAAGCGACGCTGACTTCCTCTGGACGAGAGATAAATAAGGCTGTAAGGTGTAAAGGGGATAGCATTTATCCGGCGATAGTAGATCAATGCTCTGGTTGGGGTGGATTTTGAGGACAGAAATCCTGACGAGGGAAAAATTTTTTATTTCGCTTGCCGCAATTAGGATTTTCGGTCAAGCGGCTGGGAATAGGTAAAGGGGGATTTTGGCTCACGCCGGATAATAGTATGTTTCAGCGGGAGTTTTTTCCAGTAGAAGATTTAGATCAGGGACTGATCGCAGGGCGAGTGCGGTGGGTGTTTAATAAGGTGTGATAGTTCGAACTGTGATTTGAATGATTAAATGATGGGCTGTGATAGGAAGGATAAAGATTTAAATCCCACTATATCCCCCTTTTTGAAAGGGGGAGACGATAAGGAAGCGCCCTCACCCTCTCCCAGGGGGGAGAGGGTCACTACAAATTGGAAAGCAAGCGTAGTAGGACTTCAGCGATTTCGTCTTCATCGTCTTGGGCTAACATGAGGAAAGGGCGTGGTGGAATGGTTACTTTTTTGTTTTTACCGGCTTTGCCGCCGAGCTGATGAATGCGGGCGTAGGGTTTGTTGGTTCCTACAATGGCGGAGAGTTTGTCAGAGTCAGCAGATATGGAGCCTAGCAATCCACGACCACCTGATAGATTTAGTATGGGGTGGTAGCCTCTTTTTTTACCTCCCTTTTTCTGATTGGCGGTAGCTTTAGATAGAGGAGTCCATTTGGGTCTTCCTTCTTGTTCGAAGTTTTCGGCGATGGCGTCAAGCATGATGTCTGCGATGTCTCTCATTTCTGCAGATAAGTCTTGTGATTTGCGTAGGAGCGCTCTTGCGAGGTCGTCAATTTCTTTTGTGTTGGCAGAGATTGTTATCATGGTAGTGTAGTGTAAGGATTGAAAGGGGAAAGATCAAATCCCCCTGTGTCCCCCTTTTCTAAAGGGGGAGAAGATGAGGAAGTGCCCTCACCCTGACCCTCTCCCAGGGGGAAAGGAGGTCTGAACTAGGGTTTTTAGGATGGAATGAGGGGCTAATGATTGGAAGGATAAAGATCAAATCATCCTGTATCCCCCTTTTCTAAAGGGGGAGAAGATGAGGAAGCTCCCTCACTCTGTATTCCTCTCCCAGAGAGAGAGGGAGCTGAAAGAGGGGGTGGGTGGTCGGGGGAATCTTTGTGGTTGGTGGGGATTTTGTTTGTATTGGGCGAAAATGATAAAGAAGAGCCTGTAATCATTATGTTTTCTGTTTTTAAAAGCGCTTAACTCCATGCCAAACCATCTTGTCCAAAGCCAGAAAATCGCTAAAAGGTATAAGTTTGTAAGGTTTTCAGGGGAGCTGGGTAGCTGAGCAGTTCAGCAGTTTTGCTGATTAGGCAAGCTCACCCCTTCTACATGGTTCGGCAGGTTCACCAATCGCTCGGGGTAGCGTAACCAGTTCACTTACCACAAGCTTATGAATCGTGAGGGGAAGCTAGAAAAGCCCGCAATAACAGGCAGTTAACAGCATTTCTGTTGATTGGAGAAGCTCGCCCATTCTTATATAGTTCGGCAGGTTCACTAACCGCTCGGGACAGCGCAACCAGCTCGCTGACCGCTCAGGATACCACCCTGAAGAGCCGACTCAGACAGGAGCTATCGCCCCTTTCCAATCGTGCCAAACCATCTTTCAAACTATAATGAGGGGGGTTGATACCCTCACCCTGTGTCCCTCTCCCAGGGGGAAAAGGGGGTCTGAACTAGGATTTTTAGGATTGAATGAGGGGCTGTGATTGAAAGGGGAAAGATCAAATGCCCCTAAATCCCCCTTTTCTAAAGGGGGAGAAGGCAGAGAATCGCCCTCACCCTGTGTCCCTCTCCCGGAGGGAAAGGATGTCTGAACTAAGATTTTTAGGATTGAATGAGAGGCTATGATTGAAAGGGGAAAGATCAAATGCCCCTAAATCCCCCTTTTCTAAAGGGGGATTGTGTGAGGGAATAAAAAAGCCCTGAGCTTCTTCAAGCTCAAGGCTTTTAGTAATGCTTGAGACTGCGCCTGATAGTCTCATGGGACATGCGAGAAGGACTCAAACACCCCTTCTACGAAACTTTTTGGGGTCAGGCACTCCCTCAGCTACCGCCTTGAGATTTTGCCGCATATCCTTACTTCTAAATATATGACAAACAATAAAGCGTGTCAAGTATTATTCCCTGACGATTGTTCCTTGACTTATTTTTTTCTTTTTCTGCTTAGGCTGTATTCGGTGAAATGATTTCACATATACTTCCGTTCCATCCTTTGTTACCTTGATCGGTATCATGTATAGCCTATTATTCTCCTTATAAATAAACTCAAGGTGATTTTCGGTATTTGCAGGGCGAACAACCAATGCCTCATCTATAACATCCTGTATTTGAGAATAATCTTCAACCTTTATACCAGGGTGATCTCTTACTGTATCAGCTGATAATCTTACGGTTTGCGTATTAGTCCCGAGAGCTTTTTTAATCTCAGTTGGTATAACGGCAATGGGGAAAAAGTCGTCTGTTCTTACCTCTCTCATTTCTACAAACATCCTAAAAGCGGGACCCGTGACTGTGCCTTTGACGTATTGTTTGGCAATATCGTAGTCGTATTTGTTTAGGTCTGGTTGATAGGCGGCTTTGTAGGGGTTATAGTCAAAGCTAGGTTGTGGGAAGATTTGCTTGCCATTAGGGAGTTGGTAACCGCGCACCTTTACTTGTCTGACTTCACCGGTGCTTTTGTTTACGAGAGTTTGAGTGGAGCGGATCATCTTGCCGGATTGTGAAGCCCCCTTTGGTGGACTCTTTTGAGTGGAGAGGACTTTGAGTTTACGGCGTCCGACGTCGCGTTTGGACAGGGAGCGTTTGGAGCAGCGGCAGTTGAAGTCAAGTGGTGGTGTAAAGGTGTCCCAGAAGGGGTCGTCAAGGGGGAATACCTTGCCGTGTAGCTCTGCGTGAGCGGGGCGGACGCGGTCGTCTAGGACTGCGACATATTGTCCATAGGGGCGGTTCTTTTTGTTCTCTTGGAATCTCTCTTCCCTACCGACGGCGTAGGCAGAGGCAAGATTGGTGTTGTAGATGGTTCGTAGGCGGTGTGGCGAGCCTTCTAGGATACTCTCTGCTTGTCCTTGTGGATTAACAACTATTTTGCGACCCCACCAGTCCTTTTTTTTGAGAGTAGGCTCGAGATTTTTACGGAATTGTTGGAAGGTTAGTCCTTTAGCAATAGCATTGTCAACGGCGTTACGGACGTCTTGCAGGACGTCAGCGCGGACAACGCGAGCGACAGTGAAGGCTTTGGCGTGTGCTTGTTTGAGAGTATCTTGCCAGTTCCATGAGAATGCGTAGCCCTTGGAGCGGAAGTATTTTATTGCCTTTTCTGG
This sequence comes from Thermodesulfobacteriota bacterium, assembly GCA_963422265.1. GTDB lineage: Bacteria > Desulfobacterota_D > UBA1144 > Nemesobacterales > UBA2774. The sequence goes on from OY729416.1 coordinate 1,411,232, forward strand.
TTTGAGGTTAAAGGCGTAAGTTAGGTCAATTGGTTGGGGCATGGTTTCTCCTCCGTGTCTGAACTGTGATTTGTGGGATTAGATGAGGGGCTATGATTGAAAGGATAAGGATCAAATCCCCCTGTGTCCCCCTTTTCTAAAGGGGGAGTATGTGAGGTTTTCATTTCTTCTCTCCGTTTAGGCGTCCCCAGATATGGGAGGTGAAGGCACCTTTTTGTAGTTGTTGGGTGATGGAGGCAGTGTCTAGTTCTGGGTAGAGCTGGGCTAGTTTGGATGAGAAGTCTGAGAAGTTCGTAGATTTCTCTGCGAGGTCAAATATGACGTCAAGTAGGGCTTCTGCTTGTTGTTGTAGCGCGGGGGCGTCATCGCCTATCTCTTGTTCGAGAGAGTCTAGGGCGGGGTCTGAGAAGGAAGGATCAAATCCCCCTGTGTCCCCCTTTTTCAAAGGGGGAGAAGATAAGGAAGTGCCCTCACCCTGTGTCTCTCTCCCGGATTCGGCAAGCTCATTAACCGAGGGAGAAGGGGATATTAGGGACGAGGAGCTTGAGGTTTTACTTGAAGTGGAGCGGGAGTTGGAATCACTGCTAGCTACGTTGCAATATCAGCAGCAGGAGTGGATAAGGGTATGGCAGTTGTGTCATACGCAGAGACACGGGCAGGGGATGACAATGGGGACGTTGATTCATTCAGAGATATGGAACAATCTACGTATGCTTGGGATACGAGGGGCATGAGAAGGAGCGAGTATTTAGGGTTACGCTTGAAATAGATGAGGTGTTTAGGGAGTATGCGGAGAGGGAAGAGAAGAGGACATCAGCGGTGAGAACAGCACGCTCCACACGGAGAGCGATAGCAAGCGAGATTCCTCAACCCCGTCCCGTTCGGAATGAGAGGGGACAACAAGACATAAGGATCCAACGTTACAAATCCTTGACTCAGCAAATATCAAAGGGTAACCTAAAAGGTTAAACTTAACACAATCTTAACACTAACTTTTTCCAGAGGAGTTTCCCCAATGTCAACTAAGGTTGGTATCAACGGATTCGGAAGGATCGGGAGGCACGTTCTACGCATCGGGCTTAAAGAGAAAGAATTAGAGTTTGTAGGAATAAATGATATAAGCGACCCGAAAACGCTAGCGCACCTCTTCAAATACGATTCTACTTTCGGACCTTGCAAAAGTGAGGTTAAATCTGAGAACGGCCATATTTTAGTAGATAACAAACCTATTAGGGTCTTTTCAGAGAAAAACCCTTCGGATATTCCCTGGGGCGAAACAGGTGCACAGGTTATCGCCGAGTCAAGTGGCGTTTTCAGAAGTAAGGAGCAAGCATCTGCTCACCTTGGTAAAACCGTAAAAAAGGTAATTATTACCGCCCCTGCAAAGGGCAACGTGGATTTCACTACAGTTCTTGGCGTAAATCAGGATAAGTATGAAAACGCCAGTCATAATATTATTTCTAACGCATCATGCACGACTAACTGTTTTGCGATGATAGTTAAAGTCCTCCACGAAAACTTCAGAATATGCAAAGGGCAGATGACAACGGTTCATTCATATACCAACGATCAACAGGTATTAGACGCTCCTCATAAGGACCTGAGAAGGTCTCGCGCCGCCGCTGTGTCTATCATACCGACGAGTACTGGAGCTGCAGACGCTATTAACATCATTTACCCTGAACTAAAAGGAAAAATGAGCGCCATCTCCATGAGGGTTCCAACGGCAAACGTTTCAGTAGTAGATTTTACTTGCGAGGTTGAAAAACCTACCAACGCAGAAGAGGTGAACGAGAAATTTAGAACGGCTTCAAAAGAGGAACTTAACGGATATTTAAGATACGTTGGCGAGGAGCTAGTATCTTCTGACTTTATTGGAGACTCACATTCCGCGTCTATTGACGCACCCCTTACTTCAGTAGTAGAAGGTAATCTTGTAAAGGTCATAGGCTGGTATGACAACGAGTACGGATACTCATCGAGAGTAGTAGATTTACTCAAATTTATAGGAGACCAAATTTGACCGGCAAGAAGGTAATATCTGATATTCCAGATTCTCAGTTTGTAGGGAAAAGGGTGTTTTTAAGGGTGGATTTTAACGTCCCGATTAGAGATGGTAAAATTCGTGAAGATTATAGAATAAGAAGGGCAATTCCTACGATTGATTATCTAATAGAAAGAAAGGCTAAGCTGATAATAGCCTCTCATCTAGGTCGCCCCAAAGGATTAGTAATTTCGGATTTATCCTTAAGACCAATTCAAAAGCGTCTGTCCGAGCTTTTGGGAAAGTCAGTAAAATTCACCGGCAAAGTAATAGGTGAGGAAGTAAAAGAATCGGTAATGGCTCTACAAAATGGTGAGGTGTTACTTCTTGAGAACCTAAGGTTTCATAAAGAAGAAACTGACGACGCCCCTGACTTTTCTGATGAGCTTTCATCTATTGCAGACGTATATGTTAATGACGCATTTGGAACATCTCACAGGAAACATGCCTCAACATATGGAATGGCTTCCTGCTTTGACTTGAGGCTCGCTGGATTTTTAGTAAATAGAGAGCTAAAATTCCTTTCAACGATACGCGAGAATCCTGACCATCCGTTCGTGGCTATAGTAGGTGGAGGCAAGATAAAGGACAAAATCCACGCTTTGAAAAGTTTAATAGAAAAAGCGGACAAAATACTACTGGGAGGGGGAGTCGCCTACACCTTCCTAAAGGCTAAAGGTGTGAACATTGGACATTCTATAGTAGAGGAAGAGATGATTGATTGGGCTAAGCAATCGCTCCAAAAACACGGTGAGAAAATTTTTCTTCCCGAGGACCACGTAGTCGCGGGAGGCTTTGAAAGAAGAAAGAACTGTATGGTTGTGGACGGAGACATCCATGATGAACTGCAAGGGTTCGACATAGGACCTAAAACCGCAGCAAACTACAGTCATCAGATAAAGGGGGCGGGGTCTATATTTTGGAGCGGTCCTATGGGCGTATTTGAGATTACAGACTTCTCAGCAGGCACGTCACAGCTCGCCCGCGCGGTCGCCCTTGCAACCTGGAGAGGCACTACGACAGTTGTAGGTGGCGGAGAAACCATTGCATCCATAAGAAATGCGGAGGTTCTAGATTCTGAAATCACGCACATTTCTACTGGCGGAGGAGCGCTGCTTGAATTCCTTGGAGGGGGAGAACTACCTGGGATATCCATCTTAAATGAAAGGAAAGAGAATATGTCGCTCGTCGCCAATTAAAATTAGGCTTTTTTTGTCTCTGAATTCCACGTTAATCTAAACCTAATAAGTTACAAACCAATTATAGTGAATGGGGGTAATAAATGGTAAAGGCGAGGGAAGACCTAGACTCAATAGCTGAGCTATTGGGCAATGAAGCTAGTTACCTTCTTGACCATAAATGTAAGACGGTATCTAAAGACCAACTTCACCTACCGGGACCCTCTTTTGTTGATAATGTATTTATACCCTCTGATCGCCAGAATTCAGTGCTCAGAAATTTGCAACTATTGTTCAATACAGGAAGGCTCGCTGGAACTGGCTACTTATCAGTACTACCCGTTGATCAGGGTATAGAACATTCCGCAGGCGCCTCTTTCACCCCTAATCCTTTGTATTTTGATCCCGAAAATATAGTTAAATTAGCTATCGAGGGTGGGTGCAACGCGGTTGCCTCTACGCTTGGAGTGCTTGGATGTGTTTCAAGAAGATATGCCCACAAAATTCCATTTATCGTCAAGATAAATCATAATGAGTTGCTTACTTATCCTAATAAATATGATCAGGTTATATTTGCAAACGTAGATCAGGCTTTCCAGATGGGCGCCGTTGCGGTCGGAGCAACTATATACTTCGGCTCGAACGAGAGCACGCGTCAGATACAGGAAATATCGGAAGCCTTCAGATATGCCCACACTCTGGGACTGGTAACCGTACTTTGGGCTTACCTGAGGAATCCAGCTTTCAAGACCGAAGGGATGGATTACCACCTTGCGGCGGATTTAACTGGACAGGCGAATCACCTAAGCGCTACAATTGAGGCTGACATAGTCAAACAAAAACAGGCGGAAAATAATGGTGGATTCACGTCTCTTAAGTTTGGTAAGACCGATCCAAAGGTTTATTCACAACTGACTTCTGCACATCCTATAGACTTAACTCGTTATCAGGTTATAAATTGTTATATGGGACGCGCAGGTCTCATCAATTCAGGCGGAGCATCTACTGGCGATGACGACCTTGCTCAGGCAGTTCGCACTGCCGTGATAAACAAAAGGGCAGGCGGCATGGGACTGATAAGCGGTAGAAAATCCTTCCAAAAACCTATGAAGGAAGGAATTAAACTTTTAAACGCCGTTCAGAACGTTTACCTTAATAAAAGCGTAACTATCGCCTGACGATTTATATATTAAACACCTTTATCTTCAAGACCTTCTGGTACCTCTCCATAATAAATAGAACCCTCTTGGTAGAGAGCTCTTATCTTTTCCTTAGGCATATCGGGCATACCCTCCGTAAGTCCAAACATCCGGCAAAGGTGCTTTAATTCTTCATCTCTACCTGGATGAGGTGCCATTGGCTGTATCATCTTTGCCTCTCTCAACTGTTCCTTCACCCGTGAGTCTTCCTTTAGAGGAGTGCCGTATTCATTATAGTGATACAGCTTGTCAAAGCGCTTTCTGGGACGTTGTCCAGGTGCCTCAGCCGCGTATCCTACTGCCATGAGCCATAAGGGCACGACGTTCTCAGGTATGCCAAGCACCTTAGGAAATTCAGCCGGCTTCCTTCCAGTTGCAAGTAGGCATGTTCCAAGCCCAAGCTCTGTCGCCGCCAGCATGGAATGTGCAATAGCCTGTCCAGCTTCTATCCTCAGCAGGTCCTCCGCCCTGTCCCGAGGGAAACTCATCAAACGCGGATAGGTAGTTTCTGTAAGTATCTTATACGTCCATCCATAAGCAGCCGTTACGGCTCTTGCGGGGAACAGCACAGAAAAAGACTCCACAAGCTCCTTATACCATGCGTCCATGTTTATTAACCAAGCAATAACGATTGGTGCTTGTCTAAGCTGCTGCTCGTTGAACGTTGAAGCGCATTCAACTATTTGCTCAAACCTGTCCTTGGGATAAGTCTTTTTGTCTATAACTATTGCCTCCGTAGAACCGCAGTTGCCCTGACAGGACGCATATCTTGCAGCCTGAAGTATCCTTTGAATTTTCCAGTCTTCTACTTCCTGCCAAGGTTTGAAAAACCTAATGCTCCTTCTCGTTCCAACTGCCTCTAGAAGTTCCATTTGCCCTGCCTCCTTTACTATAAATTGGGTTAATTCCCCCGACTAGTCATTATGAATTTAAGAACTACTTAAATCTCTCTAGCCTCTCTAAGTCTGCTTATTAATGTTTTAATTTCTTCCGATTTAATTTTCATGCTTACTCTATTAACGACGAGTCTTGCTGTAATATCTGCAATTGTTTCAAACTCAACAAGGTTATTCTTCTTAAGGGTTTCACCAGTCGCGGTTAAATCTACAATTACATCTGAAAGCCCAGCAATCGGCGCCAGTTCCACCGACCCATAGAGCTTTACTATTTCAGATACAATGCCTTTAGCCGTAAAATACTCGTGTGAGATTTTGGGATACTTCGTCGCTACCCTTAGTTGCTTGGCTGAACCGTAATCAAACTCCTTCAAAGCCGCTACTACTAATCTACATTGCCCGATTCCCATATCCAAAGGTTCGTATAAGTCATATTTTTCTTCAATAAGGGTATCCTTACCTACTACTCCACAGTCCGCAGCTCCATGTTCCACGTAGGATGGAACGTCGGCAGGACGCATAACCAGTATCTTCATCCCTAACTTTGGGTACTCAAATATGAGTTTTCTTGAATCCTCGCTCATACTGCTTAACGGATATCCAGCTTTGTCGAGAAGCTTTACTGCCTCAATTAACAATCTTCCCCTTGCCATAGCCATAGTTATCATTTTTTATCTCTCCATATCCTAGCCCCCAAATTTTCTAGCTTTCTGTCCAATTTTTCGTAACCCCTGTCCAGATGGTATATGCGGGAAATCTCCGTCCTCCCATTAGCCGAGACGCCTGCTAATACCAGCGAAGCGCTTGCCCTGAGATCACTCGCCATAATAGGCGCCCCGCTTAGATGCGGTACTCCTCTAACAACGGCGTTGTTTCCTACGAGCTTCACATCGGCTCCCATCCTCCTAAGCTCGCCCGCATGTAGAAACCTCTGGGGGAATATATTCTCGGTAATAATGCTTAGTCCGTCCGCAATGCTCATTAACGACATCATCTGCGCTTGCATATCAGTTGGAAACCCAGGATATGGCAGAGTGGTAAAATCAATGCTCTTTGCCCGATAATCCCCCTCCACTCTTATTCCCCTTTCCTCACGAGTTATATTAGCCCCTGTCTCCAGCAGTTTGCTGATAAGCGAACCTAAATTCTCAAAGCGGACACCCTTAATCAATAGATTCCCTTTAGTCATTATCGACGCAATCATAAACGTTCCCGCCTCAATTCTGTCTGGCATCACCTTGTGATCCTTAATTGGCGATAGCTTCTCAACCCCTCTAATCGTTATAATGTCAGTTCCAGCGCCCGTAATGTCAGCGCCCATTTTATTAAGGGCATTCGCCAGTTCTACAACCTCTGGCTCACAGGCGGCGTTCAGCAAAATAGTCTCTCCTTGAGCAAGTGCTGAAGAAAGAATAAGGTTCTCAGTACCGGTTACTGTGGAGACGTCAAAAGGAATTATGCCCCCCTTCAGCTTAGGGGCAGCTATTTCGATGTAACCCTCCTCTATCCGCACCTGCGCTCCTAGGATTCTCAGCCCCTTGAGATGCTGGTCTATGGGTCTTTCCCCAATAGCACACCCTCCCGGAAGGGAAACTCTACACTTGCCAAACCTAACGGTAAGGGGACCCAATACGAGAACGGACGCGCGCATAGTCTTTACAAGATCGTAAGGTGCTATCCACCTCTTTAGATTTGTAGTATTAATAGTCAGGTCGCCATCTTGATAGTCTATACGAGCACCAAGAATTTCAAGTAACCTCGCCATAGTCCTGACATCGGCAAGATCAGGAACGTTAGTAAGAACGTGATCGCCATCTGCCAGTATTGAAGCTGCCATGAGAGGTAAAACGGCATTTTTCGCACCGCTTATATCCACATCTCCTACCAATCTGGCGGCGCCCTCTATTATTATTTTTTCCACTTGGCTTTGACAACTCTTCCTATATTACTAATATCACTAACTGAAGAGATGCTATGAAAACCGTATTCTTCAAATAGCTCATCTACCCTTACGTCTTGTCCTTGTCCTACCTCTAACAAGCACCAGCCCCCCCCTTTGAGAAGGTTTCTGGAGTTGCTGATTATATTTTTAATATAATACAACCCATCTTCGCCAGCCAACAAAGATTTTCTAGGCTCATAATCCTTAACGTCTGGCTCCAATAAATGAAACTCACCCTCTGAAACATAAGGTGGATTGGATACTACTACGCCAAATTTACCACCCTTAAAACCGTAAGATAAATCAGCATTTACAAACACTATTCTTAGGTGAGAGTTATGCCTACGGGCATTCCTCCCCGCCACTGATAGCGCTTTGAAAGATATATCAGTCGCATAAATGCTCAAGCTGTCATGCTCACAAGCGAGGGTAACGGCTAAGCATCCACTCCCCGTACCCACTTCCAGTATAGTCGGTGATTCCATCTTATCCAATACTTTTAATGTTTCCTCAACCAAAATTTCAGTTTCGGGTCTCGGTATGAGAACCTGTGAATTAACCTCAAAAGTCCTTGAATAAAATTCCTTTTCCCCCACGACGTAAGCCATAGGCTCTCCCGCCATTCTTCTTTTAATTAATTGGAAAAGCTGCTCACCTGCCCATTTCCCCACGTCCTTTTCCGGAAAGACGTAAATATCGGAGATGGCTTTAACTACTCCTAATTTTAACAACAAGATTGATATTTCGCGCCCTGGGCTTTCTACGGAACTACGTTTAAGCTCTTTCTTCCCAAGGTGATAGAGGTCTTTTAATTGCATGGAGTGGTCGCACAGCGTCACAAAGCTATCTAGTTTATCAATTTTCTATTAAGTTTGCAACCAAATGCTTTGGGACATGCAAGCAACTAGTAGCTATCAGAGGCTGTTCTTTTACCAACTGTGCAAAAACGAGATCCTAAAATGAGTTCAGGATGACCATTTAAGACAGGGGACAAAGACTCAGGAAAGGGAGACAGTGTCATTTACTTTCCCTCCCCCCTCTCCATTTCTCTGACAGCTCTTCTGAGATTTTACCCGATTCTCAGTATACGAGTTTTAGTTTGTGATAATTTAAACCAAAGGGAGATTTAGTTCATTCCAGTTCTAAAGAATGATGTTTGAGCGTCTTTCCGCTTGCTATATAGTAAGTATCCTCGGCTATGTTGGTAGCTAGGTCTGCTACCCTTTCAAGCGACCTCGCTATTAGTATTAAGGTTAATGCTCTATCAATTGTTTGGGGGTCTGAGATCATATAAGTAACGAGCTCCCTTACTATTTGCGGCTCAAGTGAATCGACCTCATCATCTTTTTTGCATACGTCAATTGCAAGCTGATAATCCTTGTTTACGAAAGCATCCAGGCTTTGTTGTAACATCTCAATCGCTTTTTCAGCCATTTTAGGAATATCTATCAGCGGTTTTACCTGGGGTTTGTCGGCTAAATAGATAACCTTTTCGGCAATGTTAGCAGCATGATCGCCTATTCTCTCAAGGTCATTGTTGATCTTCATAATCATCGTAACCGTTCTAAGGTCTTCCGCCTCCGGATGGTAAAGAGCAAAAATCCTAATGCACTGATTATCTATCTCAATCTCCATTTCATCAACATTCTTATCACTTCTTATTACGTCTCCTGCTAAGATCATATTGTTTTCTCTAAGCGCCACTATACTTTTGCCAATCATCTCCTCTACGGAGGTCGCCATTTCAAAGAGCATCTTCTTTAATTTACCGATTTCCTCTTCCAATCTAACCATAATTTTTTTCTTAAAATGTAGCAGAGACTAACAAGGTTTTGGAGTCACGTATAAAATACGTTTAGTAGTGTTCAAACTCGCTTGCTAACCAATTTCTAATCTCATCCCTGACTTTTCTGAAGCCGTATAATATTTCCTCATCCTTTCCCCTAAACTTAGATGGATCTACAAATCCCTTATGAATAAGTCTATAGGCGCCCGGAAGAGCAGGACAGCTCTCCTTAGCACTGCTGCAAACAGTTACTACGTAATCGAATTTGTCGCCGACAAAGTTATCAATACTTTTTGACTTATGACCTGAAATATCTATCCCCAATTCTTTCATGGCGCGCACAGCGTATGGATTTACCCGTGAAGGCTGCGTGCCCGCACTTAGAGCATCAAACCTGTCTCCATACAAATCCCTTAGCAGTCCCTCCGCCATTTGGGATCGCGCGGAATTGTGAGTGCAGAGAAATAAAACCCTTTTCTTATCTTCCCTCTTCATCTCATCCAGCAAATTAATTTACTAAAAAGCCTTTAAGAAATAATTGCATTATCCGAATTTTCCTGAAACATAGTCTTCGGTTTGTTTCAGCTTTGGATTGAGAAAAATAGTCTCGGTAGTATCATACTCTATAAGTTCACCCATATACATAAAAGCCGTATAGTCCGAGACGCGCGATGCTTGCTGCATATTGTGGGTTACAATTACAATAGTGTAGTTTGCCTTAAGTTCAGTTATTAGATCCTCTATCTTACCCGTCGCAATCGGGTCGAGAGAAGAGCACGGCTCATCCATTAGAAGCACTTCAGGTTCTACTGCGATCGCCCTCGCTATACAGAGCCTTTGCATTTGACCACCTGACAGTCCAAGAGCGCTATCACTTAATCTATCGCTCACCTCATCCCAAAGAGCGGCTCCCTTTAAGCTGTTTTCTACAACCTCATCAAGTACCGATTTCCTGTTCTCGCCAGCGATACGCGCCCCGTAGGCTACGTTCTCATATACGGATTTAGGGAACGGGTTAGACTTCTGGAAAACCATGCCCACATTTTTTCTAAGCTCCGTTATATCTATAGCGGGATCGTGAACGTCGCGACCGTGGATTTTTATCTCTCCCTCTACGCGTGCCCCATCCACAAGATCATTAAGACGATTAAAACAGCGAAGAAGCGTTGACTTGCCACACCCTGAAGGTCCTATAAACGCAGTCGCTTTGTTCTTGGATATATCCATATCTATATCCTTCAAAGCCTGCTTCTTGCCATAAAATAAATTGACGCCTTTCACCTCTACCACAGGATCGGGAATTGACGGACTGGGAATCTGTTGATGGCTAGTTTGAGACTCTTTAGGTTCATCTGTGCTGCCTACTTTGACTTGATCCCGCACTTTGTATTCCATTGTCTTATTGGCTAAGTTTAGCAAGCCCTCCTTTAGAATTACCTAATAGCCACGGCGGTGATTGTAACATAAATTAGACCGCTGAGGTAGTGTATTTCTTTTTAAGCTGATTCCTTATTATTATGGCAGTCAAATTTAAGACTATAACTATCAATATGAGTAGCAGCGCAGTTGTAAAGACCATCGGTTTTGCGGCTTCGGCGTTAGGAGACTGAAATCCCACATCGTATATGTGAAAACCCAGGTGCATAAACTTTCTTTCAAGGTGTACATAGGGAAAATATCCGTCTATAGGAAGGTCTGGTGCCAGCTTTACCACACCTGTAATCATAAGGGGCGCTACTTCTCCAGTTGCGCGTGCTATAGCCAGAATGAGTCCAGTAAGTATAGCAGGTAGGGCACTAGGTATAACTATTTTCCAAGTCGTCTCAAACTTATTAGCCCCCAAGGCTAGCGAACCGTGTCGTATCTCATTGGGAACGGCAGCGAGACCCTCTTCGGTAGCTACGATAACAACAGGCACTGTAAGCAGTGCGAGAGTTAGAGATGCCCAAAGTATGCCCCCCGTTCCAAATGTAGGATTAGGAAGAGCTTCTTGATAGAAGATGCTATCTATCGACGCCCCCACCCCATAGATGAAGAAGCCTACGGCAAAAACCCCAAATACGATTGAAGGAACACCAGCAAGGTTGTTCACGCATATTCTCACTAATCTTACCAGCATGCCCTGCTTGGCGTACTCCCTAAGGTATAAAGCAGCTAGAACGCCGAACGGCAACACGACAAGGCTCATTATTAGCACCATCATAATAGTTCCAAATATGGCAGGAAACACACCCCCTTCCATGTTTGCTTCCCTTGGTTCTTCTGATACGAACACCCATGCCCTGTGTGCATAAAGTGAAGCCTTTTGAAACCAATTCATGGCATTAGGTCTGTAGGCAAGCACTATATTCCCCAAAGACATCTCCTTTTCCTTTCCATCCACCGATAACATTACTATTTTCTCTTTATTAAATTCCTGATATAGAACGGATAATTCCTTCTCTTTCTCGTTGTATTTACCCTCTTGAACCTGGATTTTCGCTTCTATCTCTTTTATCTGACTTTTGTCTCTACCCTTTAACTCAATACCGCGTATTTGAAGCCTATACTTCTCAATCTCCCGGTTTATAGCACCTATTTCATTCTTTTCTATATCCCTTATCTTCTTATAGATGTTAGCATAAACAGGTATTCCCTTCTCAAGAGTAGTCCAGCATTGCTCATTTTCCCTGCAGAGGAAGTCGCCGTTCTCTCTGATTTCCTTTATGAATCCATAGAAATTGCCCCATTCCCTTCTCTCTAAAACCACGAGATATTCAGGCTTAGATCGTTTTACTACTTGGTCATCGTCTATCCATCTAAAGTCTAGTCCATACAAGTCTCTATTGCCTATTTTGAGCTGCGTTCTGTAACTATCCGCACCGTCTTTGGCATCCTTTATTTTCTCGCGGCCAGTAACTTCACCAATTACTTTGCTACCGTCTTTGAGCTTAAACTCCGCTACGGGCGATGGCCAGAAGAACCCCAGACCCTTAGCCATTATCAACCACAGCAATCCCGCAATCATAAGGAGGCTAAACATTAACGCAACGCCAGTTAGCCATACAAAAGGATCACCATTCTTCCAGAACTTATTCATAAATCTCAACCTTAACAATACACGTTCAATTTAGCTTACACATATATTTATAGCTGTCCGTATTTCTTTCTTAACCTCTGTCTTACCAGCTCCGCAGCCGTATTAACGATAAAAGTAAAAAAGAAAAGCAATAAGGCTGCCAGGAACAATACCCTGTAAAGTGTTCCACCATGAGGAGCTTCGGGTATTTCAACGGCGATGTTCGCTGATAAAGCACGAAAACCGTTAAATATACTCCAATCCATAATAGGGGTATTCCCCGTTGCCATAAGCACTATCATCGTTTCACCTATAGCCCTGCCCAAACCGATCATTATCGCAGAGAATATTCCTGGGCTAGCAGTAGGAAGTATTACTCTTACGGCAGTTTGCCAACGGTTAGCTCCAAGTGCCAGCGAACCGGCTTGCAAGTGTTTAGGCACACTGGATAAGGAATCTTCGGATATTGTAAAGATTATAGGTATAACCGCGAATCCCATAGCAAACCCTATTATTAATGAGTTTCTCTGATCGTATTGCAGACCCAGCACGTTATAGAACCATTGCTTGTAGTCTCCACCAAAAATAGCGCTCTCTAACGGGGCGTTCAACCAAAAGCTAACTAGCAATCCAATTATGATTGCCGGAACTAAGAAAAAGAGCTCGGTTCCTACTTTAAACCTTCCTATTATTGATCGTGGCAGTCTTTGCCATACAAACACGCTTAAAAAGGTAAAGACCGTTAATACGATGGGTATGGTAAACACCGCTGGAATCACTTTCTCAACGTGTGGCGCAAGCCAAAGCCCTGCGAAAAACCCTAGAACAACGCTAGGCAATGCAGCCATCACTTCTATAATAGGCTTAATTGTATTTCTAAGCGAAGGGTGCATAAACTGCGAAACGCATAAAGCAGCGAAAATAGAAAGTGGTATTGCTAAAGCTAGAGCGTATATAGCTCCCTTTAATGTCCCGAACACAAGGGGAGTCAGGCTTAGCTTGGGTTCAAAATCGTCCGTTCCTCCCGTTGACTGCCACACGAATTCAGGTTTGGGATAACCCTCGTACCAGACCTTGCCGAAAAGGGTTTTCATATTTGTCTCAGGATGGTTGTTCTCTAGACCCCAGTTAAAAATCTTGCCTTTATCGTCAATTGCAACTATGCCGTCTGCTTTAGGAGAAAAAGCCATTCTGACGACCGGGGTGCCACCCGTGCTTAGCTTATCAAGCAACTGACCGGACGTTGTATGATAAAGCTTAATATTGCCATCTACGTCCGACGCGATAAACCCTCTATCCCTAGCCGAGGCAGTTATCTTAGTAATCGAGGACTCAAACGATGGAAATTGATGTATTCTTTTTAATATTCTTCCCCTTGGCGAGCTTTCATCCGGTGCCTCAAACCAGACTGACACCTGCCCCACTTCGTCACCTACTACAAGCGAACGGTCGCCTAAAAGAAATGAGAGAGACGTAACGGCTATATCAGATTTAGCCGTCGCATCTATCACATCCAATAATGCTGGTTCTTCCCCGCCGTCAAGATTCCAATGGAAAACCTTTCCGTTCTCAGTACCTACAAAAAGGTTTGCAAGGTAATAATCAAGCTCAATTGAAGTAACCCTTGCCCCTTCAAGGCTATCCGTGAGGTTAAAGGTTGACTTTTCCTGTTTCGCTTCACCGATGCCAAAGTCATCGTCCGACTCTGTGAGAGTTACAAATATAAGCTCGTTTTTGGCAGTATAAGCTGCTGCGGCTGTGCCTTCGCCTTCTACGGATTCTTCATAAGCTATTCGAAGGAGCGCCGAGTCGCTCAAGCTAAATAGCCCTTTCTCTATAACTGAAGGGGTAATAATCCTGGAATCCCCATCAAAATCCACTTGATAGTTAAACCTAACGGGGAGAAGATTGCCGTTATCCAAACCAAGAGCGTAAAACTTATTGTTGATTGATACGAAGCTCGAAGTAACCCTTGCTCCTTCAACTCCAATTAATCCTATTTTTTTTATAACTTCGCCGTCTTCGAGTGACAGAAAGTAAACCACGCCATCGTTAGTAATGGTAAAGCCAATCTCCCTATATTCTTCAGTGCCAGTAGCGAGGAAAGGGAAATCGCTTTTGTCACTGCCATCAGTTGAGTATGAAGCAAGTTCAGGCGATTTCTCCAATACAAAAGAGCTTGAAAGCTCAGACTTAGCTCCTTCCCATAGAGGTAGGGTTTCAATACCTATAAACACCAGAATTGCGAGTATGCTAAGAATAATCGCAATTCCACCGGTTGTTACGACTCCGGTAGCTATACGATCAAAGAGTTTCCTCCGTCTTAATCCGGAGGAAACTCTTTGATCGCTTTTCTTATTTTCTCTAAGTTCTAGTTTTGGAGACATTCAACAACCCTAAAACTAATTAGACATTAGCTTTAGTCAATCATTGCACCGGACTTACGTTAGCCTAACCACCAATGCTCTTCAGGATTTCCTTAACTTTGTCAGCCGGAAGTGGCAAATAACCGTCTTTAACTACAATCTCCTGACCCTCTTTGCTAAGCACGTATTTTAAGAACTCCATACGTAGCGGATCAAGTGCTTCGTTAGGCTTTTTGTTGATGTATATATATAAATATCTTCCGAGTGGATATGCTTTGCTCATGATGTTTGCAAGGTTTGGCTCGGCGCATCCCGTTTTTTTCTCGAGCTTAATCGCCTTTACGCCTGAAGTGCGGTATCCAATACCGCTGTATCCCATGCCGGCTTTGTCTTCCGTTATACCCTGAACAACCGCTGACGATCCAGGCTGCTCTTTTACGGCGTCTTTATAGTCACCCTTGCATAACGCTTTCTTTTTGAAATAACCGTAAGTTCCAGAAGCCGAGTTTCTGCCATATAGACTTATAGGCCTTTTAGCCCAGCTATCTTTCAGTCCAACTTGTCCCCAGGTCACAACATCTTCAGCCCCGCCGCACTTTCTGTTCCTTGAAAAAACGGCGTCAACCTGCTTGATTGTTAGACACTCGATCGGGTTGTCCTTATTAACGAATACTGCTAGAGCGTCTATTGACGTCTGCACGCTCGTAGGCTTGTACCCATACCTCTTCTCAAAACTATCTACCTCTTTAGACTTCATCTGACGGGACATAGGTCCGAACTGAGACGTTCCCTTTATAAGGGCAGGAGGTGCCGTGCTAGAACCCTTTCCCTCTATCTGACACTTGACGTTAGGATAGCTCTTTGTGAACCCTTCACACCAAAGAGTCATAAGGTTATTAAGCGTATCTGACCCTACGCTGCTGATGTTCCCCGACACGCCACTGGTTTTAGCGTATGATGGAATGCTAGGATCAACTTTCACCGGACCTGCTTTAACGACGCCAGCGGTCAGCGCAAAAGCAAATATAAAAACACCAACTGCAAGACACCTCGTAAAAAGCGCTTTGCTCATCTTTTTATTACCTCCTTTAAGATTTTAATATCCAAAGGATTAAAACTTATAAGTATTAAGAGATTGTTAAGAGATCATTAAACACGGGTTAATCGCTTTTAGAAGACTTTTGCCTTAAAGCCGCCGCGACGACAAGCTCTTCCCTCAAAAGATCAACATCATCCCTTTCTATTGCATACTCAATTTTAGCAAAAGATTTCTTGAATGTGCCTATTGCTTCTAAAACATCTTTCTTATTCGCAAAAAATATATCTACCCACATGTCCGGTGAGCTTGAAGCTACTCTGGTATAATCGTTCAGTCCTCCACCTGCGAAATCCATTAAAGTCTCTGACTCTTCTGAAGATATTACTGATTTAATAAGCGAATACGCAACTACGTGAGGCAAGTGGCTAACAAGACTAAATACGCGGTCGTGCGCATCAGCACTCATCTTAAAGACCTGGCATCCAGCGGCTTCCCATAGTGAGATGATCCTGCTTAAAACAAAAGGGCTAGTTTTATCAGTGGGCGTTAAGATACATCTCTTGCCACTAAAAAGGTTAGGGTTAGCATATCTAACTCCTGAATTTTCAGTTCCCGCAATGGGGTGTCCCCCGATAAAATTTACGTGATCAGGTATAACGCCTTCTACACCCCTTACTATGCTGCCTTTTACGCTTCCCGTATCCGTTATTACGGCATCTTGTCCAAGAAACTGTGATAGCGATTTAATAACCTTAACAATACTGCCTACGTGCGTTGCTACAACAAATATCTCAGCACTAAGAGCACAGCGATTAAGCTCTTGAGACCCTCTGTCAATCATTCCATTAGCTAAAGCATAACATATAGCTTCACCATCAGTATCAATCCCAATGACGTCCTCAACTTGCCCAGATTTCTTTAATGCCAAGGCTAGCGAGCCGCCGATAAGTCCAAGACCTATTATCGCAACGCTCTTAAACAACATTTTCTCTGTATTCTATCCGCAGATTCACCAAGATAAGAATTAAAAGGGTAAGTATTCTTTGAGATGTTAAGTTATAATAGGGAAATTTCAAGGTGTTATATAGCAATCAGAAGTTTGGACTTTATACGTTAATTATTGTCACTTATTCAACACCTTTCTCAATGCTTTTATGAACTTCTCATTCTCTTCAGGTAAGCCAATCGTAACCCTAAGGTGCGTCTTTAATCCGTATGCCCCGACGGGTCTTACAATAACCCCTTCTTTCAGAAGGCTGTTATAAATCGGCATAGGGTCCTCTTGCAAGTCTATCAATACGAAATTAGCGAATGAGGGCGTATAGGAAACGCTTATCTGCTCAAGCTCACCTTTTACATATCTTAGACCTTCAAGGTTGAGCCTTTTGGACCTCTCTACGTAAGCAGTATCACCAAGAGCGGCTATACCGGCAATCTGAGCAAAGAAGTTGACGTTAAAAGGGTGCCTTACCCTATGCATGCCTGATATTATCCCCTCCTGAGCTACTCCATATCCTAGCCGAATACCCGCAAGACCGTAAATTTTGGAAAAGGTTCGGACGGTGAGTATTGACTTGCCTGAGTCGTGATAATCAAGGGAATTTGGATATTGAAGGGCATCAACGTATTCAAAATACGCCTCATCTATAACTACCAAGACGTCCTCTGGAACCTTATCTAAAAACCATTCAAGTTCCTGACGCTCTACCATAGAGCCGGTTGGATTGTTGGGGTTAGCGATAAATACGATTTTAGTCTTAGGCGTTATGCGCGAGCTCATATCCTCAAGATCGTGCTTATAGTCCGGCATCGGCGATATTATCGCTTTGGCTCCCACGGCTTTTGTAGAGATTGGGTAAACGATAAAGGCGTATTCACCCATAACCGCCTCGTCTCCCGGATGCATAAATGCTCTGGCGGCGATATCCAATACGTCATTAGAGCCATTGCCAAAAATAAGCGTTTCAGGGTTGACCCCGAGCCTTTCCGACACCTTATTTCTTAGATAGAAGGCATCTCCATCAGGATAGAAGTGTGCCTTATTCAGGGCATTCCTAATGGCGTCCATAGCCAGTGGTGAGGGTCCCGCTGGATTCTCGTTAGAAGCTATCTTGACCGCATCCTTAATCCCTAGCTCGCGCTCCAATTCCTCCACAGGCTTCCCCGGCTTGTAAGGGATCAAGCCTTCCACGAATATATTCGGTTTTATCAATTAATTACCCTATTCTGCTCATTATCCTATTCTTCAAAAAGTCACTTTCTTTAGCTTATTCAACTGAGCATTGTGAAAGCAATTATTCAGCTGAACTCTACCCTGCTTTGGAGAACTATTTCATCCATTATTTCTCTAATCTTATTTCTCTTCACTTGTTCCGCAAATATCTCAATGAGTTTTGGAATATTGATCACATCCTCCACAGAGTTCATGTAACGCTGCACTATAGCTTTTATCCCATATAAAGATTGAGCATTAGATTCTAATCGCTCATAGATTTTTCCTTCTTCCAACTCTGTTTTAATTACAAAGGTGATTGGATATCGTTACACTTTATCAATATCTAGGAAGTATTTTTTAAAGTCTAACGTTTCAGTCACTTGGAAAAATCTTCCCAATGGTTTCATTACGAAATCAATCCCACCATCATTAGCGTTGGTCCGACCCGTTTTATACAGCATGAGAGGCTCTTCGTTTAATTCATCTGGTTCCCATCCCCAATATAAAATGGTATCCGCATAATGTGCTTTCAATACAGCGTAACTAACAATTTCAAATATCCTTGCATCTATAT
This sequence comes from Thermodesulfobacteriota bacterium, assembly GCA_963422265.1. Taxonomy (GTDB): domain Bacteria; phylum Desulfobacterota_D; class UBA1144; order Nemesobacterales; family UBA2774. The sequence goes on from OY729416.1 coordinate 1,429,529, forward strand.
TTGGTTGGATTTGCTGATTTACAAATTCTATCGCTTTATCAGCATCCTCATCTGGAACCTGTGCAAGCTCCGATGTATAAGCGACAAACTGGTCAAAAACCGATCTTTTCGCCTCAACATAGGAATCAATTATTTCAATAATCGCACGGGCAATATTATACTGTTCTCCTCCAGCAGATATTTTTAGAAGATTTTCGTTTATCCAATATCTTTTAGTAGTAAGGTCTCTTATAATCGGTTGGCACTGAACGTCTGGGAAGAACTTCCTGAACTCATCGTTCATTCGGTTGTTTAGTGCGTGATTTTGAAGCCTTTGCCCAAAAGGCAGCTCCCTGATTCGTGTGAATAATTCTGTATAAACAGCCCCTTCATACTCTGAATATAAGTCATCACCATCAGCAAAACCTTGTAATATATAATCTTCTACAAGAGCGTAAATGGTATAATGGTTTGCAAATGCCCCTCTTGATTTACTACTACGGTTCGCAGACTTGGTTTTGTTGTTTAAGTATTTTATAAGATAGCTTTTTTCAAAAACCTCTTTGGCATCACCGCCAAAATGATTTTTGAGGACGCCTTTTATGACAGAGGTGAATCCATGTTCCATAACTAAAATAACTCAACTTGATTCTCATCTTTTTCCAACCCATTTTTTCTTGTATAGGTTTTATCTAGCGGCTTGAGTCTTTCGCCATTAAGCTCATCCGTGATATTCAACCTACGCAAACCAATCTTAAAGAAATCTTCCTGGAGTTCGATGCCAATAGATCTACGCCCTAGACGTTGAGCAACCGCACACGTAGTGAAAGTTCCAGCGAAAGGATCTAGAACTAAATCTCCTTCGTTCGAGCTCGCGTTAATTATCCTTTCCATCAATGCCTCAGGTTTTTGAGATGGATGAACTTCATACTCATCCATCTTATAACGCACCCGTGGAAATTCCCAAACGTTACCCGGCACCTTTTTAGTATTATAAATTCTTGGTGTTTTACCTCTATAATCAATAAGACCACGCCTTGCACCCGTTCTTGCTTCAACGAGAATGTCCTCCGCATTGAATGTATAATTAGTTCTATCTTTGACGCAAAACAAGATTGGCTCCCAAAGGGAGCCATAATATTTTTTAGCCTGTACACTAGAGCTATCATACGACCAGACAATACGGGATAAGACGGTTAATTTGTCCCGTAAGTATAAATCTAAATAGGGCATTGCTTGTGTGCTAGTCATTAAATACATCGAGCCACTTGGCTTTAGCTTTTTCAAGCAAATGTCAATCCATTCATAGCACCATTCAACATATTCTCTATCACTAGGCCATTTATCATGAAAGCTCACAAAATTTTTTCCGATATTGTAAGGCGGATCAACAAAGATTAAATCAACCGAAGCATCTGTCACTTGACTGTCAAGCACTTCCCCAGCGTTGTCGTTGATTACTCGACTGAGTTCATTTTCAAGAATCTTCATAGTTAGGCTTTACTATTACCTTTATGTATGGACCTCCACCTATATTTTACCAAACCCAATCCCTGCTTGAAAATACAACTTTACAATAAGAACGCGTCAGCTAACCATTCTTTTAGTAACGTAGCAGCCGTCTTTGAAATCAGCAAAGAATACGGATAAAAATGGGTGGTCTATTGGTTTTGCTGTCTCGTCAGGCTCAAGGTTCCTTTCAGTCACGTAGGTCACGTGCACAGCTTTGTCCACCAAAACGTGATACCAGGGCTTATTCTTAGGTGGTCTAGAAAGGGCGACCTTATCATACCATTCATTGGTATTGTTAAATACTAGGTCAACGTCCACAACCACGCCCCGGTAATCAAACATCTTGTGGTGAACTACTTGTCCTATTGAGAATCTCACGCGTTTTTCTTCAAGCATCCTTTTATCATTCTCCGCTTCAAATAGCTATAAACTAATATGATTTGATTATTCTATTATGCTCAGGCTATGATTTCAAGAATATAAATTGAGTGTTGATAGGCTAATTGATATAATCTATGAGTGATGTCTTCACAGACTCCCATGCTGGAGCAATATAAGAAAATAAAGAAAGAGTATCCGGACTCAATACTTTTTTTTCGCCTCGGGGATTTTTACGAAATGTTTTATGAGGATGCTAAAATTGCATCAAGGGTACTCGGTATCGCTTTGACGTCCAGAAATAAATCCAAAAAGAACCCGATCCCTCTTTGCGGCGTTCCTCATCATAGCGCTGAGCCTTACCTAGCCAAGCTTCTTAAGGAAGGGCATAAAGTAGCGATATGCGAGCAGGTTGATGACCCAAAACCAGCAAAGGGAGTCGTCAGAAGAAAGGTGGTGAGAGTTTTCAGCCCCGGAGTAGTTCTGGACTCAGAACACCTAGACTCAAAGTCTAATAATTACCTTGCGAGCATCTACTTAGGCGGTGATCCCCTATCCAATCGGGATCAGGAAAGCGTTTACGGACTAGCTTACGCCGATATATCAACGGGATTATTTAGGACTACTTCGTTAGATTCATTAGATGCCCTAGCGGATGAGATATCTAGAATAGAACCCAAGGAGCTCCTCCTTCAGGAAGAGGTAAGTCAAGACGATAGCCTTCTCTCTTCAATAATCAGAAAAGCTGAGTTGCTGATAACGCCCCTTAATTCATGGATATGGGATAGAGAAAGCGCTAGGGAATTATTGCTCGATCACCTCTCAACGCGCACACTTGAGCCGTATGGGCTTGAAGAGAATCCGGAAGCCACAGTGGCGTGCAGCTCATTGGTTCAATATCTGAAAGACACCCAGCTTGAGGATATGCCCTTACTTAACGACCCTCATCTCTATCAAAAATCCGATTTCCTTATAATCGACGATTCCACAAAGAGGAATCTCGAAATCCTTCAACCTATTAGGGGAGATTCTTCTGAGGGATCGCTAATATGGGTAATTGACGAGACGCGAACGGCCATGGGCGCGAGGCTCATCAAGGAATGGCTGAACTACCCCCTTATAGAGAAGCAAAAAATAGAAGAGCGCCTTGACTCCGTGGCAGAGTTTAAAATAAAAACGAGCCTCAGCCTAGAGCTTGAAAGTGCATTAAAGGAGATTGGGGACATAGAAAGACTCATCGGCAGGATTTCAACGTCATCTGGGAGGCCCAGGGATCTAGCGTCCATAAGGGACTCATCCCACTTCATAACGAAAATTAGGGACGCTCTAGGCGACGCCGATTCTAGGATTCTAAAAGAGATTGGAAGGACAATCGATAACTTCTCGGACGTAAAAAAGATGATTGAAGGAACCATAGTGGAGAATCCACCCGCCTCCGGGCGAGACGGGGGAATAATAAGAGATGGGTTTAACGCTGAGCTTGATGGGCTTAAATCCATAAGACGGGATGGGAAAAAGTGGATAGCCAAACTTGAAGCGAATGAAAGAGAGTCAACAGGAATAGGCTCCCTCAAGGTAAGCTACAATAGAGTGTTTGGCTATTACATAGAGGTCAGCAAAATAAATCTAAATTCCGTGCCGGAAAGGTATATAAGGAAGCAGACCTTAGTCAACGCCGAGAGGTTCATAACGGATAATCTCAAGGAGTACGAGGAAAAAATCCTAGGAGCGGAAGACAGGATTATTGATATAGAAAGAGAACTTTTCGATGAGATAAGAAAGCGGGTAGCCAATGAGGCTGAGCGTATAAGGCGGACGTCATCGCTTATTGCCCAGGTGGACGTGCTCTGTGCTTTTTCGCGAGCCTCTGAGAAGAACGACTACGTGAGACCCATTATAACTGACGATAAAGTCATAGAACTTAAAAATAATCGTCACCCGGTGATTGAAAGAATGCGGCTGGGCGAGCGTTTTGTTCCTAACAACATAAAACTCGATCCTAATGAGAACCAATTTCTCATTATCACGGGTCCCAACATGGCAGGCAAATCAACGCTTATTAGGCAGGTTGCGCTAACTATACTCATGGCTCAGATCGGGTGCTTTGTTCCCGCGTCTTATGCGAAGATTGGAATAGCGGACAAAATCTTCAGCAGAGTCGGAGCCTCAGATAATTTGGCAAGAGGGCAATCCACCTTTATGGTAGAAATGGTCGAAACCGCTTATATACTAAGACACTCAACGGAGAAGAGCCTGGTAATCCTTGATGAGATTGGAAGGGGCACAAGCACTTTTGACGGTATGAGCATTGCCTGGGCGGTCGCCGAATCCTTGCACGACAAGGGGTGTAGGACGCTCTTCGCTACTCACTATCACGAGCTCGCCGGGCTTGCTTTATCTAAAAGTAGGACTAAGAACTACAATATATATGTAAAGAACAGTGGAGATAATATCGTATTTCTAAGAAAGTTAGTTCCCGGCGCCGCAAGCCACAGCTACGGCATTCACGTTGCCAAACTAGCCGGAGTGCCAGAGCCCGTTATAAAGTCAGCTCGCAAGATACTATCAAACTTAGAAAAATCTCAATCTGAACTCAGAAACTCAATTCTCGGCGGACAAACGTCATTGTTTAAGCAAGTGGATGAGAACAAAATGCAGGAGGAACATCCCATAGTAACAGAGATTAGAGAACTAGACGTTAATTCTATGACCCCGCTTGACGCTTTAACCAAACTTGCCGAGGTAAAAAAGACATTAGAAAAAACTTAAGAATCTAGATACACGTTTTTATGACCAAGAACAAAAGAGCAACAGGAAAAAGAGGAGAAGATATAGCTTGCAGGTTTCTGAAGAAAGATAGTTATAAAATTTTGCAAAAGAACTTCAGATGCCACCAGGGGGAGATTGACCTAATTGCTAAGGATAAAGATGGCGTGCTCTGTTTCGTTGAGGTAAAAGCTAGAAACTCTGAAGATTTCGGACTTCCTGAAGAGTCTATAACCTATTGGAAAAGAAAGAAGTTATTATATATCGCCTTAGCTTACATCGAGGTGAAAAAACTTAAATCAAAGGCTATGCGCTTTGACGTGGTGTCCATCAACCTTGCTAACAATAAAACAACGATTATCAAAAATGCCTTTGATGTTAACGACTAAACTACACCTCGTATAGACTAAGATGAAAGTTTTTATCAATTCTCCCTTGACACGCATAAATTCATGCATAGTTTATATCTGGTATTTCACTAGCCGTAATATAACTTTGATTTTTCACGTTGTAGATAATGGAATATTGAATTACGTTGAATTAGGGAGGTATTGTATTTATGAAGGTAAGGCCTCTACAGGACAAGGTATTGGTAAAGCGTATAGATGCGCCTGAGAAGACGAAGGGTGGTATAATAGTTCCTGACACGGCATCTGAGAAGCCGCAGGAGGGTGCAGTAGTAGCAGTGGGGAAAGGAGCGATAACGTCTGAGGGTGGAGTAAGGGCTCTTGACGTTAAGGAGGGCGACAGGATTTTGTTTAGCAAGTATGGTGGGACGGAGATAAGCATAGAGGGGGAGGAGTATTTGATAATAAGGGAAGAGGAGATATTAGCGGTAATTGAGTAGGGGGTTAGTGGGGATGGGGATACATCAAGCAAAAGACATTTAGGAGGTTAAGCGAGCAATGGGAGCAAAAGAGATAAGGTTTGGGCGAGAGGCGCAGGACAGCGTATTGTCGGGAGTAAACAAGTTAGCGGATGCAGTAAGGGCTACATTGGGTCCACGTGGTAGGAACGTTTTGATAGAGAAGACGTTTGGTGCGCCTGTGGTGACGAAGGATGGAGTAACGGTGGCGAAGGAGATAGAGTTAGAGGACAAGTTTGAGAACATGGGAGCGCAGATGGTAAAGGAGGTAGCGTCTAAGACAAGTGACGTAGCAGGGGATGGGACTACTACAGCTACGGTATTGGCGCAATCCATCTTTCGGGAGGGGATAAAGCTGGTGGCGGCTGGGCACGATCCGATGAAGTTGAAGCGAGGGATAGACAAGGCGGTAGAGGTAGTAGTGGGGAGCATACAGAAGCAGAGCAAGCAGGTAAAGGGTAGGACGGAGATAGCGCAGGTAGCTACGGTATCTGCAAATGGAGATGAGACGATAGGAAACATCATAGCAGATGCGATGGAGAAGGTGGGTAAGGATGGAGTGATAACGGTGGAAGAGGGGCGGAGTTTGGATACGGAGTTGGACGTAGTAGAGGGTATGCAATTTGATCGTGGTTATTTAAGTCCTTATATGGTAACGGACACGGAGAAGATGTTAGTGGAGTTAGAGGATCCATTGATATTGATGTATGACAAGAAGATATCCAATATGAAGGACATGGTTCCGTTATTGGAGGAGGCAGCGAGGTCGACGAAGCCGTTGTTAGTGATGGCAGAGGATATAGAGGGAGAGGCGTTGGCAACGTTGGTAGTGAATAAGATACGAGGGACGTTAAAGGCAGCGGCGGTGAAGGCGCCTGGTTTTGGAGATAGGCGTAAGGCGATGTTGGAGGATATAGCGATATTGACGGGGGGGAAGGTAATAGCAGAGGAGGCGGGGATGAAGTTAGAGAATGCTAAGCTGGTGGATTTAGGGAAGGCGAAGAAGGTGGTAATAGACAAGGATAACACAACGATAGTAGGTGGTTCTGGGAAGAAGGGGGACATAGGGGGTAGGATAAAGCAGATAAAGGCACAGGTAGAGGAAGCGAGTGGAGAGTATGACCGGGAGAAGTTACAGGAGAGGTTAGCTAAGTTGGCTGGTGGAGTAGCAGTGATACGCGTGGGAGCGGCGACGGAGGCGGAGATGAAGGAGAAGAAGGCACGGGTAGAGGATGCGTTGAACGCAACGCGTGCAGCGGTAGAGGAGGGAATAGTTCCTGGTGGAGGGGTAGCGTTAATACGAGCGATAGGTGGAGTGGATAAGTATAGTAGTGGTGATGAGGAGGAGGGGGCAGGTGTAACCATAGTGAAGCGTGTATTGGAGGAGCCGTTGAGGGGTATAGCGACAAATGCGGGGTGGGATGGTTCAATAGTAGTGGGTAAGGTTGTGGAGCGTAAGGGGTCAGAGGGATTTGACGCTGGGGGTTTGAAGTACTGTGATATGATAGGGGCGGGGATAATAGACCCTGCGAAGGTAACGCGCAGTGCAATATTGAACGCTGCTAGTGTTGCTGGCTTACTCCTTACCACTGAAGCCCTAGTCGCTGAAAAACCGCAACCAAAAGAAAGCGGCGGCGGTGGTGGAATGCCCGGCATGGGGGCTGGAGGCATGGAAGGCATGATGTAATCGCATAAAAAGACGAAAGCACATGAAGAGAAGGCGGCTACTCTTAAAAGGAGCTAGCCGCTTTTTTATTTGGTTTGTACCTATGACAGATTATTGAATTTGTAACCTATAGATTTATAGGCAAGTTTAGCAGCTAAAACGTCAGGAGCCACTATCCCCCCGATTGGAGCTAGTTCTACAATGTCTAGCCCTATTACTTCACGACTTTGAAACACGCTCTTAATAAGCTCTAACACTTCATACCATCCGAGTCCCCCAGGTTCAGGGGTTCCCGTTCCTGGTGCTATAGAAGGATCAAATACATCTATATCTACGCTTATATAAACCTTTGGAAGTAAGCTGGATAGTGCTCTCTCAACCCAAGATTCACTGTCTTCTCTCAAAATCTCCCTAGCGTGTATCACATTTATGCGTTCCCCGACTTTAATAAACTCAGCCTCTTCAGAAGAATAACTCCTAATGCCAACTTGCGTAACGGGACACCCTGTCTCTACAATCCTACGCATAACACAGGCGTGATTTAGTTTTGTCCCCTCATAGAAATTTCTCAGATCACAATGAGCATCTACACTCAAAACTGAAAACTCGCAGTGTTTTTCTCGATGTCCAGCTACAACGCCATAGGTAATTAAATGCTCGCCTCCGAGCGCAACGATGAACTTATCCGCGTCCAGGAGGCTCTTGCACGTGCGGCTAACATCTCTTATCATGTCTTTGGGCTCAACGTCCAATTCAAGCTCGGAAAGCGTGTGAATACCAACCTTACAAGGCTCGAATCCAAGTTCATCGTCGTAAAGTTCAAGGGAGCGTGAAGCGTAAATTATTGAACTTGGACCTCTGGACGTTCCCCTGCCGAATGATACCGTTCTCTCGTAAGGAACTGGCAATACTACGACTTTTGATCCTTCAAATTGCGAGTCTGGCTCTTGAAGCCCTAAAAAATTATTTGCTAGAAAATTTCCTTTAATCATCTGACCTATGGGGTTGCTTATGTTACACAATTATTTAGGAATGTAACAACGTTTTAATGTGTATATAACAATGCGTTAATACTAAAATAGGTTCTACACGCACTAGATGAGACTAGCTTACTAGTTTGGAATAATTCATAGAGAGTGAAGCCCTCTACTTTCCTTTGACTTAGCATGTTAGTATATTAAAATGCGATAGAATTTTAGAATTCACCTTACGCCTACTATGACTAAAGAGAACCCTCATTACATTGGGCATAGAGAAAGGTTGAGGAAGCGGTTTTTGAAATCTGGAGCAGAGGGTTTCCACGATTATGAGATTCTTGAGCTTCTTTTAACTTATTCTATTCCGAGAGTGGACGTAAAACCACTTGCAAAAAAATTGTTAGGCCATTTCGGGAGTCTCTCTCGCGTTTTCGACGCAAGTCGCAAAGAGATTGAGGAGATTCAGGGGCTGGGTTCTGCCTCAGTAACTTTAATAAAACTCGTAAAGGGAGTGGGATCTAAGTATCTAGCGGAAAAGATGGAAGACAAAGATTTTCTTTCCTGCCCCAGCGCCGTATTTGAATTCTCGCGTTTTGAGCTAGAAGGTCGTTCCCACGAAGCTTTTATGGTAATTTATCTAAATACGAAGAACAAGGTGATACATCACGAGATTTTACAGGAAGGCGACGTGGACACGGTAGCCGTATATCCGAGAAGAGTTGTTGAATCGGCACTTTCTCATCACTCTTCAGGGCTTATTCTTGCCCACAATCATCCAAGTGGCAACCCCATTCCCTCGGAAGAGGATAAACGACTTACCAAAGATATCGCTAGTGCGTCTAGCACGCTAAGCATTAGGGTTTTGGATCACGTCATAGTAGGGAAAGATACCTACTTTAGCTTTGCTGAGCACAATTTATTACCCGCTAACGTTGGATAATTGAGTGTCAAGTGCATTTTGAGCTATAACCTAAGCACACGCATTTAGTCTCAGTCCACTTTGCTTGACTAATGCGTCTCTTCTTTTTATGATAAACTAACTACTCAGATCGCATAGCGTGTTTCAAACAACACAGGCACTTCGCGAGATGCCCTTTTAGGAGACGCATATTATGAAACCAATTATAATGGCTGTTTTGATCACGACCGCTTTTGCATTCTTTTTCTACAACATCTATAACCTTATAAAGATACTACGCTTGGGTAAGAGTGAGATGAGATTTGATAATCTTACCGAGAGGTTTAGACGCGTTTTAGTTTACGTTTTTGGACAAAAAAGGCTTCTAAAAAACTATACCTTCGCTGGAATTGAGCATTTTATGATTTTCTGGGGCTTCGTGATTATCACTATAGGAACAATTGAAATGCTAGCTGGCGGCGTCATTGCAGGATTCAAGCTGATACCGGATCCTGCCCACGCTGTTTATGAATTTATACTTGATATAGTTCAGCTATTTGTTCTGATAGCAATTATTATGGGAATAATCAATCGAACGACGATTGCTAAGAGAAGAGAAGTAAACGGATTAGACGCAGTGGTAATCTTGGGACTGATTTTTGGGCTTATCATAACGGCATTTGGCGCGACAGGATCAAAAATAGCTATGGCTGGAGAATTATCTGGGTGGCATCCTGTATCCAGCACTTTTGCAGGCTTGTTCTTCTTGGGCATGAGCGAAAATGGTTTGGTTTTCTCTCACGAATTCTTCTGGTGGTTCCACGTGCTTATAGTTCTCGGTTTTCTTAACTATCTTCCTTATTCCAAACACAGCCACGTTTTCACCGCAGTGCCAAACGTGTTTTTTCAAAATTTAGAACCCAGGGGTGCGTTGAAGCCTATTGATTTCGAGAACATGCCGGATGACATAGATCATTTTGGGGCTGGAACAATAAAAGATTTTACGTGGAAGGATATTCTGGACGCCTACACTTGCACAGAATGCGGAAGATGCACCGATAACTGCCCAGCGTGGCACACTGAAAAACCACTTTCACCTAGGGAAATCGTTGTAAAACTTAGGCATTACGCGTCAAGCGATGGAAAAAGCCTAATGAATGAGGATGGTTCATCAAATGGAGATAGAACCGCTAAAATAATCCCCGGACCTGAATGGATTACTGAAGACGAATTATGGGCTTGCACTAGCTGTAACGCGTGCGTGGAACAGTGTCCATTGTTCATTGACCAAATGGGGAAGATTATGGAGATGAGGCGCTTTTTAACCCTTGAGGGAAGGCTAACGGGCACAGCGGTTAAAACCTTACAAGCTCTTCAGACCCAGGGAAACCCGTGGGGATTTAGCGATAGAGATAGGGCTAAATGGGTATCCAAAGTAGATGGACTGAACATTATAGGAGAAGACGGAGTAGAAGACGCGAGCGAGTTCGACTACGTTTACTGGATGGGATGTTACGGCGGTTACGATCCCAGGGGACAGAAGATAGCGGAATCCGTTGTAAGCCTATTAATGCAGGCAGGGGTTAGATTCGCCGTTCTCGGTCAGATGGAAAGCTGCTCAGGCGATCCAGCTAGAAGGCTAGGAGAAGAAGCTCTTTATCAAATGCTTGCCACGCAAAACATTGAAAATCTTAAGGAACTTAAAGTTAAAAAGTTAATAGCCAATTGTCCTCATTGCTTTAATACGATAAAGAATGAGTACCCTCAGTTTGGTGGCAACTTTGAGGTGATCAACCACACTCAACTCTTAAACGACTTGATAAAGCAGGGCAAGCTAAATCCCACTAAGGAAGTTAATGAAAAGGTTGCTTATCATGACCCGTGCTACCTGGGCAGATATAACAGAGTGTTCGACGAACCACGGGAAGTTCTAAGGTCAATACCAGGTCTCAGCCTTGTTGAGCTTGATAGAAGACGCGAAAGAAGTTTTTGCTGTGGTGCAGGTGGTGGAAAGATATGGATGGAGGAAGACGCTCCGCGCATAAATTGGAACAGATTTGAGGAGGTTGAATCTAAAAATCCTGACACGCTCGCCGTAGCTTGTTACTTCTGCGACACAATGTTTGAAGACGCATCAAAACACGCTGGGAACGAAAAGATGGAGATAAAGGACATATCCGTTATCTTGAGAGAATCAATAGAACGGCAGGTTAGCAATACCTAAATTAAACAACATATAAACCCCATTGTTTACCGCTTTCCCTCACATGCACACGCTAACTGAAGTGCTGTTGTATAGGATGTTTATCTTATCACCCTTCTTACGCTAAACAAGTACCATTTCCTGAAGGAAGAAGACAGATGCAAATACCCTTTTAATGAGATTCGTAGATAGGCAGAAAACATCCTAACCTACTGCTATTATTAGATATTTTAGGCAAGAGAGAGTTTAGTCTTTTAATTATAGTGTAGTAAATGATCCTTCTTTCTATCAATTATAGAACACAAACAACAGATAAATCAATGTACTTTATCAATACCCTTGCACGTAATTATAGTATCCAAAACAGAACAGCTACTTGTTTTTCTTACTCTTTTTTAACGACAGGTTTGGAGACCGGGACATTTGTAAGAGTTAATTGATTCTTTACTATTATAGGTCTATGATTCGCTACTATAGTAATAAAAGCTACACGTCTCGAACCAATTCCGTTTTTTAGCTTTGGCTCTGTGTAACTTACACCCGTAACACCATAGACTTCCCCTTTGTTTATGTTTTGATCCTTTTCGTGAGTTCTATGGTAATGGTGTCTGATCTGCTTTTTCTCGTTTGTCGTTTCACGTGCAACATGTCCTTTATTATTGTTGCATGGATTTTAGAGAATTCCGTCTCTTACATTGATATCTGCATAGGGCTTACTTCAACAGATTTTACTTATCTTGTAAATATAACCTATGGGGTTAAGCTTTCCCCATGTATGAAACGACTTTGTACTCATCTCTCTTCTTAGACTCAGGAGGGGGCTGGCTAGGAAATTCTAACGTAAAAAATTCGTATATTCAGTTTAGTCGGCCTGAAGTTACCTTTTATTTTGATAACGGTCTTGTAACTATTAATTCTAAGGAAGGTGCTTCCAAATCAAGGTGCGATCCGTTATTGCTACTAGAAGATTTTTTGAAGAAAGGATATATCGCTACTGGCTATATAGGTTACGAGTTCTCTACCCATACAGACACAGGTTTTATCCCTAGCTATGCAAAGAATGACAAGAGGTTACCGGATCTGTTTTTTTTGTTATTTAGACCTGACCAGGTGACAATGGGCGATTGGAGTAACCTTAAAGATGAAACCTGCCAAGCTACTAAGGACGCATATGAGCATGACGACCTATATATATTGTCTAATATGAGCAAGGATGATTATAAAGATAAGGTGAGATTAGCAAAGGGTTTCATAAAGAGTGGGGATATATATCAGGTCAACCTTTCACAGCGCTTTACATGTGCAGCTAAGTTTATTCCGCTCTCCTATTTCCTGGAATTGTTTCACGTGCAACATGTTCCCTATGGTTGCTATATGGATTTCGGACAATTTCAGTTGATCAGCGGGTCAATGGAGCTTTTCCTCCGTAAAAACGGGGAAAATATAGCTACAATGCCAATAAAGGGAACGGCTAAAAGGGGGATTTCACAAAAGGAAGATGTGATGAACAAGACAAAACTGTTAGACAGCAAAAAGGAGAGAGCTGAGAATTTGATGATTGTTGATCTTATGAGGAACGATTTAAGCAGGATATGCAGACACGGCAGTGTAAAGGTCAATCAATTATTTAGTATAGAAAGCTATTCTACGCTTCATCAAATGGTATCGGAAGTAGAAGGTAAACTTAAAGACGGAACTAATCTTAGGGATATAATAAGAAATGTTTTCCCCCCGGGCTCAGTTACAGGAGCTCCCAAGAAGAGAGCTCTTGAGATCATAGACCTACTTGAACCTCATTACAGGGGACCATATTGCGGAACAGTTGGGATTTTTTACCCGGATGGAGACTTTACGCTAAGCGTCGGTATAAGAGTGTTGGTAGTAGAGCAAAACACTGCTAGATATTGGGCTGGAAGTGGCATCGTATGGGATTCTGACCCCGACGAGGAATATGAAGAAACTCTATTGAAAGCGTCTGCGATAAGAAAGGCTTCGGAGATTACAGGCTAATTTCCGAGAGGTCAATATGAACGAACAAATATACGTGAATGGGGAAGTTGTCTCTAGTGATTTGCCTTTAAGGTCTTTGTTTTATGGCGAAGGGGTTTTTGAAACCTTTCGCTATAAATCAAAGTTACCTGCTTATTTCCACAAGCATTATTCGCGAATGAGCCAAGGAGCTACATTAATTAAAATTCCCATACCGGACGCGGTTCACGTTAAAGAACTTATTGATAAAGCAAGTTTCAACACTGATATAGAAGACGCCTATGTCAAAGTTTGCCTTCTCTCAGAAGGACGTTCAGAATTCCATAAATATTCTGAGAGTAGTAAAGCCCTTGTTATCATAAGAGAATATAAAAAGCCACCTGATACCGTAACCGTTTGGGTTAACTCGTTTAATAGAAATTCTTCGTCTCCAATCCTTCGGATTAAATCTTTAAACTACCTGGAAAATGTTTTAGCAAGACGAGCTGCAATCGATTTAGGGTTTGACGAAGCGCTTTTTTTGAACGATAGGCAAGAGATCACCGAAGGGGCGGCGAGCAATATATTCTGGTTGAAAGATGAAGCCCTATTCACGCCATCTCCAGAGTGTGGACTCCTCCCAGGTGTGACAAGAAGCTTGTTGTTAGACATATCAGCAGAAATTGGATTATACGTTAGAGAGGGTAGATATAGTTTGCAGGATATACTAGGATCAGAATGCGCATTTTTTACGAATTCAGTTATTGGGGCAGTCAGAATTTCTAAAATAAATGAATCTGAAATGCCCATAGATAATGACGCGTTTACAGTGTTGGCAGTTAAACTAGCCCAAAAATTAATGTGGGAGTAGCAGCACCCCCGCCTGTCCTTATTCTACCTATCTTCATTCACTCTCTCAAAGTATATAAGCTGTTCTTTGCAAAGGTGATTCATACTCTAAATAACAATTTCCTAACAATGAAAGAAACGATTTGCAATTATGAAACAAAGTCAATTTATTCAATGATAACAGTATATTAGAGCAGAATAACGAGAAGAAGTTGGTATGAGAAAAGGGTTGGTCAAAAGGTCACCTAGCTAGATACCTCAGCTTAGGGCTTTTTGGTAGATGCGATAAAAACAATCTAGCCTTCATTCACTCTCACTCTGGAGTGGAAACGACCAACCTAATAAAACAAGCTTTAAAATTCAAGTTTTATTTGCTAAGATCATAAATAGTTTCATTATCTTCACCGCCGAACTGCCTAAAACGAGAAGTGGAAAGATAACGAGGAGGTTCTTAAAAACATCGCTGGAGGATCAGTCTGCGAGACACTACAATACTAGCTGACTGATCCATTGTGAATGAACTCAAAGGGCAATATGAATATAAGGAGGGTGATGAGACATATTAGTTATTTGACCCGCGCACGTGGAATGTAGGGACTAGTCGGATCGACCGCAACTTCCCTGCGACTTGGGTTAATTACCAAATCCATATCTTCCATCGGCACTGCTCCCATCAACACTTCATCACCAAAAACCAGCGCCCCGACGTAGCAGAATCTCTTGTCAAATGTAATCTTTATGGGTCCAACGTATGGAACGTTTACGCTCTTACCGTCTGTAAACGAGACCTCCCTCATGGATTCAGTGTTGAGATCAAGTACTTTATACTTTAATAGAGGCTAAATCCTTACGCCTCGAATTGCTTAATTCTATCTCGGCAAAAGCGTATCCCATAATCTACCTCGCAAGCAACTCTTAATACTATATACATTATTAGCTAAGGCTTGAGAACAGTTAAAAAGAGAGAACAGGTATTTCGTTAGCTGCCTTCTTACTTAATGTGTTTTCCCAATACACTTTCGACATAATCTGGCGACATAATCTGGAAATTCTTCTTGCACCTTGGATGCCTCTTCACATAAGTGGTCGTATTCAATTACCTCTTTACCAGACTATATAATAAATATCTAATCGCCTAATATCTCGCTCACAATATGACTATACGATTCTGGATATGCCCAATAGCACGACTGGCAAGTGTTAACTTCTTTGACTTTCCAATTTTCACAATTCTCGCAACTCCACGATTTAGCTCTATTGGCGGATGCGCATAAAAGCATATACTCTCTAGGATCATCAGAAAGCTCTCCATTAACACATATTACTTCAAATGGGATTCTATGATCAATTTGCAATTCCCTGTCAGAAAACGTCTCAAGATAGATATTGCAACGAGAACCATATCTCTATCCACTAGTGCAAACTTGAGTTTAGAAGAGAACAATGTCCTACCGGAAAACTGAGTAGCTCGCACTTCCTACTAGTCTTCAATACGACGACCTTTCTACCATCTGGACCTGTAACATAAAACTTTATTATCGGAATGCCTTGTTATCTAACATCTCGCACTGCTCACGGTGGATGATTGTAGCCGCATAACTCTTTCAATTCCTCCGTAGTGACCTAGAGAATGTGATCCTATTACAGCTCTAGGGCGTTTTACTTTAATCCTAAAACTTTAGTCTCGAGATTTGGATACTTACTAAACTTCAATAATGATTTTGTGCGAGTGGCTTTTAAGTTTTTTTAGCCGCTTGGGATTTAAGAAAGATTCCGAGACATTCCTTAATACAACAGTAGCGTTAAACATGCGAGCCAACTCCACAATCTCATCTAGGCTGTCCTCATATTCAATCACATCTAAAGAAACGTTGAATCCGATTTGTATAAGCTCTATGACTTTTGAAAGGTTGGGGGGGTCAGACATCAGGCCATCTCCTGTTTGCCGGATACTAACTTGTCAAGTATTTCATTTTGAATACGTTCAATCTCACCTTTCGCGCGGGAAATTTCATC
The DNA here is from genome assembly GCA_963422265.1 of Thermodesulfobacteriota bacterium. Classification (GTDB taxonomy): domain Bacteria; phylum Desulfobacterota_D; class UBA1144; order Nemesobacterales; family UBA2774. The sequence goes on from OY729416.1 coordinate 1,445,606, forward strand.
TATTGATTTACCTCTCTCCCTACACTCTTCCACAATTCTATCTAGCTCTGAGCCTATGTGCTTTAGCTTTGTCTGCGCCTCTATGCTTGCCTTTATAGATATTTCTTCGCTTTCCCATTCGCGTTTTGAATAAGCGTTCAGCTCTCTTGCTTGAATCCGCAATTCCCTTATTCTGTCTTTATAGCCGTAAAGCGCTTGGTAAATCACCGAACGAATTTCAGATTTCTCTCCAGGATCTCTCCACAGTACGTTTTCCAGCAAACGCAGATCATCCTCCGCTACTTCATCATTGCCATTCATGTAGGCTTTTGCCTTAAGTAGAGATACGGACTGCTTATACCTTCTATCTGATGGAGTTATACCTTTTTTGCTGAGCCCTTTTCTGATGCGCGATATCAGAATAAGCACGTTTGCAGGCACCCTAACCTCACTCACCTGAGATTGACACCATTTCAACTCTTCCTGAGTTATTCTTATGGACCCATTTTGAACCGAGTCGCTACGTATCATTTTTAGAAATCTGAAATCCTCTTTTATATAATCAACTACGTATCTAAGTAGAAATCTGTCGTAAAGGGCTTCAAGCTCATCCTCTTCTGAAGGAAGCTCGTTGCTTGATCCGAAAACTGAAACAAGCGGCACGCTCAAAGCGTCTGTGCCATTATAAAATATCCGTTCGTTCATTACTGTAAGCAGGGTATTTAGTATTGAAGAGCTAGACTTAAACACCTCGTCCAAAAACGCTATATTAGCTTCGGGCAACTTCCCCTTAACAACCCTTCTATATTCGTCATTCTCAAGCCCCTTTAGGCTTACGGCGCCAAACAGCTCTTCTGGGGTCGTGAACTTCGTCAGTAGCCACTGAAAATATCGTGCACCCTCAATTCTATTGCAAAGCTCGTTAGAAAGCTGCGATTTAGCTGTCCCCGGAGGTCCTATCATAAGCAAGTGATTGCGTGTAAGCAGGGCGTAGAAAGCACCCTCTATGACGTCCTCCCTTTCGTAATACTTATTATTTAGGTCACTTTTTATCTTCGTTAATTTTTCTAAGACTCTCTCCATGCTATTATATCGACTACCGTCCTCTTGTTAGACTTTGTCTTTTTTAAAATCGCTTCTATAATAGATTTAGTGGGAGCATATACGCCTAAGCTTCCTATAGACCTTACAGTGAAAGTCTCACTTTGCCCAGAGGAATGCGCAACGCCAGCCAATCCAGCGCTTATTTGAGCAGCCGGTTCTACGTCGTTCGCTATCTCCCTAGCTTTATTTAAGGTAATTATCGGGTCATCTTTCCTAGCCTCTATAACCCCTTTGGCTATTCTCTCAGCTACGTCGTCTGAAACTTCATTTACGTTAAACGCGTCCTGAGGACGTATCGCCGGCGCGGCTGAGGCTTTAACCGCGGCTATAATTACAGGCCTTGAAGCAGTGCTGAAATTTATCTTTTTATTATTTGGGTAAATGGTGACGTATCGCTTTATTTTATTGAAAAGTTCATCATCCATGCCATCTATTAAACGAATCTCTTGAACGCTATCCAACTTGCCGTCTTTTATGCTATAAGGACTTTCAAGACTCAGGTAAAAACCCGCCTGTGCGCCCTCAGGGTACTGATCATTTATCGCATTCTCTAGCGGAGCGTCAAGCCAGTTCACTAAACTTGCTATAAACCTTTCCGACTTGCCTTGATCAATGTTAAGGTATCTAAAAAGCTCTCGTAACTCAATTAGTACCTGCCAGTCGATTGCGTTAGAATCCCTGCTAACTAGGGCATTCAGATTGATCTTAGACCTTTCATCTGTAACCTTAATGGATGCCCCACCGTTCCCAACTGGGAAAAATGGCACCTCAATTGTCCAATATCCGTCGTCGGAGCTACCACTTCCTCTACCCAATGCTGTATTTATGTCTATTATCCCTTCAGGTGCTCTCTGCCTAAGGGTTCCAGCCGCAATGTGAACGCCTGATTTAGCTATATAACGCGCTTTAATCTCATCCCTTGTATTTGACGATATTTCCATATCTATTCGGATAAAGTATATGAGATCGACGACAAGAATCGTGAGAACAGATAAAATTATTATCACTACTATCAGCACGATTCCTTTCTCGGAATCCCTTTGTCTAACCGCGTCGTTTAAGTCACGCCTTTTCATATTATCCTGCACGGCTTGCGCCGTCCGCTTAGAAGTAGAATCCTAAAACAGATTTCCTTATTACAGACAAGAAAATATAGATGCTTTTTACGCCTAACCCTTATGCACTCTCTGACAAGTCATATATGGCTGTCAATTCGCCGCTGGCATCAACACCAGAGAGCTAAATTCAACGTCCTCTCCTCTTATATCTCTCATAACTAATCGCACCCTAACTGCCTTTGGCAAAGTGGAAGTTATGCTAGAGTCCCACTCCAATAAGTATTTATCATCAAATTTGTCTGGTCTTGGATCTTTTGGATTTAGAGGGTGCGCAAGGTCAAATCGGACGATCCTCTCGGATAATGTATATTGAGTGTTATTCTCCACTCCTAATACAGGTTTATTACCTCTAACAAGAGCGAAGAGATCGGCAGGGTCCTCTAACGGCTTTACAAAGTAGCTTATCTCAGTTTGATCAGATTCCCGATGATTAAAAGAAGGATTTCCAGACAAGGAAGTAAATTCCAATGAGCTGTTTCCATACTCTCGTTTTGCTAGAAAAAATTGAGAATTGGCATTATCTAATTGTGAATTAACACGTTTTATCGGGTGCGCGGATGCCAGGTCTTTTGTTATTCTTGACATTATAGCGTTTGCTTCGTGGTAAAACTCAAGCTCTTCTTCGGTTCTTTCCTTCGCTTTAATTATCTGAAAGAAAGAGACATAGAGAACGGTTAGGACTATAGACCCAATAAATATAGCTATAAGTACCTCAATAAGGGTAAATCCCTCATTTGTAGTTCGACATAGCAGTCGCAACCTTCAACTCCTTATTCCCTTTATCCCAGCTTATAGTTAGAAGGACAAGTCTTATATCTACCCCAAGGCTTTTTATATTGTAGGGGCTTATAGAAAGATTCCAATCAAATTCAGGATACTCTTTGAACGTTCCGCGACGTTCACCAACGCTAGGATAGCCTTCAAGTTCTAATTCTACAAGCTTGCTTTGAGCTAATGTTGACGCGACAGACAAGTTTTTTGATTGAAATGCTAGAGACAAACTCTTATTTACCGCTCCTAAGAGGATCGCAAATGAACCGCTTATAATCGCAAGCGCTACGAGCACTTCGAGCAGAGTAAACCCTTCTTCTCCGTTGTTTTGCCTAGCGCCCTCAAATGCCCCCTTTTGCTTCCCAATATCTGAATACACAATAGGAACAACACGCTTATTATTTTCTAAGAAGCTCGATGTATTCATCATATACTTTCGTCCTACCCGTATGGGGCTTTGTCTCTAAGGTGTAATGGATTTTATTACTAGTCGTTTCCAAGTGAATAGCGGCGGGTTCTACAAAGCCAGTAGGTAGAAACAGTATAAATCTCTCAGAGTCTTTGAAACTGGCTCTCGCGAGACTACGCCCGGTTATCACGTCCTTAAAATAAACACCGGAGGGCAAAACTCTTTTTCTATGAGAGGGATCCGCAGATTTCACGTATCTGTTACCCTGAAGCGTCTCTATCCAATACTCACCAGTTTCTATATTGAATCTAAGTTTATATATATTTTTCTTAAAAACCGCCTCGTTATATAAATACTTAATCGTTCTGCTAAGGTTACGAGAGGCACTTTTAACTTTCGTTTCACCACCTCCTATGTTGATTCTGGGCACGGCAACAAACACGAAAGCGCCTAGTAGCGTAATTACTACTAAAAGCTCAATAAGGCTAAATCCCTCGTCGTTCTTCATTGCATAGTGCGGCTTGAAATATCATCATCGCTTTGTTGAACTCCATCCTCGCCAAGCGAGATTATCTCGTAAAAGCCATCGCCAGTTTGGTCTTGGCCTATATAGATAAATTCATTTTTCCACCCGTCACGGGGCACCCGATTGCCATCTAAATAGCCCTCCCTAGCGTAACAACAAGGCTCCCTCCCAACGTTCGGCGCTTTCACTAATGCTGCAAGACCCTGCTGGGTTTCGGGATAAAAACCATTGTCTAGCTTGAAAAGCTTCAGCGCATTCTCCAAGTTCTTTATCTGGATCTTCGTTTGCTGACTCTTTGCCTCGTCGAGGCTGCCGATTACGTTAGTTCCCACAATATAGGCAAGCCCGGAGATGATAAGTAAAACTACCATTACTTCAATAAGCGTAAATCCACCTTGTAATCTCATTTTCTAATCCCTCCTTTTAACCTATCGTTGATGTCAAGCTAAATATAGGAAGGAGCACGGCAAAAACAATAAACCCCATTATTGCCCCTATTACCATAATCATAACAGGCTCCATAAGAGACGTAAGGCTCGAGACGGTTGTTTCTACCTGTTCATCGTATATGTCGGCAATCCTAACAAGCATCACTTCCATCTCACCCGTCTGCTCACCTACGGCGATCATTCTGGTGACGAGCGGAGGGAATATGCCGCTATCCCGCAAGGGCGTGGCAAGGTCTGCTCCTTCTCTAACGCTTACGCCAACTTCTTGTAAAGTTTTTCCGTAAATCTCATTTCCCATAACAGCACCTCCTATCTTGAGGGCATCCAGAAGCGGTATTCCACTTGCCAGAAGCGTCCCTAGGGTGCGCGTAAACCTAGATATTACAACCATAGTGGTAATCTTTCCAAATATAGGAATTTTAAGTGACAAGCGGTCAAAAAACATCCTACCCCGCTTTGTCTTCTTAAACCGATAAGCAGCAACGACTATGAGCAGAGCGGCGAGCAGGATGAGGAGCACATTATTGGCTAGGAAGCTACTTACCTTAATCAAAACAACCGTCGCTATTGGTAGGGCGTTGCCGCTCTCTTCGAATATGTCAGCAATTTTAGGTATGACGTAGGTCATTGTAAAAAACAGCACGCCGCCCCCTATGAAAAACATGAATAGGGGATATACGAGCGCGCTCTTTACGCGTGAGGCTAGAGCCGCTTGTTTCTCAAGGAAGTCGGCGAGCCTTAGAAGAACTACGTTCAAAGTTCCGCTGGACTCTCCCGCCCTCACGATGTTCACGTAGAGATCCGAGAATACGTTCTTGTGCTCCCCTAGAGCATTTGCCAAGGAACTTCCCTCGCTTACTCGTTCTTTAACCTGGGCAAGGATTCGTCCGAGCCTAACGTCTTCCGTCTGCTCTGAAAGTACGGACAGCGACTCCTCAAGGGGAAGTCCCGCAGAGATTAGCGCGGAAAACTGCCTTGTCGTTATGGAGAGCTCCGAGATGCTCACTCCCTTAAAAGGCAGAATGCTTCTGGTCTTTGATTCCTTGATCTCGTGCAAAGATGAAAGGAAAGCTCCCTGCCGTTTTAACTTATCGGAGACTCCCCTGGGCGATTCTGCGTCAAGAATTCCCTGGATTAGCTTTCCGTTCTCGTCTATCGCGTTATATTTATATACGGGCATAACAACATAAGGCGCGTTTATGCTTAAGCGCTAAAATCTAAGCCCCTACGAATCAAGATTCTCTTCTTCGGTAACGCGCATGACCTCGTGTGCTGAAGTAAAACCCTTGATCACTTTATCTATCCCATCCGACTTAAGGGTAAGCATACCCCTCTCAACGGCTTTCTTCTGGATAGTAGTAGAATCGGCATGGGTCAAAGTCATGTTCCTTATTTCATCGTCCATTACGAGTATCTCAAATATCGCGATTCTACCACTGTAACCCATCCCGAGACACATTTCACATCCCTTGGCGTCGTAAAGAACGCCGTCCGGGAGATCGCGGCGTCTTATCCCAATGCGGACTAGCTCATCATCGCTGGGGCGATAGGGTTTCTTGCACGAACCACAAAGAAGACGCGTCAGGCGCTGCGCAATAACCGCAACTAGAGAAGAAGCTACCAAGAACGGCTCTATTTCCATATCAATAAGTCTTGTAATAGCGCTGGAAGCGTTATTAGTATGTAGCGTGGAAAAGACGAGGTGCCCCGTCAGTGAGGCGTGTATAGCTATATCAGCCGTCTCCCTGTCGCGGATTTCTCCAACTAATATGATATCAGGATCCTGCCTTAGTATAGACCTCAGCCCATTCGCAAAGCTAAGATTGACCTTTGTATTAACTTGGATTTGGTTAATTCCCTGAATCTGATATTCAACCGGGTCCTCAACGGTTATTATTTTTTCATTAGGTGAATTTATCCTCTGCAGAGCTGCATAAAGCGTCGTGGTTTTTCCACATCCAGTGGGTCCCGTCACTAGGATAATTCCATGAGGGCGGTGGATAAGCCCTTCCACCTTCTCAAGCTTGCTTCCTTCAAGACCCAGATCCTCAAGGTTTAAAAGAACCGATGACCTGTCGAGAAGTCTCATTACGACGCTCTCGCCCCAGGTTGTAGGAACGGTTGAGACGCGCACGTCCACATCTCTCCCAGCGACTTTTATGTGTATTCTTCCATCCTGTGGCTTTCTTTTCTCCGCAATATCCAGATCAGCCATAATTTTTACTCTGGATATAATAGAAGCCTGAAGCTTCTTTGGCACCGATGTTATTTCATGCAGTATCCCATCCTTTCTAAACCTTACCGATACCCTCTTTTCAAAGCATTCAATATGTATATCGCTTGCTTTTTCTTTTATCGCTTCAAACACGAGCGAATTCACGAACTTTATTATAGGCGCCTCATCTTCCGCGTCCAATAGGTCCTGAGGCTCGTGGATGTCATATTCCGCTATACTGAAGGCTTCATCGTCGTCAATTCCTTCTGACATTTCCTTCCCACGCTCGTACACGCGGTTTATGGCGTCGATAACCGTATGGTTAAGAGCTATAGTAGGCTCGATCTCACAACCGAATAAAGATTTAACCTCGTCAAGTACATATAGATTTAGCGGGGGGGCGAATATTACTACGACCTTACCCTCACTCTTCTGAAAAGGGATAAGCTTGAACTTTTTAGCAAAGCTTATGGGTATTGATTTTACAAGCGCTTCGTCTATATCTCTCTCAGAGATGTTAAGCGTGTAGGGAAACTCATAAAACTCAGACAAGACGCCAAGAAGCTCTCTATCATCCATCACTTTGGACTTTAATAAGTTTTGCTCTAGGCTTTCCCCATTCTTACCTACAAGCTCTTCTATTTTGACGAGAGCTTCCGGTTTCCTTTCTCTTATTATTTCCTGAATGCTTTTCATCACTAAAGCGTTTATTTCCCTTTGTAGAAGCCTCTTTCCTGTATTAGCATGTTGCGCTTTTGTTTCTCTTGCAGTAAAAGATCCATGTCTTCTTCGGTCTCGACAATCCTGGGCGTAAGTAATATCATAAGGTTTATCTTCTGTCTCTGAGTGCTCTTATACTTAAAGAGATTACCTAGAATCGGAACGCCTCCTAATAACGGAACTCTATTTTGTAAAATGCTCTCTCTATCCTGAACGAGACCACCGATTACAATGGTCTGACCATCCTTAACCACTACTGACGAATCAGCCGTTCTGGTCGTCGTAGCTATACCAAACTCATTTGTGTTAAGTCCTTCGGGCGTCGCCCTTATAGCTGAGACCTCGGTTAGTATATTCAAGTTCAGGTACTCACCGTCGCTAATCTGTGGCGTTATTAATAACTTTATTCCCACAGGCTCGCGCTGAATAGTGCTGACGGTTACGCCACTGGTGCCGACGGTGCTACCCGTAGGAAAAGGAATAACGTCCGCTACTACTATTTTCGCAGTTTCGTTATCGGTGGTTATGATACTAGGCGTAGATAGCACATTTACGTCCGTAATAGATGTTATAGCCTGAAATAGCGCGGTAAAAGATGGGATTGCAGGTATTGGTCCCGACCCATCGGGATCAAGCTGTTTTCCTACAACTCCAAGAAACAGTCCGGATAGGCTACCCATAGTCTGTATGGCGGTTTGTGATTCAGCGGTAGCTAAACCGAGCAGACTTGGAACCCCTGGAAGATTAGCTCCACTAAAAGCCAGATTATCGTCATTAACTTTGAACCCAATACTCGAATTTGCTCCGAAAGATCTTAGGTTGTCCAAACTCACCTCGAGAATAGCTGCTTCAACAAACACCTGCTTTCTTCTTACATCTAGTTTTTTAATTACTCCTTTTATCTCTTCGTAGTCTCTCCTCGACCCGATGACGATTATGGAGTTGGTAGCAGGATCGGCTGTGACCCTTAGTCCCTCCGCCTCGGCGACTATGGATGACCCCGACGGGCTTCGTCTCCGTATCCCCTGTGTTGAAAAACCGCTTTCTCCAGCAAAGCCGGTAGTTGAATCCGTCTGAGATCCGCCTGACGAGGCGACCGACGCAGTCCCCCCTCCCCTACCACCTAATAAATTGGACAAAACGTTCACTAACTGCTCTGCCTCAACATTCAAAACCTGAATTACGTATATGCCTTCTTCAGCCTGATCCGTCTTCACGTCTAGCATTTCTACTACAGCTTTTATTTCCTCCATGTCATCCGGGTAAGCTATGATGATAAGAGAGCTAGTCCTTTCATCCAAAATAACCTTAAACCCGATAGCAGACGACTTAGCCGTCGAGAAAGAATAAGTCGTTTGCTCTTGTTGCCCAGCCTTGCTCGCTACACCTTTGCTGCCAGACTTTTTTATCTGCTTAGTCTGAGAGCGGCTTTGCGTTGCCCCTGTGCCACTAAAAATCTCCACGAGCTTAATTGCCACTTCGGCCGCCTCAGCGTTATGTATATTTATGAACTCAATTTCCGTTTGCACGTCAAGGTGTTCAAGTATTGTTAGTATTCTATTCAGGTTATCTACCGTCTCGACGATAATAAGCGTATTAGTGCCGGGGTGAACTATCATGGCTCCCTCTCGAGAGATTAAGGGTTTAAGCATTTTAGATGCCTCTTGCGCCTCTACGCTTTTTAATTCTACAAGCCTAGTAACATAGTTGTCGGAAGGCTCACCATAAGCCGTGCCAATATCGGTTGGAAGGCTTTTAATCCTAACGTCCCTTTTTAGGATTATTATGTTCGTCCCGTTCTTCTTCACAAGGGAGAGCCCATTTAAGTTCAGCACCGTCTCAAAGAGCCTCATAGCGTCTTTTTTTCTAAAGCCCTCCGGAGCTACTACCCTAATTCCTTTCTTCTTTACCGATCCATGAAGTATAAAGCTCTCCCCAGTAATCTCGCTTATAGTTTTAATGAGATCATGAACGTCCATCTCAGATTGCAGGTTTACTATTTCATCCTCGGGGACGACAATTGTGGCTTTCTCTTCTGATTTTGGTTTCTCAGTTTTAGCATCAGCGTTGCGTCTAGTCGGAGATGGATCCTTGGGCGCCTCTTTTGATTCTACTATCTTAGTCTGAGGTTTATTGGCTAGTTCTTTGGGCTCGTTAGATTTTTTGTTGCTAAGCTCTATCGTTTCAGCGGCGTTTTTCTCCGTCGCGGCCTTATCGGCAGAGCTCATATGGACGTAAATAGTTAATAAAAATAAGAGAATCATCGCTGCGTTGATCAAAATCGCTTTCATCAATTAGTCCCCTCTTGAAATAGTTTATCTAAGTATTCTTAGCGCATTGAACTTAAGCCAATGATAACTCATGATATATAAACTTAAAACCCAACTATTTAACTGTGTACTCGTTTACGTAGTTCTTTCCAGCTCGAGTGTATTCAATAGTAAAATAGCTTTGCGTCCTAAGCTCATTAAACACGGGTAAAGCCTTTTCAACATTGTTAAGCTCAACTTTGTTAATTCTCTGCAGCGTGTCCCCACTTTTAAGCCCGATTTTCCTTAATATGCTGCCTGATCTTATCCCAAAAAATTTGATGCCGTTCTTTTGGGGAATGATACGAGCCTGTTGGATAATTGTATTCGGATTGCTAAGCGTCTCCTCTACTAAACGCTTGTCTATCTCGTATTCGTTTTCCCCAATTTTGTTGACGCCCTTACTATCACTTTTATTGCTGACCGAACGAGCACTTGGACTAGAGGCAATTTTAGTAACCTTACTTGTCCCTAAACTCTGGCATTTTATAGTCTCATAACCTTTTCCAGGTCGCTCTATCACAGCCATGCAATTTTGCACCTTTATTAACTTTACGTTTTCGGTCTTAACGACTTTTATAGTCTCACCACCTTTGTAGCCTCCTATTTTATCGTTGCCAACGTTCTTTATTATCGCGACGGATTGGTCATTCGGCTTCATTATTGTGCCTAGCAACGCAAGATTTAGTTTAGATTCGGGTAGGGTTTCTATCCCTCTTGTTGCCTTTGCTATATTCCGTATCCCAAATATATTCCTGGTAGTAATTACTTGATAGTGAGATAAGGGCGGATTTTCTTTGAATTGATCCACGGTTGGCATCTTATTTTGAGAGACCCCCTGCAAAGCGACCGAGCTTTGGGAGCGCAAGCCGCTCTCTATTTTCCCGTTGATCATGAGAGCAAGTGAGTAAGCAAGTCCAGCGAGAAGCAGGATATTAATAAGCCAAGTATATTTTTTTGCAATCTCAATGATCATTTAATTAGAGCTGATATTTAAGTAGATTGCTTAATATCAAGAAGCAACATAAGGCTTTTCACTTCGCATGTCAAACGTAAAATACGGACAGCGGAGAATATCAATTATACTATCACTCCTCAAAAGGGTCTGTAAGTTCCGGATGCCACAGCTTAAAATGGTTTTTGTGATTCTCGGTGTAAGCACCCGGTGGGTAGTATTTATCATAAAAATCCAAATCCAGATGATGAGCTTGAACCATAAACCTTAAAAACATAGGATCCGAGAAAGCAGGGAACCTTCCGTAAGTATCGTAGATATAATTGCATATATCTTTTACGACCTGTATCTCCTCTTTACCTGGCCTCTCTACCTCTTGTAGAACACCCTCTGGGGTTAAAAACGGCATCGCATGTGATTCCCAGTTGCTCCATTTGGCGTCATTAAAAGCCTCAACAGCCTCTCCCATATCCTTGTAATAAGGGGGACAAAAGGCATGAAATAAATTATCCCTCCCCACGGCTACGGGATTGGGATTTCCTGTATCGCCTTTTATTGCAGGCGTGATGAATCTAAAACCAAGCCCTCTATTGAAAGGCGTGCCTCCGAGCATAAACATGCTTGCGAATCCGCTGAATAGCCATCCCCCTAATCCGAGAGTCTGAAGCGTTAACACCATGTTCTGTCCCATAAACGCCTGCTCCGCTATATAACCATTAGCGAATCTGAGCTCGGCTTCTATAAGAGGCATTCGTTTGCCCTTATCCAGGAATCCGTTATCTACCCACTTTGTGGTTCCAGGGAGCCTTAATCGGTGAAGCTCATCCACAAAATTAAATCTGTGATCTGGTCTCATATAAAAGAAAAAGAGGTTAATAATACAGGAAGACAAATCAGTCACAGGCATAAAAAGGGTAGTTCCGGGTTTGTTTACGTTCCAGAGATTATGCCCGGCTATACCGGGTGGCTTCGTTGGTAAGTCAGCGCGCTTATCCTCGAGCTTGACCCTCGATTCTCTGAACAGCTCAAGAATTTTATCTACCCTTCGCTCGCGGCTAAGCACTTCGAGCCCTTTGAAATCGTCGGGGCGCTTATCGTGCATTTTCACCATGTAAGAGCCCTCGTCATTCGTATAAAAAAGCTCCGTCCTGTGAACGTCTCCAAGAGCGGGAATAGTCTTACTTGTAAACTGCATTTCGAGATCCAGACCCACGTGGGGGGGGAAGTCAGAGAGGTTGATGTTTTTAATTCCGAGCCCATTCCAGATTATTATAGCTTCCTCAAGCTCTGTTAAGGGAACGGGAGCGTGTTTAGACTTATAGGCAAGCGGACCTTTTTCGATCTGCATTCCTAAGCCGAACCTTCTGGAGCGCCTCTCGAAAAGGGCATCCATAAACCTATAATCAACCGCAACGTCTAGTCCGGGCGGGTATTCGCTCATTTATTTCCTATTTCCCATATCCTAATTTCTTATCTCCATCTCTTGTCTTCTATCACGGTTATTATCTTACATTTATTTCAGATACTTCAGACGCCATTGAACTCCTTCTCATTTTTAGTCGCTAGCCTGCTTATCTTTATTTGTCAGCTTCGATTTTCCAGTTACTAGAAAAGTGATAATGGCAATATAAAAACCATCCTTCAATTCACCGATTAATGGAACGCGAACCATTTTTTCCTTATAGCTTCTGCAGCTGCTCGTATATCTTCTTCTCTTCCCTAGAGGGCTTTCTAGGAATTTCTACCTGAATTTTTACGTAAATGTCCCCCCGCCTTCCTGTTCTCAAATTAGGAAGCCCTTCGTTCGGGATTCTCATAGTAGTGCCTGGCTGGGTGCCCGGAGGAATTTTCATCCGCACCGCTCCAACCAAAGTAGGAATATCCACTTTCGCCCCAAGAACCGCTTGAGAGACGGTTATATTTTCCACGTGGTGGAGGTTATCGCTTCTTCTTTCAAATCTTGGGTCTTTTTCTGTCTTTACTATGACAATAAGATCGCCCGGATGTCCTTCGGGATCAGGATTTAAATTACCATGCCCCGTAACGCGCAGACCCATCCCCTCCTCAATGCCGGGCGGGATATTAACCTCTATTTTAGTCTCCCCCCTAACGTTACCAGAGCCACCACACTTAGGACAAAAAGCCCTAATAAAAGAGCCTTTACCCCGACAGGATGGACAAACGGCGACCTGTTGAAAAGTCATTCCCTGTTGCCGACTGGTATAAACCTTTTGTCCAGACCCGCCACACTCTTTACAATTTTCGGGCGTCGTTCCGGGCTTAGCTCCCGAACCATCGCACGATGCGCAGGTCTTGGAGCTGTTGTAAGCCAACGTTTCCTCCCCACCTGTAAGTATCCGCTTAAGTGGCACGACGATCTCTACTTCTACGTTCTGACCCTTTCTTGGTCCCCTTCTGTGACCAAAGCCAAATATATCGTTAAATATGCTACCACCGAATCCCCCACTGCCCGAACCACTTCCAAATATATCTCCAAAGTTGATACCACTGAATATATCCTCTGCCGACATGCCGTCGATACCCGCAAAACCTCCCCTATCGTAACGCGAGCGCTTATCCTTATCGGAAAGCACACCGTAGGCTTCGGACAGCTCCTTAAACTTTTCTTCCGAGTTTACGTCTTTATTGTGATCCGGGTGATATTTCAACGCAAGCTTGCGGTAAGCTCTTTTTATCGTCTCCGGGCTTGCGTCTCTCGACACCCCTAGAACCTCGTAATAGTCGCGCTTTCCTAAAGCCATGCAATTACACCCCTTTTAAGTTTTCAATCTAGTTAAGTTTTCAATCTAGCTTTTGTGGCTTATCAAGTCTTTTGAGGTTGATACCCTGCTTAATTGCTTAGAATAACATATCACACAAACAGAGCATTCTATACTCAAATTAATGACTTAAAGACGAAAAAGCCCTATAATTTGTTATGGGGAACGCGATAGAACCTCTTTCAAGAACCTAGCCGTATGAGACTGCTGGCTTCTCCTCACAACTTCTTCAGGCGTGCCCTCCGCCACTACGTTCCCTCCCATTTCACCTCCCTCGAGACCCATATCTATTATATAATCAGCAGACTTTATTACGTCAAGGTTATGCTCAACTACCAAAACGGTATTTCCAGCAACTACCAGCTTATTAACAATCTCGAGAAGCTTTTTAACGTCCTCGGCGTGAAGCCCTACAGTCGGCTCATCTAGCACGTAAAGAATATCCTTTCCTCCTTTCCTGCCGAGTTCTCTGGCAATTTTTATCCTCTGTGCTTCCCCTCCAGATAAGGTAGGGGCCGGCTGTCCTAGCCTTAGATAACCTAGCCCTACGTCCTGAAGGATTTTGAGCTTCCTGACTATGGAGGGAAGCTTAGAAAAGAAAGTAATCGCCTCGTTCACGGTGAGAGCGAGAACCTCGTTAATATTCCTATCCTTGTATTTCACGGACAAGATTTCCTTTCTGAAACGTTCTCCGTCGCATTCCTCGCAAGTAATCAGAACGTCGGCAAGGAAGTGCATTTCTATTTTCTGCCTCCCTTCTCCCTGACAAGTCTCGCATCTGCCCCCCACTACATTGAAGGAAAAATGAGATGGGGTAAATCCTCTAGACCTAGCATACCAAGTAGCCGCGAATGTTTTTCTGATTTTATCATAAGCTTTTATGTAAGTAACTGGATTAGACCTACCACTTTTGCCTATTGGATTTTGGTCGAGCATTATGACGTCCGAGACGTGCTGATCTCCCCTAATCTCCTTATACTTGCCCACGCGCTCGACATCTCCGTGAAACCTCCTTGCCAGAGAAGAATAAAGAACGTCACCTACGAGTGAGCTCTTACCAGAGCCAGAAACTCCGGTTACACATATAAAAGTCCTAAGTGGAAACGAAACGTTCAAGTTCTTTAAGTTATTTTCCTGCGCCCCAATAATACTAAGACTCTTACCACTACCCTTTCTTCTCCGTGTGGGGACGGGAATACGCTTCTCTCCCGTTAGATAGAGCTTGGTTAGAGATTGCGGTGTCTTGTTTAATAAACCCTTTATTCCACCTTCATATGCTACTTCTCCACCCTTTTCTCCGGCATGGGGACCAAGTTCCACTACGTAGTCAGCCGACTTAATCATCTCGAAGTCGTGCTCAACGACGACGACCGTGTTATCCCTGTCCCTTAGCTCTTTGATTAACAAGGTTAGACGAGATATATCCCTTGGGTGAAGTCCGATTGAGGGCTCGTCCATAATATATAGTGTTTCAGTCAGGGTAGAACCTAATTGACAGGCAAGGCTAACCCTTTGCGACTCGCCTCCCGATAGCGATCGCGATAGTCTTGATAGGGTTAAGTACTCAAGCCCTACTCTGATCAGGAAATCTATCCTGGAATTGATTTGTTTTAAGATTTCAGAGGCGATGTCGTTTTCATAATCGCTTAATGAAATCTCTTCAAAAAAAATTTTGAGACCAGTGATTGGCAAGACCGATAACTCGTGTATGTCCTTTTTGTCAACCTTGACCCATAGAGCTTCTTTTTTGAGCCTACTGCCTCCGCATAGCTCACAATCCACCGCCGAGCGGTATTTGCTTAGAAACGCCCTGACGTGCATTTTATAGCTCTTACGCTCTAAGTAACCGAAAAACCCATCTATCCCCTTGAATCCATCGTCTCCCTCGAATAAGGCTCGCTTGTCTCTTTTTGAGAGCTTCTTATACGGCTTATTAATATCAATCCCCTTACCTTCGGAAAAGTTAATGAGTCTTTTTATCCAGGACATGTACGAAGGTTTAGTAAAGGGTTCTATAGCACCTTCCGCAAGGCTTTTCTCAGGATCAGGAACAACTAAGTCAGGATCGAGCCTAAGGACGTTTCCGAACCCCCTGCACTCATAACACGCCCCCTGGGGGCTGTTGAATGAAAAGAAAAGAGGGTCAGACTCGTCAAAGCGAGTCTGGCACGTTGGGCACTCAAGCTCTTTAGAGTAATAGAACGCCACACCTTTCATAATGTGGACTTTCGCGTAGCTGCACTCTCTGAACGCAGATTCCAAGGAATCAACTAAACGGGCAAAGGACTTTTTCTCTAGCGCAATGCGATCTACTAAAACCTCTGAGCCTTTCGGCAGCTCATCTATACCCTCAACCTCTATCAACCCCTCGCCTTTTAGGATTCTGACAAAACCTTTGGAAAGAAGCTCTTCTGCAGAGGTGGCTATATTGCGCAATGGGAAGGTTATAAGCGCTCCCTTCCCCTCATGATTTTTGAGTAAATCCCGTGCTATGTCCTCAGGGGATGACCGTTTCACTTCCGCTTTGCACTTAGGGCAAAAGGTTCTTCCAATCTTTGCGTATAAAAGCCTCAGATAGTCGTAGATTTCCGTAGTAGTTCCAACGGTGGAACGTGAATTTCTAACCGTGTTCCTACTCTCAATAGCCACTGCAGGGGGAAGCCCAGATACGTTGTCAACGTCTGGGCGATCAACCCGTTCGAGAAATTGTCTGGCGTAGGTCGATAGACTTTCTATATATCTTCTGAGTCCTTCCGCATAAAGCGTATCCAAGGCAAGAGACGTCTTGCCCGAGCCGCTCAAGCCCGTAACAACCGTGTAGCTGCGCAGGGGTATTGAGACGTCTATGTTCTTTAGGTTGTTTTCCCTTGCCCCGCTTATTTTAATTTCGCTATTCATTCAGTATTACTATTTTATCGCCAAAGCTAAAAATTATGGCTTTTTGAAGGGAATCTAACTGGATCAAACCCAGCGCAAGCATTGGATAAATCATAGCATAAAGTCTAAGTTAAGCCATTTTTAATCTGCTAGCTAAGTTCAGGGTTCAGAGTCGATTTCTCACCGTCATTTCACTGTGGACTTTTGAAATAAATATGCGTGGCGGTTACTATGGAAGTCTCAATATGAGCAATATGAGAAGGTATTTATTTGCTTTACTCGCTTTAATCCTCTCAATCACCTTAAGTGACAGTAATGCTAGTTTGGCTAGCGCGTTATATGCGTCCCAGATTGAGTCTTTGGTGCCCAAGGAAGCGAGAAACAATGGAAAGCTCGGCGTAGTCGTCAGATCGCTCACGACGGGAGAGACCATATTTGAGCACAATCCTCAAAAGCTATTTATACCTGCTTCTAACGGCAAGATAGTAACGTCCGTCGCAGCGTTAGCTCTTTTAGGCAACGACTACAGATTCAAGACAGAATTCTATTCAGGAGGGGTTATACGGGAAGGTGTTCTTTACGGTGGGCTTTACGTTAAGGGCTATGGAGACCCAACCTTTGCTAAAGAGCATTTAGATAGTGTAGCTTCCTATTTCAAGAGAATAGGCATTAAAAGCATAAAAGGCGGAATCATCCTAGATGACTCTTATTTTAGTGCTATAAGGTATCCAAAGGGATGGAAAGAAGGTTGGAAGAAGGACTTCTACGGGGCGCCTATAAGTGCTTTATCTTATAACTACAACGTAATTGAGCTTAAAATTTCTTCTTCAACAACAAGTAGCAAACCTAAGGTCGAGATTGTCCCGATGGGGGCAAACGTCAGCGTTATCAACAAGGTGCTTACAAGTAGAAAGGGGGGCTTCCTCAAAGCTACTTGGCAAAACCGCAGGACTATTCTGCTCAAGGGCAAGGTCAAGAGCAGGTCCAGTTTTAGCCTAAAACTCCCAGCTCAGAACCCCACTCTATTTACAGGCGACGTAATAAGGAGCGCACTAGCGAGAGCGGGGATCAAGGTCGAGGGACATCTGATCATGGGCGCGGTGCCAACGTCGGCAAATCTATTCTATACTCATTACTCTGAGACGCTTTCTTCAATCATGACTGCATACAACAAAAATAGCATTAACATTATAGGCGAAAACATCATTAAAGCCCTTGGGGCGGAACGCAAAGGGGCGCCCGGAACCTGGGACAAGGGATCCGAATCTATATCCGAATTTTTGAACGAGGTAGGAATCAAAAATGGATTTAAGATAGTTGACGGGTCAGGACTCTCCCTTGAAAACAGGATGTCTCCGGAGGTGCTCACCGACGTTCTTAGCTACGCGTATAGGAATCTGGCGCTAGCCTCCATTTTCATAGATTCCCTTCCTATAGCTGGCGTGGACGGCACGCTCGAGAAGAGATTTAGGGCAACCGAGATTAAGGGTAGGGTCAGGGCGAAGACGGGTTATTTAAAGAACGTCAGAACCCTTTCTGGATACGTTTTCACTAAGCAGGGAGACGTGTTGGCATTTTCCATTCTCGCAAATGGACTCGGAGTCAAGACAAAAGAGTTTCAACGCAATCTGCTGAGTAAACTGACGAACTGCTGTTAATCTAAGTGATTAACAGTTAGAAAAATCATATTAAGTCGTCCCCCTAGTGAAATTAAAATAGTAGAAGCTGCGTAAGGGCAATCACGTAGCTTACCGCTACTTTACTAACGTAAAAGTCTTAGGGGTAATTTTAGCAAGTAGAGGATTACGGCAGGTTTTAGGAACATAGAGGCAAACTGCCATAAATCCGCAGGGGTCATGTAGATTTTGGAATCCCAAACACCCATTTGTCCGGTTAGAACAACAAACTCTCCCTCTACAGCAGCATCCTTAACCTTGATCTCAAAATCTCCTGCTTCACTGCTGACTTTCATAACACCTCCGATCTACTAAACAAGCGCTTTCATCATAATATCAACTGGGGCACCCCTACCAGTCCAAATCTCAAAACTTCCTACTCCCTGATAGAGCAACATGCTAATCCCCCCAGAGGCTTTGTATCCCAGCTCTTTCGCCTCTTTCAAAAGGCTTGTTTCCTTTGGCTTATATACTAGGTCATACACGGCTGCGCCCTTTTTAAGGCTCGGAAGCGGTATATCTAAAGCTCCCACTCCATCCATGCCCGCAGGAGATGCGTTTACTAGGAAGTCAGTCTCCTTGAGCTTACTTTCTATCACGCCTCGATTTTGAATCTCTATAGACTCAACATTTACATCGTGGAAATTCGCGCTAAATTCGTTTGCAAGGTCAGCGGCTTTTTCCCTTATTATATCAGTTACGTAGATTACAGAGGCTTCTCTGTTACAGCATCCGGACAGAACAGCTCGGGCAGCTCCTCCAGCGCCGACCAGAAAAACCGTCTTCCCTTTGGGGCTAAAATCTAAATCCTCTTTTATTGCTCTAAGAAATCCCCCCACGTCAGTATTATAGCCCGACAGCTTGCCGTCTTCGTTCTTAACGGTATTGACGGCTCCAGTAAGCTTAGCGTCAGGGGATATTTCATCCAGAAAGGGCATTATCGCCTGCTTATGCGGAATAGTAGCGTTGATTCCCTTTATTCCCATTAGCCTTATGAAGTGAACGGCGTCTTCAATATTCTCAGGGGCTATATCAAAAGCCACATATATGGAGTCGAGCCCAAGGGCGTCAAATGCCCCGTTATGCATATTAGGAGACAAGCTATGTCTGACTGGATGCCCAAAAATCCCGTAAACGTCCGTAGTAGCCTTCACTTTCACAATAGTTGCCTCAGTTACCCTTACCCAATTAGTTGCCCCTCATCGCATTTCCTAATTTTCATCCAACGTATTTCATCTAACTGTCTAAGAAAACTAGACCCTACTTATGTATTATTGTGAATTTCAATCTGTAATTATATTTGGCTAATTGCTCAACAGCAATCTCTTTACATTCTGAACGTCCTTTTTTATTTGTTGAACAAGTGCATACGCTCCATTAAACTTCCTCTCGTCCCTTACCCTGTCAACAAACTCTATCCTTATCCTTTTGTCGTAAATATCTTTATTAAAATCAAGGACGTGGATCTCTATCAGAAGCTCATTATTCCCAAACGTAGGGCGGTAGCCTACGTTAGTTATACTGTTCAATACCGCGCCATCTACGTGGGCTAAGGTAGCGTAAACGCCGACTTTCGGGAGAACATCCCAGTCCGTATCTAAATTAGCCGTTGGAAATCCTATACGTCTTCCCCTTCTTTCACCAATCTTGACCCGCCCATCAATAGAGAAATTATAACCCAAGAACCTCTCCGCCTTTTTGACGTTCCCCTCTCTTATCAAATTCCTTATTGCGGTGCTGCTCACTACTTCATCGTCAATACGAGCGGGATCTATCACCATAGTGTCAAAGTCGTGTTGCTCTCCCATAATCTTAAGGAGGTTGATGTTGCCCTGTCTTTTGCTACCAAAAGAAAAATCTTGCCCAACTACCAGATGCCTGACGTTAAGCTTGCCGACTAAGACATCGGACACAAAGTCTTCCGCCGATATTTTCGCAATCTCCTTTGTGAACGTATAGCAAACAACTAAGTCAACACCTTCTCTCTCAAGCAGTTTTAACCTCTCTATCATTGGGGCTAAGAGTGGCACGTCTATATTCCTTAAAACCTTCTGCGGATGGGGATGGAAACTTATAATGCAGGGGGTAAGCTCCCCCTGTCGGGCTTTTTCCTTAACGGCTTTGATTATTCTCTTGTGCCCTATGTGCACGCCGTCAAAGTTTCCTATGGTGGTGGACGTGCGTGTCTCTATAGGCTCGTCCGGATCTACAATTACTTTCATGTTTCAGAATTCGCTACCGCGGCGCACTTACCTTATACTATAACATACAGAACATTACACCATAACTGCTCAAAAGTAAAACGTTTGAAGGGGCTTATACCTGTTGAGTCCATACGTCAGATGGACGATACGCGGATGTATTCCCGCACTGCAGGTTTACGGTTCCCCACTCGATGAACGCGGATATTATCTCGCTCGCGTTGTGGACTTGAAAACCCCGCTTCACTAATTCAAAACAATTTGCTATAATAGGATAGTTTGTTATGTAGCCGAAAAACAGTAGAGGAGGTTCCAAAATTGTCTAAGCGGTTTTTGGCCGCTTTAATAGTGATAGGGTTGCTATCGGCAACAAACGCCTTTGCTAGAGAGGGTCTATACTTTGGTGCCGATATTGGGGCGGCCATACCACAGAAGCTGAACTCCAGCCACAGAGACACGGATGTTCCGACGAACTGCGATCAGCTCCTAACATCCTGGGGAAAGATACTTTCATTGAAGGACGATAAATGCAAACGCGGGCAGGATAAATGGACTAATAGCTTTGATCTTGGAACTGGTATCCTAGCAGGCGTCAATCTCGGTTACTCTTTGCGCAAACTCCGCGTAGAGGCTGAATACTTTCACCGGGGGCAGAGCGGCGAAATCTCAAAGATTGACACGATCACGGTGGGAAACAAGAATGCTGAGTTCGTCAACGCCGACGGAAGGATCAGCGACCTTCGTGGAAATCACTTTTTCGCAAATCTCTACTATGACTTTCAAAACTTATCATCAACTAGAATGATACCTTACGTAGGTGCTGGCGTCGGCTTTACGTATGTCAAAATGGACTTTTCCGAGAGATTCATAAGAAGCTCAGACCGTGGTTACATAGAAGAAATAGGAAGGAACCCTAACGCAGCGGGCACTGCTACGCTAGCCGACCATGAGTTGTCTGATACCTTGTTCGGCTATCAGTTGATGGCAGGTTTTGATTATGCGTTAAGCGAGTGGTTTTATGTGGGAGTGAAGTCACGCTACGGAGATTACTTTGGGGATTTCAAAGATGGCAACGCCTGGGATCAGTTGAGAAGCCATGAATCTAGGTTTGAAGAGAGCGGGGACATCGTCCGCTACAGGTTTAAGACGAATGATCTACGCTTCTGGGGTGTTTCACTGAACCTCAAGTATTTTTTTGAGATCTGACGCGGGCTAGGTGTAGTGATATGGAGTCAGTCACCGTTAGAACTTTAACGATGTTTCCTAGTAAGAGTAAGGTGAGCGTTCTTTTAGGGGATGCAAACGAACTCATAAAGGAGATAGACAGTAATTCAGTAGATTTGATCGCTACCGATCCACCTTATGAAATCAACTTTGAGAATAATGACTGGGATGAGCCTAATTCCTTAAACTGGCACTACTTAGCCAGTGAATTCAAGAGAGTATTAAAACCTGATGGGAGTCTGATAGTATTTCAGGGCTGGTCTCAAGTATGTAACACCAAAGCTGTATTGGATAATTACTTTACAATAAAGAATTGGATTATCTATGACAGGGTAAAGGGCAGGGGCGCTAAAACTAATCTGGTATCTACTAGAGAAGATATTTTATGGTATGTAGTAGATGATAGTAACTATACTTATAATAAAGTTAGATCTAACATAAAGAAAAAGACTGGCGGTATGGGGATAAAAAATGGTAATGAATATAGGGCATTATCTAATGTATGGACAGATATATCTCCTATTGTCCCTTGGTCCGCGGAGAGAGTATCCCATCCTACGCAAAAGCCATTAGAATTAATGACAAGAATTATTGAAATATATTCTAATGAGGGTGATATGGTATTGGACCCGTTTTGCGGAAGTGGAACGTCAGCGGTGGCTTCTAAAATTTTACACAGGCAATTTCTTGGTTTTGAGCGTGATAAAGCCTACTATGAGATAAGCAAAAACAGAGTAGATAATTGTGAATGATAGCTTCAGAGATGGAATAATAAATCTTCATACCCGGCAGTTTGGCAAAGTAGTCGAACTGATAGTTCAATTACTCAGGGATTATCAAGACAGTAATCAGTTGGATTTTGATTTGTTTGATCCAGACACCAATAAACATATAGAAGTAAAATCATCAAGGGTATTTAAAGAAAACAGATTAGAGTTAGAGTTAAGCAATCTATATGCACTAATTGTTAATAATTCTAATAGAAATAGGCTGCTGAAGCAGAATCAGGCGACTGATGTAAAATTTGATGTAATATACAGCAGATAAAAATAGAGTTGTTTGATACAATGTATTACCTGTTATTTTTTTACGATATTATAGAGATATTTAAAATTGACAGTAAGCAGGTAAAGAAAGATAGAAACCTCAATTACAGAAACAAGCAGCACAGAGGTAATGAAGGGGAAGGTCAATTTCATATCAATCAAAATAATTACCAGTATCATAAAAACAACTATTTTTTACAGTCTGTTACTTATGAAAAGATAAAAGAGCTATTACTAAAGAGGGTTAAATAGTAGCACCTAAGTAAAAAACGAGCAAAGAAACTGAAGATAAGCCAAAGCTGACTTTTCAAATCAGAACCCTAAAGGCACAGTAAAATATGAAGAAACAGAAATAAATGGTAGCCCCTACGGGATTTGAACCCGTGTTTTAGCCTTGAGAGGGCTACGTCCTGGGCCAGGCTAGACGAAGGGGCCTTACGCTAAATTTAGAGTATAAAATCTATCACAAGTAATAAAGAAAAGCAAAGAGGCAAAAGCATCTTGAGCACGGGCGATCAGCCTTCTCTTTTCAACTGTTTTTTAAAACGCTTAAAATTCTTTACGTAATGATCCGCTGAGAACCTTAAATCTTCTATCTCTTGCGGCGTTACGTTCCTAATAACCCTACCGGGCGAGCCTAAAACCATTGAATTATCGGGAATAACCTTTCCCTGCGTAATTAGGCAATTAGCCCCGATTATACAGTTATCGCCGATCTCGGCGTTGTTTAATATGACGGCGTTAATTCCAACTAGGCTATTATCCCCTACCTTGCACCCGTGCAGCATCGCATTATGCCCCACCGTTACCCCATTTCCTACGTGAGCGGTAATTCCTTCATCGGTATGAATCACAACCCCATCCTGAATATTTGTATTTTCTTCTATTGTAATCAGATCGTCATCGCCCCTTATCACCGCCCCAAACCAGACGCTTACGTTATTATGAATAATCACCGAGCCTATTACTACAGCACTATCTGCTATGAAATAATCTTTTCCTATAATACGGACACGCCTTTCACCGAGTGAGTAGGGCAATTGTTTCTTCCTCCTTATATCAGTCTGTGCCAACCCCTTATTCCTCTCACCAAAAACACTTCAAAAGTAGGGCTGACTTGCAGATATTGATATACTTCGTTCGCTTCTTTCTCGTCCGTAAAAGCTGCAAACACTGCGGAGCCACTTCCCGTCATCTGAATGTTCTGAGCCCCCAACGACTCAAACACTCGTCTATAAGCCATTATCTGCGGGTAAAGCTCGCTTGCGGGCGACTCAAGATCATTTTTAAGGGGAAGAGTACCGTTTTTGCTATTTGCAAAGCGCCCCTGTTTGTAATCAGGACGCCATTTAGCAATCTCCGCGTGGCGCCCTGAGTTGGTGGTCTTTAGATGCGGTTGATGATCGCCTCTTCTAGCGTTTTGCTCGTCCCATTTCATATAAACTTCTTTGGTGGATACATGGAGATTGGGATATATAATAACGTAGAAAAACAGGGGAAAATCCTTTAGCGGCGTTACTCTCTCGCCTACGCCCTCGACCAGAGCCGTTGCTGAATTGATAAAGAACGCTACGTCGGAACCTATTTGGCTCGCTAGGCTAAATAACACCTCGTCGGTGAGCGCCGAGGAGAGCTTGTTCAAGCCTACCAGGACGGAGGCGGCGTTACCGCTTCCCCCACCTAATCCCGCCCCTAAAGGGATTTTCTTTTTTATGAATACGTTTACGCTTAGTCTAAGACCACTTTGTCTAAGAAAGAGCTCCGCTGCCTTATAAGCTAGGTTGTCCTCATTATCCGGAAGTTTAATCCCGCTTGAATCAATCTTGATACTTCCCCCTTCTACAAGCGGCCCGGACATGCTCACTAACCGCTCAGGACGACGCCCCTTATCTATATCTATAACTACCTCATCAAAGAGATCTACTGGCTGCATTATAGATCTTACATTGTGATAGCCATCCGATCTGACACCTAGTATCTCCAAGGTCAAATTAACTTTTGCAGGGGAAAGAAGCGTTACTTTAGCCACGGCAATATTGAACAAATATTACATATAACTAGATTTTAGCAAATACTACTAAGTAGTGCTCGTTGTTCTCCTTCACATATAATATGCTCCCAATTTCTTAGTAGTTTTTTAAGTTGTCAACTTAAATTTTATGGAAGGAATGTGGCGAGGGGGCATAAAAGCGTAGTAATTGCAACAAGTTATAACTATATACGATGCCATAGGGAAATTATTTCCAAATTGATATTAAAATAACCCTTGACTTTCAAAGTATTATGCTTTATTTTTATATCAAAAGTTAAACGTTCTACTTAAATCATACTCCATCCTCCTTTGAGAAAACGGGAGTGCTTTTCACCGAGAAGCACTTCCGTTTTTCATCTTTGGCGCGCATAGCTCAACCAACTTAAATGTGTTAGCTTACCCGTGAAATGGACCGCGTTAACCCGTCAAGAGAAGATACTATCGCAGCGATAGCCACAGCAGAGGGTAATGGAAGCATTGCTGTGATTAGGGTAAGTGGAGATAAGACTAGACAAATAATAAGGGATATTTTCAGAGCATCTGGCTCAAAAGATATGATAACCGAGCTAGAGTCGCATAGGCTCTACTACGGTCGCATAGTCAAGCCCGAATCTCTTGATTTGATAGATGAAGTTCTCTGCGTTTATATGGAGTCTCCTAGGTCATATACAGGCGAGGACGTAGTGGAGATACACTCACACGGGGGCTATCTAGCACCAAGGAACGTGCTTGAGGTCATTTATAAACTGGGGGCTAGACCTGCAAATCCCGGAGAATTCTCGCTAAGAGCATTTCTAAATGGAAAAATGGACTTAGCCCAGGCGGAAGCAGTAGCGGATATAGTGAATGCGCAGACAAAAGAAGGATTAAAGCAGGCGGAACTACAGCTTGAAGGCGCGCTTTCAGAAAAGATAGGGGGTTGTAAGGAAACAGTCCTAGATGTATTAGCCGAAGTTGAGGCTCAGGTTGATTTTCCTGAAGAGGACATAGAACCAATAGCTAAAGAAAGTATGGAGTTGCGGGCGACGGGGCTGATTGAAGAGATAAAATTACTCATTGGCACTTATGATGAAGGAAGAATAATTAAATATGGGGTAAGAGCGGCAATACTGGGAAAACCAAACGTTGGAAAATCAAGTTTATTAAACTGTCTTCTAAATAAGGACAGGGCTATTATTAGCCCACGTCCCGGCACTACCAGAGATTTTATACAAGAAAGCATCAACATCAGGGGAATACCGCTTGAGCTCACGGACACAGCAGGTATAAGATCAACGAAAGATGAGATTGAGCAAGCTGGCGTAGAGCTGGCAAAGAAAAAGGTCAGGCAAGCTGAGCTTTTGATTATCGTCATAGATGGAAGTTCGGAGCTGAGCGATGACGATTATGAGGTATTAAGTGAAATTAAAGGAAGGCGGGCAGTCGTAGTATTAAACAAGTCCGACGTTAGCTCAAGGGTAAAAATAGAGATGCTAACCGATTATATGTCAAGGGACTTAATTATAAGCACGTCCGCAAGGTATGGTGCTGGGATAGAAGAGCTCAAAGACGGCATAGAAAAAGTGCTACTCAATAGGGACTGCGCGCCTCAAGGGAATGAAATAGTCTTGACCGAGCTTAGACACAAGCTCTCCCTAGACAAAGCGCTGCAAAACCTGCTTTCCTTTATTGAGATTCTTAGGATAGATGAATCGCCCGAGTTCTTAGCACTTAACCTAAGAAGCACTCTTGACTCGCTCGGAGAAATAACCGGTGAAGTAACGACAGAGGACGTATTGGGAAGAATTTTTAGCAAATTCTGCGTGGGGAAATAGGGAGTTACAAACCTTGATAATCACGCGTCCTTAGCTTACTATCTTTCCCATAGTAACTAGCTGTTGTCTAAAGGAGATATGTAATGCAGGAATTACATCAGGATCCCCTTCGTGGATTTCAGTCTCCATCTCAGAGTCAGGGACATGCCTACAAGTTAGATGAGGCAGAATCTAACAAAGAGGGAGCTTCAATGGGTAAAGGCGAAATAGAAGAGATAAAGAAGGTATTCAGAGAAGTTTTTGAGGAGTCGAGAAAGGAAACGAAAGCAGACCTGCAAAGAATAGAGGATAGAATAGATGACAGGTTTAATAGAATAGAGGGCAAGTTTGGTGAAGTAGAATATAAGTTTGAAAAAAGATTTAGTGAAATAGAAGATAAATTCGAGCATAGGTTTAATAAAGTAGATGATAAGTTTGCGAAGGCATGAAGATAAATTTGATAATGTTAATAAAGAGGTTGCGGGAATAAATGCAACCATTAGTGAGAAATTCGCGGAATTGTATAAGTAGCAGGTTGGAATTTTACTTGCGTTTCTCACTAGTATGGTTCTTCTAATTTTTGGGGACGTAATCCTGAAATAAGCTGTGCTCTTCTAAACAATCAGCTCTACTACTGAGCGAACAATACTAAAAACTACACGTCAAAAACTTGGATTCTCGCTCGGGGGTGGGAATGACGGGTAGGGTATTACTGGTATGGCGGTAGTACCATACTGTCCTTCCTATTTGGATGTTTCCCCATACGTATCAAGCAGGAAGTGGGAATGAATTAAAGACTAGAGTTCTGGGGCACAGGCTCGGACTTGGAATCTGCCTGCTAGCCCTCATCGCTGTTAATACTCGGTCTCTTTAAGATAACGGGTTGGCAGACTTATTTCGTATATTGTTTAACAGTTTTGACGCTTTATTAGAATACTTAGCGCTCGGGTATTCCTGAATGAGTTGGCTCAGAGCCTTTCTCGCAAGATCAAACTCATTCTGCTTAACGTAAGCCTCTCCCAAAAGATATAATGCCTCTTCAAGCCGCTTGGTGTCTTTGTAATTCGTAACTACTACGCTGTATCTACTTGCGGCAGCTCTGTAATTTTTACGCTTAGAGTAAAAATTGCCTATATAAATCTCGCGCTTTGCGAGCCTATCTCTGCACTTAGCTATCTTCTTTTGAGCCTCAGCAATCAATGAAGAATCTGGATGTTTAGAAATGAATTCGTTAAACCATTTAATAGCGGTTCTGGCGCTTGTAGGGTCTTTTTCAGCATTTGATAGCCTCTCAAAATAAGAAAGGGCTAAGCGGTAAGTAGCGTACCCTACCTCTTTATGTCTAGGGTGACGCTCTATAAACTCCTCGTATCCAACGGAGGCTTCCTCATACTCACCCTTTTCAAAGTAGGCATCAGCCGTCCTAAGCTCCGCAAGGACCGCATAAGGACTATAGGTGTATCTAAGTTGCACCTCCTTAAGAAGTTCAAATATCCTATCGTAATCCCGCGCAGAAAAAATCCACAGAAAACCCCTGTCGGCGGACTCCATCTCTTCAATAGCAACCTCATATAACTGCTTGTCCGTCAATCCCCTAGGGAGTTTTTTGGAACCACAGCTAATAATGAAAAAGGGTGAAATAGTAATAAGCAACATCGCAATTATTTTTGTCATAGGCTTTATAGTATGGACAAAAGCCTAAGTGTCAAGTGCAGTTGACGCGTTAGGGGGGGGGGTAGAAGTAGGCAAGCTGGGAAGGTAGGGATTCTCATTCCCTGTATCCCTCTGGGAGAGGGATACAGGGTGAGGGACATGGATTTTTGGGATGGAATGAAATGATAGGCTATGATTAAAAGAATAAAGAACAAATCCTCCCAATGTGTCCCCCTTTAGATAAAGGAGAGTGCTAGGGGAGAATAATAAAGAGACCCAGCGGTTGAGGTTATCGTCTCAACCGCTGGGTCTCAGAGGTTCTAAAACCAGAATAAAAAAGGAGATGACTTAGTTTTTAACAACCTTTATTCAAGCTCGCTCAGACGATCTTAAAAATACGCCTGAAGCTGAAGAGCGAATGTGTTTTCTTCTTTATCTTTTTTAGCACCCGTATATTCATTCGTCGTGCGCAGGTACTCAGCCTGAATCTTCCATCTGTGGTCGCCCGAGAGATAGTAGTTAACCGCTGAGCTAATCGTCCATTTCTTATCGTCCCCGCCTTCAGCTAATTCTAAATCTTTGACCTTCGTATCATAATCTATCAATGAATACCTTCCAGTAACTTCAAGCTTTTTAGGAACTATGAAAGCGCCCGCCTGAACGTTGTAGCCAGAATCATAAGCCTCACCCACGTCCTTTTTTGGTCCAGATTGGGGATCTATCCATCTGCCGTAGTAGGAACCCTGAACGTTGAAAATCGGCATCTTAAAGCTCGCGTCAGCAGTGATTAACCTCAGATCAACTTTATCACCTTCGGCTCCTGTTTTGTCTGAAAAATCAAGAGCTGTAAGCCTTTTACAGTGTCCCTTACCGTCCGGAGTTCTTACTCCACAATTAAAGTCAGACATCATTGCTCCACCTATGCCAACCACGAACGTATGAGCCTTAGCGAAGTTGGGCTTAATGCTATAAGCGCTTCCAGTAGCGTAAGAGGAACCAGCCTTAAACTTATCGCCCTTTCCCCCATAACCGAACTGAATCCTACCAGCGTAAAGCATTTCTGATATGTCTCCTTGACCAGCCGAGTCATTTTTCCCAGCGCCGTTAAACGCGCCAAATGAATATGAGAAGTTATTCATAGGACCAAACCCACCCATAATCGCTGCGCCAAGGTCTCTGCCCAATCCAAATTCCGAGTTGACAATAGACCTGTTAATGAACTGAAGTGCTGAAGACGAGGTAAGTTCCTGTCTGTTAAAAGGAACCTTCCACTGCCCAATCCTAGGGATAAAACTATTATTACGCGCTACAGTGAAATACATATCCCTCATGTCCAGTGTCTTGGGTGTGTTAATCTGGACGGTGTAGAGGAACCAGGGTTGATAAGCATATCCGTTCCATTTGAACCTGAGCCTCGGAACGCTGAAGTTTGTCGTATTATTATCATCTGAGTCCTCCATCTCCAAACGAAATTGACCCCTTGCCCTGAACTTCATCTTGAACTCATCGCCAGCTTGAAGAGTCAGACCCTTCTTATACTTAATCTTAAACTTGTCATACCAAGCGTCTTGCGCCTGAGCGTCAGCGCCGAGAAAAGACAAGCCTAACATTGCCATTAAAAGCAGCCTTAATAATGATTTCATCTCTCAACCTCCTCCTTACATAAAAATAGATTTTGGATTACAAGATATAGAAGGAAAGTAAATTTGATGTGAAAGTAAAGTTAAGGAATTGTTAAGAGAGGCGTGGCGTTCTTGTAAGAGGAAGTGGTTGGCTATAGTCTGTTTTTGGTTAAAAATTTAGATTCCTCAGACTCAGAATGACAGGGATGAGGGACGAAAGACACGCGGAAATCGTCTCCTGAGGGGGCTTATCCCTGCAGTTATATTAAGCAGGGACAGGAATCCAGGGGGGGATAGAGAAACCACGCCTGTTCCCAACCCGATTGGGAACAGGTTACCCCTACAGCTTAGAATAATGAAAGAGAGTTAAAGAGAGAAGATAAAACCCTGAAACGAGTTCAGGGCAGGCAGGGCTAGAATGACGATTCAGGAGTAAGGGAAAGATAGGGAATAATTACTACTAGGAGAAGCTCATTATGACTGAAAAGCTGATTGCGATAGTTGATGACGAAGAAGATATAGTCAAGCTAGTGAGTCACCACCTAAAGAGGGAGGGATTCAGGGTTAAGGAATTTCACAACGGTAGGGACTTTCTCTCCTACATAGAATCAGTAGTGCCTGATATGGCGGTGCTTGATCTTATGCTGCCCGGCATAGATGGACTTGAAATCTGCAAAATCCTAAAAAGCAAGAGCTCTACCGCCGCCGTTCCCATCATAATGCTAACGGCGAAGGCGACTGAAGCCGACATAGTCGTCGGGCTTGAGATCGGGGCTGATGACTACGTAGTAAAACCCTTTAGCCCGCGCGAGTTCGTAGCCAGAGTAAAAACCATCCTAAGGCGAACGGTGAATAGCGAGGTGGAAGACAACGTTATCAAGGTAGGTCCGCTTAGCATTAATACCGGCACTTATGAGGTAACAGTTGAGAAAAACAAGGTAATCCTAACCACTACGGAATTCAAAATCCTCGAAGCGCTTGCCAACGGTAGGGGCAGGGTATTCACAAGAGACCAACTACTCAAAAAGAAACGCCTCTGGGGCGACGACAAGCTGGTTTACGACCGAACGATTGACGTTCACATCAAAAACCTCAGGGAAAAGCTTGGAATTGCGGGTAATATGATTAAAACTGTAAGGAGCATAGGTTATAAATTAGAGGAAGAGTAAGAACCGTTTGAGTATATTTTGGAAACAGTTCATTTCCAGCTTTCTAATCATATTCCTCGTCCTATTCTTATTTACTTTCCTCGTAATAGGCGAATTAAAGAAATACGATGCCTCCCTGACAAAAGAGAGGCTTCTGACGGCGGCTGGGCTAATTAGCGAAGCCTTCAAACCTTCCCTGCCAGAACTTAAACCGATCCCTGCTCAGAGACGGGGACACGTTGAGATACAAAACCTAGTGTTGAACCTAGGTGAGAAAACAGGCGTAAGAATCACGGTATTAGACCAAGATGGCAGGGCGCTTGGCGATTCAAAAAAAAGCCCCAGACAATGGGAAAACTATTCCGATAAACCCGAAGTTAAGGAAGCTATACAAAATCGCATAGGGGAAAACAAGCGTTACAGCGGGACGATTCAAAAACAGATGCTTTACGTGGCGGTCCCGCTCAGAGACGAAAATGGAAAGGTAAACCTAATTATACGTACGGCGCTTCCGCTTAATGCTATTCAGCGAACCCTTGCGCCCATAGAGTCCAAAGTCATATATCTGGGCGTGGTTCTCACGGTAGTAGCATTACTGATCTCGCTTGCGGTCTCAAAAACAATCACAAAATCCCTTCAGTCAATCATCAACGTTTCAGAAGAACTAGCTAAAGGCAACCTGAACGTAAACATCCCGATTATGCACAGCAAGGGTGAAATACCTAAAATAACGAAAGCGCTACACCAGATGGCTCAAAAATTAAACGAGCTTTTTAATCAGCTTTCCCGCGAAAAGAACCAGCTCGAAGCCGTATTAAGCGCTATGGGCGAGGGCGTTATGGTTATATCCAACGAGGGAAAGGTAACTATTGTAAATAATGCGCTAAAGGAAATGTTCAATTTCAAAGACGACCCTTGCCAAAAGCTATACTGGGAAATACTGAGAAACAAGGAAATCATAAGGCTGGTGGAGTTCTCGCTCGAAAGCTGGACTCCTGAAATCAGGGAAATATCGTCTCTTTATCCTGACGAAAGATGCTACTTGGCAAACGCAATACCGATCAATTCTCCTACTAGAGAAATCATCCTTGTAATGTTCAACATAACCGACTTTAAGAGATTAGAAAAGATTAAGGCGGATTTCATAGCTAACGTATCGCACGAACTAAGAACCCCACTAACGGCTATAAAGGGCTACACGGAAACCCTTGAAGAAGGCGCTTATGAAAATCAGAACGACCAGATGCACTTCCTAAGAATTATCAGCAGAAACGCCGACAGGCTAATAAACATCGTATCCGATCTCTTGGTGCTCTCGGAGGTTGAAAGCAGAGACTCATCATCGGGTGAAAATGCTACGTCCGACTTTGAAGACGTTAATATAAGCGCCTCAATAAAGTCCATCCTGGAAGCCCTCAAATCTAAAATCGGAGAGAAACTCCTGGAGGTAAACCTGAGCAACGCAAACGGCGACCACAAGATCAAAGCGAACAGGTTTTTAATTGAGCAGATGCTCATAAACCTTATAGACAACGCGGTAAAATACACCCCGGACGGCGGGAAGATACGCATAGGCGTCTCCAGCGACGACTCACAGCTAAGGATAGAAGTAGAGGATACGGGCATCGGCATTGGCAAAGAGCACCTGCCAAGAATCTTTGAGCGGTTTTACAGAGTGGATAGAACCCGCTCCAGAAGCATGGGAGGAACGGGTCTCGGTTTGAGTATAGTTAAGCATATAGTTATCACGCACGGCGGCAAAATAGAGGTTCAAAGCGAAGAAGGGAAGGGAAGCAAATTTACAATCGCGATGCCTCGCTAGTGGAAAACGTCCAAGGATGAATGAACTTAGGCTATTTGAAAATCAAAACTAAATTCTAAATCCACCGAGGTATCACCACTCCTAATGTAGGCATCCCTTGACATCCCACCCGTTTGACAAACGCCAACACAAGTATTACTCTCACGAGTGCAGCTAACATTGACTGAGCGCAAGAATTGCAGAGACGGGGGCTGAGAGATGCGTATAACCCGAAAGGGACAGGTAACAATACCGATTGCCATAAGGGAAAAAGCAGGCTTCTTGCCTAACACGGAAGTAGATTTTGTTATGGAAGATGGTGAGGTCAAAATAGTGAAAGCCCCTAGTCAAAAGGTTACGAAAGTGAGCGACGAATTCGTCAGGCATTTCAAGGAAGCTGCAAAAAATTTGAAAGTGAGCGACGAATTCGTCAGGCATTTCAAGGAAGGCGCAAAAAAATGGAAAATGAGCGATTTGAGCACCGATGAAATCATGGAGATGACAAGAGACCGTAAACTAGGGGAAATACCTGCCCCGCTATCGAAAAAATACACCAGAAAATGAGAAAGCAAGCGGGTTCTGTGGCACTCGTCGACAGCAACGTTATCATTGACCTGCTCAATCAAAACTCAGAATGGATGGACTGGGCTCTCGTTACAATTGCAAGGATGCGCAAAACCACAGCTCTAGTAATCAACCCTCTAATATACGCAGAGATTTCTGTTCATTTTGACACCCCGGAGGAATTGGAGGAAGTGGTTTCCCCTCACTTATTCGGACGAGAGAAACTTCCATTCGAGGCAGCCTTTCTTGCCGGAAAATGTTTCCGTAAATACAGAAGGAGAAGGGGAGCAAAAACCTCTCCACTGCCGGACTTTTACATTGGGGCTCACGCGGCAGTTATGGAGTGGAGCCTACTGACACGCGACGAAACATACCGAACATATTTTCCCGAGCTTAAAATCATATCCCCAGCCTCTTTCCTAACACAGTCACAGTAATTATTCCTCCGCAGTTTGACGCTCGCCAAGTTGCGCGTCCAATATAATCAGGGCAGCTCCACTATCGCCAGCAAGTTTTAGCTTCTCTAGCACGTCGCTTGCACTTTTCTCTTCTTCCACCTGCTCCTGAATAAACCATTGAAGCTCTACCGCCGTCGCATGGTCATCCTCATTCAACGCCAGCTCATAGAGCTTATTAATCATCCCAGTAACTTCCATCTCGTTATCCAGAACCTGCTGAAACATATTGGTCAAAGACTTAAACTGCGATTGAGGCTTACCAATAGCTTGCAAGGTAACTTGCGCTCCACGGTCTATAACGTAATCAAATAGCCTCATAGCGTGCCCAAGCTCTTCCTCGCTTTGCCTCCTCAGCCAGTTTGCGAACCCCGCCATATTAATAGACTCACAATGAGCCGCCATAGAGAGATAAGTGTAAGATGCAAAGTACTCATTTTTAATCTGGTCATTCAGCGCGTTTAGCAATTGTTTACTCAGCATGTCAACCTCCTTCAATTGGATTATGTTATAATGCTAACCAAGTCTAAAATATATCAACCCCAAACATCTTTTGCCTTAATTATCCCATATAATGAGACTAAGTTCAAGTAGTTACCATATGCAAATAATTACCATCTAATTTTTCAAGGGGCACCGCTTTGAGGCAACTCAGAGGTCGATAGAAACTCTCGCTTCCTATACAGTCGTAACCCCTGAACGGCACTTACGCTTACTCCACCTTATCATTGCTCGCTTTCCTAGTTACTATAATAAGTCTCCCAGCTAGGCAAGTACCTAAATAGTTACGTGAAAGCAAAAAACTTGGACAATACATAACAGAATTCGGGAATAAGATATATTACATAGTGGGTTTCATTGTAGGCATATCTACAATAGTTACCATACTGGTAAACTTTCTTGGTTAATAGAGATTACCCCATAACTAGTTACTGAGTGGTACTTGCTCTAATTTAATGATCCTCATAAATCCCTAAAGCCTATCATCACCTACAGAGTTGGGACACGATGGCTTGGACGACTACCCAAGCAGGTCGCCTGTTGCGTTTTACCCCAATTTCACTATCATTTGTCGTATAAAGCGCGTGCTTCAGCACGTGATAATTAAATATATGGATATTCTCACTGCCCTTGAAACGTCGTATAGATCAATAGCGGCAAACAAAATCCGCTCCATATTGACAACGCTTGGGATTATCATAGGCGTCGCCGCGGTGATTATACTCATTTCCGTTACGCAGGGAGCCAAACGGAAAATTGAAGAACAGGTAACGGGGCTAGGTGGAAAATCGCTTATCATTAAGAGAGGGAAGAGAGGGGTTGAAGGTAATAAACTCATAAATCTTTCAGATAGAGACGTAGAAGCGATAAAAAAATTAGAAACCGTGCAATATGCAGTACCCCTAAATGATACCGGATGGCAAGTTAGCAGAGGCGACAAGAGCTGGTTCACAACTATTCTAGGTACCTCGCCAGATTTTGTATTTATAAACGATTGGTTCACTGGAAAGGGGAGTTTCTTTAATAGTCTTGACGTCCAGGGGTCAAAGAAAGTCTGCGCACTTGGAAGCACGGTGGCTGAGAGGTTATTTGGCAGTCAAAATCCCATACATCAACACGTAAGAATAAAAGATAACTCCTTCCTAGTAATCGGCGTTATGCGCCCGCTGGGTCCGACCCCGACAGGGAAGGGGCAGGATGATCTGATAATAATTCCTCACACTACGTATAAGAAAACAATAGAAGCATTTTCAACCTTAGAAGCCATCTCGGTATCAGTAAAAAACAAGGAAGAGATATACGTTGCGGAGAAGGAGATAGGCAATCTGATAAGAGAGCGCAATAATCTAAGCCCCGACGATAAAGACGCCTTCTACATACGAAATCAAACTTCGGTTATAAACAGAATCTTTACCATCACTAAAATAATGAGCGTCCTGCTTGGCGGTATCGCCTCAATTTCGCTTATCGTAGGCGGCATCGGAATAATGAACATTATGCTCGTGTCGGTTAAAGAAAGAACCAAAGAAATTGGAATAAGATTAGCCGTGGGGGCAACGGAGAAGGATATACTGACCCAGTTTTTAGTAGAGGCGATCCTGCTCTCGTCCGTAGGGGGTGCAATAGGCATTCTGGTTGGTATAGCAGGGTCTCATATAGCAACTAATCTTACAAACTGGACAACTGCCGTAACGCCCGGCTCGATTCTCATCTCCTTTGGCTTCTCCGCCGCTATAGGAATATTTTTCGGATTATACCCTGCCGTTCAAGCCTCAAAGATGAACCCCATACAGGCTCTGAGATATGAGTGACCCCGTCGCGTCACTCTTGTAAAAGTTATGCGTAAACCTATCTTTGATCGTAAGCGGAGCTCGTAAACCTAAAAAACAGGTAGCTTTTGCAGTCCCGAGCAACAAGCAAATTGATCGAGAAATGACTACCTCAGTCTCAAATACAAAAAAGCGCGGCGAAGCGCTTAGCTGGTGCATGTATGATTGGGCAAACTCCGCTTTCGCGACTACCGTCATGGCAGCCTTGCTCCCGGTCTACTACAGCAGGGTTGCAGGAGCCGGCTTATCGCCTAGCACCGCTACGGTATATTGGGCATATACTACTGTCATAGCCCTGCTTATCACGGCGCTTTTAGCCCCTATAATGGGCGCAATAGCAGATTACAAGGGTTACAAAAAGAGGTTTCTCGCTGCTTTTGCGGCGCTCGGCGTCTTCGCCACGGCGCTTCTATATTTTGTAACTACCGGTGATTGGATCATAGCATCCTTGTTTTACGTGATAGGCAACGTGGGTTTTGCAAGCTCGGAAGTGTTCTATAACTCTCTATTGCCCAACGTGGCAGAGCCGCAACGCATGGATTATTTATCCACGAAGGGCTACGCCCTGGGCTACCTCGGCGGGGGCGTCTTACTCGGCGTAAACGTTCTGATGATTGAGCTTATGCAAGATAAAGAACTGGCTACGCGCCTCTCCTTTGTTGCTGCGTCAATATGGTGGGCGGTCTTTACTATTCCCATACTGCTTAACGTAAGAGAATCTAAAACGCTTAATAAAAACGCAAGTAAGGAGAGCCTCCCCGCGCTAGGAGTCGGAGACGCGCTCTCTACTGGCTTTACGAGACTCTTGAAAACCTTTAAGGAGCTTAGGAGACACAGGGAACCATTCCTCTTTCTCATAGCCTTTTGGGTTTATAACGACGGAATAGGCACAATAATAAAAATGGCGACGATTTACGGAGTTGAGGTTGGTATCGACCAAATGGCTCTCATAGGAGCGCTCCTAATGACCCAATTCGTAGGTATTCCCTTTTCATTAGCCTTTGGCAGATTGGCGGGTTACATAGGCGCTAAAAACTCTATCTTTATCGGACTGATCTCTTACACGTTGATCTCTATAGGTGGTTACTTCATGCAAACGGCGCTCCATTTCTGGACGCTGGCATTTTTCGTAGGAGTCGTGCAGGGGGGCACCCAGGCGCTAAGCAGGTCGTTTTTTGGTTCTATGCTACCTAAAGCTAAGACGGCAGAGTTCTTTGGCTTCTACGGAATGAGTTCAAAGCTTGCGGGAATCGCAGGACCGCTCTTATTTGCAGTCGTCTCTCAGATAGCTGGCTCAAGTCGCTTGAGCATAGTATCTCTAATAGTATTTTTCATCTTGGGGGGCGCTTTGCTGAGCCTTGTAAATGAGAGGAAAGGCGTATGCGCGGCTAAACATTATAGATAAAGTTATACAACCCCCTTTTGTAGAGAAAGAAATTCTCTGTTTTCAGTAACGAATGAGCTTAACTACCTGTCAACATTGAAAATAAAAAAGATGCTTGACAACATACTCAGCCGTCCGTTATTATGAGTTCGCCTGTTTTATTGCTGCATATCTTGTCCAAATCCTACTATCAAAGTTGTCCACATGCTGTTGACTGCCTGTTGATAACCTGTATTTATGTTAACGGAGGGTTAATAGGAAAAGATGGAAGAAGAAACAAAACTCATCAAATACGATTTGAGGTCGGTTTTTTCAAAACTAAGCGAGGGTGAGAATAAAGGGCTGGAGATATTAATAAAGCAGGCTATTCGTCAGGACGAAACAACGGCAAGATGCTTTCCTACGCGCTTTAAACCTGAAACTGAACGGACGGAACACCAAGCTAGAAAAGCATCCTGGAAAAAGGTTTTAGAGATTATAGAGAGAAAGTCCAATCCGCAGGTATTCTCTTGGTTTACCCCTCTAAAAGCTTTGGTAGAAAGCGAAAAGAGTCTTGCTCTTGAAGCGAGCAGCGAGTTTGATAGAGACTGGATAAACAACAATTACATGGGTTTTATTAAAGAGGCTGTGGAAGAATTATACGGCGACGCGGTCGAGCTGAAAATCGTATCGCCCCTTCAGCAACCCCAGGACCGGGAGGACCAGGACACTACGCTCCAAAACACATTTAGCCATGGAAAAGAATCCGCTCCTAAAGGAGGACACAAAAAACGTGACGAAGGACACCCAAAATTAAACCCAAACTACTCATTCGACAGATTCATCGTAGGGCCTAGCAACCAGTTTCCCCATGCTGCTTCAGTAGCAGTCGCAACTAATCCGGGCAAGGCTTATAACCCCCTATTTATTCACGGAGGGGTTGGGCTTGGCAAAACACATTTACTTAACGCAATTGGGAACTATATAAAAAGCTCACAGCCCAATGCAAGGATATGTTGCATCTCAGCAGAGAGTTTTACAAATCAGATGATAAATAGCATAAAGTCTAACAGAATGGAAGAGTTTAGAAGCAGATACAGATTCGGGTGCGATGTTTTATTAATTGACGACGTGCAGTTCATTGCAGGAAAGGAAAGCACGCAGGAAGAATTTTTTCATACCTTCAACACCCTTTACGAATCAAAAAAACAGATTGCGCTTACAAGCGATAAATCCCCAAAGGATATGTCGTATTTAGAAGAGAGGCTCCGCTCCAGATTCGAATGGGGACTCATAACCGATATACAACCCCCAGAGACCGAAACCCGGACAGCTATCATAAAGAACAAGACGGATTCAGAAAGAGTCGCGGTTTCAGATGAAGTAGCACTTTATTTAGCTAAAAACACATCTTCAAATGTTAGAGAGCTTGAGGGGATGCTCACTAACATAATAGCCCGCGCAAGACTGCTGAATACCGAAATTTCACTAGAACTTGCTAAAGACGTTCTAAAGACCATTGTAAAAAAACAGGAAAAGAAGCCTCTTACCATAGAATTTATACAAGGAGAGGTAGCTAAATTCTACGGATTAAAGATAAGCGAGCTAAAATCTGAAAGAAAGCAGAAGAATATAATCCAGCCTAGACAAACTGCAATGTATTTAGCAAGAAAATGTATAGGGGCATCATATCCTGAGATAGGTGAAAAATTCGGTGGCAAGGATCACTCCACCGTTATCCACGCCGTCAAGAAAATAGAAAAGAATCTAGCCGAAGACCACTCCTTAGCAAAGACCTTGGATTTCTTCTCTCAAAAATTTGAAACGTTAACTCAGGAGTAAAAGATGTGTATAAATTGTGGAATAATTTCCAACCACTCTGTGTATAAACTTAACTATAAGGCTTCTGTGGATAAAGCTTAAAAGAGACTCCATGCTTTCAACATAATTATCAACATGAAAAGACTAATATATATAGTAGGATAGGATACTTTTACACAAGTCAACAGTTCCTACTAGTACTACTATTGAATATTTAGAATAATTTCTTTTATTAATCATAGTGAGGGAGTAATAGTTATGAGATTTAGAACCCAAGTAGAAAATTTCTCGTTAAGACTAGGGTTGGTTCAGGGTATTTCTGAAAGGCGCGCCGCCATGCCAGTATTATCCCACGTCCTAGTTACAGCCAAAGAAGACAAGATAGAGATTTGCGCGACAGATTTAGAAACCACAATGGTGACCTGGTGTCCGGCTGACGTCGTGCAGCAAGGTAGTTTAGCCTTGCCAGCGAGAAAGCTGTTTGAAATAGTGAGGGAGTTGTTAAGCGGAGACTCTGCCCGTGAAGGAGAGATTGAAATAGATGAGATAGGCAACCATTGGGTAGAGGTTAAATCTCTCTCCACGAATTTTAAGATAGCCGGGTTGCCTAGCGAAGATTTTCCTATAATTCCTGAGTTTAAATCGGATTCCCTTCTCTCTCTAAAGAGCTCCGTTGTTGAAGCAATGATATCAAAGACTATATTTGCGGTGTCCTCCGATGAGCTAAGAAGAAACTTAGCCGGGATATTTTTTGACGGGAGCAATGCCCCAAACCAGTCTTTAGAATCCACCCGTGAGGGATCCCAAGGCAGCTCCCTAAGGTTGGTAGCGACTGATGGGCATCGCTTGTCTATCGTAGAAAATAGTATGGACGTCGTCACTAATCTTGACAAACAAAGTGCCGTTGAGGGTGAACAGGTGGTTCAAGATAGTGAAGACGCCAGTCCAGAACTTATTTTAGGTTTTGGCGAAGGTTTTGTCGTTCCTAAAAAAGGGGTTGCTGAGCTTAGAAAGATTTTGAGGCTATCAGAAACCGTTAGGATAGGACTGGGGGAGAATTTCTTCACGGCTGAAGGCGAAGAGATAATACTTATTTCAAGGCTAATAGACGCTGAATTTCCCAATTATGAGCAAGTTATTCCTAAATCTTCTAAGACAACTATTATAATTACTCGTAGTGAGTTTTTAGGTGCTCTAAAGAGGGTATCTATACTTTCATCTGAAAAAACCAGGGGTGTAAAGTTTAAATTAGGTCAGGATGGCATAACCCTAGTTACCATATCTCCAGAAGTAGGGGAGGCTAAGGAACTTGTGCCGGCAGAGTATTCCGGAGAGCCTATGGAGCTTGGATTTAACTCAAGGTATTTATTGGACGTTTTAGAGGTAATAACTCATGATAAGGTGCAGTTAGGTCTGACGGACGAGCTCAGCCCTGTCGTAATCAAGCCTGATCCTGAAACAAGTTCTGGACTGGTTGAAGGGGAGTCTTACCTGTCCGTTATAATGCCTATGAGGATTTAATCCCCCCCATTATATGTTGGACCTGCTATTCCCTAATACGTGTGCTTACTGCGAAAGGATGACCACCGAATGCTATAGCCGAAATCACCAATTGTTAGGAAGCAAGGCTATATGTGATGAGTGCAGTGGCAGCATAAGATTTATAGATAGGTTTTCCAGTTGCTCTAAGTGTGGGGTTCCATTCGGCTTTTTCGTATCTTCCGCCGAGCATTCTCCGATTACCCATGAATCAGAAAATAACTCGGCTACGAATAATCATTTATGCTCCGACTGCTTAAAAGGGAAATTCCATTTTAATAAGTCTAGGTCCGTTGCTTTATACGAAGGCAAAATAAGAGATATGATTCATAAGTTTAAGTATGATGGGTATTTGGTTTTTGGAGATTCCCTGTCCGACGTATTGGTAATGAACTTGCCTCAAGACTTGGATGAGTTTGAGTTGATAGTTCCCGTTCCACTCTACATAGGTAAACTTAGAGCAAGGGAATTTAATCACTCAGCCATCTTCGCCAATGCGTTATCCCGTTCTACCGGGGTGAAGTGCGATGTTATGGGGCTAAAGAAAATTAGAGAAACAAGACCACAATTTCAAATTAAGGGTGAGATTGAAAGGCAAAAGAATGTAAAAGGGGCATTCTCTGCTCCTGTTCCACACAGTTTCAGACGTAAGTCGGTACTGATTGTGGATGATGTGTTTACAACCGGATCAACTAGCGACGAGTGTGCTAAAATCCTGTTTAGATCGGGGGCGTCTCTGGTTCAAGTACTCACGATTGCAAGGGCGAAAGCTATGTAGGATAAGTTTGACTTTGAAATACTTTTGTTTTAGAATTGGTATCTTACTTAAAAGCGTAGTTTTTAAGAGCGTGTAGAACTAAGATGCGTAATTTTAGACTATTAGGAGTGTAGAATATGGAGTGTGGTGCACAGTAATGTACGGAAGGTTTGCAGGACTGGACGTAGGTAGAAAAGGGACAAGAATCTCCTTAATCAAAAGAGGGTTGAGGGAAACCCGGTTGCTCCGAACAATCCACTCGAGCTCTTTGGACGAGGTTTTTAATGATAAATCTTTACCTAGAGGCGACTTAGCCGTTTCTTTGGCGTCTTCCCCGGTTTCTATTAGGTCAATCGGGTTTCCCTTCGCGGACCATAAGAAGATTGATCAAACTTACGAGTATGAGCTAGAGAGCGTGTCCACATTTGATCCGCGTGAAAAAATACATGCTTACCATCTCGTCAAGAGAGAAAAGGGAGCGGAAGCCCTGACTTGCGTTTTTGAAAAGTCCCAATTGGCAAAGCTGCTTGATTCTTACAATAAGGCTAAAATTGACCCTAAGGTTGTTACTTACGGTGCTATTGCCTTAGGGGCTTTGGATGGAGTGGTTGAAGGTGCTAGACCGCTTATCTTAATTGATATAGGGGATGTGGAAGTGTGCTTTACGCTGTTTGATAATAGGGGGGTCAGGCTAGTCAGGTCGTCAGAAGAGCCAATATCCTCGCTTTATGAAGGTATAGGTCAGAAGCTGGGCTTGTCTGATAACGAGGTCGATTTTTCGAAGCTGAACGTTAATCAGGAATCTCTTAAGGAATGTTTGGCGCATTTAATTAGAGAAATAAAAAGGACTATCAAATTCTTTGAGATTGAGTTGGAAGACGAGGTTAAGACCGTCCTGATTTCAGGCTTGGCGTCTAAAATCCCTGGTTTGAGGGATTTATTAAAGCGGGAGCTTAATAGGGACGTTGGGTATGTACTTATACCTGATCTGGGGGTTGACCAATCTCCCGCGTTTGCCAAATCGTATGCGCTCGCCCTATACGGTGGCGTTTTTAAGAAAGGATATTTGAATTTTAGAAAGGGCGAATTTAGTTACGTAGGGGCGGGCTGGGAGCTTAGAAAGGCGTTTGCGACTCCTGCCATATTGCTCGCAACGCTTATTTTTCTTCTCCTGTTCAGTTCCGCTCTGCGCTACTTTGATCTGAGTAGTCGTGTGAGAACAGTGGACGCTCAGATTGCCCAGATTGTTAAGGATACTTTTCCAAAAGTCGAGGTGATTCCCAAACCGGATGAATTTATGGAAAACGAAGTCGCTAAGGTTAGGAGTAGGTTCAATCTCATGCAAGGGGCGGGGAGTGAGCCTAGCCCGCTAGACGTTTTGCGAGCCATATCTGAGAGTCTCCCGGAAAGTCTTAGTTTGACCGTGAATGAGATTAGGTTCGAGGGCACTAACAGGGTTAAGATAAGAGGAATATGCAACTCATATCAAGAGGTGACCGAGATAGAGGAAGCCCTTTCTAAATCAGGCGTATTTGAGACAGTTAAAAGAGATCAGACGGGTAACGCCGTTGACGGCAAGACTAAGTTTGAAATATCCACGATGTTAAAGTCGAAGGTGTAATGGAAGTATGGACGTAAGCGCTCTGGTCTATAGGATAAAAGAGTTTGTTGCTCAGGTTCGTGAGAGAGCACAGGTTTTTTCAATAGCTGAAAGGGATAGAAA
This sequence comes from Thermodesulfobacteriota bacterium, assembly GCA_963422265.1. Lineage (GTDB taxonomy): Bacteria > Desulfobacterota_D > UBA1144 > Nemesobacterales > UBA2774. Next base: position 1,488,566 of record OY729416.1, read on the forward strand.
AATCCTATTGATGGGTTTGTGCATGCTTTTCATTATTCTCCTTTCCCTTGTTTTTCACTCGTTTTCATCAGGAGCTGAACAGCTTGAGAGGCAGGCGCGGCAGCTTGAGGCGCGGCTCGGCAACGTAGAGGCACTTAGCGTTGCATACAGGGGTTTTCAGGAGAGGTTCAAAGAGCTTTCTAGTAAAGTAGAGAAGGATGAGGGTCCTCTCATATCGGTGGTCGAAAAGATACTTTTATCCGGGCAAATTGACAGAAGAAGGTTTTCTATAAGGGACGTAAATTCACCGGCTTTAGAATCGGACGATTTCTTCGAAGAACAGAGCGTGGACGTTGAGCTCAAAAAGATACCGCTAAACGACTTGGTTGGGGTATTGTATAAGATTCAGACGAAGTCGTCTTTTTTGAAGGTGTCGAACTTAAGCATTAGCACTAGATTCGATAAATCGGACGCGATGAACGTTAGACTCAGGGTGTCGACCTATAGGATCAAGCAGGTGAGTTGAAATGAGAGGGAAAATCGCGGAAAAAATTACACGATTTAGGTATCTTAAACCGCTCTCTTACGCCCTATTGTTCATATTTGCATTTATTGCCTTTCTGTTCGGTACATTTCCTACTGATATCCTTAAAGGGAGGATTATAAAAGAGATAGTTGTTAATACCCCGTTTGAGGCTGAAATTAAGAGCATAAAGATTTCGCCGCTTCTCAGCGTCCGCTTAGATGGGATCAAAATATACAAATCAAAGGATAGCTTCCTAGAAATAAACAGCTTGAGGATAAATCCTTCGCTATTTGAGGCTGTATCGAAGAATCCTAAAATTCCGTTTGAAGTCGAGTTTCTGGATGGACAAGCTAAAGGCTCAATTAGATTAAATAAGCAAAATGGAAGCCTGCAAGAGGTGGGAGGAGACATAAAGGGGGTAAGCCTTGACCCACTACCCGCGCTCTTGTTTCAGAAGGCTGAGGAAGCCTTGTTGCTGCGCGGCTCTCTAGATGGACAGTTCTACGTTAACTTTGATCCTGTGCCGAGCGGAGATTTTCAGTTTGATGTAAATGGGCTTGAATTGAGCAACGTTGTGGTTAAGCAAATCACTCTTCCGAGTTTTGGAGGTCTTAGCTCATCGCTAGAGGGTAGCATTGAAGGGCAAACCACCAAGATAAAGGAATTCAGCATTCGTGGAAATGGTTTGGATCTTCAAGTTACCGGTAGCACCCCGCTAGTTTGGGAATTTTCCAAAGGGGGTATCGTAGATTTAGCGTATCGGGTTAAAATTACAGGTGGCGAATTTGCCCAATACAAGACGCTTCTGTCAGCCTATCTACCTAAGCAGGGAGATGGAGGCTTGGGCGGGAAAATTCAAGGCACCGTTAACAGTCCAAGGTTTGAAGCGGGTCTGTGAAGAGAGTCGAGTGTAATTAAAGAGGATCAAAAGCCCCAGGTAGGTAAGCCGTCACGGCAAGATCCGGGTGCGCCGGTTAAACCAGAGCCGCCGGAGCCAGTAGTAGTTACTGAGTCTTTTCTGCCACTTAATATCATAAAGCCCAACCCCCCTAAAGTGGGTATATTTAGCTATTTTCGCCGCCCTACAAGTGCGGTTCAAGAAATCATTACAAAATTTGAGAACCCGGAGAGTGATATTGAGAAATAGCTGGGTATCTTTAATAGATTTGCCTACACACAACTTTTTATTACTTGCGTATCTTGTTAAATGACGGCTAAATACGACTAGCGAAGTATGCGGAGGCGTGAGGTTGGCGTAAAAACTGGTAGTAGAATCGACACCTTTTGTGAATTACCTATCCCCTTTGCGTTTCTTCCCTCCCGTCGTTTCAGGTTCCCCTCCGAATTTGACACGCTTTTAGGCTGTCGCTATCATCATTGAGGTACTGATGGTTTCCTCCGATAACCTCCGAGAGCTTAGGGAAAGGATAGATGAGTTAGATCGCGAGATACTGCGGCTATTGAACGAGCGTGCGAGCGTTGCCCTTGGCATCAGAGAGCATAAGCGGGAAAGCCGAGTCTCGGTTTATGACCCAGCTAGGGAGAAAGAGGTTGAGAGGGTGTTGGTGGAATTAAATTCGGGACCCTTGCCCGACGATTCTGTTTTGAGCGTTTACAGAGAAATAATTTCGGCGTGCAGGGCGCTTCAGAGTCCTCTCAGGGTGGCTTATCTTGGTCCTGAGGGGAGCTTTTCTCATCAGGCGGCGTTCAGTGAGTTTGGAAGCTCCTCTGCGCTTATTCCGTTTCGGGGTTTCGAAGAGGTGTTTGAAGAGGTTGAAAATGCAAGAGCCTCGTTCGGAGTAGTTCCCGTGGAGAACTCGATTGAGGGATCCGTGGCGGTCGTGCTTGATTTATTATCGCGTTCCAGTCTTAAGGTGTCCGCCGAGATATTTCTTAAGATAAATCATTTCTTTTTGTGCAAGACTGGAGCGCTAAGTGACGTTAAGGTGGTCGCCTCTCATCCGCAGGCGATTGCTCAGTGCAGGAGATGGCTGGATAGGAATCTTGGCAGTTCTCGGATTCGTGAGACTGCCAGCACCGCTGAGGCTGCTAAGCTAGCGTCCAAAGAGAAGGAGATAGCCGCTGTCGCAGGCAGGCATACGGCTTCAATTTATGAGTTAAAGATTGTGGGAAGTAATATAGAAGACAACAATTGGAACACGACCAGGTTTTTCGTGATTGGCAATGAAGCCGTCCGTCCTACGGGAGAGGACAGGACGTCGATCGTATTTTCGTTAAAAGACAAGCCAGGGGCGCTCCAGAAGGCGTTTTTCCAGCCCTTTGCGGAGGCAAGGGTGGATCTTACCAAAATAGAGTCGAGACCGTCTAAGGAAAGACCTTGGGAGTATCTATTTTTTGCCGACTTTAGAGGACACAAAGAGGACGCAACAATTAAACCTCTGCTGTCAAAGCTGAGCAAGAACTGTATTTACTTAAAAGTGTTAGGCTCTTATCCAGTGGGGGAGTCTAGGCGTTAAGTTGTTCGCGTAGGGAATGGGTGGAGGTCAATTCATGGCTGATAAACTAACAATTAACCCTCAACGCATTAAATGTATGATGGAAATCTTCGGGCTTTCTGAAGGGGATTTGTTAGAACTAGTGAGCACCGGATTAAAGAATAAAATTAGAAAAGAAGCAGTTTTCACGCCGCATATTAAAAAGAGTCATCTTAAAAAAATTGATGAGGTATTTTCCAAGGGCCTTTCTTTTTATACGGATCCCGAAGAACTAAGAAAGGAAAGATTATCCAGCGTATTCTTTAGAAAAGATAATTTCAACTCAGATATTGCGTTAGGTGATAGGCAAATTGTCCATAAAATGGAAACAAGGATTCATTCCTTATCTGCTCTGTCGAAACTCTCGGGTTATGAAATTGGAAGGAAGCTAAACATATTCTCAGTTACTGATAGTCCGGAAGAAGTTGCTAGTCAAGTTAGAGAAAACTTACATCCGGATAAACAAATAAATAGAGATAGGGATTTTTTAAGAGCATTAATAGATAAGCTTGCTGAGTATAATATCTTAGTTTTAGAGTTTGTCGAAAGCTGGAATAGAAAAAACAAATCCAATATAAACGGTTTTTTTATTACTCCTAACAATATTGTTATCAAAAGACAGCAAAACTCTCTCAAGAGAGAGATATTTACACTAGCGCATGAACTGGGGCATTATCTCTTAAACGATGAGCAGTTAGATAATATACAATTTAACCAACCCCAAGAGAGTAAAAACATAGAAAACTGGTGTGATAGCTTCGCCTTTGCCTTTCTAGTTGGATATAGGGAGATAAAAGGCTTAAAATCAATATCTTCTGATGTTAAATATAATGATGCGCAAATAGAAGCTATCTCCAAGCAACACCATATCAGTCGTTTGGCCTTGTTTGTCCACTTAGCAATAAATAAACGAATAGCTTGGGAGGGATATAATAAGCTCAAATCTGATCTTGAAAAGGAATACGACGCCAAGAAGCAAAGGGAAAAAGAAGCGGAGAAACAATTGAATAAAGAACATGGGAAAACAGTAGGATACGGTAGTTCTAAACCTATTCCGTCTCCATTGGAAAAGGATATTTATACAACGGCTTATTGTGAAGGGGTTATTGATGAATATGAAGCCTTATCTTACTTCAACAAAAATATCCCTTCGACAGGCTCAGGACATCCCTCAAAGCAGAAAAGCTTAGACGATTTCCTCTATGAATAAATATAAGGCAGTAGAAAAAAGGACTTGAAATTTTATGGTTTCTCGCCACCGGCTTTAGTGGGTAAGGGTGATGGATAAACTATCGTTTTCTTATATAGATTAATTTGTGCTCAGAAGACTGTTCGTAATTTTGGGCTATTTCTGGATGATTTGTATCAAAAACTGTCCACCTTTTATGTTTGATAATAACTTTAGGCTGGAGTTCCTTAATTATCAGAATTGGATCATAATCGTAGTTGCGAAAGCTTTGGTAGGCTTCTAAACATCTCTTCGGTCTTGTGCAAAACCAGAAGAAGTCTGCATCTTTTCTAAAAAGACTGTTTCGGCTGTCTTCATAAATAGTGTCTTGAGTATCAGAGACGGAGAGGACGTATTGTATCCTCGATATGTTGTCCCTTCTTTTATCTACCTGCTTTGCTAAACCTTTTCCGTAATAACAAGCGGAGAGCAGAACGAAAATAGTAAGGCAGATCGTTATTCTTGAATTTTTGAAAAGGCTGCGCAGAGCAGCGGAGGCAACCATAACAACAAAAGGAGCACTTGGCAGAAACCATTGGGTATAGGGCAATTTGGCAAAGAAAATTGAGACAATAAGCCCAGCTCCCATGAACGCTGCCAGTTTATGGAGTTTTCCATGTTTGAGAAAGCAGCCCCGGATGAATAGAGCAATGAGCCCAACCGCAATTATTGTCATGAAAACCTTCCTGGACCACCGGGTGAGGGGAAAATGATTCAGCGGAGAGAAACTTTCCATTATTTTCATATTAACCAGCCAGTTAAAGTCAAAATAGTTGCCCAGTCCACCTGTAATATATAGGAAACTCAGGTAAGCAGTGGGTAAAATCAGAAAGACTGCCCAGTAGAGAACAAAATCTCCCTTTTTAATTTCCTTGGTAAGCAACAAATACAGTTGGATAATCCCTAGTAGAAAAACAAAAAAGATCGCTTTTTGAAGGGAAAGAAAAGCAAGAGAAAGCATCAACGCGCTCAAAATAAGACACTTTTTTGTTCTATTTTTCAGATAAACTGTTAGTAGATAAAACGAAGTGAGACCAAATAAGGACTGAAGAATATCAGGTCTAATTTCCATTCCTTTTCGAATGTAATAAGGGAACGTGAGAAGTAGGACTATTGATATTAAAGAGGTCTTTCTATCGTAAACCTTCTTGGTGAGCAAAAATGCTACGACTATAGTTATAGTAAAGATTACAAAGGCAAAGGCTTCGGCTAAGTAGAGCGAGGAAAGCGTCTCTCCACCAATTTTTACAATAGGAACGAGCAGATAGTAAAACAGCGGGTGGTGATGCTGAAAGAAATCTTTATATATAGCACCCCCATCAAGTATTTTCCAAGCCGTTTGAACACCCTCAATCTCATCTGCATCATGTTTCCAAAAAAAACCACAACAAGCTGCGATAAAACATGAAAACCCAATTAAAAAGTGATAATATGATAATGATCTAAACGCTTTTTGGCACCATTCTTCCACCTTCATCTGGACTAGCTTGCTCTTCGATATACTCAGCATCTTGATTTACCTTCCAAGTGTCATATATTTCTTTCCCAGTGATAATATTCTCAACTGTGAGCATCGCCGTCATCATCGCGTGATCTTGATTGTTGTATTTGTGCATTCCGTTCCTCCCAACTAGATAGAGACCGGGATAGTTCTCTGAAATCGAGCGGCGGACAATATCAACGTTTTGGGCGTATTTGTCATCATATACCGGGTAAGCCTTTTTTTGTCTGACTACAAACCCATCCATTAAATCCCCCGGCCGGGCAAGTCCGAGTCTAATCAGTTCGTCCATTGCAAGTTTTGTTAAATCCTCATCCTTGCTTGTCCAGATGCCATCTCCTTCAAAGCAGAAATACTCCATGCCATAACAGTTTACGCTGGTTTCGGGTACCATTTCAGGGGACCAAGACTTAAAATTCTGTATCCTGCCAACTTTCACCGTCGGATCGTGAATATATATCCAATTATCATCAAAAATCTTCCTGTCCTTAGTTATGAGACCAACTATTAGAAAATCCCTGTAACTCAATGAAGTCGCTGCTTCAACAACGTCCTTAGATGGTTTGGGTTTAATAGAGTTGATAAGCTCTCTAATTGGGGCGGATGATATTATAAAATCGGCTTCGTGGTGAGTCTCAGCACCGTCGGCGGCGGAGCGAGAAATAATGCTCCACCTACCCTCAGGTTTGTAGTGCAGACGAACAACTCTTTGTCCCATCTTTATTTCTCCGCCCTGTTCTCTAATTTTGCGTCCCGCTGTTTCCCACATCATTCCAGGACCCTTGCGCGGATAGTGAAAAAAATCAATCAACGTTTTCACCACTTCTTTGTCAGAAGTGCTACTACGGAAAAGAGCATTCTTCAGCGCAGACCACAACGACAGTCCTTTTATGCGTTGAGCCGCCCAATCAGCCGAGATTTCCGTGCATTTCATGCCCCAAACCTTCTCCGTGTATGACTTGAAGAAGATTGAAAACAGCCTGTGTCCAAACCTATTTCTCACCCACTCCTCAAAGTTTTTGGGATTCTTCACGGGACACGCCGATGCTTTTAGGTATGAAAGGATGCAAAGGCTGGATTCAACAATACCAAGATTTCGAATAGCATTCCCAGCTTTCAGTGGATAATCAAAGAATTTCTTCTTGTAGTAGATACGTGATTTTCTTGGTCTTTTAATAAAACCCTCTTCAAGGATTTCATTCCACAGATTTACGACCTCCTCGGATTTTGAGAAGAAGCGGTGTCCCCCTATGTCGCAAAGAAATCCCTTGTGCGAGACGGTTTTCGATATACCCCCCAAATACTGTGGATCAGCCTCGAGAACAGTTACGGCAATCCCTTTCTTCGAGAGTAAGTAGGCACCGGTGAGTCCAGCGGGACCCCCACCTATACATAAAACTCGCTTATTCGGTAGTGGCATGTTATTCTTACGAAAACATTTTCAGCAACCAGATAATACCCATCTTAGCGCTTCTCCTGTGGGCTGACACGTCTTCCCGGTTTATAGATTCAGCATTGTCAGTATAAAATTCATAAGCTCTGTAAAGCATCTTTTGATTAGTCATTGTTGGCGACCACCCCAGAGCCTTTTTTATTTTTGACGTATCGAAAATGAAATCTTCGCTAATCATTTTATACTGATAGGGTCCAAGTGGAGAAAGTCCTAAAAGATAAAGTAGCTTCATCATAAAAATTGTCGGAGTTTTCGGAAGGCTGGCAATGCGCGACTTTGTTCCGGCTTGGAGAATTAAATGCCCATAAACCTCACGAAGTGAAGGGACGTTATCTGAACCCACGTTGAACACATCGGATTTTTTATAATTAATACCTTTCATGCATGCGTCAACTAGGTCACCCGCAAACACGAATTGATAGCGGTTGCCGCCGTCACCGACAACCCATACCTTGCGCCCTTCTCGCACGAATTCAAACAGTATTCCAAGCAGTCCTATCCTTCCTGCGTCAATTATAGTTGGACACCTCAAAATAACGGAGGCAAAACTTTCCGAGAAGGACTGGAGAATTTTCTCTCCTTCCCACTTTGATTTTCCATATATCTCAACCGGTTCAGGGAAGTCATCTTCAGTAACCGGTCTGCCAAAGTTCTTTGCCCACAGACAATTTGAAGACGTATAGACGACGTTTGTAACACCATGTTTATGACACATTCTAGCAACATTCGCCGTTCCATGCACGTTTGATTGCCAAAGGGCAGTTTTATCCTTGATTTCGTGAGCAAGCATTGCTGCGCAATGAAAAACCCCATCTATCTTCCTTGAACTGAAAATATTATTCAGAGTATCTATCTCTCTTATATCACCCTGAACTGACGTGAGGAATTTGTGTGAATCTTCATCCCGCTCAAGGTCAATAGATATGCAAGAAAAACCCTTGTCTAGGAGAGATCGTTTTAGAATTCCCCCAAAGAATCCTGCTCCTCCAGTGATTAAAAATGTCCTATTAGTCAAACTAATAATCCTTGAACGCGTAGTATTTTGTCAGAATAAAATTTAGCAGGAAACCTGTGCATATGGCAACACATCTTGCGAGGAAAAGTCCTTCAAACGGAGGGAAATTTGAGAAATGTATCTGACTGAATTTAAGAACGTCAACCAGCAGAAACATCACGAGCAAATTTACACCAAGAGCAATAACGCTGGACAGGTATTTTCGCCTTAATGCCACAGTCCACGAGTGCTCATGCAGACGAAATATAAATTGAAGGCATATAAAGAAGTTTATAGCAGTTCCTACAAGGAACGATACCGACGCTGAAATCATGTGGTGAAGTTTCAGATGTTCCGCTAGAAAACTGAAGACTGCTAGATCGAAGGCGGCTGCTATTACGCCAACTATCGCATATTGGAAGAGTTGTCGGAACCATACCCTTTCGGGTACTGTTCTAGTTGAATCGGTGAAACCTTTTATATTGTGCAAGACGAAGATTTTAGCTGACTATATCAATCATACAAGGATTGTTCAAGAACTTAAATTTCTAAGGGAGACCTAGCAGTTTCTTAGCTCTTTCTTCCCAAGTGTAACCTCTAACGTCGGATTGGGCTCTTTCAGATATTGCGCAAGCTAGGGCAGGGTTGTCAAGCACTTCCCGCAAACCTTCGCATAATGACTCTGCGCTGTCAGGATTGACGAGGACTGCATTCTCCTTATGCCTTAGTATTTCGTGCACAGTAGGGAGCGAGGTAGCCACTATAGGGCGTCCCGCCGCCATGTATTCAAACAGCTTTATCGGAGATGTAAATTCAGCGGCTTTTGTCCCACCCTTTATAGTCATACTGGATGTATAAGGCATTACAAGAATGTCAGAGGCTAGCAGGTAAGTTGGCACAGATTCGTGGGGCACGAAACCTACAAGCTGGATGTTGTCAGCTCGCTTTTTCTGGGCAATATCCCTATATACTTTTACGTCCTCTTCAAGACCGCCAACAATGAGGAAAGTAACTTCCTCTAGCCTTAAGGATGCATCAATAAGGAGTTCAATCCCCCTGCCTTCGTATATATTCCCAGAGTAACAAACGATTTTCCCATTCAAAGGGAGTCCTAGCTTCTTTCTAGCCTGTTCTTTTGAAGGGGCTTTCTCAAATCCCTTTAGGTCAACACCATTATGAGCAACTGTTAGCTTGCTAGTGGGAAGCCCATGTCTAAGATAAATATCGGCGAGACCCGCTGAATTGGTGGAAAATCTTACTAGGTGCGGGGAGTTCTTGAATGAGTTGAAGAGACGAGAAGCACCTTTGACAAGGGGATGATGAGCGTCATAGACGGTCGGAATCTTAAAGAGCTTAGTAGCGCAATAGGCGAATACTATATTTCTAGTAACTACAATGTCATACTCTCTCCTCTTAGTTTTTATGAACAGAGACGCGGCAGTTCCATGCGTTACGTTTCTTAGGAGCGTGTTCGTAAAGTAGGGGAATGAGGTGATTTTGAAGTTAGGCTCAACCCCATAGTATCTGCAAATTTCACCGATTGGTTTATTTGCAGGTATAAGGAGCTCCGTATCAACGCCCAACCTTGCCATCGCCTGACACATCTTCATTACGTGTATAGAGCTAGCCCCTCTGGAAAAAAGCTCCGGGCTTGCAACGTAGATAACTCTTGGCAGTTTGTTACTCGTCATCTTGGGGAGCGTTACTCCTTAGAATAATTAGTGGAATATCCCGCAACTAGCGTAGCATGTAAGTAAGTAAGGGGCTAATAGTGAATAATGATGCAAAGTTATCGGGCGATCCTTGCTAACGGAAGTTACCCTTCGGCAGGCTCAAAGTAGTATTACTCTGGTGTAAAGAATAAAGCTTGATAAGTGTCTCACTTATGATACACATAGAGTACTTAAATTCATGTCCTCTACAAATCCGAGAATAAATGAGATTTTGATTCTCTCAATTCTCCATTGGAAAACTATCTATTGAGATATCTATAGCTTTCTATTTCTCTCTTTATAGCTCTGACGTCTTCAACTGATAAGTCTTCTTTGAATAGGTTGTGCGAATTTAAGCGTCTTCACATAACTTATCTATATCAAGGGTGGGAGCTTTCCTTGCGTACTTACCTGCGGCTTCCTCTAACTTTTTTAACTCTTCGTGCGCGGTGAAACCCAGGTCTATAGATGCAAGCGTATCCTCTAGTTCTTCAACAACGTCCTTCATCTTTGTAATTAAGCGGGGGGGGACATTTATCATAAGCGGTTCTAATTTCTTCATTCCTATCTAACAAATTTAACATTTCCATAGTAGCGTCATGTATATTTCTCAGTGTTTCAGTGTTCTGCTGGACAAGAGACTCAAGATCATTCTTCTCGTAATCATCCGGCGTAAAAGTATTGAGCATAGCCCTGAACCACAGGATGTTGGACTCTAAACCTAAAATTGCTCCCTCTATCACCTTGATTTTTAAGGTTATGGAATGTTTGTTTCTTCTTTGTATAATAAGTTCCCTAAATCTTTGGATAGCCTCCTGCAGTCCATACGCGAAGTCTGATTGGAAGCCAATAAGACACTCGAGATTTCCCTCTACCTTTGCTAATGAATTCATAAAATATCTCTCTAACTACAGAATCTACCTGAAGTTTGACATTAATTGGATCTGGCGGTCAAGAGACAGGAAGTACCTCTCCAAACAGATTTGGAAACGGGGGGTGGTTTGTCTTCGTATTTTAGGCTTTTAAGTGGCAAATGAGATGTTGTTAAAGTTGGTTTAATCTGGGTTTAAGCAGCGCTTAGCGTGTCCTTAATTGGAATAATCGTTTCCCTTTATGATTGCTTGTTTCAACGTCAATGCTCGTAATATCAAACCCCTTACTTTCCATGTGAGCTGCCTGATACCCTGCCCCCCCACCGATTTCCAGTATTGCGTTGCTCTGCATCAGGGATATATAATCACATATTCTTTCTGCTTCCTCTTCTCTGACGTATTTCGTGAATTCGGGCTTGGCTCTCATTATTTTTCAGTCGGCAGTTTCAGCAGATCCCCTAGCTTTCTGTCCCAGTAATCTGGTGAAAACCGTTCCATTCCACTCCCCGGATAGAAGGTTACTTCACCAAAGACTGTTTTTCCATCAACACCATACATATCAACGCGTGCGAATGTAGTATCGCTGTCGGGTAATTTTTCTCATGTAGCATCAAAATGGCTCGTTAAACGACCATACATTCTCCGAAGGGATCTCTTCAGTGCTCTGCCGAATACTTTTCTTAATACGCCCCTCCACAAAAGAGTTTTCATTGTAGGCTGTGCATATTGTCTGTAGTAAGATGGGTGCACAACTGAAAGCGTCAATCTTTCTCTCGGAATGTATTGAGCATTGACCTTAGGGATTTTGCCTTTATGAGTATAAAGAACTATGTTTTGTCTATAATGATCAATGATTTTATCATCATTCCATATCTTATCCCTTATAAAAGAAAATGGAACATAGTCTCTTTTTTCAAACAGGTCAGCCCAGTAATCCTGCCACTGCTCATTTAAATGATTTGTTCCCCCCTGAAAAGGTATCGCCGCTGAAAAAAGGACAAAATCCCCAGCCCGTTCAGTGGGGAGATGTTCTGCAACTTCAAGACTGATAGCAAGATCAAACTTTTCATGCAACATAGGAAATGTTTTTGAGAGATCAGCTTCAACAAACTCTTCTTTGGAAATTTTGAGAAGGTCACTGTAAACCCACTCTCCATCAATCCCTTTAACCCTTTCCAATTCTACCTGCTCCTTCAAAACAGCAAGCCAAAGCCCTGTTCCACACCCGACATCAACGGCAGATTTAATTGGCGACAAAGATTCCGTCACAATTTCAAGTATCCTCTCTGCCGAATACGAAAAACGCTCTCCGTCACGTTTCTTGTAGAAATAACTGTCGTATTTGTCTGTATTTAGGATTCTGCTCAATTTCTTATTAACTGCTCCACTTTTTCCGCGGCAAGAGACCATTTGAAGTTTCGCTCCACTCTTTCTCTGGCTTTGGTTCCCATAGCTTGAATGTCCGGACTTTCAATCATTTTCTTTAGTGCATAGCCCCAAACTTTGGGGTCACGGGAATCCAGCAGTATGCCGGTTTTGTTATTGACAACGATTTCTTTCATACCGTCGTTTGCTGTTGCCAACACCGGAACTCCACAAGCCATCGCCTCCACAAGGGTAATGCCGAAAGCCTCTTTTCCTACGGACGGCTGCACAAGAATGTCAGCGAGGCGGTAAAATTTTGCCAGTTCTTTATTGTCCACAACTCCTGTGAATACAACGCGTTCCGCAACACCGACCTCTCTTGCAAGAATTTCCAATTTATTACGGGCAGCTCCGTCACCCACGACAACATAGCATATGTCTGGAACCTCAGACAGAGCGCGAATCACTATATCAAGACCCTTCCATCTAACCAGTCTTCCGACGCTTATTATTAACTTGCAGCTGTCTGACAAACCCAGTTTGTTGCGCAATATAGACGGTGGTTCCCCCGGAGAGAAAATCTCAGTATCCACCCCATTGTAGATTGTTTTTACATCCTGACTGTAGCGCTCCCTTATATCATGCGCATTGGCGTTACTGCATGAAACATATGTGTCAACAGACCCGGCAAAAATCCTGTCTCCTAGATAGAAGTCGCTGCCGCCTGAAGCGAAGACGACATGTGCCTTCAGCCCCTTGCGTTTTGCCAGCCACATTGTGGGGAAATCGGTGGGTTTATGGATTATCACGATGTCATATCTGCCTGTTAATAGAGCAGGAAGGGCGGATTTTGCAAAAGAGATTCTTTCCAGAAGTTTGCGAAAAACCGGTCGTCCAAGATCGGGGAAACATTCGCGGGAGCGGAAGGGGAAACCTTCATAATTAACAAATTCATTGCGCTTATAAACCGGTTCGCCTGTGAGAATAGTTACTTGGTGTCCCCTTAGCACTAACGTCCTGCCAAGTTCCCAGCAGTAGGTTTCAATTCCACCGCCTTCGCGTTTCCCGGCGGCAACTTCAAAAAAGGCAATTTTCATATCTCTGCTGCTCATATGAAGGGCAATTTTAGATTATACTGGGAAGCCATTATAATAAGAAACCCTTTTTATAGTATATTATAATTACAAACTACAAAACTTTCTTGTTGAGTCCGTTTAGCAATGTCCAAATCTTCAACAGCTCGTATAAAAAAGTTGGTCTATGTTCACCGCTCTCCTTTTCCGGGAGAAAAGGCTCATCACGGAGCAATAGCAAAAATGATTGATGCCTTTTCAAGAAAATTGGACGTTACCCTTGTGTTACGCAAATATCGCAGAGACTTTACGCATAACATTCAAGACTATTTCGGGCTGGAGAGGGATTTGAATATAAAAGATTTACTCTCGCTGGGGGTTCTTCCTTTTAGTATGGATTTTGTTTATCACCGCTCGCTTGACGGAGAATTTCTCCGACTCTCTAAAGACTTTCCCTACGGAGAAGTTGCAGTCTATTACAGATATTCGAAATCCACCGGGGAAAGAATGGCAGCTCACGCATACAGGCACAAAGTTCCTTTTTTCTGCGAGGTACACACTCCTCTCAAATCCCGCAGTGAAGTTGATTCTCTGAGAGAAATGAAAGGGATTGTTGTTATTACCGAATGGCTGTTCCAACACTTAACTGATATGGGTGTCAGCCCCGGAAAAATTTTAAAGGCTCCTAGCGGTGTTGACATAGATTTTTACGACAGAAAGCGCGACTGCTCCAAAGAAGAAATTAGAAGAAAACTGTCCATTCCGGCGGATAAGTATCTGGTTGTTTACACTGGCAAGCCATATGAGGGAAGAGGCACAGAAACCCTAATTGAGAGCGCAAAGTTCCTTGACTGTCCTACACAGGTTTTAATCATTGGATGCAGACCGGAAGATTTGAAACGGCTCGGGGTGACAGTTAAAAAATACGGGTTGTGGGACAAAGTGAAACTTGAGGGACACAAGCCGCCAAATCAGATTCCTCTTTACCAATTAAGTGCTGATGTTCTTGTAATGCCGTATTCGCAAGAGTGGGATCTCCAGCAATCCGCTTCTCCGGTTAAGATGTTTGAGTACATGGCTTCCGGCAATCCGATTGTTTCAAGTGATTTCCCAATTATAAGGGAAATCTTATCGAGAAAGAACAGCGTCCTACTCGCACCTGACAATCCGCATCTTCTCGCCGAGGGGATAACAAAGTGTCTTAAAGATTCATCTCTTGTGAATTCAATAACGAGAAAAGCCCTGAAACAAGTCAGACAGTATAGTTGGGATAACAGGTCTGTGAGGGTTACAGATTTTATGAACTCTGTTTTGTAACACCATTCAAATTACCATTATTGCTTGACAGGTTTGCTGAATAGATTAAATGGTAACGTGGGTAGTGATATAATTATTCCTCTCTGTTTTCCGATTGAGCAAATAATTTTCACGAATCAATGAAAATGTCTTCCTCAAATTCTTGCAATATTTTTCTGATAGGTTATCCGGGCGCTGGGAAAACCACGCTGGGAAAACTTGTGGCGGAGAAAACCGGTTTGAATTTCTTTGACGGCTCCGTGGAACTAATGCACCGTCAGAAAATGAACAGTTCCGATATAAAATATGTCTATGGTCAATCCGGTTACGGAGATTTGATCAGGAAGATTATACTAGACACGGTTAATTCAACCCGAGGCAATGTAATAACCGTTCCACTTACTGCCATCCTCGACCCAGCATTTTGCGGTTTGATTAGGGAAACAGGCACGGTTTTCTATTTGTTTGTTCCGCAGTCGGTTATTGAACAAAGAAAGACTGATCGGAAACAGGTGCCTCTAATGAAAAAATGTTATTTTGTGCTGAGGAGGTTGCGCAGCCATCTGTATTCGCTTTGGTTAAAACAGACGGTCAAGGGAAAAGGGAAGAGTGAGTATGAGGAACGAAAGACTGTCAGGAAGTTGAGAAATTTGGTAGAGCATGAGTCGGAACTTCTTTTCCGTCAAGTTGCCTCCCATACTATTGATAATGCAGAACTGAATTTGGAGCAAGCAGCTGACAGAATTATAAAAATGGCAAATGCGGGAAGAAAATGCTGACGAGTTCATCCGCTGAAAAAAAGAGTTTTCTCAAAAATGTTTCATGGCTTTTTGGCGGCGAAATAGTCAGCTCGCTTTTTGCCATGCTTGAGACGGTGGCCCTTGCCCGTTTTCTCGGACTGGAGCAGTTTGGTCTTTTCAGCCTGGTTGTCGCATATGTGAATATTGTAAAAGGGGTTCTGGACTTCAAAGTCAAAGGAGCAGTTATCAAATATGTGGGACGGTGTAGGGAGAATAATGAGAAAGGGAAAACTATTTCGTTCATCAAGCTGTTTTATCTTATAGATTTTCTTACAGGCGCGCTTGCTTTTCTCGCGGCGGTCTTGCTAGCGGGCATTGCGGACAGGTTTTTTATCAAGTCGGAAAGCGCCTTTGAATTGGTCTTTATTTACTCTTTTGCTCTTTTTGTTTCAACAGTCAATACAAGTTCCCGTGCGATTCTGGAAGTTTTCGAGAAGTTTGGCAATGTGGCTGTTGCGGACACCTTTGGGATTGGGGTGAGGGTTGGCTTTGTTCTTGTGTTTCTTGCCGCGGGGTTCGGAATAAAAGGCGCTTTTACGGGTTATGTTGCAGCGACTTTTTTGCATTTTTCCGTTTTGCAGTTTCTTGTGAATCGCGCTTTGGTCAGTGAGGAATTGAGCGGGTGGCTTAGCGCAAGCATTGGAACGGTGGCGAATGAATTCAGGAATGTTCTTTCATTTGTTATGAGCTTAACTGTTTCAGCATTTTTAAACAGAGTTCTGAACAGAAATTTCCCCATACTTGTTCTGGGACATTTTTTCACAAGTGAAATCTCTGGGCTCTACAAGGCATCAACCGCTTTTTCAAAAGTGGTGAAAAACTTGAAATCTCCGGTAAAGAGATCGATTTATCCCGCTCTTGTTAGACTTGAGCAACACGGTGCTTACGGTGATTTCAAAAAACTTGTTTTCTACTCAATAGGATTTGTGGCGAAATTTTTTGTTCCTGTCGGA
This sequence comes from Thermodesulfobacteriota bacterium, assembly GCA_963422265.1. Taxonomy (GTDB): domain Bacteria; phylum Desulfobacterota_D; class UBA1144; order Nemesobacterales; family UBA2774. The sequence goes on from OY729416.1 coordinate 1,504,813, forward strand.
GCCATATGTTTTATATTTGCGGACGACATTATAAGTATTTTCTTTGGGACGGAATTTGCTCCCGCGGCAAATGCGATGAGGATTTTTGTGGTTGTGGAGGTTTTGTCCGGGCTTTCTTTCTGGACGTCTCCCGTCTATCTCTCATTGGGAAGGACATGGTTCGTAACAATGCTGTCTCTTCTAGGTGCTTTGTTTTATACGGTTTCGCTATTTTATCTTTCCGCTGCCTATTCGTTTGAGGGCGCGGCTTTGGCAAGACTTGCCCCTTATCTTGTTACACTGCCTGCGGCTATTTTTCTTTTCAGAGAGATAAGGAGGAGGAGCAAAAAACAGAGTTTTTAGACTGACTACTTACTGGCAGATTCAACAACCTCCCGAAACAGTTTTTCATGTTCTGAGACTGTTTTTTCAATGGTGAAGTTCTGCGCTCTTTTACGCGCGTTTTGAGACAGCTTTTCTCTCAGTTTACCGTCTTTCAATATTCTGACAATCGCCCCTGCCATTGCCTTAGGATTTGCGACCGGGACGAGAAGTCCATTTTTGCCGTCTTCTATCATCTCATTAGCACCAAATTTGTGGTCGGTGCTGGCAATTGGAAGTCCAAGGGCTAAAGCTTCAAGCAATGAGTTTGAAAATCCCTCGTAAAGCGATGAAGAAATGTAAAGGTCCGCCGCTTTCATAAACGGATACGGATTCGGTTTTTCACCAACCAGTGATACACGGTTACCGAGATTCAATCTATCAATTTGAGTTAGCATCCTGCGCTTTACCCCTTCTTGTTCCCGACCGCCGACTATCATAAGTCTTGCTTTTACAGTTTGGTTCACAATTTCGAGGGCTTCAATAAGGTGAGGAAATCCCTTTGCTGGAACGAGCCTTCCAACTGAAATAATAAGTGGAGCATCTTTGTCGTCTAGCCAGGGGTGTTTCACAATTTCACGGCTTTTTTTCTCTATTAATTCAATATCCAAACCGTTGTAAATTACATGCGGTCTTGATTTAAGCTTCCAGAATCTCTGCGCCTCGTCTGCCAATCCGTATGAGTTTGCCACTATTTTTGTGGAAAGTTTCCTGCTTGATTTTCGCACAAGAAAGGTCTGCAATCCGTGCGGAGTCCATAAGCTTGTTCTCATTTTTCGTGAAGGATTGTTAATCTCCGCCATTACCACAGGTATTCCCAGAATTTTCCCAACAATAGTTGATGGTAAGGGCATAACCCGTGAGTAGATGATATCAGGCTTAAAATCTCTTGCGGCATGCCAGACCGCAACTGCCTTCAGGATAGATTTGAGTGGCCATCTTTCAGTCAGGTTAAGTTTGGAGTATATGATGTTTCTTTCTATTTCTGGGGGATAAACTCCTGAAAATCCACCTTCCTTTTTCATAATAAAGAGGGATGTTCCTTCTATATTCCTCAATCTAGCAAAGCCTTTCGCCAAATTTAAAATTTGTCTTTCTGCTCCTCCGATTTCAAGGTGTTGATTTACAAACATCACTCTCAATGTCTTTGGTCCCTTAATATACTGTCAAATAGATTCATATACTTTGCGGTCATTGTTGCAACGCTGAAATGCCTCGCTCGCTTTTTTGCCTCTTTGCCCATTTCCGCGGTGAGGGCTTTGTTCTCAATCAGTCTCAAGATAGCGTCTGCCATTTTCGCTGGTTGTCCAACTGGGACGAGAATCCCGCTTTTTCCATCCTCTATTATTTCATCTGCTCCATATTTGTAATCGGTTGAGATGATGGGCATCCCAAGTGCAAGGGCTTCAGCAATGACAAGTCCAAATCCTTCAAAGATTGAAGAGCAGACACAAAGATCACATTTCACTGTGTATTTGTGGGGATTTCGCATTGGTCCAACCAGGTCGATTTTATCTTTTACTCCGAGACTTTCGGCTTGTTCCATGAGTTGATTTTTCAGTTGCCCGCCGCCGATTATCAAAAGCCTCATAGATCTCGTTTCATTGACAATGCTTACTGTCTCGACGAGGTATTTGTATCCTTTCTGGGGTTTGAGTCTTCCAACGGCAACGGCAATAGGAATGTTATCGTCAAACCAGTGGTGCACAACTTTTTCTTTAGATTTTTCAACTATTCGGTCTATATCTAACCCATTGTGAATTGTAGAAGCATCAACGCCGAGCATTGCGGCGATTCCATGTCTGCCTTCATCGGATATGGAGACAACACAATCTGCCATTTTATAGCAAAGGATTTTGGCAAACCTGACAGCACCTCTAAAAATGAGTGGATGGAGCCTTAATTTTTCTCTCAAATTGTTGACTTCGGCAAGAACGGTTTTGATTCCCAACAGTTTTCCTACAACCACTGTTACGCCTTTGGTTGTCCAAAGTCTGCTGTATAAGATGTCCGGTCTTTTTGCTTTCGCAGCTTTGTATATTGCCAGCGTTCTTGAAAGAAAGTTAAGGTGACCTGGGATGCTAAAAACAATGTCAACCTCATTGGGCAGCTCTGAGATCAGGTCCCCTTTTTTGTCAGTAAGTAGCAGGACGACTTCGCAATTTCTTTGAATAAGTCCTTTAGCCAAATTGATTATTTGTCTTTCCGAACCACCTCCGTTTCCAAGATTGAGATGGGGGGTTACAATCATCACTCTCATTCTTACGCGTGCCTCAGAGCTTAAATCAGGTCTATAATACCTAATGTCATGTTACTTTTGGGGAAAGAAAATCAAACCATTGGGTTTTTATAAAGATGTTTGACCCTTTCTAGCTGTATAATATACACGGCGTTAGCGGGGATATGCTTGAACCTATGAGTATTATTGTAGGAAACAAATAAGTAACGTCAACAGAAGATTGTTGTTAATTCAGTATTGAGGAATGATTGGGGAATGTGTATAATGAAGATAATGATGATCCTATAGGGATGGCTTAGGGATGTTTACTAAGTCCAAGTTTTTGTTGGGATAAACCAATCTGTATTTGAGGAGGAGTGTGCTTGTTATGAAGAGCATAAAAAGATGGGGAGGGGGGGATACCTCACATGTATTTAGTCTTGCCAGCGTTTTAACACTGGTTTTGATTAGTTTTATGGTGGTAGGGGGGATGTGGGGGGAGCAATAGTAATTCTGCGGCAAAGCCAAAGGAGATAAGAACCGATTGTTTTTCCCGTTCCGATTTTCTCAATGGAGCAAATATCAATTCAGACCAAACTTATTGGGAATGTATCTTTGTTGATAGATCATACATTGATTGGGAGTTTTACTCTGATAATACTATGTATTTTGAAACCATAACTGATGGTTATCGTGGTCGTTATTCATATGATGGGTGCAATACGATAGGTTTAATATCACAGACAGGAGATGCCTCAGGCCATCTTACTATCAAAGGACTATCAAGAGACAATGGAACAATGTCTTTGGCTGTATACATGCAAGGATATGGTCTAACTATATCAGCAGATAGTAACTGCACTTTAGAGTCCTATATAGAAGAAGATTAAACAGTAGCTGAGAGAGGTAGTGGGTATGCTCGCTAGTGTTATCTACAACTCAGACAAAGACCTCAGCAGAATCTCATCGCTTTTGTCTAGGACAAGGTAAGGGCGAGGAGGGATTGTAACTTTTCGGTTTCTGCCTGCTTTTCCACCGAGTTGCTGGATGCGGGCGTAGGATTTATTAGTGCCGACGGTGGCAGAGAGGTTGTCGGAGTCGGCAGATATGGAGCGGGATAGTTCGCCAGTGTCGCGTAGTATAGGATGATGTCCTCTTTTCTTGCTCTTTTTTTCTGTTTGGCAGTGGAGTTGGAGAGAGGAGTCTATTTGGGGCGACCTTCTTATTCGAAGTTTTCAGCGACGGCGTCGAGTATAACGTCTGCTATGTCCCTCATTTCTGCGGATAGGTCTTTGGACTTTTTGAGTAGCACTCGTGCGAGGTCGTCAATTTGTTTTGTGTTGGCGGAGATAGTAATCATTAGAGTGTAATGTATAGGGGGAGAGGGAAAGGCAAGAATGTCTGAACTGTGATTTGAATGATTGAATGATGGGCTATGATTTGGGCATTGTTTTTAAGAAACATATTAAGAAGGAGGGGATAGAAATGCAGGATGCTTATAGAAGGTTCATAATTCGGGTAGGTAGGGTATCAGTGATTGGAGGAATGTTTTGTTTATTATTGGCAGGCTGTCTTGCCATGTTGGGATGTTCTTACAAAGTAGCCGCTCCAACAGCGACCACCGTAGAAATACACTCTTCTTATGAGAATCGAATAAAAGGCAATTGGGGAATTGTAGTTGACAAGCGTTCTACTACCTTTGAGAGAGAAATATCACCTTCTAGCGATGTATGTTCTATGAGTAACTTCATTTTTACCCCAGGGGACTCTATTAGAATTTCTTCTGTTAATACTTTAAAGAAAGTATTTGAAAATGCTACCTTACTGGACAGGTCTCCGACTAAAGAAGACATGGAGAAGAGCAATCTAGATGGCTACGCTTTAGTAGAACTTGAAGGCTTTGTTCCTCGTATAGCATGTCGTAGCGGATTTTGGAGCGATAAATGCACAGTAGATGTAGATATAGAGTTTGGAATAAACGTTAGAAGCACTGGAGGAAAGTTGCTAGGAATATCCGTTGGTTCGAGGAAGGCCGTTGATGGGGACAGTGGGGTTTTTTCTTGTGGGGCTATATCAGAGTTGTTTAGTGAGGCTTATAGGCAAGCCTTGAGTGACAGCATGGAAGAGATGGCGGAAGAAGTGTCTAACTCGAGCAGAATAAGAGAATACGTTTCGCAAAGTTAAAGAGTAAAAGCTCCCTCACCCCGACCCTCTCTCTGGTTCGATAGTTCACCAACCGAGGGCGAGGGAGAAAAGAAGAGATCTCTCCGTTTTGGTGGTAATGATAGGATAGGGGGGAAACACCATGCTGCGGATCATCTTGCTGGATTGGGCGGGATATAAATCTCCCTTCAACAAAAGAGAAACTAAGATTGCAGGGCGACAGATTGAGAATGTTTTACTGAAAGTTAGCGATTTCGTCAATACTTGGAGCGGGCGACGGGATTCGAACCCGCGACCCTAAGCTTGGGAAGCTTATGCTCTACCAACTGAGCTACACCCGCACCCAACATAACTCTGGAATTTATTATAAACTCAAATGAATGTCAATAACTAAAGGGATGACTGTCCGCGGATTATACCGATTTATCCCAGTCTTCAGAACCGTGCAAACTTCGTAAGCTATCACCCCTGGTTTCAATACCTGACTTCCTTTAAGTAAAGTCCACAAGCGGGAGCTGCTAGGGCGAATTTGGGTTTTTCTCCCGCATCCAAGATAGTGTGAAACTCCTCAGGAGTAATTCTTCTCCTACCCACTTGGACGAGCGCTCCGGTCAATAATCTAACCATACGTTTTAAGAACCCGTCCGCTTCAATTGTAAGTTCAACCATATCGCCTTTTTGCTCGATCGTCGCGTCTAAGACGGTTCTTGTAGTGGTTTTTAGGTTGTTTCCCGTTTGAGCGAAAGCCCTAAAATCATGCTTGCCAAGAAGTATCTTGCAGGTTTCTCTCATGCTCATCAAGTCTAGCTCGTAGGGGACGTGCCACGTCCTTTGGCGAAGTAACGCCGAGGGGAAGGGACGATTTAATATCCTGTATAAGTAAACCTTGCTTTTGGCGGAGTATTGGGCGTGAAACCCAGAGTCCACGTCTTCGGCGCTTAATATAACCACGTCCTTAGGAAGCGCCGAGTTAAGCCCCTTTTGAAATTCTATAGGTTTCACAGAGCTATTTGTCTTAAAATTAGCTACTTGCGCAAACGCGTGCACGCCAGAGTCGGTTCTGCCCGATCCCGTAAGAATAACGTTTTCATTCGTAATGCTTTTCAGAGCGTTCTCAATCGTGTCCTGTATCGTAGGTCCTTGGCGTTGCCTTTGCCATCCCAGATAGTTTGTTCCATCGTATTCTATAGTAAGCCTTACGTTCTTCATGGACGCTGCTCAGTTTTTGGTGTACTTAATCCGTGGGTCAAGATATACGTATAGTATATCTACTATTAAGTTAGCTAAGACCAGTATCACCGTGTATATAAGAGTTATACCCATAACTAAAGGGTAATCTCTATTGGATACGGCAAGTATGAAAAACTTTCCCATTCCGGGTATTGCGAAAATGTGCTCGACGACGAATGATCCGGTAACTAGGTAGGCGGCAATGGGTCCCAGTACCGTAACAACCGGTATTAGGGCGTTTCTCAAAATATGTCTTATCGTGACTGTGAAATTGCTAAGCCCTTTTGCGCGAGCGGTTCTTATGAAAACGGCTCGCGACGTCTCTAACATGCTCGCCCTTGTGAGACGCGCCAGATAAGCACCCGGTCCCGCAGCCAGGGTAATGGCGGGAAGGATTACGTGACTCGGTTCTCCCCAAAGCGCCGCCGGTAGCCACCTGAGCTTCACGGAAAACAGATAGATCAATGCCGCCCCAATGACGAAACTCGGGATGGATACCAAAGCAGTTGCCATAGACACGGATATAAAATCGAATAATCCACCTGGCTTCGTTGCTGATGCTACCCCAATTGAGCTTCCAATCACTATTGAAAGCAATAGTGCTATGATTCCTAACTCAAGCGATATTGGCAGGGTTCCCTTAATTATCTCATTTACCGATCTGTCCACGTATTTATACGAGGGCCCGAAATCTCCTTTGGCTAATCTCCCAACGTATATCAAATACTGCTTCAATAGGGGTGCGTTTAAGTTGTATTTATCTTCAATGTTTTTCTGGATTTGAGGTGGAAGTTTCTTTTCTTCGTCGAATGGACCGCCGGGCAAAGTTCTTAGTAGAAAGAACGTGATAGTTGCAACTGCGAAAACTACGAAAATCCCGGTTACGGCGCGGCTGAGTATGAACTTAAAAACCAAGCTGTTTACCCTTGATAAACCAAGTAGCGTTCAGACAAAACAATCTGGACTAGCTTTGTTTCAGTATGCCCTGTTTTGTGACGTCCTATAGACGCCATCCGCTCGCTTACCTGCAAGACGTTGTCAACCCTCTTTTCTAACGATAAAGCTCCGTCTTGACCGAAGGCTCTTTGAGTCTTTGGCTAAAACTGTTATCAGGTTTACCCTGTCCTCAAGCTCCAATTCCACAGATAACGGAACTTCCATATCCGACGTGGGAAGCATCGCCACTTTATCATCTCCCACAAACACCCAGATCAGCTCTACTCCATCAGTGTCTCTAACCACCCCGTTTAGTTGTAATGTTGGAGATTGCGTTGACGTCGGAAGATTTTGAATGCTGATAACAGGGGGAGCTTCAAATTGTTCTTTATAGAGAGGTGTTCCGCCGACAAGTTCTGAGTTTATGGTCTTGCGCTCTTCTATCCAACCTGCTGAATTTTCGCCTATCCTTACCTTTACCCAGTTCTCGCTTCTGCCTAGAGTATTGAATACGGAGCCTTTTTTGGCAATTCCTACTAAGGGAGCTTCAGCATAGCCACCACCCCTGATAGACGCGTTATAGCTCGCGACTGCGACGTATGAATCCTCTTTTTCGTATCCAGGGTTGATTTTGTTAGAGGGAATTCGAAGTTTGCTAACAATCCCCTCTCTCAACGCTTCATCGGTAATTTGGAGCTTCATATCGATTGAGGTTGCGGACTTTCTAACCTTAAAGGCCAGCTGGGCTTCCCTTATTGCCTGGGAATTGAGACTCTCAACCTCATCCCTCCCCTTTTCAAGGAAGATAGCATCCCCTGAATCGTTTTTCAGGGTTAAAGTCGCCTTTTCAGACGACCCCTCGCCGATATTTTTTACCTTGACCAAAAGGACTATTGTCTCGTCAGGATCAGCAACGCCGTTGCCATTCCCAATTGATCCATGCCTGCCATCGTCAACTATTTCATAATTAAAGGCGTATAGTGGTCTTGGTAGGCTGAGAATTTGGGCGTTGAATTGAAAATCTTTTATCTTGGAGTCGTTTCCATCTTGAAATTCAAGCGTTATTTCATCCCTTCTTGTAAGAACCCACTTGGGTATATCAAACTTTACGTTCCATGATCTCTTCTGTCCTGGATCTAACTTGCCAAAAACGAGCTCTTTCCCTGTAAATATAGCGTTTTCAGAACTGGTTGTAGCAAGCAATCTGTAAATAGGCTCAGAACCTGAATTTTCTACTTCAACCTTAAGCTCAGTTACCTCTCCCGCCGTGCCTTCGGGCGCTTTGGGTATGACCTTTACGGAGAGAGGGGGAATTTTCGTGGACGTTTGCTCCAATGACCAATCCACTCCCAAGTCTCTCCATTTATCAATTGCTTTCCTTTCTTCGTCCTTTGATACTTTGCTAATCTCGCTTTGAATTTGACCGAGAGCATCCTTTCTAGAGGTTCCCGATGAGGAAAGGAGTATCCTTTTCGCTAGTAAGACGTAAAAATCCGTTTCAAGCCCCCCTTTCCTCTTTTCACGGCTTAGAGCTTCCTCGGGTACTGACTCCTTTTCATCATCTGTTTTCTCTTCCTCAAGGTATCTAATGGAATAGGCGGGTTTCTCAGTCTCGGGTCTTCTCTCGCCCGCTTTGTCCTTTTGCTCGTAAAAATAATCGCCGGAGCTGGAGTTAAATAATATTAATTCTTCCGAAATTATTGAGGGATTCAATACCACATCGGGCGTGACTCCCACGTCTTGTATCGAACCGTCACCAGGGGTTAGATATTGTGCCACTGTGAGCTTCAGAGCAGAGCCATCGTCTAAGAGGAATATTTGCTGCACTGAGCCCTTGCCAAAGGTTCTTTCTCCGACAATGATTGCCCTTTCGTTGTTCTTCAACGCGCCGGCGACTATTTCAGAGGCACTTGCACTGCCGGAATCTACAAGAACGACAACGCTGCCCTTGTATTCCGGATTCTTGTTCTTTGCCTTGTAATCCGTGGAGGAGTCGCCGCTCTTCGTAGTTACTATTAATCCACTGGACAAGAAAAAATCTGACACCTTCTCTGCCTGATTGAGCAAACCTCCAGGATTGCCTCTTAAATCGAGTATCATCCCTTTAGAGGCTCTTGAGTCGTCGTTTAGATCCTCGATAACGGTCTTGAGCGTGTTTTTCTGAAAATCCCTGATTCTTACGTAGTGGATACCATTATCAAGCTTAAAAACCTCTACGCCCTCAATTCTAATAGTATCTCTCACGATCTTAAATTCTTTCGGCTTACTAAAGCCCTTTCTATTCACGCTGATCGTAACTGGCGTCCCTTTACTCCCCCTTAGCTTGCTTACGGCTTCGAGAAAAGGCATATTAACCGTTGACTCGTTTTCGATCTGCACAATTTTATCATTAGGCTTTATACCGGCAAGGTCAGCGGGCGTGCCCTCAATGGGCGATATCACTGTTAGTTCCCCGTCCCTGATTGCTATAACGATTCCTAAGCCCCCGAAGCTGCCCTCCGTTTCGATCATAAACTCCTTATAGACTCGTGGGGTTATAATTCCTGAGTGGTCATCAAGCATTTTAAGCATTCTGTTGAGCACTTCGTATTCTACGTCTATTATCTTGGGATCATCCGTAGATAAGTGAGGCGCTACGGAATTGAATGATTTCTGAAGAACCTTCAGGACGTCGCTTAGGCTTTCTATTCTATTCATATCAAAGCTTAATTTTTCATCGGCTATCTGAACGTAAAATTTGGAGCTGTCTTCTCCCTTGGGGAAATCTACTAGAACCCGATCAACAACCTGTTCCATCCTGCTCAACCCACTAATCAGCATCTTTTTAGGCTCGATGGACTGTTGATCGACGTAATGTTCCTTCACTTTCTTCATAACGGCGTCGGTAACGCTTAGCGAATGAGCCTTTAGCTCGCTATTGGTTTTGAAGCTAGAAGAAAATAAGATACAGGCTAAAGATAGGGCGATCGTCGGTAATACGAGTTTGTTCGTTAAAAGTGAAGAACGAGCCAAAATACTTTCTCCCTACTTAAATAAGATAACTGTCAAACTATAACGACTCATCTCTTAACCTATACGCGTGTGTATATTATGAGCCTCTGTAGTTAATGAGCTAGTTGTCCGACGATTTATAAATATCGGGTTAGTATTCTAACAGATAATTTCTTGTTTAAGTGTCTAATGCTTAACTCTTAGTGAGAAACTATATTAGCTATGACGCCATAATTGGGCTTGAGTATAAACAATTAAGTCTTCACACTTAGTTAAGCTCTTGAATTATTTGCAATATATTTTACAATACCCTGTTTTGCTTTGTCGTCCGAATATATTGGACTATAAACGCTTAGAAATGTCAATCATAAGCACCTATGGATAATACAAAGATATTCTCCGGAACTTCAAATATACCTTTGGCTAATGCCATCTGTAGGTATCTCGACGTTCCCCTTGGAAAAGCAGAAATCCGACGATTCAGTGATGGAGAGGTCTCTACTGAAATTGCAGAGAGCGTTAGGGGTTCGCATATATTTGTAATACAATCCACGTGTCCTCCGACGAATGAACACATAATGGAGCTTCTTATTCTTACTGACGCTCTAAAAAGGGCATCAGCTAGGGCAGTCACGGCAGTCATTCCATATTACGGCTATGCAAGGCAAGATAGAAAGGTTCAACCTAGAGCGCCTATATCCGCAAAATTGATAGCCGATCTTATAACCACCGTCGGCATAAGCCGCGTTGTTACCGTGGATCTCCACGCGGGACAGATTCAGGGATTTTTCAATATTCCCGTAGATCACGTATATGCCACACCTATTTTTATCAACTACATTAAGGAAAAACCAAGCAGAGACGGAATCATCATCGTATCCCCTGACGCAGGCGGAATGGAAAGAGCAAGGTCTTACGCAAAAACCCTCGACTCAGGGCTTGCTATGACTGACAAAAGGCGTCCAAACCCTAATCAATCTGAAATCATGAACGTTATAGGAGAAGTGGAGGGTAAGGACGTTATCATAGTTGACGATTTGGTCGATACGGCAGGAACGGCGATACAAGCGGGGAGCGCTCTTATGAGAGAGGGGGCGAAAAGCGTTAGCCTTTGCTGCACGCACGGCGTCCTCTCAGGAAACGCTATTGACAGAATAAAGGACTCATTACTTGAAGAAGTCATAATAACCGATACAATTCCACCCTCAGAACAATACGCAGATTTTCCCCAAATCAAAGTCCTCAGCATCGCCGACCTCCTAGGTGAGGCAATAAAGAGAATAACAACGGGAGAATCTATAAGCAGTCTGTTTAGCTGAGTATATTAATTGCTTGAAAGGAGTTAGAGATTAGGGAATTAGAGATTGGAAGGAGTTAGAGAATGGCACAGAATACGTTAAAGGCATTAAAAAGGAGGAGAATGGGAAAAGGTGGCGCTAGAGAGATAAGAAGGGAGGGCAATGTGCCCGCAATTCTTTATGGAAAAGATACCGATCCCATATCCTTGGTAATTAACCCTTCGGAATTGAAGCAGGCGCTTTCAACGGAAGCAGGTGAAAATACGTTACTAGAAATGAACGTCGAGGGAGATGGAGAAAATATTAAGAAGTTGTCGCTCCTACGTGAGATTCAATACGATTTTCTTACGAGTAAGCCCATTCATTTTGATTTTCTAGCCCTTGACGTAAACAAGAAGATTACGGTTAGTGTCCCGGTTGATATAAAGGGAAGAGCCAAAGGGGTGAGGGAAGGTGGTATTCTTGAGGAAATTCATCGGGAAATAGCGGTTCAATGCTTGCCTGCGGACATACCTAACTCGTTTGCAATAGATATAACCAACTTAGATGTGGGTCAATCAATACACGTAGGAACGCTCGAAGTTCCAGAGGGCGTGAGTGTCCTAAGTAACGAGCAGGATACCATTGTAGTAATACATTCACCTAAGGTAGAGGAAGCAGAGGAAGGCGAAGAAGCAGCGGAGCCTACGGAATCCACGGAGCAACAAAGCAGTGACGAGAGTAGTTAAGAAGAATTATTTGAAATGACATTAGTAGTGGGTCTGGGAAATCCTGGGAGAGAATACGCTCAAACAAAGCATAATGTCGGTTTTCTTACAGTGGATGAGTTGGGTAAAAGGGTTGAAATAGAGCTAAGCAAGAAAAAGTTTAGGGGTAGTTACGGAGAAGGTTTTTGGACAAATGAGAGGTTGTTGCTTCTTAAGCCCGATACTTACATGAACAGGAGCGGCGAGGCTGTTTTAGGCGTTCAGCGATTCTACAACATTCCAGATGAAAATATAATAGTGGCACATGATGAAATGGACTTGCAAGTAGGCGCGATTAAGATAAGGCGTGGTGGTGGAAGTGCTGGTCATAACGGCGTCAAGTCTATAATCTCGGGACTGGGAACCCAGAATTTCGTAAGGGTTAGGTTGGGCATAGGCAAGCCCGCGTCAAGGTCAGAAGGACCCAACCACGTTTTATCAAAATTCGGCAAGCGCGAATGGGAAATCATGGAGGGGACTATCAAAATCGCAGCGGACGCAGTTTTAGAAATTATAAAAGAGGGCTTGGAAAATGCTATGAATAAGTTCAATACCAAGTCTAGAAATCAAGAATTAACTATATAATTTCTCATTAGCTTAAAGGAGGCAAGGAAATGGGAGAAGTAATGGCCGCATTATGCGGAATTGTCTTAAGCGTAATCGTTTTAGGTTACGCCTACACTGTATATAACAAGATAAAATCACTACCAGTAGGTGACGAGAAGATGAGAGAAATCTCCTCGTCGATAGAAGAAGGGGCAATGGTATTCCTGAATAGAGAATACAGAATAATCGGTATTTTCGTCGCGGCTGTCTTTCTTCTCTTGGGACTGTTCATAGGGTGGCTGACCGCAATAGCTTACATAGGAGGTGCCGTTTGCTCAGTGCTGGCAGGGTTCTTTGGAATGAAAGCAGCGACGAAAGCGAACGTGAGAACCGCTCAGGCTGCGGCGACTGGGGGGCAGGGTGAGGCTCTGGTGGTAGCGTTCCGGGGTGGAAACGTAATGGGTCTTTCAGTTGCGGGGCTGGGGCTGCTCGGGTTATCAATAGCGTTTGCATTTGGCATATGGCTCCCAGAAAACCCTGGAGATGCAAGCGGTTTAGCAGCCTTCGCACAAAGATTCTGCGAGTCGATAGGCGGATTCGCCATGGGCGCGAGCTCGGTTGCTCTTTTTGCCAGGATAGGTGGAGGGATATATACCAAAGGGGCTGACGTAGGGGCTGATTTGGTTGGAAAGGTTGAAGCTGGCATCCCAGAAGACGACCCTCGGAACCCCGCGACTATTGCTGATAACGTCGGGGATAACGTCGGAGACGTCGCTGGAATGGGAGCTGATCTTTTTGAATCTTACGTCGGTGCCGTAATAGCGACTATGGTAATAGCGGCTGGTCAAGGCTCTAATGAAATTGCATTAATGTCTATACCTATAATCTTGATAGCGATAGGGAGTTTCTCATCAATTATAGGAGCTAAAAGCGTTGATTGGATGAAAAATCTTGATCCTCAGCTCGTATTAAGACGCTCCACTTTCTACGCAGGGGGGATATACTTAGCATTATCCCTAATCGTTCTTCTTATCGTGGGTCTTGCAGATGGAATAGGTGGCCAGACAATATGGATATGGCTATCTGCTGTTCTCGGCTTGCTTGCTGGAATAGCGATTGGGCTTTTAACCGAGTATTATACTTCTAGTTCACCCGTTAGAAAAATTGCAGAAGCTTCTCAGACCGGTGTTGCGACTAACATCATTGAAGGGCTATCAGTCGGTATGATAAGTACCGTCGCACCCGTTGTTACAATTGTTATAGCTATCGGTCTTGCCTACAACTTTGCGGGCTTATATGGAATAGGAATCGCAGCGGTAAGCATGCTCGCTACAATAGGAATAACGATGTCAGTGGATGCTTACGGACCCGTTGCTGATAACGCCGGTGGTATTACGGAGATGTCCGAGCTTGGCGACGACGTAAGGAAAATCACGGATAGACTCGATTCTCTTGGTAACACGACCGCTGCGATAGGAAAAGGATTTGCAATTGGTTCCGCGGCGCTTGCGGCGCTTGCGCTGTTTGCCGCATACACTAAGGCAGTCGGGCTCGAATCTATTGATATTACGCAAAGTAACGTTGTGACCGGAATGCTCTTGGGAGGAACGTTGCCATTCTTGCTCGGCGCACTGACCATGGGGGCTGTAGGAAGAACTGCCCAAAAAATGGTAGAAGAGGTGAGGAGACAGTTCCGAGATATAGCCGGTCTTCTCGACGGAGACGCTAAGCCTGATTATGCTAGGTGCGTTGGGATAAGCACTGACGCTGCGCTAAGAGAAATGGTTATTCCTGGAATCATAGCAGTAGTTGCGCCTCTAGTAATAGGTTTAATTCTCGGGGCTGAAGGTCTTGGAGGCTTTCTCGCCGGTGCTATAGTCTCTGGCGTCATGCTAGCGCTTATGATGGCGAACTCTGGTGGAGCATGGGATAATGCCAAGAAATATATTGAGGAGGGAAACCTCGGTGGCAAGGGCTCTGAGGCTCATAAAGCCGCAGTTGTAGGAGACACGATTGGTGATCCTTTTAAGGATACTTCAGGTCCTTCAATGAATATTCTTATCAAGCTAATGTCAATTGTTTCTCTGGTGGTTGCACCGCTATTGATATGATATAAGAGCGCTGTGTGCACGCAATGTTGCTTAACTCAACGTGCTCATCGCGCACCTAATTAACAACTTGTAGGGAGATATCTCGGGTAGAATTGTAGGCGTTATAAAAAGTTTCTGTTACTCTGATTGAGCTTATAGTAAAATCTGCTGAAATCAGGGTCAAGACCAAAACGGGGGTACTACGATGGCAGTGAAATCAAATTATTACGAAACTCTTTACTTGGTAAGGCCTGATCTTGGGGAGGAGGATATAAGTAAAATCCAACAAAAGCTCGACGACTCGCTCGCTGCCCATGAAGCGGAGATTATTAGATCCGATAAATGGTCTGAAAGGAGTCTCGCGTATGAAGTACAAGATCATGCAAAGGGTGTTTACTATATAATAATCTATAAGGCGCTTCCGGGGGTTGTAGCCGCATTGGAGAGGCACCTGAAGTTCTATAACACGGACGTTCTTAGATTTATGACGGTTAAGATAAAAGAAGAAGTTGCAAATAGGGAGAAATTGTTGGAAGAGAACAAAAATCAGGAGCAGGCTTCTGAGTCAAAAGCCCAGGAAGCTAACCAGCAAAATAGCTTCCAAGCTCCGATAGAAAAAGGAGAAGAGCAATAGTGGAACTGTACAGAAATAGAAAAAGGAGATACTTCACAAAAAGGAAAGTTTGCAGATTTTGCACAGAATCACTTGAGATCGACTATAAAAACGTGGATTTAATGTCCAAATTTATAACTGACAGAAAAAAGATTGTCCCAAGAAGAAATTCTGGGGTTTGCGCTTCATGTCAGAGGAAATTAGCAAGGGCTATAAAAAGAGCGCGATTCATGGCTCTTTTACCTTACACGGTATTGCATTAAGCATTAAGTTGCCAAAAAGGGATAGAAAAACGTAGTCTGACATTAGGGAGGCACTCAAAGTAATGAAAGTAATATTTACTTCTGACTTAGGTTCAATAGGCAGGCAGGGAGAGGTTAAAGACGTGAAAAATGGGCTTGCGAGAAACCACCTGCTGCCTAAAAAGCTCGCTGTAAAGGCTACGCCTGGAAACCTAAAGATGTGGGAGCAAAAGAGCAAGTCTCTACAGAAGATAGAAGATAAAATTCATGCTGAGGCAGAAGCCCTCGCTTCAAAACTCGATGGCATATCAGTTCGCATACCCGTTAAGGTTGGAGGAGGAGGGAGGCTATTTGGATCCGTAACGTCTCAAAGCATATCCGATTCACTAAAGATGCGTGGATTTGAAATATCAAGAAAAGATATAGACCTTAAAGACCCTATTAAAAACTTGGGGGACTACGACATAGTCATAAAGCTGCACCCTAAAGTCAGTCCCTTGATTAAAGTAGAAGTCGTGTCGGAAGAAGAGGAGCCTAAAGACTGATAGCCTAGCTCTATTAGATCTATTTAATATAAGTTATAGAACATAGAAAAGTAAACAGATGTACGCGACTCATTTATGGAGGTAAGCGTTTAATGGTTGAAATAAAAAGTAAGTTTGCGCCTATAGGGGAAAAAGAAGTCACAAAGGCAATTGTTCAGGGGTTTGCAAATGAGTTTGAAGAATACATATCAAGCGACGTGATAGTGGTAGGTGCTGGTCCGAGTGGTCTTGTGGCGGCGAAAGACATAGCAAAAAAGAAATACAAGGTGCTCTTGGTAGAAAGGATGAACTACCTCGGCGGCGGCTTCTGGATAGGCGGCTACCTTATGAATAAGGTTACAGTAAGGGATCCTGGGAATGAGGTGCTTGATGAAATAGAGGTTCCATACGAAGAAGTTGAAGAGGGACTCTACGTAGCGGATGGTCCTTTCGCGTGCTCAAAACTAATAGCTATGACATGTGAGGCAGGTGCTAAAATACGAAACATGACCATGTTTGATGACCTAGTTTACAGGGAAAACGGCAGGGTAGCTGGGATCGTTATGAATTGGACGCCGGTTGCTAATATGCCAAAAGAAATTACGTGCCTCGACCCTATAGCGATTGAATCAAAGCTGGTAATAGACGCAACGGGTCATGACGCCTACTGCGTATCAAGGTTGTCGCAGCAGGGGCTGTACAAAAAGCTTCCCGGGCATGGGTCAATGTGGGTTGAAAAATCAGAGGAAGCACTCGTTGAATACACGGGGCTTGTTCACCCGGGCTTGATAGCCTGCGGAATGTCCGTTAATACCACTTATGGGCTTCCTAGGATGGGACCAACCTTTGGAGGAATGCTCCTTTCTGGGAAGAAAGCGGCTCAGGTAGCCGTTGATATTTTGGAAGAGACAAAATAAGATAGAATGTAAAGATCCTTTTAGGAAAGATTGATTCTATGGGTTCTGTCCTCCGCTAACTAAAAGGAGTTACAATTCCTTATAGAGTCGAAACACTTATCGCAAGGGCGAGCTCTGTATTGAACCCTTAGGACTTCTTCCTGCCAATGCGAGTTAAACAGACAGCAAGATGGGTCATCACAAAACGCCTTGCCTGTAATTTTGTGCATTATAGCCTGAAGCGCGTATGAGCGTGTTATCTGAGAGATTTTAGGATCATCATACTCTAAAAAACTGCCCCTATACAACTCGTCTAGTTCTCTTGTGTCCACACCGCTATGAATCAACCCCCCTTTAATATAGTAGTATTCCCTTGGTTTCGCCGGTGCCTCAACTAATCCCGAGGTTGAAATCAGACATGGTAAGCCCATAAGCAGAACCCTTGCATGGTACCTTTTGGTCTCGAACGTTCCGAATAGGCGGCTTGTGAATATTATATGTATGAACTCGTCGCCGAGTTGTTCAGGTGCTCTTGTAGCTAATAATTCGTATAATATCCGTTGAATCCACAAACCCTCATATAGTAAGCCCGAGGCACCTTTATGATCTTTGATCCTATTCAATTCAGAATCTATCTGAGCGTCACACGCCTGATTAAGCTTATCCAATGGTTGGGTGATTTTGCGGACAGTTGTCCCAGCTAGTCTCTCTGCCAGTCCATACAACTGCCCGCCTTTTAGCGCTAGAAAATCAAAGATGTTACCTCTGATTGCAATACTGAACCCTAACTGACTAAGGAAATCGCCTATTAGATCAATTGAAAGGGTCTTTGAAGGGTAATCGGTATAGATAAGGACTTTGAAATTCAGGCTCATGTATAAGGGAGCTTAAATAATTTGAATACGTTAAATAGGTCCCTTTAGCAGACTATCCCAATACCTAATGTGAATTTTGCTCGAATATGAACGCAGCACGAAGTTGCGCAGCGAGGAAATAATTCGACTGTTTGCATAAGCGACCTTACCCATCATGCGCGACTGATCCTGTATCTTATCTACACGTAGGCGCCTTCTTGACATAAAATTGTCAAAGGCGTAAGTAACGTGCTTAGAGTCAGCCCTACAGAGTTCATCAGCCAAAACAGACGCAGATTCCATAGACATTGAAACCCCACCACCTGCAGTAGGCAGTATAGCATGAGCGGAGTCTCCGCAAAGAACGACCCTGCCCTTATGCCATCTATCCATTCTTAAGTCGTAATAATCATCGTGATACACTTCTTTGGGATCATCCAAAGCCCCTAGTATGTCAGGAACTATTCCCTGGAAGTCCTCAAAATGTTTTCTTAATCTCTCTATCCTGCTTTCAATAGGATCAGATATTCCCTCGGGGGATCTCACGCTTGTAAAAACAGAGAGACGTCCTCTTGTGGGCCAAATACCCAAAAACTTGCCGGTTCCCCAATACTCGGCTATCTGTGTGGACGAAACAACTTCAGACTTAACCCAAAAACTCCATCCAGTCATACCACTATAAGTTAGTGGAACGTCTCCAAAAACCATCTGGCGCGTTTTAGAACAAACACCATCACAACCTACTACCAGGTCAAAAGTCCCTTCCCTTCCATCCTTGAACTTAACGAAAACCTCGTCGTTATCCTGATTTATCTCCTCTACTGTAGTGTTCATACGCACGTTATCGGGATCAACGGCCTCCCTGAGTACTTTGATCAATTCCGGTCTGTAAACGCTGATCATCGGGCCATATTTGTCTGTAACTGGAAGAACAGAATATGAGTGAAGCTTTTTACCCTTTTCATTCCATACATTGTAAGTAGAGAAAGTAAGTCCGACCTCAAGGAGCCTTTTATAAAGACCAAGACCCTTTAGAACACGGCTTCCGGATGGCCAAAGGACAATTATGTATCCAACGTCGCCATATTCTGGTATTCGTTCGATTAAAGTGGGCTTAAAACCTCTTTGCTGAAGCAAGCCCGCAAGCGTGAGACCGGAAATACCACCCCCGACTATAAGGACACGCATTTCTGGACCGTATCTTACGGGTAGCCTGTATTTGTTAGGATTTACAGAACTCATCTTTTAACCAAAAAACACTCGGGACGGCTTATTATACCAGACGGCGAAGATAAGTGACAATAGGCATATTAAGACTCTCAGCAAGATCAGTCCATATGCACCATTGTTAAAACGTAATAGAAAAGGGTAAGTAATTACAGCATTATACGTTTTACGCAAATCGTAGCCACCATGTCCAGTTTGATGCTATACTGAAACTTACAAAGAATCATAAACACTGTTTATTAAAGAATGGCGCAAGAGCTTAATTTATCAATCCACTACTCCATATCGGAGATAGACAAAGAACTCTATAACGAGATAATAGATTCAGAGAACCCTTTTCTTGAGTATGAATTTCTTGAGGCATTAGAGAAATCAGGCTCAGTAGGTCCCCTTACAAAGTGGAGCCCAAGGTATATAATACTTAGGGAAGGCAAGAAAATTGTAGGAGCCATTACCTGTTACAACAAACTTGATTCCTACGGCGAGTATATATTCGACTGGGACTGGGCAAGGGCGTATGAGAGTGCGTCTATGTCATACTATCCCAAGCTCGTGGTAGCAATACCTTTCACCCCCGCTACCGGAACGCGAATTTCGGTACATCCGGACTATCCATTCAACAAATGTGCTGAGGCTCTGGTGAAACAACTCATTTCCCTATCGATTCAAGAGCGGTGCTCATCCGTGCATTTTCTTTTCCCGACAGAAAAAGAGTGCGCGTTTCTTAGTCAATTTGGCTTTCTCTCCAGAAAAACGCACCAATATCACTGGAAAAACCGCGACTACAAGACCTTTAATGATTTCCTAGATGACGTTCGTTCAAACAGGAAGAAACAAATCCGTAGAGAAAGAAAATCCATTCGGGAGTTAGGGCTCGACATACAAATTATGGAGAAGGATGAAATAAAAACAGAACATATTGATGCCATTTGGACGTTCTATATGGATACGCACTTGAGAAAATGGGGAAGCGCTTATTTAAGTAGAAACTTTTTTGATCTTATGCACTCAAACTTCAGGCGAAGGATAGTGCTAGTGATGGCGAAAAATAAAAACGGGTGGGTAGGGGGCACTTTCAATATAGTAAAGAACAATAGGTTATTTGGACGTTATTGGGGAACACTATTTAACTACAAGAATCTCCACTTTGAGTGTTGTTTCTATGGATTAATAGATTACTCTATAAAAAAGGGTATTGATGTTTTTGAGGCTGGTGCGCAGGGAGAACATAAGTTTTTAAGGGGTTTTGCTGCCGTGCCTACGTATAGTTCCCACTTGATTTTTCACGAGGGGGCAAAAGAGGCCATTAAAAACTACCTAGCACGGGAAACCACTTATACGGAGAATCTGATAGATCAATATAACAAGCAGTCCACGCTAAAATATTTATATGGAAAGTAGAACACTATGGAAGACAAGATAATTATTCCCGGTGACCTTGAGGGTAATCTTCTTACAGAGGAGAGTTCCAAGCTAAAGAAGCCTGATATGTATAAGGTTGTCCTTCTTAATGATGATTATACCCCTAGGGATTTCGTCGTATGGGTTTTAGCTAGGGTGTTTTATAAAGGTCAGGAAGAATCTACAAGAATAATGCTGGAAGCCCACACGACTGGTAGAAGTGCCGTAGGAGTCTATACCCACGATGTTGCAACGACTAAGATCGCCCAAGTGCATAAACTTGCTAGGCAATTCGAGCACCCTCTTAGATGCGTACTTGAAGTGGAAAGTGGTGGTGAAGACAAGTGAAATTATCCAAAAAGCTCGAGGAAACGCTAAAAAGAGCATACAGCCAAGCCACAGCAAGGAAACATGAATTCATTACCTTAGAGCACATACTGCTTGAGCTTACCTTTGATCCCGACGCGTCTGAGATTTTAGCCGGATGCGGCGTGGATATTAGGGCGCTCCAAGATAAGCTTGATGAGTTTATGAATGAAAACATGCCACCTATTGAGTCAGAATACTTACCCGATCCACAATACTCGGCAGGCAGTCAGCTTGTCCTGCGTCTAGCAGCTATGCAGGCAGAATCGGCTGATAAGTCTCAACTCAATGGCGGCAACATATTGGCTTCAATGTTTAGAGTAGATGAATCTCACGCAGTATATTTACTGCGCCAGCAGGGCATTAACCGATATGACGTAGTGCGTTATATTTCACACGGGGCAACGCAACTCTCAAAACAGGATAAATCAGCGAGCGATACTAGAACGGATTTGGATACAGGGCAGAAGCTCAAAGATCCACTAACTGAGCACTGCAGTAACCTAGTCCGAAAAGCAAGAGACGGAAAACTTGACCCACTGATTGGGAGAGAGGCGGAGGTTGATCGCACTGTGCATATATTAGCGAGGAGAAGAAAAAACAATCCGATATTCGTGGGCGACGCAGGCGTGGGTAAAACTGCGATAGTCGAAGGGCTCGCTCTTAGGATTGCGGAGAATAAAGTGCCACAAGCGTTGTCTAACGCCAACGTTTACGCGCTTGATATAGGTTCGCTTACCGCGGGTACGCGATACAGAGGAGATTTTGAAGAAAGACTAAAAGCAATTATAGATAGCGCGAAAAGCAATGGAGAAAACATACTATTTATAGATGAGATTCACACCGTTATAGGTGCGGGTGCCGTATCGGGCGGAAGTTTGGACGCGTCAAATATGCTGAAACCCGCCTTGGCAAACGGTGAGATCAGATGTATTGGCACCACCACTCTAAAAGAATATAGAAGCGTATTTGAAAAAGACCATGCGCTTGCTAGAAGGTTTCAAAGGGTCGACGTGCACGAACCAAGCCAAGACGAATCCCTCAAAATCCTTCAGGGACTAAAAAAGCATTATGAAAACTTTCATAAGGTTAGATACTCAACCCCTGCACTAAGAACCGCCGTGGAACTATCATCAAAGTATATTAATGACCGAAGGCTTCCGGATAAAGCAATTGACCTTATAGACGAGGCAGGCGCGGACGTAAAGTTAAGAACCTATAGTACACAGGTTAAGCAAGTAACCGTCAAGGATATAGAAGCCCTTGTCTCCCAGATAGCAAAGATACCAACCCGAACCGTTAAAGTTGATGACAAAAACAGGCTTGTGAACCTGTCAGTTGATTTGAAGAAAGTAATTTTTGGACAGGACGGGGCTGTTGAGAAGCTTGTTACCACAATACAAATGTCACGATCTGGGCTCAGCGATCCTAACAAGCCGGTCGGTAGCTTCATGTTTGCAGGACCAACGGGAGTAGGAAAAACGGAACTTGCTAAGCAACTGGCTGAGACGCTCGGAATTGAATTTATCCGTTTTGACATGAGTGAATATATGGAAAAGCACACGGTCTCGCGTCTCATCGGTTCACCCCCCGGATACGTGGGATACGAGGAGGGCGGCCAGCTTACCGAAGCCGTCCATCAAAACCCCCATGCCATACTGCTCCTTGACGAGATTGAGAAAGCGCACGAGGACGTATATAATGTGCTGCTGCAAGTCATGGATCATGCGTCCTTAACCGACTCAAACGGTAGAAAGGTTGACTTCAGACAGATGGTTTTAATTCTGACCACAAACACCGGCTCGCGCGAGAGTAATCAGAGAGCAATGGGATTTGGAAAAGAGGAATATGAGGATAAAAGTGCTCAAGCAATAGAACGATATTTTAGCCCCGAGTTTAGAAATCGCTTGAACGCAACCCTTCATTTTAACTCCCTAAGTAAAGATGTTGTGGAAAGAATTGTGGATAAGATGATAAGTCAACTTGCCGAAAGACTCAGAGCTAAAAAGGTAACCATTGAGATAACCCCCAAAGCCAGAACCCACATTGCGGAGAGAGGATACGACAAGCAACTCGGGGCGAGACCGGTTCAGAGACTCATTGATAGTGAGATTACGCAGAGATTATCACAGGACATTTTATTTGGAGACTTGTCCACCGGCGGTGGAGACGTAAAGATAACCGTTAAAAACGGCAGGCTTAGATTTGTCTATAATGCAAATTAGTTGACAGGTAATATGTTATAGAGCCTACCCACTACCCTCAAATATACCCTCACCCCAAAAAATGGAGAAAGGAGGGGATATTAAATATGCTCCCCCAACCCTTAAGTGAGACCATGAAATGATTCAAAAAACTGCGAGAGATTTCTCTCTTGTGTGGCGAAACTTTACGCTTCGGAAACTACTATCTGGGTAACGACAAGAGCAATTCAGATTCACGGAGGTTACGGTTATACTACTGACTTATCCCATCAAAAGATATTTCAGAGATACAGAGAAACGTAATAGTGCAAGAGACCCTGAGGGGGATGTAGCGCGAGGGACATTGAATAGTTTTTTGTTAATCTAGCTTCAATTTATTATGTTAAAAGCATAACATAGTTTGTATAAACGAGTTTCTGATGCTAGAACGGATGAGAATAACACCATCAGTACTAAGATGGGCTAGAGAATACTCTGGTTATTCAATTGATGAGCTTACAAATATCGTCAGCAATTCTATGCAGATTGGGAAGCTGGTAAATCCTTCCCAACATATAAACAGCTAATAACTTTATCAGAAAAGTTTAAATGCCCTGTGGCAATCTTTTTCTTTCCTGGACCACCTGAAATTGCATCAATAAAGCATTCGTTTCGAACACTACCTGACGTTGAATTTCAAGCTATGCCACGATCGGTTCGTATGCTATTGAGACGTGCCAAAGTGATGCAAATGAATTTGATTGAATTAAATGAGGGAGTTAATCCATCTCAAAACTTCATTATCAAAGATATAAGCTTTGACCCAAACCACCCGGTAACTGACGTAGCTAAAGAAATTAGATCGTATTTATCCGTGCCCCTAAGAGAGCAGGTATCTTGGAACGACAGGAGTGAGGAATTTAAGAAGTGGCGTAACGTGCGGTATATACGTGCTTAAAGATTCCTTCAAATCTGAAACGTTCTCAGGCTTCTGTCTTTACGATGAACAATTTTCTATAATCTATGTGAATAATAGCAATGCGGAAAGCAGGCAAATCTTCACCCTTTTTCATGAGCTAATGTACCTATTATTCCGAACTAGTGGAGTTGATAAAGTCAGCGATGATTACATAAGCACTCTAACAAGCGAAGAAAGAAGAATTGAAGTTTACTGTAATGAATTTGCCGGAACATTTCTTGTCCCCGACGAGGATTTTCTGGCGTCAGTCAAAAATAAGGAAATTGATGATGGAACCATAGGTAGTCTGGCTAAGACGTACAGTGTTAGTCGAGAAGTTATTCTTCGCAAGCACCTCGACCAAAAAAGAATTACCAAGGGATTTTACGAGAAGAAGGTAGAGGAGTGGTCAAGACAAGCGAGAGCTAGTAGTAGTGGTGGTGGCGACTACTATCAAACGCAAATAGCATACTTAGGGCGAGCCTACATTGATCTGGCACTAAAAAACTATTATCAGAACAAGATTGATATTGTTCAATTAGGAGAATACTTAAATGTGAAAACAAAAAACATCAGCAAATTTGAGGACAAGTTTTTTTCATTAGGAAATGATTATTAATGTATGTGTTTGATACTTCAGTCTTTATCATTCTCTTTACTTATTACTATCCTGATCGGTTCCTAATTTTACAACTAGATTAGCTCATACACTCGGCTTGCTTTTTCATTTTTAGTTTGTCGCTCTTTATCTTTACCAAATAGCCCCTACCCATTAACAATATCTAAGAAGCGTCTGTTAATGGGTCCGTCCAGTAGTTCACGGATTTGTTGTAAAACCCCCGTTTCTAAACGCCAGTGATGATATTTCTCATAGTGCTCTTTGGAAGCCCACTTTTCAATTAGTACCAAATTAGCCGAATCCTCTGAATTGATGCACAGGGTTACGCCTTCGCAACCTTCAAAACTACGAGTATCAGGGAGCAATTCCGCAAAAAACTCCTCAAACGTGGGCACATTTTCCGCTTTTAATTTAGCATCTACAATAATCATTATGCTCATTTTAATTCCTCCTTAGTCTTAAACAACAATTTTATCTGGCTGGGGCACAAGGATTTGAACCTTGACTTTCGGATCCAGAGTCCGACGTACTGCCGTTATACTATGCCCCATTGAGAGATTTTAGTATTGATAATAATCAGTGTTCAGTCAAGCCCTTTGCCTAACCTAAAGTATTGGATAACTATTTAGTAATAATGTATATTTTTATATTAGACACGGAAAATACCATGCCGGATAAACGCTCGCGAATACTTGAGACTTTTCAAAGTCAGTACCGGGAAAGAGAATATGAGATAAACATATTATGTCCTGAATTTACATGCGTATGTCCAAAAACGGGACAGCCTGATTTTGCCACCATTAATGTAAAATACGTCCCGGACGCGCTTTGTATAGAACTTAAATCGTTCAAGCTCTATATCTTCTCATACCGTAACGAAGGGGCGTTCCATGAACATGTTACCAATATGATACTTGATGACGTTGTGGAAGCTTGTAAGCCTATAAGGGCTGAAGTAGTAGGGGATTTTAACGTCCGGGGCGGCATAAAAACGGTAGTCAGAGCAAACTACCACCGAGACGAAGAGGGAAAAGCAGGCTTCTGACCAATGTTTTCCAATGTCTTATTCAGGCTTTCCAACTAGAAATCATAGGGTAAAAACTTGCTCCCAAAAACTCAAGTTATAATAACTGCTTCAATTATAATAGGGATCATCGGAATGGCCGTCGGTGCCCCGCATATATCGCCCCATGAATATGATCAGACTAATTTTCAAAATGCCCTTAGCAAACCTGATAAGAACCATTTAATGGGAACGGATCAAGAAGGTAGGGATCTGCTGAGCAGAGTTATATATGGATCCAGGGTCTCTATTTCTGTAGCTCTAGGAACTGCATTCATAGCATTGATAATTGGAACGACATACGGGGCGGTTTCAGGATACATCGGCGGTAAGATTGATGAAGCAATGATGCGCATAGTGGATATTTTCTATTCGCTTCCCGACCTGCTTCTAATCGTCCTAATAACGTTGATCATAGGTAGAGGGACGCTGGGCATAGTGCTCGCTTTGGGCCTTACGGCTTGGATGAGGGTAGCAAGGGTAGTAAGGGGAAGCGTGCTACAGCTTAAAGGGGTAGAATTCATTCAATCCGCAAGAGGTTTAGGAGCCTCTCCTTCGAGGATACTAGGCGTTCATATAATTCCTAATATACTAAGTCCCCTTATCATTACGCTAACGTTTTCTGTCCCTTATGCGATACTAGCCGAATCCACTTTGAGTTTCTTGGGGCTTGGCATCGCCCCACCTGGATCTAGCTGGGGGACGCTCGCAAGCACAGGATGGCAAGGTATGAGGACGTTTCCACACCTGATAGTTTTTCCAAGCTTGGCTATATTCATTACCGCGTTTTCGTTCAATTTATTAGGAGAGGGTCTTAGAGATATGATTGATCCACAAAGAACCGTATGATAAATGATCGTCGGACTTGTCTCTACGTGCTCACTTATATACACGCCAAACTCGCTGTTGACTTAGCCATTTGTTATGCGACGCATCAACACTAAGCTTTCTTTAGCTTTGCTCTCCATTTTTATAATAGCGTCTGAGACAGGCGTGGCGCGAGTGATCACTCCTCAAACTGAATCTCAAACTTGCTCTGGATTTGTTTCAGAACTAAATCATAAATTCAAGCCGCGGACGCACAGCGAACAAGATGGCGAGGATAAACTTAAGAGGGGTTACTGCCTTATTAAATTGGGACAATTCCAGGAGGGTATATCAAGTTTGTCCGGCGTTGAAAAAGAACTTCCTTCGGTTGGAGAATACGTAATTTACTATCAAGCCGTGGGTTACGAGAAACTGGGTAACCACTCAAAATCCGAGGCATTACTTAACAAGATTCTAACTCGGTATCCAAGAAGCGCTCTTAGGAAGAAAGTCCTAGATAGTCTTGCAAGTATTTACATTCAGTTGGGTAATTACGCCGAAGCGGAAAAGCTACTCAGAGCACTTTACTATGAAATAGGCTCGGCGCGGATCGCAGGGCAATATGGGCTAGGATCAAAGGCGTCCTATCTATACAAGCTTGGCGAGGTAATGGAAAAACAGCAAAGATACGGCGACGCCCTTGATTTTTATAAAAAAACGTGGATAGAGCATCCAGAAACCAGATTTTCAAATCAAGCCTATCAATCCGCACAAAACGTAAGCAATCTGCACAGAATCCACTTTCAGCCTACGCAGGCCGATTATCTGAAAAGGGCAAATACCCTTTTTGAGCGCTCAAGGTGGGGTTTAGCAATTAAGGACTATCAAAAACTCTCGTTACGCCCTAATACCCTAAGTGAGTCTGAGAGAAGCAATGTCCAAACCAAATGGGGAATCTCAATGGTGCAGATTAAAAGATTAAACGATGCAGATAGGCTTCTAGCGGGTGTAAAATCGCCCGAGGCGCTATTTTGGAGAGGTAAGATAAAAGCTAAACAGGGTTTTAACAATAGGGCATCGGAGATTTACTCGCATATACAACTTCTTTACCCTTCAAGCCCACTTGCTGCTGAAGGTCTTTATAAAGCGGCGCGGTTATACCAGATAAACGGCAATAGACAGAAAGCCGTAGTGGCCTATAATAGACTTGTTAAAACATATCCTAGAAGCAAATATGCCAAATATGGGACGTGGAATCTTGGCTGGATATACTACAGACAGGGCATGTATGGTAGGGCGGACGCTCAGTTTTCAGCGATCTTGGACTCAAGCCTCACGTTTAATTCATCCAGAGCCAAGTATTGGAAAGCTAGAACCTTAGAAAAACAAGGTAGAAAGGACGAGGCGGGCGTCATATACAGAGAACTAACGGCTTCAGCTAAGCCGAGTTACTATAGCTTTCTATCTCAAAGAAAAACTGGAAGCTTACCTAGATATGCGGAGGTGGCGACTAGGCTGACCACGATTAGCCCCTCAACAAAACTGCGAAAAGAAAAAGTGAAGACCTTGATGCGACTTGGAATGCGCGACGACGCTAGGCTTGAGATTAAACAAATGGAGTATGAGGCAAATTTGAAAGAGGAATTTATGGTGGTAAGTTTGCTCTATTCAGAAGTAGGGGATTATTACAATTCTATAAAAATTGCCCAGAGAGCAGGATTACCTCAAGCCAATGTTCTATCTTTTCCCCTTGCCTACAGAGACATAGTCAGCACTTACACTAAAAAATACGGCGTGGACGAGTTGCTTATTTATTCGATCATTCGCGAAGAGAGCAGATTTCAGGAAGATGCAGTCTCTAGCGCTAAGGCTGTTGGGCTTATGCAGTTGATACCACCTACCGCAAGAATCGTTGCAAAGGATATTGGGATCAAAGGATTTATCCCTAAAATGCTTACAATACCAAGGGTCAATATAGAAATGGGCACCTGGTATTTCAGAAAGCTATTGGACGAATTACAAGGGGATGTAGAGCTTGCGCTTGCCGGCTATAATGCGGGCCCGCGCAAGACTGCTGAGTGGAAAGCAAGATTACACGGTTTGGAGAAGGACGAGTTTATTGAGGAGATCACATTTAGTGAAACAAGAAACTATATCAAAAGAATTTTGAGAAGTTACGGTGTTTATAAAGCAATATACCGTGACGTCGTCTCCCCAGCGGCAACCGTTGAAACTACGAAAGCTGGAAAGTAGTATCAGGTGTTAGGCTAAAGCCACTTTCCTTTGCTCCCCGCAAAGAAAGGCGAAATTGCTCAATATCTTCAGACCAAGTTCACCACTTTTTTCAGGGTGGAACTGGCAGGCGAATATATTACCCTTCTGAACCGCTGCAGTGAACTCCACACCATAGCTTACCTTTATTGCACTTAGGCTTTTATCTTCGGGTTCAGGATAGTAAGAATGAACAAAGTAAAACCAGCTCCTATTAGGGATTCCCTTGAGAACAGGTGTATTCTTTTGAATTTCAATTTCATTCCACCCCATGTGTGGGACTTTTAATCTTTTCTCTCCACTAAAATCCCTGCCCTCACCCCTAATTGGGACGGGAAACCTAACTACTCTGCCTCTGAGGAGTCCAAAACCTGGCACTCCAGAATGCTCTTCACTTTCTTCAAAAAGAACTTGCAGCCCCATACAGATTCCTAGAAAAGGCTTGCCCGAGCTAATAAATTCCTTAACGGGTTTTATTAGCTCATACTCCCCTAAATTTTTCATACAATCCCTAAAAGCACCTTGACCGGGCAATACTATGCCGTTGGCGTTTCTAATATCCCTTGCCTCTCTAGTTACTATCGTATGGAAGCCCTGGCTTTGAAAGGCTTTGCTTACACTTCGGAGATTCCCCATTCCATAATCTATTACTGCAATCATGGCTAGAGTTTTCCCTTGGTAGAAGGCACTTCATTTGACCTTGGATCAATTCTTGAAGCTACATCGAGGGCGCGGCCAACGGATTTGAAGATCGCCTCAATTACGTGGTGGAGATTATCTCCATACCTGAGCTCTATGTGCAGATTACAAGTAAGTGCATTAGCAAGTGATTTGAAAAATTCCTCCCCAAGCTCAAGATCAAACTCTCCAACCTTGCTCTTTGGGATTTCCACTCGATAAACCATAAAGGGCCTTCCGCTCAAATCTACCGATGCGAACGCCAGCGTGTCATCAAACGGGACAAACGCCTCTCCAAACCTTGTTATTCCTTTCTTTTCACCAAGGGCTTTTAAGAATGCCTTCCCTATGGCAAGTCCAACGTCTTCCACCGTGTGATGAAAATCAACGTCAGTATCGCCGATGGCGTTTACCTTGAGGTCAAAGTACCCATGCTTTGCAAACTGAGACAGCATGTGGTTAAAGAAGGGAATCCCAGTGTTGACGTCAAACTTTCCCTTGCCATCAAGATTGATATCAACCTGAACCTTTACTTCCGACGTCTTTCGTTCTACCTTAGCTCTTCTCATTTTCATAATCGCCAAGAATCATAGCAGAAATTGGGTTGCTGTTCAATAAGGTTGCCTTTTAGGGGGTTGCGAAGTATGTTTTAATCATTGTCTGGTAAATGTATGTCTAGAGTCACTATTTATCATACAAAGTCTAAGATTGAACTAGGAAATCAGCTTTCATAAAGTATGAACAATAATGGGACAAAGCAACGAGCTACTCATAATCGCACTGTTAACTTGAGTGATAGCGAGAGAGAAACATACAATAAGCTGCTTGTCAAAATTGACAGGGCGGTCTCCGTTGATAGTGTTTTGAACAAAACAATCAATCAAGATATTTTCAAAGTAATGGATTATCTACCAGAGGAATTTGTAGATTTGGCTTTTGTTGATCCTCCCTATAATCTCACCAAAACGTTTAATCTTATCACTTTCAAAGAGATGGGAACTGTAAGATATGAAAAGTGGTTAGATTCGTGGATAAGCAAGCTGATTCGTTTGTTGAAACCAACAGCATCTATCTATATCTGCGGAGATTGGAGATCATCAGGCGCAATTTTTAATATCGCAGAGAAGTATTTTCAGGTGCGTAATCGCATAACATTTGAAAGGGAAAAGGGACGAGGTGCAAAGACGAATTGGAAGAATAGCTCAGAGGATATTTGGTTCTGCACAATGTCAAACAAATACTATTTTGATGTTGAAGCAGTGAAAATGAAGAGAAGGGTTATGGCTCCTTATCGTGATGGTAAGAGAGCAGCTAAAGATTGGAGTGAAGCAAAAGGCGGGAAATATCGTCTAACCCACCCCTCTAACGTCTGGACGGATATAACTATTCCCTTCTGGTCTATGAGTGAGAATACCGACCACCCAACGCAGAAGCCGGAAAAGTTGGTTGCCAAGATTCTTCTTGCAAGCTCTAAGCCTGGGAGCCTCATCTTTGACCCTTTTCTTGGATCAGGAACTACGTCCGTGGTCGCTAAAAAGCTAGGAAGGAATTATGTAGGGGTTGAGTTAGACAAATTATATTGTTGCCTTACCGAAAAACGGTTAGAACGGGCGGAGATTGATAAAACAATTCAGGGTTATTCTCATGGTATATTTTGGGAGCGCAATACTCTTACTGACCAGTTGAATAGCAGTATGGAAAGCAGAAGCAATTCAGAAAGTCAAACCCATTTATTTGATGATAAATTAGCATAATGCAAAAGAGCAAATTATTTTATACAGATGCCTAAAGGGAGGTAGAAAAAGAAATCAATGATTTGCTCAACAACCAAACTGATTTTCTTTCACCTCTAAGACTTAACTTGGCAATTACTCTGCCTAAAAAGTAGACTAACTCCCATGAATGTCGCAATCGTTGACGAGACTGATAAAATGCCGGGGGAGGAGAAGCTCAGGTTGAGGAAAATCGCTGTAGAGATTCTCAAACTTTTGAGCGTCCCACGCAAGTGTGAGCTTTGCGTCTCCTTTATAGATGACGGCGAAATGAGGGAGTTAAATAAGCGCTATCGTAATATCAACAGGACAACCGACGTACTATCATTCCCGCAGGGGGAAGGTCCCGATTACACCTTGCTGGGCGACGTCGCTATATCCCTTGAGACTGCCGGGCGGCGTAGCAAAGCATATGGAATAACAATCCACGAGGAGATAAATAAGCTCATAGTTCATGGCATCCTACACTTGTTAGGATACAACCATAAGAAAAAGAAAGAAACGGACGTTATGAGACAAAAGGAGGAAGAGTTACTAATGGCGGTGAAGGACCTTTGATACTTTGCAATAATCTATGCCTTCTTGCTTGCAAGTTTCACTTCCTCGATAGAACGCGTAGTCGCTTTAGTTATCGTAAAGGTGTAGCCTGTATGCTTTATTTTATCTCCTTCTTTAGGAATTGAACCTAACTTACAAAGGAGAAAGCCACTTAGAGTCTCGTAGTCATCGCTTTCCGGTATCTCAAGCCCCAAATCATCGTTAATCATCTCAATCTCTATTTTGGGGTTTATAAGATACTCCGCCACCCCTAACTTTCTCCAGAGTTTTATGCCCTTGTCATACTCGTCCTCTATCTCGCCCACGACTTCCTCAAGTATATCTTCAAGCGTAATAACCCCCACTGCCCCTCCATATTCATCTACGACAACTGCCATCCCCGCGCGTCCCTCTTTCATTTCATCCAAAAGCTCATCTACGAGCTTGGCTTCGGGCACGTAAAAAGGTTGATCGGCATAGTCCCTCACCGCTTGACTAGGATCAGAGTCTAAAAGATAAAAGGCGTGCAGAATACCGGTTATATTATCAACCCTTTCAGAGTATATGGGGATTCTGGAATGACCTGTTTCCCTAATTAGCTTTATAGCTTCAACTACTTTCTTATCCTCACTGAGGGCGCTTACTTGAATAAGAGGAATCATTATCTCATCTACCGTAGTCTCAGAAAATCTGAAGATTCTCTTTATTATTCTGTCCTTGTAATCTATCGTAGGTTTAGAAGTATCTCCCTCTATCACGTCTATTAGTTCTTCCCTAGTTATGTAAGTGCTTCCCGTGCTACCTATGAGATTTAACAGCTTTCTAGTGAATATGCTTACGAAAATAAGGATCGGATAAAAGATTTTTGATGCTACCCACAGTGGATAAATCGCCCACAAGACTATTGTATTTCTCTTTCTCTGAAAAACCGCTTTGGGCACGACCTGCCCAAATATAATTATAAGGGGAGAAAGAATTAAGACCGTATATAGTTCTCCTCCCCTGCCCACCTGGTCCTGGATATAGAAAGTTAGAACTATGGTGCTTGTAATAAGAGCAAGATTGATTCCAACAAGCGTAGCGCTTATAAAGCGTTCTATCTCACCGAAGGCGCTCATTACCAACTTTGCCCTCTTAGATCCAGCGTCGGCGAGGGACTTCATTTTCACTTTATCGCACGAGACAAGTGCAATCTCAGAACCTGCGAAAAATCCCTGCACCAGTAGCGATACGGCAATGATCAAAACCACGATTTCAAGCGACATCCGCCACCTCTTTCTCAATCCTTTTGATTTTAATTTCAGTTATACGTTTTCCCGATACCTTGCTAATCCAAAAATACAAGCTCCCGAAGGAGATGCTTTCTCCCTCTCTTGGAAATCTTCCGAACAAATCAAATACGAAACCCGCAACAGTTTCGTGGTCCTCCTCCGCTGGGAGAATAGACCTTTCAAGCTCCTCCCCTAAATTATAAAGGCCACCCGTCCTTAGAAGCATAAATAGGAAAGTATCGTTAAACTCATCTATTTTCATGCTGCCGGGAATCACCAGAGAATTACCCTCCTGCCTAACTTCGGACTTTTTGACGATTCTTCTCTCGTCTTCAATCTCACCGAAAAGTTCCTCAAGAATATCTTCCATCGTCAGTATTCCATCCAGTCGTCCATATTCATCTACGACTATGGCTATTTGCACCCTGTTCTGCTGAAACTCCTTTAAGAGGTCAAATGCCATTTTTGTTCTTGGAATAAAATAAGGTGGCCTTAAGTAATTCTCAATCGCCAGTTTCTCAGATAGATCAGACGATAGGAGATCCTTAGCGTAAAGAACGCCGATCACGTTATCTTTGTCGCCCTTATAAACCGGCGTTCTTGAGAATCCCCTCTTCTTAACTTCATATAAAGCGTCTTTACAAGAAAGGTTTGCAGGAAGTAAAAAGCACTCAACGCCCGGAGTCATAATTTTGTGAGCAGGCACCTCTTCAAGCTTAAACAGGCTCCCAACAAGCTCCTTTTCAATATCTGTTATAACCCCCTCTTCGCTTCCCATGCCCACGAGTGTCTTAACCTCGTCAGGTGTGAACTCCTTTTTCTGCTCGTATTCTATTTTTCCACCTAATGGTCTTGTAAAACCAATTGAAAGAACCACTAAAATCCACCTGATAGGGGTGATCAACACGTGGAACGCGTGCAAGGGGTAAGAGACGACCGTAGCAATTGCCCTTGGATATTTAACCCCAAGAATCTTAGGTGCGATTTCCCCCAGGATAAGAAGGCTAGGAGACGCAATACTAACTGACAAAAGCATTAAGGCTTGTTCAGATAAGCCATCATCTAATACCTTTTTGACAGTCAACCCTATTACGCTCGAATAGGCTACGTTGACGACTTCATCCGCAAATAAGATTGTAACTATGAGCTTATATGGCTCTTTTAAGAGCTTTTCTATGATTGCTGAGCTCTTTTTCCCTTCCTTCTTAAGCCTGTCTCTCTGGTGTCTGCCTAATGAAAATAGAGAGCCTTCCGATAGGCAGAAGAAACTTGATAGAAAGAGAAGTAAGATTATTAATACGAGATTATTAGTTAAAGATATATCGTTCATTTACGTCCCGAAGTGAACAAACCCCCTTTTATCAGGTCTAATTTCCTCGTCGTTTGAATCTATTAGTATCAAAGCGTTCTCGGGCACAACGCGTCCTATTTCCGTAACCCTGACGTCTAGGCGCCGACATATTTCATAGACCAAGTCAGTGTTCTCCCTAGGAGAGGCAAAGAGCAGCTCATAATCCTCGCCTCCGCTCAAAGCTAAACTGTAATAATCCTCGCTATAGTCAGATACGCGCTCTCTATATTCAGGGGACGTAGGTATTTCGTCAACGAATAAACGCGCCCCTAAGCCCTGTCTTGTCGTTATTCTTTCCATATCTATAATAAGCCCGTCGCTTACATCTATCATTGCAGTAACAAGTCCTGATACGGCAAGCTCTCTTCCTAGCGTGAGTCTAGGCTGAGGCATTATATGCCTTCTTATTAGATCAGGATTCCCTGTTATCATATTGGGCTGCGGTTCTTCTGAGAAGTTAGGTAGTTTAACTGAATGCTGAATTAGCGTGCGCCCAAGCGCCGAATCCCCTAGAGTGCCGCTTACGTATATATAATCCCCCGTCTTAGCACCGCTCCTCATAACCATAGATTCAGGCTCGACCTCTCCAAGGACTGTAATATCCAAGAAGAGGTTTTTGGAAGAGCTTAAATTCCCACCTACAAGCTCAACGCAAAATTCCTCCTGCGCAGATTGAAATCCCTTTATAAGATCGTCAAGGTAATCCTCATCCTCTTCAGCAGAAAACCCCGCTGAAGCCAATATGAATTTAGGAATGCCCCCCATGGCTCCAATGTCGCTTAAAGAGGCGGCAACGGCTTTTCTAGCCAGGTCTCTAGGTTTAATAGAGGACTTTAGAAAATGGACGCCCTCTACCTGCGAGTCGGTTGTGGATAGGACAAGATTGCCCGGCTGAAACCTTACCGCCGCGCAATCATCGCCAATTCCGAGATCCACACAGGCAGACGCCCTACGAAATTGTTCCTCAATACGCTTAAGGGCGCTAAGCTCATCTATCACAATTCAATACCTACGGTCTTTTTATGAACTTAGATTTTCTCGCTAATTGCATTGCAAGTAGCTTATTGTGCTCTTTATCCTCGTCGTCGCTTTTCCATCCAATTATGTTTGAATGTCTAGGAGGAGGTTCAGCGGGTTCAACCCTTAAATTGTTTTCCTCAACATCTGAGGAACGTATATCAGCTCTGCCCTTGCTACGCTTCTCCCTTTTAGGAAAAAGATATTCATCCTCAATTTTCCAAACTTCCTTATTAGTCAGTCCCTCAATGCTGAAAACGGAAGTTTCACCGTTACAGGGTATGAATGCTGCGTATTTAATTGTATTGTCAGAAGACCTTATATGATTGGAACTGTAAATATATCTTGTTAGCACTTTAGAAGAGTTTTTCAGTTGTGACATAAATATCAATCTGAGTACAATCTTTCGATGTAACAAACTATACTCTGGGGAATGAAATCATTGAAACTCTCTTTTCCATAAGCGGTATTGCTAGAGTCGAATATACCGGCGTAAGTTAGTTTTTCATTATCATCCATACTAAAAGCAAACGTTCCCTTACTCTCACGATGCCATTCAAGTGCTATATCGCCATTGGGTTCCGGCGTTATATCGGGCATAGGAAGATTTACAAATGATTCAGCAAACATAATAATCAACTTTCTAGCTCTCTCATAACTCCCCTCAGTTATAGCATGGGCACCGTATCCATCCCAGCCACCCTCAGAACATTCCTTATATACCTCACCCAAAGCCGATAATACCTCACCTAACCTATTGGGTTGACTCCCTTTTTGTATTCCAGAGACAATGTCTCGTAATCGGAAAGAGTTTTTTAATATAAGGTCTCGTCTTGTGGGAAAATACGCAGATTCGCGCTTATATATACATGCATTCCGTGTTTGAGATAGACTCTCTGAATCGGCTTCAGCAAATGTGTGGGCATTTGATAGCATGCTATCTGGTAGAACCTCTGCTTCTGAATTAGGTAGGGCTTTGCTAACATCAGAGCCAGAAAGGGCGTTCCTTATGATTTCAGGAGGATAATTATGCCTTTTTGTTAATAGAGACTTAGGTAGGGAAGGTATAGAATTCTCTGTATAGTCCTGACCCAAACTCACGACAGCTTTTCCTCAAAGTATTTTTTCAGAGTCTGTTTTAAGTCCTCTTGAAAGCTACTAAATTTGTTAAGTGCTAACCGTATTCTTTCTAATTCTCTATATTCATGACCTATTTCGGTATGATGATTACAATCTAACCCAATACTTCGTTCGTTTCCCCTTCCTCTCACGTTCAGAGTTAGTGTCCAAGATGGTGGTATCTTGAATCCAATGCTTAACGGCTCTATGGAGCTCTGCCATTCGCCTTCCCTGAGAAAGCGGTTCTTCACCCAATTTAATGGTTCTTCTGCACCAATAGAAAGATGCCAGTTCATACCGAGAGCTGTGTAGGGCACATATCTAAGCACTTCAACGTATTTTTCCGCACACTTGTGAACAAGATATGATTCTTTGAAATCACCATTCACTTCTTCCTGAATTGTAAGATTATTCGGATCGACGTGCCATTGAATACCGTTCCTGAAAGATACTATTGCAAGTCCCGGTGATGAAAGCAAAGGAGGGTTATCCGCTGTTTCCCAATCACTACCGACTATTCCGTTTCCCTTAAGGAAGTCGGGATTAACTATAGTGGGGTTGTGCTCCCGTGCTAGTATTATGACTGAGACGCTGTCTAAAGTAAAGTTAGTTAGACCGTCCTGCATAGAACCTTTCATCATGGTTGAAACCTGTCACGTTAAAATAACACTTACAGCATAATAACTATTTATACGCAATCCAATATAATAAAGAAATAAATGTATTGCAAGAATTTACCCTACTGATATGTAAGGGTTTTACCTTTTATGGAGAAAGTTTACTCCTTTGTCTCATATCCCGCCCGAGCTTTTACGTAAAGTTAAGGTATAATCCCATATAGTATGAAAGATGAGAAAATAAGAATATACGTAAAACCTACGTGCACGACTTGTAGAAAGGCTCTCAAAATTCTAAAAGAGAGCGAGGTGGAATTTGAAAACATCAACTACTTCGAAAAGCCTTTCAATGAA
This sequence comes from Thermodesulfobacteriota bacterium, assembly GCA_963422265.1. Lineage (GTDB taxonomy): Bacteria > Desulfobacterota_D > UBA1144 > Nemesobacterales > UBA2774. The sequence goes on from OY729416.1 coordinate 1,542,131, forward strand.
AAAACACTCACCCAACTGATAAAAAACTTAGGTATTCCCCCTAAGGAGTTACTAAGGAAACGTGCGAAAATCTATAAAGACATGGAGCTATCGGAAAAAGAGCTAACGTATTCTGAGATTATAGGTTTAATGGTCAAGTATCCCGAGCTACTGCAACGCCCCATCATTGTAAGAGGAGATAAAGCTATATTGGCTAGACCGGTGGAGGAGATTAATGGGTTACTATGATTTCTAAAGTGCTAAGCAGCGCAGTTTTGGGAGTGGATGCCTACTTAGTAGAGGTGGAGGTGGATATCTCGTTTGGACTACCACAATTTTCAACAGTTGGGCTGCCCGAAGGAGCTGTAAAAGAGAGCAAGGAGCGCGTAAGAGCAGCTATAAAGAATTGCGGTTATGAATTTCCTCCAAGAAGAATTACCGTTAACCTTGCCCCTGCAGACATAAGGAAAGAGGGTTCAGCACTAGACCTGCCGATGTCGGTAGGCATTTTAGCGGCTACGGGTCTTATAGATCACGAAAAGCTCAATGATTATATAATCATGGGGGAGCTGTCCTTAAACGGTGATATTAAAGGCATAAAAGGAGTGCTCCCTTCCTCAATTTGCGCTAGAGACTCAAGACTAAAGGGTATTATTATCCCCAAACAAAATGCCCAAGAGGCAGCGGTAGTAAATGGTATTGAAGTCTTGGCGGTGGAGTCGCTCCAGGACGTTGTAGAATTCTTCGCAGGAAAAAGAGATATAGCCCCTACCCAAACGGACGTAAAGTCTATATTCAATCAGGCAAAAAAATATCAAATAGATTTCCACGAGGTAAAGGGACAGGAACACGTCAAGCGTGCTTTAGAGGTTGCTGCAAGCGGGGGGCACAACGTTTTAATGATAGGATCGCCCGGCACTGGCAAGACTATGCTTGCGAGGAGGCTTCCTTCGATCCTTCCGGATATGAGTTTTGAGGAATCCTTGGAAACCACGAAGATTTACTCTGTTTCTGGGCTTCTACCCAGTAATTCTGCTCTATTCGCCACACGCCCCTTTAGATCTCCCCATCATACTATCAGCGACGCTGGTCTCATAGGTGGAGGAGCCATACCTAAACCGGGAGAGGTGAGTCTTGCTCATAATGGTGTACTATTCTTGGACGAGCTTCCTGAATTTAGAAAGAACGTGCTGGAAGTAATGAGGCAACCACTCGAGGATGGCATGGTAACGATATCGAGAGCCGTCACCTCGATCACTTATCCCTCAAATCTTATGCTAATAACGGCTATGAACCCATGTCCTTGCGGATATCACGGCGATCCCAAAAAGGAGTGCTCGTGCACAATAAATCAGATACACAAATATAGAGCTAAGGTCTCTGGCCCTCTACTAGACAGAATTGACATTCACGTTGAGGTGCCCCCCGTAAAATATAAAGAGCTTTCAGAAGACTCAGGGGGAGAGACCTCTTCCCAGATAAAAGAGCGTGTTAATAGGGCACGAGAAATTCAGATAGACAGGTTCAAAGGAACAAGCATCCATTCTAACTCTCAGATGCCCCCTTCTTATGTCAGAAAGCTCGCCAAGCCTGACGATGCTGGAGTAAAACTTCTGGAAACAGCGATAGACAAGCTTGGACTCAGCGCAAGGGCATACGACCGCATACTCAAAGTGGCGCGAACTATAGCTGACCTTGAAGGATCCAGCAACGTCCTTTCACATCATATATCGGAATCTATACAGTATCGCTCGCTTGACAGAAGCCTAGCTTAGCTAGTCCTTCAGGACGGTATTTTTACTTGCTTATTGGTTTAGAAAAGGCATACTCTCAACAATCCAGTCCCTTAACCGCGACCCGGCTACGTGCATTATAATAATGTTACCCTCTTCATCCTTTTCTCTCATAAGTATTTGTCCCATCAATCTATTAACTATTTGTTCTATATCCTGATTGCTAAAACCTTCTGTATCTATGAGTTCAGAAAGCCTAATAGTAATAATACCTCTTTTAGGCGAACCGAATTCCGCGTCTTCTGAGTGCTCAATGTTAAAGGTAACGTCCAGAGAGTCCGGGTCATCGGTTGATATTTCTGAAATTCCTACGATTTTAATATAATCCAGCGTGGGCATATTGTTTTCAGCTTTCCAGTCCAAATATCTTTGTACATACTATATGCTTCTGTCTCCGGACAGGAAGTAGAGGTCACTCTTTGTGAGCTATTTACCCAATTATTTCAGGTCGTCCTGTCTAGCCTTTTCCTTCTCAACAAGGAGCTTCACGGTAGCCCTGACAAACCTGCTTCTTTCCGCTTCTCCCAATACGCCTTTTAAGCTATCGTAAACGCTGGGGTCTATTAAAAGCGCCCCGAGCGTGCCCTCTCCACCCCTTAACATCTCAGAGATTTCCCTGAAATTGGTAAGAGTTTCGCGAAGTTCTCCCGACGCCTCATTTATATTGGAGATAGTATTGTTTACTTCGTCCTTAAGCTCCTTATCGTATATTAGGGTATGTAAGGCGCCGTCTCCATTGTTGACGTTATTAAGCAGGTTGTCCAGCTTGGTTGTGGCTTTATTGAGCTTTACTAGAACGTTCTCGTCAGTCTTTTCGCCAGATTCGTCCTTAGGAGTGTAAATCATGGTGTGAAGCAAGCCGTCGCCGTCCTCTATTGCCTCTAAGGTTCTCTGCAACGTTTCTGAGCTACTTCTAACTGATGCAATCGTTTTATTAATGTTTTCTAAATTCTCACCTGCTCCTATAGCCTTAACTATTTTGTCAAGACTCTCGGATATACTGATAACATTTGTTAGTAAGTCTCCTGACCTACCTATAATGCTTGTGAACTCCATCGGGTTTTGGGCTTCTATTCTTAGCGTATCGGGAAGCGCGGTTAGCGGCTGTTTCTTCCCCTGTAGCACGTCAATATACTTGTCCCCCAATAAGCCTTCTGTTCTTATGGTTGCCTTCGCATCTGGACTAAGCCTCTGCATCCCTTCCCTATTTACCTTCATCGTAACGTTAATAGCGTTACCTTCAACTGGTTTCTCAGCAAAATTGATGTCCGTGACGGTGCCTATGCGCACTCCCGACAGTCTAACGGAGGCTCCTTTTAGAAGCCCAGCGGTGTTTGCGAACGACGTTTCAAGCCTATAGCTCTTCTCAAAATAGCTTTGCTCTCCGCTTAGAAAAAAAATGAACGTCGCAAGAGTTATCACTGTGATCAGAACGAATAGACCAACCCTGAAATTCATAGTATTTTTGCTTTTCATGCTTCTCTCCTCTAAAGGAATTATACTTGATAATTAATAATTCCCTAAAAGGCATAAAACAAAGTAACGCGCCCGTCATTTCTAGCGAATAGGTAGGTATGATCTGTCTGCTCACCTCTTCCTTTATCCTGTCTCGCATGTATTCTATAAATCTTAAAAGCAGCTAGGAAGCCAAAAAATTACCTATTAATTCCAAACTATCTTTCTTTAGCGGTGAAGGAGCACAGAATTATGAATAAAATAAAAAGGGTTTTAATAAGCGTCTCCGATAAGGAGGGTATATGCGATTTCTCAAAGGCGCTTAAGGGGTTAGATATTGAGATACTGTCCACCGGTGGCACTGCGAAACAGCTTAGAAACGCTGGAATAATGGTAACCGACGTTTCCGAATACACGGGCTCGCCTGAGATTCTTGGGGGGAGGGTTAAAACCCTGCACCCTAAAATACACGGTGGCATATTAGCGATTCGTAATGACGAGGTTCATGTTTCACAGATGAAAAATAACGGCATTGAGCCTATTGATATGGTAGTAGTCAACCTATATCCCTTTGAGGAGGTTATCAAAAAAGAAAACGTAGATTTATCCGAAGCGATTGAAAACATTGATATTGGTGGTCCTACTATGCTAAGGGCGGCGGCAAAAAATTATCGCTACGTAACAATAATAACGCACCCTGAAGATTACAAAAACCTACTCAAGGAGCTGAAAAGAAACAAAGGCTCCGTGTCGTCCCAAACAAACCTCAGACTAGCTATAAAAGCTTTCTCACACGTGGCGCGTTACGATGCGGCAATATCAAACTACTTAGGGGCAATTGAAGAAAGCGGGAAGAGAATCAAATTCCCACAGAGCCTAACTATTCACCTGAGTAAAAAGACTTCTCTGAGATACGGAGAGAACCCTCATCAGGATGCGTCCTTTTACGTTCAAGCCGATCCCTCGGCTCGGCTCGGCTCAGGTGCCGGTGAGCCTTGTATATCAAACTCCATTCAACTTCAGGGAAAAGAGCTATCGTTAAATAACGTTTATGATACGGATGCCGCCTTAGAGTGCGTAAAGGATTACTCGGAACCCACCTGCGTTATAGTAAAGCACAACAACCCTTGCGGAGTCGCAACGGAAGAGAACGTAGCCGCGGCGTTTCTTAAAGCAAAGGCTTGCGATCCAGTAAGTTCATTCGGTGGTATAGTGGCATTCAACAGAGAGGTTGACGAGGCTGCTGCCCTAGAGATGGCAGGTATGTTCTTAGAAGTAGTAATCGCTCCGAGTTTTACGGACAAGGCGCTCGAAGCGTTATCTACCAAAGGAAATCTACGCGTAATGAAAACGCCTGCCTTCGACAAGCCGTTTGCTGAGGGAATCATCAGTTCTGCCCTGCTCCCTGTCGGAGTAGGCGGCATGGATTTCAAGAACGTCGTAGGAGGCGCTCTCATTCAGGACAGGGATTTGGTAATAGGCAATGATTTCAACAACATCAAAATTCAAACGAAGCGAAAGCCTAACGAGGAGGAGCTTGAAGATCTTAAATTCGCATGGAAAGTATGTAAGCACGTAAAATCAAATGCAATTGTATTTGCCAGAGGAAATCAGACAATAGGAATAGGTGCTGGTCAGATGAGTCGCGTTGACTCGGTTAAAATTGCCTATATGAAAGCTGTGCTTCCGAGCGCTGGGTCAGTACTTGCGTCCGATGCTTTCTTTCCATTCAGGGATGGAATAGATGAAGCCGCAAAAGCGGGTGTAACCGCTGTTGTCCAGCCGGGGGGTTCAATAAGGGATCAGGATATAATTACGGCCTGCGATGAGCACGGGATCGCTATGGTATTCACCGGATTTAGACATTTTAAACATTAAGATGAAAGTCACCGTATTCTACGATTATATATGCCCTTACTGCTACCTGGGAGCAAAGCGCCTTGAAAAACTAGAGAAGGAATTTGAATTGGATATTGAGTGGAAAGGGATTGAAATACATCCTGAATTTCCCTCGCAGGGCGTTAGACGCTCAAAGTCCGCCAGCTCAAAGATATTCAAAGAGAATATCAGTCAAATGGCTAAAGATGAAGGGGTTGAGATCAGACTACCAGGATTTGTCACCAACACTAGATTAAGCCTTGAGGCGTCGGAGTTCTCAAAAACGAAGGGACGCTTTAAGGATTTTCATACAAAAGCCTACGAGGCTTATTTTCAAAATGGAGAAAACATTGGAGATAGCGAGGTGATTCTTAACGTAGCGAAAAACTCCGGTCTCGATAAAAGAGAATTAAAAGAGTGTTTAGACCAGAGGAAGATGTCTAGTAAGATTGAAGAAAACAAAAACGATGCTGAAAATAATCTCATACTAGGAACGCCCACGTTCATATTTGGCGGTTTTCCAGTCTATGGAGTCCAGGACCTGGAGACTATGAGGCAAATAATAAAGGGGCGTATTGAGAGAGAAGGGAGATCTGACCCTGAAGGAACAAGTTCTAAACATAGTTAGACGACTTTTCTATCAAAGTCTGACCGGCAACACGCCTTGCGCTCTAGCGTTGCCAAGAAGCACGTTAACCACCTCATGCTGACACTCATCTATGGAATCAAAAGCGCATATTACCGTGTCAAAAGAATGAAGCCCCCTAACTACATAAGGAGATCCAAAAGAAATCAAAGCCGTCTCAGTTGGCAATTCACCCAGTCTCGTTAGGGTATTCCTAAAAAACTCAGGCAGAAACCATTGCTTCTTCCATGCCCCAACTGAGGTGTAAACTAGGCATATTAAGGCTTTACCATGATATGAATTATCAAGTATGGAAGGGACATCAGCTACGGGCGTTACAGAAACCGTTTCACAGCTAACCCCGCAGTCCGTTAGGCGTTCAGCAAACCTTACATGCCTATCCTCACCTGATTGGGTTACGTCGAAAACGTATATTCTCACTTCTTTAGAGCTGATTTCCCCGCCCCTTAAAGTGCAGACTGAACGTCTTGCAATCTCGGCAATCAGTTTCTGACCATCCCTTTCGCGTGAGCTTTCCATGCTGTTATTAGAAAGCCATTCGTTCTTATGTAGTATAATTCTTTTCACCACTTTGTTCACAAGGCTCTCGCCAAGACCCCCTGTCTCCACTAACTTGACCAGCCTTTCTATTAACTTAAACGGCAATACGGGGTCAAGGACAACGTCACAACCCGCCTCAATAGCCAGACGGGATATATCTGTCTCGTCTCCAATCTTGTTAATTCCCGCCATGCGAAGCGAATCAGTAATAATCAAACCCTGAAACCTCATTCTCTTGCGCAGCGTCTCCGATACGATTTTCTTGGAAACCGTTGCAGGAATTTTTCCACTCCCAATAGTTGGGAGCGCTAAGTGGGCGGTCATTATAGAAGCCACGCCTACTTCAATAGCATTTCTGAACGGTATTAAGTCACACTGCTCAAGTTCGTCCAGGGTCCGGCCCAGCGTGGGTAAATCTTCATGTGAATCGACGTCAGTCCCTCCGTGCCCAGGAAAGTGCTTGGCGCAAGCCGCTACTCCATTTGCTTGGCACCCCTTTATGAACGCCAAGCTTAGACGCGACACCAGCCCCGCGTCGTCACCATAGGAGCGTATGTTGATTATAGGATTGTCAGGGTTCGTATTAATGTCCACAACGGGAGCAAAGAGCAAATTAAGCCCAATGCTTTTCATATCCTGTGCTATATGCCAAGCCTGTTTATAGACAAGTCTCTCGTCTCCTATCGCCCCAAGGGACATTGTAAATGGGAAAAGCGTCATACGCGTCCCCGCCTCCGGTTGGGATTCGCACACTATCTGTCCTACCCCTCGCTCGGCGTCGCAGGCAAAGAGCAGTGGAATCTGTGAAATGGATTGAAGCTCTTCAGTCGCTTTTTTTACAGATGATATATTGCCTCCAAAAATGATAAATCCCCCGACCCCGTATTCCTTAACTAGTTTTCTTGCGGAAGTGAGGGAATTCGGATCATTAAAATCAATCCTTGGCATAAGGAGCTGCGCAACTTTCTGACCCAAGTTTAACTTTCTAACGTTTAATCTACGCATTATAGTTATCCTAGTTATCTACCAAAAGCTATCTTACCCAAAGGCACTCTGTGAGACGCTCCCGTTACCCTTGGAAGGCTGCTCTTATTTCCCGAGACAAGCTCATTTGCCAAAATCGCAAACGCTATAGCCTCTTTAGCATCCGTTGGAAGCCCGTACTTATCCGATTTGACGCATTTCAAAGTATGGAGTCTGTCTTCAAGTCTTTTCATCAAGAAGGGGTTGTCACAACCGCCCCCACTAAAAATAACCTCGCTTATCTCCGGAAACATGGGGAAAATAAACTTCTCATAAGAAAGTGCTATAGATTCTACCGTAAACTCAACAAGGGTCGCCAGCAAGTCGTTTAACGTTATACCTGTCCCGCCCCTATCAACCAAAAAAAATAGCTTTTGCGCACGCTCTTTGCCAAACAATTCCTCCCCTGCGGATTTTGGAGGCTGCTTTTGAAGGTATGGATCCGACAACAGTTTTTTAAGTAGTTGTTTATCATACATTCCTGAAGAAGCCCTAGCCCCATCCTTATCAAACCGCTCCGTTCCGTCCGTCGCTAGATTAACGACCCAGTCCATCAGAGCGTTCCCAGGACCGGTATCAAACGCTATAACCCCGTCAATATTTTCAGTAATTACGGTAGCATTACCAATACCACCGACGTTCTGCGCAATAACGGTCTCTCCCTTTTCCCTCAAGAGAATGTAATCAACATAAGGCACTAACGGCGCCCCTTCACCCCCTGCGGCTATATCTCTGGTCCTGAAGTCCCCTACGGTTGTGAGTCCAGTTTTCTCGGCAATTACATCAATCTCTCCAATCTGCAAGGTAGATGGAACGCTATTGTTATAAGAAGGTGGATTATGAAAAATGGTCTGTCCGTGAGAGGCAATTAAATCAACGTCGGTAGTTTTTAAGCCAGCTTCTTCAATAACCAGCAACGCAGCTTTGGCGAACAGGTTTCCTATAATAAAATTCAACCCTGAAACCTCTTCTAGAGAGAGCTCTGCGCTCAGGTTTTCTAATCTGTTGCGGATATCTGATTTGTAGGGGCTACAAATGAAATGTAGCAACTCTATATCGGTTTCAATTCCACTCCCATTGATTCTAACTAAGGCGGCATCTACGCCGTCCTTAGATGTTCCTGACATTAACCCCACCACCAACCTTTCCTCTTTATTTAGTAGAGACCTTAGTTTCGTAAGCATCTTAGGAAAGTTCCCCTTTGGTTAGTTCCTCGCGGTAGTTTGTGAAAGAGTTTGTTCTATACTACTCAAGCGCCTTGCGTAATACCCCATCATGTTTAACAAGAAGCCACTTAGCCTCTTTGCAACTCATACCCTTTATCGCCATCAGAACGGCCGCCTTGACGTTCCAGTCCGACTGTAAGAGTAGCTCCTCTGCCTTCTCCATATCTACTTTGGATATGAATGTTACGATCCGCTTAGCTCTATCCCTAAGCTTTGCCGATTTAGGCTGGACGTCCACCATCAGGTTGCCATAAGTTTTACCGAGTTTAACCATAGAAGCGGTTGTGAGCATATTCAAGACCGTCTTAGTCGCGGTACCCGCCTTCATCCTGGTCGAGCCTACGATTACCTCGGGACCAACTAAGAGCGATATTGTTACATCAGCTATATTCACTTTGACAGGATTGCAGGTTATGAAAATTCTTGCACTTCCTATCTCGCCAGCGTAGTATAGCGCGCTTTGTACGAACGGTGTTGTAGAGCTTGCGGCTATCCCAACCAAAATGTCTTTTTCATTCAGAGCAATTTCTATGAGCCTTTCCTTAGCCTCGTCCCTTGAGTCCTCTGCACCCTCAACAGATTGATGGAGCGCCTCGCTGCCCCCGGCTATAAGCCCGAGAACTAAGCTGGGGTCCGTGCCAAAGGTAGGTGGACACTCAGCCGCCTCAATCACGCCCAGCCGCCCACTTGTTCCCGCTCCTATGAAGATCAGGCGTCCCCCTTTGCTAAAACGTTGAACTATCAACTCAACGGCGTGGGAAATGCGCTTCTTCTCTTTTTCAATCGCCTCCGTTATGTAGCGATCTTCATCTAACATCAACCCTATTATTTCAAGTGGGGAACGTTGATCTATATGAATCGTGCGTGGATTGACGCTTTCCGTAAGCGTGTCGCTGAGCACCATCGGGTGAAGATGCCCGGTTTCTCTGCCTTCTTTCACAAGGGTTATTATATACTATTAGGTTAGGCAAATTAACAGACGTCAATAAACTGCCGCTATTTTATGTATAGGGGTAGGAGTAGGCTCTTCGCAAATCAGGTTGAGGAAATGCGTGGACACACACCCTTATTATTTGTCCTATGAAAAGATGCAACTACGCATATACGCATAGTATTGAACTGGGAACGAGACTCTGAAGAACCGCATCTTTGTATATTGAGACAATCAGGTAAAATCCCGTTGGCTAGTAAGCCTGACCAAACTGAAGAGCTATGCAAGGAGCGGGGATGGACTATAACGGTTCCAGCACCTACGATCTCCCAAGTCATTCCTGACAGGTAGGTTAATTGAGTCAAGTTAATTTAAGAATCAAGGAGAGCCGCGTTGCCTAAAATACTGGTGCTCGCTGGGGATGGAATTGGGGTTGAAGTAACTAGGGTGAGTCTAAATGTGCTGGACGTCGTTGCTAAAAAGCACGATGTAGAGTTTGAGTTTGAACACGAGTTGTTCGGTGGATGCTCTGTTGAAGAAAGGGGCGTGCCTGTGACTGATGAGGTGCTTAGGAAGGCGAAAGGCTCGGATGCAGTCCTGATGGGAGCCGTGGGTGGACCCGATTGGGAAAGCCTAGACCATCATATAAAGCCTGAGAGTGGGCTCTTGGCGCTTAGAAAAGAGCTAGATGCTTTCGCTAATTTAAGACCTGCCGCTGTCTATCCTGCTTTGGCTGGGGCTTCCACGTTAAAGAGAGAAATAGTAGAGGGTGTGGACATCATGGTAGTAAGGGAGCTGACCAGTGGCATATATTTTGGCGAGCCTAGGGGGGTGCGAGAAATAGACGGGGGTCAGCAAAAGGGGTTCAACACCTTGTCTTACACAACGATGGAGATTGAGAGAATAGCAAGGGTGGCTTTTGATATAGCGAGGAAAAGGAGTAAGAAGCTTACTTCAATTGACAAGGCGAACGTCCTAGAGGTTATGCAGTTATGGAGAACAACCGTGAGCAGGATTCACGAGTCTGAGTATCCTGACGTTGAGCTTGACCACCTTTACGTGGATAACGCCGCGATGCAGCTCATAAGAAGGCCCAAGAGCTTTGACGTCTTGCTAGCTGGCAATATGTTCGGTGATATAATAAGCGACGAGGCGGCGCAGCTTACCGGTTCCTTAGGGATGCTTCCATCCGCTAGCATCGGAGAGGGAGCAATTTACGAACCCGTGCATGGCAGCGCCCCAGATATAGCGGGACGGGATATAGCTAACCCCATCGCCTCAGTTCTCACAACCGCAATGATGCTCAGGTATTCATTCGATTTGGACTCCTCCGCCAATGAAATTGAAGAATCCGTAAGCAGCGTGCTTGAAGAAGGGTATAGAACGTCCGACATATATCATGAAGGAACCACTAAAGTGGGATGCGAAAAAATGGGGGAGCTGATTTGCAGCCATCTTATTAAGCGATAAACGGCGCCAAAGAAGTTAATAACAAACTAGATTTGTCTATATACTGTAATTAAGCGTGCTTAGAAAAATATCTAACGAGCTTCCCTCAAACCCAAGCCTAAGAGAGCTTATTAGAAAAGCGAACTCAGCCCACAGCGTTATATCGCTTTCAGGTTTAAGAGGAACTTCTAAATCCTATATCGCTTCCGAGGTGTCATCTTTAAGCAGGCGACCAATTTTATTTTTATCCTCAACGAGAAAAAAGGCTCTGGAGGCGTCAGAGGATTTATCTTTCTTTTTAGGCAAGATCCCTCCGGTGCTTACAAGAAAAGAACTTACAAATGGCAAAGCTCTCTTTTCCTCTGTCTCTCGATTTTCTACCGATAGGATCAACTGGCTCTACTCGGCACAAAGCGAGGATTTGATTGTAGCCGAAGTGGGGGTGCTGTTTGAGAAGTTTATACCGAGAGGCATCTTTGACTCTTCAATAATAGAAATTAAAAGAGGGGAACTTCTTTTAAGGGATGATTTCATTGCAAGTCTAATTGAGAACGGGTACCACCAGACGGATTTTGTAGAGAAGCAAGGCGAGGTCAGCGTTAGGGGATCAATAGTAGATGTATTGAGTCCGGGACAAAGAGACGCCGTGAGGTTTGAATTTCTCGGGGATGAAATCGGTTCTATAAGGCTTTTCAATACCGAAGATCAAAAATCAAGCCGCAAGATAAGCAGTGTGGCGATTTTACCCGCAAGTGAGGTAAAACTAAACGCCGCGACTATAGCCAGAGCTATAAACTTTCTCAAAGCAAAAGCTGGTGAGAGGCAGGTTTCTGCTAGAGATAGGCGTTCTCTCATAGAAGAAATAGAAAAGGGAAACAGGATACCAAACGTAGAATGGCTGCTACCCGCGTTTTATGATAGCTTGAGTTCAGCGTTCGATTATCTACGCGAAAGCACGATAATCATTTATGATGAACCCGAAGAGTTATCAGTCTCACTTGATGCAACTGCCCTATATTTGTCTGATAGGTGGGCTCTCCTAGAAAAATACTTGAAAGTTACCCCTGACCAATCGGAACTATTTTTTACCCCTGGGGAAGTCCACAAGGAATTATTAGGATTTAAGATAATACGCCTTCAGGAACTTGAGCTTTCAGAAGATAAGGACAGCACCGTTCATTTTCGTGCTGAGCCAGCGTCGGTGCGGCGAGGTGTGGGAGAGTCTCCTATAGACGCTCTTTTGACTAAGATAGCCGAGTGCAAAGAAAACGGATACGACCTCCACCTTGTGTTTAGATCTCAAACTGAGAGGGACAAGCTTGTAAGCCTATTGTTGGAACGCGGAATACATGAGATCAGTACTCACTTGGGAAATCTTTCCGAGGGGTTTAGGCTTGAAGAGCAGAAGCTAGAGGTACTCACGGAAAAGGAAATCATTGGGGAAAAGAGAAAAAGGGTTATCAATAAAAAGCCAAGCGGCGGACTCTCGGCTTTTATTACCTCTTTCAGCGAGCTTAAACCGGGTGACTATATAGTCCACGTAAACTTCGGAATAGGGATTTTCAGAAGTCTCAAAAGGCTTAAAATCGGGAGTGGCGAAGGGGATTTTCTTCAGTGCGAGTATGCAGGTGGGGATATAATTTACGTCCCTTTTGACAAGTTAAAGCTGGTTCAAAGATACATAGGCGACGGCAAGAAGCCTAGAATTGATAGGCTGGGCAGTAAGGCGTGGGGCGCAAGGGTTGATAGGATCAGAAAGGCTGTTGAAGTTGTAGCTAGGGAGCTGCTTGAGCTTTATGCTAAGAGAAGGGCTATGAAGGGTTTTAGCTTTTCTCCTGCTGACGAACTGTTCAGCGAATTTGAGCTAGCTTTCCCATACGAGGAAACGCCTGACCAAGAAGCTGCAATTACGGACGTGCTTGCCGATATGGAATCGCCAAGGCCAATGGATAGGCTAATCTGCGGCGACGTGGGCTTTGGTAAGACGGAGGTTGCGCTGAGGGCGGCTTTTAAGGCGGTTGTGGACGGGAAGCAGGTGGCATTTTTAGTTCCTACAACGCTACTTGCGCATCAGCACTACGAGACTTTTCTTCAAAGGCTAAAGGGCTATCCGGTGGTAATCGGCGCCTTATCAAGATTCACGGCTAGAAAGGAAGAGAAAGAGACGCTCTCAAAACTCCAGCAAGGGAAAATTGATATAGTTATAGGCACGCATAAGATCTTAAGCGAGAAGGTTAAATTCCGCGATCTGGGTCTTGTAATAAATGACGAGGAGCACAGGTTCGGGGTATCACAGAAGGAAAAGCTCAAGAAGATCAAACAAGGGGTTGATGCAGTTTCATTAAGCGCGACCCCGATTCCTAGAACCCTTCAGCTCTCGCTTGCTAAAATTAGGGATATAAGCCTTATAAACACCCCGCCTCAGGGGAGGCAGACGATAGAGACTTACTTATATAGATATGATTCAACTATTATAAAGCAGGCAATAAAGAGGGAAATTGACAGGAGAGGGGCAGTGTTTTTTATTCATAATCGCATAGCGGATATTTATCGGGTGGCGGAGAAGATAAGTGCGCTTGTGCCAGAAGCGAATATTGCCGTTACACATGGAAGATTGAGGGAGAAAGAGCTTGAAGATGCGATAGCTGAGTTTATAGAAGGTGATGTAGATGTCCTGGTCACGACGGCTATCGTAGAGTCGGGGCTGGATATACCTAGAGCGAATACAATTATAATTAACGACGCCCATACGTTCGGTCTTGCCGATCTATATCAGCTAAGGGGAAGAGTAGGTAGGTCGCGGGAGAAGGCTTATGCGTATTTCTTAATACCAAGTTCAGGCTTGATCACGTCTGACTCAAGGAGACGGCTTAGGGCAATATCCGAATTCAAAGATTTGGGGTCTGGTTTTAAGCTCGCCCTTTCCGATCTTGAAATCAGGGGCGCAGGTCATCTTTTCGGCAACGAGCAGTCCGGTCACGTTGCGGACGTGGGACTTGAATTTTATCTTGACATGCTAGATGGCTCCATCAAAAGGCTTGAAGGGAACGTCCGCCCAAAAGCAATGGAGCCTGAAATCTCAATCAATATGCCTGCGTTCATTCCTGATGATTATATCTCAAGCGACACTGAGAGACTGCTTTTTTATAAAAGGCTGTCAACGATTACTGGAAACGCCGCTCTTCAAAAGATAAGAGGAGAGTTAGACGATAGGTTCGGCAAAATCCCAGTTGCAGTCAATAATCTCTTGGAGCTTATTAAGCTAAAGCTGGTGATGAAAAAGCTAGGTGTTGAAAAGGTGGAGGTGAGAACCAAAAAAGCCATTATAATAATCTCACCAAATTCAAAGTTATATGAAAAATGTCTTCCCTCAGGTAAAATGGAAATCTTGTTTGAGCAGGGGGAGGATAGTCCTCTCAGGGAAATAAGAAGCGCACTGAGAAATTTGAACAAAGCTTGCGCTGGTCTTGATTCAGCATGCACTTCCCCAATGGACTCGACGAGATTGGGGATTGATTGGGAAACAAAACTGGAAAAGGGGCAATAGGGAGAATTATAACGATGATGAAACAAATGTTTAATCTTGTGGCTTCAGTTTTCATTTTTGTCGTATGCCTGGTTTCACCTTATCAGGTCAGGGCCGCGGAGGTGATTGACAGAGTGGTCGCCGTGGTAAACGATGACTTAATAACCCAATCTGAGCTAAGGGAAATGGCTTTAAGCCTCGATCCAACTTCCACGGAGCAAATTGATGAAGCAACGATTCTACAAAAGATGGCTGAACAAAGATTGTTTGAGCAGGAAGCCGAAAAACTGGGAATTAAAATTACGCAAGAGGAGCTAGACGCGAGTATCAAGGGGGTTCAGCAAAGGTTTAGCTTAAACGATGAACAGATGGTTGACGCGCTAAAGAAGCAGGGCTTGACGCCAGAGGATTTTAGGGAGCAGTGGAGATCGCAGACTCTTGTCAATAAGCTCATTGAATCTCAGCTAAAGGTAGTAATTACTGACGAAGAAATAAAAGAGTATTACGAGGACAACTACGGTGGTTTCACTACGGAAACTCCACCCTCAGGGTCCCATGAGACGTTTCAAATAGCCCACGTGCTTATATCTACTGAGACACCGAACGCTCTGGACAAAGCAGAGGAAGTTGCAAACCTTGCAAGATCGGGGAATAACTTTGCGGATTTGGCAAGAGAGCGCTCCGAGGACATTGTTACCGCTAATAAAGGAGGGATTTTAGGGTTTTTTAGGAAGGGGGATCTAATGGGGGAACTTGAAGCGGCGGTTGCAACCACGCCTGAGGGGGGTATTGCCGGACCTGTTAAATCTTCCTCTGGGTATCATGTGATAAAAGTTCTTCAAAGGTCGAAGGGTGGAAAAGATAAAGATTCGGATATTGGTGGAGTTCTCATTGATGAGGCAATAAAACAAGAAATAAAGCAAACGCTCTATAGACAGAAAGCCGAGAAACAGTTGAAAGAATGGCTTGATAGAATTAAAGAGAACGCCTATGTAGAAATAAAGCTGTAGTATCAGGACGTTAGCTTTACAATTAGGTCTTTATGCTGAGGATACTGTTCTATTAGTTTATCCTGTTCTCCTGCTTTGTAGTCGGTAAAGTCAAAACCTGGAGCAGCTGTCACGCCCATAAATGCAAAGCTGCTTCCCTCAAGTAAGTAAGCGCCTTGCCATACTCCGGCTGGTGCCGTTACTTGAACGAATTGACCAGCTTTAAGATCGTTTCCTAAAAAGAGCATTTTGGTTGTTGAATCTGGGCGCAGTTGCACCATCATTACAGGCCCTCCCATGTAAAAATGATACACCTCGTCAGTTTTGAGGCGGTGTAGATTAGACTTAGTATCTGGAGTAAGGAGGTAATAGATCGCCGTAGCAAAGGGTTTGTCTCCATCATAGCGCGAGGGAAGGGCGTCTTTTTCAATTATTTCATTAGAGCGATACGTTTCACAATAGTAACCCCCCTCTCCCGGTAGTAGCTTCATGTTGTAAAGCTTTATTATTCTATCCGCCGTAATCATGGTTTTCTCCTTGAGGATGTAGTGTCTATTATTTTAGCTTTATTTTAGCGCTTTCAAAGCTCCTTCCCGTGGAAATGGGTGAAATGTCCCCCTTGAAATAGGTAAAGCGATGATTAGATTTTAAGTGTAGAGATAAAATAAAACATAAGGAGGTAACTAAAATGAGGCTAAAAGTTTTAGAACCATTTAGAGGTTTTAAGCCGTTCTACGCGGACTTTAATTGTTGCTTTAACGGCGTTGAAGAGTCATCGCGTAATAGTCCATGGCAACCGAGCGTGGACGTTTGTGAGACCGATACGGGCTTTGTGCTAAAAGCCGATCTCCCAGGCCTTAATAAAGAAGATATAACGATAGATATCAACAATGATGTTCTTACGTTGAAAGGGGAAAAGAGGTTTGAAGATCAGGCTAAAGAGGACGGCTACGTGAGGGTGGAGCGTAGATATGGCAGTTTCTCAAGGACATTCTCGCTTTCCGACAACGTGGATACCGACAACGTCACCGCTAACTATAAAGACGGCGTGCTGGAGATTACCCTTCCGAAGCAGGAAGAGGTAAAGCCCAAAGAGATTCAAATTCAGGTGAATTAAGCTGAAGTGAAGGCAGAGCCTTAAAACAAAGGCTCTGCCTTTCTTATTTTTCTAAAGGCGCGTAAAAATGTAAAGTCATGTCCCTGTCTGTGAACAGGGAATAAGTTCTACACTTTACTACAGACCCAGTTCTTCTCTCAACGCTTTATGCAAGCGCTTATTCTTATTCCAATAGTCTGTTATTACTGACTTATTCTTAGTGGCTTTAGTGGTGAGTTTTCTAGCATTTTTACCAAAACTGCTTAGATAGGCTTCCTCCCAAGATACTATTTCATAGGGGAAGTGTTTGTTAAAGGTTATTTTAATTGACCGTCCCAAATTGTCGTAGGCAATCTTATAATCCATCAGGTGGACATCATCCTGGTTTTGCTCAAGCAATGCCACGGCGCGTTCAACCTTAAGCTCCTTATGCGTAAGCCTAGACGCCATAGCCCCCGGTATTATGTTTATCTTTCCAACGGGCAGGCTCTTTGGGTCAAGCCTTATCCTAGTCCACGCCTCATCCTCAAGAAATTCTCTTTTCAGGTTAAACCTCTTATCCCCTTCGGATTCAAAATACGAAAGGCTCGTAAGCTCATACCTATCATCACCCAAATTCAATTGCTTAAAAGTGTTGCCGCACCACTCCTGAGAAGAAGAGGAAACCTTGAGCGTGTTTGGGAATTCTGCAAGGTTCACTGGGGTAAACACGGAGTCCATAATGGAATAACGGTAGATGCCCGTATTAAATTTCTTGATCCTATTAAGTTTTAGTATCTTAACAGCATCTCCTTTCGCTTGGGTGGGATTATCTAGCTTTACCTGCTTCTTTTTTGAAAAATCCTCCGTAACAAATACAAGAACGGCGTGTCCTTCATGGATCTCACCGTATCTAGCTTGCTCGATCTTATAGCTTGTTATCTCAGCAGTGCCTGAATACCAGTAATCCTTAAATTTTTTGGAATCCGTGATACTTGACGAGCCGCTATACGCCAGAGGTACGGCTAGAAACAACAGTAAAATTAGTTTCAATAGGAGTGTCATTGATTTCATATATGTGTCCTTCTCTAAAGAAAGCGATAATCTAACATTAAAATTGGCTATTGTCTTATATGAATTAAACGCCACTGTATAGGGGAATAAAAATAAAGAATAGTATAGAGTCTGAAACTATTCCCGATAAAGGCGTTCGGGAAAGTGGTTTGTAATAACGACAAAGAAAAGGTCTGGATTCCTGCTCAGAGGCAGGAATGACGATCTCCACGTGTCTCTCATGCCTCATCTTCTTCATTCCAAGCCACGTCCCGAGCGGACGCGAGGGAGAAGCTGAGCAGTCTATCCTATCCCCCTTTAGAAAAGGGGGATAGAGGGGGATTTGACAAGGGATTAGAAACGGATTAGAGCGGTGTCCTGGGTAGGGACGAAGAATCTTTTCATGGTCTAATCTTTTCCCATTCGGGTATATATGTGCTCATCATACTTTTGAACAGCTTGCCGTGGTTAGGGATTTTCAGGTGTAAAAGCTCATGGGCTATGACGAACTGCCTAAAGGATTTGGGTTTCTCAAGAAGCTCCAAGTTGAAGCTGACCCATCCTTTTGTTGAGCAAGAACCCCACTTACGGGTCATTTTTCTGATGGTTATACGGGTTGGAGTAACGTTGAGTTTCGCGCTCCAGTATGTGATTTCATCTCTAAACTTTTTTTTTGAAACGCTCATCCAACTCTATAATCTCCTTTATTACAGAAACGTCCGATCCCTCTCCGATGGCAGGCGTCAGAATTCTATAAAGAGTCGACTTTAGGGCTCTTCTTTGGTTAATATTTTCAAGGTAGTTAGAGAAAGAGTCGAAGGCTTCCTCCAATTCCGAGGTAAGAGACTCGGCGTTTGAAGCGTCAGCTTTTTCCAAAACGTCGGCAAAGGCTAGCCGTCGAGCGGTTATTCTCCCCTTTTGATACTTTCTTTTTAATTCAACAGTTTCCTTCGCCAGTTTCATCAACTCTTCTAACGTTTGTTGGGCAGTCTCCTGACGATCATCGTATATTTCTTTTACTTTCTGCGCTCGCTCTCCTATTGAAGTTAATATAATCTCTTGCTCAGGATTCTCCTTAACGGCTGTCATTATCAGCTTTGTCAGGTTGAATATTTTTCCCGATTCGCTCTTTCTGTCTTCTGTTATTTGGGCAAGGGTTTTCTCATCAATCACCGCCTCTTTAACTTTCTTGTTTGCTTCATACGAATTTATCTCTTCCCTCACAAGGCTTTCCGTTTTTGTCGCAAGCTCCTTGTATTCAAGGGGAAGTTTCTCTTTCTCGAACTCTTCCATCACGATATTGTAGAGAACGCAAAGTTTCTTGTAGTCTTCCAGAAATGTCCTTAACTTAGGGTCAGGCGATAGGATTTCATAAAGGGTCTGAATCTCCCTAAGCAATTTAAGGAATTTTCCCCTCTTTTCCCTGTGCGCAAAATAATCAATCACGTTTTCAACCGCTTTATCATTTTCCTCGCTGCACGTCAGAGTCGGATACTTTTGTGACTCCTTCATCTTATTTTCAAAGCTGTCAAACAAAACTTCTATGTCTTCTATAACCCCGCTGACGTCCTGAGAGTCAAAGGCGAGAGCTTTTTCCAGATTATTTAGAAGCCCTATAAAGTCAACTATTAGACCACACGGCTTTTCTTTTCCGTTTAGTGATAAGGGACGGTTGACGCGCGCAATTGACTGAAGCAAAACGTGATCACGCATAGGTTTATCAAGATACATGCAATACAGAATTGGGGCGTCAAACCCCGTAAGTAGCTTGTCCGTTACTATAAAAATTCTAGGCTTTCTATCTGGCTTTACGAACTCTTTGCGAAGGGATTTCTCCTCATCTTCACTCAACTGATACTTTGCGACAAGCGGAAACCTTTGGGTGTCGTGTTGGGATTTTGTATAAACAGCTTTGACGGATTCAGGTGGAAGCCTTTCGTCCAGTGCCCTTTTATAAAGCGCGCAGGCTTCTCGGTCAACTCCTACGAGAAACGCCTTGTAACCAAGGGGTTCAATGTTTTTCTTAAAATGCGCTGCGACGAAATCCGAAACCTTCCCGACTCTCTCGTCTGACTTCAGGAAGTTCTTTAGATTAACGGCTTTCTCGAGAACCTTGTTCAGTTGCTCTATGTCACTCAGCCCTTCCGCATCTGCCATTTCAAGAAACTCCTTGTTCAAAGTTTCTTTTGGAACTTTCATCTCCATAGGTGCAAGTTTATATTTAAGGCTGACGGTCGTCCCATCCTTTATTGATTCCCTGATTGAATACTTGTCCAGATACCCTTGTTCATCCTCAATGCCGAAGGTTTTGAACGTGCCTTTTCCATAAGCGGTTTTGTCTATCGGGGTGCCGGTAAATCCTATAAGCGTTGCATTCGGAAGCGCCCCGGTCAGGTAATTCCCAAGCTCTCCCCCAACGCTTCGGTGCGCCTCGTCTATGAAGACAAACACGTCGTCTCGGTCAGACACGTTTGCAGGCATGTTGTCAAACTTGTGGATCATTGACACGACAAGCCCCCTAAAGTCTGCTCGTAGTATTTTTCTCAGCTCTTTTTTGCTATTAGCTCGCCTGATATCGATTCCAAAGCTCTGATTACTTTCAATAAGGGCGCTAATCCATGACGAGAGCTGACCTTCAAGCTCAGTCCTATCTATCATCGTTATCACCGTGGGATTCAGGAATCTCTCCCTGTCTTTAAGCAGAAGCTCAGCCGCTTTTATCATGGTAAAGGTCTTGCCAGAACCTTGTGTATGCCATATCAGTCCGCGTTTCTTTCTAACGTCTATACACCTTTCAATTATCCGCTCCGCCGCCTGCCTTTGGTGTTGTCTCAGGACGGTTTTTTTCAGTTCATCGTCCTTTTGATAAAAGAGAACCCATTCCTTGATTAGTTTCAGAAACCGCTCGCGGTCAAAGAATTTTTTCACCTTTCTTTCAAAATCCCCTCGCTCCTCGTCCTTCCAATTAAAAATATTCTTAGCTTCCGTGTTCCAAGTTGCACCGTAGTGGAGTTCCAACAGGTTAGTTACGTCAAATACCTGAGGCAAGGCAAGCATTCCGGGCGTGTCCCTGTGATACTGTCTTATCTGCGTAACGCCTTCTTCAATGGCGTCTTTTTTCGTAGCGCTTTTTGTCTCGACAATGGCGACTGGAATGCCGTTAATCAGAAATACCACGTCCGCACGGCGGTTGTGTCGCGCTCCAACGGTAGTCCATTCATCCGTAACCTGAAAGACGTTGTTATCAGGATTTGCGTAGTCAATTACCGAGATGTTAAGCTCTCGTTTTTCCCCTTCACTGTAAATGCTCTTCTCTCTCCTCATCCATCCGAGAGCGTCTCTATTTCCCCTGATGTCGTAACGGACGGACTCTATTTTGTGAATGACTTCCCCTACTTTTTTAGAGGTAATAAGTTCTGGATTAAGCGCAATCAGCCCTTCTTTTAGAATGGATGAGAACAAAAGCCCTTGCGTTCCACCTCTAAGCCGTTCCGCTTTCTTGCAAGGAACAAACTCCCATCCAATTTCGGATGCGTATTTGATTAGTGGGTCTTGAACGGTTTCTCTTTCGCTTGCGAGGGAAGGCATGGTTTAGATTAGACGTGTCCCGTGTGCTCCGACACGGGACACGTCTGCTTATCTTGTGGGTATTCATCCCAAGTGCGACTTTCAAGGGTGCGCCCCGCCTTCTTTTTGTTGGTCCCTCCCCACTGTTTGAAAAAGAAAGGAACCTTTGCGCGCCTACACTGATTGCGGATTTTAATCACCCATTCTTTCTTCATAGGACGGGAACGAGGTCCGCTTTCTCCACCAACTATTACCCAGTTAATTCCATGCTTATCTCTCCCTCTCCCTGTGGGAGAGGGCAGGGGTGAGGGCGCTTTTCCCTGCTCGCCTGCCCCTGCCTCCGAGCAGGGGGAGACAGGGACAGGTTTTTCTTCCAGCATCTTGGAAATATCAAGGGGTCCTAAAAGCGGCTCGCAAGACAGAAATCTAACAGAAGAAGGTAGTCTTGAAACAATTTGCGCCCGCTCTATGTATCTCTCGTTCTCAATACTGCTTCCGAGCCATATATGTGGGTATTTCTCCGCAAACTCTTCCCCCCACGCTTCCAGATATTCAGACATTCTTTCAGGGCGTTTTGTCAAAACTTGAAATTGATGATGGGATGCTTTGCGCATTGTTTCAAAGACCTTATCTATAAATTCATTCGGCACTTCGGGATGGAAGAGGTCGCTCATGGAGTTAACAAATATGCGACGTGACTTCTTCCATCTAAGTGGCAACTCAAGGCGTTCAGGCCACAAGCGCAGGTCAAAGCCTTGTTCGTAAGGGTGATCCTTTACTCCTCTCCACCTCTCCGCAAGCGTTTCTGCATAGCAATACTTGCATCCCGGGCTTATCTTTGTGCAACCTGTTACGGGATTCCAAGTTGAGTCAGTCCATTCAATTTTTGAAATTTCCGCCATTTTAGCCTTTCTCGGCAAATTTTATGATTGTCCCTTTAGTAAACTTACCTCTCCTTCTCTTTTTTCCATCTATCTTTTTGGGTTCTACTTTAATTTTATGACTATTATAACCGTTTTCAGATTCCAAAAGTTTCAGCACTTTGCGAGCATGTTGTTCAAGGAATGCAGTTTCATCGTTTGTATATTCAAGCACTTCTGAACAGTCTATGTTTTCTCTTCCCTGAAATTTTCCCCAAATGATTGGTTCCAAGTCTCTTTCCGGAGTTGGAGAAAAAAGAACTCTTTGGCCGGGGTTTACTCCATCTGAAAAACTAAACAGTCCTAATCTATCCACCGTCCACATCGCTTCTTTCATTCTCTTATGCCCAAGGGGGTGTTTTGTGGCGAAGAAAAGGTCGTATATAGGTCTGTTGTGTCTATTTCTCATTTCAAAAGAGCGGACAAACTTTGCCGCTTTCCTCAAAGACTGCTCGTATAGCTCTCTTGCTTTAGCAATCCTATTGTTGGATGATGTGATGATCTCGGATGCCGATGTGTTACCAATCAGTTTATTGGTTTGATCAGGGAGTTCCGTTACAAAGCGTTCCATCGTTGAGTGCATAAAGGTAATCATTGCTTCACACTTATCATTTTGAAGAAATCGTTTTATAAGACCAAAAGGTAACCCATTAATTCCAAAAGGGTCTATGAAAGCGAAGGTCGGAGCGATTTGCGAACCTTCTTCATCAAGAGAATCAAGAGTGCTTACAAGGGCGGATTCAAAATTGTTATTTATAACTTCAACCTTAAAAGTGCTCGGTTGTTGTTCAACTGTGCCTTTCAAGTGGTCTGCTCTGTCTTTGTCTTCTTCCACGAAAATGAAAACCAGTTCGTTGTTCCGCAGGTGTTTAAGTTGTCCTTTTGCAACGTTCAACGCTATTAAAGGAGATCCTTGTTCTCCTCCAGAATACTCACCCGGTCCAGCAAAGCCGTCGTAGTAAATTATCCGCCCGTTCCATTTTGCAAGAATTGGAAACCAAGCCTTTAGGTATTGCTTCAGTATTAAATGCTTCGCTTTAGTATGAGGCTCTATCGTCCAGACTTTTTCTTTAGGTGGAGTCACTTGCGTTTCTCCCTCTCATCAACTCACCCATCGCAGTCTTAAAAAAATCCTGCAATGCAGATTTTTTAGCTTAGTGATGTTCAATCTTTCTGTCAATTGTTGATAATTTAGTATCTATATTGTTTTGTTCGGACTTTTTTGGTTTTGGTAGTTGAAAGAGTGAAAGAGTTTTGCCAGATAAGTTGGGAATAGTTGTGCGGTTACCGAAAGTTCCGTAAGTATTTCTTAATCCGATTGCCAATTGTAGCCAATACATATAAAAAATTGAGATAATATCATCAGTTTTGGCACGGAGGCGGTGTATATGATTCTGAAAGTAGCATTCGGCTATTTCACTTTGCCATATTGCCGTTCGGCCTATATCGCCCCCCTCACATACAAGCAGGTCGTCTTGTCTTAGTAAAAGCTTCTCTCTTTCGTCAGGAAGAACGTCCATCTCATCAACTTTTGACAAATCTATCTTTCCCCAAAGAACGTTTGAAGTGCGCAAAAAAGGCTTTAGGTGTTTGCCCGTCTGTTTCCTCGAAGATAGAGACTTGCCCTGCTTCATTTCAAACAATTCTTCTACGGTTACAACCTCCCACCCCTCTGGTATCTCTCCAATCTCCGTTTGCTTTATTCCTTCGCTAATCATTTCTAATAATTGATTTCACAATCAAGTTTCTTTCTGCCATCTTGATTCTTTAAGAACTTTAACAAAATTTTCCTTTCCTTCTACCAAGAAATCATTCATCTCTCTTTCTGACCAGATGTGGTTGTAGGTTTTTATTTTTTTATCTGTGGTTTTGTTTATATCTCCATTAACTCCGCCTACACTTGAAACTTTTATTGAAGTTTTATAATGAAATTCTCCTGCATCTATTGAGAGAGTAGAAGTCATGTCAAACGACTTTTTGCATTCTCCTCTGAATCGTCTGCAATTCAAAACTAAACGGATTATTTTACTGTCGCCCGCATACTGGCTCCCTTCAATTATCAATGCCTTGAGATTTTCTTTCCAGTTTATTGATTCTTCACTGTGAGTATAGATACGAAAACCGTAAGACGTAGGAAAAAACAATAAAGGGATATTCTTTTTTTCTAATTTCTCTCTTTCATCCATAGAATAAAGACTCCCTTTTACAAGAATCTCTTTTTCCAAAAAAGGTACATTAAATTGTCTAAAACCTTCTTCAAACTTTTCAAACAATAGCATGAAGAGTTCATCACATATTTTTTCTGCTGTTTCCTGCGATAAAGGAACCATAAAACCTTTGTTTTTTTCTTCATTCAAAAAACTAGTCCATTCCTTATCAATATCCTCAGGCTCGCTAATATTTTTTCCCTTCGCTGCCTTAATCCCAATCTCCAACCACGCAATCAGGCTTTTGCCAAGATAAACTGCTAGAGTGTCTATATCTCCTTTATCTCCTTTGTCCGCTCTTTGCAGAGCGGCGAAGTAATTTCTTTTATCTTCGCTTTTTATAACCATTGGGGGGTAACCGAGTCGTAGTAAAACATAGTTCATCCACAGTCGGGCGATTCGCCCGTTTCCATCGTCGAACGGGTGAATGAGGATGAAGAGGTGGTGTAGCTCCGCAAGGAAGAAAGCAATTGAATTTCTGAATTCCCGATCAGGTCGGGCATGATGGGAGAGTAGGTCAGAATTGGAAAAGAGAGGGTGTGCATTAAACCACTTCATTAACTCTTCCATCTTTGCGGGGACTTCCGCAGGTTCGGCAAACTTGAAAATCTCTCCTGTTTCCGTTCTCACGTGGTTAGGCAGTTTTTTATATTGTCCAGGAATGATTTCCTTTTGGGTTTTTTGACCGTCAGTGGTTAAGGCTTCCTTCCAGAAAGGCTCTTTCAGGATGATTTTGTTCAAGTCTCTTACGTCAGCTTCGGTGAGATTTCTCTCTTTATCCTCTGCAAACTCCTTTACCGTATTTATTGCCACATCGTGGGCTTTCATTTCCATATAGTCTCGCTGTGGATGAATTCCTGTCTCTTTTCCTTCTATAAGCAGAAGTTCCGTCTCGCCGTAGGTCAGGGTGTTTCCCTCAATGTGGTTTGAGTTCCAGTTCCAATCAAGCCGCATTTTCTTCCACAGCCGTTCATAGTCCTCCTGCTTGAGTGGTTGTAGTGAACGCCATTCTTCATATAGTTCTTCAATGCTCTTGTTCACGTCTTCAAGGGACATTTGCATTTCTCCAGTTTACTTCAAGATGTAAGTGAGAAGATTGGTTGACAGCTTTAATTGGGAGTTGGTTTGGGGTAAAAGTTTTCGTAATCTGTTCCTCCCTGAATACAGCTTTATAATTAACCTTATTCTTAATTCTTCAGTCTTCGGATCTCCTCAATCTCCGTTTTCTTTGTCTTGTGTCTGTAATCTCTGGGGTCTATGCACTCGTCATACATTTTTCTTTCAATCTTTATCCAGTCAGTGTTGTTGATTCCCCGATTGTTGTCGTATGTCTTACTTACGGGGAAGGCACTTGCAATTTTGATCCAGCGGTTTTCCCGTCTTGCGATGTATCTCACCTCTTTTGCTACTTCTGACAAGTCCTGATCCTGACTTAGGATGACGGCGACGTTGCACTTATCTTCAAACACCGCCCTTGTAACGTCAAGCGCAAGCCGAACGTCAATACCCTTTTCCCGTCCGACGAGGACAGGTTTTGATGTTTTTCCAGAGTTGACCTTAGTCTTTGAGTAAAAGAGAGAGCGGGAAAACGTGTATATGCCTTTCTCTTTCATTCTATCCATTTTACGACGCCAAAACTCATGCCATTCTGGTGATATGCTTTTTCTAGGCACGCCCGTATAAAAATGAATAGAAACTGGAATGCCCCATCCTTGTTTTTCAGATATGGAGTGAGCTAGCTTCTGAATATCGTAGTTGGGGTATCGGTAGTTGAAAGCTTCTTTGATACTGTGAAAGAAGTTTTGATCATCAACGAAAAAAGAATCCCTTTCCCTGCTCGGAGGCAGGGACATGTTACTTTGAGGTTCGATCATGACTGAACCTCCCAAGGGGCAAAAAATAACCCCGACGGGCCCTTCCAAAAAGGAAGAACGCGGCGGGGATGCAGATGTCTAACCGAAAACTCCTTAGAGCAAATAGTAATTGTCCGAGGAGGTATATTTGGCTTAGATGATAACCCCAACGGGCTCTTACAAAAGGAAGAACGCGGCGGGGAGCAAATGTTGCTATGACTGTATATGATTTTATAAGTGCTTGTCAAATAGTTTTTTTGTAACATAGTTTCATTTCTCACTCCCCATTTTCCTGAAAATACTTTCAATCTCACCATCAATTGTTTTAGACTCCTTCTCAAGTTCTTTTAGCTCTTTCCATATCTCCGGTATAGGTCTAAGGATTTCTTTTTCCGTCGTGTCAACGTAGCGCGACGGTGAAAGGTTGTAGTCGTTTTTCGCTGCCTCACCCGTAGTTATAACCTTTGAGAAACGCTCAATATTCTCTCCCTTGGCAAAGGCATCTGCTATCTTCTTTATGCCTTCATCGGTCAGGTAATTTTTAGGTCTGCCCTTCTTAAACTCTCCACTTGCATTTATAAACGTTATCCTGCCCTTTTGCTCCTTAGGCTTATTTCTGCTTAACAGTATGATTATTCCCGCTGCGGTTGTGTTGTAGAAAAGGTTTTCAGGAAGAAGGATTACGCCGTCTATAAGGTCGTTTTCCACAAACCACTTGCGAATTCTCTTTTCTTTGTCCTCACCTGCCGCCCCGCTTCCGCGAGTTACAGCTCCGGTATCTATGACGACCGCAGCCCTTCCTTTAGGGTTAAGCGTCTTCGCCGTGTGCTGAAGCCATGCCCAGTCTGCCTTTCCAGTTGTTATGCCCCCCTGTGATTCAAATCTATCAAACGGGTCGTCCTCGTATGTAGAGACATTGAAGGGCTGGTTCCACATCGGATTGGCTACTACTATGTCAAACTGCTTTAGACTACCGTCTTCGTTACGGAATTTTGGATTAGTCATTGAGTTTCCGCGTGAGATTTTGGATTCCATATCGTGAATAATTGTATTCATAAGTGCCATGGCGTAGTTGTCGCTCCCAAGCTCCTGCCCGAACAGCTTGAGGGGCTTTCCCTTTTTGGCATCAGGGTCGCGCTCTAGCAGGGCAAGCTCGCATTTGACAAGCAGGCCAGCTGATCCGCAGGCGTAGTCATGGACGGTTTCCCCCTGACGGGGTTTCATCATCCTCGCCATAAGCCAGCCCACTTCGGTAGGCGTAAAGAACTCCCCGGCGCTTTGGCCAGAGTCCTCGGCGAATTTTCTCAGTAGGTATTCATAGCAGCGTCCTAGAAAGTCCGGCTCAACGTTAAAAAGCCCAAGTCGGTATCGCGGGTCAGAAAGCGTCTCAATCACGACTTTAAGGGCAGAGTCGCTTACCTCACGCTCCCCGCCTTTTGTTTCGTTGTAATCAACAAGGTTTATCACCCCCTCTAGAGAGGGGTTTTCTCTTGCAACTGTCCGCATCGCGGTAGTTATTTGTTCTCCGAGGTTATTCGTGTTCGGGCCTTTACCCTGTGGCGAGTCAAGCTGCTCGCGTCCGCTAAGAACTGCCCAGTGGGTTTCAGGCGGTAGATAAAAGCGCGTCATTTCTCTATCTTCACTGGCGATTCTCAGTGCTTTTTCCACTCCTCCTTGCGACTCGGCAAGCCGTGAAATTTCATCTTCAAACACGTTGGAAAGACGCTTTAAGAAGATAAGAGGAAGAAGGTAGTCTTTGAATTTAGGGGCATCCTTTTCACCTCTGATTGAGCAGGCGGCTTTCCACAGCATTTGTTCCATCATCATGGATGCGGGTCCGATTTTGTCCCTTCGGTTTCCTCTGCCATTGCCATTATTGCTCTTGCGTGTTTAGCGCGGGGCGTCCGACGTCCATTTTCCCAACCGTTCAAGGTAGAAAAAGAAACCCCAAGTCTTGAAGCCATCTCTTCCTGAGACAGATTGAGTTTTTCCCTAATGCTTACTATGATAATGGTAAAGTCTTCTTTATCAGCCAAAGCACACTCCTCTTGCTTACTATAATTGCTATAGAATATATTACATTTGATTTGTCAAGTCTGACGCAGGTTGCAACAAGGCTTCCCTAAATTTCTTACCTGTCAAAGATCTTCCTGCATCATAGCAGGCGATGCTTATGGGACTGAAGAGGACCGTTCCACTATCATATCTCCGGTAGCTACGTTTGGTAAGTGTAAAGCAGACGCAACCTGGTGAATAAGGTGCATTTCCGAGCTTCTGCTCCGTGGCAAAATCAAGTAGCCCCTTAATCTCAGACAAGTTTTCAAAGGGTCTGTCAGACCATTTAATTTCAATTGCTAGCTTTGCTTGTGTTCCCGTTTCATCCATAATTACTAAGTCAACCTCTCCGTTTCTCCAGCGAGCGTAACACAATCTTTCAAACTGCTTTGTAAGGTGAAATAGGTGGCTGAAGACGGCGGTTTCCGCGAGTTTTCCCAAAACGGTTTTGTTATCCTCACTCACCGGTCCAAACAGCGCTGCATACATTGAGGGGTTTGTAAGATAGACTTTGAATTTATGCTCTCGTTTGAACCTTCTAGCGCTCTTGTCTATTCGGTTGAGGCGTTTTATCAGGAAGGCGGCTTCAAGATATTCTAGATACCTATATAGTGTACCCTTAGCTACATTTGATCCTTGAGAGAGTCCAGGAAGATCAATCTCCTGTCCCGTGTTGTGAGCGAGCGTCATAAATAGCCGATTGAGTTCTGGAATATCGCTGATTCCATAAAGGCTTGGCAGGTCGCGCAGAAGCACCTTGTCTATGATGTCGTTTCTGATAAAGCGGCTTGGATCCTTTCTAATCTCTTCTGAGAATACGGCTTCTGGATAACCTCCAAAGTTTATGTAGTTCACAAACTCTTTGTTGACTTCTTCAATCTCCGTTTTCACGGTGATGCTTACTTCTCTGAATTTCATGTATTCATAAAACGTCAAAGGGCGCAGGGTAAAGTCGGTGAATCTTCCTGCGCCGGACTCATCACTTTTCAGTTTTAGAGCGGCAGCCGCCGAACCTGTGGCTATGAAGCGGTGCTGTGGGTAGGAGTCAACCAATGATTTCAAGTGTTTCTCCCAGTCTTTCAGGTATTGGATTTCATCAAAAAAGAGATAGGCGGACCCATTGTGGGGAATTGTATTCAATTCGATGAACGTCAGAAGTATATTTTCAAGCGACAGTCCAGCATACAGCGGGTTGTCTAGAGGGACGTAAAGAACGTTTTTCGGGTCAATTCCTTCCTTTATAAGTTGGGCTATTGCCTGATGAACCATAACGGTCTTGCCCACCCTGCGGGGTCCCATCAAGACAACCGCACGGTTAATCTCCGTTTTAGCTATTAGTTCGTAAAATGGGGAGAGATAGCCTCGTTTCGGTTTATCTTTCCACCTAACGTCATTGCTGTCTTTCCACCAGGGACTGTCCATGCGAAGGCGCTGGAGGATTTCTTCTTTTGAAACACTTAACATAAAGTTCAATCTTACTAAAAAGAAGTTGATTGTCAAATAAGACTAATTGATTAGTCTTATTTGACAATAAGGCAAATAGTTTAATGAAAACGGTAAGTTAGAAGTGTCAAATAGTCATGCTCCGAGTCTCATCGGGGAAGCATCAGAGAGAAAGTCCAATAATCATAATCAATTGTTCTTAATTTAACATTATCCTGAATTAGTTAATAAAACTAGTAGGTTAGCATATGCAAATAAGCGCACGGCGTTGGTAGATTTCCAATTATGATGGTAATTTACTTTCTATGAAAAAGACTATTCAAGATTGGGTTCACGTTCCCGGTATTCATTGTGGTTCCGTGACGTTGCGCGACGTTATGACCTATTATGGCTACAACTGGTCTGAGCCTATGTGCTTTGGTATCGGTGGCGGGCTTGGCTTCTATTATACGAATAGGGATGACATCAGTCCGACGCGCATGATATTCGTAAGGGGACCTAATATGGAAACCTCTTTTTTCGATAACCTGGGAATACCAACCGAATGGAAGCATGCTGATCAGAACGTCATAGATATTATTAGGGCATGTATAGACAGGGACATCCCCGTCATCATACAAACGGATATTTACTATCTAGCGTATTATAATTCTCTTACGCACTTTCCGGGACACGTTGTATCCGTATGGGGCTATGATGATGAGAAAGAGACCGTGCTCTTAGCTGACACGCAGTTCGCTGGATTGAAGGCAGTCGATTATACGAGTTTGAAGAGCAGTATGGCGTCTAAAGATCCTTCCAACCCTTTGGATAATAACTTCATTGAGGTGAAAGTAGGAACTCATCCGATAGGACAGCTATCAGAAATCATTCCACAAGCCATCAGACGTAACGCTCGTAGAATGATTGAGGGTGCGGTAGGAAAGAGGGGTGAGTCAGGCGTAAGGATGATTAAGGTCATGTCTGAGGACATAACTAGCTGGATAGATCTGCCCGATTGGAAATGGTCGGCAAGATTCGGCTATCAGGTTATAAAAAAGAGAGGGGTTGGCGGGGCTGGATTCAGATGGATATACAGAGACTTTCTCAGGGAAGCAGAGAACATAGTTCCCTTGTTAAAGCAATTGAGGCTCTCAGAAAAGATGGACGCCATAGGGAGTAAATGGAGTAGCTTAGCTCTGCTTCTCAAGAGAATTAGCGAAGGGGACGCCCCCGATGGTAGTCTTCTGTGCAAAGCCTCTAAGGATGCATACGAGCTGTGGGAGCTTGAGAGTGAATTTTACGCAACCGTGATTGAGAAGGTGTAGGCGGGGAAATTGGGAGCACCTGCACTTCGACAAGTTTAGGATGTAGTTTCAGTAGTAGGCTATTAATAACTGAAGAGATGAAAAAAAGCGGGTAATTCTCCGAGAGAAAACCCGCTTTCTAATTGCCTTAGTTTTTACGTTTGTGTTTTATCTGAAGGTTACATCATACCTCCGCCCATGCCGGGACCCATCATACCACCTACGGATGGAGGCATTCCACCACCACCACCGCCTTCGTTGGATGGTTGTGGTTTTTCAGCGACTAGGGCTTCAGTGGTAAGGAGTAAGCCAGCAACACTAGCAGCGTTCAATATTGCACTGCGCGTTACCTTCGCAGGGTCTATTATCCCCGCCCCTATCATATCACAGTACTTCAAACCCCCAGCGTCAAATCCCTCTGACCCCTTACGCTCCACAACCTTACCCACTACTATTGAACCATCCCACCCCGCATTTGTCGCTATACCCCTCAACGGCTCCTCCAATACACGCTTCACTATGGTTACACCTGCCCCCTCCTCCTCATCACCACTACTATACTTATCCACTCTACCTATCGCTCGTATTAACGCTACCCCTCCACCAGGAACTATCCCCTCCTCTACCGCTGCACGCGTTGCGTTCAACGCATCCTCTACCCGTGCCTTCTTCTCCTTCATCTCCGCCTCCGTCGCCGCTCCCACGCGTATCACTGCTACTCCACCAGCCAATTTAGCTAACCTCTCCTGTAACTTCTCCCGGTCATACTCTCCACTCGCTTCCTCTACCTGCGCCTTTATCTGCTTTATCCTACCCCCTATGTCCCCCTTCTTCCCAGAACCACCTACTATCGTTGTGTTATCCTTGTCTATTACCACCTTCTTCGCCTTCCCTAAATCCACCAGCTTAGCATTCTCTAACTTCATCCCCGCCTCCTCTGCTATTACCTTCCCCCCCGTCAATATCGCTATATCCTCCAACATCGCCTTACGCCTATCTCCAAAACCAGGCGCCTTCACCGCCGCTGCCTTTAACGTCCCTCGTATCTTATTCACTACCAACGTTGCCAACGCCTCTCCCTCTATATCCTCTGCCATCACTAACAACGGCTTCGTCGACCTCGCTGCCTCCTCCAATAACGGAACCATGTCCTTCATATTGGATATCTTCTTGTCATACATCAATATCAATGGATCCTCTAACTCCACTAACATCTTCTCCGTGTCCGTTACCATATAAGGACTTAAATAACCACGATCAAATTGCATACCCTCTACTACGTCCAACTCCGTATCCAAACTCCGCCCCTCTTCCACCGTTATCACTCCATCCTTACCCACCTTCTCCATCGCATCTGCTATGATGTTTCCTATCGTCTCATCTCCATTTGCAGATACCGTAGCTACCTGCGCTATCTCCGTCCTACCCTTTACCTGCTTGCTCTGCTTCTGTATGCTCCCCACTACTACCTCTACCGCCTTGTCTATCCCTCGCTTCAACTTCATCGGATCGTGCCCAGCCGCCACCAGCTTTATCCCCTCCCGAAAGATGGATTGCGCCAATACCGTAGCTGTAGTAGTCCCATCCCCTGCTACGTCACTTGTCTTAGACGCTACCTCCTTTACCATCTGCGCTCCCATGTTCTCAAACTTGTCCTCTAACTCTATCTCCTTCGCCACCGTTACTCCATCCTTCGTCACCACAGGCGCACCAAACGTCTTCTCTATCAAAACGTTCCTACCACGTGGACCCAATGTAGCCCTTACTGCATCCGCTAACTTGTTTACTCCCGACAATACGCTGTCCTGCGCCTCTCGCCCAAACCTTATCTCTTTTGCTCCCATTGCTCGCTTAACCTCCTAAATGTCTTTTGCTTGATGTATCCCCATCCCCACTAACCCCCTACTCAATTACCGCTAATATCTCCTCTTCCCTTATTATCAAATACTCCTCCCCCTCTATGCTTATCTCCGTCCCACCATACTTGCTAAACAAAATCCTGTCGCCCTCCTTAACGTCAAGAGCCCTTACTCCACCCTCAGACGTTATCGCTCCTTTCCCCACTGCTACTACTGCACCCTCCTGCGGCTTCTCAGATGCCGTGTCAGGAACTATTATACCACCCTTCGTCTTCTCAGGCGCATCTATACGCTTTACCAATACCTTGTCCTGTAGAGGCCTTACCTTCATTGCTAACTTCCTCCTTGAATATATAAATTTAGGTGAATTACTATTGGATTGTAGAGTGAGCTTTTCACTTCATGCTCTACTCAATATACTAAAATAATCATAAACTAAGCTTTGTCAAGCATAGCTACTTTGCGCTATAATCATGAGTATTTGAAGAAGAAACTACCTGCAGGTTATATTATGTCCAGAGATGATCATTTAATCAACGATAAGCTAAGCAGGTCTAATTATGTTCCCAAGCGCTTGTTTATTAAAACGCTTGGAAGTGGATCCTATTGGAGGTTGCTTAATATCCCTAATGATGAAATAATTAAAAGGGAGGTATTAAGGTATTAAGGCCTTAACTCAGTTCACTTCTCCTAAGGAAAACGAATACCAACTTTGACTGAAGTAATAAAGCCCAACGATCCGGAGTCTTGTAAATACGCGGCGTCAATCCTCAAGAGTGGAGGAGTAATTATATATCCAACCGAAACGCTCTACGGTATAGGGGCGCTCGCTACTAATGAACGTAGTGTGAAGAGCATATTTGAGATAAAGGGACGTCCGTATGGAAAGCCTTTCCCATTGTTAGTCAAAGATAAAAATATGCTCGCGGATACAGCGGAACTCAACCAAACAGCCTCTTTGCTTGTGGATGCCTTTTTACCCGGTGCACTCACGCTCATTCTTAAAGACAAAAGCAACTTGCCTAAGTTAACTGCATCTGACGCGGGAAAGATAGCGGTCAGAATATCAAATCACTTGTTTGTAAGGGGCTTATTTGAACACATCTCAGACCCTATAGTCTCGACCAGCGCAAACGCGAGCGGTGGTGATAACTTGCTCGACTTTGAAGAAATCTATCGGTTGTTTAATGGTAAAGTTGACCTTATAGTAAATTCTGATAAGATTTCGCCCTCTAAAGGTTCCACTATCGTTGACGTGACGGTGATTCCCCCGGTTATCATAAGAAAAGGGGACATAAGCAGAGAGAAAATAGAAAAAAAGATAAAGGGGTTCATTTGATGGCTACCGTAAGGGGCTTTAAGAGCGTTAGATACAATCCAGAAAAGATTGAAGATTTTGGTAACGTGCTCGCTCCGCCTTACGACGTAATTAATTCAAAAGAACAAGATGAGCTCTATGCAAAGGATCCCAATAACGTCATCCGTCTTATCCTTTCAAAAGGGGAAGGTGACGTGAAATATGAAGGAGCGTCCGCAACTTTCCAGCATTGGCTAAGTGAGGGCATACTTTTGCAAGATAAGGAACCAAGCATATATCCCTATTACCAAGAATTTGAATGGGAAGGCAAAAAGCTCACGAGAAGAGGATTCATAGCAGCGGTTAAGCTTGAGGACTTTTCCACAAAAGTAATACTCCCACACGAAAGGACATTTCAAGAGCATAAACGAGACAGGCTAAAACTCATCACTGCTTGCAATGCTAATATGAGCCCGATCTTCTGCGTATATTCCGATCCTGAAGGAGCAATCGAGCAGGCAATCTCCGAAAAAACTAAAGAAGCCCCAATTTTCAATGTTTCGATCCAAGATGGGGTAAGAAATAAGCTCTGGAAAATTTCTGATCCAGAAATTCTTTCACTAATTAGCGCGCGCATGCCTGACAAAAGCCTTTTAATAGCTGATGGCCACCATAGATACGAGACGGCGCTTGAATATAGGGACATGCAGATGAAAAACAACGGGGCAGGATCGTGTGAGAACAAGCCATACGAATACGTTATGACGTTTCTCTCGCGCGGCGAGGACGAAGGGCTGATTATTAATCCTACGCACAGAGCTGTTAAGTCTTTAGCCTCGCTAGACAGAGAGTCTTTTCTGGAGCATTTAGGTAAGGACTTTGAGCTAGCGAAACTGCCACTAAACGAAGGAATATCAAATATTGGATACGGACAATTTACTATTGTTACAAAAGATAGGGAATTTGCTTACAGGGCCTCCCTAAAGAATGCCACTCACGATTCATCAGATAATCTTGGGGTTACGCTGCTTCATAATAAGGTTCTAAGTGAAATAATTGAAGAGGAAGAAGCTGGAATTTTATATACCAAATCTATTAGCGAGGCGTTAGAACTTGTTCAGTACGGGAAATATGAACTTGGCTTTATCCTTCCAGAACTGAGGGCAAGCGATATCTTCAAAGTCGTTGCGTCAGGTAGAAGGATGCCTCACAAAACCACCTACTTCTATCCCAAAATACTTTCAGGTCTCGTCTTTAACCCACTATGGTAGGGTGGTATTATCCATTTGTTATACGCCGTATCTCGCTTGTCTTTCCTGGTCTCGGTACCCGATAGATAGACGGGGTATAATTTGTTATTATAGCTTCCACCATAGGATTACGGTTTTTTTCACTTGCACCAACGTGATAATGATGCTCATAGGTTAAGATATTAAACTCACTCCAAAGTGATCTGACGTATTTGTTCTCTCTAAATTGTTATGATGCCAAGTAGATAGAATGAATTTCGTAGATAGAATGAATTTCCCCGATACTTTTGATAGTCCCTGCCCGATACTTTTGATAGTCCCTGCCCGATACTTTTGATAGTCCCTGATAGAGAGCTTTCTCACTATCTCCATCCCAACCGTTATAATAATCTACGTGCCTATCAATGTAAGGTGGGTTACAATAAATAATCTCCTTCAATTCACCTTCAGCTATTGTTTTTTAAACACCTGATACTTAAAAGTAAAGTCTTTAACCTTAAATAAGTAACTTACGTATGACACATGATTCACAATTTTAGTCACATACGCTTGCACAAACCTTCGTGGTTTGCGGCAAAAAGGCGTATTAAACTGCCCTTTGCCGTTAAACCTAATCATCCCGTTGAAACCAGCTCTGTTAAGAAATAAGAAATCTATAGTAGTTTTATTATAATTCATCCAGTAACCATCGAACCAAGATTGGAAAACATGCCGTTTCCATTGAGGGTGTGCTGTATATTATTGATACTACCGATATTAGCTGTATTCCTGCTGCCGCTCTTATCACTAGCTATCCGCCACTTTTCCGTGACAAAGAACAGAAAATCTCTTACGACGGAGACAATAGACTGAAGCTTCTTAACATTATAGCTTTTTGTTTCGTCGTTTTTTGGTACGTCTGTTCAGTTATAGATAGTACCCAAGCAAAGGTGCCCAGAGTAAGAACCGTATGGAAACTGCATATTTTTTGTACTTGCCCGATCTTCAAAATATTTGCCGTGTGAGCCTAGCGTAAAGCCATTACAAAGATGTGGTTTTGATTTGTTTCTATCGAAATCTTTGAGTTGCGCTTCAAATTCTTCTTTTGCTGTTATTTACCTATCTTAGTTTAAATACCCAGCGATGATCTTCTTAATACCATAACCTGGGAAAAAGACCGAAACTTTGGTCATGTATCCCGTTCCTTCCACTTTCTCCACAATCCCTTGACCAAATTTTGCATGGCTCGCCTTTTGTCCTACCTTATACTTGACGTTCTTATCAGCGTTTGCGCCGCCATGTGGTTTCTTCGGTCTATTAAGTTCTCCTTTGTCTACATCCCTAAGTTCCATCGGGGATTGGGGGCTATCTTCACGTTTGCTGCCCCTATTAAGCACCTCCCATTTAAGAGCTTGCGCCGGAAGCTCGCTTATAAACCTCGAAGGCTTAGCCCTTTGCTCAGTCCCAAACACGCTCCTGCGCGATGAAGAACTTAGATATAACTTGTCCATGGCGCGAGTGAGTCCGACGTATAACAATCTTCTTTCTTCCTCTACGTTACCGTCTTTAGTTGAATTAATATGGGGTAAAAGTTTTTCTTCAAGTCCAACGATAAAAACGACTGGGAATTCAAGTCCCTTCGCTTTGTGAAGAGTCATAAGAGCGACTCGGTCAGTCTCTTCGTCGTCAGCAGCCTCAAAGTCGCTTGCAAGGGATATCCATGCAAGAAAATCGTGAATATTTGTCCCTTCCCCGCTCAGAGTTGGGGACATGCCTTCTTCTTTCTCAAATTCCGCGATGATATTTAACATCTCCCCTACGTTTTGCCTTCTATCTTCCTCTTTCTCAAGAATCTCGTCGTATCCCGTTTCCCGCAAAAGGTAATTGACAAACTCACCTATTCCTTGCTTCTTTGAGAAACTGATGAGCGCGTTTATTAGATCATAAAAGCCTTTGACCCTCTTTAGTGGCAGTCCCGGTAAAAGCCCTTCATTAATCGCCACCCTTATCGCATCAAAGAGAGACGTGTCATTTTTCTTGGCGATCTCGCCCAACATATAAGTAGTAGCTTTCCCAATTCCACGAGGAGGCATGTTGATAATCCGTTTAAGGCTAATGTCATCTAACGGGTTTGCTATTATCTTGAGATAAGCCATTAAGTCTTTTATTTCGGATCGTTGATAAAACCCTACTCCGCCCACCATTACGTATGGAATTCCGCTACGTGAAAGCTCTGCCTCAATCAATCTCGATTGGTTGTTTGTTCTAAAAAGCACCGCCACTTCGTTGTATGAGTATTTCGAACGTGTCCCCAACTCTGATCGGGACTCGGTCTGCGGAGAGAGCAGCCGATCTGGCTCCTCGGTAGGGCTCGAGAACGCGCTTATCAGCCGAATCTGAGACGACACGTATTCGGCTTCATCTTTCTCGTCACGCGCCACATAATAACTTATTAAATCTCCCCCGACCCTTTCCGTCCAGAGCTCCTTTTCACTCCTGTTCCTATTCTTACATATCAGCTCATTCGCAGCGTTTAGTATGGTTTCCGTTGACCTGTAATTCTTCTCGAGCTTGACCGTTTTGGCGTCTGAAAAGTCTTTCTCAAAGTTGAGTATGTTTTGCAAGTCCGCCCCCCTCCAACCATATATTGACTGATTGTCGTCTCCTACGATAAACAGGTTCCTATGCTTTCTTGAAAGAATCTCAATTATTTTATACTGCACGTGATTCGTATCCTGATACTCATCAACTAAAATATGATGAAACTGCTCTTGATAGCTCTCAAGTATCTCTGGCTTTTCTAAAAAGAGCTTAACCGTGAGGCTAAGCAGGTCTCCAAAGTCTAGGGCGTTTGATTTTCTCATCTCTTTTTCATAGAGATCATATATTCTTGAAACCCTTTCATAATAGATATCTGATACGAACTCTTCCAGATCAAGCCCTCTGCTTTTAGCGCCATTTATATAGGACCTTGCAGACTTTGGCTCAAGAGAATTTTCTCCTATATTGAGGTCCGTCATGCACTGCTTAATTAACCTAATTTGATCGCTTTCATCGTAGATCACGAAATCTCGTCTGAATCCCTCCAGATTACTTATGTCTTTTTTTAAGATTCTGAGGCATATAGCATGAAAAGTTCCTATCCACAGATGTTTGGATTGGTTTGATAAAAGTTGGTCGATACGCCCCTTCATTTCATTAGCGGCTTTATTTGTGAACGTAACGGCTAGGATGTTACGCGTCTTTACCTTTCGCTCACCTATAAGTAGCGCTATGCGCTCGGTGATAATTCTTGTTTTGCCTGATCCTGCCCCTGCCAGAACGAGAAGGGGTCCACCAGTGTGGTTAACGGCTTCCGACTGAGAGCTATTTAGATTGCTTTGAGGTTTAGACAACATCTGAGCAGCTTTAAGTTAATTCCTCTAATCTCTTAAGAAGGGAACAAGAAACGCAATAAGTTGTGAAAAACCTATACGCGCTACTGCAAAAAACAAGATTTAGCCTAAAGCTAATAATTGATTTTAAGCAGGATTTAGTTTATTACTTGTCTATGGCTACGAGTACTCTTATTTCTTACGAGCCTTTAGATAATCTTAGGGGAAAAGCCTATTATTGGAAGGAATACGTGAACTTTTACGAAATGTATTGGGGCGGGCCTACCTCGCCTTTCGGCGTGTGGTTCGGTAATGAGTACAAAGCCTTTAGAGAGTCTTTAGCCTCAAACTTAGAAATGGATGAGCGGGAGATAGAAGACTGTTTCTTTATGAAAGATGAAGATGGAAAGCATTACGTCGCTCCAATCAATTCTAGGGCTAATCTGCTATTTTCTAAAAATACAATTCCACTTCACTGGTTCGTCTTGTTCAACAAGGAAGATAGGAAGATTTTATATACGCATTGGGGTTTTAACGCTATTCACTACGACGCGAGGATTGGAACTGCCATTGATAGGGTTAAAGAAGCGATGGGCATACTGCAAAAGCTTAATGAAAATAACTATAAAGATTCTACCTTATCTAAGCATGGCGGGAGTATAAATGAAATTTTAAAAGGGTTGAATACGCTCAAAGACTGGCTTTGGGGTTTTGATCGTTCTGGATTTATAGTATTAAACTATGGAGAAGTCTGCTCGCTCATTCATCCTTCCACTCTTAAAAACGAGCGATCTGTAGAAGAGATTTGGAACGTTATCCGATTCATTGAAAGAGGATATTTTAATGAGGCTAGCTCCTCTCTCATAGTCTTAATGCAAAAATGGGAAGAAATTAAGAGTAAGGCGGCGAGGGGGGGCGTAATGGAAGAAGACACCTCTCTACTGCTTAGTTAAACATGGAAACGAATGATATTCGCCTAGCGTTAAAAACTCTTAAAAAAGAGGGCCGCAATTGGGACGTGCCAATTGTTACACTAGAAGCTGAGACTTCACGAGATCCTTTCAGGGTTCTTATTTCAACTGTTCTGAGTCTTCGCACTAAGGACGAGACTACGGCTGTAGCTTCTAGATCGTTGTTTAAGCTCGCCGATAGTCCCTCAGACATGGTCAAGCTAAGTGAGAAGGAGATTATTAAAGTGATTTATCCAGTCGGTTTTTACAGAACCAAGGCGAAGAGGATCCGCGAGATTTGCCGCGACTTAATAGATAAGCACGCCTCTAAGGTTCCCGATGACCTAGATGAGCTTCTAAAACTAAAAGGGGTCGGTAGAAAAACTGCGAACCTTGTTATCACGCTAGGTTACAACAAACTCGGGATTTGCGTTGATACACACGTTCACAGAATCTCAAACCGTTTCGGTTATATAAAAACCAAAACCCCAGAGGAAACGGAAATTACTCTTAGAAGCAAGCTCCCAGAAGAATACTGGATTGATTACAACAGTCTTCTCGTAGCGTTAGGACAAAGTCTGTGCCGACCGCTTTCTCCTAAATGCTCAGTGTGCCCAGTTGAAAAATACTGTGGAAGGATCGGAGTGCTTAAGAGCAGATAATGAAACAGCCATATTCAACAAACCCTCACATTATCAAAACCCGCTTCAACGCAAGTTATTGACTATCTTTCCACAGCAAATATACTTCAACTATCTTATTCTATAAATACAATTCCAAATTAAACTGAAATAATTAAGCATAAACCCTTAGGGGGTAAAGAACTTTGGAAACGGTTATGTTCTATATCTTCGCAATTCTAGCCGTAGCAGGCGCGCTTTTGGTCATATCGCATGGAAACCCTGTTACAAGCGCCGTTTCACTAGTTCTTACACTATTCGCGACTGCAGTTCTGTTTGTTCTCCTGTCAGCTCATTTCGTCGCTGCCGTGCAGATACTAGTATATGCTGGCGCTATAATGATACTGTTCTTGTTTACCGTGATGTTCTTGAACCTGAGACCCGAAGCCCTTAAGTTTGACTCAAAGAATATGCCTTTTAAGGTAAGCATCTTGCTCATAGCGCTTTTATTCATAGGTTATTTAGCCAGTCTCGGATTCAGCAAGGGTCTTGCCGAACCCGCTCTACGAGGAGACGATGGAACGAAAATCGGAGACTTTGGCACAGTTCAGTCCGTAGGCACGTCTCTGTTTACACAACACCTACTACCTTTCGAGCTTACGTCGGTATTGATCGCCGTTGCCATTGTAGGTGTAATTGCTATAGCCAAGAGGAGTGAGGGCTAAAGAGTTGGGCGTCTCTATAGAACATTACCTAGTGCTGAGCTCTATCCTTTTCGTAATCGGGGCTTACGGAGTCATAGCAAGAAAGAATTTGCTCATCGTGCTTATGTCCCTTGAAATTATGCTTAACTCCGCAAACCTGGCTTTCGTTGCGTTCTCAAGGGCTCTCGATGACGTTACTGGCCACGTATTTATGATTATGTCTCTTACCGTCGCGGCGGCAGAAGTCGCCGTGGGGCTTGCTCTAATAGTATCCATCTATTCTCATAGGGAAAGTTTGAATATAGACCTGCTAAAACTGCTTAAAGGCTAATTAAAAATGATTGCTTGGATCATATTAACGCCTCTCATTGGCGCAATAGTAAATGGGCTAGTATTCGCGTCCGGGTTTTGGAGAAAGGCGCTCAATGGAGACGATCACAACGAAAAGAGCGCAGTAAATGTAATTGGTTCAGGCGCGGTGTTAATATCAGCCATACTCACGTCGTTGCTTTTCATAAAGTTGTTATCACTCGACCCCTCTCAGCGGCAGATTATAGAATCCTTGTTTATTTGGATACCTTCTGGAGCGCTCTCAGTGAGTTTTGAATTCATGTTCGACTCCCTATCGTGCATAATGGCTCTTGTCATCACGTGGATTGGTTTTTTAATTCACGTTTATTCAATAGGCTACATGCAGCACGATAAAGCATACGCAAAATATTTTACTTATCTCAATATATTCATATTCTTTATGCTAATCCTTGTGCTTGGAAACAACTTCCTGCTTATGTTCGTCGGCTGGGAGGGGGTAGGGCTAGCTTCTTATTTGCTCATAGGTTTCTGGTATGATGACAGTGAGAAGGCTTACGCCGGAAGAAAAGCGTTTATTGTAAATAGGATAGGCGATTTTGGATTCATTTTAGCCATACTGCTCATATTTCTAGCGTTTGGTTCCGTGAATTACCAAGACGTATTTGGTAAGGCGATGGACCCTTCATTCCTAAGAGATATTTCCGCCGTCGAATTAATGGGCTTGGGGGCAGGAGCCACCATTACTTTAATTGGGATTTTACTATTTATAGGCGCCGCGGGAAAGTCAGCTCAATTTCCGCTCTACGTATGGCTTCCCGATGCCATGGCGGGACCTACTCCCGTAAGTGCACTTATACATGCTGCTACAATGGTTACGGCAGGGGTTTATATGATGGCGCGGTGTAACGTCTTTTATTCTCAATCCCCTACCGCTCAGATTATTGTCGTATCCATAGCAGCTTTCACCGCCATATTGGCGGCAGCTATCGCAATTACGCAAAACGATATAAAGAAAGTCCTCGCTTATTCAACGGTGAGTCAGCTCGGATATATGGTTATGGCTATAGGAGTGGGCGCCTACGCCGCTGGGTTGTATCACCTAGTAACCCATGCGTTTTTCAAGGCGCTTTTGTTCTTAGGTTCAGGAAGCGTCATACACGCTATGGGAGGCGAGCAAGACATAAGAAAGATGGGTGAACTTAGAAAATCTATTCCCATCACTGCTATAACCTTCTTGGTAGGCGTTTTAGCAATATCCGGTGCGCCATTCTTATCTGGCTTTTTTAGCAAAGATGAGATTTTAGCCGCGCTTTACGACAGGGGCTATACTTTGCATTGGGTGATAGCGCTCATCACTGCCGTCCTAACTGCCCTATACATGTTCAGGCTTTATTTGCTCACCTTCGAGGGTAAATCTAGGGTTGTTTATAGCCTAAAGCCATACGTTAACGAATCCCCTTATTCAATGACCATACCCCTTATGATTTTAGCCGCGCTTTCTATCCTGGGTGGTTACATGGGTGTCCCCGATTTCATGTCTAAAGCGGTTGGGCTTCACGACGCTAATATATTTGAGAGATTCGTCTCAAGTTCTATCCTTAGTTATGATTCTAAGGAAACAATCCACCATTTTTTTGGCCATTGGACTCTAGTAGCATTCTCGGTTTCGGCAGCTATTCTAGGTTCTGCTGCGGCATTCTTCCTTTACTCCTTCAAGCCGGGCAGCGCAAGTAAAATTGCTGAGAGTAAAGCCGTCAAGCCCCTTTACAAAGCCTCTAGCAATAAATGGTATTTAGATGAACTCTATGATCACATATTTGTAAAGCCGTTCTTTTTCGTATCCAGTTGGGTCGCTAAACTTGACCTTGATTATATAGACGGGGCGGTAAATAGTATTGCGGTTATGTTAAAAAAGGCCGCTCAAACCTTAAAAACCGTTCAGAGCGGGGCTTTACGAAGCTACGTTACTCTTATGGCAATAGGAACCTTGGCAATTT
This sequence comes from Thermodesulfobacteriota bacterium, assembly GCA_963422265.1. Lineage (GTDB taxonomy): Bacteria > Desulfobacterota_D > UBA1144 > Nemesobacterales > UBA2774. The sequence goes on from OY729416.1 coordinate 1,585,367, forward strand.
TGGCGTTTATCTTCTTGCGGCGAGAATTCTAACTATAAAGATTGCGAGCGCGGGCTGCTGTCTCGCAACCCACTCGCAATTATTAACTCAATCGTTCTTACACGTCGTAATACAGCGTAAATTCATAAGGGACGGGTCTTAGTTTGATTGGGTTGACCTCGTTTTCCATTTTATACTCAATCCAGGTTTCAATCACGTCCTCGGTGAAGACGTCGCCTTTAAGAAGGAATTCATGGTCATTCTCAAGCGCTTTAAGGGCGTCTTCAAGGGATCCCGGCACGGAAGGAATACCCTCGAGTTCCTCAGGACCCAATGCGTAAATATCTTTGTCTAGTGGATCACCAGCGTTTAGCTTTCTCTCTATTCCGTCAAGACCAGCCATCAGCATAGCTGAGAAGGCTAAGTAGCCGTTACACGACGGGTCGGGGAATCTACACTCTATTCTCTTTGCTTTTGGACTCGGAGAATACATTGGAATTCTAACCGCGGCGCTGCGGTTTCTTGCTGAGTAAGCAAGATTAACGGGTGCTTCAAACCCGGGCACAAGCCTTCTATAAGAATTGGTGGTAGGATTAGAGAAAGCACATATAGTAGGGGCGTGTTTTAGAATCCCCCCGATATAGCTCATAGCCAACTCGCTCAACCCCGCATAGCTATTGCCGGCAAAGAGTGGTTTGTTTCTCTTCCAGATGGATTGGTGCACGTGCATACCAGAGCCGTTGTCTTCAAAAATGGGCTTAGGCATGAACGTAACGGTTTTACCATATTTTCTCGCAACATTCCTACACACGTATTTATACCACATCATTTGGTCGCCCATCGTGACCAACGGAGCGAACCTCATGTCAATCTCAGCCTGCCCCGCAGTTGCCACCTCGTGATGGTGAGCTTCTACTGCTATACCTAAGGACTGTAGGGTAAGAACCATCTCGGATCTTAACTCCTGACAGGTGTCAGTTGGAGGAACCGGAAAATATCCCTCTTTATGCCTTGGTTTGTATCCCAAGTTAGGGTCTTCTTCGGCTCCTGAGTTCCATATTCCCTCTACAGAATCTACAAAGTAATATCCCGAGTTAGGAGTCTGGTCATATTTGACGTCGTCTAGTATAAAGAACTCTAACTCTGGCCCAAAATAAACAGTATCTCCTACCCCGAGGCTCCTCATGTAAGTCTCTGCTTTTGTCGCTATGTTTCTGGGGTCTCTTGAGTATGGCTCGCGCGTTATAGGATCAACTATATCGCATATTATAGCGAGGGTGGGAATATTCATAAAAGGATCCACTCTAGCGGTCGTCGCGTCTGGAACGACGAGCATATCGCTTGCGTGAATTGACTGCCACCCTCTTATGCTAGACCCATCAAAACCCATCCCATCATCAAAACAGCTTTTATCAAACTCCGCTGCAGGGATGCTAAAGTGCTGCCACATACCTATAAAATCTAAAAACCTAAAATCCACTATCTTGATGTTCTCATCCTTGACAAGCTTTAGAACATCTAATGGCTTTTTTGGAAACGTTTCAGCTTTACCCATTTTTACCTCCTCTATTATTTCTGTCTCTATATTTCTGTTCAAGTATTTTTTATTCGCGTAACTTTCTAACCTGTGGGCATCTTTAGAGAGACCTCGTTACAGTTATAATTTTACGTCTTCCGGAGACTGTCTTAAAGGGCTTCCTCTCCGCGCTCTCCGGTCCTGATTCTAATTACCTCTTCCATTGGTAGAATGAATATTTTTCCATCTCCAATTTTCCCAGTCTTAGCGCTATCAATAATTACGTCCACAACTTTACTTACCATATCATCGGAGACTACGATCTCCAGCTTTATTTTAGGCAGAAAATCTATAACATATTCTGCGCCTCTATAAAGCTCCGTATGCCCTTTCTGTCTTCCAAATCCTTTTACTTCCGTTACCGTTAGACCCTGAAGCCCTATTTCCTTTAGGGATTCTTTAACGTCATCTAACTTGAACGGTTTAATAATGGCTTCAACTTTTTTCATGGTGTTTCCCTCCTTCCCGTCCATAATATGCAAACAACATACCACTTAGAAAACCACATTTCAATCAATAATAATAGTAATTCTTGATAAGTTAACTACTTTATATGCCTTTTTTTTAAGCACAGAATTGTAAAAATTGAACATAAAGCTGATGAAACTGCCCGATTGATCATACTCGGGTTTATCTATTGCGATATAATGGTTGAGGATGTATATCGGATTACTTATTGACAACGCCAGATTCAATAATTAAACATTATGTACAATGAGAAGAACTTCACTATTTCCTATACATAAAGAGCTAGATGCTAAGATCGTAGAGTTCGCAGGCTGGGAGATGCCCGTTCAGTATGAAGGAGTCCGAGCCGAGCACTGCGTGGTTAGACGGCAAGCAGGTTTATTCGACATTAGTCACATGGGAGAGATAGAGGTTACAGGTAAAGAAGCGGCGAGGTTTTGTCAACTAGTTACGACTAACGACCTAGGCAGACTAGATAATTTTCAAGCTCAATACACGCTTTTCTGTAACTTTAGAGGTGGAGTAGTTGACGACGTAATTCTGTATAGATTTTCAGATGAGAGGCTGCTTTTTTGTGTAAACGCTTCTAATAGGACACAGGTTCTCGAATGGCTTAAGGGTCTAAGCCATATGTGCGACGTGGAAATCACGGATAGAAGCCATGAATTTGCTCAAGTTGCCATTCAGGGACCTGCATCTGAGCCTATACTCTCAAAAACCGTTGGTGAAGATTTAGGCGTTCTGCAGAGTTTTAGTTTTCGTTCCCTGAACTGGAGTGGAAAGGATTTGACTATATCCAGAACCGGCTACACGGGAGAGGATGGGTTTGAGATATTTTTGCCATGGCAAGATGGTCAAAACCTTTGGACCGAACTAACCACTGTTGGTAAGCAATATGGACTAAAACCTTGTGGACTCGGTGCACGAGATACGCTTAGGATAGAGATGGGTTACTCGCTTTATGGGCATGAGATTAACGAACGTGTTAGTCCATTCGATGCGGGGCTTGGTAAATACGTAAAGATGTATAAAGAGGACTTTATCGGCAAGGAAGCCCTTCAGGACGCTTTGAGCAAAGGGAGTAAAAACAAGGTGGTGGGTTTTGAAATGATTGCACGAGGGATTCCAAGGCAAGGATACGATATACTTAAAAACGGCGTTTCCTTGGGCAAGGTTACAAGCGGCACTTTGTCACCGACTCTTGATAAATCTATAGGTATTGGATACTTAAATAAGGAAGTTGAACACGGGGGTAGAATTGAAATATGGATCCGCGGTACCGCGAGAGAAGCCCTCGTAGTTGATCTGCCTTTTTATAAGCGTCAGGGTAGGGCTAGCATAAAGACACAATCAATAAAAAACTGAAACAATATTGAGTTCTAAATGAAGGAGAATAAGCAATGACGCAGATACCTGATGAGCCTAGATATACAGATGAGCATGAATGGGCTTTAGAGGGAAAGGGTCTATTGGTAATAGGTATTACTGATCATGCTCAGGAGGCCCTGGGTGAAATAGTTTATGTAGAGTTGCCAAGTGAGGGAGACGAAATTGCAAAGGGAGATTCTTTCGGCGCGGTGGAGTCAACCAAGGCGGTGTCGGATCTTTATGCTCCGGTAAAAGGTGAAATAATTGAGGTGAATGAAGCGCTTTTTAATTCCCCCGAGATTATTAACGAGGATCCTTATGGTGAGGGGTGGTTGATAAAGGTAAGACCTCATGATCCGACCGAGCTCGATGATCTAATGGACCATGAGGATTACGCTGAATTTCTTGAAAAAGATATAGGCTAACAATTGCTATTTACCATCACAAGCGACCTCGCACGCTGCTAAGCAGAGCCTTTACGTTATTCGAGACGCTTCCATGCTTGTTATAAACGCTTGAGCCAGCAACAAGAATGGTGGCTCCTGCATCAACTACATCAGGCGCCGTTTTTACGTCTATGCCACCGTCAAGTCCGATTGGCACGTCAAGTCCTTGCTCTTCAAGCATGGACTTTAGGTCGCGTATCTTGACCAACTGACTTTTTATAAACCTTTGTCCAGCAAATCCAGGGTTCACGCCCATAACCTGAACGAAGTCAGATAATTCAAGCACGCGTTCTATAGCACAGGCCGGCGTAGCAGGATTAAGCGTAACTCCCGACTCTACGCCTAATTCTTTTATTGATTGAAGCGTTCGGTGTAAACCGATGCAAGCTTCCTGATGCACTATTATTCTATCAGCACCTGCTTTCGCAAAGACCTCTATATGCCTTTCAGGTTCCATAATCATAAGGTGAACGTCTAGCTTTAGGTCCGTGATCCGTCTAATAGATGCGACTAACCCGGGCCCAAAATTTATGTTAGGCACAAAACGCCCATCCATAACGTCTATCTGAATAGAGGACAACCCTGCAGATTCAACTTCTTTCACCGCCTCACCTAGTCTGGTAAAGTCGGCGGACAATATAGAAGGCTCTACAATGACCATCTCTTACGAGTCCATCCTTTTTTTATATCTTATTCCCTTTGACGTTGCTATTACGACCTCATCCGTAGTATCCAAGAATAATCCAAACTCCACTATACCAGCTTTTTGTCCTAGCTTAGCAGCCAACTCGTTGATATCAGATATTGGTCCGAAATCACTGTCCAGAATATAATTGCTCTGATTTGTAGTATAAGGCTCACCGTTATTCTTAAGACGCAGCACTGGCTTAGAACCTAGCAGCCTAAGAAAATTAGAGACGGGCTCCCATGCGAATGGGATTACCTCCATTGGCACAGGGCAACGGGTGCCTAGCCTTGGAGATAATTTAGTCTCATCAACTATGATTATGTTCCGCTTGCTTGACTGAGCTAGCACCTTTTCTCTAAGTAGCGCTCCACCTCCCCCCTTTATTAAGTTGAGCTTAGGGTCAACCTCGTCCGCGCCGTCTATTGTTAGATCAATTCCTTGTTTCTGGTTAAAAGCAATTATTGGTATGCCTAGATTCCTAGACTGCTTCTCAGTATCAACTGAGCTACAAATGCCTACTATATCCTTTAATCTTCCCTCCCTTAGCCGCCGCCCGATTTCTTCTAGTGCATAACGGGCAGTGCTTCCCGTCCCAAGACCCAACACCATTCCCGGCTCAACAAAATCGACAACGCTTGCTCCAGCTTCTTTTTTAAGCGTGTCCTGGAGCTTATTCCTTCCATTGTTAGATGAAACTATCAAACAGTCCCCTCCTCATCAGTAAAGGATTTACCCCTTAAAACTTCTTTAATCCAAGAGCTTCGTCCGGATTGCACCATTCTTTCCTTAAGCTTATAAATTGTCCGTTAGTCTGTCTATCTCTTTCACAAAGTCATTTCCAAGATGGAGAGCGATAATATTTCTATTATTATTCAGTAAAGCCTGCCAATCACCCAAAGCCTGGGCAGTTTTCAACGTGCCGAAGCTGATTGACGAACCTTCCTTTCCAGCTTGGTCGGGTATAGGAAGATCTTCGGGCGTTTCCGATGAAAATTGGATAAAAAATCCATTTCCCGCATCGCCCTTATGTAGCTGTCCGGTAGAATGAAGAAACGCGGGACCAAATCCCAAAGTAGTTGCCAGTCCGTAACTCGATCTGATCTTCGTTCGAAATTTCCGCATGGCATCAGAAATCTCCTGAGAAGGTTTTACAAAGGCTTGAAGAGCCACGTAGCTTCTGCCCTCAGACCCATTTCCACCATGTTCTGCTTGAGAAAGAAACTTTCGTAAGGCTTCCTCAATGCTACCGACCTTGAAGCTCGCGTAAACTTTAATACCGTCTTTTTGTAAGGTAGGTTTTATCTCCGGAAGCCTTCCACTTTTTCTGTACTCAGCGATCATACCTCTGGTAAGAACTTTAGTATCCTCCACGTTAGGCTGATTAAATGGATGAACGCCAATAATCATTCCCGCTATAGTGACTGCCATCTCCCATCTGAAGAATTCACCGCCAAGGTCATAGACGTCTTTCAGATTAATGCGCATGACAGGATGACCTGCGTCTTCGATAGCATTAACTTTATCATCGTAAGTCTCATCAAGCCCAAGGCGTAGGTAAATGAAAAGCCTGTCTTCATTATAACTCTCAGGGGGACCTATACTCTCTTTATTTATAGGGAGGATTCCTTTACCACTCTTTCCTGTGCTTTCCGCTATTAGCTGCTCAGCCCACGCGTTAAAACTTTCTATTGGCGGTGAGGTTATAAGAGTTACTTTGTCACGTCCGGATTTAGCGAGCTCGCCTAGTATAGCTCCGAACCATGCGCCCGAACAGTCACCCTGAGCTTCACGGCCATGCCCTCTCCGATATCTTCCATTGTCATGCATCATCCTATTAGCCCGCTTCAATAGAAGTGGAACGTTCACCCCTTGCAATGCCGCAGGAACAATTCCTACAAACGAGAGGGCAGAATATCTCCCACCAATATTAGGATCGTTCAGGAAGGTCTTTCTAAATTTGAGTGACTTGGCAAGCCTTTCGAGCCCGCTGCCGGGGTCCGTGATAGCAATAAAGTGTGCTCCCGCCTCTTCCCCAACCCCTTCTAGTGCCTCGTTATAAAAATATTTCATGCAGGAAAGCGTTTCGGTTGTGGACCCTGATTTAGTCGAGATAATAAACAGGGTTTTGGTTAAGTCGAGCCGTCTCCTATGCTCAAGCACCGCATCCGGATCTATGCTGTCAAGAACAGCCACGTCTAGGTACCCATCTTTAACCCCATAGACGTCGCTTATAACTCTAGGCGCCAAGCTTGATCCTCCCATACCTAGCAAAAGGACATCGGTATAGCCATCTTTAATAACCTGATCAACCACAGCGTTAATGTCTGTAAGAGCTTTTTGCATTACTTCAGTAATACGTAGCCAGCCCAACCTGTTGGTTATCTCGGCTGGCTCCTCTCCCCAAACAAGGTAGTCAAGATTCCAAATTCTCTGAATAACGTTGTTGTCTCGTATTTTTCCCAAAGCATTGTCAATCAACGGTTGAAACTTTCCGAGATTCGCGGAGTAAGTCTCTTTATCAACAAGTGCGCTCTCTCTTTTCTCTTGGATGGCTAACATAAGTGCTCTGAAAGAATCAGAGAATTTCTTAACGCCATCTTCAAGCAAGTAATCAGTTATAGATTCTAAATCAATCCCCAACTCCGCAAGCTCCGACAGATGCCCTTTCGCCTGCTCTATCCCCTTTGTAAGGGTGATTTCTGGCTTGCCGTGATCCCGAAAGTTTTTATAGGTGGACGGAGGAACGGTGTTGACCGTATTGGGTCCTATAAGTTCATCCACGTAGAGCGTATCGGGATAAGTGGGGTTCTTTGTGCTGGTGCTCGCCCATAGAAGCCTTTGCGGTCTCGCCCCTAAATCGGCTAGGCACTCCCATCTGGGACCGTCAAAAATCTTTCTATATTCGTCATAGGCTAGCTTAGCGTTGGCTACGGCGATTTTACCTTGCAGCCCATGGTTACCTATCTTTTGCAGCTCGGCATCCACGGCGCTGTCTATTCTACTTACGAAGAATGATGCGACTGAAGCAATCTGATTTACTTTACCCCCCTTAACAACTGAGGGTCCCTCCGCAGCAAGTCTTTCAACTCCTTTCATATAAGCTACTGCTACGTCTTTATACTGCTTGACGCTAAACATCAAAGTAGCGTTAACGTTTATTCCTGAGGCTATTAGCTCCGTGATAGCAGGTATGCCAGCGCGTGTTGCGGGTACTTTAATCATCACGTTAGGACGAGCCAGCGCAGTGAAGTATCTCTTTGCCTCTTTAATGGTGCCTTCAGTATCATTAGCCAGCGTCGGACTTACCTCAAGGCTGATAAATCCATCGGATCCATTCGTTTCTCTATACAGCGGTCCAAACTCGTCGGCGGCTAAAGCAATATCTTTAAGCACAAGGGCTTCATATATTTCCTCAACGGACTTATTACTTCTGATAAGAGTTTTAACCTCTTCGTCATAGTCCGAGATATCCGCAATGGCTCTTTCAAGGATAGAGGGATTAGAAGTCTCTCCCCTTAGCCCTTCGTCAATCAGCGCTTTTAGCTCCCCATTAATAATAAAAGAACGTCCTATGTAGTCATACCAGATTGATTGCCCCAGTTTGGTTAGCTCACTGATTTTAGACATTTTATTTTTCCATATTCAATACGTCTTTCGCTTTGTCAACAACGTGCTTAACTGTAAATCCGAACTCGCGCCATATCTCCGCCACGGGCGCCGATTCTCCAAAAGTATCCACGCCTATTACTGCCCCTTTATCACCGATGTATTTACTCCAGCCCAAGGTTGAGCCTGCTTCAACGGATACCCTCGCTTTAACCGAAGAGGGCAAGACCTCTTCCCAATAATCTTGCCCCTGTTTTTCGTAAAGAGACCAGCATGGCATACTCACCACTCGGGCTTTAATCCCCTGATTTTTTAACTCCTCATAGGCTCCGAGGCATAATTGAACCTCAGAACCGGTCCCTATTAGTATAACGTCAGGCATTCCTTCGGCATCGGCTATTACGTATGCACCCTTTAACGATGCGTCAGCCGGGGCGTATTCAGTTCGGTCAATCGTGGGCACGTTTTGACGAGTAAGAATAAGGGCTACGGGGTGGTCTTTTACCTCCATAACGTGCTTCCACATGACTCTAAGCTCATTGGCGTCGGATGGTCTGATTACGTCTATATTAGGCATAGCTCTTAGCGAGGCGAGGTGCTCTATAGGCTGGTGGGTTGGTCCGTCCTCGCCCAGACCTATGCTATCGTGCGTAAATATATAAATAACGGGAATCCGCATCAGGCAAGATAACCTTATAGTTGGTCTCATGTAATCGGAGAAAACAAAATAAGTAGAAGAGTAGGCTCTCAACTTACCTAAAACCATACCGTTAACAACGGTCGCCATAGCGTTTTCTCTGACGCCAAAGTGGAAGTTCCTCCCACTATACGCGTTCTTTGCGAAGCTGTCGGTTTCACTAAGATAAGTTTTCGTTGATGATCCGACGTCCGCCGCACCACCCAAAAGCCAGGGAATATTCTTGCCAATTGCGTTTAATATCTTGCCGTTTGAGCTCCTGGTAGCTGTTCCCCTAGGATCAGCCGAAAAAGATGGTAAACACTTCTCCCAGTCTTTCGGTATCTCTACGTTGTCAATCATCTTAAACTGCTTTGCCAAATCAGGGTATTCAAGCTCATACCTAGAAAACATCTTGTTCCACTCGTGCTCGGCGCACTTACCCCTCTCTAGTATCTCTTTTCTGTATTTACTTATCTCGTCAGGAACGTAGAAACTTTCTTCCACACCCCACCCGTAGTTAATTTTAGTCTTTTTGATTTCATCCTCTCCTAAGGGTTCTCCATGCGCGGATGAAGTATCTTGTTTATTGGGACTTCCATAACCGATGTGACTATCCACTATTATAAGGGAGGGTTGTCCTTCCTTTCTCAATGCTCCGTCTAGTACTTCTTCAAGAAGTGCTAAGTTATTAGCATTTCCTACGTGCCTCACGCTCCAGTTATACGCCATGAATCTGGCAGCTACGTCCTCACTAAATGCAAGCCCTATATTTCCCTCGATGGTTATACGGTTGCTATCGTAAATCCAGATTAGGTTGTCAAGTCCTAGGTGACCTGCTAGTGAAGCGGCTTCGCTAGAAATTCCCTCCATCATACAGCCGTCGCCACCTAGCGCGAAAACGCTGTAGTTGATTAGCTCGTGGTCGGGGCGGTTAAAATAAGCCGCAAGCCACTTCTCAGCAATTGCCATTCCTACAGAGGTGGCGTAGCCCTGCCCCAGGGGTCCGGTTGTGCTCTCAACTCCGGGTGCTAAACCATATTCGGGGTGACCTGCACACTTGCTATGCAGCTGCCGAAACGTTTTTAGATCATCCAGAGACACGTCAAAGCCGGTAATGTGAAGAATACTATATAAAAGCATGGACGCATGACCTGCTGAAAGCACAAAGCGGTCTCGGTTGGGCCAATCAGGATTCTCAGGATTGAACCGCATAAACTTATCCCAGACGGAGTATGCTACCGGAGCCATCGACATGGGGGTTCCGGGGTGACCCGAGTTAGCCTTCTGCACGGCGTCCATAGAAAGGGTCCTTATCGTGTTGATAATTAGCTGTTCAAGCTCACTTCGCTTCGTCGTCGGCTTAGCCTCCATTGCCAATCCCCTTGGAATGATTTTTATCCTTGAGATGAGTATTTATGAAACATGTTAATTTATCGTTAAGAGTCAACAAATTAATAAGCTGTAGATGTTGTTTTCAATTATTTGGGGAGTATGCAAAATTACGATAATCAGCAGAACAACCCGCTAGTATCAAGAAAACGCCATATCCACAAACTTCATGGCTCATAAGTATTACCGTTCCTCAGTCCGTATTCGTTTATTCGGAGTACTAATAATGTTTATTGTAATTTACGTTTGAGCTTTTTCAAGAAAAGCCACGGAGCTAAAGTTCAACGGCGAGCGCTGCTCCTACAATACCAGCATTATTAAGCATTTCTGCAGGCGCTATATCAGCAGTTACGTCTAAATACTCAAAGAATTTATCTGAATGTTTGCTAACCCCTCCACCTATAATGAATAAATCTGGAGAAACGAGTTTTTCCACAGCTTGCAAATACTTGTTAACCCTTTCACCCCATTTTTTCCAGCTCAGTCCTTCCCGCTTCCTTCGACTTGCCGCCGCTCGCCTCTCAGCATCCTTGCCATCTATCTCAATATGACCTAATTCCGTGTTACTAACTAAATGTCCATCAACAAAAAGCGCGGTTCCTATTCCCGTTCCGAGAGTAATCATTAGCACAACCCCGCCGCCGTGACAGTTATGCTTCCTGCCTGCTCCAAACTTCATCTCGGCAAGCCCTGCCGAGTCAGCATCGTTTATTGCAACCACTTTGCGAGAAGACGTGCTCTCAATCGCTTTCTGAACGTTTATACCAATCCATTCCTGGGAAAGATTAGCGGTGAAATGAACATTGCCATCGCATTTGATTACTCCTGGAAAACCGCACCCTATACGCCCCTGCCACTTCCAGCGTTCAATAAGTTCTTCAAGCACAGAAAAGATAGCTGCTGGCTTTGGAGGCTGAGGAGTAGCGATACGAAATCTCTCGTCAAGTAAAAACCCCTTCATTATATCAACGGGGGCGGCTTTAATTCCCGTTCCTCCGATATCTATTCCGAGGACGCCAGGTTCCACGTCAATATTTTTCTTAACCATAATAAAGTTCCTGTGTAAGCTGCGCTTTTTAATTCTACACTAATCATAATCCACGTTGAAAAATCACGTGGTAAAGCTTTACATATTAGCGGTCTATTTCATTCATGCTATACTCATGCCGTGGGTAAAGCTGCATTAGTAACCGGTGGAAGCAAACGGCTAGGAAGAGCTATATCTCTTTACCTCGCTCGTAGAGGGTACGATATAGCCATTCACTACAACCAATCAAGTGCCAATGCTAAAGAAACCGCTAGTATAATTAAAGAAAAAGGCGGAAAGTGCAAAATTTTTCAGTCGGACTTAAACGATGTAAAACAAGCTCGCGTCCTTGCTCTGGAGGTGCTCGAAGCTTTTCCACGATGCGCTATCCTCGTGAACAGCGCGTCAGTATTTGAAAACATAGGTTTTCACGAAACTACGGAGGAGACGTTTGATAGAGATTTTAACGTTAACTTTAAGTCCCCCTTTTTTCTCTCACAAGATTTTAGTAAAGGATCGGGTGCAAAACTAATTATCAACATGCTGGATACGCGAGTTAACAAAACTGAGACAGCTTACTTTACCTATAACCTTAGTAAGAAGGTGTTTAGGGACTTTACCCTTGCGGCGGCTAGATCGCTCGGCCCAAAAATCAGGGTGAACGCCATATGTCCAGGAGCTATCCTTCCACCACCAGATAAAGGCGTTGAGTATATCGAGAAGATGACGAGGCGCATTCCACTTCAATCACCGGGTGATCCAAATCACGTAGTCACTGCGGTAAAATACATACTGGACAATCCCTTTGTTACTGGAGAATGTCTATTTGTCGATGGAGGTGAGCGTCTCACTTAACTCTTAAAACCATGATAATAAAGATTGAAAACCTAAGGCTAAAGACCATTGTCGGCATTTACAAATGGGAAAAGAAAATCAAGCAAGACGTTATAATAAACGTTGAGATGGAATTTGATGGCTCAAAAGCAGTAGAAACGGATAACATCAAGGATACGGTTGATTACAAGACTATAACAAAAAAAATAATAGCGATGGTAGAGGAAAGGGAATTTAATCTTATTGAAAGGATCACGGGCGAAGTTATGAATATAGTCACGGAAAATGAAAGGGTAAGAAGAGCTATTGTAAAAATTGATAAGCCCGGGGCGATTCGATTCGCTGACTCCGTCTCCGCTACGCACATTATGAAACGCTAGTCTAAATTCAAGGCTATGAAGCTGAACAAAGTAGTGATAGGGATAGGATCAAATATTAATCCTGATAAGAACGTCGAACGGGCTAAGTATGCAATAGCGCAAACGCACAAGCTCGTAAAGACCTCAAGATTCGTCAAGACCAAACCCGTTGGTTATGAAGATCAAGACAGCTTTATCAATGGTGCCTTGCTTATAGAAACTTATATGGACATTGCTACTATAAAGTCATGGCTAAAGGGCTTAGAAATACGGTTAGGAAGAATCAAAACTGACAATAAAAACGGACCCAGAACGATTGATCTTGACGTGTTATTATGGAACGGCACAGTAATTGACAGGGACGTCTATGAGAGAGAATTTTTGCAAATATCTATAAAGGAGCTGCTTCCGGATGCTCCCCTCATGCATTCCGCATAATATGCCTGGAGCTATTCGTAACTCTGTATGTTATATAAGCCTGAATAAATTCCATCATTAGCCATAAGGCTCTCGTGCCTTCCCATCTCAACCAGAATTCCCTTTTCAAATACAGCGATCGAATCAAAACTGCTTATAGATGGGACGCGGCTAGATATGACTAAAAGTGTTCTACCCCTCATTTCTCTCCTTAGGTTTCTAAGAACTAGGCTCTCGGTCTTAAAATCCAGTGAAGAAAACACGTCATCTAGTATTAGCACTCTTGGCTTCATAAGAATCGCCCTTGAGAGTGCTATCCTTTGCCTCTGCCCGCCCGAAAGGCTAAGCCCCCTCTCTCCGACAATGGTGTCAAACCCTCCTGGAAATGCGATTATCTCCTCATATATGCTCGCTACCTTCGCAGCGCCCTCAATATCCGAATCCTTAACACTGGGATTCATAAATGCGATATTATCTCTTATTGTTCCGCTAAATACCGTAGTCTCTTGGGGAACGTAAACTATCCCGTTTCGCAAAGCCACCTTTTTTATCTTTTTTACATCTATTCCATCAATGAATAAGGAGCCTTCCGGAGGTTCTTTGATCCTCGTAAGAAGATGAATAAGAGTGCTTTTTCCCGAACCAGTTCTCCCAGTAATACCTACCATTTCTCCCGCGGGAATCTTAAATGACACGTCCTCTAATATCCTTTTACCGTTATAAGAAAAGTTGAGATTCTTAATTTCGATACTGCCGCGAACGTTGTGGTCTATCAGCCCCGGCTCGAGAGGGAATTTTGGTTTTATCATAAACACGTCGTTTATTCTATTTAAGGAGGCATTCCCACGTTTCATTATATCAACTGCCCACCCCATCGCCATCATAGGCCAGGTAAGCATCGTCAGATAAACGAGTATGGCAGCAAAATCACCTAACGTTACACCAAGAGTAATAGTGCTTATTCCACCAATCCACAGGAAGATAGCCGTCGTGCTAGCTGCGAAAAAAGTTATTATCGGCTGATAAACTCCCCATATCTTAATTAAATGTAGATTCCTACTAAGGTAGTCTTCACTTGACCTCTCAAAATCCCTTTCTTCATTCTTTTCCCTCACGAACGCTTTAACAACCTTGATTGCCGATACCGATTCTCTAGCGCTTTCGGTAAGCGTTGAGAATGAATCCTGCACGCTCTGGAATCTTTTCTCAATCATCTTTCCGAACTTATATATGATAAAGCCCAGCAATGGGAATGGTATGAAGGCATATAGGGTAAGTTCTGGCGAGATATAAAACATGGCACAGAAGATAAAAATCAAAAGGAATACCCCGTCATAGGCGATAAGCACGCCTAAACCGCAAGCGAACTTTAACGTCTCTATGTCATTTACGGTATGAGCCATTAGGTCGCCGACTTTCCTTTCTGAAAAGAAGTCGAAATTAAGGCTCTGAAGGTGCGCGAAGAAATCATTTCTGACAGACTGCTCTATTTTTCTGGCTGAACCCATTATAAAGTAACGCCACGCAAATCTGAAGATCGACATCACTATGGCAATACCTATAATAACAAGCCCAAGTTGGCTTATACTATCAGCATCCGCGTTTTCCAACGTGAGAATGTCAACGATCCACTTAATCACAAGTGGGATTGAAAGCTGGCAAATATCTACGACGGAAAGCGCAAGTAGTCCCGCTAGAAATGAATATCTATAATTTAGTAGTAATGATAAGAGGGTCCTTTTTTTACTCATCACAATAAATCCGTTGTAGTCTAGCAGCTTTGTTATAGACCTTAATGTATATTGTATCGCATCATCTGATTGATTAGAGTCACGTATATTATATGAGGATGAGAGCTGGCTGCTTACTCAGCCCACACTGGGAGAGCGGCTGGGCTATACTGCTTTCCTAGTGTGGCGTGCGCCGCCGGGGGAATGACTATAGGCGCACGCCATAAGCACGCCATAATGAGTGGATGGAGAACAGCACTACTGGCTAACTGATCGTATAATCCCAATTCATCCGTAACGCTCTTGGAAATCCGCCCCTTGGTCGATAGTTCTTTCTCTGAATGAGAGCTTTACGCGGGGGGCGTCGGACCAAAGACTTTCTAAGTCGTATAACCCTCTAAAGGTATTCTTAAAAACATGGGCGATGACGTCTCCTGAATCTACCAGAACCCAGTTTCCTTCGGAATATCCCTCAACGTCTATTTGTTTCTCTCCAAGCGATCTGAGCTTTTTCTCAATGTTATCGGCAATGGTCCTTACTCCTCTGTCAGAATCGGCGCTGCAGACAAAAAAAAAGTCCGTTACGTCGCTTAAGGATCTAACCTCCATCAACACTGGGTCTTGCGCTCTCTTCTCCCAGGCGGCAACGGCAATAGACTCTGCCTTTTCCTTGGCTTCTATTGAGGTGCCTCCTGTAGATATAAGTTCTTAGCCATTATATATTCCTCTATTTCCTTCGGGGTTAGGTTGCTAATGGAACCACCCAATCTGACTCGTTTTCTTATTTCAGTAGATGAAACCTCCACGCCCTGGATTTCTATAAGTGCTACAAGCTTGCACGCGCTGTTTTTATATAACGTCGCGTTCCCAGTCTGTTTATAGTATAGAAATTTATCTTCTATCGCAAGTGGTAGGGAACGCGGGCTTAAATTTTCAAATCCGGGTCTTGTTATTACGGCGAAATTAGAGATTTGAAACAGTTCCCTATAATTTTTCCAGCTTTCTATTGAGCTAAATAATTCATTTCCCAAAATGAAATAAAATTCGGCTTCAGGCTCAACTGATCTAAGATAAATTAGCGTGTCAATCGTATAGGAAATACCCTCTTTCCTAATTTCATAGTCAACTACGTCAAAAGAGGGGAATTCGCGAACGGCTAACTGTACCATCTCGTATCTATCCTCTGGGGAAGTAACGTGAGCTATATTCTTATGAGGGGGACGTCCTGAGGGCACAAAAGACACCTTGTCGAGATTAAGAATCTCTCTTACCTCCTGGGCAGCGCGCAAATGACCCGTGTGTATTGGATCAAACGTGCCGCCAAAGAGACCGATTTTTTTTTGCTTTCCTAACACAACAATCTCGCGGCGGCTCTTTTATTCATACGAGAGAATAGTATCCCAGCATTATATCTTTTTTACGTCTGCCTCTACCATAAATTCTTCCCCGATCCTTTTTATTTTTACGTTCTCCAAGCCAAGTGAATTTTTTACCGATTTAATTCCAAGCTCCCCTATCATGTTTATACCTTCTCTACCCAAAATCCTCGGGGCATAGAAAATTGTGACCTTATTTACGATCTGTGATTTTAATGCTTGCGCAGCCACCTGGCTACCTCCCTCAATAAGCAAATTCATTATCCCAAGCTTGCCCAGAGACTTCATTAGCCCCCGTAAATTAATAAGCCCATCTTTATTTGTTCTCTCCGTGAGAATTTTAGCACCGCTTTTTTCGAGCTTTTCTTTCTTTCGCAGATCACGCGACTTCGTCGTCGCTATTATCGAACGCTCGTGAATCAGTATAAGATTTGACTCAGGAGGAATCCTGAGCTTGCTGTCCAATACCACAGGCACGGGATGCCTAGATATGCCCTTCTTAAGCCTAACGTCAAGCCGTGGGTTATCGTTAAGCACTGTGTTTATTCCTACCATAACAGCATCAGAGCGCGCTCTCAGCTTGTGAGCGTACCTTCTCTGAACTTCGCTTCCTATCCATTTTGAGTCCCCTGTATAAGAAGCGATCTTGCCGTCCATGGTGGCGGCGAGCTTTAGCGTGACAAATGGCGTGCCAGTAGATATGTATTTGAAAAAGGCTTCATTTACCTCTTTTGCCTTTTCCTCTAGCATTCCAACTTCAACCTTTATTCCCTTCTTCCTTAATACATCTACTCCTCCACCATTCACCTTCGGATTTGGATCAAGAACCGCCACGTAAACCGCAGATATCCCATTCTCGGCTATTGCATTTACGCAAGGGGGCGTTTTCTTGTCTTCATGGCAGCATGGCTCAAGCGTAACAAAAAGTGAAGCACCTTCTAAGCTCTTCTTATTCTTTGTAGCATCGTTAAAAGCCTCAATCTCGGCATGTGGAAAGCCTGCCTTCTTATGATAACCCTTGCCTATAATCTCACCGCCCTTTACCACCACAGCTCCGACTAGAGGATTGGGACTAGTAAAGCCTTCCGCTTTCTTTGCGAGCCTCAAGGCGAGCGACATATATTTCGCGTGTTCAGTCGGCATTAAACTATAAAGATAACAAGGTGATATGCGAGATTATTCGTCAGGTTGTTATCAGTGTATTGTTTCATCGCCTGAATAAAATAACGCCTCGACGAATTCCTCTGCGTTAAACTCTCTCAAATCGCTAAGACCCTCGCCTATACCTATGTATTTAACGGGAATATTTAGTTCATCCGCTATGGCTATGATCACGCCTCCCTTTGCCGTGCCGTCGAGCTTAGTAAGAACAATTCCCGTTACACCAAGCACTTCGTTAAAGAGTTTAGCTTGCTGAATTGCGTTTTGCCCAGTTGTGGCATCAAGCACAAGAAGTATCTCGTGAGGGGCACCTTCAAGCGCGCGTCCAACTACTCTCTTCATTTTCTTAAGCTCTTCCATTAAATTCCCTTTCGTGTGCAGCCTTCCAGCAGTATCTATAATAAGGACATCTACATCAGATGTTGAAGCAGCGTGAGCCGCGTCATAAGCAACAGATGAAGGGTCTTGACCACTCTGCCCCCTTATAAATTCCGTTCCTACTCTTTTAGACCACACTTCAAGCTGCTCTGTCGCCGCTGCCCTGAAAGTATCCCCTGCAGCGACCATGACTGCGCCTTGCTCCTGTTTGAACTTATGAGCGAGTTTTCCAATAGTAGTAGTTTTTCCAACTCCGTTAACGCCTGCTATCATAACTACGAATGGACTAGTATCAACGCTTATTGGATTTCCCTGCCCCTGTATTAATATCTCTCTCACTTCTTCCTTAAGGGTGTCTGTTAAGACGGATGGGTTACTTAGAGACTTTTTCTCAAGCTTTTTCTCAATTCTTTCTCTCAACTTCATAGTAGTGCTAACACCGACGTCCGCCATAATCAGGGTCTCCTCGAAATCCTCCCACAGACTCTCGTCAACCTCTCTTTTCGATACTATCTCACTTAATCTGCTAAAAAGCCCCTTGTTCGTCTTTGAAAGCCCTGAACGAAGCCTAGCCAACAGTCCCTCTTTGGTATCCGCAATCTCTTCTTTTACTCGTTCAGGCTCAAGCTCTTCTACGCGAACCTCTTGAATTTTTTGGATAGTCGTTTCTTCAGCGATCTCTATTTCGGAAGTTAACCCTTCCGCTTGCTCAACTTCTTCGCTAGGCGCAATCTCTTCCGTTTTCTTACTCGGGGTTTCCTCTGGCTCCCCCACATACTCTCTCGTGGGGATTTCTCGTGTTTTGGGTTCAGCAAAGTCATCACTTTCGGGTGCTTCTACTATTTCTTTGGGCTTTTCTTCAAAGAAAAATAATATTATTAAAGATAAGAGGACTATTAAGCCGAAAATTAGGATAACAACCAGAAGGTCGGAATAAGGGCTGGGAATACTGTTTAGTAAGGACAATAATATTGCTTCCATTGCTCATAACACTCCTAATTGGTTATCTGCATCACGGTATATATTAAGTCTATAATGGGATAAGGGCAAATACTCCGACCCATGATGCTCACCTAACTCCGTGATAGAATACTGTCCGTGGTCAGAAGTCGTTAGCTATTATCTGGTTATGCACCGTAATTATTGTGTGCTGTTGTAAGTAGGTTCTAGCGTCTTATTAAGCGCTATTGGATTATTATGAGTAAGAAGGCTACAGTTCTTATAACAAATCTTTTTCGCTAATGCTAAATACTTTGCTATGACAATTTTCACATCAACTGCACGCAAATTGAAGGATTTAGATTGGACTTTCAAAGGAATAACCTCTAGGCAATCTATTCATAGCTTGCATACTTATCCTGCGATGATGGCCTGCCCTCTGGCTCAAAAATTAATAAGATATTTTAGTAGAAATGGTGAAACCGTGTTAGACCCATTCTGTGGCTCTGGAGTAGTTACTAATGAGGCGATTATGCAGGATAGAAACGTTTATGGATATGATATTAATCCGTTAGCGTTGCTCATTTCGAGAGTAAAATCGAAGCCCATTAACAAGAAATTCCTTATGGAGGCGTATAGAGAAACTATAAAATCGTATCATGGTTTGAATGCTATAGAGACGCCGTCTTTCAAGAATGTGGATTATTGGTTTAAACCGAACGTTATTGAAGGGTTAGCCAAATTAAAATTCGCTGTGAGGCAAATAAGTAATTCTGATATTAGGGATTTTTTTAACGTTGTTTTTAGTAGAGTGGTAAGAGAAACGAGCAATACAAAAAACTCAGAATTTAAATTGTTTAGGATTAAAAGCCATAAATTGGAGTATCATCATCCTGATGTTTTACTAGCATTTGAGAAAAGGTCTTTAGAGGCTATACATGTTATGGATAGATTTGAGCGTGAGTATGGCAATAATATGGGTAAATCCGATTTCATATTGCACGATGCGAGAAACGAGTTTCCCTTGCGAGGTGAAAGCATCGACCTAATGTTAACCTCGCCCCCTTACGGTGATTCAAGAACTACGGTGGCCTACGGACAATTTTCTAGGCTTTCCCTGCAATGGATGGATTTGTGGGAGAAAAACCTCGATGTCGAGGCCCTTGGCGGGAAAAAGCGTTCGGTAAAAAAACTCACGCCCATACTGACTGAGACTATTGAAAAAGTCTCCAGTATTGATAGCAAGAATACTATTTAAGGTAAGACTTTGTAACTATGTTGGCGTTAAGTAGCATTGGGCAAAGGCGTTTAATACTTGGTTCAATCTTATACTTCTATAATTTCTTCAAATAAATATTCTAGCTTGTTTTCATATACTCTGAAACCAGTTCCGTGATTATGTGCCCCCCCCTAGTCCCCGCGTCGTGCAACCTCAAATCAATTAGTATGTTTCCTTCATCTATCTGTTCTCTTATAATATGCGAATTCGTTCCCCTCATCAATCTAGCTCTATTGAACTTAAAATACTCCACGCCTCCTCTCATCTCAGAATGCGCATGGACGAGCATTAAAGCAGGTATCTTTTTGTTTAGTTGTTTGGAAAGGTCATCAAAATTCCATTGCACAATAATATCTCCTTCAACATGGCGAACTGAAACAGTGTCCTGCTCTATATCAATAAACAATTTAGAACTATTGGGAATCTTCGACATAGTGAAGTATCAACCGAGTCGGTTATTGCCGTTAGGGGTTCCGTATTTAGATATAGCCTGTAGAGGAGGCATCTTCCAAGCTTTTCTATTAAAAGTGAAAAGGGTTATCATAGAGTTCACGTTGGACCGGTGCGCTTTTAATTCAATGCCTTCCAAATCAGGCAAATCTATGTTGTTTTCATCGATGTTGAGAAGGCACTCGAGCGTATAACCTACGCCAGTTGGCCCGCGTCTCAAGGTTTTCACATAACCCAAATTTCTAATATTACTAAAAGCAATCTTAAATTCATCAAGCGTCATCATAATGTTCTGATATTAAATTTCAGGAGTCAATTCCAATTAATATAAGTGGAACTCCCGGCACGCCTCTACCCTGCCGAACTACGTTATAGAGTTCTCCTTCGTAGTATGCTACACCTGAGCTCATCTGTTGTTGAAGGGATTTCATAGGAAGAACTTCTATACCGAGATCAATGTGGTCCCCTACATAAAAAGCTAGATGTTTAACAAATAAATCATAAGCGACGAATGAATACTTTCCAAATTGCACTTCTATCGCAACGCGATCCTTAACGAAATCCGTTTGATTATAGCTAGATATTGGAATGTCTCCAGCCTCCTCTATTTCTCTTCTCTGTTTATCAGGACTCATTGTCAATGTCTTTCTTATAAGTTTCTCGCTCTTCGTAACCCAGTATTTAACCCTGCTTTCTTGCCATTGCCTTCCTTTAAGAAGTTTCTTAAAACTCTGGTTCATGTCACCCGGACTATATAAAAGCTTACCCTTCTTACTTCTCTCTTTTGAAATTTTTGTTTTGCAAGTTTCTGCATCAACAAGTTCAATTACCTGTTGTATTTCATTCCATAAATGTGGCTTGTGTACAGTTTAAGAACTCAATACCGTTCAAGTGTGAGTAAGTTTCTACAATGTTCATTTAGGTTCGGGCTTTCTTTGATCCTTTAATAGCTCGGCCTGAGTTGTCATAACTTGCTGTTCCCAGGGCGATATAGACAAGTTGTTGCCCATCTTAACAGGATCATAAATCTGGCGATTCATCGGTCTTGTTCTTAAGGTTCCTTCAATTTCTTTCCGTATCCTATCGTTTGATATTCTTATATATTCTTCTACCACCTCAGATCCAACCCCCCCCTCCCGTGTCTTATCGCTGCCACTATTGAAGTCCCAACGCCTAGAAAAGGATCAAGAACCCAGTCATTCTTATTGGTCAATGATAGAACTAAACGTTCTATTAATTCGACCGGATACTGACATGGATGCACGGTTTTCTCTACGTGATTACTCTTGACGTTAGGGATATCCCACACGTCGCTCGGATTTTTACCGAGAGGATTGCCGGAATATTGACCTTTTTTTGGGCCTTTGAAATACTTCTTGCCGGGATATTTTTGAGAAACTCGCACAGGATCAAGATTAAATACGTAATTGTTACTCTTAGTAAACCAATTGATCGTTTCATACCGTCCAGAGAATCTTTTCCTGCAATGAAGCCCGTGTTCGAACCGCCACATAATCCTGTTACGCATCTTTAATCCAAGCTCTATAAAAATGGGATAAAGTATGGCGTCAAGAGGCGCTATAGTTCCCTTTTCTACGTAGTTGCCAACCTGCCAGCAAATACTGCCTTCTCTTTTTAATACGCGAGCACATTCTTTAATCACCCTAGCTTGTTGTTCTACATATTGACTGAGTTTAAGCTTCTTCTCATATCGCTTGCCTATGTTGTATGGGGGTGAGGTAACGACAAGCTGAATGGACTCGTCGGGAATCTCTGTCAACAGGTCTAAGCAATCTCCTTTGAATACTAGGTAATTTGAATCTGTCCCCTGCTGATTAGCGCCGTTTAAGTTAATGCCGCTCAAAGTAAAGTGCCTCCCCTCCCCGTTTGAAACACGCGGAGACACGGCTTAAACACGAATTATTGCTAAATAATATAACACATCGCTGCTGAGAAGCGCTGCGATCACCGCCTCTAAATTCAGTTTGAGGGATAATTGATCAGGGCTAACAATTAATTGCACAACCTATAAGCTGATAATTGGGATGGGGGGCTTTATCCTACTGACAACAAACAACTTTCTTTAATCATTTGCTAAGCTTAACCTCATTTAGATATAATAAGCTCGCATGTCTGAAGGTTTTGTCCACCTACACTTACACTCGCAATACTCACTGCTTGACGGCGCCATAAAGTTTGAAGAGCTTTTTCTTCAGTCCAAGGAATTTGACATGGAAGCCGTTGCGCTTACCGATCATGGAAATTTGTTTGGGGCTTATGATTTTTACAAAAAGGCTAAGGAAGCCGGGGTGAAGCCTATTATAGGATGCGAGATTTACGTAACTCCCAAAATAAACCCTGATAAACCCTCAGAGGGAAAAACTTACCACCTAACGGTTCTATCGATGAACTATGAAGGCTATCAAAACCTTTCAAGGCTTGTAACAAAGGGCTATTTAGAGGGTTTTTATAGAAAGCCT
The DNA here is from genome assembly GCA_963422265.1 of Thermodesulfobacteriota bacterium. GTDB lineage: Bacteria > Desulfobacterota_D > UBA1144 > Nemesobacterales > UBA2774. The sequence goes on from OY729416.1 coordinate 1,607,996, forward strand.
AGGGTAGATCACGACTTATTGGATAAACACAGCAATGGGCTTATTGCCCTAAGTGGTTGCCTAAACAGTGAGTTGTCTCAAACGATTTTTACCAAGAACGTGAAAGCCGCCTTGGGAGTCGCCGCACAGTATAGAGAAATATTCGGCGATAGATACTACCTAGAGGTTCAGGCTACGGGACTACCAGAACAAGCGAGAGTTAATAAAGACGTAAGAAAGATAAGCGATAAGCTCAGAATTCCAATCGTAGCGACCAACGATTGCCACTTTCTAAGAAAGAGAGATTCAAAACCCCACGATGCGCTACTGTGCATACAGACAGGCTCTTCGCTTGGAGATTCTAATAGGTTTAGGTTTCAGGGAGATCAGTATTACCTCAAAAGCGAAGAAGAAATGCTCAACGACTTAAAGGGTTTCGAAGAAGCAGTTCATAGAACCGTGGAGATAGCGAAGAGATGCGATATTGAGTTTAAGAATGAAGGTTACAAGTTCCCCGAGTTCGAAGTAGAAGGAGAACAATCGCTCGACGATTATATGGCTGATCTAGCTACTAAAAAACTAAAAGAAAAAATGCGTGAGAGCAACGTTTCAGAGGGCAAGACCAGCGAGTATGAAGACAGACTCGGCGCCGAGCTCGAGATTATTCAAGAGATGGGCTTCTCAGGTTATTTTCTCGTAGTAGCCGATTTTATTGGCTATGCAAAATCAGTTGGGATACCAGTTGGACCAGGTAGGGGCAGCGCTGCGGGTAGTCTGGTTGCGTATGCGCTAGGCATCACGGAAGTCGATCCCATTTCCTATAATTTAATATTCGAAAGGTTTCTAAACCCAGAGCGAATCAGTATGCCTGACATAGATATAGACTTCTGCGCTGAGGGAAGGGATGAGGTAATAAAATACGTTACTGAAAAATACGGCTCTGATAAAGTCGCTCAGATCGGAACTTTTGGGACAATGTCCGCAAAGGCGGTTATCAAAGACGTAGGCAGGGTTATGGGAATTCCCTATGCCGACGTAGATAAGGTAACAAAATTGATCCCCTCATTCAGGGGTAGGGTATTTAGCATTGAAAAGGCGATTTCGAGCGTTCCAGAGCTAAAAGCGTTAATTGATAATTCCCCCAATCTCAAGGAAATGATAGAGCTTGCGCGTCCCCTTGAAAATATGGTCAGACACTCCTCCACTCATGCAGCTGGCATTGTTATAGCCAACGAGCCTCTGGTCGATCACATACCGCTGTATAGAGGTTCAAACAATGAGGTGGTAAGCCAGTATGATATGAATTCCATTGAAGACCTTGGGTTCGTAAAGTTTGACTTTCTCGGCTTAAAGACTCTCACCGTAATAGACAAGGCAATTAAACTGATACGTGCAATTCATGGATCGGAAAAGAGCAAGAATATGAGCGTTGATAATATCCCGCTCGATGATCCTAAGGTTTACGAGCTATTGGCTGCGGGAAATACGAGGGGGATTTTTCAGATCGAGTCCTCTGGGATGAAAGAAGTACTCGCTAGACTTAAGCCTACCGATTTTGGGGACATTATTGCCGTTCTTGCCCTTTACCGCCCCGGACCGCTGGACAGCGGAATGGTAGATGACTTCATTAAACGCAAGCATGGAAAACAGGAAATAAAGTATCCGCTTCCTGATCTAAAGGACATACTAGAAGACACCTACGGACTATTTGTGTATCAAGAGCAGATAATGAAAACTGCAAGCGTCGTTGCGGATTACAGTCTCGGAGAAGCGGATCTGTTAAGACGTGCTATGGGTAAAAAGAAGCCCGCTGAAATGAGAGCTCAGAGGCAAAGATTTCTTCGAGGGGCTAAGGCAAAAGGGATCAAGGATAAAAAGGCTAAAGAAATTTTCGACGCCATGGAAAAGTTTGCGGAGTACTCGTTTAATAAAAGTCACAGCACGGCTTATGCCTTAATTACGTATCAGACTGCTTATCTCAAGGCGCATTATCCGGCTGAGTTTATGGCTGCTTTGATGACAGTTGAATCAAACAATAAAGATAAAGTTATTTCCAGCATTACTGAATGTAAGCAAATGGGTATAGACGTGCTCGCCCCAGACGTTAATGAGAGCATGGACGGCTTCACGGCGTCTGGTGGAAAAATAAGGTTCGGACTCTCAGGAGTAAAAAACGTAGGCGATAGTACCGTTGAGGCTATAATTCAAGCCAGAGGGCAGCAAGAACGCTTTGATTCTATATTTAGTTTCTGTGAAATGGTTGAAGCACGTAAACTAAACAGGAGAACCTTTGAGAGCTTAGTCAAGAGCGGCGCCTTTGATTCGCTCGGTATTAATAGAGCAAGTCTCTTTGAGTCAGTAGAGTCCCTTCTTAGTTATACTTCTATGAAGCAAAAAAGCTCAGCGGAGGGGCAGCATTCTCTCTTCTCTCTAAGCAATTCGTTCTATTTGCCCACGATTGTGGAAACCAAAGAGTGGAGCGAGAAAGAGCTTCTTACGAACGAAATGGAAGTGCTCGGCTTTTACGTTACTACACACCCGATGGCTAAATATTCTTCTGAATTAAATAAGATGACTTCCATTGTAGATACCGAAGCAATTTTAGATATTAAGGAAAAAAGAGACGTGATCATTGCTGGAGTCGTGCGTTCACTGACTAGAAAGCACGCGAAAAGTGGTTCAGGCATATATGGAAACATGGTATTAGAGGATATGAAAGGTTCTTTAGAAGTGATAGTATTTAACGATTTGCTTGTCAAGTCGGGTGAGCTTTTAGAAGATAAATTCGAACCCGTGATTGTGAAAGGGACGCTTGAACCAAGCGAGGACAGAGCGAGATTAAGGGCTAATGAAATACTATCCTTGAGGGAGCTTAGAAAAGGATCAACTGTGCATATTGTTTTGGATGAAGAACACTCGAAGAGAGAGAATTATGAGGAGCTAAAAAACATCTTGCTCAATTATCCAGGGGAATCAATAGTCCATATCCACATTGGCACGCAAGATGGCAACGTGGTAGTCGAAGCGGGCGACGCACGCGTAGATGCGCAAGATAATTTTATTCGTGACGTTGAAAAACTATTAGGTAAAAACTCGCTTAGAGTCCTTTGATGCTTACGCGGGCTAATCCCTTCTACATGAGTTCCATAAGCTCTCTAAGCGTTCCAGGATCGCTTGTAACCACGAAAACCTCCTGAACGGAAGTTCCACTTCTAGCAATGAGTTTAGCACCAGCTACCGTGCTGTACTTGTATCGTATTACCAAATTCTCCCCCTTGGTTTTCCCAACTTTGATTTCCCCAGGTATTATCGTTTTAATAAAATCCAAAGGAGACAAATTATCCTCAAGAAATCTCCTTAGTCCCTTTATCATCCCATGCTGGCGTTTGATTTTGTTTTTTCTGTGTTTCATATCGTCCTTTACGTATTAACGTTTGCCTCATCCCCGAAGAGGTATATTACAACAGCTTTTCCGTATTGTCATTTTAGCCGTAACAATCCTGTGTCTCATTCCGTTTTCTCAAAGGCTTCCCAACTTAATTTGACTTAACCCATTCTACGGTTTATAATTGAGAAGTTTTCTCAATTAAAGAGGTGTGGGTTAATTGTCCATAATTGAAGAGCCAGAGGGAATAAAAGATATTTTCAATAAGCGTGGACTCAGGTGTACGCCTCAAAGGCTAGCTGTGCTAAAGGTCCTTCACGATACTCAAGTTTACCTATCAATAAGTGCTATTCATTCAAAGGTGAAGGAGATTCTTCCTTACACAGGACTCGCTACCGTTTACCGTTCCCTTGAAACTTTGGTCAGCTTAAGACTAGCTGTGAAAGTGCACCTTGATGATGGTTGTCACAGCTACGCGATAGCCCCACAGGGACACTGCCATCCGATATTATGCACGGAGTGTAATAGGGTGGTTGAATTTGCGGAATGCCCGCTTGAGGATTTGTCAAACAGAATATCGGAAAAAACAGGGGTTCAGATTGATACCCACTTTCTTCAATTATTTGGCAAATGCGAAGAATGCCGAATCTAAGACGAGATAGAAAATAATGTCGCATCTACACGTGCCAGATGGAGTACTGCCAAACTGGATAGTCCTTGCAAGCTGGATAATCACTATATCAATCCTCGCTTTGTGCGTGCTCAGGGTAAGAAGAACGCATATGCTGAGGAAGATTCCACTCATAGGTATCATCTCGGCCATTATGGTCGCGTGTATGATGCTACCAATTATACCGTTTGCGTATCATCTAAACTTGAGCGTAGTAGCAGGAATTATGTTAGGTCCATCCTTGGCTTTTATAGCAGTGTTTATAGTGGACATCATAATTGCGATGTTTGGTCATGGAGGCATTACCGTAGTTGGTCTTAACACTATAGTAGTGGGTGCAGAGGCGGTAATAGGTTACTACTTATTTCAGATTGCTATGGCGATGCTAAAAAAACATTCAATAGCGTGGTCCTCTGGAATAGCAACTGTCTTGAGCTTGATGCTAAGCACTTCTTTACTTTTGGGTTTTTTGTATATTTCTCAGGTTGATGTGCAAATACTGTTTGAAGCTGATAAGGAAAGGGTATCCACAACAAGTTTTGAAGAGAAAGAGGTTTCAACGGCAGAGCATAGCTCTAGTATAAACGTGCCCAAGTTCGCTAAGGTAGCTTTAATCCTGCTGTCTTTGGGATGGATATTAGAAGGGGTAATTACAGCATTAGTAATAAGGTATGTATCAGGTGTAAGACCTGATCTACTTTTGCCTGACGCTGTCAAGTAGGAATGGGTCAGTGGACGTTACTTTAATAGATTATTACGCTAATCACGGAACGAGTTTTCTGCATAGGGCAGGGGCTTACTCCAAAATACTGTTTGTGACCCTCCTGGTCGCTTCAGTGATTATCACAAGAGAATTCTATATGCTGCTAGGCATATATGTGACCCTGCTTATATTAGCTTTATGGACGAGATTGCCGTTGCTGAAAATCATTGCTATTTCAATTTACCCCACTGTTTTTACTTTATTGTTCGTCATTGCAAGCTGGGATGGAAGCTGGCTAAAGGCAGGCGTGGTAATGCTAAAAGCCTTATCCGCTGCGCTTACGATGGTAATTTTGATATCTACGACCCCATATCCCGACGTCTTTAACGTTATCCGGCCGCTTTTACCCGGAATAATTGCGGAAGGACTCTTCGTAGCCTACCGGTCTTTGTTTATTTTACTTAAATTGACGGATGATTTAGTAAAGGGTTTAAGTATTAGGGGAGGCTTAAAAAAAAGAAGATACGCAAACAATATTAAAAATTTTTCCTCAGGGATTAGCCTATTGCTAGTAAGGGGATTTGACATGTCAGAAAAACTCTATGGCGTAATGAATCTAAGGGGTTACAAAGGGGAAGCGCGCATGGTTAAACAAGACATTAAAGCAAGCGGCGGAGACTTAATACTCATTTCCATTGGAGTTTCGATTCTTGCCGCGTCTCTCGGAATCCGTATTGAGTCTGGTTTAGCGACTTATAGCACCCATCTTCTTGCTCTCTGCACTACTATATTAGCTACATCCGCTATTTATCTAATTCAGAGTGAGCTTTGAGGTAACACTTTTGAAAGAGCTAGTAAGAGTAAAAAACTTGAGTTTTACTTATCCAGATGGGATGAGACTGGCTTTCAGCGGCCATGACTTTACGGTGGCAAAAGGTGAGCGAGTAGTAATACTTGGTCCGAATGGAAGCGGTAAATCTACGCTGCTTTCTTTGTTGTTAGGATTGTCGAAAGCTTCCGATGGGGAAATTGAAGTGTTAGGGGTTAATCCAGCAAAGGACTATGAGAAGGTAAGGGAAAGGATTGGGGCATTACTACAAAACGTTGATCTTCAAATAATAGCGCCTAAGGTGTGGGACGACGTTTCGTTCTCACCTAGAAATTACGGTTATAAAGAGGAAGAGACTGCCAGATTGGTAGAAGGAATTTTACAAAAGCTAGATATTAAACATTTAAGGGACAAAGTTCCTCACTATCTAAGCGGTGGTGAAAAGGTTAAGGTGGCAATTGCGGGAGCGCTCGTCACAAAGCCAGAACTCCTTATACTAGACGAACCTTTTGAGCATATAGATCCCACCTGTAGAAGAGAACTTATCAATCTCTTAAATGCTGTGAATAAAGAGAATCAAACCGCTATATTGCTATCAACCCATAATATGAATACTGTGCCTCTTATAGCCGACACGGTTTACTTAATAGCGGAGGGAGGAGAAATAGTTAGTAGAAAAACGCCTAAGGAGATTTTCTCTCAAGCCGACATGCTATCAAAATGTCATGTTGAGCCTCCCGTCTTGGGCTTACTTTTTTCTGAACTGAGAAAATACGGTATTGACCTTGATGCGTCCCTTAGCGTTGAGCAAGCAGCTTGCACTATAGCGAATGAAGTGCTAATATCTAGAAAAGGATCGGGAGTAAGATGAAACCTATAAGAAAAGCTACTAAAAGCAGCTTGTCAAAAATTTTTATTTCGTGCTTAGCGGCGTTGTTTGTCCTTTCGCTAAGCTCACATAGCCACGCCGTCGGCATAGATATTGACGCATACGGATTAACGTCTCACGACCACGACGCAGCCCCTGGTCATTCTTCAGAGTATTGCTCGACCTGCCTGCTTCAGGGAAACCTGCAAATACCCCTTGTCGATGCAACCTTTAATGACGATTGCTCAGGGTCCTTAATAGCTTACATAGACCTAGGATTTCTAATTCCCTGTTCATTTCTAACGCTTAATAAACCTTCCAGATCCCCTCCAATAGGGTAAGTATATCCATTTACCCCATACTGCTTTCATAGGAACGACTAGGACATAGTCGAAATAGTCTAGTCTGTACATATACTTGCCCAATCTCATATAAAATTGGAGGTAATATATGAATTACAAGAAAATTATTGTGGTTTTGTTGCTACTCTGCTTTCTTCTTCCACCTTTTGCGGTGAGAGAGGTTCGGGGGGAGGAGCGAGGTGAAGTAAAGACGGAGTTGAAAGACTTAAGAGAAATGATGGAAAAAATGCGAGAAAGGATAGAAGAACTCGAGAAACGCAACGGAGTTCTTGAACGGCAAGCTAAGCAAGAAGACGCCGTTACCGTGGAAGAGGGGGTGGATTTAGTGGCGGTAGAGGGTTCCACGACCACCATGGCTAAGGGTTTTCTAAGAGCGGCTTCAAATACGTTTAATCCCGACGTCAGCGTAATAGGGACATTTACCCCCACTTGGTATTCGCTGGATGAGCCAGCCAAGCCATTAGCGGAAGTTGACCCACAGAATACCGGCGTAGCGCTTCCAGAAATAGAACTAGGACTTCAGGGAGTTGTGGATCCCTATTTCAGATACGATACTTTCCTGGTATTTGGTCCCCACGGAGTCGAGATTGAAGAGGCTTACGGGACTACGCTGCTCAGCCTACCACTGAACTCTCAATTTCGTATTGGACGCTCAAGAGCTAAATTTGGAAGGATTAATCAGCTTCACAGACACAATCAGAATTTCGTCACTCTTCCATTACCAGCCTCTCAGTTCTTAGGAGAGCATCTTAATCCTACAAGCGTAGAAGCGAATTTCTTAGTCCCAGCGCCATGGTTTCTCGAGCTAAGCGCCTCCGCTGGCAGCCCTGACGTTCATACACCCACGTTTGCGAGGGACGTAGATGGAAACAATATAAGTAAGCTGCTCTACAATTTCCACTTGGCCAATTTTTTTGAGGTTTCAGAATCACTTGGAGTCAGCCTCGGAGGCTCATTCGCAACTGGCGCGAACAAACAAGAATTAGAGGGAGACGAGCCCTTTTTTGGAAGGTCTAAACTTTATGGGATTGACTTATTCGCAAAATATCGTCCATTGAAAAACAATCCGTATCAGGAGGTTACTCTTCAGTCAGAGTTTATCTATCTTGACGCGGATAGGGCGCACGAGGCGCATGATGAGCCCGGGCATAAACACGAAGATGATCACGATGGGCACGAGGATGAAGTTCACGAAAGAAAACAAGAACGAATTAAGAACTGGGGCTGGTACTCACAGATGGTTTATAGGTTTGCCAAGAGATGGAACACGGGCTTTAGGTTTGGGATGATTGATACGGATACGCCAGTTGACGAAGAGGAACTACACGAGGACGGAGAAAACGGGCATGACGATGAACACGCCCACGGCGAAGGAACGCTAGGGTTATTGGGGAGGACCTATCGTCTATCACCTATGCTGACTTTTAATCCGACTGAGTTTTCGAGAATAAGGCTGCAATACGATTATCTCAACCGAGACTTTTCGGAAAATCAGCACGCGGTCTTTCTGCAATTTCAGTACTCAATAGGCGCACATGGGGCGCATCCATTCTAAAACCAATTATAAAGAGGAGATAACTACTACTATGAAAATACTTAAATTTATAAGACAAGCTACAATAATGGTCGCTTTTGCTTTTATTTCTATATTTTTAGTGGTTCAAGGCGCATCGGCTCAAGTAAAAATAGTAACTTCAGTCCCCGACTTCGCCGCGATCGCTAAGCGCATAGGTGGTGAAAAGGTAGAGGTGGTCAGCCTAGCAAAGGGGTATCAGAATCCCCATTTCGTAGATGCGAAGCCGATTTTTATAACAAAGCTGAACCAGTCAGACCTACTAATATACAACGGACTTGAACTTGAAATAGGATGGCTGCCTATACTCATTAATGGGGCTAGGAATTCGAATATAGTATCCCCCAGCTCTTTGGGTAATTATAACGCCTCAACCTCCATTAACTCAATAGTTGAGGTGCCTACCTCCCCCGTTGATAGATCTATGGGCGACGTGCATCCCTCAGGAAATCCTCATTTCATGCTTGATCCAAGAAACGGCGTTCCCGTGGCACGGGAAATAATGACAAGACTGATACGAATAGATTCTGAAAATGCCGCGTTCTACGAAGAAAATTTTAACAGTTTCGCAAAGACCCTTAGGTTGAAAATAAGCCAATGGGAAACTGAACTAGCACCGTTTAAGGGGGCAAGTGTAGTTACGTATCACAAGGCTTGGGGCTACTTTCTGGGTTGGGCAGGCTTGAAAGAGGCGGGCGTTGTGGAGCCTAAACCCGGTATACCCCCAACGCCTTCGCACGTCGCTCAGCTTATACGGAGAATAGAGCAACGTCAGGACATAAAGCTCATTATAGCCACTAATTACTATCCTCGGAAAATCCCAGAAATAATCGCGCGGAAAGTGGGGGTGGACTTCCTTGCTCTACCTGCTTTCGTTGGAGGACGAGATGGCATACGCACATATATTGAGTTGTTTGACGTTCTTATAGGCGAAATAACGTCCGCTCTTAAAAACAAAAAAGCTCATACGATTCAGAGCGCGCGATCGGAGGAGGAGTAAAATCTATCGACTTGCAGAGAACTATTTATGTCGTCCCGCCTAATTGAGCTTAGAGACGTAACGTTAGGATATGATAAGAGGTGGCTTTTAGGTCCCGTTAACCTTGCTGTAGAAAGAGGACAATTTTGGGTGATACTAGGTCCTAACGGAAGTGGTAAGACTACGCTTCTTAAGACTATGCTTAATCTACTACCACCACTTGCGGGGAGAGTGACATCCGACAAAAATGGCGTAACCTTCGGATACGTTCCCCAGTCTAAGGGCTTCGATCACATATTCCCCGTTTCCGTTTATGAAATAACGTCTATGGGAAGATACTGTCGCGTGCCTATGGGCAAAAGGCTGTCAAAAGAAGATAAAAAAATAATAGAGTCGTCGTTGGAGAGAGTGGATATCATCCACCTAAAAAATCGTGCCTTTAGGTCTCTTTCGGGTGGGGAAAAACAGCGTGCTTTACTTGCGCGCGCTATAGTTGGAGAACCAGACGTTCTGGTTCTCGACGAGCCTACCGCTTTTGTCGATATAAAGGGGGAGGGGCGAATGATGGAGCTTGTAAAGAATATTCAACCGGATAACAACCTCGCTGTTCTTATGGTGAGCCACTTTCTGGATGTGGCTTCCGGATTTGCGGATCATATTGTTTTAATGGATAAAGAGAACAATTTTTTTCAGGCAGGTGAAAAGAGTAAAGTTCTAGAAAGTAATAGTTTGGATAAATTATTTGGGGTAGAACAAGTAATGGATCGGGCTAGAAACGAATGACTCCTTTGGGAGAATTTATTAACGGCTATTTTCTATGGCGAGATCCAATGATAGTGGGAGCCGTGACTGGCGCTATATGTGGATTCTTAGGCGTTTACGTGGCGCTTGCAAGAATGATTTTTGTAAGCGCTGCTCTCACTCAAATCTCAAGCTTCGGCGTCGCCTTGTCGTTTTATCTTCAGCGGGTTGAGCTGGTGTTATTTTCTTCCCTAGTCGGGCCGTTTGCTCTATCTTTAATTCTGACCGTAATCGCCGCCGGATTTTTTGCGTTAAAAAGGGAATTTTCACGTATAAGTAACGAAGGAGTCATCGCTTTTGGATTTCTAACGGCGTCGGGAGCAGTAATCGTTCTTGGAGACAGAATAGCGAGGGGAGCGCATGAAGTAGCTTCAATCCTTTTTGGCAGCGCCGTAGTCGTAGCTCCTATGGACATTTACATAGTTCCCGGGGTCGCCGCTATAGCTTTTATTATTCACCTAGTGTGCTTTAAGGATTTTATCTTCGTATCGTTTGACGTAGAGTCCGCTAGGCTGTTTAGATACCCAATTAGATTGCTCAATGCCCTATTGCTAAGCAGTATAGCGGTCGTCGTAGCAGTAGCCACAAGGGCGTTAGGGGCTCTACCGGTCTTTGCTTTGCTTACCCTACCAGCCCTAACGTCGCTTTATTTAAGCGAGAGATTAAAACTCGTATTCTTACTCTCAGTGATAATAGGCGTTCTATCAGCAATTTTGGGCTACTTCTTTTCATTCATATTATCAATCCCAACTGGGGCGTCAATAACATTATGCGCTTCCTTATTTTTTGTTGTAGGACTTGTATGGCGTGAGGCAGGTATGGGCTCTAAGCCTTTAGGAACTGACTACCTGTTCAAGTGGAATTGATTCATCGATAAGTAGAATTGGTATATCACTCCTGATTGGGTATAGATACTTTCTATTTTCTTTTTGAATTAGCCCGCCGTCTATCCTATCCGTAACCTTCTGCTTAGCCCTATTCGTTAGCTCTCCACCGTCTATCATATCGTTTATCTTCTCAACGACGTCAGGTTCAGCTAAAACCAGGTCCTGCTTAGTCTCGGGACATGCAATAATGTCTAGCAGCGCTTGATCTATCATTTAATTACCGCCAAAGCTGAAAACTAGTTGCACTTAGAATAGCCGCACCCTCTGCACGTTACGCACCCCTGCTCAAATGCAAGCGCTCTGTCTCCGCAGTCAGGGCATCGTTCAAGGCGTAGATCATTGGTTTTAAGTTCTGAGTTTGCATCCAATAGTGCTTCGTGTTTATCGGCGTCCGTCTGCCGTGTCCTGAGCCTGTTGAAGGGTGGATCAACGGTCCCGGTTGGGGGAATATTCGTCTTAGAGACAAATCGCTTCTTTAGAACAGTCGCGATCGCGTCTGGTATGGACATAACCAGCTTGCCTTCAGAGAATATGGGCGAGGCGCCGCCTATACCCTCAAGTTGTTCTACTACGTCCTTTACGTTCACCCCTGACCGTAGAGCGAGTGATACGAGCCTCCCGGTAGCCTCCGCGTCCGCCATGGTGGAATAGCCAGACTTGCCAATTTGAACAAAGACCTCAAAGGGCCTCCCCTTGTAAGTATTAATAGTAACGTATAAATTCCCATACCCCGTTTTTATAACCTCGGTAAAGCCCTCGAGCACCTGTGGTCTCTTTATCGGTCTTACCCAAGTTCTCGGCTCCGACTGGGCCACACTCTTTCCCTCGTTCTGGTTATTACTTATAACCTCTTCTTTTATGTTTGGGGTCGTGCTCGCCTCCCCTGATTCATCATTAGGGGAAGACGGGGGAGTTTTAGCGTTGGACTGATCCTCAGTAATTAAAATGCCTTTTCTTGAACCTTCTCTGTAAACGGTAATCCCCTTGCATCCTAACTTCCAAGCAAGGAAATAAATTTTCTCAACGTTTTCAAGGGTTATATCGCTGGGCAGATTCACGGTGCTTGAAATGCAGGAATCTATATGCTTCTGAATCGCAGCCTGCATACGCACCCTCATCTCAGGCTCTATTTCATGGGCGGTAACAAACGTATCCGGTAATTGTTTTTCATCAGTCAAATTGAATTTATCCATATATTCCATGACTAGGGGATGATAAACCTTGAATTCTTCCTTGGACAGCGATTCAGAACGCCTGAAATAAGACAGGGCGAACGTCGGCTCAATACCACTTGTGGTTCCAGCTAGGACGGAGCCACTTCCCACGGGTGGCACGGTAAGAATGCAGGCGTTTCTTATTCCCCGCTTCTTTATTTTATTAACAACCTGCTCGTCAATCGTCTCAAGAAACGGGAGTGATATGTGAGTATCTAGATCAAATGCCGGGAAGCTCCCCTTTTCAGAGGCAAGGTCAGCGCTTGCCTCATAGACAATGTTTTTAATGCGCCCAAATATCTTATCCGTAAACTGGATTGCTTCCTGAGTATCGTATTGGGTGCCGAGTTTTGCTAGCATGTCTCCGAAGCCTGTAAAACCAACGCCTATGCGCCTTGAGGTGGTAGAGGCTTCTGTCTGGAAGTTAAGAGGATGCTTCTCCATGTTATAGTCAAGAACGTTATCCAGAAATCTAACGGCGTATTGGAAGGCTTTTTCAAGATTGTCCCAGTCAATTGAGGCGGTATCGGTAAACGCATCCTTTACGAAAGGGGAAAAATTTATGTTGCCTAGGCAGCAATTACCGTAATCTTCAAGCGCCTGCTCACTACAGGGATTAACACCGCGCACCGACATACCGCCATACTCAGTCGGGGAGTGTTTTTTGACTGAGTCCCAGAAAATAAGCCCTGGCTCAGCAGACTGCCAAGCGGACTTTACAAGTTTATTCCAAATGTCCCTAGCCCTGACTGTCCTAGAAAACTTGACCTTTTCGTTTTCAAACTTTAGTTCAAAATCAGTGTCTTGCTCTACAGCTTGCATAAAATCGTCAGAGATTTTAATTGAAATGTTCGCAAACTGCACTTTCGATCTCGCAGCGTCGTTCTTTATGTCTATAAATTCCTGAACGTCAGGATGATTGACGTTCATAGTAATCATAAGGGCTCCGCGCCTTCCAGCCTGCCCAATCGTCCCCGTCGTCGTTGACAATAAATCCATAAAAGAGACGGCGCCGGTAGAATATACAGCCGAGTTGTTTACCGGAGACCCTTTGGGTCGCAAGATAGATATATCCGTTCCAACTCCTCCACCAAAGGAATACGTTCTGGCTGCCTCTTTGCACCATTCAAAGATTCCTTCTATAGAGTCCTCCTTAATGGGCATATAGTAGCAGTTCAGTAGCGTGGCTCTTCTATTCTGCCCAGCTCCGAATAGAATCCTACCGCCAGGGATGAACTTGAATTCCGATAAGAGCCAATAGAAATTGTTAGCCCACTCATCCCTTAGTCCTGCTGTCTTTTCTGGAGACGCAATTTCTCTGGAAACCCTACGCCACATGTCTTCGGGTGTCCGTTCTACAATCTCCCCAGATTTATCACGAAGAGCGTATTTTTCAAAGAAGACTCTTGCCCGAAGCTCATCTCCGCCAAATGCCTCAATAGTTTCAGAGGGAATACTTACTACTCCCTCAGGTTGCTTAACCACATCTGCTTCCCGCTCTGAATTCCCGCTGATTGATTGAGATAAAACCTCTTCAAACTCAGTCTCTATGTGGTCCTTATGCGCTTCTATTAAACCCATTCCATTTCTGCTACTACCGTTTCCATTAGCGTAAGCCGAACCAAACTTCTCTGAAGCCATAAGAGCCGTCCTCCATTATTGACTTATTACTTACTATTTGTTGTGTTGCTACTTATTGTGTTGCTACGTGTGTTATCGCAACCTAGCCGCGTACTCAGCCCAGCCGTTCGATCAATGATAAGCGTCAAGTCATGACGATATATCGTGCCACCGTCAAATTTCAACACAATATGTTGTGGTTGTCAAGATTTTTGAGAAATTTATCAGCGAGAAGAAAGCTCGGTGAAATCAACAGATTATGGGGAAAAGAATTTTCCTCTAGGCAAAAATTGAGGAGGGGGCTGCTAATGCGGGATAAGAATCTACTGCGCGTTATATCTCTAATGAAAGCAAGCCAATCGAGTTAAAGCTTGATCATGTTTTACATACATTGATATAGCGCCCCTTTATTCAACCATTTCCCTTTTCAGATTCTCCTGTATTTTACTAAGAATTTCTCTTGATAGGGGTTCATCACCGAGTACGCCAACGCGTATTTTTATCTCTGTTAGATTATCAGCGATCCTACTAAGTTCTATATAGAACCGTTTGCCTCCTGCGGTCTGACAGTTAAGCCTTGTGAAGACGGGTCCTTTCTCTTTATTTATGATTAGAAACCCAGCCTCATCCATAGCTCCCAAAGCAGCTTCCCAAGTCTTGTCAATAGAATATCTTTCTACCGCTTGCAACCCACCCTTAGTAAAAGCAATCGTCCCTGCACCCGCCGCCGCTCCGACAATAGCCGCCGCGCACCCGCTCAGAATTAGGGGTGACGTTAGGCAGAACGCTAAAAAGATGACGATTTCTCGCGCTTTTACTATCATAACAACCTCCGTCTTCCGTATCCTTAGACCTTAGTTGGAACCAAGTATATATGATAAAGATTGATAATGGTAGTAAAGTTGCGTCAATCGGGAAGGAGGGGAAAGCTGGATATAACGTTTATATTAATAGCTTTGACAATACGTAGTTTTGTAAGTTTACAAAATGAAACTTTTAGTTACAATAAAATGCTTCTAAGCTAGGATGAATAGCTAGATATTGGGAGCTGCACTAATCGCGGCTGTGCTAGTATACCATGCTAGTACCATGCTAGTACCAAAGGGGAATACGTGAATAAATTTCTTAAAGAGCATTTTCTAGTAGTGGGGATCATCATCGGGGTTATTCTCGGCGGATTAGTCGGTTCGTTCTATCCCAAACTAGGAGTAAGCATCGGATTCCTAGGCACCCTGTTCCTAAACGCCCTAAAAATGATAGTTCTCCCCCTTATTGTGGTCTCAATTACGCTCAGCATTATGAAGGTAGGAAACCTGGGATCGCTAGGTGTTAAGACCCTTCTTTACTATACCGCAACTACTGGCATAGCCGTCTTCATCGGTCTTGTTGTTGTTAATTTAGTTCATCCCGGGGACGGAAGCATGGTTCTTACGGGGCAGATGCCAGACATTGTTAGCAGCAAGGAAAACGTGAGCTTGGTAGAGGTGCTGGTCTTAAAATTCATCTCTCCCAATTTGTTTAACTCTGCAGAGGAGTTTGAAATACTACCTCTCATCTTTGCATCCATACTGTTTGGAGCAGCTTTTGCCACATTAGGTAAGCAAAGTGACGTTATAGTGGAAATCTTCACGGTGCTTGACAAAGCAATAATGAAAACCGTGCATTGGATTATGGTTTTTACTCCGATCGGTATTTTCAGTCTTATAGCGGAACGGATCGGCATTGCCGGCGGTGGTAGCGCTGTCATGGACATCGTTATGGACATCGCCAAATATGTACTTAGCGTTGTGCTTGCTCTGTTTATTCATGGATTTCTCGTATTGCCTGTCATATTACTACTTTTAGCAAAGAGGAATCCAATTAACTACGTTTCCAATCTGGGAAAAGCCTTGCTTACGGCCTTTTCCACCGCTTCCTCGTCCGCCACGCTTCCCCTTACTATGGAGGGAGTGATAGACGAGGCGAAAGTATCTCCTAAAGTGGGGAGATTCGTCTTGCCCCTAGGTGCTACCGTAAACATGGATGGCACTGCCCTTTACGAGGCTGTAGCCGTAATGTTTATAGCTCAGAGCTACGGCATTGATCTCACGACGGCTCAAATGGTAATTGTGTTCTTCACGGCGACTCTCGCTGCAATCGGGGCGGCAGGCATACCCGAAGCTGGTCTTGTTACTATGGTGCTCGTTCTTCAGGCGGTAGGTCTCCCACTAGAAGGGGTAGGAATCATTCTAGCTATAGACTGGCTACTAGACCGATTTAGGACAACCATAAATGTCTGGGGAGATTGCGTAGGAGCCGCCTCAATCGACCGTCTTGAAGGTGTTCGTGCTGACTCTTGAACCCGTGCTGAATAGATTGTAAAAGCGCAAGACTGAATAACAACGTAATTTGGAACGCGCCATGGAGGCGTGGGATAATGGAAAAGTGTAAGACGTTTACGCATGTGGCGATGCTAATTTTTGGGATTTCTTTATTGGCGTTAAGCTGTAAAAAGGAAAATGCCCAGGTAAAGGACAAAAGCGAAGAAGAAAGGGTGAATATAGAGATTGAAGAGAGGTCTCCAGCATTTCCAGAAGCTAAAGCAAGATTCCTAAACGTTCAAGACGGTGATACGATTCAAGATGATAACATATCTATCGTGGTAAAAGTGGACAACTTCGAGCTTGGCATACAGACCGACACGGAAAGGGCTAAAGACGTCTCAAACTCGGCTAAAGGACAGCATGTGCACGTTATACTGGATAACAAGCCGTATTTGGCTAACTATAAAGCGGGGATGCCTTTTGAGTTAGGGGTTTTGGATCAGGGACCTCACACGCTTGTCGCTTTTCCTAGTCGTTCCTACCACGAGAGCGTTAAATCGTCGGAAGCTGCTCAGGTAGTCAATTTTTACGTGAGGAAAGAAAAAGGACAGTTCCTACTGGACGCTACCAAACCGACTATCATTTATAGCAGGCCTAAAGGCAAATACGAGGGTAAGGACGCTCGAAAAATTATGTTAGACTTCTATCTAAATAACGTTGAACTCAGCCAAGATGGATATAAGGCTAAGTACACAATTGAGAGGAAGGACTCTGGTCAAGAGGTCGGGGTGATTACAATGGCTGAGTGGAAACCTGCCTTTGTGACCGGACTTGTGAGTGGAGAATACGTCGTAACCCTTCAGTTACTAGATAAAGATGGCAATATAGTAGAGGGTACTTTTAACAATACTGAAAGGGTAATAACCGTTGTTACGCAATAGTATAAAGGTGGGGTTCGGGTTTACAAATTTTTTTCTTATGTAATAATAATTGACTATTTTGGGATTTGCGTAGGGAGGTAATCATGTCTCGGAAATGTATGGCAACTGGGAAAAAGCCGCTTGTTGGAAATCACGTCTCACACGCGAATAATAAGGTAAAGCGCCGCCAAAACCCCAACCTTCACTGGAAACGGATTTATGTGCCGGAGCTTGACCGCACAGTTAGGTTGAGAATTTCCATGAGAGCTTACAGAACGATCAACAAAAAGGGACTTCTAGCTTTTCTAAAGGACAATGGACTTACTATAAAGGACGTGACGTAGATCAAAAAGTTAAGCGATCGCACCGCTTCTTAATCAATCAAATAAGCCATAGGACGAGGAAAAGTTTTGATAGGAAAAAGTCACCTATGATAATAAGGAGTAGGGCTATAACGACGGTCGCCGTCGTAGCTCTCCCAACGCCTCGCGTACCACCATCTGATTTCATTCCCATATAGCAACCCGTTATCGCAACAATTATCCCAAAGAAGAACGTTTTAGATATTCCGCTAACGAAATCTGCAATACTCACCCATTTCAATATACTTGATAGAAACAGCTGTGGTTCTACGTTCAGGTCCACTCTAGCCATAATCATAGACCCACAAATTCCGGCGAAATCGGCGATTATTGTAAGGAAAGGAAAAGAGATTATGCAGGCGAGAAGCCTCGGTGCCACTAATTTTCTAATGGGATCAACGCCCATAGTTCTTATAGCATCTATTTGCTCCGTCACCTTCATTGAGCCTATTTCAGCGGTTATCCCGGAGCCTACTCTACCGCCAACAAGTAATGAAGTAACAATGGGTCCAAGCTCCCTTAGAAAAGAAAGCGAGACGACCGGACCTACTAAGCCCTTTGCCCCAAACCAGGCAAATCCCCAGGCGAGTTGCACTACCATGACCATGCCGATTGCCACTGCGGATACAATTACAATCGGGATTGACTTAAAGCCAATTTCCTCAATCTGTTCAATTACCAGCTTAAAATCAAATGGACGCGTAAACGTTGCGTAGATTGATCTGTATGAGAATATGCCAACTTCACCCAACTGCTCTATAAGTGCGATGAAATAGGCTAGAAATCTGACAATATGGTTTCCGATCGTTCTCATAGGACCCTAAACCGATGTATAAAATCGTCAAAACCCATCTTGCCTCTGCTAAAACTCTCCGCAGACGAGGCGTAAGTAAGATCATATATACAGTTGCCCTTCTTAAATACTACTACCACAATTTTGATGGGAACCCCGCCAAATTCTCCATTATAAACCCTGTACATGGCAGGTTGGCTATCCACGGTCATGATCTTGGTAGCTTGGATTTCTTTATTTTGAATACCAATTAGAAGCGATTCGGAAAGAACCTCCAAGCTGTATTGGGACTTATTAGGACTGCACGTAGAATCTACGGTAATCGTAGCATTATAGAGTGCACTACGAAACGCCAGGTCTCCACCCTTGATGTTTACCCTTGTCCAGTCCCGGGGCAGACTCCCTATTTCATACGACGTATCATCTGATTGATACACCACGCCTTTTAGATCACCCTCTTTTAGATCGCCCGAAGAAGCATAATGTTTAACAAATTGCGCAACGGAGCAGGAATTCAGTATCAGTAGTGGGAAAACTATAATAGCTATGAAGAATAAGTGCTTACTCATAGGTGAGCATATCTAAAAAAGATAGTTGAAACATAATAAGCTGATGAATGATCTTTAAGCAATTGACTATAAATAATACTTGAATCTATTAGGAAAATAAAGCATCCTAGATTGTGAATAACTCTTTATGCCCAAGAGGTAGAGTAACTTGAACAAAATTGAGATATATGTAAGCAAAAACTGTCCTTACTGCCATGCGGCAAAAGCGCTTCTCAATAGAAAGGGCGAGGATTTTACGGAAATAGACCTAACGACCAATCACGAGCTTAGACTCTCAATGGTAGAGAAATATAATTGGAGAACAGTGCCTATAATTCTTATAAACGATGCGCTTATCGGCGGATATGACCAACTAGTGGAGCTAGAAAGAAAGGGGGAGCTTGATAAACTGCTTTTGTCGGATCCGAGCAACTAGCTCTGGAATCTCCGCCTGCTCGCCCGACTTGCGGACGGATTACAAAACGGTAACGGGTCAATAAACAAAGATTCCACTAACGACAAACTTGAAACTAACCACTGACAACTACAATGACTGTAAAAACCCGTTTCGCCCCTAGTCCTACAGGTTCGCTCCATATAGGAGGAGCAAGAACCGCTATATTCAACTGGTTATACGCAAGACGGAATAATGGCAAGTTCGTGCTGCGAATTGAAGACACCGACCGTTCGAGATTTACTAAGGAGTCAATAGATGAAATAATCGGTGCTATGAGGTGGCTGGGGCTTGATTGGGACGAAGGTCCTGTAAGACAATCTAGCAGACTACGCGTTTATCAAGAGCTTGCCCGTGAGCTCTTGGAATCTGGAAAGGCTTATAAATGCTACGTAACCCCTGAAGAGCTTGAAGAGAGAAGGAAAGCATACCTAGAGAGGGGTGAAGTGCTCAGGTATAAGCGAGAGTGGGCAAATGAAAACGCCCACCCTGACAATTCATACTCAATTCGTCTGAAAACTCCAGATGATGGGATTATAGAGGTCAAGGATATTTTAAGAGGTGTCGTCCGCTTTAACGCCGACGAGATTGATGATTTCGTAATTTTAAGAAGGGATGGCTTTCCTACTTATAACTTCGCCGTAGTGGTTGATGACGCAGACATGAAAATCACTCATGTGATTAGAGGCGATGATCATTTAATAAATACCCCACGGCAGGCTCTTCTTTTCGATGCTCTTTCTTACGACGTACCTAAAGTAGCACACGTATCCATGATTTTAGGCTCGGATGGAAAGAGGTTAAGCAAGAGGCACGGGGCTACATCGGTCTTAGCCTACAGGGATGCAGGCTACTTATCGGAGGCGCTTGTGAATTATCTGGTCAGACTGGGGTGGTCTCATGGCGATCAGGAAATATTTTCCAAAGAGGAATTGATTGACAAGTTCACTCTTGATAGCTTGGGAAGATCTCCGGCAGTATCTAACCCTGAGAAGTTGAACTGGCTTAACGCATATTATATAAAGAAGAAACCTGCTAAACAACTCGCTGAATTGATCTTGCCTATTATGCAAGAAAAAGGTTGCCCCGCTCAAGTTGATAACAAACTGGCAATGATCATAGAGCAGCTTAGAGAAAGATCTAAGACCCTTAACGATTTTGTTGCGCAGTCTTCCTACTTCTACGCGGACGACATTGAATACGAACAAAAGGCAAAAGATAAATTTCTAAAAGAAGAGAATATTCCGCTGTTTAATACCCTTATCGTGAAATTAACGTCTATTCAGAAATTTAATCACAGTTCAATTCATAAGGCGCTTGAAGAAGTAGTGAACGAGACGGGTCTTAAATTTGGCAAGATCGCTCAGCCAATGCGAGTAGCTTTGACGGGCGGGACAGTAAGCCCGGGAATTATTGAAGTTGCTGAAATTCTTGGAAGAAATAAGGTAATTACAAGATTAAACCGTGCAATTAGCAGTATTTGAAGTTAGTTGAAGCGATTTTCACACGTATAGGGAAAACAGGAGGGATATCACGACTTTATGAAAGTATTCATTATAGGTTTAGTATTAAGCTTGGGGTTAAGTAGTGTAGCTCTTGCCCACAGGAAACCAGATAATTTGGAGTACTCACTTCATAAGTATTACGAAAAAGTAATGTTCCATAAATCATTTTTTGATAGGTTCGCTAAGGAATTATTTACAAAATTTCTATCTCGTGTAGGAATTTTATCATCTGCATTAGGTCGTGGCGACAGCGGTGGACTGACAACATTGGTATCTAGCTTAGGAACAGGGCTTGCAATGCATGGCATGGGTGGAAATTTTAACACGGGGGTCGCTATTGGGTTGAGACGCTCCGCTTCATATATACCCGCTGCGTTTCCGTATGATAATGGACATATCTACGCGTTTGGAAGGTGCTTTGTTGATGAGGCGCTGACTTATGCAGCTGACGTAAGCTTTTGCGACCAATCTTTCATAAAGGTTCAGTATGATGATTATATAGATAGAGCAACTAGGAAAATGTCATTAGGAGGGAGAGATGGCAAATTCCAATCATTAAAAAGCACGGAATACGCTAAATGCAGAGATTGGGCTTTAGAATTACATAAGAGAAAATTAAACAAATGTAAAGAATATACAAGCCCCGATCAAATAGCTTACCTTAAGGCTATTAGCAATAGGATAAAAGATGAGCAGGCAAATCCCCATAGATACTGGGATAAGAGCGATGCTTACGAAACGCGGACGCAGTAAGAGGGCATTAGGAATAATCAAAAAACCCCTTTCCAGACTTCCTTCCAAGCCAGCCAGCCCTTACCATTTGGCGTAGAAGGGGAGCGGCGCGGAATTTTGAATCCTGAAACTCTTTGTAGAAAACGTCCATGATATCCACCGTTACGTCAAGCCCTATCAAGTCCATGAGCGCAAGTGGACCTATGGGCTGGTTGGTTCCGAGCTTCATTGCCTTATCAATGTCTTCAGCGCTACCAACCCTGTCCTGATAAGCGAACACGGCTTCATTCAACATAGGAACCAGGATTCTATTTACTATAAAGCCAGGGTTATCCTTAGTTTTGACAGGTTCCTTGCCAAGCGCAGCGGCGAAACCGCATGCGAACTGTAGAGTTTCTTCAGACGTCGTAAGGGCTTTAATCACCTCGACAAGCTTCATAACGGGCGCAGGATTGAAGAAGTGCATTCCTACAACCTTATCGGGTCTGCTTGTGCTTACGGCGATTTCCACTATAGAAAGCGATGAGGTATTGGTCGCAAGCACAACGTCCGAACCGGTAAATTCATCAAGCTTTTGATAAATCTCTCTTTTTACTTTCATATCCTCAAACGCCGCCTCTATTACAAGGTCAACATCCTCAAGTTTCTGAAAGTCCTGACTTGTCCGTATCAAAGATAAGATAGAAGATTTATCTTCTTTGTTAATGCGCTCTTTTTTTACGAGTCTTGAGAGGCTGTTTTCAATGCCTTTTACTCCCCTATCCAAAGCGGAGCCGCTAACGTCTATAAGAATGACTTCTCTATTATTTGAGCCTAATACCTGAGCTATACCAGCACCCATAGTCCCTGCCCCGATAACCCCAACTTTCTTTATATCCTCTACTCTTTTTAACATGATATTCTCCTTTTTGGAATTCTCTAATCTTCGCATTTGCGAATATGTATGCTTATTATACATAACTATTTCTTTTCTCAAGCCCTATACGAATCCTAGCGCCGAAATATTTGAATCAGAACCGTCAGCCAATTAAAATATCTCTTGTGAAAATAATCGGTCTCACTGGTAACATTGCCTGCGGAAAAAGCGTCGTGGCTGATATGCTTAAGGGGTTAGGAGCGAGCACTATTGACGCTGATAGGATAGCCCGATGCGTAGTAGAGCCTGAAAAGCCTGGCTGGAAGGATATAGTTGCGGAATTTGGACGGGGGATTCTCAATCCTGACGGCGCTATTGATAGAAAAAAACTCGGAGAAATTATATTTAACAATGAAGCTAAAAGGAAGGCTCTAAACAGTGTTATCCATCCTAAAATTAAAGAAGGGATTCTAATAAATTTGAAGAAGCATGAAAACGCTAAAACCTCAGTCGTAATTATAGAAGCGGCGTTAATAATAGAGAACGAGGGCTGGCTAAACACTCTAGTGAATGGCTTAATCGTTGTAATTTCCGACGACGAGGTACAACTCAAAAGGCTAATGGAACGAAGCGGTTTTTCAAAAGAAGAAGCCCTTGCGCGCGTTAGTTCTCAGATGCCCACGTCTCAGAAAGTGGCGCGTGCGGATTACGTTATAGATAATTCAGGTTCTCTAGATGAGACCATGCGTCAAGTCAAATCTATATGGGGCAAGATTTCCGTATAGCTCACTTTCTTGATATTTCGGATTTTACATAGTAGATTTCCCGTTCTGCGTTAAGCTTCAAAGGAGCTAATGATGAGAGAAAAGATTGAAATTCTTGAACAAAGAGAAAGAGAAGCGGAACTCGGGGGCGGAGAGGCTAGGATAAAGAAGCAGCACGATACCGGAAAACTCACTGCACGGGAGCGCATAGACTTTCTTTTAGATAAAGATACTTTCGTAGAGCTTGATAAATTCGTGGTTCATAGGTGTAACGATTTTGGGATGAATAACAAAAAGGTCCTGGGCGATGGCGTAGTAACGGGTTACGGGAAAATAGATGGACGCAAAATATTCGTTTACGCTCAGGATTTCACGGTATTTGGCGGCTCGCTGGGGATGGGGCATGGAAGAAAGATATGCAAGATAATGGATCTTGCAATGAAAGTAGGGGCGCCGATAATTGGGCTTAGTGACTCAGGGGGTGCTAGAATCCAAGAAGGGGTGGAGAGCCTAGCGGGTTACGCCGAAATCTTCTATAGAAACGTAATCGCATCAGGGGTTGTGCCTCAAATTTCCGCGGTTATGGGTCCAAGCGCGGGTGGTGCGGTTTACTCGCCCGCAATCACCGACTTTACGTTTATGGTAAAAAACACAAGCTATATGTTTATCACTGGGCCAGACGTTATTAAAGCGGTAACGCACGAGGAAGTAAATTCTGAAGAGCTAGGCGGAGCCATGGTCCACAATTCTAAGAGTGGAGTAGCGCACTTCGCCGCTGGGGACGATAAGGAATGTGTTACGTTAATAAGGGAATTGCTAAGTTTCCTTCCATCAAACAATATGGAAGACCCACCGATGGTAAGCACGGACGACCCGATTGACCGCCGAGAAAAGGGTCTCAGAGCTTTAGTGCCAGGAAATCCGAACAAACCCTATGATATGAAGGGTGTTGTAACCACCGTAGTAGATGAAGGTTA
The DNA here is from genome assembly GCA_963422265.1 of Thermodesulfobacteriota bacterium. Lineage (GTDB taxonomy): Bacteria > Desulfobacterota_D > UBA1144 > Nemesobacterales > UBA2774. Next base: position 1,632,080 of record OY729416.1, read on the forward strand.
CTTCTTTGAGGTTCAAGAACACTACGCTCAAAATATTATAATAGGTTTTGCAAGATTAGGCGGGCGCGTAGTAGGTATAGTAGGAAATCAGCCTAACGTGCTGGCTGGTTGTTTAGATATAGGCGCTTCGCTAAAAGCTGGTAGGTTTGTAAGATTCTGTGATGCATTCAATGTTCCTATTCTCACGTTTGAAGACGTGCCTGGGTTCTTACCTGGAACGTCGCAGGAATGGGGGGGGATAATAAAGCACGGTGCTAAATTGCTATATGCTTACAGCGAAGCTACGGTTCCTACCGTCACGGTAATTACAAGAAAAGCCTACGGTGGCGCTTATGACGTCATGTCGTCAAAGCACATCAGGGGAGACTTTATATTAGCCTATCCAACAGCCGAGATTGCGGTGATGGGATCGGAAGGCGCCGTCAATATAATATCCAGAGCGCAGATAGCTCAGGCTGAGGATCCTGATGAGGAAAGGGCTAGGCTAATTGAAGAGTATAGGGAGAATTTTGCAAATCCTTACAGAGCCGCTGACCTAGGATTTATAGACGAAGTTATAAGACCTGAAGATACGAGACCTAGGGTTATAGCGGCATTTGAAATGCTGGATGGAAAGAGGCAGACTAACCCGCCTAAGAAGCACGGAAACATTCCACTCTAAAGACAAAGCAAGGTCGTCAAAAGTGTTCAATAAGATACTGATAGCGAACAGAGGGGAAATAGCAGTAAGAATAATAAGAGCCTGTAAGGAGCTTGGCGTTACCGCCGTTGCGGTTTATTCTGATGCGGATCGCCGCTCGCTTCACGTAGCGCTCGCCGATGAAGCATACTATATCGGAGGCTCGCCTCCTGGCGAAAGCTATCTAGTAATAGATAAAATAATAGAGGTAGCAAAGAGATCAGGGGCGGAAGCCATACACCCTGGTTTTGGGTTCTTATCGGAGAACGAAGATTTTGCCAAGAGGTGCGAGAGAGAGGGAATAACGTTCATTGGCCCCTCGGCTGAGGCAATTCGCTTAATGGGCGATAAAATCACGGCTAGAAAAATAGCCCAGGAGGCAAAGGTGCCGCTCGTTCCTGGATCGGAAGGCGCTGTAAGCGATGTAGAGGCTTCGGTATTAGCGAGCAAAATCGGCTACCCCGTGATGATAAAGGCGTCGGCAGGGGGAGGGGGAAAGGGAATGAGGCTAGTCAAAAGCAAGGACGAGTTCGAGAGTTCCTTGCGCATGGCTAGGAGTGAGGCGCGCTCCGCGTTCGGAGATGATTCTGTTTTCGTTGAAAGATTTATAGAGCAGCCAAGGCATATAGAGATTCAAATAATAGCTGACTCTCAGGGTAACACTGTGCATCTCTTTGAACGTGAGTGTTCGATACAGAGAAGACACCAGAAGGTTATTGAAGAAGCCCCTTCTTCCGCGATAAGTGCTAGAACCAGAAAGAGAATGGGCGAAGTCGCCGTAAGGATAGCTAAGGCTGTTAATTACCAAGGGGCAGGGACAATAGAGTTCATAATGGATCAGAAGCACAATTTTTATTTTCTCGAAATGAATACGCGCGTGCAGGTGGAGCATCCGGTTACGGAAATGATTACGGGCTTTGACATTGTAAAGTGGATGATACGAATTGCAACCGGAGAGAGGCTTCCGTTCAAGCAAACTGACATAAAAATGAAGGGACATGCCCTCGAATGCAGGGTATATGCGGAAGACCCTGCTACGAACTTTATGCCTTCGCCAGGCGTTCTTGAATACGTAAAAGCGCCTAGTGGCCCCGGTATCAGAGACGATTCCTCAATATACAGCGGTTGCGAGATTACGCCCTATTACGACCCTATGCTCTCTAAGCTCATAGTATGGGCTGATACCAGAGAGGATGCCATATACAAAATGGGATCCGCGTTAAGGGAATACATAGTGCTCGGCGTTAAAACTAACATTGGGTTTCTGATACGTGTGATGAGAGACGAGGAGTTTCGGCAAGGCGATATAGACACGAGATATATAGAACGTCATCCCGAGCTGCTTTCACCCGGCGAAGTAGAAGTAGAGCCTGTCTTAATTGCTGCCTCTCTGGCTATGCATGACTCTAACGACGCTAAAGAAAAGTCCACCACTCAGCCCGTATCCAATTGGAAGCTTTATGGACGTAGAATAGGAGTATGCGGGAGTTCAGGCCTATGACGCACACGTTTAGGTTTCAGGGGCAAATATACAAGATTGAGCTAATGGAAAACGAGGGGCAGGTAAAAGCTGAAATAAACGGCGAAGAAATTCCATTAGAATTTCAAAAAATTGAAGATAACTTATATTTAGTCCTCCTCAATGGTAGATCGCTAATAATTGGCGTGCTAAAGAACCAACAGCACGTGCAAGTCTTCTTAGATGGCGACCTCTTTGAGCTAGAATCTATATCGGAAAGAGAGAAGCGACAGTCCTCCCAACTATCTTTGGGGGTTCAGGAAATAAAATCTCCTATGCCTAGCCGAGTCGTCAAAATGCTTAAAAAAGAAGGTGACGAGGTTAAATCGGATGATGGCTTAGTAGTAGTAGAGGCGATGAAGATGGAGAGTGAACTCAAATCATCAATAAATGGAAAGGTAACCTCGGTCATGGTAAGCGAAGGCGACGTCGTTGAAGCTGGTACGGTGCTGTTGGTTGTCTCCTCTGAATAAATATCTCCCTGAGTAACCACCCACTCTTGACGTCAGACTCGCAGGCTACCTTGATTGTAATAGCTCTGATTAGTAGTTTTGACAGCTTTTTACACGTTTTACACATTGGAAAAGCAGGATTACACTACACGTTGAGTCGGGAAATATTCTCCGTGAGCCTTGCGAATTCTTCGATTGATAGAGTTTCCGCACGTCTTTTGTAGTTAATATCGGATAGTTCCAAAGCCCTGAGGGAATTATCTTTGGCAAAGGCGGACTGGAGAGAGTTGCCAATTGTTTTTCTCCGCGATGAAAATGACGCTCGCACAACCTTTTCGTAAAGTGCCTCTTCGGACGTTTGAAATCTAGGCTGCGCAAGCGGAACGAATTTCAGCACGGCTGAATCAACCTTGGGCTTGGGCCAAAATGAGTCAGGGGGCACGCGAAACTCAAGACTAACGTCCATATAGGTTTGTAGTAGAACAGAGATTGATCCGTATTTTTTCGTTCCCACCCTCGCCGTAATCCGTTCTCCCACTTCGAGTTGAAGCATCAGGATCCAGGATAAAAACAAATCCTTAGTTTCAAGTAGTTTAAATAGCACGGGGGACGATATGCTGTAGGGAAGATTAGCTATAACCTTGATTTTATGCCCTTTATAAAAATCCTCAAAGTTTACATCCAGAGTATCTCGTAGTATTAACTTAACCTTAGGATTGTGCTTAAATAAATCAGTCAAGTGCGAAAAGAGCTTCCTATCTTTTTCTATAGCGGTTACGTGTCCGGCGGATTCCGCCAGTGTGCTTGTCAGGGCGCCAAGTCCAGAACCAATTTCAATAACCTGATCTTTGCCTGAAAGTTTGGCTAAATTAGCTATACGACTGAGCGCCTTTTTATCCCTTAGGAAATTCTGCCCTAGTCGTTTGTTTGGATAAACCTTTCTTGAAGAAAAGAACTCTTTTGGATGGAGCGGCGTTTTCCTCTTATTCATCATGCGATGTCCTAAGCTGGTTTGGTGTGGGTGTCTAACCATGTTGAACCAGACGAAGGATTACCAATCGCAAGGTTCAAAGAGTGGGGTAAGCATTAAAATATGAAAAATATTGTGACAATAGAAGGTAGGATAAAAAATACTCTGTTGACGTGCGGCTTAAGAACGCGATTTATTCTCGGAATCTATAGACTTTTTCGCCCTTCTTGATCATCCCTAGCTCTTTCCTTACCACCCTTTCCACATACTCACTATCCTTATTCATCAATTCAATTTTCTTCTTGAGCTGCTGATTGGCTTTTTCCAATTTTTTAGCTTCTAAAATAACCCTCTTATTCTGGTCACTTAGAGCATAAAACTGGGAAATCTCTTTAGCGAAACAATATAAGGTGACGGATACTATAACTATGAAAATAATAGTCCTGATAATTTGCTTTTTCATTCTATAAAACTATCAAATCTCCAGCAATAAAAGGATTGGACGCTCTTTCTATCCCTATTGTCGTTGCGGGACCGTGACCCGGATATACGTTATAAGAATCGGGAAGTGACATAAGTTTGGTTTTAATAGAACCGACAAGCTCTCTCATTGAGGTTCCGCCCGTAAGATCTACTCTGCCTACACTGCCAGCGAAAAGGGTGTCTCCTGAGATTACTTGATCGTCTATTAACAGACATACACTTCCCCACGTATGACCAGGAGTGTGAACGACTTTTGCCCTTAAACTGCCTATTTCAATTTCATCCCCTTCCTCTATAAAACCATCAACCTTGGGAACCTCAACGTTGCCAAACTGCGGGTATCTTCTCGCCGCCTCAGGAATGGCTTTCAACACAGGCTCCTCTTTAGGATGTAGATAAAAGCCCACGCCAAGGGCTTCCTTTGCCTCCTGCACCCCCGCAACATGGTCAATGTGAGTATGCGTATTGACTATTTTAGTAACGTTCAGACCCGACCTTTGAACTGCCTCTAATATATCCTCAATCTGCTCGCCCGGATCAATTAGTATTCCTTCGTTTGTTTCTTTATCTCCCACTATGTAGCAGTTTGTCAGAAACATGCCGCCGGGTATGCATTCTATGATCATAGATAGCTCTTAGCCTCGTTCTAAATTAATTTCCTTAATTTTTCTTATCCGATGATAGATGGCTCTTCTTGGTCTATTTGCTCAAAAGGTATTTCCCACCACGCCTGCCAACTCATAGAAGGGCGAATTGTCTTATGGCTCCTTCAATATTTACATCCACAGGCTACCGAAACAGCTATTTCCTGTCAATAAAAGGGATTTATTATTGACAAGAGATGAACGTGTGAAATGTAATTAAGGTATCAGGAACCCTTGAAAAGGCAACTATAATTAGGAACTATACAAACTATAATAACTGTTCTATAATGAACAATAGCGCTTAGATAAAAGACAAGGAGGTAATAGTTATGAAACATAGGTTTATTATCCACAAAGTAACCGTCTCTTCTACCCCCCCCCCCCCCCCCCCCCCCCCCCCCCCCCCCCCCCCAATTTTCTGCAGCGCGGAAGAAATTATTCTCTAAGAAACAACTTTTACTCCTTTCTATTCTACCTGCAGTCTTCTTTGCTTTGACCGCTCTCTTCTCAGAGACTACCCTTGCCCAAGCTACCACTAATGACTACGACCGTGACGATGACGGCCTTATAGAGGTATCCAACCTTGCTCAACTCAACGCTATTCGTTGGGACCTAAACGGCGACGGACAGGTAGATAGTTCTAGTAATAGCGCTTCCTACGCTACTGCCTTCCCCGACGCACAAGCATCTATGGGTTGCCCCTCTTCTGGATGCATCGGTTATAAGCTGACTACAAACCTAGACTTTACTGACACTGACGGAGACGGGGACTTAACAGATGAGGCATACTGGAACGGCGGAAGTGGCTGGTTACCCATCGGACTAAGTCCTACTAGCAATACTACCGGTACTTATTTCAACACAACGTTCGACGGCAACAACCATACTATCTCTAATCTGTTTATCAACCGTCCCGGCGGTAGGTACATAGGACTGTTTAGATTTATAAGTAAAACGGCTAAAGTGCGAAACTTGGGCTTGAAAAACGTCGATGTAACCAGCACTCACTATACCGGCGCGCTGTCCGGCGGGAATAGAGGTGAGATCATTGCTTGCTACGTTACGGGTGAAGTAAAGGGAGTAAGGGCATCTGCATCTACTACAACTCTATCATATGCTACAGGTGGTTTGGTGGGTACTAACAGGGAAGCAACATCTAGCATTACCAGAAGCTACTCCACAGCCAAAGTGACAGGGGAGAAGAATGTAGGTGGACTAGTTGGGGAGTTTGACCACGGCTCCCTCAAAGTTGCCTACGCCACAGGTATCGTGCACGCATCGACCCAGGCCGGAGGGCTGAACGGATATTATTCTAACTACGACGCCAGGGCTAGCATGGACTCCGTTTACTCCATCGGAAAAGTAGTATCAGGAGATGGGTTGCGTCATGGAGGGCTGATCGGGGTAGTAAGTTCTATTCCTGGAAAGACTATGAAGAGGGCTTACTGGGATGAGTTAACTTCACTACTAACCGCGTATGCATCCAATAAGACGCCCGAGGATCCTGCAAATCAAATACAAAAACGAACCACGCGAGATCTTCAAATGCCTAAAAGCTACACTGTGATTTATCCCGGTCAGGATACGCCTGCAATTTATGCCGATTGGGATATAGATTTAGATGGAGATGGGAGCGGTGATGACCCATGGGACTTTGGTAGGTCGCGTCAGTATCCGACGATAGACGGTGTGCCGGGGCAACGCAGAGCGTTTATTCATCCTGACCATTGGAACACTGCAATAGTGGGCGAGCCTGTAACAGTTGGGCTGATTGGGAACCTGAGGGGTAAACGCAAGGTTAGTAGTAATGGAGATGGTGCAGGGAATTGGAAATGGGAACGTTCACCTAACGGCGTTAGTGGCTGGGAGGACATTTCTAGTAGAAGTCTAGCAAATAACAATAGAAGCTACCTACTTATCCCGGAATCTGGAGATGCGAATTATTTTCTAAGGGCATACGTGACGATTGTGGACAATGGTAAGGAAGAAAAGGTTTACACTAATGCCATAGTGATAAGGGCAAAAACAAACAGAACATCCACTGATACCAGCGCGTCAGCTGCTGTTTTTCATTCAGGTCATACTTCTCCGCGGGTTGGACAAGTAATACGGGTAGAGGTAAATGATGGTGATTGGGATGCTGGTAATCGTGGGGATTCTGTAAATACTCCGGTGCATCGCAGTTACTGGCGGTGGGAGCGTTGCGATAACTCGGGGATGACCACTAACTGCGGATACGTCTTCTCTTTACCTATAAGCGCTAGTGATGAATATACTCCTGTGGTGGCAGATGCAGGCAAGTATCTGCGCGCTTACGTTTACTACACGGATAAGGATAACAACAATGTTTGGTCTAGGGCAGCTACTAACGTTATTGGACCTGTTGGCGCCGCAGCCAACCCAAGTTCATAGTTGGTTATGAAGCTCTTCCTTTTTTTCGTAGAGGTAACCCTTGTGGTTACCCACCCTGTAGAGGCGTAGTTACCCCTACCTTCGCGTCTTACTTAGGGGACCATTCTTCGACAGACTCAGGACATCGCTAGGGTCGCCCCTACAGGTAAAAAGAAAAAATCCATGACCCTCCTTTACGAAAGGAGGGGAATATCCTTTGCCTAACCTCAGAGCTTGACAAGAGACTTTGTAGACGTGCATGGACTACTCATTTTTTCTCCCCCTTTAGACAAAGGGGGATACAGAGCGAAAGCGGTCAATATCTAGGTAATATACAGACCGCTTAGTCGTTTGACAGTCAAAATACGAAGGTGTATTGTCTTTATCCTATGAGTGAGTATAGAGCTTGGTTTAGCTGTATAAGTGAAGATTGCAACGAGACATATCCGCTTGACGATATAGTCTATTCGTGCAAAAGGTGTGGAAATCTTTTGGAAGTTACCCACGATATTGAAAAGCTGCAAGAAAAATCCCCTCAAGAGTGGAAAAATATATTTGATAATCGCTATAGAAAACAACTATGGCCCCACGGAAGCTCAGTATGGGGTAAAAAAGAATGGGTCTGCCCAACCGTCAATGACAACAACATAGTGTCCATGTATGAAGGCGCTACCAATCTCTTTTGGGCTGAGAGGTTTAGCGAGCAGGTTGGAATAGAAGACGTATGGATCAAAATGTGTGGTAACAGTCATACCGGATCCTTCAAAGACCTTGGAATGACCGTCTTGGTTTCTGTAGTTAAGCAAATGATAGAGAACGGTAAGAGTATTCCCGCTATAGCCTGTGCTTCAACTGGCGACACCTCGGCAGCCCTTGCGGCTTACTGCGCCAGCGCGGGAATACCGGCGATAGTGCTTCTACCTAAGGATAAGGTCTCCGTTGCGCAACTGGTGCAGCCTATCTCAAACGGTGCGATGGTTTTATCATTAGACACCGATTTTGATGGTTGTATGCGAATGGTTCAGAAAATATGCAACGAAAACAATATATATCTGGCAAACTCAATAAATTCCCTACGCATAGAGGGGCAAAAAACCATAAGTATAGAGCTTTGCCAGCAGTTTGATTGGGAAGTTCCTGACTGGGTAATTATTCCGGGTGGCAACTTGGGAAACATCTCGGCTCTTGGAAAAGGATTCCTGATAATGGAGGAGCTTGGACTAATAGAAAAACTCCCCCGCCTAGTATGTGCTCAAGCTGAGAATGCTAATCCCCTCTACCTAAGCTACTTGAACAATTTTGAAGAATTTCATCCTATAAAAGCTAAAAGAACCCTCGCAAACGCTATTCAAATTGGTAACCCCGTAAGCGTAAATAAAGCCATTAAAATACTAAAGAGATTCGATGGCATTGTAGAGCAGGCTAGTGAAGAAGAGCTTTCGGACGCATCGGCTCTAGTAGATAGAACGGGCACGTTTAACTGCCCTCACACTGGCGTTGCCCTTGCCTCGTTCCTTAAACTCCGGAAAAAGGGAGTTTTCAAGCCAAAAGACAAGATTGTAATAATATCTACTGCCCATGGGCTTAAGTTCGTTGAATTTAAGGTCGGATACCACAAGCAAGAGTTGTCGGACGTCTTCTCTAAATACGCCAATAAGCCATTAGAACTACCCACTGATTATAGTGCGATAAAGGACGCCATTTTTAGCAATATTGGCGTTCAAGCACTGTAAGGCTAACGGTTAGTCGGTTCACCAAACTTAATGATGCCCAAACTTGTTTGCGCTGCACGGACTGGATAAATTCTTAGAGCTATGAAGAAGCGCGGACTTGGGCCCCTCTACGTCATAACTGATAAGAATCTCGTCCCTAAGGCAAGTTGTTATCTTGAACTTGTTGAAAGGTTTGAAGAGACAGTAGAGCAAGCTATTAAGGGCGGAGCAAGCGTAGTTCAACTTAGAGAAAAGGACAGCACGGCAGACGAGATAATCGCTTTAGGTAAAGGGCTTCTCAAAATAACAAAACGCTATCAACTTCCTCTAATCGTTAATGACTTTCCTCATATAGCCAAAGCCATAGGTGCTGACGGCGTTCACCTGGGCGAGAGCGACTGCTCGGTTGGAGAAGCACGAAACGTATTGGGGGAAGGGGCAATAATAGGCGTATCATGCTACAATCAGATAAGTAGGGGATTAGCGGCTCAAAGCGAGGGGGCAGATTACGTTGCTTTTGGCACCCCTTTTTTTACGCCGACAAAGCCGAATAGAGAGCCCACGCCTATAGACGTTCTTAAAGAGGCGTCAAGAAAAATAAAACGAATTCCGGTGTTTGCGATTGGAGGCATAACGGAGGCTAATGCGGAATTGATTTTAAAAAGCGGAGCGGATGGAATTGCAGTTATCACAAGCGTATTCGGCGCGCCCGACCCGGAAAAGGCTGCGAGAGCGCTTTCTTCACTAATAAACAACTGAATGAGCAATCTGACCTGTCCCGTTTGGCAAGTTGGTTAGCGAGCTTGCCTAAGGGGGTTACGCTTTTCCCCTAGAACAGCTTGGCAAGCTCTTTTCTCTTTCTCCTTGAGTCCACCCTTTCAGCTAGCGCGTGAGAGATCAAGGGCAGAGCAATAGTCGCATCGCAGTAGCACTGCACGAGACTCCCCTCAGGGTCCTCTTTACCCCAAGAGACGGCTTCCTCAAATGTGCATCCTGAAAGCCCGCCCCATTGAGGTGAGTCCGTTGTGATTTGTATAGCGTATTTGTGTGGATAATACGTCTCCTGCGCCCCGGTGCCCTTACGGTTTAGTCCCTTGTTCCTATTAGGCACGATCCTATCTTCATACAGAAGATCGGTTGTTACGGCAAAAAGCTGGATAAAGTCCTTGGGCACGCCCCCTCCAATGTATATAACCGCCGTATCCTTTACCTCTTGACCGAGCTTCATAAACTCAACGTAATCTTTGATGGCGTCAATAGTCAAGCTAAACCCTTTACTTTTGGCAATAAGGGCAGCATCCCCGTAAGGGCTATCGGCGATAGCGGGGCAAAACACAGGGACCTTGTTATCAGAAGCGACCGTTACTATGCTCCTGATATTTCTATCTCCTAGCCATTTACCACAAAGTTCAAGGAACTCTCTTGATGAATAGTTACGTTCTTCGTCAAGCGTCTGTATGAATTCAGCCAAAAGCTCCGTCATTTCAAGGTAATCGCTTTCCTTGCCGTAAACGTCATAGTAACGATTCAATCCCTCCTTAAATAGAACTTCATTGTCCGCCAAGTGCGAGCCCTGCCAGTAGTTGTGTCCCATCGCGTCAATTATGTCTTCTGAAATATTAGCCCCCGTGGGCACGAGAATATCAACGTAGCCATTCTCAATCAGCCAGTTTATTATTTTCCACTGTCCCGTTGTAGATAATGAGCCTGTGTATCCGAGCAAAATTGTAACGTCGTCATCTTTTATCATTTGTTCAAACACGTCAACTACGCGAGCCAAGCTTTTGCCTTGAAACCCGGTGAGTGCCATTTCAGTCAAGAGTTGTGAAACGTTTTTCTGTGTATCTACTTCAATCGCTTTGACTTTCCGGGTGAAAAAGTTCTCTAATGCGGAACCATCTCTAGACTTATCTTCCATCCTGAATACTACCTCCCGTTTGTAGTCCTAAGAAAAAGTGAGGCGTTGAAGATACTATAATGATACTAAATCAAGGCACTCGCCTAGTTAAGAGCTAGGATTATTTGATGATAAACTAATATTTTAACATACAATTGTTTACGAGTCAGGTTGTAGTGGTTGAGCCTGAACTCAGATTACTCTAGGACAGCAATTCTCATTCCCCGCTTGGCTTGTCTAGTAAGGACGAGATTGAAGCATCGAGACGTAAGGTCTCTGCAAAATCCACCAGAGATAGATGCTAACTAAATGTGTTGAATCTCTACAGTACATTGACATAAAAGGTGGTTTTAGATACTGTCATCTCGAGGCTATGATGCACATAGCACAGTGGCGTGGGGCGTTTCCGATGCCCCTGCTCAACTTTAGCCGCGCTCCCAAATGCAATGAATTCGGATCTTATAGAAGTTATAAAAACCTATGCAACTAAATCTCATAAAGATTTGAATGATTTGTTGCTTGGAAAATCAAAACAAAACATTATTTCAATTCTTGTTGATCTCCTTACTAGCTACTATAACGATAAAAATTCTTCTACTTTAAGAGAGTTCGTAATTGTTTCTCTAAGTGGTTTTGAACCTAATTCTGATAAGATTGGCTATAATGGCTACAGACACAATGGTATCAGTGGCGGTATCCAGTACTGCGAGGCAAAGCCGAAGAACATAAACACAAATGATTTGAAGTATAAAAAATTGAATGGCGGAGGTAACTTCACTGACTATACATGAGTCGAGGTTAGAAAAAGATAAACAAAAGAATCCAACTATGATAATAGGTGGTTTTATAGATGGTCGCCTTATTTACATATTTAGATTTCCTTTTAATTCAGAGGGTTTTATTGATAGGTTAGAGAGCCAACTGAAAAACAAATTTCCCGATGGAGACCAAAGTGGATATTTTCTCAGAAGCGCTTCATTTAGTTTCACGCATTACAGGACTGCCCTTAATTTAGAAGTTGACATATTTATCGGCACGAAAGAGCTAGAATTGTATAAGAAGCATTTCACTGGAAAATTATATAGGGTTATAGAAGAACATATTGAAGAATAAGGTATGTGGCGTTCTAAGCTCGCCAAAGTGATGAATTTATTGGAGCAATGAAGCTAAAAGTGAAGCAATTGAAGAACAGGCTCCTTCACGGTGATACTCTGGAGGTCCTAAGAACAATTCCAAGTAGAGTTATTGACGTTGGAGTTACATCTCCACCCTATAACAAGCAGGAAAAAAATAAGGGATGGCTCGTAAAGAACGTTGTTTATTCCGAATATAGAGACCAGCTTCCGGAAGCCAGTTATCAAGCAAATCAAGTTGATGTTCTCAACGAAATCTACCGTGTAACAAAGGAAGGAGGTTCCTTCTTTTACAATCATAAAATACGCTGGGTGGATGGCGAGATGTTTCATCCGATGGATTGGTTGAGAAAAACGGACTGGACTGTAAAACAGGAAATTATATGGGATCGGATAATAGCGGGGAATATAAGGGGGTGGCGGTTTTGGCAGGTTGACGAAAGGATATACTGGCTTTACAAGCCTGTAAATGATAACAAAAAAGGTAAAGAACTAGCTTCCAAAGATGCCAAGATGACTTCAATATGGCGTTCCGTTCCTGAGAATAATAACCCACATCCAGCTCCTTTTCCCTTATGGTTACCAGTCCGTATTATTATTTCCTTAATGGATAACAAGAAGCGCGGACTCATTTTTGATCCTTACATTGGCAGCGGGACAACTGCGGTTGCAGCGAAACTACTTGGTTTTGACTATTTAGGCATAGATATAGGAGAGGAATATCTTAATTTTGCAGCAGAGCGACTAAAAAATGCCGAAGATGAATTAAAGACAATAGAGAAGGAACAAGAACTTCATCGGATTTCCGAAACTTTTAAGATGAGAAAGAAAAGCGGAAGGAACGTAGGGAAGTATAGTAATTCTAGCAATACGATGAATGATTTGGAGATGGAACCTGTATCTTTATTCCCTTCAACAACGAAGTAGATGAGAATTTCTCCAGAGTTACAAAGGCAAGCATCTAAGACAAGAACAAACAATTCTAACAATCATAATACTATATTAACTAACTTTTTAGGCACGACTATCACTTTCCTGGGTGTTTTACCAGATATATGCTTCTTTGTTCTTTCATCGGCGAAGGCGGCTTCTTTCATACGTTCTCCGTCAGAGTCAGCATCCATTACGAGTTGGCTTCTGACCTTCCCATTCACTTGGACAACAACCGTTATCTCTGCGCTCTTAACCAACTCATTATCCCACTCTATCCACGGACTATCAGCAAGCAGCTCATTATAACCCAGCTCGCTCCAAAGCTCCTCTGAAATGTGGGGTGCCATCGGGTAGAGAAGTCTTGCCATAGTCTCGACCGATTCCCTTGCTACAATCAAGTCGTCATCACTTTTGGGCTTAAAACGCGACGTATCGTTTAAAAGCTCCATCACTGCCGCAATCGCAGTATTGAACTGAAACTTCTCTAAATCGTCCGTAACCTTTTTTATTGTTTTATTGAGCTTGATAAGAAGCTCCTTTCCAGAACCCGAAACCTTTGCAAGATCAGGTTTTGCTCCCTTTAGATCGCAAGTCCGGGGTAAAATGTCAAAAGCGAGATTCCATATACGGTTTAGGAATCTAAAAGAGCCTTCTACCCCTTCATTGTTCCAATCCAGGTCCTTTTGAACTGGGGCGGCGAAAAGTATGAAAAGTCGGACGGTATCGGTGCCATATTTCTTTATCATGTCATCTGGGTCAATGACGTTCCCTAAAGATTTAGACATTTTTGCCCCATCCTTAATGACCATTCCCTGAGTTAGTAGATTGACAAACGGCTCATCCAGATTACTCATTCCAAGGTCTCTCAGCACTTTTGTGAAAAACCGGGAGTAAAGAAGGTGAAGAATAGCATGTTCAACTCCCCCTATGTATTGATCTACCGGCGCCCAGTAATTTACTTCTTCCCTATCAAAAATATCCTTATCGTAATTAGGTGAAGCATATCTAAGAAAATACCATGACGACTCTACAAAAGTGTCCATAGTGTCAGTCTCGCGTCGTGCTTTACCCCCACAATTTGGGCACGTAGTTCTAACAAAGCTCTCGATTTTAGAGAGAGAAGATCCCCCATCGCCCTCAAAGTTGACCTCAATGGGAAGCTCGACGGGCAAGTCTTCGTCGGGAACCGCCACTGCGCCGCAGTCCTCGCAATAGACCATCGGTATAGGCGCCCCCCAGTATCTTTGCCGTGATATGCCCCAGTCCCTAAGCCTGTAATTTATCTGTCTTTTTCCAATACCCCGAGACTCCACGTATTCTATGATTTTCTCTTTTCCCGCCTCTGACGAAATACCCGAAAATTCTCCTGAGTCAGTCATAATCCCCGGCTCTATATATGCTTCTGTCATATCGTCAACGTTCAACCCTTGTCCATCGGGTTTTATTACAAGCTTAATAGGGAGCCCGTGTCCCTTGGCAAACTCAAAGTCTCTTTGGTCATGCGCTGGAACGCACATAATAATTCCGGTTCCATATTCAATGAGCACGAAGTTTGCTAGGTAAATTGGAATTCTCTCATTAGTAAAGGGATTAATGCAATATGAGCCGGTAAAGACCCCTTCCTTTTTAGCTCCCTCGGCTATTCTTTCGAGGCTGGTCTGCTTTTTTACTCTCTCTATGAATTTAAGCGCGTCCTTTTCAAATTCCCTCTTTATCAAATCACCCGCTAGCGGATGCTCAGGGGCGACGCTCATATAGGTTACGCCAAATACGGTGTCTGGCCTTGTCGTAAAGACCTCAAGATGCCTCTCACCCGCGACCTGTTCTTGCAGGGGGAATTGTATATGAGCCCCCGTGCTTTTGCCTATCCAGTTCTTTTGCATTGAGAGAACGCTGTCTGGCCAGCCGTCCTTTAGCTCCCTCGCTCCATCTAAAAGCTCGTCAGCGTACTCCGTAATTTTGAAGAACCAGCCATCCATTTCCCTGCGTTCTACTATGTGTTCGCACCGCCAGCAGCATCCATCCTCTACCTGTTCATTGGCTAGCACGGTCTCGCAGGAGGGACACCAGTTGACCGTAGTCGCCTTTTTATAGGCAAGCCCCTTCTCATACATCCTTGTGAACACCATCTGCTCCCATTTGTAATAAGAAGGATGGCAGGTCGCAATCTCCCGCGTCCAGTCATAGCTGAATCCGAGGAGCTTGAGTTGTGTCTTCATCTGAGAGATATTTTCCTCAGTCCATTTAGCGGGGTGCGCTCCGTGCTGAATAGCGGCGTTCTCAGCCGGAAGCCCAAAAGCGTCCCATCCAATAGGGTGAAGCACGTTGAAACCCCTTGATCTCTTATAACGAGCTACTACGTCGCCAATCGTATAGTTCCTTACGTGCCCCATGTGTATGCGTCCCGAAGGATAGGGGAACATCTCTAGCACGTAATACTTTTCTTTGCCCTTTTCGACTTTTGCCTCATAGACCTTTTTCTTATCCCAGGTTTCTCGCCACCTTTGTTCAATCTCCTGCGCGTTGTATCTCTCTTTCATCTGTCCGTCTTATTTTGATAGGTATTGCTACCAATAGTTAGCGTAATATAGGTTAAAAACTCGTTCCCACATAGCCTGCTGTGTCCCCTGAATGTGATTGGCAGGGGTTTTAAGCGGTAACGTGATTTGGCAATGCGCGAAATTTTAACACACAATCACCCGCGTGTCAGACGCTGGCACCCGCGTGTCAGATGCTGGCGATTGAAAGCGAGTTCCCTTCGTTTTTCATTTTATGTCCGCTTATGTCCTCAGGGATATTCCCGAATGCGTTTATCTAAGGTGTAGGGGGGGGGTATCCTCCTCTTGCAGCGTCTTAATATCCCTGTCATTCCCACCTCTGAGTGGGAATCTAGAAAAGGGGGTCGGGGAACGAAAACATTTTCCTCACATAGCTCCCCCTTTTGTAAAGGGGGATACAGGGGGATTTGATAGGCATCGGGGAATGAGAACACCTTCCTTCTTTGCTTATCCTCTCTGGCCTTCTTTGCTTATCCTCTCTGGATTTCTGTCCCTTCCATCATTTTGTAGGTGTAACCCTAGTGGTTACCCTTGTTCTAAGGAGGGGAATATTCTTTACTAACCTCAGAGCTTGACAAGAGGCTTTTTCCTCTTTGCTAGACGTGCATGGACTACTCATTTTTTCTCCCCCTTTTGTAAAGGGGGATATAGGGGGATTTGATAGGCATCGGGGAATGAGAATACCTTCCTTTTAGAAAAGCAGTATCCTGAGTTTGTAGAAGGGTAGCTTTAGGCTATTTCCGCCATCTATCCCCGTTCTTCTCAACATCCGAGACCCCAACGCTGGCGTCCCACTTTTACAATTAGGCTGTGTTATATTATATTAGAAATCTTCTACCGTATCTGTGAATGTAAATTTTAGAAATGAACGCGGAAAAAGAATTAAAGGACGTTATTAAGAGTCTCAAGAACTACCTTGAGTTTCAGAAACTTATGGGATTGAGCACTGTATCGGCAAGCAAGGAGAACGACGTGGATCGTCCTAAAAAGACCAATCGATCAGAAATAAGAGGGATGGGAGGCGCAGTCGGCAATTTGGGTCACGATGAGGTAATAGAAGTGGAAGAGCAAGTCGACATTTTTGACGCTCCCAAAATTATGACCCTTGAGGAAATTAGAGAGGAGATTGGGGATTGCACAAGGTGCAAGCTACACGAGGGAAGGACAAACTTGGTATTTGGTGAGGGAAGTCCTAAAGCTAAGCTCGTATTCGTAGGCGAGGGTCCTGGCAGAGATGAGGACCAGCAAGGAAGACCGTTTGTTGGAAGGGCTGGTAAGCTGCTCACAAAAATAATCGAGGCGATGGGTCTTACGCGGGAACAAGTCTATATATGCAACGTGGTAAAGTGCCGCCCTCCGCAAAACCGCACCCCTGAACCTGATGAAATGTCCACCTGCGAGCAGTTTTTGTTCAAGCAGATCAGGTTTATAAAGCCTGAAGTAATAGCGTGTCTCGGCGCAACGGCAGCCCAATCAATGCTAAAAACAAAGAAGAGTTTAGGGAGTCTTAGGGGGAGATTCCACTCCTATGGAAACACCAAACTCATGGTAACCTACCACCCGGCGGCGCTTCTCAGGAATGCGGGGTTTAGGAAACCGCTTTGGGATGATATGCAGGTTGTTATGAAAGAATTAGGACTCAGAAAACCGGGCAATTAGCTCAGTGGATAGAGCGCTGGCCTCCGGAGCCAGAGGTCGGGGGTTCGAATCCCTCATTGCCCGCCACTATTTAGTCCTAATTACGACTAAGAGCAACGAAGACGAAAAAGGAGGAGAAGTCATTATGAAAAAATGTTTGATCTCTTTGCTCCCAATTCTGTTATTAGGCTTGTCAACCGCAAATTCTGAGACGCTAGAAGGTTGGCAGTATAAAGAGCAGGTGGACGAATTTACTGATAAAGTGTGGGCAGTTAACGCCACTGTTTATTCTTCCGATGTCTTGGGAATAGATCAGTACATAACTGTTCAATGTTCAAAACCAAAAAACTCTCTTGGAATTGGTATTAAGCCCTCAAATATCTATCTAAACTTCAAGAAATTTGAGAAAGTCAAGATAAGAATTGATAAAAATCCCACGAGGGTTGACAATGGGTTTGTCGGAGATAGCATCGTGGGTGTTTGGAACAATAGCCAGGGAGATGATGAAGGGAGAATCAATGATAGTTCAAGTAGGGGATTCGTCTATTATAAGGGCTTCGCTAAAAGGATCGCGCAAGCCAATACAAAAAGTGTTAACTTCTTGCAATATAAATTAAAAAAGGCGGGGGAAGCTCGTATATTGGATTAGTTAGGTAAAGTTTCGGTGATTGTGCTAGTGAGCCTGCCCAACTAAAGGGCTAACCGATAAGTGTGACGACTTGATCAAAAGGATATAGAATGAATCTACTCAAAGACGAAAAGAGCCCTTACCTGCTCCAGCACGCAGATAACCCGGTGGATTGGTATCCGTGGGGAAATGAGGCTTTTGAAAAGGCTAAAAGGGAAGATAAACCGATATTGCTGTCAATTGGCTACTCGACTTGCCACTGGTGTCATGTAATGGCGCATGAGTCGTTTGAGGACCCCGAGGTGGCGAGGCTCATGAACGAGACGTTCATCTCTATCAAGGTAGATAGGGAAGAAAGACCCGATGTAGATAACGTCTATATGACGGTCTGTCAAATGCTTTCAAAAGGGGCTTGTGGCTGGCCCCTGAACGTGATGATGACCCCTGATAAAAAGCCCTTTTTCGCTGCTACTTACATACCTAAGGAAAGCCGATATGGTAGGGCGGGAATGATAGAACTGGTGCCGAGGATAGGCGAGGTCTGGAAAAAACAGAGAGAGGAGTTATTAAAATCGGCGGATAGCATTACGACCGCCGTAAAAAAAGCAACCGACGTTTCACAGATAACTTCGGGCAAGAGTCTTAGAAGCTCCACCTTAACCGTAGGATATAATCAGCTCCACGAGAGATTTGACGAGAAAAACGGGGGATTTGCAAGCGCCCCCAAATTTCCAACAGCTCATAATTATCTCTTCTTGCTCCGTTATTGGAATAGAACAGGGGATGAAGAGGCGTTAAAAATGGTTGAAAAGACTCTTCAGAAAATGCGTCTAGGGGGCATGTATGACCACGTCGGATTTGGGTTTCACCGCTACTCCACGGATTCAAGCTGGCTACTACCCCACTTTGAAAAAACGTTATACGACCAAGCTATGCTATCAATGACCTACGTGGAGGCATATCAGGCAACGGGGAAGAAGGAATATGAGACAACTGCACGAGAAATCTTCGCTTACGTGCTTCGAGATTTGACTTCGCTTGAAGGCGCGTTTTACTCTGCCGAAGACGCGGATAGCGAGGGGCAGGAGGGGAAATTCTATATTTGGAGTGAGGAGGAAATTAAAGGAGTACTAGGGGATGAAAAAGCCGATTTAATAATACAAACCTATAACGTGGAAAAATCCGGAAACTTCACCGAAGAAACTACGCAGGAGAAAATAGGCTTCAATATACTTCACTTAAGGGAATCCCTATTCGCAACCGCCAAGTCCTTTGAGCCAAACGAAGAAGAATTCTTAGGCAAAGTTGAGGAATCGCGAAAGAAGCTATTAGAAGCTCGCGAAAAAAGGATACGCCCTTACAAGGACGATAAGATTCTAACTGATTGGAACGGTCTTATGATTGCGGCTCTCTCCAAGGGCGGAAGCGTTTTGAATGAGCCCCAATACACGGAAGCTGCCAAACGTGCGGCTGGGTTCATATTAAAAGAAATGCGCCAAGATAACGGGCGGCTTCTACATCGATATAGAGAAAAAGAAGCGGGTATTAAAGCTAACGCGGACGACTACGCCTTTCTCATATGGGGACTGCTTGAATTATATGAGGCGACTTTTGACGTTCAATACCTAACTTACGCTATAGAGCTGCAAGAAGATATGATAGAGCTATTCTGGGACGATAAGAACGGCGGGTTTTACTTCACGCCTCACGATGCTGAAGAGCTTATAGCTAGGCAAAAAGAAATCTATGATGGTGCCGTTCCATCGGGCAACTCCGTAGCGCTACTTAACTTAATAAAGATAGGCGGAATAACCGGAAAATCTCACTACGAAGAAAAATCTGCTAAGCTTGTAAGCGCATTTGCGGAAACGATTGAGACGGCGCCAATGGCATATACGCAACTGCTTACAGGACTAGACTTTGCAATGGGACCTTCCTACGAAGTCGTTATAGTAGGCGACCCGCATGGGATGGATACGGAAACAATGTTGACGGCTCTCAGAAAAGAGTATAATCCTAATAAAGTGATTCTTTTTCTAGGAGCGAATGGTGAGCCCGACGTTGCAAAGGTAGCGGAATTCACAAAAGGTCATACTACTATCCAAGGCAAGGCGACGGCTTACGTGTGTCAGAACCATATTTGCAAACTTCCAACGACTGAGGTAAATAAGATGCTTGAATCACTAAATTCCTAAACATCCTGAGGATGAAATAAAGTCAGTTGTATTTCAGAATTCTATACTTATAATTTTTGCTCTGTGAGTGTATGGGCATTGATTTTGATCACGCATTGTAGCGGAGGATATAGGTATGGCTAGAAGAGGACGTAAAAAACTAAAAGACCTAGTAGATATGCTTGAGGAGCCAGAAGATGCAGGCTACGTAGGCGGGGATTACGAAGACGCAATGGATCTTTTAGAAGACGAACTAGAAGAATATGAGAGTGGGGAAGGTCAAGAAGTCATCGAATGACGGGAGAGCGAATACTATATTCACAATGAGTATGCCCGCCCCTTCCATCATTTTGTAGGGGTAACCCTAGTGGTTACCCTTGTCCTAATGAGGGGAATATTCTTTACTAATCTCAGAGCTTGATAAGAGACTTTTTCCTCTTTGCTAGACGTGCATGGACTACTCATTTTTTTCCCCCCTTTAGACAAAGGGGGTACAGGGGGATTTGTTCTTTATCTTTTTAATCATGGCTCATCATTTAATTCCATAGTCTCAAAAATCGCAGTTCAGACTTTCTCCCTCTGGGAAAGGGATACAGGGGTGAAGGCGTTTTCGTCATTCCCGTCCCTTCCATCATGTTGTAGGGGTAACACTAGTGGTTACCCTTGTCCTAAGGAGGGGAATATCCTTTACTAATCTCAGAGCTTGATAAGAGACTTTTTCCTCTTTGCTATACGTGCATGGACTACTCATTTTTTCTCCCCCTTTAGACAAAGGAGATACAGGGGGATTTACTAGGTGGCAAGTGAGCCTGTTGAACCAGTCAACGGGAGAACTAGAGCAATCTAGGCTTTCAAATGATCACCCGTCCTAGCCTGATCCCGCTTCAAATAGACCATTAAAACCGATATGGCAGCAGGCGTAATCCCAGATATTCTACTAGCCTGTCCCAGTGAGCCAGGACGAACTTTTGAGAGCTTCTGTATTATCTCGTTAGATAGACCTGGCATATCATTATAGGAAAAATTCTCAGGTATCCTGAAATGTTCTAACTTCTTAAATTTATCTATCTGCTCGGTCTGTCTCTTAATGTAACCCTCGTATTTAACTTCCATTTCTATCTGAGAAATAACATCCAAATCCGCCAGCCAGCCTGCGCAATTGGACTCTAGGTGTTGAAGCTCCTTATACGTAATTTCGGGGCGTCTTAGAATCTGTTTCAAAGACTGCGGTTTTTTTAACGAGCATGAGCCAAGACCCCGCAGGGTTTCATTTACGCTAGCACTCGGAACAACCTTAGTATTCGCCAATCTGAATAGCTCCTCTTCCAGAGCTTTCTTTCTGCTTGCGCACCTCTCAAAGTCCTCCTCGTCTAGAAGTCCTATATTATAGCCAATCTCACTAAGCCTTATATCCGCGTTATCTTCCCTCAAAACTAGCCTGTATTCCGCCCTTGACGTGAACATCCTATAAGGCTCGTCCACGCCCTTCGTCACCAGATCGTCAATGAGTATTCCTATGTAAGCCTGCGAGCGATCCAGAACTAAAGAATCCTTGCCCTTTATGCGCAAAGCCGCGTTGGCGCCGGCGATAAGTCCCTGGCTCGCCGCTTCTTCATATCCCGTGGTTCCATTGATCTGCCCTGCGAAATATAGATTTTCAATACGCTTCGTCTCAAGCGTAGGGTGTAGCTGAGTGGGATCTACGTAATCGTATTCCACCGCGTAGCCGGGTCTCATAATCTCCACGTCCGACAGCCCTTCCATAGTTCTAACAAGCTCGTATTGGACTTCTAAGGGAAGGCTGGTTGAAATTCCGTTTGGATAGATTTCATAAGTATTCGCGCCTTCGGGTTCAAGGAAAACCTGGTGCCTCTCTTTATCGGGGAATTTAACCACTTTGTCCTCTATAGATGGACAATACCTAGGACCAACTCCCTTAATTTCTCCTGAATAAAGGGGAGACTTATGCAGGTTATCCCTTATTACCTCGTGTGTTCTTTCGTTCGTATAAGTTATGTAACATGGGAGCTGACCCCTGCTAATCGTATAATTAGAGAATGAAAATGGTCTGGGATGGACGTCTCCGGACTGCTCTTCAAGAACGTCCCATTTAATAGTTCTTCCGTCAAATCTGGGTGGAGTGCCCGTTTTTAATCTGCCAACGTTGAAGCCTAGAGCGCTAAAGGATTCTGAAATCTCCTTTGCGGCGGATTCACCAGCCCTTCCCGAGGACATTTTCGTGCCCCCTATGTGTATTATCCCATTTGGAAAGGTGCCGGGAGTAACAATAACGGCATCAGCAAGGAAGCGTTCCCTCAGCTTTGTTTTTACCCCCACGACCCTGCCGCCTTGTAAAAGAAACCCTTCCACCATACCTTGTTTTATATCTATGCGCTCCTGAGATTCAAGGGTCCCCCTCATATAAGCTCTATACGCCTGTCTGTCCGCTTGAATCCTCGTTGCCTGCACGGCTGCGCCCTTTCTCGTGTTTAACTTCCTGAATTGAATAGCGGCATGGTCGGCAGCCTTTCCCATTTCCCCTCCCAAAGCGTCTATCTCTTTAACGAGATGACCCTTGCCTACTCCCCCTACGGATGGATTACAAGACATTAGACCGATCGTATCTATATTAGCGGTCAGAACAAGGGTGCGACATCCCATTCGCGCAGCCGCAAGCGCAGCCTCGCAACCCGCGTGTCCGCCGCCTACCACTAGCACGTCGTGAATCTTTGGTAAAGTAATACCCATTTTCTAAAAATATAGACAAATATAAAAGTTTATGCAAAAATGCTTTATAGACTTGCTGTCAGCCGTAGGTTATGAATGGCAAAGCGCAGGGATTCCCGACGTGTATGACGTGTATATAGAAAGGCGTCTTGACAGCTTTCAGATTTAGTAGCCTTTAGACATATCTTTAGGACATATATAGAACAATGCCAAGGGAAGGAGACTTAACAATTTTGGAAGATGAAGGATCATTAGAAACAAGGGTAGGAATTATAGAAACGAGAATAGAGCATATAGCATATAGAGAAGGATATTGGGGAAATGAAACAGGATATTAAAGGAATATCCGACCTTAAAGTAGGACAAGCCAGGATGGAAACGATTTTAGCAAGTCTGGACAATAGGCTTGGTTCATACTTAACAAGGGGTGAGATGTCCTGACCAAACAAACAATAATTGTCAAGGTGTGTAGCTACCACTCAGATTTTTAACCTTTTCCACCTCCTCAGGGCTATCCAAGATTTCCCCCCTACCCATTCCATAGAGGAAATTAGCGTTGTCTCGCGGAGCTTCGCTTTTTACGTTAGGATCAAAGAACACTTCCTTTGTATGAATGAGTCCCGCCCTGTTGTATGAGGCAAGCTCGTATTTCATTCCCATCCTAAGGGCATCACAGGGGCAGGCTTCAACGCAGAATCCGCAAAATACGCACCTCATAAAATCTATATTATACACCTTAGGCCTTCTTTCTATGCCATAATCATCGGCAGGCTCTGAAACTATTGATATCGCCTGAGTAGGGCATGCAACCTCGCAGAGTTTGCACGCAACACACCTTATCTCTCCCTCGTCATCTGCAGGCATCACGTGGAGACCTCTGTATCTTGGGGGAAGCTCCTTTACCTCTTCGGGGTATTGGATGGTAATGGTCTTAAACCGAAGCAGGTGTTTTAAGGTAATAATAAGTCCACCTACTATCTGAGGCAGGTAAAGTTTTTCATACCATTTCAGCTCAGGCTGCTTCAAGATTTTTATCTTTATAGCCATCAGAATTACCTCTTTTATTTCCCGTTTTCCTCTGCATCCCTGCTCAAACCATTCCCGCTTAATACATACAGGGACGTGCTGCTTTTGATTGGGGAACTAGGAGTCCAGAAAGGGCATCGGGGAATGAGACACGTTCCTCACATGATCCCCCTTTAGAAGAGAGGATGCAGCGGGATACGACCCACTCCACGCAGCTCGCTAACCTAGCAATAAACCATATATCACAATCAGGAGATTTTCAACCTCCATCGGGAGAGAGCAAGGTTTTCAAAGCAGGTCTTCCCTCATTCTCCTATAAGCGGAAATGCCTGAACCGATTGAAATCATTATGAAAAGTCCACCTAAGTAAAAATGTCCGAGCAAAAATTTCCCAACCCCTATCATGCCAAAGAAAATAAAGCTGACTCCAAACAACCAGTTAATGATGACTGGAGAGAAGTTTGCCTTTTCAATTTCTTGACACTTATCGCTAACGGGCTTCCACCAACCCCAGGGACGAACCCTTTTATAGAAGTTAGCCAAAGTGCTCAGGGGCTCTGGTGCCGTTGCGTAGGTGGCGACGATCCACGCAACGATTGAGATTGGTATTACCATAATCTGATGCTTTAGTTCAACAGATATGCCGTGATGTTTGGTATATACAACTAGGACTAGAATCGTGAGTAGTGAAGAGGCAAGCGCTGTTATCTCAGACCATGCGTTTACCCGCCACCAGAACCACCTTAGAATGAGCACCAAGCCTATGCCCGCGCTCATTGCCCAGAGGAAAATCCAGGCTTTCCCAATGTCCTGAATTTGAAAGGCGCAATATCCGGCGACGGCCGTTAGAATCAAGGTGCAAACCCTTGAGATCAATATATAATGACTCTCCGTAGCGTCCCTTCTAATGAACCGTCTGTATATATCGTTTATTAGATAAGAGGTGCCCCAGTTCAACTGTGTAGATATTGTTGACATAAACGCTGCGAGGAAGCTTACGAACAGTAGCCCTTTCAGACCCGGACCCAGGAAATCCCTTATAATCAATACGTAAACAGCCTCCTGATCGCCCCCTAGAATTTGCGCCCTTGGATAAATTATCAAAGATGCTAACGCTACAAGTATCCAGGGCCAAAGACGAAGTATATAATGGTTCACGGCGAACCATGCGGTTCCCAATACGGCGTGACGCTCATCCTTTGCAGAGGATATTCTCTGAATAAAGTATCCTCCCCCGTCCGCATTATGAGACGACCACCAAACTATGGTTACGTAAATGAGAAACGTGAAGAAACTGGACGACCAAAGCCCATCGCTGACGGGGTCACCCCCTGAGGGGGTCATAAAAAATGAATAATGATCCTTGTCCATACTGCCGAGTTTTTGTAAAAACCCACTGAATCCTCCGATTTCAGGAGAACCTATTACAACCCAGGCTAAAGCCACCGTTCCGAAAAGCGCTATGAAATACTGGAGAAAATCAGTCAGGGCGACCCCCCAAAGTCCCGACGTCATGGTGTAGAAAAATGCTATGGATATACAAATCACAACGGCTAGAGTGGCTTCTACTCCAAAGAAAACCTTAAAAACCTTTGCCATCGCGCTAATTACCCAACCCATAACTATGAAGTTAAACAACGTAGCGAAGTAAAGAGCCTTAAAACCCCTAAGGAACGCCGCTGGTTTTCCGCTGTAGCGTATTTCAATAAGCTCGTTATCCGTAATCACACGCGCCCTTCTCCAGAGCCTTGCGAAGACCAAAACAACAAGCGCGTGGCTGAATAGATAGTTCCACCAAAACCAGTTCTTCCATATCCCGTCCGTGCGTATCCAGCCTGTAACGGCTAAAGGCGTATCAGCGGCGAATGTGGTCGCTACCATAGATGTGCCTAGTATCCACCAGGGCATGTTTCTGTTAGATATAAAATAAGAGGAAGCACTCCTGCTTGCCCTGCGGGCGAAATATACGCCAACGCCGAGTGACAATAGCAGATAAGCTATTACTATTATCCAATCTATAGGGCTGAGTGCAGAAAGGGCATGATTGACCGAATCAGGCATTGGATTTGTAATTTAACTGATTTCCCCTTTCTCTATTCTCTGAATTCATTATTCTACTTGACAGTTTTATGACGTTTATCTACATTATTTTACGAGTAGAGGGAGTGGCGAAGTGCAGCAGTTACATCACGATATACCTAAAGAATTTCTGCCTCACCAATCGCAAGAGCAGTCCGGTTCCCGATCGGAGTCTGTGGAGGAGATGACGATGAGTGATAAAGCTATAGATGAATTAAAACAAATAGTGATTGATGGCTTTGAAGCGGCAAGGAGGGAGACGAAAGAGGACCTGCAGAGGCTAGAGGATAAGCTCGAAAGAAGGTTTGACAAGAAGTTTGAGAAGGTGGATGAGAGGTTTGATAGGATAGACGAGAGGTTTGATAGGATAGACGAGAGGTTTGAGAAAGTAGATGAGAGGTTTGAGAAAGTAGATGAGAAGTTTGAGAAGGTAAATGAGAAGTTTGAGAAGGTAAACGAGAAGTTTGAGAAGGTAAACGAGAAGTTTGAGAGAGTGGATGAGAGGTTTGATAGGTTAGAGGATAAGTTTGAATCGAGATTTGACGGTGTTGAGAATAGGCTGAGCGTGATTGAAGCGCAATTATCAATGGGGAAATGGGTGCTAGGCGTGCTTCTAGGTCAGCTAGCGGTATTACTTTCTATAGCTCTAAAGATGTTTTTTAACTGACCTCTTTCCTTTTTTGCTTTGATTTTCCTACTATAGGATCTATTATGAACAGTTTCACTAAACCAGCTAATGAAGTAATACCAATTAAGCTTCCAGCCAATGCCGAGCCGAATATTCCAATTGCTCCCGCTGTTAGTAGGCCTAGCTATTGAAATTGACAACCCCATATATTGACCACGTTTTGCTGCATCGAAGTTTTTATCCATCATATTTTCTTCTAGTTGCATTCTGTGCTCTTGTTGTTTTTCGAAGCTCTTGAGAATTCTTTCTGCGGCATTGGGTACGGCTTTATTATACGCTTCCAACATCCCTGGAGGGGGTAAAGGACCCGAATAAGCAGATGCTTTTACAACAGATACTTGATCTACAGGTAGTTTTTTTAGGACTTCGGATAAGACTTCTTTGGGTAGCTCCTTTAAGACTCCAGCGATCTGCCCTGGTTCTTGGAGAGGAAGTACTTCTTTTGGTCTTTCAATTTGTTCACTTTTTGTGCCGCTTTTGTCGTTTCTATCTTCAACCATATTTCAGATTCTATCGCTATCCTGGCGATCTATTTATATAGATAATTTATTTAGATTAGAGGAAGCCCCTGACTTCCTTAAGCTCTATTCTTAGTCCAATGATTTCTATGGAAGATATTATACTGTTTCGTTTATATCAGAGAGCGCATTTCTTAGATCATCGCCTATCGCTTTCCAGTCTTGTCCCAAAGCCTCCTCGTCGCTAAGTTCAAGCAAATTATGGTTGAACTGGATTGCTGATTGTCCAGACAAGTCCCATACTGATTTAACAGAGGTTAAAACATCCGGAATGAATGCGTCAAATACCCAAGCTGGCTTTCCCTTCTTAAACACTGTGCCCTCCCTTACCCTTAATTACAAAAGACAATAAAATGATTTACCCTTCTGTATATAGCTTTATAGCATTACCTTTAGGCTTACCAACCTATTGTTAATGATTCAAAGCCACCGGATTGTGAGGTTTTGCAATCAAAAGGCAATAGACTACCCGTCCTTTATCCCCTTGTTCTTCCATTATAGCGTCTCTTAACAGGATAGAAAAAATGGGGAACGCCTGAAGAAGCAGTAAGCCAGTTCTATACACCTCTTTTTTTATATTATCTTTAACGTCATCGTCAACTTCATTGTAAATGGACTCTCCCAGTTCCATAGCCTTTTCTTGTATGTCGTAACTATTGGAGATTGACTCAAACATAGGGCGCAGCCTATACATCTGGTCCTTTATAATCTCTTCCGCCTTTACGTTATCTGAAATTGCCTTCCCCACCTTCGACAGTTTTATTGGACTTTCGGATATGGTGATTTCTTTTCCAAATCCAGCCTTAGACAGAAGCATATTTACGGCGCTTGCTAGACCAACAAGAGTTGAATCTATTGTATTTAATTTAGAGTCCATTCTCTTTACGTCAGACTTTAGAATCTGCACATCGGACTTTAGTGTCCCTATACCTTTATCGTGAGATTTTCGTTTCTCCATCCATCTACCTATCTGGACGCTGAATGTAATTATGGCTAGGCTGATTGCTAGAACAAAACCTCCAACTCCTACAATAGTTATTATATGATCCATGCCCTTGTCCTGATAATTATCATAACTTCCTTATAAATAATCATATAATATTCATCAGTCCTGTGTCAACTCACCAACCAGGGGGTCGGGGAACGATTACCATTCCCTAACACACTCCCCCTTTAAAAAAGGGGGGATTTGATGTGGCATCGGGGAATGAAAACACCTTCTCTAATATTCCCCTCAATACCTTTACTAGGTTCCTACTTGAGCAGGAGTGACGGCTACCCCCCCCCCCTTCTATTATTGTGTAGGGGTAACCCTTGTGGTTACCCTTGCCACCACACCTTAAGGGGCGACCACAAGGGTCGCCCCTACAGATAAAAGCAAATCCACCCTAACCCTCCTTTACGAAAGGAGGGGAATATCCTTTCTAACTTCAGAGCCTACTGAAGGGGGAAGTGCAAAAGGGGAATCTCATCTTTTCCTCTTTAGAAAAGCTGTATTTAACGGGGTGCAATGATGGCAATATTACTTGTTAGTCGCTATTTTTTGCGAAATAGAAGGAAATAACCAGAGTGATTAAGGGGATAACGCCGATTTTCATTAACTCCCAAACTGCTTCAGTTGTAAGTGTATTTCTGCTCTCTCGGGTTGTTGAGCAGGGGCATTCGTTGCTTCCTATCAGCCTGTACTCTAAATACTGTAGAACATATTAGTGCCACAACGCAAAAAATACCAACTCCAACGAGGAATCGCTTCGCAAATTGAAACTTTTCAGATGGACTAGGCTCGGTTGCTTTGACGCCTGGATTCTTGTGTGGTTTTAAGTTTAAAGGTTTACTGTTTGCATCGTTCGTTTCACTTGTCATCCCAGATTCCTGCTATTTCCCTAAAATTCTTCTCGCACATCAAACCAAGAGTGCCTTTATCATCGTTTTTATACTCATCCGCCATGCTGAGCAGATCAAAGGCTTTGTTCAGTGTTTCCTTTATAGCCTCTTTATCGCTACACCTACCTTTGGTGAACCTCCTAGAAAAATCAATCATCTCATCGGATAAATCAACATTATATTTAGGCATGTTCTCACCCCCTATAATCCCATTTTAAACAATCATCAGTCTTCGTCAACTATCTTTTATCTGTCAACATTAGATAATCGTCGCGGAGGATTCCCGCGCATATCCCCCATTTCATCATTGTGTGTGGGTAACCCTAGTGGTACCCACACCACCACACCTTAAGGGGCGACCACAAGGGTCGCCCCTACAGATAAAAGAAAATCCACCCTCACCCTCCTTTACGAAAGGAGGGGAATATCCTTTCTAACCTCAGAGCCTACCGAAGGGGGAAGCGCAAAAGGGGAATCTCATCTTTCCCCCTCTCACCAACCAGAGGGTTGGGGAACGATTACCATTCCCTAACACACTCCCCCTTTAGAAAAGGGGGACTAAGGGGGATTTGATAGGGCATCGGGGAATGCAAACACCTTCTCTAAATATTCCCCTCAATACCTTTACTAGGTTCCTACTTGAGTAGGAATGACGGCTACCCCCCATTCCATCATTGTGTGTGGGTAACCCTAGTGGTACCCACACCACCACACCTTAAGGGACGACCACAAGGGTCGCCCCTACAGATAAAAGAAAATCCACCCTCACCCCAACCCTCTCCCAGAGGGCGAGGGGGAAAAGATAGATTTCTCGGAAGTTCTTGACACACTATCAAGGGTTTTTTATCATTGGTAATACAGTTAGTTAAAGTCATGGTGGCGTGAAGAGGGAGGTTTTTTTGTTGGTATATATGAGCTTTCCATTTTATATAAAAGGAGGGAGAAATGGAAGCATGGGGTATCGCAGGTGTGGTATTTGCTATTATAGTAACTATAGTCGGTTTTGCCTTTTGGATGGGGAGGTTTGCGGGGAAATGGGGTGAAAAAGAGAAGATGCTTGATGGGGTCCGTGACGATATAGATAAAATAAAATCAGACATCTCTAGCATAGATATAGATATAGACAAAATAAAATTAGACATCTCTAGCATAAGAGATAAACTCACTATGCTTTTATCTAAAGATAATGTGAGCATAACATCATGTGATAGTCCTATTAGACTAAATGCGCGAGGCCAGGAAATTGTAGAGAAAGTAAAAGCGGTAGAAGTAGTGAATGCCCAAATAGGTAGCTTGCGTCCTATGTTTACACAGATCACTAATAGTTATGACATTCAGGAGAAGGCAATGGGGTTGGGTCAGTCTATTTATGAACAACTCGATGATAACTCTAAGGATATTGTAAAGAAAGTGGCTTTTGATAGTGGACTGCCTATTTCTGAGATGTTCACAATATTTTCGATTTTATTGAGGGACATCATAATTAAGGAAAAAGGGGACCACTAACAGCAAAGAGTTTCAAATCCCCCTGTATCCCCCTTTTCTAAAGGGGGAGTATGTAAGGAAGAATCTCCTTCTTCCTCCATTTCCATTCCAGGTGTGAAAATCAGCGAGTCGCTATAATATGCGGTAAGTCAAGAGACGTCATCCCCCCTCCTTTTTTTTCATCTTTTTGTAGGGGTAACCCTTGTGGTTACCCTTATCCTTATCTTAGCAGTGCAACCCTATAGACAAGAAAATCCACCCTAACCCTCCTTTACAAAAGGAGGGGAATATCCTTTCTAACTTCAGAGCCTACTGAAGGGGGAAGCGCAAAAGGGGAATCTCGTCTTTCCCCCTCTCACTAGGTTGGTGACCCTGTCGAACCAGGGTGAGGGCACTTCCGTCATTTCTGCCACCGCCTGTCCCCCGCGGTCTCTTGAGCGGAGAACTGGAAATCCAGAAGGGGAAACGGGGAACGATTACCATTCCCTAACACATTCCCCCTTTAGAAAAGGGGGACTAAGGGGGATTTGATGGGGGGATGGGGGATCGGGGAATGCAAACACCTTCTCTAATATTCCCCTCAATACCTTTACCATGTTCCTACTTGAGCAGGAGTGACGGCTACCCCCCCCCCTTCCATCATTTTATAGGGGTAACTCTAGTGGTTACCCTTGCCACCACACCTTAAAGGCGACCATTCTTCAACAAGTTCAGGATATCGCTAGAGTGGTCGCCCCTACATATAAAAGCAAATCCACCCTAACCCTCCTTTACAAAAGGAGGGGAATATCCTTTCTAATCTCAGAGCCTACTGAAGGGCAAAGTGCAACCAGGAAAATCGGGAACGTTCCTACTTTGCGTACCCCCCCCCTTTTTTTCATCTTTTTGTTAACCCTTGTGGTTACCCTTATCCTTTCTTAGCACAACCCTATAGACAAGGGAATCCACCCTGACCCTCCTTTACGAAAGGAGGGGAATATCCTTTCTAGCTCCTGACCTCACCTAATGGCAAAGCGCAACTAGGAAAATCGGGAACGTTTGCGTATTTCTTCACATTTTCTTGACCCTTGACATTGTTACGCGTGTTAGTTTGCCATACTTAAAGGAAGGGAGAGATTATAGGGATATTTATGACATCTTTGTAAAGGGTTTTAGGCTTGCGCGTAAAAAACTCTTGACAATGCTGTTTCTTTTGTATTAAAGTAAACTTATAACTCTCGAAAAATAAACAAAGGAGGTAAGGAGATGATAGGTAAAGCCAAATGGCTTATTGTATTTTTGTTAGCCGTCGGTATGGCAGTTCCTACTTTTGCGGTGGAATTGACATTAGGTGGCTTCCCAAGCTATATGCGCACGAGGGCGCGTTTTCTGAACAATGCGACGTTCGTGTCGGCGTTGACCGATCAGCAGGCGCAGGGGCTTGGGTTTAAGGACAACGAAGGGCAAATCTTTTTCGTTGATACTACACTGCGTTTAACCCCGCAGTTGGTTCTTAGCGATTCCGCCACGATTAGGGCGCAGGTTGATGTGTTTAGCAATAACGTCTGGGGCGGAGTCGGTTCAGGTTTCTTAGGTGGTGTAGGTGGTGACTTTGGGAGTAAGAATACAGTAGTGAACTCTAGCATATCGCCGAGCGATAGGTTCAGGGGAGCAAAGCTGCTTTCGAATGGTGCTACTGATAATCCCGGGTTCTTCGATGTCCGGATGCTTCACGCCGATATAGTTCTACCCAATAACCTTGGGTTCGTAAGGGTTGGGCGTCAGCCTTTTGACTGGGGCTTGGGGATTTTGGCGAACGGCGGACACGACCCGTATTCCGACCTTGGATTCGTTGTTGACAGGTTCCTATGGCTCAAGTCATTCCCAACGGGAACTGGATCCACAACCTTAGTCGTGGTTAGCGATAGATTCACACAGGGCAGCCGTATAGTAACCGGTAGTGGAGACGGCTGGGATGCTGCGGCGGTTGCTTTAATCTATAACCAGCCAGATATGAACGGCGTCAATTTTACGATTGGCGGTTACGTGTTCCCTTACATTCATCAGGACAATGTTGTATATGACTTCGGTGGTGATCCAGGGGCATTCAGAGGCTTTAATCTGGACAGATTCACCCTCTATTCTGGTATGCTTGATCTCAAAACGGATGCGTGGAGGCTTGCTGCAGAGATTCAGGGAGGTTTCGGTAATATAGAAAGCCCTGTGGACTCTTCCAGCTTTCGGCTATAACAAAGGAGATAATGATATAGCTGCCTCAAACTTCATAGCCGTGGCTCGCGCCGAGTATTATCCCGGTGGCTCCACTAAGGTAGTGGCTGTTGAGGGTGGTTGGGCACCGGGCGACGATGGATCGACGCCTGGCAAGATTGAAGGTGGCGTTCCATTCTTTAACCCCGCTTATAACCTAGACAATCTGCTCTTCAAACACATCATCCCAGATATCTATAACGTAGAGAGCAGCGTCTATAACGCTTACTATGCGAAATTATGGGCAACGATGAAGCTAAGTGATAGTGCTTCCTTCACGCCTCAGGTCTTAGCAGCGTTTAACCAGGAAACTGAGAATCCTTCGGCTCGGGGTTTGGGTGGAAGCGATTTCCAAAATGCGAAACTTGGTTCCTATATGGCTACCGAGGTAGAGGGGACTTTGACGTGGCATGTAACGCCTGGCGTAACCTTGGACACTATAGGCAGCTTGGTACTCCCGGCGGATAGCTTTGATAGTTTGATGGAGGCAAGAGCTAATGCTGCTGCTGAAGTTGATAACGCTAAATATGACTCAACGCCTTGGGCTGTTCAGACTAGGCTGATGATAGCTATAGATGAGTTCTTGAAATAAAAGCAAACGAATTGGGATAAGCAAGTTTTCCACATGGATACGCGCTTTCCCTAGTAAAAGACTTAAAAGCCCCTTCTATTATTTGCTAATAGAGGGGGCTTTTTTTATTCGCAGGTGCATGCCCCTTTCCCAGAGGGAGAATATCTGAACTGTGATTTTTGGGATGGAATGACGGGCTATGATTAAGAGGATAAAAGAATAAATCCCCCTGTGTCCCCCCTTCGACAAGCTCAGGACACAACCTTCGGCTAGCAGTTCGGCAAGGGCTCCCTTCGGTGAACTCAGGATGACACACTGACCGCTCAGGGTAGCACTTTTCTAAAGGAGGAGAAGAAATGGGTAGATTTCCTGTGTGCCCCTATAGAAAATAAGGAAAGCCTTTTGGTAAGTTCAGATGGTGATGGCAAAAGACATCCCCTCCTTTTGTAAAGGAGGGTTAGGGTGGATTTCCTTGTCTGTAGGGTCTCCCCGACCCTAGTGGTCGCCCTTAAGGTAAGGATGGCGAGGGTAACCACTAGTGGGTTACCCCTACAAAATGACGGGAAGGGGGGGGATAGCCGTCACTCCTACTCAAGTAGGAACATGGTAAAGGTATTGAGGGGAATATTAGAGAAGGTGTTGTCATTCACCGATGCCCCATCAAATCCCCCTTAGTCCCCCTTTTCTAAAGGGGGAATGTGTTAGGGAATGGTAATCGTTCCCCGTTTTCCCTTCTGGATTTCTAGTTCTCCGCTCAAGAGACCGCGGGGGACAGGCGGTGGCAGAAATGACGGAAGTGCCCTCACCCTGGTTCTACAGGCTCACCAACCTAGCGAGAGGGGGAAAGACAAGATTCCCTTTTTGCGCTTCTCCCTTCAGTAGGCTCAGAGATTAGAAAGGATATTCCCCTCCTTTTATCTGTAGGGTCAGCCCCTAAGGTAAGGATCAGGGTAACCACAAGGGTTACCCCTACAAAAAGATGGAAGGGGGGGGAAATGACGTCTCTTGACTTACCGCATATTATAGCGACTCGCTGATTTTCACACCTGGAATGGAAATGGAGGAAGAAGGAGATTCTTCCTTACATACTCCCCCTTTAGAAAAGGGGGACTAAGGGGGATTTGACGGGGGGCAATGAGTGTCGTCCTTCCCGCTCCTGTATCGGGGTATGGGATAGATTCTGAGCGGGGAATGAGAACATTCCTTCCCTCCTACCCCTTCTTGGATTTCCTGCTTATGTAGGAATGACGATTTCCACGCATCACCCATCCCATCATTTTGTAGCAGGAACTCAAGGGAGCTTTGGAAACCTGTGCTAGATGTAACCTTATCCTCAATTATTCTCCAATAAGGAAACTGTAAAAAAGGGTTGACAATGTTTGTGGATTTTGGTACAAGGGAAAGTATGGAGGAAAAAGGCGGATTGCAATTAGAGACTACCTATTTTCCATAAACGGAGGACTACCATGCCTGGCGATAAACAAGACTACATAAAGGTGCTTTCAGTAGATGGTGGGGGAATAAAGGGTATAATCCCAGCTATGGTTCTTGCAGAAATGGAAGACCGTTCCAATGTAAGGATCGCTGAGATGTTTGATTTAATAGCTGGAACCTCGGCAGGTGGTATTATAGCTCTGGGGTTGAATGTGAAGGATAGCAATGGATGTCCCACACACTCGGCTAAAGAAATCATTAAGTTTTTCACTGATGATGGTCATAAGATATTCAACAGATCATTATGGAAGAGGTTACGTAGCGTCGGGGGACTAAGAGATGAAAAATACGATCATGAAGAGCTGGTTCGAATACTGAAGAAATATATGGGCGATAGTACACTTGGAAGTTGTATCACAGAGACGCTAATTAGCTCGTATGATATTAAAAACCGTTGTACTCAATTTTTTAAAAGCTGGAAGCTTGAACATCAAGATTATAAAATGTGGGAGTTGTCTAGAGCCACTTCTGCGGCTCCTACCTATTTTGAGCCTATTGAGCTAGACGGAGCAGTTCTTGTTGATGGAGGAGTATTTGCAAACAATCCTGCCATGTGCGCCTATGCGGAAGTGAAGAAATTACAAGCAGATCCGAAGCAAAAGCAATTCTGTTCAGAAATGCCAATCCTACTTGTGTCTTTAGGTACTGGAGAGCACACCAGACCAATCTCCTATATGGAAGCCAGAGATTGGGGAACGATAGAATGGATAAGGCCTATACTCAACGTTGTTTTTGATGGAGTAAGCGATGCCGTTGATTACCAGTTGAAATTAGTTCGAGGGGATGGGGATGAGTTCTATAGGTTTCAGACTAAGCTTGATAAAGCTTATGATGATATGGATGATGCAAGTATGACAAATGTGAATGCTTTGAAGAAGAAGGCTAAAGAGCTTATTAGTAGTAAAGGGGAAGACATAGAGAAGATTTGCGAAATTATAAAATAGTTAATGCTAGCCTCAGACTGACTTCTTATATTAAGTTGGATGCGCACAATAAGAAAACAGGCTTTTAAGGGGGAGACGTATATGTAGCGAGCCGCCCCCCGACGCTTTCTCGGTGTTTGCAACAAGTCTTAATTGTAATTACTGTATTCTCTTGGATTTTGCTTAGATGGAGTATGTGGAGGATTTCTGTGGTAGAGCATGTTAACAGTAAGTTGACGTTGAATATCCCTCGGATATCAGATACGAAGCCTACTCGGCGCTAAAGCTTCTAAGCTAAAATTCACACATGGAGAAAACCGGGTTCATTTACCAAGCTGAAAATTGTTGTAGAGGAAGAATCCCGTAAACAAAGTGGCTAAGATAAACAATCTAACACAGAGCCAAGGTATCACCTTCCTAACTAGTTCTGTTTCCCATGACGATTCTTCCTTTAGTTCTTTCATCTTATTGGTATAACACTCTATCATATTGTTAATAATATCATCCTCTTTCGTCTTATTCATATAATGCTCTATCAACTTATCAATATGATTCTCTATCAGATTTAGCTCCTTATAAGATTTGTTTTGAGCAATGGGAAATGCTATAAGTGTTAGAATGATTACTAAAGCAAAAGCTATCCATGAACCATACAACGCTCACTCGTTATTATGAGATCCATTTTGGATTAAATTGTCCATGAAAATGAAAGAGAGTCCCAAACTTGCAGCGGATAAAGATAAAATCTCTGCGTCAAAAATTTGGGAGTTGGATAGTATTATGTTTCGTAGATGCTGTCTATGGTTAAGGTACTCAGAATATACCCTTTTCTCTTCTTCGTTGTTATTGCTCATTGTTTGCTAAGCTCCTATTGGTTAGTTTTTTTAATGATAACCTTTGTATACTTTTTTAGACTTAAACATCAACCATAATTTTCTCGTACTACGAGTAGAAATCAAAGTCAAGTTGTTTTATGGATTTTTACACACAGTCACCTGATTTGACCCTATGCGTTCATTGACAGTATGATAAACGAGCGAACACAGTAATTGCACTTATTGAATACTAGATTCCCGTTTTCACGGGAATGACGTCTCTTGACTTACCGCATATTATAGCGACTCGCTGATTTTTCACACCTGGAAAAAGCGCAAGATGGGGCTAAGTAAACATCTTGATGGGGGGTTGAAAACTTTCAAAAAGTAGCGATTTTCCGCGTTTTTCTAGCCCTTTTCCAACATTTTCTTTACTGTATCTAGCGATTTCATATCACTTTGATCACTTTTCCGTAACTTAGAAAAGAGGCTTATCCTAGTAATTAGGCTTTTTGGTGATAGACGAAGTGTTGTTAAAGTTGGTTTAATCAGGGTTTGTGAGGCGTTTAAATATATCTTTGCTGCTTGCTTAAAATCACATGGGAGCAGGTTTTTTGTGAGTGGGGCGGGTTTTTTGGTTCATCTGAAATGAATGTCCGCAGATTACGCATCCCTTGAGCCAGCCAAAAGGTAGGGTGCGGGTGCTTTAGCCTCATCATGACAAAACCTCTGTAAGAGTTCAAATATGAGACCGGGGGTAAACTAATAGGGGAAGGAGGTAGCATGTTAATGACAGTATTCAGCATAGCCAAAGGTTTTCATAAACTGTTGAGACACCCACCGCCAGACTTAAGTCCTAAGGAGTTAGATAGATTAAGGAGGATAACAATATACAATAGAATAAAGGACGTATCACTGGTATGTAAGATTTATGGGATCAGCCGAGCTACACTGTACAGGTTTCTAAAGAGATATGATCCTAAGAATCTTAAATTTCTAAGGGACCGGTCTCGTCGTTCACATAGGCTACGGAAGGCAAACTGGAGTCATGAACTTGTGATGGAAAGTAAAGAAGCTGCGGGAACAGTGTCCTAGGTGAGGGAGGGAGAAACTGAGCATACTGTTAAAAGAGTGGGGGATTGGTAAAAGTGGTGAGGGGGAATAGGAGGCTAGGAGCCGTGCGAGCTCTCGTATGGCAAAAGAGTTTATAGATACAGTAGAGAGAAGCAGATGCTGTTCAAAGTAAAGGCAATACAGGTAGATGGTGGTAGTGAGTTCTTTTCTGAAAAAACTTGACAGTACGACAAACAATCGTTTATTATTAGAAGCGAGGAAGGCTATGATGAATGAAAAGAGGTTTTACTTTTCATTGTCTGAGAGTAAGCATAATCTTCTTTCAGAGTTTGCTAAGCAGAATAATATATCTAAGGGGGGATAAATAATGCCTCATTATGATCTTTATTTACCGGATAAACTAAATGATCGTCTTGCAGGAATTGCCAACCACGAACAGGTTAATAAAGAAGAAGTTATAAATATGGCTTTGGCATTGTTTGATCTTATATATGGGGAAAAGCAACAAGCAGGAGACATAACTATCAATATTATGAATGCTCAAAATCAAATGGTTAAGCGTATAACGGATCTATAATGGATGTGCGATTTAGAGTTGTTAGAGAGGATTTTGAACGTGCCACACTTGAATCTCTACTAATAGATAATAAATCTAAAAGGTACGATCAGAAACTACGAAAAGATTATGCAAACTGGGCAAAAAAGACAGTTACTTTGTGGCTGGTGTTTATAGTCATACTACTTATATGGGTTGGCATATATGATTATTCTGCTCCCAAGACGAGTCTTTTTTCTGAGAGTGTTCTTATAACACTTTTAGCGACAACAACCATTAATGTAATTGCACTGACCCTGTTCATCATCAAGGGACTGTTCGAATCGAACTAAAAAATAATTGACTACCGCCTTAGGGGCGTGCGCTTTCCCGCATGTATTAAGCAGGGAACAGGAAGCCAATTCTTTTGTTTCCCCCTTTAGCTAAAGGGGGATTTGATAGTATAATCGCCAACATGGTTTGGCACGGAGTTGGACTTGCTCGTTGTGCTAACGTGACTACATTTGAGTAACCAGCTTAATTTAATAGGTATTTATCTGCCACTTAAAAAGCCTTTTAAGTGAGCTTAAATCGTGCTAAAACGGAGATTAAGCAACCCCATTCCCCGCGCTAATCACAGGCAGTCCTTTGCTCTCCCCCCGTTTGATTGAGAGATGTTACCATAAAGTCGTAGCTCTTCCCCGACGTCAGCCCACGCACCCTCGCCGAGTTTTCCTTTACGGTAAGCTCTTCCCGATACTCCGAGATGTCCTCGTCACTCGACTTAACGCTCACAACCGCCCTGCCGTAATTATCTTCGGGTGAGTTCCAGCTAATGTTAGCATAGCTAAAGACAATGCTACTATCTCTTCACGGGAATGACGTCTCTTGACTTACCGCATATTATAGCGACTCGCTGATTTTTCACACCTGGAAAAAGCGCAAGATGGGGCTAAGTAAACATCTTGATGGGGGGTTGAAAACTTTCAAAAAGTAGCGATTTTCCGCGTTTTTCTAGCCCTTTTCCAACATTTTCTTTACTGTATCTAGCGATTTCATATCACTTTGATCACTTTTCCGTAACTTAGAAAAGAGGCTTATCCTAGTAATTAGGCTTTTTGGTGATAGACGAAGTGTTGTTAAAGTTGGTTTAATCAGGGTTTGTGAGGCGTTTAAATATATCTTTGCTGCTTGCTTAAAATCACATGGGAGCAGGTTTTTTGTGAGTGGGGCGGGTTTTTTGGTTCATCTGAAATGAATGTCCACAGATTACGCATCCCTTGAAGCAAAAGCACCCTCACCCCGACCCTCTCCCGGAAGGCGCTCGCGGATGAGTCCACTCTTTCTTGGTATAAGCACGCCCTGTGCGCGTGTATTCACCCTTGTTTATTTATCGCTTTCATCTCGTTATTAGTCAGTGGTTTGCTGTAAACGCGCAGGTGGCGCACAAGACCGTGGAAAACGCTTCCATCTGAATAATTTGTAAATGAGATGTTTTTATCTGTTGATTCCGCGGGGGAACTTATCACTTCTAGTTTGAAGCCGTCGGCGAGCCGATGCTCATGAGAACTGAATTCTTGCACAGCCTGTTTGTCTGAGTCGTATGGGTTGAAAACAAGCATTGTGAGAACCTTTTTATCATTGAGGTTGACTGAACAGATGACTCTGTACCACTTATCAGTCTCCAGTTTCCACTTCCCACCGTTGGAAGGTTCAATGATCTTATCTTGATTATTCAAAGTCAGTTCAAGATTCCCATCGTTCCCACGTCTAATACTGAACCACCTGTAGGATGTTCCGCCTACCAGAATTGTTCTATGGTCCCCCTCGAAATCATAGGCGTAGAAATCAAGAGCGACGGTGAAATTGTTATATTCAAACTGCCTCAAGTGTGCTGTCGCTACGTAGCCATCATCTATGTCTTCTCCCCCGTATTCATAACGCCCGTTTAGATAAAGAGCGTGCTTATCTTTACAATTTTCATCTTGATTATTCTTACAAAACTTGGTCTCTTTAAGATATATGCTTTCACTCGTGTTGGACGAGTCATTAGAATCTATATCAAGTTTGTAATTGGCTATAAGGTAAGAATCTATATCTGCAGTATCCTGTTTTGCTATGGATATTGTCACAAGGACTTCTCTATTTATTAGGGAGAGACTTCCAGCTTTGAGGCTTTGTTCCACAACTAGACCAGGTTTTACGCCCTTTACAAATCTTGTTCGTCCGAGATCTACTAATTTGAAACCTTTGCTCTCAAGAGTCTTTCTAGCATCTGTAAGGTTCTTTTCATAGATATCTGGTACTTGTAGCGATGAATAACTTAAGATTGCTATTGTGGCAGTACAAATTGCCGATATTGCGGAAATTGCTCCCCAAACCCCTGACAATCTGTCCAAACAGCGTAGCATTTTTTATTCCTTACTAGAATTAGCTTAGACCTAAACATCAACCATTTTAGACTTGTACTATAAATAGACATTAAAGTCAAGTTGTTTTATGGATTTCTACACAGAATCACCTGATTTAAACCTATACATATTTTGACGATATTAAGAAGGATCGTTGTGGGATCTCGTCTTTTAAGCAACTTGCTCAAAAAATGATTCCGAAACCCTGAAACGAGTTCAGGACAAGCAAGTTCGGAAGACGGTTCTAGGATGTGTAGTAATCGTCATTCCTGCTTTACGCAGGAATCTAGTAGGTGGGGTAGGGAGAGTACTCTCCTTTCCCGACTCCCTTTCTAGATTCCCCGCTCGAGGTCTGTCTCGTACCCTGATATGGGAGCGGAAAAGACGAGATTCTCCTTTTGCGCTTCCACCTTCGGTACATACTCCCAACCCTTCTTGGATTTCCTGCTTATGTAGGAATGACGATTTCCACGCATCACCCATGCCATCATTTTGTATGGGAAACCTAAGAGGGATTTGAAACTCTTCATCAGACGTAACCTTACCCTCAATTATTCTCCAATAAGGAAACTGTAAAAAGGGTTGACAATGTTTGTGGATTTTGGTACAAGCATAAAGTGTAACATTGGAAGGGAAGCTTTCATGATAGATAATCTTAGAAGTAAATCAAAAGAGAACCTAACAAAATACACAATGAAATTGCTCTGCTGTTGTATTTTTCTAGGTTTGCTTATGGTTGAGGGTGAAGTAGAATAGTATATAGAGAAATAGAGTTTGTATAAACACACTAAGGTTGTCAACTAAAAAATCAAAGGAGGTAATAAATATGAGGCAGGTTTTGATAGGTCTTGCTTGGATTATCGTTCCTGCTATAGTGGCTTCCGTCACGACTTAATTATGTCTCAAGCTCTCTGTTAAAGGAAGAAGAAGTGGTTGCTTAAGCTAGCAGAGCATATGCTGACTACGTTAAAGAAGCGGTCAGTCGTTCACAAAAGAGGGGGAAGATAAAAATCTTGCTAAGGCAAAAGCTCGTGTTGCAATCTATGGTGACATCGAAACTGTCAAGAAACTTGCTAGGTTTCACTATGAACATAGCCGTATTGAAAATAAAGATGAGATGGAGATGTTTCTGGATATCATAATTTCTATGAGGAAAAATTTATATGGTAAAGAGAAAACTCAATATAAGAAATATCTCTGTTGGTCCCTTGCTGGGAATAATGAAAATCTCTGCCCCTATACCTATGAGACTAGTAAGTTTCTGCAATAGAGATAAATTAGGTTGATAGGGGGACCACTAGTTAATGGTCCCCCTTTACGAAAGGGGGAATTAGGAATAGTTCTCATTTCCCGCTTGAACTCAGAGAAACCTAATGAGGGACTAAAGCAGGTTTGATTCTTCCCTTTAGCTAAAAGGTTGCAGTTTCTATATGAATTGATGTGAGAGGTTTAATAGCCGAGAGTGAAGAAACGGTGAGGGATTTCTCTCCATCAAGGGGATGATCTACAAACACATTAATAAGGATTTGTCTGTTCTGAACCTTACCACTAAAGAACGGCATGAGGGTAAAATCCTAGATCAATTCCTCTTTTTTCTATTTTCTGGATTGAGAAAGGCTCATCTTTATAGAGGAGCTTCGCGGTCTTACGGGCATCCTGCCAACTGCTGAATATCTCAACAACTTTCCTGTCTTTCATCAAAGCGTACATACCAGAATTATTATGATAGAAATCATCGTCAAGTTTTTGAAAAACCTCGTAGTTTTTATCTACCTCTTCCTGGTACTTAATTACATCCTTTCCCTGATCGGAATCGAGAACACGCCTAGACATTGTAACACCTTTCTAAATACAGCATCTATTGAGATGTTAACATTAAACTAGACTAACAATCAAGGGGGGGGGACAGGTGCTACAAGTAGGATTCTTTAAAAACTTGCCTTTTTAGCAATCCCCAGCGTTTTTTCTGGATTCCTAGTTCGCATAGGGCGACCACACTTGTCCACATGTGATTTTGAGCGAGGAAGGGGCGCCTTATGGAAGGAATGGGAAGTGAATTCTATTTCTCGCCCTGAACCATGCCCCAAGCTTCTCGATCTGCTCTTTAGATTGGTCACGTTTTGTGTAACTTTCCTTCCGTTTTGATATGTATTCTTGAGTTTCCCGCGGAGTTGCGACGTATAGGTAATTATGTCCCCACCAAACTGTTCCTACCAGATAACCAATGGAAGCCAAAAGAGCAACCACTGAGATTCCTATAAAAATACGAGAGGGTCCAAAATCAGATTTTATTGCATAGACAACAATGAATTTGTATATAAAGAAGATTTGACAATAAAAAGGGAAAATAAGAAGGCGGGATCGGTAGATATAACCAGAGTAAATGGTACAGATAACCCCATTTTGTTTTAGTAGTAGCTTACAGAGATAATTCAGTTGATTTTTACAAAGGAAGACTATCGGATGGCTTCAAAAATCCATTGATTCATAGAATTTCTCAGCAACTTTCTCACACCCTGAAGCATCAGGATGGCTTTCGTCACCCCAGTCGTCCTTTTCCAGTTCTAAAGTTGAAGTATCGAGAAATATTAAGCATTTCTTATATTCTTGTTCAGGACCCACTAGCATTTTTCTCATCTGTTCCACTTCTACAACAAGTGAAGGGGCGGGACGGAAGAGAGAAAGATTGCTCAACACTGCTTCGCTCTGTTCGGCATGACAGCGGGGGAGCTTCACTTGGAACGGCAGAAGGGGGATTGGAACACTTGGCTGAGCACCCGTAAGTCCACGTGGTTACTGCAACGAACAAGAAAATCCAACCCTAACCCTCCTTTACGAAAGGAGGGGAATATATTTTCTAACCTCAGAGATTAACAGGAGACTTTGAAGTGCTTGGCTAGATGTAACCTTATCCTCAATTATGTTCCAATAAGGAAGCTATAAAAGGGTTGATAATATGTCTCCCGAGCGGAGCCGAGGGGGGGGAACGAGTAACTCCTTTAGCAACATAAGTATTGATTGGGAGAAGCTATCTTGACACTTTCTTGCTGTCTAGTATATATTTAATGCAAGATAAAAAAGGAGGATGTTTATGACTGAGCAGGCGATCTTGCAGTCTATACAAGATGGTATCGGCCGTATAGAAAGGGATATAAATGGGTTTCAGGGGGAATTTCAGGAGTTTAAGGGAGAGTTTAAGG
The DNA here is from genome assembly GCA_963422265.1 of Thermodesulfobacteriota bacterium. Lineage (GTDB taxonomy): Bacteria > Desulfobacterota_D > UBA1144 > Nemesobacterales > UBA2774. The sequence continues at coordinate 1,675,568 of OY729416.1, forward strand.
GGTTTCAGGGGGAATTCCAGGAGTTTAAGAAAGAGGTTCATGCTAAGTTTGAGCAAATAGATAATAGGTTGGAGCAGGTGGACAACAAACTGAACAAGATTGATAACAGGTTAATAAGAATAGAGGACATCTTGGACAGAACTAAAATAACTGCCATAGCCGATAATGAGGCGGCTTTTATGTCTGCAATGAATAGACAGCGTTAAACTGAAGTTGAAGCAAGTAGTGGTATATATTGTGTTTCATCTCTGTTCGTCTTCGTCAACATCTGCTAAATACTGAAAAACAAATCCATTGTGCCTCTACGTCTCATGGATGACAAATGACAGTGAGGCTACATCCCGGGCGTTATTACCAACTTGATTGAGAATCCAGAACGGGGAACTTGGGAGTTCCTTCCTTGTATTGTTCCCCCTTTATCTAAAGGGGGATATAGGGGGATTTGACGGGCGATGTCCTGAGTCTGCCGAAGGGCAAAATACAACCGATAAATTCTGTCTTCTCCCTCTCCTGCGTAAGCAGGAATCCAGAGGGAGGGATTTCTGTTCCTTCCACATTCGTAGGGATAACCCTTGTTGTTACCTTGTCCTTAGGTTCTTAGGGCGAGACCATCCTTCAAACAGGCGTAGGAGATCGCTAGGGAGATCGTCCTGTGGGTAAAGATAAAATCCACCCTAACCCTCCTTTACAAAAGGAGGGGAATATCCTTTACTAATCTCAGAGCTTGACAAGAGACTTTGCCCTCTTTGCTATACGTGCATGGACTACTCATTTTTTCTCCCCCTTTATCTAAAGGGGGATATAGGGGGATTTGACGGGCGATGTCCTGAGTCTGCCGAAGGGCAAAATACAACCGATAAATTCCGTCTTCTCCCTCTCCTGCGTAAGCAGGAATCCAGAGGGAGGGATTTCTGTTCCTTCCACATTCGTAGGGGTAACCCTTGTGGTTACCCACACCACCACACCCCCAGTCATTCCCAATTATATTGGGAATCCGGAAATGGTTTGGCAGGCTCACCAATCAGAGGGTTGGGGAACGAGACCCTTTCCTTATATAATCTGCTCGAGAGTGAGACGCCTAGTAGGAGCGAGCATAGATTGATATAAAGCCTCATTATTGCTAGATTAGTAAAATAAGAGATGGAAAAAAGAGTCTCCTTGGGATATTAAGGCATGGATATAAGAACTTTTGGATCTATTGCTCCTGTTGTCGCCGTCCTAGCTGCTATAGTCGCCGTTGGCGTTTGGATAGGCGGATTAGAGTATAAAGTAGAAACTATTGATGGAGACGTGCGGGAGCTAAAGTCTGATGTAGGTCAACTAAAGTCCGACGTGAGCCAACTAAAGTCTGATGTAGGTCAGCTAAAGTCCGATGTAAGTCAACTAAAGTCCGACGCGGTCGAACTAAAAGCATACGTAAATATAATTCTGTCTAACATTGGAGTGGGAACGACTACCTCTACGCATCCGGTCAAACTGTCAAAGGTAGGGAAAGAGATAGCTACAAACATAAATGCGGAAGGGATAGTAAAAATGCGAATTGACGAATTGCGTCCTGAGTTTGTGTCTATCTCTAACAGTTATGACATTCAAGAGAAAGCTATGGAGTTAGGAGAGTCCATTTATAAAGGGCTCGGTGACGGTTCTAAAGATAAAGACATTATTAAGCAGGAAGCATTTAAGAACGGATTGCCAGTCTCCCAAATATATCCAGTCTTCTCTGTTTTGCTAAGAGACACCATATTAAAAGAGAAAGGTATCCCCCTGCAAATAAGCCCGGGATGACAATTTAGTGGGGGCGGCGGTAGAATAAGTATGAATCACCCCTCTGGATAGCTTTTATCAGCAATTAGGCTTCTCTCTCTCTTGCTTCATCAATGAAGTTAGGTATAACCCTTTTGCCGAATGTTTCTATACAGCTAGTGATAACCTCATGACTTGCCTGGGGGAAAACCATGCGGCACGAAATATAGCTAATACCAAGTTTGTCTCTATAAGCTTCTATTTCTTTTATACAATCCTCTGGTGTTCCTATAATAAAACGCTCTTCGGCGAGATGCTTAAAAAGAGGGTCGTCTAAATCCTTAAGCTGTTGTCCCCTTACAAACATTTTGACACCCAGCGTGAAGTAATATTTATACATGCTTATAATGTATTTATTCCCACCCTCTATCGCCTTTTGCTTATTATCCGCAACGAAGGTCTCTCTCAAAAGCACGTGTTCTATCTTGCCTGCGTCTCTTCCCGTTTTCTTTGCCTCGTCGTCATAGCAGGCGAGAGTATCCCTTGCCATGTCAACCGTTCTACCCGGACCTATTAGCAGTGGATAACCATATCTTGCAGCCCGCCTGATTGCAGGCTCTTCAAACGCCCCGACGTATATTGGTATCGGGTTTTGCACAGGTGTAGGCGTAAGCTTTGCATTGTCAAAACTATATCTTTTGCCTTTATAACTAAATGTTCTTCCACTAAGTGCTTTTTCAAGAACCTCTATTCCTTCGTTCATCCTTGAAGGTCTTTGGCTTATTGGAATGCCCATACCTTCAAATTCTTCTTTCCTATAACCCAATACGACGCCGAGATCAAACCTGCCGTTTGAGATATTGTCCACAACCGTTGAGTCCTCCGCCACTTTCAAAGGATTATGCAACGGAAGTATAGTTCCCGAAGAACCGATCCTTATCCTGCTCGTGACAGCCGCCATAGCCGCAGCGACCACAGCGGGCGACGGACAATAGCCATCATCTAAGAAATGATGCTCGGATATCCACGCCGAATGAAAACTCACCGCTTCCGCCGTCTTGACCTGCTCAAGCGTGTTTCTATAAATTGCAGGATGATCGTAAGGCAGTTGCTTGTGCGTCTGCATACCAAAAAGACCGACGCCGAATTTCATCAAAAGCTCCTCCTAATCTGACTGCTCAACGACCAAACTCTCGGTAGGATTGTCGTCCATTGAGCATCTTCCACTATGCTTTCCACCATTTTCTACTATTAAGGAATTAGTAAAAATATCACCCACAATCATGCCGCTGCTTTTGAGCTCTGTCCTGTTTGAGTTAATCGTCCCATCTACTCTACCATAAATGACTGCCTCAAGAGCTTTTATTTCTCCTGTAATTTTGCCTTGTTCGCCTATAACAACGCTTTTATCACCCTCTATCTTTCCGTTTAGTTTGCCATCTACGCGTATTGACGAGGATGAGAAAATATCTCCCTCCAGCGAGCACTCCTCACCTATAATAGTGGTAATGTGATCAGACACCTTTCTACTGGCACTAGAACTGGAACTATTATTCCGCTTCTTTCTCTCTCCAAACATAATAGTTACTTTAGTGAAAGGAATTTTGCAGGGTTTATCTTTTTGCCGTTTTTCCTGATCTCGTAATGTAGGTGTGATCCGGTTGACCTGCCCGATGAACCCGCCTTTCCTATCGTTTGTCCCCCTTGTATTTTCTGATTCCTTTTAACAGTTATTTTCGATAAATGTCCATATAAAGTTTCAAAACCACCCTTGTGCCCAATCACAACCGTTCTGCCATAACCACCGTTCCAGCCCGTCTTTTTAACGACTCCGTCGGCGGTCGCTACAATCGGCGCGCCGTAGTTGGCGTCTATATCTATACCAGGGTGCATGCTGCGCCTCTTGTTGAAAGGGTCTATTCTATAGCCAAACCTAGAATTAACCCTTCCCTCTAAAGGGACGCCTACTGGAGTATTTTTGATAGTATAAAGCATACTGTCAATATCCCTGCCTAGGGAATCTAAATAGAGTTCATCTATCTTATCAGGAGAAATAAACTCTCCGCCGATGGACAGCTTTTTCTTAACTCCTTTTTTCTCTAGGGTTTCCTGCATGTCTAAAAGGGACTCCTCTATGCTCAAGAGTCTGGTTTTCAGCCTTTCTTCGGCCGCTTTAGCATTTTTTATGTCATGACTCAGAAAACCTATAATGGAACTTAAGATCACATTATCCGACTTGGTTTGCAGTGCGGAAACCTGATGGTTTTCAAAGGTGTAATATAGCAAGTAGTTAATGCTTACGGATAGTAAAAGCAAAAACGCAAATGCCCCGGTTAGGGCAAAAAACGCTTTTAAGTGAATTGTCTTAAAGCTAAACGCCTTAACCGATTTGCCACCAGGACTCATCATAATAATAGAAAAACGATCATTAACCATTAATTTCTCCTAATTTCTCCTTTTGATTTTCTCCAGCTGACGATGTAGCTACGCAAGTAATCTCTACCATTAAACAATCAATATTACATTTGTTCTAAATAAAGCTCAAGAGTTTATAGCAAGTTAGGATAAAGAGCAAGGGTTTTCTCCACAGACAAGAAAATCTACCCTACCCCTCCCTTTACGAAAGGAGGGGAATATCCTTTCTAACCTCTGAGCCTACCGAAGGGAGAAGCGTAACCGAGAAATCTCATCTTCTTCCCCTCTCCCTCTAGGAGAGGGTAGGGGTGAGGGCGCTGTCATTCCCGTCCCTGTGCGATTTTTCTATCCTCTATATTCGTCGTTCCCAGCTTGACTGAGAATCCAGAAAGTGGATCGGGTAATGAGTCCCTTCCTTATTATATCCCTCTCTCCTCCCCCTATCTCCTTACTGGATTCCTACAGGGGACTGTCCCTACAGGAGTCTAGCGTCTTTGAGTTTGTGGCAAGGCAGAGGTTTCAATACGAAACGAGCCAAAAATTAGAAAAACGAGGTGACTAAAAAACTCGCCAAACAAAGCAATAGCGAGAAAAAATATACGCCATTTTCCCCCTGAGAACGAACCTATTCATTAGCTTGACAGAAGCCTAATTATGTAAGAAAATTAAGCTCCCGTAGTTAGGATGCTTTGATATTTCTATGAGCGCGTAGCTCAGGGGGAGAGCGCTTGCTTGACACGCAAGAGGTCGCAGGTTCAAATCCTGTCGTGCTCACCAACTGCTAATACCCTCAATTACATAGGCGCGGGACGCTCAAACGTCACAATAGCGGAAATGAATATATGGCGGAAGTAAATATATGGTTGCCCAAAGGGATAGAAAGGACATTTTCCAAAGGCGTTACCGTAGGTGAGGTCTTGGACTGGGCAAGCGCCCGCAATGGCAGCGTGGGTGCTATGGTGAACGGCGAGCCAGTGGATTACTGGTTCGAAATAGAGGCGGATTCAGAGGTCTCCCCTATTAAAATGGGTTCGGAAGAGGGACTCATCTTCGTTAGGCACACCGCAGCTCACGTTATGGCTGAAGCCGTGCAAAGCATATTTCCCGAAGCGAAGGTTACTATCGGACCCGTAATTGAAAACGGCTTTTATTATGACTTTGACTTCCAACGTGGATTTACTCTCGAAGATCTGGAGAGGATAGAGGAAAAGATGAGAGAAATCATCTCCGATGCAAAGCCCCTGATTCGCAGGAAAGTCTCAAGACAAGAAGCTATAAACACCTTCGCGGAAGAAGGGGAGAACTATAAGGTCGAGATTGCCAAGAGCCTTCCCTCCGATGTGCCCATTACCACGTATGAGCAAGGCGAATGGCGTGACCTTTGTAAGGGTCCACACGCCCCGCACACCGGTTTCGTAAAATCTTTTAAGCTGCTCAGCTCGGCTGGGGCATATTGGAAGGGCAACGAGAATAACCCTATGCTTCAAAGAATCTATGGAACCGCCTTCTGGAACAATAAGAATCTAAAAAAACACCTAACGCGGATAGAAGAGGCTAAAAAACGCGACCATAGAAAGCTTGGTAAAGAGCTTGATCTGTTCACCATACGTGACGAGATAGGGGCAGGTCTTGTGCTTTGGCACCCAAAAGGCTCAAGAATAAGAAGGGTAATTGAAGATTTTTGGCGCTTCCAGCACGATCGTTACGGATATGAGCTTTTATACACGCCTCACATAGCGAAAATAGACCTCTGGAAAACCAGCGGTCATCTGGAATTCTACAAAGAAAATATGTATCCACAAATGGAGCTTGATAATGCCAAGTATCAGATCAAGCCTATGAATTGCCCCTTTCATATAATGATTTATAAGACCGACACGAGAAGCTACAGAGACTTGCCCCTCAGATGGGCTGAAATAGGAACGGTATATCGCTACGAGCGTTCGGGTGTCCTGCACGGGCTGCTCAGGGTAAGAGGATTTTCTCAGGACGACGCTCATATTTTCTGTAAGCCCGATCAAATAGAGCAAGAGGTGCTCGGCGTTCTTGATCTCACCATCTTGTTTCTCAGGACCTTCGGTTTTGACGATTACGAGATTTACCTTTCTACCATTCCCGATAAGTTCGTTGGAGAGAAGGACGTTTGGGATAAGGCAACCAAGGCGCTCAAGAGCGCTCTAAACTCCAAAGGGCTAAGCTACGAAGTGGATGAGGGAGGAGGGGCTTTCTACGGACCCAAGATAGACCTAAAGATAAAAGACGTATTGGGCAGGGCTTGGCAATGCTCTACGGTTCAGGTAGATTTTAACCTACCCGATAGATTCGACTTAAGTTTTATAGGAGATGATAATAACCGTCACCGACCTATAATGATTCATCGCGCTATCTTTGGGTCTATGGAAAGGTTCTTCGGCGTGCTTATAGAGCATTACGGCGGGGCTTTTCCCCTGTGGCTAAGTCCCGTTCAGGTTCGCATAGCCACAATAGCGGATGAGCAGAAAGAGTATGCGGAGAGCGTTTACCAAGCGTTAAAAAATGATAGTATTAGGGTAGAGAAAGATTTTAGAAATGAAAAACTCGGATTTAAGGTAAGGGAGGCGCAGTTGCAAAAGATTCCTTATCTGCTAGTGATAGGTAAAAGTGAGGCGGACGCCCAAACGGTTGCCCCGAGAAAGCTCGGGGGTAAAAATCTTGCCCCGATGAAAATAGAGGAATTTCTGCTCCATATAGCCAGGGAGCGCTATCCTGAGAAGTGGAGGGAGGTAGAGGAAAGATAGCTAAGATCAAAGGAAGAAGTAGTAGAAGAAGAGAGCCTGAAGTAAGAATTAACAATAGAATTAGGGCGCAGGAAGTTCGAGTCGTTGACGAGTCTGGGGGCCAGCTTGGGGTACTTCCACTAAGAGAGGCGCTCAAAATATCTCAGGAACGGGAAACTGACCTCGTAGAGATAGCGCCAAACACCTCGCCACCCGTCTGTAGGCTGATGGATTATGGCAAATACAAGTATGACCTCAAAAAGCAGGCAAGCGCCAAAAAACAGAAAGTTCAGGTATTAAAGGAAATAAAGTTTCGTCCTAATATCGGAGATCACGATCTTGAGGTGAAAATAAATCGTATTAGAGAGTTCTTAGAAGACGACAACAAAACCAAAATCAGGATATTCTTTAGAGGCAGGGAAATCGTGCATAGTCAAATAGGACGATTGCTCGCAAATCGCATACTTGAAAGAGTGTCCGATTTAGGGGGCGTTGATATGCCTCCTAAGCTTGAAGGCAAGAACCTGACGATGGTTATATTGCCAAAGAAAGACTCTTAAGGTAGGAAGGGAAATGCCAAAGTTAAAGATGAAATCCAACAGGAGCGCCGCCAAGAGGTTTAGGGTTACCGCAAGCGGCAAGATTAAAAGAGCGCGAGGTGGCGGTAGTCACCTAAACATTAAAAAGAATCGCAAGCGCATGAGAAGGCTTAAATCCGCTGATTACGTATCGGGAGGCGAAGCCAAGAGGATAAAGTCCTATATCCTTAAAGGTTAAACTGAGGAGGGTGAAGTCGAATGAGGGTAAAAAAGAGCGTAGCCTCCAGGAAGAGAAGAAAGAGGCTATTAAAGCTAGCCAAGGGCTACTGGGGTAGCAGAAAAAATAGTATTAGAAGAGCGAAAGAAACAATAATTCGCGCCCTAGCATATTCTTACAGGGATAGACGTCAACGGAAAAGGGATTTTAGAAGGCTATGGATAGCAAGGATCAATGCAGCCGTCCGGCCTTACGGTTTCTCCTACAGTAAGTTCATGGGAGCCTTAAAAAAAGCAGGGGTGGAACTTGATAGAAAGACGCTCTCTGAAATGGCGATTAGAGAGCCTGAAACCTTCAAAGCCGTAGTGGGCGTTGCAAGGTCGGGTCTGAATTAAACAGGTGGAAAGAAAATCATGTCCCCGAGTACGATAAAGGGAGAGGACGTTACCAATATCTACCTAAAGACGCTAGAATAGGTTAACAAGCAGTCCCAGCAATACGTGAAAGTTAGTGAGATTTATAAGCTACCTATACAGAAAGGGGGAAAGAAAATACAATATCAGCATCCTAGTCCCGAACGTCCCCTGACGGCTAATACAATTCGCATCAAGTAAAACGGAGTGCCCATGGCATCCTGGAGAGAACTTTTCTAAAGCTCAGAACAAGTCAGAATGGCTTGATGAAAAACTGGAAAAGTGTTTACTTTATATCTCGGAGCGTCGCGATGAGGCTAAATGTATCTCTTTCTTACTACCTCACGCCGTATGTGGATCATAACGTAAGGGACATTCCTCGCAGTCCGGTGAGCTTTTTTTGCACTTCTCCTTCGCCACTCTTACCAGTAAAGCATGATACTCATTATAGGTTTGGACGTCCTTTGCGAGAGAGTCCATAAACAACTCCTGCATTTCACCATAGCTAGCGGACTCTGGGACAAGCCCGTGCCTGGATAGTATCCTGTAAGTATAGGAATCAATTACGAATATAGGTTTGTCTCCCGCATAAAGGAGTATGCTATCTGCAGTTTCTGGACCTATTCCGCTGACGCCTAGAAGCTCATTTCTAAGCTGGGCAAGATTGGTTTCAAACATCCTTTCAAGTTCTCCTCCGTAGTTTTGCGTCACAAAGCGGACAAAGTTTTTTAGCTTCTTTGCTTTTTGGTTGTAGTATCCCGATGAATGGATCAAGCTCGCTAGCTCATCTATAGTCAATAGATTCAGCTTTTCTAGCGAAAGAAGGCGGTTCTTCTTCAAATTGTTTAAGGCTTTTGCAGCATTGCTCCAAGACGTGCTCTGCGTCAATATTGCCCCGACCGCGCATTCAAGCGGAGAATCTCCAGGCCACCACCCCTGAGTACCGTAACACTTATAAAGCTCCTTATAAAATCTACGGATACGCTCGGATCTAGTCATAATTGTAAAATCCGAATATAAAGGACATCGGAATGGGAGATTAGATAACACTATAAAGCAAGTAGTCGCCGCCTGCATAAGTCATTCTTTCCACCTTGCCCATCCCCGTAATATACCCTACTCGCCATTCCTGTCCTTTCCATCATTTCGTAGGGGCGACCCTTGTGGTTACCCAATTCTCGCGCCTTAGGGCGACCACAAGGATCGCCCCTATAGAACAAAGAACAAATCCACCCTGCCCCTCCTTTACAAAAGGAGGGGAATATCCTTTTCTAATCTCAGAGCTTGATAAGAGGCTTTTTCCTTTTTGCTAGACGTGCATGGACTACTCATTTTTTCTCCCCCTTTAGACAAAGGGGGATATAGGGGGATTTGTTCTTTATCTTTTTAACTATGGCTCATCATTTAATCCCATAATCTCAAAAATCGCAGTTCAGACTTTCTTCTTCTGGGAGAGGGATACAGAGTGAGTGCGTTTTCGTCATTCCTGTTCCTTCCATCATTTCGTAGGGGTAACCCTAGTGGTTACCCTTGTCCTTAGATTTTTAGGGTGACCATCCTTCAAACAGGCGTAGGACATCACTAGGGTGATCATCCTACGGGTAAAGATAAAACCCACCCTAACCCTCCTTTACGAAAGGAGGGGAATATCCTTTACTAATCTCAGAGCTTGACAAGAGGCTTTGCCCTTTTTGCTAGACGTGCATGGACTACTCATTGTTTTTCCCCCTTTAGACAAAGGGGGATATAGGGGGATTTGACGGGCGATGTCCTAAGTCTGCCGAAGGGCAAAATACAACCGATAAATTCTGTCTTCTCCCTCTCCTGCGTAAGCAGGAATCAAGAGGGAGGGATTTCTGTTCCTTCCATTATTTCGTAGTGGTAACCCTTGTGATTACCCAGTTCTTGCACCTTAGGGCGACCACAAGGGTCGCCGCCCCTACAGAACAAAGATAAAATCCACCCTAACCCTCCTTTACGAAAGGAGGGGAATATTCTTTACTAACCTCAGAGCTTGACAAGAGGCTTTGCCCTCTTTGCTAGACGTGCATGGACTACTCATTGTTTTTCCCCCTTTAGACAAAGGGGGATATAGGGGGATTTGACGGGCGATGTTCTAAGTCTGCCGAAGGGCAAAATACAACCGATAAATTCTGTCTTCTCCCTCTCCTGCGTAAGCAGGAATCCAGAGGGAGGGATTTCTGTTCCTTCCATCATTTCTTAGGGGTAGCCCTAGTGGTTACCCAATTCTTGTACCTTAGGGGCGACCACAAGGGTCCGCCCCTACAGAACAAAGAACAAATCCACCCTGACCCTCCTTTACAAAAGGAGGGGAATATCCTTTACTAATCTCAGAGCTTGACAAGAGGCTTTTTCCTCTTTGCTAGACGTGCATGGACTACTCATTTTTTCTCCCCCTTTAGACAAAGGGGGATATAGGGGGATTTGTTCTTTAATCTTTTTAATCATGGCTCATCATTTAATCCCATAATCTCAAAAATCGCAGTTCAGACTTTCTTCTTCTGGGAGAGGGATACAGAGTGAGTGCGTTTTCGTCATTCCTGTCCTTTCCATCATTTCGTAGGGGCGACCCTAGTGGTTACCCTTGTCCTTAGATTTTTAGGGTGACCATCCTTCAAACAGGCTCAGGGCATCACTAGGGAGATCGTCCTACGGGTAAAGATAAAATCCACCCTAACCCTCCTTTACAAAAGGAGGGGAATATCCTTTACTAATCTCTGAACACCCCGAAGGGCGATGCGCAACCGAGGAGTTGGGGAACAGGAATCCCTTCCTTGCCTCTCTCTACTGTATTCATCTCCGCTTGATGTAAGGGACATGCGGCACGTTACCAACGGACAACTGAGGAACCCCATGTAAATCCGGCGCCAAAAGCCGAAAACAGCACGGTATCACCCTTTTTGAGTCTCCCACCTCTTACAGCCTCATCAAGAGCAATGGGAACCGACGCCGATGACGTATTGCCGTATCTGTCTAAATTACTAAATACCTTCTCTTCTGGCATATCAAGACGCTTTCTCAAGGCTTCTATGATTCTATAGTTAGCTTGGTGTGGGATAAAAAGATCTATTTGATCGGGAGTTACATCCGCCATTTTTATCGCTTCGAGGGAAGAGGTCTGAAGGGCTTTTACGGCTTCCTTAAAGACATCTCTTCCTTCCATCTTGAGATAATGGCTCTTGTTCCTCAGGCTTTCTTCCGAAGCGGGAATACGCGACCCGCCGCCCGGCAGGTAGAGAAGCTTCCAGTCGTCGCCTCTAGCACCTAGACACGAGGACATTAACCCTGGAGTCTCCGAATTGCCAATCACGGCAGCTCCTGCCCCATCGCCAAATAAAATACAGGTTGTCCTATCCTCGTAATCAATCACCTTAGATAGGGTCTCAGCACCAACGATGAGGAGCATTTTAGCCTCCCCGCTTTCAATAAATCCCCGCGCTACGTGAAGAGCGTATAAAAAACCCGAACAGCCCGCGAGCAGGTCAAAGGCAAACGCCTTCCTCGCTCCAATTCGGCTTTGTAAAACACAGGCTGACGAGGGAAATAGAAAGTCCGGAGTTATTGTTCCTAGTATAATTCCATCCAGACTTTTAGGATCAACCGAGGCATCCTCAAGGGCTCTCATCGAAGCCTCATACGCTAAATCGGACGTTGCAATCTCTGGCTCGGCGATCCTTCTTTCCTTTATGCCTGTTCTGGTAGTTATCCACTCGTCCGACGTGTTTACAATCTTCTCAAAGTCAAAGTTGGACAACACTTTATCCGGAGCGGATGCACCCGTCCCTAAAAACTTTACAAATCCCAATTAGCGATTACCCCTTCAGTATTTACCTAACAGTATCGGATAACAAACTTGTTTTGTCAAATGTAAAAGCGGCATAGACCCTATCGCGCTTCCGCTAGTAAAGACCTAAGACGCATTTTCCCTTCGTGCGTGATACGCGCTCTTTTTAAGTATTCTATTTCTGAAACGTAAAACAATACGTTGAAGTATCCCTGTCTTATCAATTGTCTTATGAGGGCGGTTTCCTCTTTGGATTCTACGTTGAAAAAATAGTCAAAGCCAAAAGGTTTTTCATTTCCATTATAGATAAGAGTTTGAATTTTCAGGGAAGGGAACTCAGGGCGATCTATAAATGCAAAACCTACTTCTATTCGATGCAGTTCTCTGAAGGAGTCAACCTCTTCTCTACCCCCTTTAATTATCAAAGTAGCCTCATCCCCTATAGACGTGAAAAGACATCCGGATTCAATCATTGATAGACATAACTCCACATCTGAGGAAATTGACGGAATTTTTAAACTTTTTCTTGACATAGACATGTAAAATTTATTAGTATCAATGTAAAAAAGCTCGTAACGCTATTGATAAATACTTAATATTATTATAACGGTAGTTTTCATTGTATGAACGTGGTATGAACGCGCAACAACTTTTGCTGTTTACTTTAGTTTGCAAGATTTTAGTAAATTAGCGAGAGCGACTTATAAATGAGGGTTATTTATAATACATGGTAATTTATAACAAGGAGGATTCAAAAGATGATGTGGACACTAATTGTGATTGGATTAGCTTTCTTTGGATGGTACTTCATAGCACCGCAAGGTGAGGATGCGGCGGGCTCGGATGCTGCTTCGGCGGAGCCTGCACCACCATCCCCGCCTTCTGCTGACGCCGGGACTGACGGTAGCGAATTTCAATCGCCAGGTAGCTAACTAGCAGGCGGGCGAGCATCCCGATGCAAGCCCCGGTAGCTAGGGAGAATGAAACTCCAGCTAGTGCTTCTCAAAACACGCGCTGGGAGAATTAGTGCGTCAGTTTAGCCCGCCTATTCTGCCTATAAAAGGGGTGGTGTATGCGTGGTGTGTACATAGTAACCCACCCATAAAGAGTGGAAGGAGTGAGCGGGAGCGTATGAGTGTTTTGAGAGGTGCATATTCCAAAAAGGAATTATCTCCTAGGTTCTCCTCGACTAGGTGAACCTGCGTGTTCATCTCTTTCTAAAGGAAAGCACATCTCCAAATAGTTCCTTCTCTCATGTATTCGTTGATATATATTAATGGAGAAAATGAGCTTACTAACCCAAGCTGGATTTTCAACCAAGTTGTTAGCACTAGGCAATTAAAATATTATAGTTTAACCATAAAAATCTATACCTAAGGCAACGCTAGCTTTGCTCCCTCCCTGTCTATATGGTAGCCTTACCGTGTTAATATCGTTAGTTTTACATATAAATTAATGGGAACAGGAGTCTTTATACATGAACTTTCCAAAGATAGATGGGCATATAGACATTACCAAAGAAATATGCCCTATGACCTATGTAAAGACGAAGCTCAAGCTGGGGACGATGTCTTCTGGTCAGGTGCTTGAAGTAACTTTGGCTGAAGGCGAATCACTGATAAACGTTCCTAAAACCATAAAGCAGGAAGGGCATAAGATACTAGATCTTCAGCAGGAAGGTAGTTTCTACAAGCTTCTCATAGAGCACCGTTGATGAACGTTTCTTTGGCTAGAAAAAAAACTTTGGATCACAGGCTGAAAAGGGCAAACTCGGTAACTGAGCTAGTAGGAAACACCCCACTCATCAAGCTGACGCGCATTACGGAGAATCTAAGCCCTGGAGTAGAGGTTTACGTAAAAGCCGAGTGGTTCAACCCCGGAGGCTCGGTAAAGGATAGACCCGCCCTATGGATGACTCTGGAGGAAATCCGCTCAGGGCGACTCAACAGAGATACAATTTTGATGGATTCCTCATCTGGCAACACGGCGATAGCATATGCCATGTTTGGTGCTACCCTGGGATACAAAGTAGAGCTTGTAATGCCGCTTAACATAAACGTAGAGCGAAAGAAAACCCTCCAGGCGTTTGGGGCTAAAGTGGTGTACTCAGATCCACTTGAAGGCTCTGACGGGGCTATCCGCATGGCTAGGAAGCTAAAGGCGGAAAACCCTGATAGATACGCTATGCCGGATCAATATAACAATCCTTACAACTCCAAATCCCATTATGACACTACGGCTCTTGAAATCTGGGATCAGACGCGGGGGCGAATAACTCATTTTCTAGCGGGGCTTGGAACGAGTGGCACCTTTATGGGCACGTCAAAACGGCTCAAGGAGTTCAATCCTGACGTAAAAGCTATCGCGATTGAGCCTGCCGAAGCGCTTCACGGACTTGAGGGAATGAAGCACATGGCTACTTCAATCGTGCCGGGGATTTACGATGCGGAATTTGCAGATCAGCTAGTAAGGGTTTATACCGACGACGCTTATGATATTATGAAGAAGCTACTCAAGAAAGAGGGGATTTTTGTTGGTCACTCCGGGGGCGCGGCGGCTTATGCTACCTTATCTTATGCCAAAAACCTTAAAGAGGGAGTTCTTGTTACCGTTCTTCCCGACGGCGGATATAGGTATCTAAGTGGGGGTCTGTGGTGGTAAGGATAAGTAAATATTCCTACAACGAGATTATAAAGCACGCGGAGGACGGTTTTCCAAAAGAGGTATGCGGGGTTTTGATTGGCGCAAAGGACGTAATAACGAATTATAGAGCGTGCCGCAATCTAAACGCTGAAAGGGCGCACGACCGATACGAGCTTGATCCTTCGTCTTTTAAGCGAGCCGACGACTGGGCGAGGGAAAACGGCATGGAGATACTGGGAATATATCACTCTCACCCCGACCATCCCTCAATGGCTTCTGAGACTGATAGGCAGAGGGCGTGGCCCGAATGGGTTTACATTATTTTCTCTATAAATGGAGGAAAATATAATGACGCTAGAGCCTGGATTTTAGAAGATTTTGACTCCAACTTTAGAGAGGAGTCTATAGAGGTTGTGCCAGACTAGTTCCATCCTCAATAATAGAATAATACGCTTCGTTTAGAACGTATTGGTTAAAGACTGCTTAATAAGATAAGTTCAGATAAGATCATATCCTGATATTCACCCCTCTTTGAATCCATCAAAAACAACAAAAAATCGTTGCTTCTCGCCTCAAGGATAAATGACTTAAATAAACTTGATTGGCTAAGACTAAATCCATTTTCCATAGAAATCGTAACGTCGCATTTCGTCATTTCTTGAGTCATTTGATTTTCCCCCTCACGCTACGACTAAAGCCGTTGGGCGAGCTCCAAAAGGGTCTTAATCAGAAACTGCCTAAGGAAAACGATCGCCACTAGAACTAGTATGGGAGACAGATCTAGCGTGCCGCCGATAGGAGGGAGTATTCTCCTTGCGTATCTTAACGCCGGTTCAGTAGCCTGATAGAGAAAATTGACTATGGGATTGTAAGGGCTGGGATTTACCCATGATATAATGGCTCTGGCTACAATTAGCCACATATAAACGTTAAGCAGTATGCCCATAACCTCCACTATCGCAACGATGAAATTCTGCAATAAAACGTCCATTAATTCTCCTCCTCAGATAGCTTTCTTGAACGAAGCGTAGCTGCCTCAACTGCTGAAATAACGCTTGCCCTAAACCCTCCTTGCTCCAGCCTGTAAATACCCTCAATCGTAGTGCCTCCAGGAGAGGACACCTTATCTTTAAGTTCAGCGGGATGGTCGTCACCCTGTCTAATCATCTTAGCGGTGCCATAGACGGTTTGAGTTGCTAAAGCGAGTGACATTTCCCTTGAAAGCCCCATCTTAACCCCCCCTTCGGAGAGTGACTCTATAAAGATAGATGCAAAAGCGGGACCACTTCCGCTAAGCCCCGTTACGGCGTCGAGCTGGCTTTCTTTGCTAACCATATAGGCAACGCCTACGGATTTGAATATCTCCTTGACGTTTTCTCGTTCTTGAGGACTCAGGTGAGGATTACAGTAAAGCGCGGACGCCCCCGCAAGAACAAGGGCAGGAGTGTTAGGCATTACCCTTACTATCTTGGCTTTCTTTTTAATAATTTTAGAAATGAAAGAAGTTGTAATTCCAGCCGCTATAGAGACAATAATCTTTTTAGAGTTCACTATCGCCTTTATCTCTTCCAAAACTCCTGACACGCTGTCGGGCTTTACGGACAGCACTACAATGTCAGATTCCTTTGAAAGGTGTTTGTTGTTGCGAGCAGGCTTTACATTGTAAGCTGACCTCACGTGATCTACCCTTTTTTCCAGAGTGTCACTAACCATAACCTGCTCGCTCGTAAACAGTTTTGATGAAATAAGTCCCTCTATAAGGGCCTGCGCCATATTTCCGGCGCCGATGAATCCTATCCTATTCATATACCGCTTTTAATAACTCCTTTGCCCAAAAATCGCTGAGCCGACCCTCACTATCGTCGCTCCTTCCTCAATAGCTACCTCAAAATCGTCGCTCATTCCCATAGAGAGTTCCTTCAAATTCGGATATTCGTTTAACAAGCCATTCTTAGCTTCCCTTAACCGCCTGAAGGATCGCCTCGCCTCCTCAGGATCAGTGGAATAAGGCGCCATGGTCATTAAACCTACAAGCTCAATAGAAGAAAGGCCTTCTAATTCCATCATAAAACCTTCTAGTTCTTGTAGTTTAACCCCGCCTTTGGTCTCTTCTCCCGCCGTATTTACCTCTATGAGAGACTGAACAGTTATCCCTAAACTCTCTGCCCTTCTATTTATTTCACGAGCGAGCGAAAGGGAATCAAGAGAATGAATGAGACCCACGTTGCCCACTATGTATTTAACCTTGTTTTTTTGAAGCCTTCCTATAAAATGCCAATGAATCATCGTAGCTTGGCTTAGTACTCCTAAACCCGAGGCGTTATTATTTATGGTTTTAATCTTATCTCTGAGCTCCTGCGCATAGTTCTCGCCGAACGTATTGACGCCGTATTTAGACGCCCCTATTATCCTTTCAGCGCTAACTCGCTTGGATACCGCCACGAGTTTTATTTCTCCGGCGTCGCGTCTCGATTTAGCTGCAGCTTTTTCAATCCTCCGCCGAACCTCTCTTAGGTTGCCCTCTAAATCAACTTCCACCAAAGGTCAGTTCCCTATGTAGTTAAGCTCATTGTCTATCCAGAATTTGGAAGCCCCTAGGCTCGCTTTGAGCGCCACTCCACCCTTTGCCATCTGAAAAACAATTATGTCCGAAGACAGTGGCACATAACTGCTTTTAGACCCACCTATATCTTTATATTGAGCTGATGCCTCCCCCTGGGCCCCAAAGTTCAATCCTGACGTAACAAACTTATAAAACGCATTTTTATTATTAAATACTATGACTTCTCTAATGCCCTTAAGGGCAAAACCAAGTCCGACCTCTCCTGCAGCCATCCTCATAAAAACTTTATCGCCATTAGAATTATCCACGGCGACCCCGTATCCGATGTCCGAACCTGCAAACAGTATGTGGGTATCAAAACCGCTAAAAACGGCGTAGCCCGCCGCGTTCTGAATTAATTTCTCAGTGTAATGCAGTTTCTCGTGCAACTCCGCCAACGTATCGTCCCTCATTTTCAAAACAAAATCCCTTTTTTCGCTGGGAGTAGCACCCTCAGGTCTGGAGCAAGCACCTAGAAGAACCGTAAGGACGACTATAGATATGACTAGAACGCAGAATTTCATATGGCAACCTCCGTCAGAATTTACTGAAGGCAAGTAATTTCTTTGTATTATATAGCGGAATTAAGCGCATGACTAGTTAAACACTAAGAACTTAACGGCGCTTGAGTTCTAACAACTCCAATTATCACGAAATTCCAACCTCAATTTAGCTCGCAAAACCAAAAGAAACCCTTATAATAAACTGCCAAGACCATGAACAAAAGAGCAAAATGGGAGAAATTACTTGACGTGGAGAAATTACTTGACGTATAGAGTGAACATAACATGATAAAAAATCCCTTGCTGTGTCTAGTGATCGCTTTGTTTCTATTCATATACGGATGTAAAGACCAAGACGCCGTCTCGCAGAAAAACGCCATAAACGTAAACATAGGAAATGAGCCGCCCACCCTTGACTGGGCTTTAGCTACGGACAGCACGTCCTTTACAGTGCTAAATAACGTTATGGAGGGGCTTACAAGATTCGGCGGCGACTTCCTACCTCAGCCAGCTCTAGCCGAGAGTTGGGAGATAAGCGAAGATGGAGAAACTTACACTTTTAAGATCAGGGAAGGCGTTCTATGGACGGATGGCAAACCCCTTAGAGCGGAGGACTTTGAATACTCATGGAAACGAATACTCGACCCAAAGACGGGGGGACATTACGCATATTTTCTGTTTGACGTAAAGAACGCTGAGGAATATAACACCGGGAAAATAGAAGACCCTCGCAAAGTCGGAGTAAAAGCACTGGGAGATAGAACGCTTCAAGTGAAGCTGAAGCGGAAAGCTTCTTACTTCCCCAGCCTCTTAACCTTTATGTCAACGTTTCCTATGAGAAAAGACGTATTAGAAAAACATGGGATCAAATGGACAGAGCCTGAAAACATAGTAACTTTGGGTCCGTATAAACCCTCATTATGGAGACACCATGACGTTATAATTCTTTCAATCAACCCCGATTACTGGGGTGAGGTGCCTAAGATTAAAAAGGTAAACATGATAATGAATGAGAATCCGTCTTCAGCTCTGGCTCTGTATGAAAGCGGGAAGCTCGATTTCGCCGACAGCAAAAGCATCCCACCCTTGGAGGTTCCAAGACTAAGAAATTTAGACGAATTTAAGACCACTCTTCAGTTCAGGACGAACTATATAGCATTTAACGTTAAGAAACCACCGTTTAACGATCCACTTGTCAGGAAAGCCTTCACGTCTTCAATTGACAGGAAAAGCATAGTAAACCTTATACAGGGGGGCGGAATTGAGACTACCTCTTGGATACCTAAAAATATGCTGGGTTACAATCCTACCATCGGTCTCAGGTTTGATCGCGCCCAGGCAAAAAAATGGCTAGCCAAAGCGGGCTACCCGGATGGCAAAGGATTTCCCGACGTGAGTTTTCTCTGGCCCGATGTTAGCTCTAACAGAGTAATAGCAGAGGCTCTTCAAAGTATGTGGAAAGAACATCTTGGTATCAAGGTCAATCTCGTAAACGAGGAATGGAAGGTATATCTAAGCACTATTAATACTAAACCGCCCGAAATACACCGTGCTGGATGGGGAGCGGACTTTCCAGACCCACATAATTTCATGAATTTATTTACCTGCGTCTCGGGCAACAATAGAACGGGCTGGTGCAATACAAAATACGACGAGCTTGTAGAAAGGGCTGCGCAAGAAACCGACTCTGAGAAAAGGAGGATTTTATACGATAAGGCGCAAAAGATCCTCACCGAAACGGACGCGCCTATAGCACCGTTTTATATCACTATGCAGCAGAATCTAATAAAGCCCTACTTGGCAGGACTAGAGCCTAACCCTCTTGACGTGGTGCTCTTTAAGAAAGCGTCCTTTAGAGATAGAAGGGACGGTGGGTAAGAATTGCATATTCAACTTATCTAAGCCGGTCTGATCCCCATTTTCACAGGAACATAATATAAATTCTGCAGTGGGTAAAAGAGCATATGAATTTTTCCTTACTCTCATACCCACCCTAGATTCCTGCTTCCGCAGGAATGACGATTTAGACGCATATCACAAACCATCTTTCAAACTATAGGGAGTGCATAGCGGAGTTGACAACAGACAATTATGCAGCTAAAAAGAAATGGAGAAAGCAATCAATCAGAGCCCAACTATGGAAGAAAGAAATCGCCTGATTCAATGACTTTCTTTAATAGAACAAGCTTATTTTAAAAGCAATAAGAATAGATCCTTCACCGCGTATACAATTAACCAGCCTATTGCAACTGCGAGAGTGCCGATAACTACAGGTCTCACAATGCTGAACATACCTTTTAATTCAAGTTGATCTTCTTTTAGGTTACTGAATATATAGTCAATCTTGGCATTGATCTCCCTAAAGTTAGAGTCTATATTAACATTTACTTCGCCAATCTTAGAATCAAGCTTATCACTCGCTCTATCAATCTTAGAATTCACTTCGCCAACCCTAGCATCAATCTTGCTATTCACTTCATCAATCTTAGAATCAAGCTTATCACTCGCTCTATCAATCTTAGAATTCACTTCGCCAACCCTAGCATCAATCTTGCCATTCACTTCATCAATCTTAGAATCAAGCTTATCACTCACTCCATCAATCTTAGAATTCACTTCGCCAACCCTAGCATCAATCTTGCCATTCACTTCATCAATCTTAGAATCAAGCTTATCACTCGCTCCATCAATCTTAGAGTCAAGCTTGGTATTAAGCCTGCCAATCTCGGTATCAAGCCGGTCAGCTTTCTTTTCAATCCTTCCAGTGCTATCTTCTATATGTTCTATATCGTTTCTAGCGAGAGCTACATCAGTTCTTAAATTAACTAGTCCCACTAAATCATTGTGCGTGGAGACATCTAGATCGTCAGAGGCATCTACATCTCTGTTTGGTACGGACTGTTTCTCAGGAGCAGCAGAAACCGACACATCACTTAGATCGTCAGAGGCATCTATATCCCTGTTTGGTACGGACTGTTTCTCAGGAGCAGTAAAAACCGACACATCACTTAGATCATCAGGGGCATCTACATCCCTGTTTGGTACGGACTGTTTCTCAGGAGCAGCAGAAACCGACACATCACTTAGATCATCAGGGGCATCTACATCCCTGTTTGGGACGGGCTGTTTCTCAGGAGCAGCAGAAACCGATATATCACTTAGATCGTTAGGGGCATCTACATCCCTGTTTGGGACGGACTGTTTCTCAGGAGCAGTAAAAACCGACACATCACTTAGATCATCAGGGGCATCTACATCCCTGTTTGGTACGGACTGTTTCTCAGGAGCAGCAGAAACCGACACATCACTTAGATCGTCAGAGGCATCTACATCCCTGTTTGGGACGGACTGTTTCTCAGGAGCAGTAAAAACCGACACATCACTTAGATCGTCAGAGGCATCTATATCCCTGTTTGGGATGGGCTGTTTCTCAGGAGCAGCAGAAACCGACATATCACTTAGATCATCAGGGGCATCTACATCCCTGTTTGGTACGGACTGTTTCTCAGGAGCAGCAGAAACCGACACATCACTTAGATCGTCAGAGGCATCTACATCCCTGTTTGGGATGGGCTGTTTCTCAGGAGCAGCAGAAACCGACACATCACTTAGATCGTCAGAGGCATCTATATCTCTGTTTGGGACGGGCTGTTTCTCAGGAGCAGTAAAAACCGATATATCACTTAGATCGTCAGAGGCATCTACATCCCTGTTTGGTACGGACTGTTTCTCAGGAGCAGCAGAAACCGACACATCACTTAGATCGTCAGAGGCATCTACATCCCTGTTTGGGATGGGCTGTTTCTCAGGAGCAGCAGAAACCGACACATCACTTAGATCGTCAGAGGCATCTATATCTCTGTTTGGGACGGGCTGTTTCTCAGGAGCAGCAGAAACCGACACATCACTTAGATCGTCAGAGGCATCTATATCTCTGTTTGGGACGGGCTGTTTCTCAGGAGCAGCAGAAACCGACACATCACTTAGATCGTTAGGGGCATCTACATCCCTGTTTGGGACGGGCTGTTTCTCAGGAGCAGTAAAAACCGATATATCACTTAGATCGTCAGAGGCATCTACATCCCTGTTTGGGACGGACTGTTTCTCAGGAGCAGCAGAAACCGATATATCACTTAGATCGTTAGGGGCATCTACATCCCTGTTTGGGACGGACTGTTTCTCAGGAGCAGTAAAAACCGATATATCACTTAGATCGTCAGAGGCATCTACATCAGTAAATGTGTCCTGTTTGGGACGGACTGTTTCTCAGGAGCAGTAAAAACCGACACATCACTTAGATCGTTAGGGGCATCTACATCCCTGTTTGGGACGGACTGTTTCTCAGGAGCAGTAAAAACCGACACATCACTTAGATCGTCAGAGGCATCTATATCCCTGTTTGGGACGGGCTGTTTCTCAGGAGCAGCAGAAACCGACACATCACTTAGATCATCAGGGGCATCTACATCTCTGTTTGGGACGGGCTGTTTCTCAGGAGCAGCAAAAACCGACATATCACTTAGTTTCATGTTCTTGTAATCTCCTCTTTATTTTCTTCGTCGTTCGTAATATGGGTCGTTCGTAATATGGATTATAAAAAATTCCTTGCCGAACTTCAACCCTTAAAATAAGGTATGATCTCTTTAGCGTAGGTATCTAGTGCCTTATTGGGATCGGGGCTGAACCTATAGAAAAGCACAAAATGCCTCACGCCCTTTTCAATGAACTTTTCAATCTTTTCTATGCAGTCCTTGGTAGAACCGGTAATAGTAAAATCCAGTATGGCTTCTCTAGGGAAAAACTGTCCAATCTGTCTGAATTTTTGTCGTCCCTCTTCATCCTGGGGGATAACGTTAAAGTAATTCAATCCATTATACTCTTCTGGAATATCTACGTCATAACCTGCTTTTTTAAGCTGATCCTGCATAACGAGAACGTATTTGAACGGTTCCAAAGTCTCGTAAGCCTGATCGACGCTTTCCCCTAAAGAGGTAAAAACCCAAAGGGCCGGATCTATCTCATCCATGCTCCGCCCTGCGTCCGTAGCGCCTTTTTCAATCTGCCCTAGATACTCGCCGTATAGATAAGGGTTTAAGTCAATCGGCATCCAGCCGTCACCTAGTTCACCCGTCAGCCTAAGGCCCTTTGGAGTGTGAGTAGCTATATACATCGGGATTCTGTTTCTCTTATAAGGCTTCACCTGTAAGAAGGCTTCTTTTAGATTAAAGAAGTCCCCTTCGTAATTGCAAGGACCCTCCGTCGCCCAGAGTTTCTGCATTACCATCATCGCCTCTCTCAACCTTCCGAGTGGTCTGTCCCAGTTTATCCCGTAGGCATCTAGATTCATAGACTCGCCAACTCCGAGAGTAAGGGTTACTCTACCTTTTGAAACATGGTCAATCGTGGCTAGTCTTTGCGCGAATACCGCAGGGTGCATTCTGTGCGGATCCGAGACCGTCCCCAAGCTAACGTTGCTTGTCCTCATAGCGGCCGCCGTAGCCACCGTCCACGCCTCGTGCGCCTCCGTAGGGGATACGAAAACGACGTGATCAGGAAACCAAACGGTATCAAAACCAAGCTCGTCCGCCTTTATGGAAAAGGCTATTAAACCATCTAAATCCGCCCCCGGCATAGGCGCTGATAACCCGAACCTTATATCTTTTCCCACTTTCACACCTCACAGTTAGTTTGTGTCCCTGATTATAAACGCAATGATTGGAAAGCGCAAACCATAATTTTACAAGATGGACGTCTATACGTTATATTAAAATCTATATATTAAAATCTATGAAAAAAACGTTCCGAGACCTTGTAAATCTCGCAATGCACCTAAGAGGCCCCAATGGCTGTCCATGGGATAAGGAGCAGACGCTTGATACCCTCAAGTCTTACATAATTGAAGAAGCGCATGAAGTAGTCCAAGCTATAGAGACTGAGGACAAAGATGAGATTATTGAAGAGCTAGGAGACCTTTTCTATGAAGTTCTCTTTGCGGCTCAGATTGCGGATGAGAATAAAGACTTCAGCATAGAAGACGTTATAGATAGGCTTTACAATAAATTGATCAGGCGACACCCGCACGTGTTCGGCGACGAGAGAGCGAAAGACGCGGAGGACGCCGTCCAGACGTGGCATCGGCAAAAACTAAAAGAAAAGTCGAGAAAAAGGAGCCTTCTCCGAATCCCGCGCACTATGCCTTCCTTGCTGCGTGCCGAGCGCGTGGGAGAGAAGGCTTCTCAGGTGGGTTTTGATTGGGATGGCATAGATGAGGTTATATCTAAAGTCAAGGAAGAGCTTTTTGAGTTGGAAGAAGAGATAACCCGCGCCGATTCTAAAGGAATAGAGAAGGAATGGGGAGACCTAGTTTTTTCTCTAGTAAATCTGGGCAGGCATCTAAAGATAGACGCCGAAGGTGCTACGCACAAGGCAATTGATGGCTTCATAAACAGATTCAGCAAAATTGAGGATCGAGCGGCGGAGCAAGGCAAACAATTATCCGATCTGTCGCTTGAAGATATGGATACGCTTTGGAATGAAGTTAAAAAAGAGAGTGCATAAACCCGTAGTTTATACACTCTCGGAAACAGGGGCATATTATAAAAAGAAGCTCACGCCATTCTACTAAAGCCTTATTGATAGCCCGCTTATAAAATTAAGTCCAGGGCTTGAGTATCCAAAGACTTCTTCATAATCGCTATTGAAAAGATTGTCGACCCTCGCAAACGCCCTTGCATCTTTTAGATATGGAAACCTTAAATTTAGCTTATAGCTCGTGGCTAAATCAGCCTTAAAATACCCGTCGTTTTTCACCCTTGTGAACGTCTTAAAATTCGTATCTTGGCGGTCTCCAACGTAGATTCCCGCCAAGTTCAAATTGAAATCGCCAAGCGAATAGTTCGCCGTAAAAGATGATGAATGCTTAACCCTTCTTATTAGCTTCGCTCTATTGAAATCTAGATAAGTGTAGTTAGCTCCCAGCGTTACACCCTTACCGAGATTAAAATCTCCGCCGATCTCTAAGCCCTTTGTTTTAACCTTGTCTATATTGTCATAATTAGTTCCATTGGCAAAATTGCCATATTCTATCAAATTCTCAAACCTGTTCCAAAAATAGGTAAAGCGAAGCTCCAGGGCATCATTAAACAAGACCTGATCTATGCCGACTTCGGCACTCAACGACTCTTCGGGTTTAAGCTTAGGATTGCCTTTAGACCACATACTATCAAAGTTCTCAAGAAACATCGGCTGTCTGATACCCTTTCCTACCGCCGCTCTCAGCCTCGTCCCATAGTCTTTAAGTAAATAAGACAGTGAAGCGGTCGGGCTGATCTCCTCTCCATACTTTTCATTATCATCAAGCCTTGCACCCGCCGTAATAAAAAATCTTTCGTAAAAGCCAAACTGCACTTGAAAGTAATACGCGCGGTTTCGTCTTGACTTGTCAATTCGGTTGCTGCCATCATAATCTTCGTTCTCATATTCAAAGCCTATGGTAGTAACAGCCGAAACTTCCTCTGCTAAGTCAAAGAAGAGGTTTGATCTGTAATCAATCGTCCATCTTTTTTGCTTAGTCTTAGAATTATAAGGCCAGTCTCCCTCGTAACTCTTCGGATTTTCTATATTTAACTTTTCTCTCGCAAATCCAAGAGCGAATACGTTTTCCCACCAACTAGCTAAATTATATGATGTGTTAGCCCCCAAAGCTAAAGTCTTATTTCTTGTAAACTGCTCGGGATCAAGCTTGTTATCCAACCTATCCCCCGATCCCTTCGTAGGAAATTCAAACTCAGAGTCGCGATAGACGGCAGTAAAATCAAGCTTCAGGTCCTCATCAGGGCTTAAGTTGAAGGAACCTGTGTAACCATTGTTTGTATAATCGTTATTAAAATCTAGAATTCCCCCGTCGCTCACCCTCGCATAGGACAGAAAGTAGCCGTATCGCTTGTCCCCACCCGAAAAACTGGCTTCGTATTCTTGCACTAGGCTCCCTTCTTCTCTTGCTCCAAGTGCTCCTGACAAGTAAACGCTAGGCTCACCACTGCCCTTCTTGGTAATTACATTAACTACCGAAGTTATAGCGTCCGACCCATAAATGGCGGAGTGAGGACCCTTTATTATCTCCACCCTATCTACGTTTTCCTTAGTAAGGCTAGAGAAGTTAAAAGCCCCTTCGGGATTGCTTACCTGAATACCATCTATCAAAACAAGATTGTAATCGCTCTCCCCACCCCTTGTAAATAAAGCATTAGTATTCGACCCGCGACTTCCAGTCTGCACTACGTTCAGCCCCGCAACCCTTTCTAACACGTCTATCAAGTCCGTTGAACCGCTTCTTTCAATCTCTTCTGCAGTGATAACCTCTACCGACATACCCAAACGTTCTGACTCCATCGGAACCTTAGTAGCGGTAACTACTACTTCCTTGAGCATCTCTATCTCTTTGGATAAAGAAGTTACTGAAAGGAACAAAAGTAATAATGGAAAAACAGAGAGTAAACTCCCGTTGAAAAGCCACATAACCCTACCTCCCGAGGTGATAATTTGGCTTACTATATGGGCTTACTATATGGGCTTACTACTTATGTAGGTAGGTCTTCCGACTTAAAGGACATAAATCTTTGAACAAGCCTTCCCGGTTATTAACCAGTGACCTGAAGTTAAATGAATTAACCTCACTTAAGGTTCAAAGATTCGCCTAACTAAGGCAATTCTTTATTACAACAATTCCTCAGATTATAGCGACCCTCATTACGGCTGCGGGTACAGTTCAGGCTTCTCACCTGATTCCCTTAACCTATAAGTAGAGATTCAACCTACTTGCTAAAGTCGCGGTTGTCAAATCTATACCTTTAGGCAGTGGATAAGTTCACAGGGGTCGCCCCTACAAATAAACAAGCAAATCCACCCTAACCCTCCTTTACAAAAGGAGGGGAATATCCTTTCTAACTCCTGAACCTGTCGAAGGGTGAGGCGCAACCGAGAAATCTTGTCTTTTCCCCCTCTCCCCCGGTTGCGGTATCCCTGAGCCTGTCGAACCAGGGAGAGGGATACAGGGGGATTTGATAGGGCATCGGGGAACAAAAGCCATTCCCTGCCACCGGCCCGCCCCCGTAGTCTTTTGAGCGGGGAACTGGAAATCCGGTCTCTTCACTTCCCCTTTAGTATCGCAATAGAATAATAGGAATGTAAAATATACGTTAAAATACCGGGCTAACCCATGCCAATGGTGAAGGCGCGTTCCTACATAAATGGGCGCATGGAGGCAAATAGCGTTTGCGAACGTAATTAAGAACTATGAAAAAGATTATTAAGCTCAAACCTATGCGGAGCAAGATTTTCGATGCGGCGAAAGAAGTAGTCGTCAAACTAAGGCAAGCAGGACACAGGGCGTTCTGCGTCGGTGGATGCGCCAGGGATATGATTATAGGAGTAGCTCCCGCTGAATACGACGTAACAACAAGCGCAACGCCCAAAGAAATCTCTCAAATATTTCCGAACACCTTTCCAATTGGGGTTAGTTTCGGGGTCGTTTTAGTAATTTTAGACGATCCTTCGGCAAGCTCAGGACACCGTTATAAATTCGAGGTCGCCACGTTTAGAAGAGACCACGGCTATTCAGACGGAAGACGCCCCGACTTAGTCACTTACAGCGATAATGAAAAAGAGGACGTTTTGAGAAGAGATTTTACGATAAATGGAATGCTTTACGATCCAGTAAAAGAAGAGCTGATTGACTACGTAAACGGGATTGAGGACGTTGGGAATAGAGTGCTTAGGACGATAGGAGACCCGAACGAGCGTTTCACGGAAGACAAGCTTCGCATGATGCGAGCGGTAAGGTTCGGAGCTAGATACAAATTCTCAATAGAAAAGGACGCTTTTGAGGCTATCAAAGAGCTTGCCCCCCAGATACGACAGGTTAGCAAGGAAAGGGTAAGGGACGAACTGGTAAAAATCGTTACGCAAGCAAATCCGGGCTTTGG
Organism: Thermodesulfobacteriota bacterium; assembly: GCA_963422265.1. Taxonomy (GTDB): domain Bacteria; phylum Desulfobacterota_D; class UBA1144; order Nemesobacterales; family UBA2774. The sequence continues at coordinate 1,703,187 of OY729416.1, forward strand.
ACTCGAACTTCTCAGGCAAAGTGGCATCTTGGCATACATACTGCCGGAGGCAAACAAAATGAGCGGAGTCGAGCAACCGCCGGAATTTCATCCCGAGGGGGACGTATTCGTCCACACCTGCCTTGTCCTTGATAAACTACATGAAAACGCGGGAGGCGATGTATCCCCAGAACTCGCGGTTGGAGGTCTTCTTCACGACGTGGGCAAGCCCCCTACTTTTTCCGTTTCCGACCGTATCAGGTTTAACGGACACGACAGAGTAGGCGCCGAGATGTCTAAACGAATAATGAGGGAGCTTAAATTCCCGAACAAGCAGATAGACGTTGTCCATTCCCTTGTCCGTGAGCATCTTAAATTCAAAGACGTATTCAAGATGCGCAAGAGCACTCTTAAGCGCTTCATAGGTATGCCACATTTTGAAGACCATATGGCGCTTCATCTGGCGGATTGCCTTGCGAGTCATGGCATAACCGACGCGCACAGCTTCGCCTTAAAAGCCCTTTCAGAGCTGAAAGAGGACGAAATCAAACCCAAGCCTCTGCTTAGCGGGAAAGACTTGATAAACATGGGATACTCACCGGGACCCATATTTTCGGATATTCTCAGCTTAGTAGAAGAGGGTCAACTAGAGGGAGAGATCAAGAGCAAATCGGAAGCCGAGCGTATAGTAGTGGAAACGCATCCGTTGGGAAAAAGTGAGAAAGGAGAAGAGGCGCTACCGGAATAGCAAGAGCTCTCTTGGCGTAATTCGCTTATATAACCTCTTCTCTCTTTGCCTTAACCATCAGCCATAAGAAGAAAACCCCGCCAAGCAAAGCCGTTATTATTCCAACAGGGATTTCTACGGGCGCTATGACGGTTCTCGCCACCGTATCTGCCGCCGTTAAAAATGATGCGCCCAAGAGAAACGAGCAAGGAACGACAAACCTGTTATCAGACCCCAATACCATCCTAATTAGGTGTGGTATAATCAGTCCTATGAAAGCGATTGGTCCTGTTACTGATATAATCGCGCTTGCGGCGAGCGAGGTTGCAAAATAGATTTTTTTCTCCACCCTTTGGACCGAGACGCCAAGCGAAGAGGCTACGTCTTCTCCCAGTCCAAGCAAGTTCATGTCCCTCGTAACCGAAATAATTATAAAACAGCCAGGAATTACTAATATTAGCGCTTTCCAGACTGACTCAAAGCCTACGACGTCAAGGCTCCCCATCACCCACCTCATGGATTGAATCGACTCGGAGAAGCTTGAGAAAAACTGTATAAACAGCACAAGTGCCGAAAAAAGGAAGTTCACCACTACTCCCGCTAAAAGCAACCTTCCCGTCACTACTACGCCGCCTACCCTTGACATCGAATATATGAACATCATGGTGATCAACGAAAAAGCGAAGGCAGTTATAGAAACCATGGAAAATCCGAGATACCCGGCTCCAAGACCTAGCCTTACGGCAATTAGCGCCCCCGCCGAAGCGCCGCCGGATATTCCAAGGGTAAAAGGCGAAGCGAGGGGATTTCTAAAGAGTGCCTGAAGCGCGGCGCCCGTTAGGGCCAGCGTTCCTCCGGCCAGCGTAGCCATAAGAACTCTTGGAAGCCTGATCTGGAATAAAACTGTCTTAGCAAACTCATCTTTTAGGATGGATTCAATTGAACCTAAATCGTAAGCACCTGTAAAAACGCCGATAGCCGCTACGATAAGCCAAATAACAAAAAGAAGGCTAATTGAGATTACGTATTTTTTTCTTGCGTTCAAAGCTACCCTTTACTTTACTAGACAATCTAGTTTGTTAAAATATACGCGCCTGTGCAAACAGGTAAACGCAACTTTTATTTGAGGAGACGGAAAATGAAAATAGCTTTATTAGGTGGAACTGGCGATATTGCGGAAGGACTTGTTCTAAGATGGTCTAAAGCCGGGCACGAGATTTTTATAGGATCAAGAAGTGATGAAAAGGCAAAGTCCATAGCCTCTGAATATATTGAGAAGCTTTCTGATCTAGGAATAGAATCCAAGATCAGCGGAATGCCTAACGCCGATGCAGCGAGGGCGGCGGAGGTGGTAATAATAAGCATCCCTCCAGAATATGCAGCTTCTACGGTTAGTCAGATCAAGGATAGCTTTACAGACCAAATCGTAGTAACCCCAGTGGTTTCTATGGAAAGACAGAAGGATAAGAGTTTCATATTCAATCCACCTCCTCAGGGATCCTCGGCGTTAGAGATTAAAGAGGTGCTTCCTGAAACGGCAAGGCTAGTTTCCGCTTATCACAACCTTCCAGCTAAGGAACTAAGCAAGGTAGAGGAGAACCTTGATTACGACGTTGTAATATGCGGGGACGATGATGAGGCGAAGCAAGTAGTGAAAAGGCTGACCGAAGATATGCCCACCATGAGGGTTTTGGACGCCGGGCCACTTAAGCTGTCTTCAATGATAGAGGCTATTACACCCCTTATCGTCAACCTAAACGTCCGATACAAAAGCCATTTTTCAGTTAAATTTACCTAGTAGCTACAACGGAGTTTGCGCTGAATTTGTTTCAGGATGGTCGGCAAACTTAACTGCGCGTTGAAATCTATAAAAATAACTGGGGCGAGAGAGCACAACCTAAAAGATATTTCCCTTGAGCTTCCCAGGGGTAAATTAGTCGTGATAACTGGGGTCAGTGGTTCCGGCAAATCTTCCCTGGCGTTTGATACTATATTCTCCGAGGGTCAGAGAAGGTATATGGAATCCCTTTCTGCCTATGCGAGGCAGTTCGTAGAGAAAACGGATAAGCCTGACCTAGATGCTATAGAGGGGCTTTCCCCATCTATAGCGGTTGATCAAAAGACCTTTCAGAGAAACCCTCGCTCGACCGTAGGCACTACAACTGAGATATACGATTTTCTAAGGCTCTTATTCGCCCGAATTGGCAAGCCCTACTGTTATGGCTGCGGGGCGGATATACACGTCCCTGCGTCTCCACAGGGATCAGCTCAGGGAATAGAAAAAATGGCGTCACGCGTGGTTGCTGCGCTTGGAAGGAACGAGAAGGCTTATATATTCTCGCCCATTGTTCAGGGCAGGAAGGGCGAGTATAGGAAAGAGCTGGAAGAGCTTAGAAAGGATGGGTTCGTAAAGGTTAGAATAGACGGCGAGCTTCGGGATTTAGACGAAGATATAAAGCTCAGTAGGCATAAAAAGCACACTATAGAAATCTTAATAGACGTCATACTAATTCGCGACTCTGGAAAAGACGTTATGGGCAGGATAGTCGAATCGTTGAGGATGGCGCTAAAACGCTCCGGCGGGACGGTGATCGTAGAGAGCGGGAAACGTATAGACGCCCCCGAGCAGGGAGGCGAAGTATTGAATTTTAGCGAGAAACTCAATTGTCCAAAGTGCGAAATAAGCTATAGGGAAATCTCCCCTCGACTCTTTTCCTTTAACAGCCCTTATGGCTCGTGTTCTGACTGTCACGGCATAGGAGAGACATCTTATTGTGAGCCTGAGCTTTGCATAGACGAGGAGGCGTCAATTGCCAACGGGGCTATAATCCCATGGGCGAATTCTGATTATTTTAATAAGTTGATAAAAAACCTAGCTGAGACCTTCGAAATTAGTCTGAATACACCGTTCAAAGACCTTTCGGCTAAGGCAAAAAAGTTGATAATACACGGCTCTAGTGGCAAGAACGTAACCTTTCACAGAAAAGGCAATAGTAAGATTTTAGGGTATCAAGGCAATTATGTGGGGGTCGTAGGAATTATCTCGCACTGGTATCGCGAGACCGAATCCTCTCACGTGAGGGAAAAGCTATCTCAGTATATGAGAGTTACTAGCTGCAACTCGTGTCAAGGCTCAAGGCTCAACAAGCAGGCTCTATCGGTATTGATAGAAGACCGGTCTATACACAACGTAAACAAAATGTCAGTTGACGAGTGCTTAGAGTTTTTTCAGAACGTCGGTTTTACCAAAAGACAGCGTGAGATAGCCGACAGAATAGTCAGAGAGATACATTCAAGGCTGACCTTTCTAGTTGACGTTGGTCTTGGATACCTAACGCTCAACCGCTCGGCGCCCACGCTGTCGGGGGGCGAGGCTCAAAGGATAAGGCTAGCTACACAGGTAGGCTCAAAGCTCACCGGGATAACCTACGTGTTAGACGAGCCGACGGTAGGGCTTCACGCAAGGGACAACCTACGACTTATCAAAACGCTCAAATCGCTGAGAGACGCGGGGAACACGGTAATAGTGGTAGAGCATGACGAAGAAACGATTAGGAGCGCCGATTACATAATTGATGTAGGACCTGGGGCAGGAGAGAAGGGCGGAAAAATCGTTGCGGAGGGGGGCGTAAAGGAATTAGCTAGACGGCGAGAGTCACTTACCGGAAGCTATTTGTCTCGCAATCTAAGCATCCCTGCGCCTCTGGAACGAAGAAAACCTAAGGGATTTATATCCATAAAGGGAGCGTCAGAGCACAACCTAAAGAATGTGGACGTAGCCTTTCCGATAGGAGTGTTCACCTGCGTTACGGGGGTTTCTGGCTCAGGGAAAAGCACGTTAGTTTTAGAGACGCTTTTTAACGTGCTTAACAACAAACTTTATCACGGTAAGAAAACGGTGGGAGCTTATAAGGCTATTAGCGGGGAAGATAATATAAACAAAGTCGCCCACGTAGAGCAGACCCCCATTGGTAGAACTCCAAGGTCTAACCCCGCAACCTACACGGGTATCTTCTCGCCAATACGCGAGCTTTTTTCGATGCTCCCCCAGGCGAACGCAAAGGGATACGAACCGGGCAGGTTTAGCTTTAACGTCAAGGACGGCAGGTGCGCGGCTTGCTTAGGGCACGGGGTCGTTAAGATAGAGATGCACTTTCTACCAGACGTTTACGTTACCTGCGAGCGCTGTGGCGGGAGCAGATACAATTCCGAGACGCTCAAGGTAAAGTATAAGGGTAAAAGTATTGCGGAAGTACTGAATATGACGGTCAGAGAGGCTAGCGAGTTTTTTCAGAACGTTCCTCATATCAAGTCCAAGCTAGAAGTCCTAGAAGCTGTTGGACTAGAATACATAAGGCTTGGGCAGCCAGCGACCACCCTATCCGGTGGAGAATCTCAAAGGATTAAGCTGTCAAAAGAACTCGCCAGACGCCAGACGGGAAAGACGCTTTATATAATTGACGAGCCGACGATAGGACTTCATTTCGAGGACGTAAAAAAGCTTCTTCTAATAATTCAGCAATTAGTCAAAGCAGGCAACAGCGTAATAGTAATAGAACATAACCTTGACGTGATCAAGTGCGCCGATTATGTAATTGACATGGGACCCGAAGGTGGTGAGGCAGGAGGAATGATTATAGCTAGTGGAACTCCAGAAGAGGTAGCCGAGGTAGGCAAGTCCTATACTGGGAGATTCCTAAAGGAAATCCTGAATAAAGAAGTCGTTGACAAGAGGATTCATTAGTTGAGCCTACTTGAGTCTATCATCTTAGGTGCTATACAAGGGATCACCGAATTTTTCCCCGTAAGCAGCACGGCACATCTCGCGCTTTTACCATGGTTCTTCTCATGGAAAGATCAGGGGTTGCCTTTTAACGTGGCGCTACACGTTGGAAGCTTTATGGCGATAATCTATTACTTCTGGCGGGACTGGGTTAATATAGTAGTCGAGTTCGTTCAGGGAGTTTTCAAGAGAAGCTTTGTCGGACTTCCTAACGGTAGGATCGGTTTATTTATAATTATATCGACCGCGCCTGGAGTCGGAGCTGGACTCTTATTTGAGGAGCAGGCGGCGGGGCTTTTAAGACACCCGCTGTCAATTGCGCTTGCCCTTTCATTCTTCGGAATTCTGCTTTATATCTCGGATAAAATTTCAAGGCACCACAAATCCTTGCAAGATATGAATCTGACTGACTGCTTACTGATAGGACTCTGTCAGGCTTTCGCCATCATACCCGGCGTGTCTCGCTCTGGGGTTACTATAACAGGCGCTATGCTAAGAAACCTTAGCAGGGAGGAAGCGGCAAAATTTTCCTTTTTGCTAGGTGCTCCCCTTATAGCGGGTGCGGGTATATTTCAGTCAAGTTACCTTGAACGCTCGACCGTATTAAGCCTTCCCTTTATCGCGGGCGTTCTCGCATCCGCCGTATTCGCCTTTCTTGCCATTAAATACCTTATCAAGTTCGTCAGGAAGAGAAGCTACGCCCCCTTTGTCGTCTATCGTTTGGTCCTAGCTGTGGTAATTTCCGTTTTATATCTAAGTTAGTAGTTTCACGTAGAGGTGAGAGCGCTTCTGTCATTCCCGCCCCCACCTGTCCCCGTAGTTTCCTGCTTAATACATGCAGGAACACGCTTTTGAGCGGGGAACTGGGAATCCAGAAATGGGTTCGGCAGTCCCACTAAACAGGGAGTAGGGAAACATGATCCCTTCCTCACACATTCCCCCCTTTAGATAAAAGGGGGATACAGGAGGATTTGATAGAACATCGGGGAAGATCAATCCTCCCTTATCTCCCACATCACCCCCTGTCATTTCGTAGGTGTAACCCTTGTGGTTACCCTCGCCTTCACGCCTTAGGGCGACTACAAGGGTCGCCCCTACACCACACCCCCAGTTATTCCCAATTCTATCGGGAATCCAGAAATGGGTCCGGCAGACCCTCCAACCAGGGAGTAGGGAAACGTGAAACCTTACTCACACATTCCCCCTTTAGAAAAGGGGGATACAGGGGGATTTGATAGAACATCAGGGAAGATCAATCCTCCCTTATCTCCCACATCACCCCCTGTCATTTCGTAGGTGTAACCCTTGTGGTTACCCTCGCCTTCACGCCTTAGGGCGACTACAAGGGTCGCCCCTACACCACACCCCCAGTTATTCCCAATTCTATCGGGAATCCAGAAATGGGTCCGGCAGACCCACCAACCAGGGAGTAGGGAAACGTGAAACCTTACTCACACATTCCCCCTTTAGAAAAGGGGGATACAGGGGGATTTGATAGAACATCAGGGAAGATCAATCATTCCTTATCTCCCACATCACCCACACCATCATTTCGTAGAGGTAATCCCCTTGTGGTTACCCTCGCCTTCACGCCTTAGGGCGACTACAAGGGTCGCCCCTACACCACACCCCCAGTTATTCCCAATTCTATCGGGAATCCAGAAATGGGTCCGGCAGGCTCACCAACCAGGGAGTCAGGGAAACGTGATCCCTTACTCACACATTCCCCCTTTAGAAAAGGGGGATACAGGGGGATTTGATAAGGCGTTGGGGAACGAAAATTCTTCCTTTCCTTAACTCTAAGGATATTGTAAAGAAAGTAGCTTGTGATAATGGACTACCTATTTCTGAGATGTTCACAATGTTTTCGATTTTATTGAGGGACGTCATAATGAAGGAAAAAGGGTTCATCCACTGGGATGAAGAGTAAGGTTGCACTGATAATACTTATCATCAAGGGTTCGTTCGAGTTAGACTAGAACTGGTCCAAATGTTCAGGCATATTATTATTATCTCAGTGTAGTAGTGAGGGGGAGAGATGCAGCAATTACAACATGAAGAAGAGAATGCCCTTCAAGGGTTTCGAGCTTATCAACCGGACAAGAGGGAGGAACCCCAGATAGAGGAGAAGGAGATGGGTGAATCATTGAGAATAGAAATAAAAAAAGACTTTCAAAGGATAGAAGATAAGTTTGAGAAGAGGTTTGAGAAAGTTGACGCTGAGTTTAAAGAAGTCAGAAAGGAGATGTCGGCGGGATTCACTGAAGTCAGAAAAGAGACAGCAGCAGGATTTAGTGAAATAAATACCAAGATAGCGGCAGTAGATAAAACCGTTAGTGAGAAATTTGGGGAACTGTATAAGTGGCAAGTTGGGATTTTGCTTAGCATTCTTATTAGTATGATTCTTTTGATATTTAGGGACGTGATAATAAGATAATTACCTCTCCTCGCTCTGCGACTCTCTCCCTGTTTCTAAAGGTTCGCCACAACCAAGGATAAGAAGAATAGGAAAATTCTCGTTCCCCGACCCACTCGGTTGGTGAGCCTGCCAAACCATTTCTGGATTTCCGCTTTCACGGGAATGACGTCTCTTGACCTACCGCATATTACACTGATCCGCCGAGTTTTCGCATACGGAATGGGGATCGGGGAGTAGAAACCTTCCTATGCAATCCCCCTTTAGATAAAAGGGGGAAAACAGGGGGATTTGAAAAGCTACGCTCGATTATGTTCAAATAGGGTCTAAAAGAATGCTGCAATGTTCTTGGATTTGATATAAGGAAAAAATATAGGGAGAGAACTTTCATGATAGGGCATCTTAGTAGTGAATCAAAAAAGATCCTAACAAAACACGTGATGAGAATATGCCTCTGTTGCGCTTTGTTAGTGTCGTTTTATTTGGCGGGGTGCGCTGCGATCGAGGCTGAACAACCCTTGGATAAGTTCAGGATAATGCCTTACCAGCTCTCTAAAAATGCAGTTACGAATTCTTCCGGCTATCTTCAGCCTTCATTAGAAGGAGTCAAAATTGTTCCTATTATCTCCGCAGGAGAAAAAGCTCGCAATGGGTATCGTATGGCTGGCATACCTGATGGACTTGGGATACTAGATAATGGAGATGATACGATGACCGTTTACATGCACCATGAACTTTATGGTAACCAAGGCGTTAAGCGCACTCATGGCGGCAAGGGAGCTTTTATTTCCAAGTGGGTCATTACGAAGCCTCAGCATATAAAAGGGGGCTTTAAGGTTCTCAGCGGTGAGGACGCCATTAAGGAACTTTATCTATGGGATACCAAAGATCGGCGACACAAACTTTCCAAACAAGAAGCCCTTTATAGACTTTGTTCAGCGGACCTGCCTAAACAGGATGCCCTTCTTGATGGAAAGCTTGGGACACGCGAGAGGATTTTGTTGGGAGGAGAAGAAAGGAACGCATTTTATAAAGGGGACGGCATGTATGGGAGAGCCTTAGCCACTGTTCTCACGGGTGCGCATGCGGGGGAAACTTATGAACTGCCAGATTTTGGGAATATGTCTTTTGAAAATATCGTCGCCTCACCTTATCCGCAAGCCAAAACAATCGCCATTGCGCTTGATGACGCGGCAGGTAGAAGTCTGGATACCTTAGGGGAGGTTTACGTCTATGTTGGTGAGAAACGATTTAAGGGTAATCCTGTTAAGCGAGCGGGGTTAATCGGTGGAAGACTTTATGGTGTTGCCGTTGAGGGTCTTCCGCTTGAGGATAAGTCTTTGGGGATTACGCAGAGCGCAGGACGGTTTAATCTGAAACTCATTGATCAGAAGGCTATCAAGCGGGACAAAGGTAAGTCTTTGTTTGAACTCACTAAGGTAAACAATAATCTTGGGATTACTAAATTCTTTAGGCCAGAGGATGGCGACTGGCATCAAAATAAAGTCAATACGTTTTATTTTGTAACAACGGGCAGTTACGGAGCTCCCGGTCGGCTTTGGGCGCTTCATTTTGAAGATATTAGAAATCCGGAGAAAGGTGGGGCAATTGAGTTGCTCCTCAATGGTAAAGAGGGCGTGGTTAATCCGGATAATATCACAACCTCGTATGATGGCACTGTTCTCATTCAAGAAGATAGAGGAAAAAGTCCAGAGCTGTCTAAAATTTGGCGGTTTAATCCCAAGACCAAGAGATTGTCGGAAATCGCAGTATTTGATGAGAAGTTGTTTGGGAAAGATGGGAAGAGAAGATATGGACACATTACCAACAACGAAGAGTCTTCGGGGATCATTGACGCCAGCGGGGTTTTAGGGAGAGGTTGGTTTCTGGCGACTGTCCAGTCTCACGTTTGGTTAGACCGAGAAGAAGACAGTTATCATCGTTTGAGGCTTGGTTTGGATTTGAAAGCGGGTAAAGAAGTTGTGGAGGATGGGCAATTGATTGCTATTTATATCCCGCCGCTGGATGTCTGCGAATGAGATGGATTAGGTGTGGTTGCCATGCCAAGCAAGCAGGTCAAAGGTTCTATTCCCCTGTCCGTCATTCCTGCGGAATCATCTTCCTGTGTGTATTAAGCCATGTCCTCAACTTTCGATTAGGGATGGAGGATAAGGAAGGGACTCTCATTTCTCTACGTCCTATCAAATCCCCCCGTATCCCCCTTTTCTAAAGGGGGAGTATGTGAGGAATGTTTTCGTTCCTCGACCCTCTTACTGTATTCCTGCTCGGGGGTAGGAATGGCGGAAATGCCATCCTCTACCCAGGGAGAGAAAGTCTGAACTGTGATTTGTAGGGTGGAATGATGAGCCATGATTAAAAGAACAAATCCCCCTGTATCCCCCTTTTCTAAAGGGGGAGAAGGAGATATTCCCCTCCTTTTGTAAAGGAGGGTTAGGGTGGATTTTCTTTTTGTTTGTACGAGGGGGACGACCCTAGCGATGTCCTGAGTGGTCAGTGTATCATCCTGAGTTTACCGAAGGTAGCATAGCCGAACTGCCTGCCGAAGGACGATGTGCTGAGCTTGTTGAAGGATGGTTGTTCCAAGTCGTGAAGGTGATGGGTAACCACAAGGGTTACCCCTACGAAAAGATGGGAGGGATGGGAATAGCTTTTGTTTCCCGACGCTTATCAAATCCCCCTATATCCCCCTTTTCTAAAGGGGGAGTATGTGAGGAATGTTTTCGTTCCTAGACCCTCTACTGTATTCCTGCTCGGAGACAAGAATGACAGAAACACCCTCACTCTGTGTCCCTCTTCCAGAGGGAGAGGGAGAAAAGACAAGATTTCTCGGTTGTGCTTTGTCATTAGGCAAGATCAGGAGTTAGAAAGGATATTCCCCTCCTTTTGTAAAGGCAAAGAAAAGGTAACCACAAGGGTTACCCCTACAAGTTAAGGAATCCAAAGGGGGTGGGGGTAGGTAGGCAAGGAAGGAATTCGTGTTCCTCGACGCTTATCAAATCCCCCCGTATCCCCCTTTTCTAAAGGGGGAGAAGGAGATATTACCCTCCTTTTGTAAAGGAGGGTTAGGGTGGATTTTCTTTTTGTTTGTAGGGGCGACTCTTGTAGTCGCCCTGAGTGGTCAGTGTATCATCCTGAGTTTACCGAAGGTAGCATAGCCGAACTGCCTGCCGAAGGGGCAATGTCCTGAACCTGTTGGAGGATTGTTACCCTAAGGCGCGCAAGGATTGGGTAACCACAAGGGTTACCTCTACGAAAAGATGGGAGGGATGGGAATAGCTTTTGTTTCCCGACGCTTATCAAATCCCCCTATATCCCCCTTTTCTAAAGGGGGAGTATGTGAGGAATGTTTTCGTTCCTCGACCCTCTTACTGTATTCCCACTCGGGGGTAGGAATGGCGGAAATGCCATCCTCTACCCAGGGAGAGAAAGTCTGAACTGTGATTTGTAGGGTGGAATGATGAGCCATGATTAAAAGAACAAATCCCCCTATATCCCCCTTTTCTAAAGGGGGAGAAGGAGAAATTCCCCTCCTTTTGTAAAGGAGGGATAGGGTGGATTTTCTTTGTGTTTGTAGGAGGGGGACCCTAGCGATGTCCTGACCTTGTTGAAGGATGGGTCTCGTTCTAAGGCAAAGGAAAGGGTAATCACAAGGGTTACCCCTACAACAAAAAAAGGGGATAGGCTATTTAACAACCTATCCCCCTACTAATTGTTACTATTCGTAATTACTCTTAATTACTTGTTAGCTACTACTTACTTCTCAAACCTTCTCCACAGCCTACCAACTAAGATAAAAGCCGGGATTAGAAGATATGCGACTGGGAAGGAAGAGCTAGAGCTTCCAGATGACGCCAAGGCGCATCCAGAATCACCTTTGGGCCCGGAACCCCCTGGTTCTCCATGCTCACCGTCAACTCCGTCAACTCCGTCAACTCCAGGACGTCCATCGCGCACTTTCACACTATTAGCGGCCGTTTGCACTGCAGAAACATTATCATCTATAGCCGTTTCCGCTAATATTTCGTCGGTCTCCTTATTCCTAATGCAAACTGAATCATCACCACTACAAGCATCATCTATATCCCTGAGTGTCGTTACCGGTTTATCATTAACATCCTTCACATCATCACGAACAATTACGCTTCCGTCTTCAGCCTCAACCACTATTTGAATAACTTCACTACCAGGGGCTTCCGCGTTAGGCTCCGCATTCGCCGTAAGCTTTTTCAAATTTCCTAGAGGAACAAAGAAACCTTCAGGAAGCGGCAGGGAAGATACACTCTTCAACCCCATACCCTCTTGGCTCGTCTCAGTCGCAGCATCACTTACCCGACTAGCCTTCGTATCTACCTCAAGTTCCGTTATAAAGTCTCCACCCCCGAGCGTATCGCCATCTAGTGATTTCTTAAATGCTGTAACCTCTACTTTAACTTCACCATCCGCCTCACATATTTGGTCTCCCGTGACCATCGTACCATCGTCGGTGACTTTAATGACAGATACACTGGCTGTTGGATCCCCATCAGTCTTCCATGCACCTGCCACAAACTTTCCATCATCATCACAAAGTACCGCTTCGGCTGTAGGTGCTAGAATGAACAAACTACACAATAAAAAGCTAAAAACCCCTATCCCCAACGCAATGCTACGTTTACGCATTTTTTACTACCTCCTCCAAGAATGAATTATGTTTTTTACCTCTCATTACCCTTGCTACTTGCTCTGAAACCGCCCTGTCCAATAATGCTTGCTAAATACGCTTATCAAGGATTAACGAGGGAATAAGGAGGCATCTTAGGGAGCTATTAAGGTGTTGCGGGGGGATTTATGTAAGGAAGGGACTCTCGTTCCCTGATGCCTATCAAATCCCCCTGTATCCCCCTTTTCTAAAGGGGGAGTATATGAGGAATGTTTTCGTTCCCCGATATCCTATCAAATCCCCCTGTGTCCCTCTTTTCTAAAGGGGGAGTGTATGAGGAATGTTTTCGTTCCCCGACGCCTATCAAATCCCCCTGTGTCCCTCTTTTCTAAAGGGGGATACATAGAGATGAAGAAGTGGAATTATAATATAGACGAGGCGCAAGGAGTGAAGATTATGAGCCCTGAATTTGAGAAAGTGTTAGATACCAGAGTTTCTAATCTTGAGGATAGGATGGTGAATATAGAGACCGACATCAAAGAAATTAAGGCTTAATAGTTTGGCTGATAAGATAGACAACAACTTCAAATGGCTAGTAGGCATAGGGAAACGATAAAATAAATCCTTGACAAGTTTTGATAACTGGCGTTACAATCAGAACTGTTAATAGGGTGGCTTAGGAGAGACGCCATGCCTAGTTATAGTATTTATTGGACTGATTAGGATGAACCAGTGTGCTTGCGAGAATTGCTGATAATAATCAAGTATCTAAAGAAGAAACTGTAGATAGGATTTTTACACTACTTGGCGTTGTGCCTTTAGCAACCCTATTGTTTTGCAAAAAACAGTAACTAATTAAAGAATTAATAGAAATATGTTATAATTTTTACAAGCGATAAGGGGGCAAGAGATGTCAGATACTTTCAATATCGTTGCAAGTTGGGATATTGAGGCTTCAGTTTGGGTTGCTACCAGTGATGATGTTATTGGACTTGTAGCTGAAGCTCCTACAGTTGAAAAACTGTTGGAAAAACTCAAAATCCTTATTCCAGAATTACTTGAGCTCAATCATTCTATTCTAGAAGAGAAACGCTCCCAAATCTCTATGCTTTTATCAAGAGTCATTTCAATGCAAGAACTTCAAATAGCTTAACTTTTGTGGCTAATTATACAGAAGATTTGAAAAGAATTCTTCGCAAGGAAGGGTGTTACTTTAAGCATCAGGGTAAAGGCGACCATGAAATCTGGTAAAGTCCCAAATCTGACCGATATTTTCCAGTTGACAATGCAATCAAATCTCGTCATACAGCAAATAAAATTCTAAAACAAGCAGGGCTAAAAAAAGCCTTTTAGCTGGCAATTTATCACTCATCTTACTTGATTGGTAGAAATATGTTATAATTTATAAGTAATCTAAGTAATAAGGAGGTGAAAAAAGGATTCCCCAGCTTTAATTAATGAGCATCCGTTGTAAATTATTTGTGTAAATCACTTGACAAATGCACCATCCTTTATTAGTATGAGAGATAGGTAAGGAAGTTAATCCTTGATAAGCGTATTTAGCAAGCATTAGTTTCAGGGTTAGTAGCGAAGGTAATAAGTTTCAGGGTTAGTAGCGAAGGTAATAAGAGGTAAAAAAACATAATTCATTCTTAGAGGAGGTAGTAAAATGGTTATTAGTAGCATCATCAGTTTTTGCAGTTCACTTCCCCGCATTACGTTGGGGATAGGGGTTATTGGCTTTTTGTTGTGTAGCTTGTTCGTTCTTACGCCACAAGCCGAAGCGGAGCTTTGTGAGATAGATTACGAGCAAAAGACGGACAACAAAGGTGCAAAGCTTACTAACATCACTGGATCCCCGCTGATGTTAAAAGTAGTACTTTTGGATGCATCATCAGTCTTTTCGAAACTCGAAATTTTTGAGACGGGGACAACGGGGAAAGCTAAAGTTACTTCTTCTTTCTGCGGTGACAAGTTCACCGACAGTGCCTCGAGCCGGATGTTAGGTCAAGACTCTAAAGAAAATGATGGGAAAAAATATAGGGTAATAGCGACAATAACAAAAGAAGCTCTAGAAGGAGGGAATCTAACAGCGTTTAAGACATTAGGTAGTAGTACTAGTGGTTCAATTACAAATCCTCTTGCACCATCTGCACCATCTATAAAGGAGCTTCATCTTACTGTTGTTGATTCTGAAGGGAAGGAAGTTTCCCCACTGGGACTTAATCCCAACCTGTTTGGGTCTTTAAGTGGACTGGAAGTGCTTAGGGTAAATGCAGAAGCGTATAATCCTTCCGCCGCTGTTAGTAGTCCTATTATTATAGAAGTAACGCGCAAGGGTGGTGGAGCTCTTATTACTACAGGGAAAATGGAACCTAATGGCAACTTAATAGCAAAGATGGTTAATCCTAATGGGACGGTAGGGGTCGAGTTGAACATAGCGCGTGACTTAAAGGCGGGAATGATTGTGAATGATGGTAGTTTCCCGCGTCCGGGAAGTCAGGGTAAGGATGGTAAGGATGGTAAGGATGGTAAGGATGGTAAGGATGGTAAGGATGGTGCATCGGGAGAACAGGGACCACGCGGACCTGAAGGAGATTCTGGATGCGCCTTAGCACCATCTGGAAGTTCTAGCTCTTCCTTTTCCCCAGTTGTTTATCTGTTAATCCCGGCGTTTATCTTAGTCGGTAGGCTGTGGAGAAGGTTACAAGCGTAACAATAATTAAGCATGAGGGGAGGAGAGTTTTTTCTTTCCCTCTTTAATCCAATTGAGACGAAGGAGGATCTAAAATGAGTAAGATAAGTTATTTCAGTTCATATTCCCAGGTTGTATTGAGTATAGGAGTTGTTAGCTTTTTGTTGTTTAGTTTGTTTGTTCTAGCGTCCCCAGCCAGGGCGGGGATTTGTGATGATGATGGTTCTGTAACGGTTTTTGAAGTTGAAATGGATACTAAGGCCAGTAGTGTCTTCGAAGAAGAAGGCAAAGAAGTGGGAGACACTAAAGAGGTATGCACCCCTTCTTCCTCTGACGGCTCACCACCAGATAAGTATTATCGGATAAAAACGGAAGAGCCTATAAAGTCCGATACGCTTAAAGACGCTGGATCAGTAACGCACGTTGAGACAACAGAAGATTCGTTACCATTTGCTGCAGATACGTTTACGGATACACCAAATTTGAAGGAGATTAGGGTACCCGCAAAGCTTAATCCAGAAGGAGCAACAACATCTGTCGAGACAAATCAAGATGAAGATAGTTCAACGAACAAAATCACAGTAAGTATTTATAGTGACGTTGGAACAATTGTAGATGAGAACGGTCATCTCAAAGAAATAGATAATGCAAGTTGTGACCGGGATGCTACCTACGCTTGTCTTGCTGAAGTGAATGAGGACGGTAGTAGAGGAAAAAAATTGAAGGAAAACGATTTGTCAACAGAGATTGGAGGACGGCCATCAGAGACAGCGAAGAAAGATGGAGACGACGGCGGTTGCGCGCTAGCGTCATCTGGAAGTGCCAACTTCGCTTTCCCTCTGTTATTACTGTTTATCCCGGCATTTATTCTTGCTAGAAGATTAGGCAAGTAAGCCTTATTCTCTCTATAACTAGGGCGGAAGGGATTTTATTATTCCTTCTGCCCTCCTCTTTTCCCATCCTACCCATTCCATCATTTTGTAGGGGTAGCTCTTCCCCAATCAAGCTGGAGACATGCGTGGTTGTCTTAACCCTCCTTTACGAAAGGAGGGGAATATCTCCTTCTCCCCCTTTAGAAAAGGGGGATATAGGGGGATTTGATAGGGCATCGGGGAACGAGTCCCTTCCTTATCCGTCATTCCCAACTGTATTGGGAATCCAGAAGGAGAAAAGGGGAACGAGAGTCCCTTCCTCACATAATCCCCCATAACGCCTTTATCGCAGACAAAAAGACCAAAAGCAGATAAACTTTCAACTAACATGAAGGAAGCGCGCTCTTTTCAAAATCTGCTTAAAGACAAGATTTACACTGTTTCAGAAATCACAGCCAGGATAAAGGAGACCCTAGAAAATAAAATTGGATTCGAGCAAGTGTGGGTCGCGGGAGAGATCTCAAATTTCAGGGGCAATTACTCAAGTGGACACTGGTATTTCTCGTTAAAGGACTCAGGGGCTCAGATATCAGCGGTATGCTTCAAATGGGCTAATCAGTACATAAAGTTCACGCCCGAAAACGGTATGGAAGCTATATGCTACGGTCGGCTGAGCGTTTATGAAAAGCAGGGATCATATCAATTAAACGTCAGGCACATAGAGCCTAAAGGAGTAGGTGCTCAGGCGATTGCTCTTGAGCAGTTAAAAGAGAAACTCCAAGCAGAGGGATTATTTGACAAGGCGAGAAAGAGACCTCTTCCCTATCTTCCGCGTAAGATCGGCGTCGTAACCTCCCCTACGGGCGCGGCTATCAGAGACATTCTAAAGGTATTAGATAGGCGATTTCCAAACTTGCGGATATTGATCTCACCCACGAGGGTTCAGGGCGGCGAAGCAGCGAAAGACATCGTAACCGCCATTAACAGGCTATATAAAATACAAGGGGTTGATTTAATCATTCTGGCGAGGGGCGGGGGTTCTAAAGAGGACCTTTGGTGCTTTAACGACGAGGCTCTTGCGCGGGAAATAGTAAAATCCCCTGTCCCTATAATCTCTGCAGTAGGGCATGAGATTGATGTTACAATAGCGGACATTGTAGCCGATGCGCGCGCCGCAACTCCTTCTATGGCGGCGGAGATAGCCGTTAAGGAAAAGGACGAGCTAATGCGAGAACTGACAGAGCTAAGAGCCAAGATGGCAGGCGCTCTTAAAAATCGGATTGAACTTCTCGCCAGGGAAATAGATCAAATCCAATCCGAGTTAGTCTCCCACGTTAAGGCAAGGATTGAAGCTGCCAACGCCGAATTGGGCAGGCTCTCGGGAAAGCTTGACGCCCTGAGCCCGCTCAAGGTGCTTGACAGGGGTTACAGCATCACCTACAAACTCCCCTCAATGAAAGTAGTTAGAGAATCCAGCCAGCTAGAAAAAGGGGATGAAGTCCTTATCAGCTTTAGCAAAGGCAGAGCGATTTGCTTGGTTAAAGAGACGGAGAATTAGGAGACGAGGCTATTAAGCTCTTGCGCAACGTAGAACTCAATACCCGCGCCCCTGAAAACCTTTTGAACTTGCTCTGACGGGGGGTGATCCGTGAATACGTATTTCGCCCTGCCTCCGACGTCCTTTTTGAGTTTTTTCTTAGGCGACTGCCCATTTAAGCCCAACTGCACTCTTTCATAGATTCTTTCTATTCCTTCCCTAGTTTCAAATATGATAGACGGTTTAACTTCTAGTATATCTCTATAGAAATCCTTTCTTGACTCAGTCGTGCACGCCATACTACCCTTGTATAGAGTGAGGTAATTGATTAGAGTCGAAAACGGACTTATGGAAGGCATGTATGAAAAAGCCTGATCTTCGGTAGTTATGGATAGAGGCGCTTGACAGATGCTGTCTAGTGCTTTAATTACATCGCCTTGCGACGCCCTTTTGATCCCGTTACGCATCGGAAAGACGAGGGCAGTCAAAGAGGCGTTCAGATTTTTCGGTATCTCCATCAACTCGTCCAGGATTTTCCTTTTTCTCATCATCCCATATTTCAGCACAGTCTGAAAATTCGTTATCCTCTCGTTTTTTACCCTCTCATTGTGAAAAAAGATTACCTTCTCTACCATAGGCAGATTATCTAGCGAGCGGATGAATAGACCTGATGCATCCCACCCCCTGTTCTCATGGGGACGGGCAAGAGCGGGCAGGGATTCTCGCCCAACAAATACGAACTTAGCCTCTAAACGATTTGCCATCTCTACAATTTCCTCAACCATGTCTCTATCTCTGAACGGTAGGGGGCTACCGCCACCGCATAGTGGGACGATGATTCCACCTAGATGATAAACAGCTATCTCCGTTGAAATAGCCTCGAGCCTATTTGCCGATGCTATGATTACCGTATCACCTCTTGCCAGACCGAGATCCATAAGATACGCGGCTATATTTTTGACCTGTCCATCAAAGTCTAGCCAAGTGATTTGTTTCCAACTCCAGCCATCTCTACGTTGAAACAGCAGCTTTGCGCCGTGCTCTTTCACGCGGTTCTCAATCAACCCTGGTATAGTATTTGCAGGCATGTAGAATCCTCGGTGTTTTAGTTCAAACGCCTTATCATGCTTAGAGATAACAACTCGCAGCGTCTTGAACGTGCGCTGCCCTGAACGTATTGAAGGGTTGAACAGTGGCTTTACCCATCTTCATCTAAGCGGGGAAGGATAGCTACTACAAAAGGGGTTGGCAACTACAGTTCAGGACAGCGCTAGGGTCCCTCCCCTACAGGTAAACAAGAAAATCCACCCTATCCCTCCTTTACAAAAGGAGGGGAATATCTCCTTCTCCCCCTTTAGAAAAGGGGGATACAGGGGGATTTGATAGGGCATCGGGGAACGAACCCCTTCCTTATTCCCCATCTCCCTACTTAAATACACACAGGGAGATGCTTCCGCAGGAATGACGGACAGTGGTATGAATTCTCACCCCTCCCATCATTATTGTAGGGGTAACCCTTGTGGTTGCCCTTTTCTTTGCCTTTATAAAAGGAGGGGAATATCTTCTCTAACTCCTGAACCTGTAGAAGGGCAAAGCACAACTGAGAAACCTAGTCTTTTCCCCCTCTCCCCCTGGAAGAGGGACACAGGGTGAGGGTGTTTTCATCATTCCTGCCCCCGAGCGGGAATACAGTAAGAGGGGTGGGGAACGAAAACATTCCTCATATACTCCCCCTTTAGAAAAGGGGGATATAGGGGGATTTGATAGGGCATCGGGGAATGAACCCCTTCCTTATCCCCCATCTCCCTACTTAAATACACACAGGGAGATGCTTCCACAGGAATGACGGACAGGGGTATGAATTCTCACCCCTCCCTTCCTTTCGTAGGGGTAACCCTTGTGGTTGCCCTTTTCTTTGCCTTTACCTCAGGGCGACTACAAGAGTCGCCCCTACAAACAAAAAGAAAATCCACCCTATCCCTCCTTTACCAAAGGAGGGGAATATCTCCTTCTCCCCCTTTAGAAAAGGGGGATATAGGGGGATTTGATAGGAGTCGGAGAACGAAGATTCTTCCTTTCCTTGTGTCTCCCTTCCCTACTAGATTCCTGCTTCCGCAGGAATGACGAGGAGGGGGTATTCCCGTGTGGGTTAGGAGGACGGCGTCTGATAACGTAAATTGTAGTTAAGACAATTTATTAAGGTTATAATTCCCTACTAGGATGTCGGTTGAAATAATTAAAGGAGGCTCTAGGCGACTCAGGGGTGAGGTGACACCTCCGGGGGACAAGTCTATATCGCACAGGTCTATTATCTTGAGCTCTCTTGCGCTGGGAAAATCAAGGGTAAGTGGATTTCTGAACTCTGACGATGCGACTTCTACCGCCAATGCGATGAGGGCGCTTGGAATCCGAGTAGAGACTAAAGGAGGGGGCGAAATCCAGATAGAGGGCAAGGGGCTTTACGGGTTGAGAGCGTCCAAGGGGGTTATAGATGCTGGCAACTCCGGAACTACTGCCAGATTGTTGATAGGATTACTAAGCGCTCAGCCCTTTGACTCTCGTATCACGGGGGATAAATATCTAAGGGCAAGACCTATGAGAAGGGTGGTAAATCCCCTGAGGCTTATGGGGGCTAGGATTGATGGAGTGGAAGATGGAGGCAGGCTTCCCCTTGCCATACGCGGGAGTAGGCTAACGGGAATATCATATCAATCGCCCGTAGCCAGCGCTCAAGTGAAATCGGGGCTTCTTTTAGCCGGGCTTTACGCTGATGGGAGGACTGAGGTGATAGAGCCTAATCCAACTAGAGACCACACAGAGAGAATGCTCTCTTATTTCGGGGTTAAACTTGTCGTGAATGACAACGTCATTGCTATAGAGAAGCCCGATGAATTTATGGGGACGAATATCTCGGTTCCGGGTGATATTTCTTCTGCGGCTTTTTTTATAGTCGCTGCATTGATAAACCCAAACTCAGAGATACTAATCAAAAACGTGGGCATAAACCCCCTTAGAACAGGGGTTTTGGAGATTCTAACGAAAATGGGTGGTAACATAGAGATTTTAGATAAACGGGAAGTAAGTGGGGAGCCAGTGGCGGACGTGCTTGTTAGGTCAAGCGATTTGCGCTCAACGGAAATAGGGGGCGACCTGATTCCCAAGGCGATTGATGAGCTTCCCGTGATATCAGTAGCGGCGTGTTTTGCAGAGGGGCGGACTATAATTAAAGACGCCGGCGAGCTAAGGGTTAAGGAGACTGATAGGATCAGGGCTATGACCTCTGAGCTTAATAAGCTAGGCGCGCACGTAGAGGAATTGAAGGATGGGATGTCAATTGAGGGAAATGAATCGCTGAGGGGGGCAAGGTGCTCGAGCTGGGGCGATCACAGAATAGCTATGGCTATAGCGGTAGCCGGGACGAGAGCCCGAGGGGAGACTGAAATTGAGAACGCCGTCGCCGTCGCTATATCCTATCCAGGCTTTTTCGCGACGCTAAGCGGGTTGAGCGCGTGAGGCGTTTCTACTAAGGCGTGGAGAAAGGGGAGAAACTCGCGGTCTTCTCCCGATTTCCCTCTTTATTAACCCCCGGGTCCGCCGACTCTTTCTGAGACTGGGTCGTTTGTTTGAGCTCAGCTTCCAATTGCCGTATTCTGTTTTTTAGTGTGGATCTGTTGGAAACCGTTTGGAACACGCCCATAAGTAAAGCCAATAGCCCTCCGATAACAAACGAGCAGACAATAATAACTATGTTCGTAGTTAAGTAGGGGCCTATAGAATAAGCCCTAAGGTCAAATCTAAGTTCAAACTTATGGGTGAATACTTCAAGATTCTGAGTGTAAAGTATGGCGAAAGAGGTTACCAGTAAAATTACTAATAGCGCTTTTACGAATCTCATCGCTTATCCCCCTTCAGGCGGTTTTTAATCTTTGTCAAGAGTCTAGTAAATACCCTCTCCCCCTTATATATCCTATTAAACGCAAGCGCCCAAAGCGTTTTCACTCTCAGTTAATTATATCAGCTAGATAGAAGAGTCCAAAGCTGGCTTGTTTCGGAATGTCCGATAATGCTCCTAAGCCTACTTTAGATAATAGAAAATCTAGAAACTCGCGCTTTCTTTTCGGATAATAAACGGTTTCTGGCTCTCCCTGTATTCCGGCCAGATTTCCCGCCGCGCTTATAGCGTCGTTTATAGTCCCTAGCTCGTCTATTAGCTTAAGCGCCTTTGCCTGCTCACCGGTAAACACCCTTCCATCCGCGATTTGGCTTATTTGCTTTGGGTTGAGTTTTCTCTCCACCGCCACCGTGTTTTTGAACTGCTCGTAAACGTTGTTTATAAGCTCTTGAATGTATTGCCTATCTGGATCGCTCATCTTCCTAAATGGCGTGCCAGCGTCTTTGTATTTTCCGCTTTTAATGATTTCCACGTCAACCTTAGCCCATTCCAGAAGCTTTCCGTAGTTGGCGAACTGGGCTATGACTCCGATGCTACCCGTGATAGCCCCGGGATTCGCATATATGCTTTCGGCGGCACAGGCTATGTAGTAGCCACCGGAGGCTCCTATCCCTCCAATACTCGCAACGACGGGCATCTGTGCTCTAAGGCGTTTGATTTCGCCGTATATTTCTTGAGATGGGCCAACGGCTCCTCCTGGAGAGTCGATTCTCACGACCAGGGCTTTGATGTGGGAAGCCTTTTTGATTTTCTTGAGGCTATCAAGATAGATTTGCGAATCCAGTATTACGTCTTGAACCTTGAGCACCGCGACCGTCCCGTCGCCCTTAAGCCCTTTCTTGCCCGACGTGAAGAGGATCACGCCTACCGCTATAACGCAAATGAGACCTGCGATCATAGCTATCAGTAACAATCGCATAACTAACTATTCCGCCTTGTCATTGGTTATTGATTTTAGCCTTTCTCCAAGCACATCACCGAGTTTTAGGGTATGCTCGTCCGTAGAAGAGACGAATTTAGATATTCTTTCTCTTTCAAGCTGCTCGTCATATTTGCTCTTGCTCAGGTTGACTTGACGCTTTCTTTTATCAAAGCCTATGAACTGCGCAGTTATCTCGTCGCCGACGTTAAAGTTTTTAGCTACATCTATCCTCTGTCCTTCCCGAGACAACTCGCTTTGGTGTATGTAGCCTTCTACTTTATTTTCGAGCTCAACTACTAAACCTCTATCTTTAACGTCCTTGATCTTTCCGGTAACTACGGTTCTTCCGGGCTTATATCTATCCTGAGCGTCTTTCCATGGATCCTTTGTGAGTTGTTTGACCCCAAGCCCCACTCTCTCTTTTTCCACTTCTATGTTTAATACGACCACTTCAATCTCATCACCTATTTTGAATAGCCCTTCGGGGTTGACCCTCTCTCCCCACGAGACATTATCGGGTCTCAACAAGCCTACGACGTCTTCGGCGACCTCGACAAATACTCCTATATCCGTTACGTTCCTGATCTTGCCCTTTACCCTTGAACCGGGCGGATTGTCTTCTTTGAAAACCTGCCATGGGCTAGGCATGATCCTTCTTAGGCTTAGAGACATTTTTCTGCTTTCATAGTCAACGGTTAGCACTATAGCGTCCAGAACGTTTCCGATTTCAACGGCGTCCTTAGGATGACGGAGCTTTTTTGTCCAGGCGATTTCAGAGATATGAATTAATCCTTCTATGCCGGGTTCAAGCTCGACGAAGACCCCGAAATTCATTATTGACACCGCTTTTGCCTTGACCCTGGTTCCCGTCTTGTATTTTTCCTTGGCTGATTTCCATGGGTCGGGAAGCATTTTTTTAAGACTGAGCGTGATCTTTTCCTCACCTTCTATCTTAAGAACGCTTACGTTTATTTCATCGTCTATGGATATGACTTGGCTTGGATGTTTGATCCTCCCCCAGCAAAGCTCACTTATGGGAACGAAGCCCTCAATGCCCCCTATATCGACAAAAACGCCTTGATTGATAATGTTCACTACCTTTCCTGATATTACCTTTTCCTCTTCAATAGTGGAAAGGGTTTCCTTTTTTAGCTTATTGCGCTCCTCCTCAAGATAGACCCTGCGTGAAAGGACAATATCATCACCCACGAGCTTTATTATCCTCGCCTCCAGGATTTGCCCAACAAATCTGTCCAGATTCTTTTGCGGTCTCACGTCCAATTGTGATCCGGGAACAAAGGCTTTGATCTCTGTTTCGTTGCCAACGTCGGCGATAAGTCCACCTTTTACCTGCCTGATTACCTTAGCCTTTATCAGTTCGCCTTTCTCAAAGGCATTGCGAATTACTTCGTTTTCCCTGATCAACCGCGCCTTAGTCTTAGAGAGCCTAGGGGGTCCATCGCTTACCCACCTGTCCAATACTACCTCAACCTCCTCTCCTACTTTTACGTCTAGCCCTCCGCTTGTATCGTAGAACTCGCTCTTGGGTACTACCCCTTCTGATTTTGATCCAAAGTCTATAAATACGTCGTCCCGATCAATCCCGACGACAACACCCTTAAATACATTTTCTCTGTCCGGAGGCTTCATGCTCTCATCTACTAACTCCGCAAAATCTCTCTCTTCTTCCATGTCTAAGCCTTTTTGCTAATATGGTTTTTAACGTATGCCCGACGCCACGTCCTTTGCTCCTGACGTATCAATCTGAAGTCTGAAGCATTCATTGTCCGAAACGCAATAAGATTACCCTCCTTGAGGTTAAGCCCTCGTCCGAACTTCCCTGATGATCTTATCCACGACCGCGTCAGCGTTAAAATTAGTAGTATCTATTATTACTGCATTACTAGCAGGATGCAAGGGAGACACCGAGCGTTCCACGTCTTGCTTATCTCTGAGTCGGATCTCCTCTCTTATATCGTCCACTTTTACCGCTGCTGATTCCAACTCTCTCCACCTTCTTGACGCGCGCTCGTCAAGAGTGGCGTCTAAATAAAACTTAAAATCCGCGTCTGGAAATACGTAAGTTCCCATGTCTCTCCCCTCAATCACTACGTCGCCGTTCTTTGCAATTTCTCTCTGTATAGAGACGAGTTTATTCCTTACTACCTTCTTAGTGGCTACGTCTGAGGACAGACGGGTTATTTCTCGCGTTCTGATCTGATCGGTTACGTCTTCGTCGTCTAGTCTAATAACCATACTGTTCGCGCCCTTGTTCTCAAAACTGATATTGACGTTAATCATAAGGGATTTAAGACTATCCTCATCGTTAATATCGACCGAATTTCTTTTTGCCTGTAGAGCCACCACCCTATACATGGCTCCCGTGTCCAGATATGTAAATCCCAGCCTTCTCGCTACGGATTTAGCCGCCGTGCTTTTTCCGACCCCTGAAGGTCCATCTATCGTAATGATTAAACCTCTTTTCATTTATGGTGCGTATCTCACGAAAGTCGTAGTAAGTAAAATACCTAAGAGCCAAGGCGGATGACAATAGATATAAGGAACTGGATTCCTACTCGGAGGCGGGAATGATGAAAACACCCTCACCCTGTACCCCTCTCCCAGAGGAGGGAGAGGGGGAAAAGACTAGGTTTCTCAGTTGTGCTTTGTCGTTAGGCAAGCTCAGGAGTTAGAAAGGATATTCCCCTCCTTTTGTAAAGGCAAAGAAAAGGGTAACCACAAGGGTTACCCCTACAAGTTAAGGAATCCAAAGGGGGTGGGGGTAGGTAAGCAAGGAAGGAATTCGTGTTCCTCGACGCCTATCAAATCCCCCTGTATCCCCCTTTTCTAAAGGGGGAGAAGGAGATATTCCCCTCCTTTCGTAAAGGAGGGTTAGGGTGGATTTGCTTTGTGTTTGTAGGGGCGCGCCGCCTAGCGATGTCCTGATCGTGCTGAAGGATGGTTGTTCCAAGTCGTGAAGGTGATGGGTAACCACAAGGGTTACCTCTACGAAAGGAAGGGTGGGGTGAGAATTCATACCGCTCTGTCCGTCATTCCTGCGGAAACATCTCTCTGTGTATATTGCTAAGTAGGGAGATGGGGGATAAGGAATGTTTTCGTTCCCCGATGCCTATCAAATCCCCCTGTATCCCCCTTTTCTAAAGGGGGAGAAGGAGAAATTCCCCTCCTTTTGTAAAGGAGGGATAGGGTGGATTTTCTTTGTGTCTGTAGGGGCGCGCCGCCTAGCGATGTCCTGAGTGGTCAGTGTGTCATCCTGAGTTTACCGAAGGTAGCATAGCCGAACTGCCTGCCGAAGGACGATGTGCTGAGCTTGTTGAAGGGTGGTCGCCCTAAGGTAAAGATAAGGGTAATCATGCATATCCCCAACTTGATTGAGGAACTGTATTCCCGCTCGGGGGCGGGAATGATGAAAACTCCCTCACCCTGTGTCCCTATCCCAGGGGGAGAGGGGGCAAACGAGATTTCTCGGTTGCGCTTTGCTCTTCTTCGGTAGGCTCAGGATATCCTTGCTCCCCTTTCTGGATTACGGAGAATACGCACGGCTTTCTACACTAGTAAAATAAAAAAAGGGGATAGGATGATGACTAACAACCTATCCCCCTACTAATTGTTACTATTCGTAACTGCTCTTATTACTTGTTAGCTACTACTTACTTCTCAAACCTTCTCCACAGCCTACCGACTAAGATAAAAGCCGGGATTAGAAGGTATGCGACTGGGAAGGAAGAGCTAGAGCTCCCAGATGACGCTAAGGCGCATCCATCAGATCCTTTAGGTCCGCGCTCCCCTTGCGGTCCATCAGATCCTGCAGGTCCTGTTTCTCCTTGTTCCCCTCTCATCACAAGGTCTTTTACAACTTTTTTAATATTTTCTTCTTTCTTATCTTCTTCTGCTTCTTCCTTCGCTTCCTCAGTTAAGAAGCCGCCGACTACTAATTCGCCTACCATTACTCTCTTCTTGCTGTCTTCACCTTCAATACAAGCCTTACCTTCAACGCAACTAGCACTATCAGCATTGTCTATATCCAGCAACTTCCCATCTTTCACAATCTTACCACCGCCTTTTTCAGTAACAGTTAGTAGTTGGATTGACTTGTCCCCACCTGTCTGCGATGTCTCAGCAGCCTCAGCTTCTTTTAGTTTTACCCACAGTAATAACTTCTCTAAGCTGCCTAGATGACCAAACATACCTTTGGGAAGAGGTAGTTTTACTGGGCTAGCCTTTGCACCAAGCTCAAGCACCGTCACGCTACCTGCACCCTGAAATAAATCTTCGCCGCCTTCAAGTTGAAATTCTCCTTTTTTAGAGAAGACAACTAGCTTAAAAGAATCCGCGTACTTTTTTACAAACTCTTGGTCGCAGATGTAATCGATTCCTTTACTTTCATTTCCTCCTTCAATAATATCTTCTTTGACGTAATCAACAGGGTCTTCAGGTTTTCCCGTCAAAGGGTCTGCCTTGATTGTAGCCTTTTTATCTTCCCCCATAATAAATGTGGGACCCATAAATCTGAGGACGGGTTTGTCACTCTCATTCCAATTCGCCTCGATATACTTACCGTCTGAACCACAAATTGCTGCCTCGGCTGTAGGCGTAAGAACGAACAAGCTACACAACAAAAAGCCAATAACCCCTATCCCCAACGTAATGCGGGGAAGTGAACTGCAAAAACTGATGATGCTACTAATAACCATTTTACTACCTCCTCTAAGAATGAATTATGTTTTTTTACCTCTTATTACCTTCGCTACTAACCCTGAAACCACCCGTTTACTAATGCTTGCTAAATACGCTTATCAAGGATTAACGAGGGAATAAGGAGGCATCTTAGGGAGCTATTAAGGTGTTGCGGGGGGATTTATGTAAGGAAGGGACTCTCGTTCCCTGATGCCTATCAAATCCCCCTGTATCCCCCTTTTCTAAAGGGGGAGAAGAAGATATTTCCCTCCTTTTGTAAAGGAGGGATAGGGTGGATTTTCTTTTTGTTTGTAGGAGGGGGACCCTAGCGCTGTCCTGAGTGGTCAGTGCGACATTCTGAGTTTACTGAAGGGGGCATAACCGCATTGCGCGCCGGGGGGTTAGGGAACGAGAATATTGCCTTATCCTCCCCCATCCCATCTGGATTCCTGCTTTCGCTTTATCCTTCTAAACCCGTTATATCAGCATTTCTGTAGCTATTTATAAAGCAACTTGCTTGTTTGTTTATATTAGTTCGTGTAAAAATTAACTATATAGCAAGTATATTAAGGAGATAACAATTATCTATAAGCAAGCATCCATCTGTCTTATAGGAATTCTTTTACTCACAGTTAGCCTATCAACCTCCTCTAGGGCGCAAGGGGCGCCGCAAGGACTTGCGGCGACACCTGGAAACAAAAAGGTGGAGTTGGAATGGGAGTATCCTGATGACGACAACATCGTTAGTTACGAGTTAAAGTGGTGGACTGATCCCGATTCTACTAAGTATAGCCATTACCAAGTCTGGGAGGGCATTCCGGAAAGTAATAAGAACACGACCACGTACACGGTGAGGGATCTGTGGGACGACGGCGTGTGGTATGGATTCCGCATCCGTGCGGTGTATGGCGGCGATGTTAAGGGACATCCGTCCGAGATCGTCCGCGCGACGCCAACTTCGACGCCGGTTTTGCCACCAGATAAGACTAAGGAGCAGGATTCACCTCACCCCCCCCCCCCCCCCACAATGAACGATAGCGGAAGCAGCGGGGGCTGCGCTCTTATTGGTGTAGGTGTAGAAGGAGAGGGTGAAGAAGGCGCTGGATTTTTAGCTATTTTATTTTTATTAGCGCTAATCCCCTCAGTTCGTATTTATAGGTCGAGGGTAGGCGGCTCACAAGCAGCCCCTGTTGTAGGGGTAATTACCTGTATCCCTCTCCCAGGGGGGAGCATGTAAGGAAGGGGTTACGTTCCCTGCTGTCTATCAAATCCCCCTATATCCCCCTTTTCTAAAGGGGGGAATATGTGAGGAAGGGGTTACGTTCCCTGCTGTCTATCAAATCCCCCTATATCCCCCTTTTCTAAAGGGGGAGTGTATGAGGAATGTTTTCGTTCCTCGATGTCTATCGAATCCCCCTGTATCCCCCTTTTCTAAAGGGGGAGTATATGAGGAATGTTTTCGCTCCTCGACCCTCTTACTGTATGCCCGCTCGGGGACAGGAGTGACGGTGGGAGGGTATTACGGGGAGGAGTGAACAACGGTGGGTGTATATCTACCTGACGTATTCTCTAACGTAGCCTTGCACCCATGCTAAAATCGTCTATCCTTTTAGGCTATGTATGACGCGCGGACGACGAGGGAAACTAAAAAGGAACCTAGAAGGAAACCTGATTGGATTAAGGCTCAAATTCCATCGGGTCCTAACTACAAGCGTCTAAAAAATCTGACGAGAGCTCTCGGTCTCCACACGGTTTGTGAAGAGGCTAAGTGTCCCAATATAGGCGAGTGTTGGGGGGCGGGCACGCTGACGTTTATGATACTAGGTGATACCTGCACTAGAAGCTGCGGATTTTGTCACATTAAAACGGGTAGGGGGGGCGAGATTGACTGGGATGAGCCGTTAAGGGTTGCCCAAGCCGTTAGCAAGCTGGCTGAGTGTAACGCTAGCGTGAGCCACGTTGTAATAACGTCCGTGAATAGAGATGATAGGAACTACGAGAGCGCGTGCGTTTTTGCTGAAACGATAAGAAAGGTAAGGGAATATAACCGCGATGTGAGGATTGAGGTTTTGATCCCCGATTTCAAGGGGGATGCAAAAGCCCTTAAGCAAATTGTGAACGCAGCCCCCGACGTTTTGAACCACAACGTGGAAACGGTGCCGAGATTATACCGTCTTCCGCAGGAGGCGACTTCGGGTAAAATCCGCTCTGTGCGCCCGCAGGCGAGGTATGAATGGTCGCTGTCGGTTCTTGAGTGTAGCAAGAAGCTAGGCGGTAGTAATATGCTCACAAAATCAGGAATTATGGTTGGACTCGGAGAGGAGATAGAAGAGGTGATGGAAACACTTAAAGACATGCGCGACGCGGGCTGCGACATTGTAACGATAGGGCAGTATCTTCAGCCAACAAAGGATCACATTCCCGTTTCAAAATACTATCACCCTATGGAGTTTGATTCGCTCAGGACTTATGCGGAGGGCATTCTTGGGTTGCCTCACGTAGAGGCTGGACCACTCGTTCGAAGCTCTTACCATGCCCATAGGCAGGTAGTTAAGCTGGGGCAGGGCGCAGTGGCGTCTTGATTTTGGGCTTGGGCATGACTGTAGTTATTTAAGCGCTTTAGATGATCCCTGGCTTTCCGCTTGACAACCCCTTTAGCCTCACACATACTAGGCTGCGCAAAAGGGTGACTACAAGGGTTGCCCATAAGACCTGAGGCGTCATCCTATGGATCTAAGCCAGCTTTTAAGAAGCACTCTTCTCATAGCCCCTGAGATAACCGTTATTTTTACAGGCGTTTTGTTGATAGCGATTTGTCCGATAGCAAAGGGATTGCTAAATAAAAGCCTTTTCTGGCTCGCATTAGTTGGATTATCAGTTGGATTTTGCCTTAACATTAGCAGGTTTGGTGGCGTAGAAGTCGCCTTTGGTGGGGCGCTTTCTCTTGATCAGTTCGCCGCCTTTTTTAACTCTATCTTCCTATTTGCCGCAGCGCTTACCATAGTTTTTTCAAGGGATTATCTGTCTAATGCTGGGCGCCCAAACGAGTTTTACGCTTTAATATTGTTTTCCACTTCGGGGATGATGATATTAGCCTCTGCCAAAGAGTTCATGTCTCTGTTCATGGGTTTTGAGATCATGTCTATCTCAGTTTATATATTATCGGCTTTTAACAGAAGATCGGTGAGATCCACCGAGTCTGGCGTCAAGTATCTTATACTAGGTGGATTTTCATCCGCCATTCTTCTTTACGGAATAGCTCTTCTCTATGGGGCTTCTGGCTCCGTGTATTTAGACCATATATTCAAAGGCTTTGACTTGAGCAATCCTCTATACCTTGCCGGTGGGGCGCTTGTGCTCATTGGTTTGATCTTTAAGATCGGGGCGTTTCCCCTTCACCAATGGGTGCCAGACGTCTATGAAGGAGCGCCTATGACCGTAGCTGGTTTTATGTCCGTCGGGGTAAAAGCCGCAGCCTTCGCAGTCTTGCTCAGGGTTGTCTTCGAAGGTTTAGGTCAGATGCAGGCTGACATTACGCCGGTTCTTTGGATAATCGCCGTATTTACAATGACGGTTGGGAACTTAGCGGCGATTGCCCAAAGCAGCGTGAAGCGTATGCTTGCCTACTCGAGCATAGCTCACGCGGGTTACGCTCTTGTGGGGGTCGTGGCGGCAGCGAACGGCGGGAACGCTCTCGCCGTTGGGGGTGTTCTATACTATTTATTTGCTTATGCCTTTATGAACTTAGGAGCTTTTGGCATATTGAGCTATCTTTCAAAAGACGGCAAGGAGAGCGAGAGCTTTGAAGATATAGCTGGTATTTGGAGGCGAAGGCCTTACGTAGCCCTTGCTCTAGGCGTGTTTATATTTTCGCTTGCGGGGATTCCTCCCACAATTGGATTTTTCGCCAAATATAGGGTTTTTCTTTCCGCCGTCCAGTCGGATTTCTACTGGCTAGCGGTAATTGGTGCGCTGAACAGCGTCGTGTCGGTTTATTACTATTTGAAGGTTCTAGTCTATGCCTATATGAAGGAAGACAAAGCTGCTTTTCCCTCCTTCAGGCTGGGTTCATCAGCCGCTTTGACGATTCTTGTTTTTGGCTCTCTTTTTCTTGGGGTGTTTTCATTTGCTTCCTGGGATATGGCGATAAGGGCTGCGGGGAGCATCCTTGTAGCCATCGGCGGGTAAATAATAAATTTGTAAGGTGGGGAGAAAATGACTGAATTGGATGACTCGCAATTAAGCGAAAAAGCTGAAGAGGTCTTTAATAATGTTGTTGCGCCCGCGTTTCGTAATTTGTTAAACGATTATAACGGAGGGGGTTACGGCGTTAAGCTTGTTCCCGATAGCCCCTTGATAACTGGAATTGATAAATACGCCTCTATAATGATAAGGCATCCGAACGGTGTTGAAATGGTGATCTGCGTTTACTGGATTGCGGGAAGCGACAAGCTTGCGGCGGAGAATATGCGCATGGTTACGCTTCGCAAGACCTTTGATCTGTTCACCGTTACGAAGGATGAGCTTGAGGGGCAGGTTAAGTTTTTAGGTGGTATGCGGCGCTAGGGAGGATTTCTTATTTGTGTGTGGGCGATTTGAGCGACATTCTGAGTTTACTGAAGGGCGCATAACCGAATTGCGCGCCGGGGGTTAGGGAACGAGAATATTGCCTTATCCTCCCCTATCCCCTCTGGATTCTTGCTTTCGCTTTATCCTTCTAAACCCGTTATATCAGCATTGCTGTAGCTATTTATAAGGTAACTTGCTTGTTTATATTATTCGTGTAAAAATTGATTATATAGCAAGTATATTAAGGAGATAACAATTATGTATAAGCAAGCATCCGTCTGTCTTATAGGGATTCTTTTACTCACAGTTAGCTTATCGACCTCCTCTAGGGCGCAGGCGCCGCAAGGACTTGAGGCGCATGCTGGAAACAAAAAGGTGAAGTTGGAATGGGATTATCCTAATGACGACAACATCGTTAGTTACGCGTTCAGGTTTTGGAGTTATGACGAGGAAACTGGCAGGAACCATGACCAAGTCTATAAGGGCATTCCGGAAAGTGATAAGAACACAACCAAGTACACGGTGAGTGGGCTGTACAACGACCTAGAGTATGGATTCCGCATCTGTGCGGAGTATGAGGACGTGGTGTGTGATAAAGATGATCCGGGAGTTGTTGAGTCCAATCCCGCCACCGTGACGCCAACTTCGACGTCGGTTTTGCCACCGGATAAGGCTGAGGAGCAAGATTCACCCCTCCCAATGAACGATAGCGGAAGCAGCGGGGGCTGCGCTCTTATTGGTGTAGGTGTAGAAGGAGAGGGTGAAGAAGGCGCTGGATTTTTAGCTATTTTATTTTTATTAGCGCTAATCCCCTCAGTTCGTATTTATAGGTCGAGGGTAGGCGGCTCAAGCAGCCCCTTGTTGTAGGGGTAATTACCTGTGTCCCTCTCCCAGGGGGAGAGGGGGAATATAGGGAATGTTTTCATTCCCCGCTGTCTATCAAATCCCCCTGTGTCCCCCTTTATCTAAAGGGGGAGAATATAGGGAATGTTTTTGTTCCTAGACCCTCTTACTGTATTTCCGCTCGGGGGCAGGAATAATGGAAACACCCTCACCCTGTATCCCTCTCCCAGAGGGAGAGGGGGAAAAGACAAAATTTCTCGGTTGCGCTTTGTCGTTAGGCAAGCTCAGGAGTTAGAAAGGATATTCCCCTCCTTTTGTAAAGGAGGGATAGGGTGGATTTTCTTTGTGTCTGTAGGGGGGGGGGGAGGGGAGACCCTAGCAATGTCCTGATCGTGCTGAAGGATGGTTGTTCCAAGTCGTGAAGGTGATGGGCAACCACAAGGGTTACCCCTAATATCAGCATTTCTGTAGCTATTTATAAAGTAACTTGCTTGTTTATATTATTTCGTTTAAAAATTAACTATATAGCAAGTATATTAAGGAGATAATAATTTATGTATAAGCAAGCATCCGTCTGTCTTATAGGGATTCTTTTACTCACAGTTAGCTTATCGAACTCCTCTAGGGCGCAGGCGCCGCAAGGACTTGAGGCGAAACCTGGAAACGAAAAGGTGAAGTTGGAATGGGATTATCCTAATGACGACAACATCGTTAGTTACGCGTTCAGGTTTTGGAGTTATGACGAGGAAACTGGCAGGAACCATGACCAAGTCTATAAGGGCATTCCGGAAAGTGATAAGAACACAACCACGTACACGGTGAGTAGGCTGTACAACGACCTAGAGTATGGATTCCGCATCTGTGCGGTGTATGAGAACGTGGTGTGTGATAAAGATGCTCCGGGATTTGTTGAGTCCGGTCCCGCCTACGCGACACCAACTTCGACGTCGGTTTTGCCACCGGATAAGGCTGAGGAGCAAGATTCACCACCAGATAGGGCTAATGAGCAGGATTCACCACCGGATAGGGCTAACGAGCAGGATTCACCACCGGATAGGGCTAACGAGCAGGATTCACCACCGGATAGGGCTAACGAGCAGGATTCACCACCGGATAGGGCTAACGAGCAGGATTCACCCCTCCCAATGAACGATAGCGGAAGCAGCGGGGGCTGCGCTCTTATTGGTGTAGGTGTAGGCGGAGAGGGTGAAGAAGGCGCTGGATTTTTAGCTATTTTATTTTTATTAGCGCTAATCCCCTCAGTTCGTATTTATAGGTCGAGGTTAGGCGGCTCAAGCAGCCCCTTGTTGTAGGGGTAATTACCTGTATCCCTCTCCCAGGGGGGAGAATATGAGGAATGTTTTCGTTCCCTGATGCCCTATCAAATCCCCCTATATCCCCCTTTTCTAAAGGGGGAGTATGTGATGAATGTTTTCGTTCCCCGCTGTCTATCAAATCCCCCTGTATCTCCCTTTTCTAAAGGGGGGAGAATATGAGGAACGTTTTTCGTTCCCCGCTGTCTATCAAATCCCCCTATATCCCCCTTTTCTAAAGGGGGAGTGTATGAGGAATGTTTTCGTTCCCCGCTGTCTATCAAATCCCCCTATATCCCCCTTTTCTAAAGGGGGAGTGTATGAGGAATGTTTTCGTTCCCCGCTGTCTATCAAATCCCCCTATATCCCCCTTTTCTAAAGGGGGAGTGTATGAGGAATGTTTTCGTTCTCCGCTGTCTATCAAATCCCCCTGTATCCCCCTTTTCTAAAGGGGGAGTGTATGAGGAATGTTTTCGTTCCCCGCTGTCTATCAAATCCCCCTGTATCCCCCTTTTCTAAAGGGGGAGTGTATGAGGAATGTTTTCGTTCCCCGCTGTCTATCAAATCCCCCTATATCCCCCTTTTCTAAAGGGGGAGTATATAAGGAAGGGGTTCATTCCCCGCTGTCTATCAAATCCCCCTATATCCCCCTTTTCTAAAGGGGGAGTGTATGAGGAATGCTTTCGTTCTCCGCTGTCTATCAAATCCCCCTATATCCCCCTTTTCTAAAGGGGGAGTATGTGATGAATGTTTTCGTTCCCCGCTGTCTATCAAATCCCCCTGTATCTCCCTTTTCTAAAGGGGGGAGAATATGAGGAACGTTTTTCGTTCCCCGCTGTCTATCAAATCCCCCTATATCCCCCTTTTCTAAAGGGGGAGTGTATGAGGAATGTTTTCGTTCCCCGCTGTCTATCAAATCCCCCTGTATCCCCCTTTTCTAAAGGGGGAGAATATGAGGAAGGGGTTGCGTTCCCCGATGTCTATCAAATCCCCCTGTATCCCCCTTTTCTAAAAGGGGAGTATGTAAGGAAGGGGCTCATTCCCCGCTGCCCCGTCAAATCCCCCTGTATCCCCCTTTTCTAAAGGGGGAGAATATGAGGAAGGGGTTGCGTTCCCCGATGTTCTATCAAATCCCCCTGTATCCCCCTTTTCTAAAGGGGGAGTGTATGAGGAAGGGGTTCGTTCCCCGCCCCTCTTACTGTATTCCCGCTCGGGGGCAGGAATGGTAGGGTGGCGCATCCATCTGGAAAGGTGACTGTTTCCTTTTATGATAATGGTTGATAGCGTATAGTATGATAAAATAGCCCTTATCTAATATAGGTTAGGGTCATTTGTCATGACCTAGTGGGGTGAGCTGGCTTGTTTGGTTACTAACTATGGGAAAGGTTATATGCGTCGCAAATCAGAAGGGGGGGGTTGGAAAGACAACCACGGTGATAAATCTTGCCGCTTCGTTAGCCGTAGCCGAGAAGAAAACGATGTTTATAGACTTTGATCCTCAGGCTAATGCAACTAGCGGGGTCGGTCTGGATAAATCTAATCTAAGTCGTCAGACTATATATAATGCAATAATCGGTGCAGTAAGCCTAAGGAACATCGTATTAGAAGTAGAACCTGAGCTGCTTAAAGGCTATCTGTCCATAGCCCCCGCGAGCCCAGACCTTACAGGGGCGGAAATAGAGCTAATGCACTTTGACGATAGAGAGTGGAAGTTAAGGCAGGTGGTGGAAACGATTTCGGATGAATACGATTATATCTTTATTGATTGTCCTCCATCGCTTAGCCTGCTGACGGTAAACGCCCTGGTGGCGGCGGATTCGGTTTTGGTTCCGGTGCAATGCGAGTATTATGCGATGGAAGGGCTTGGACAATTAACGCAGACTCTCTCTCTTGTTAGGCAGAGGCTTAACTCTTCCCTAAGCGTGGAAGGCTATCTGCTAACTATGTTTGATTCCAGAAATAAAATCTGCCACACGGTGGTGAGCGAGCTGAGGAATTATTTCGGGAGTGAAGTATTTGACGTTATAATTAATAGAAACGTCCGGCTTGCTGAGTCTCCAAGCCATGGCAAGCCCGCGTTGCTTTACGACGTTAAATCAGTCGGGGCGCAAAACTATATTGCGCTGGCGCGTGAGATTGTGGCGAGAAACGCGGGTGGGGTGGTGAATTGAAAAAAGCTACTTTGGGTAGAGGGCTTGATGCTTTAATCCCTAAGGAAAACCCGTTCTTGAAGGGGAGCAAGAATAAAACGGATGGATACGTCTATGCTAAAATTACCGATATAAGACCCAATCCGAATCAACCTAGAAGAGATTTTGCGGATGAATCGCTTGTAGAGCTTGCTTTGTCTATCAAGGAGAAAGGGGTTCTACAGCCCTTGGTCGTAAAGCCTGTGGTCGAACCTGATGAAGAAAGAGCTATGGGTGGAGGCGGCGCAAGATATGAGATTATAGCGGGCGAGAGAAGATGGAGGGCGGCGCAAAGGGCAGGGGTTGCGAAAGTTCCTATCGTAGTAAAGGAGATTCTCGATGGAGAGGTGCTGGAGCTTGCTTTGATTGAGAATCTTCAACGTGAAGACCTAAACCCGATGGAAGAGGCTATGGCTTATCAACAGTTGATAGAAGGTTTTGGATTGACCCATGATGAAGCCTCTAGACGAATAGGGAAACATAGATCGACGATAACCAATCAGCTAAGACTTCTAAAACTTCCGGACGAGGCAAGGCGCGCATTGATCAACGAAGAAATAACGGCTGGTCACGCAAGGGCCATGTTGAGCCTTGACTCTCACGAAAAGATTAACGAGGCGCTAGAGATTATACGTAAGCGCGGTCTCTCGGTTAGGGAGACAGAAAGCCTTGTCAGGAAAATGTCCAGAATCAAAAGAGGCCAAACCAACGACCCTCAAGAGGATAGGCTCATTAAGCGTATTGTAGATGATCTTAAGAAATCGCTTAGCACACAGGTAAAGATTCTAAATAAAAACGGCAAGGGCAGGATAGAGATAGAGTTTTATTCAGAAGACGAGCTTGAGAGACTTTGCGGGGTTTTATTGGGCAATTTATAAAGAGTGTCTCAGTAAAATGCGCTCCTTAGAAAACACCCGATAGAAAACACTCAGCGAAAAGTGAAAGACTACAAGGTTAAGATAGAGATAAAGCTAAAGCCAGTTGTTCTTGATCCACAGGGTAGGGCCGTGCTTACAGCTCTAAGGAACCTCGGCTACGATGAGCTTCAGGACGCCAGAATCGGCAAGCTAATAGAGCTTAAGGTAAGGGATGATGACCCCAAGAACGTCCGGCTCCGCGTCAACGATATGTGCTCGAAACTGCTTGCTAATCCCGTAATAGAAGATTTCACGGTAAGGGTAGAAGAGTAGAATGCTTAAGTTTGGGATAGTATCGTTTCCGGGGTCCAACTGCGATCACGATTGCTACCACGTTATAAAACGCGTATTGGGACAGAGCGCGGAGCTAGTATGGCACGGGCTGACCGACTTAGCCCCTTATGATTGCATAGTGATACCGGGAGGGTTTTCTTACGGTGATTATCTGAGAACGGGCTCAATCGCAAGCCTATCGCCTGTAATGAAATCCGTCCTGAGCTACGCCTCTCGGGGTGGTCCAGTCATAGGCATATGCAACGGGTTTCAGATACTGGTGGAATCGGGGCTTTTGACTGGGTCGCTTATGAAAAACGCCTCTCTCAAATTCGTATGTAAACAGGTTAACGTTAGAGTGGAAAACAATCAAACGCCGTTCACCAACCTTATGAAGGTCGGAGACGTTTTAAGAATCCCTATAGCTCACGCCGAAGGAAATTATTATTGCGGCGTCCAAGACTTAAAATCTCTTGATGAAAACTCGCAGGTAGTTTTCAGATATTGCGATGATAGAGGTGAGACTACGCCGGAGGCTAATCCTAATGGGTCGATGGAAAACATAGCTGGAATATGCGATGAAAATGGTAACGTTCTCGGTATGATGCCCCATCCTGAAAGGAGCTCCGAAGAGCTTTTAGGTGGACGGGATGGAAGATTCATATTTGAGTCAGTAATATCGTGGCTCGAGGGAAAAAGCGCGTCGTGAGAGTTCTAATCCTGTTTTTGGTACGTTTTGTGTATTTTTCTATAAGGATATAGTAACACGTAACAGCTTTGGAGCGTTATAATAATTTAGAAAGAAGGGTTATGTATAAGCATAAGGGAGGAAGCAATGCCTACAGTCGGAGTTCATGACGTAGCGAGGTATATTCTAGAATGGTTCGATTCTAAGGGTGAGCAAATTAGTACATGGAAACTTCAAAAGTTGGTGTACTATTGCCAAGCATGGTCTCTAGTGTGGGATGATAATATTTTATTTCCAGAAGAGATACAAGCCTGGACGGATGGTCCCGTTTGTCCCGCCCTTTATGCAATGCATAGGACTAAAGTACATGCTTACTCCAGATGATATATCTGGTGATCCCACAAAATTCACAATGGATCAGAAAGAGACGATAGATGCAATCCTCAATGATTATGGAAAGAGAGATGGACGCTATTTAAGCGATCTCACTCACATGGAAAGACCGTGGCGAGAAGCTCGTAAAGGGTTAGAACCTTTAGAACGGGGCAGTTCTATCATTGATCCTAATACTATGGTTGATTACTATGGTGGTTTAATTGAAGCGGAAGAACCAGCAGAACCAGAAAAGACGCAAACATAGTAGCGATGATTCCCTAAAAAAGCGTTCTAAATCTTCGTCTAATTCATCTTCTCAGAATATAAACAAAGAGAGATTTTCGTGGTCCTCTAAAAAAGTTGATTTAGATGGAATATGGGGTTGGAATGTTGGAATAGTGTAGAGATAGAGGTGTTATTGAAGAATATCATTCCAAAACTCCAAAATTATGAGACCATGACGTGGGGCAAAATTATAGGAAAAGAAAGTCATTTTATTAAACCGAGTAAGTGCTCTAAAGAAGCTCAAAAACGCTTGAGTGATACTACGTTAGAGAACACTGAACAGCTATTTTCACTACGCATAGGTTCTGAAGCACGTATATTTGGAATAAAAGAATCGGGAATGCTTTACTTACTTTGGTGGGATCCTAAGCATCAAGTTTATCCTGTTGAGAAAGGGAATGCATGAGACTTTTCGCCTCTTTTTCTTCCTTTCTTTCACCGCTTTAGAATACGTTTCCCTTATTAAGTCTAATAGGTTTGAAATAAAATCAAATACCCTTGCTTCTTTGTAGGGGTAACCTTTGTGGTTAGCCAATCCTTGCGCGCCTTAGGGCAACCATCCTTCAACAGGTTCAGGACAGTGCTAGGGTCGCCGCCCCCTACAGACAAACAAGAAAATCCACCCTAACCCTCCTTTACAAAAGGAGGGGAATATCCTTTCTAACTCCTGAGCTTGCCTAATGATAAAGCGCAACCGAGAAATCTTGTCTTTTCCCCCTTTCCCTCTGGGAGAGGGACACAGGGTGAGGGAGTTTCCATCATTCCCGCCCCCGAGCAGGAATCCGGAAAGAGGGTCTAGGAACGAAAACATTCCTCATATTCTCCCCCTTTAGATAAAGGGGGCTATAGGGGGATTTGATAGGCGTCGGGGAACGAGAGTCCCTTCCTTATCCCCCATCTCCCTACTTAAGTAATATACACAGGGAGATGCTTCCGCAGGAATGACGGACAGGGGAATATCTCTTTCTCCCCCTTTAGATAAAGGGGGCTATAGGGGAATTTGATAGGGCAGCGGGGAACGAACCCCTTCCTTGTTGTGGCTTATTTTGGCATAACTGCTTTTCCATAATTTTACACGCCGTAAAATTCTTGGTTACTTGGTTATATGATAAGGCTGAAAAATCAGTTTTCTCGCCTTTGTGGTGCGATTTTTGGTGATTGTGTGTAGATAAATAGATAAATGAGCCATCTTAAGACCCATCTTTTCAATAAAATGTAGAATTTACAGAAAGTTGCTTGACAGACTTCATACGGTTTTATATAGTGGTATAAAGTAGCGTAGAATGGTAGAAGGTAGAATAGTAGAGCATAGAATGGCTGGCGTAGAATAGTAGAGCATAGAATAAGGCATAGAATAAGGCATAGAATAAATTGTGAAGTGGGAAGTGGACGGAAGGCACATAGACTGACTGGCGTTTAGGGGAGGACTTCAAGTGCCCCCCGCTGTTACTATCTGTTTTTGAGGTGGAGTTTTAATACCCTGTTCATCGTTCGTCATTACTGCGTTCGTCATTACTGCGGGGGGGGCGGGAACGGCAAAAGCACCCTTACCCCTGCTCTCTCCCTGGTTCGACAAGCTCACCAACCGAGGGAGAGGGTGAAAAGACGAGGTAGAAGTAACAGAAACTAAAGGGACGCTCCTTGTTTAGAGGTAGATACGATCATACGATGACGGATAAGGGGAGGCTGAGTATTCCCGCGAGGTTTAGGGACGTGTGTAGGGGAAAATACGGTGAGGACGCGTTCATCGTAACTAATTTCGACAGATGCCTGATCGCATATCCCCTAAAAGAGTGGCACGAGATGGAGAAAAAGGTATTGGAGCTTCCTCAATTCAAACAAGAGGTCATATCGTTTTCGCGATACTTGATAGGCAACGCCGTAGATTGTCCGCTGGATGGGCAGGGCAGGATATTAATTCCCCAGCCGCTGAGAAGCCACGCACGCATCAGTCGCAGCGTAACAATGATAGGAATGCTCAATAAAATAGAGATTTGGTCTAAGGAGATTTGGGACGAAGAGCAGTCGGAGAAGGATTACACAGAGTTTATGAATAGTAGAGAGCTGCTCACCGAACTGGGCTTATAAAAGGTAGCGAAGGTCATGGGCAACGCTGTTTTAGACGTGAGAGCACCGACGCATAAATCGGTTATGCGTAAGGAAACGATTGATTATTTGATAACCCGTCCAGATGGTTCTTACGTTGACGCTACCTTGGGGCTTGGTGGGCATTCCAGATCAATATTGGAATTTACTAACGATAGTTGCCGGGTTATCGGGCTTGACGTTGACGAGCGAGCCATTGAAATCTCGATGGAAGGGCTCTCTGGGTTCGGTGGCAGATTTATCGCGCGCAACGACAATTTTTCAAATATAGACGGGGTTCTTACGGATTTGGGGATAAGGAAGGTCGATGGAATAGTTGCGGATTTGGGTGTCTCTTCTTTTCAGATAGAGTCAAGCGGCAAGGGGTTTAGTTTTAATAGAAACGAACCTCTTGATATGAGAATGGATTCGAGGATCAAGTTCACTGCCGCTGACCTTGTGAATGAAATGAGCAAGGATGCGATTTCTGATATTTTAAAGTCTTATGGAGAGGAAAAATGGGCGAGCAGGATAGCCAAGAGAATCGTGGCGCGTAGAAAGGACAACGTTATCAGAACGTCGGGCGAGCTCGCCAAATTGGTTTCTAGCTCAATTCCCATAAAGTTCCAACCCGCAAGAATTCATCCAGCGACCAAAACTTTTCAAGCCTTTAGGATCGCCGTTAATAACGAGCTTAGGAGCCTTGAGGAATTTATCGGAAAATCCATCTCTCTTCTTAGCTCGGGTGGGCGTTTGGTAATAATTTCTTTTCACTCTCTTGAGGATAGGCTGGTGAAAAGCCAATTCAGGCTATTAGCGTCTTCCTGCGTGTGCCCTCCCGCTATGCCAGAGTGTGGGTGCGCTAAGCGGAGCGTCCTGAGGACGCTGACCCGTTCGCCTATAACCCCCACTCCTCAGGAGTTGTCCGATAATCCACGGGCGAGGAGCGCAAAAATGAGGGTAGGGGAAAAAATATGATCATGTCGCGCGCTAACGCTATAAGAACCAAGGATAGGGGTAAGTCACAGGCGCTAGGGTTATTGACGCCATTTATAGCCCTTATCCTTTTTGTTTCAGCGCTTTTGCTTTGTTACATCGGAATAAAAGCCGAGTCTATAAGGCTCGGTTATGAAATATCGCGAAATAATAAGAGGGTTGTAGAAATGCAGAAGGAAAATCAGATTCTTGAATCCGAGCTTATTAAACTAACCTCGCTGTCCGCCCTTGAGGCTTTGGGTATAAGGATGGGCTTTAAGTTTCCGACTCAGGGAGACGTTATATACTTAGAGCAAAGGACAGTTACGCGTATTGTAGGAAGATGAAAAGAAAAAGAAGCTCAAACAGGGTGCTTACGGGTGAGAATGCTACTCCACCAAAATGGAGGTCGCTATTTATTGCAAGTTTCGTCCTACTGTTTTTCGCCGTTATTTCTTATAGAGCGCTTGACCTACAGGCGTTTAACAGGGATAGGGCGTTTGACGTTGGGAAGAGACAACACAACGGTGCTGTGACGCTTCCTGCACAAAGGGGTAGGATACTTGATAGGGACAAAAAGGAGCTTGCAGTGAGCGTTGACGTTAAATCCATTTACGCTCACCCGTCCGATGTGAGAGAGCCTGAGAAGGTCGCCCAGATACTTTCAAAGAAGTTGAACGTATCACCCAAAAGGGTTCTTAACAGGGTTTCATCTAATAAGTCTTTCGTGTGGCTAAAGCGGCTCGCTGATCCTAAGGTTATCGCCTCGCTCCAGAGCCTAAACCTAGAGGGGATAGGCTACCTGCAAGAGTCCAAGAGGGTATATCCGAATGGTCACCTTCTGGGGCAGGTGATAGGTTTTACCAATATAGATTCAAGGGGAATAGAGGGCATAGAGCATCTCTATGATAATTTTTTGACGGGCACTCCTCAGAAAATTACGCTTGTGAGAGACGCCAAGGGACGTGGCATAATGAGCGTTTCTGATAAAGCGTGGGAATTTGACAGGCGAAAGACCTCAGGAGCTGATGTCGTCCTTACCATTGATTCGCGCATACAACACATTGTAGAGAGGGAGTTGGAAAAGGGCGTTGAAGAAATGGCCGCCGAGAAGGGCATGGCGCTCTTGCTTAATCCCGAGACGGGAGAGGTCCTCGCTATGGCGTCTTACCCATTCTTAGACCCCAACGATTTTATCGGACATCCTAAGGAGACCATGAGGAGCCTTCCAATATGGTATGCCTATGAGCCAGGATCGACAATAAAGGTGTTTCTCGCTGCCGCCGCCCTTGAAGAAGGAAAGGTGAATTTAAATTCCGTTTTTGATTGCGAGAATGGAAGGAGAGTTATAGGCTCGGAGGTTATAAAAGATACGTCGTTGCATAATAATCTTACAGTTGCTGAAATCATAGAAGTCTCAAGCAATGTATGTGCTTCAAAGATCGGCGAGTTATTGGGCAAGGAGAAATACTACTATTATCTTGACAAGTTTGGTTTTGGAGAAAAGACGGGCATTGATCTGCCCGGGGAATCTAAGGGTATATTCACAAGCATGAACAAATGGGGCGATATAGAGCTCGCTACCATATCATTCGGGCAGGGGATATCGGTTACCACCATTCAAATGGCTTCAGCTCTCTCCGCAATCGCTAACGGCGGGGATCTTATGAAGCCTTATATAGTCAAGCGTATCGCTAGCGCTGATGGAGAAGTTTTGCAGGAGAACAAGCCTCGGATGATTAGCCGCATTATGTCTTATGATACGGCGCGCGAGGTGACTGATATAATGAAGCGGGTAGTTGAGAATGGCACTGGGCAAAAGGCTGCTATCCCGGGCATTGCGGTTGCGGGAAAAACAGGAACGGCTCAAATACCTGACCTGAGCAATGGGGGCTATCACTCCGGCAGTTATATTGCTTCTTTTATTGGTTTTGCCCCAGCGGACGCCCCACGCATGGCTCTTATAGTCGTTGTGAAGTCGCCCAAGAAAAAACTGCACGGGGGTGCAGTAGCAGCTCCTATTTTCCGAAGTATTGCTGAGAAGTCGTTGTTTGTTCTCGGCGTCACTCCAAGCCAAGAGACACTCAGCGTAAAAGCGATGCCCGACCTAAGAGGCATGGATGCGCGAGAGATACTAAAGTGGTCTGAAAAAGAAGGCGTGAGGGTCAAGGTGAAGGGCAACGGTTACGTAAAAAACCAGATGCCCCTACCGGGAGAACCAATCAAACGAGGGATGATATGCTCTGTAGAGATGGATCGCAAAACATGATATTGAAAGACGTTATTAAATCCCTAGACGTAAAGAGCTTTGTGGGTGATGACAAATCGGATATTCTGGGCGTATCCTTTAATTCTAGCAAGGTTCGCAAAGGGTTTCTCTTCGTAGCCTTAAGTGGGGAAAAAACCGATGGGCATAAATACATAGCGGACGCCCTACGCAGGGGAGCAAAGGCCGTTCTCGTTGAGAAAAAGCCTCAGGACGCCCTAAGTGGCGTTTCCGTAATAGAGGTCCAAGATTCAAGGTCGTCCCTTGCCCGCGTTGCGGCGAATTTTTTTTCGCATCC
The DNA here is from genome assembly GCA_963422265.1 of Thermodesulfobacteriota bacterium. GTDB lineage: Bacteria > Desulfobacterota_D > UBA1144 > Nemesobacterales > UBA2774. Next base: position 1,747,504 of record OY729416.1, read on the forward strand.
TACCAAAGACTTAGTACTCGTGGGGATCACGGGGACGAATGGAAAGACGACCATTACTTACCTTCTCGAATCAATCTGGGAAAAGGAAAACAGGCGTCCTGGCGTCATCGGTACCGTTAATTACAGATACCGAGGTAGGGTTGTCCCATCTGGCATGACCACGCCGGAGTCTTTGGATCTTATGGAGATGATTAGAGAAATGAAGGATTCAGGGGTTAAAAGCATAGCAATGGAGGTGTCCTCACATGCGTTGGAGAAAAAGAGGGCGCTTGAGTGCCATTTTGACGCTGCGGTATTTACGAATCTAACGCGCGATCACCTAGACTACCATAAAACGATGGATAGTTATCTTGACGCAAAGAAAAAGCTATTCACCGAGCTCCTTGCTAGCAGTGAAAAGGAGCTTAAGTATTCAATCGTCAACGTAGATGATCCTTACGGCACAAGAATTATAACAGAAGCACCCAAAGAGATTATAACGTATTCGGTTAACAACAAAGACGCTCCTATACACGCTAGGCGGAGCGAAGTTACGCGAAGTGGCATCTGGGCGGTGGTGCAGACGCCATCGGGCGAGCTTGAAATCAGCTCAAAGCTCTTTGGAGAGCATAATCTCTCGAATATACTGGCGTCGGTAGCCGTCGCGGTTTCCCTAGGCTCCTCGCCTCGCTCCATAGAAGAGGCTTTATATAGGCTAGATTCAATCCCTGGCAGGCTCGAATCCATAGAAAACCCCCTCGGTATTTGTGTGCTGGTTGATTATGCTCATACGCCGGATGCTTTGAAGAACGCCTTGCTGGCAGCCAGAGCCCTTACGGAGGGAAATCTAATACTCGTGTTTGGGTGCGGTGGTAATAGGGATAGGGCGAAAAGGGCGCAAATGGGAACGATAGGACAGATTCACTCGGACATATTAATCGTCACCTCAGACAATCCACGAACGGAATCCTCCGAGCTTATTATCGACGATATAGAGGCTGGCATTGCGGATGCTAAGAAAGTCGATGGTTCATACTACAGAATAACGGATAGAAGAGAGGCTATTACACATGCTATTCAGATTGTCTCCGCAGGTGATACGGTGCTTATTGCGGGTAAAGGACACGAAGACTATCAGATAGTAGGCAAGGTTAAACATCATTTTGACGATAGAGAAGTAGCAAGGGAGACAATAAGGAATATGATGAGTTGAGGGATGTGGGGGCGGGTGTATAAGGAAGGGATATTTGTCCCTCGACCCCATTTCTAGATTCCCAATCAAGTTGGGAATGACGGGGAGTGTTGGGGTGCCCTAAGAGGTGAGTGTGATGGGTGGGATGATGAAGCCATGATTAAAAGAACAAATCCCCCTTTATCTAAAGGGGGAGAAGTAGATATTTCCCTCCTTTTGTAAAGGAGGTTAGGGTGGATTTTCTTTTTGTTTGTAGGGTTATCCCTGCGAAAGATGGAAGGGATGAAGATGAAGAAGGGATGAAATGGTAGGACAGCCAAAAGAAAGGCGCAAAGCTATTATGGACGTTGATTTTATTCTCAAATCTACGGGTGGGAGGCTTTTGGGCTTACCGAAGGCAAACTCACCAGCCAGCTCAAGACAACGACTTGGGAACGCCGAGTTCACGGGAGTATCCACCGATTCAAGAACAATTAAGAGGGGCGAGGCATTCGTTGCGCTTAGAGGGGATAACTTTGACGGTCATAAATTCGTTGATAAGGTGTTTGAAAGGGGAGCGTCAGCAGCGGTCATAGAAGACGCATCACACGTTCGGAGTCGGGACAAGGCGTTAATACAGGTTGATTCCACCCTCAAGGCGCTGGGAGACATGGCTTTAGCGTGGAGAAGGAGATTCTCTAACCTAAGGCTTGCGGCTATTACGGGGTCAAATGGCAAGACTACAACGAAGGAAATGGCATGGAGTATGGTTTCGCTAAAACACGATAGTCTCAGAAACAGAGATAATTTGAACAACTTAATAGGTCTTCCTTTAACCCTTTTTAGATTGAACGAGGGCTACGAATCAGCGGTTGTAGAGCTTGGAATGAGTGACTTTGGAGAGATTAGTAGGTTGTCTCAGATTGCGCGTCCGGACATTGGGACGATTACTAACATAGGTAGGGCGCACCTTGAAAAACTTGGAGGGATAGAGGGAGTGGCGAAGGCGAAGGGAGAGCTGATAGAAGGGTTTGACGAGAGCTGCACCCTTGTTGTTAACGCCGATGATCTGAGGGTTATGAACATCGCCAATAGTGCTCGGTGCCAGAAGATTTTCTTTGGCATTGAATCCAAAGCGGCGTCTCGTGGCTTAGAGCGCGGGGAGAGGTGGATTACAGCAAAAAACATACAGCCTGAAGGTTTATCTGGCGTCAATTTTGTTATGAGCTTCAAGGGACAAGAGGTTCCTTTGCGTTTAAGAGCTATTGGCGTTCATAACGTAATGAATGCCCTTTGCGCCGCAGGGCTCGCTCTTGCCCTGGGATGTGGAGCGGATGATGTTAGCGCTGGTATTGAGAGGTTTTCTCCTAAGCTTATGAGGCTCGAGGTAATGACCTCTCCTCAGGGTTTTAAGTTGATAAACGACTCCTACAATGCTAATCCAGACTCAATGCGGTGTGCGATAGACGAGCTTTTAAGGTTAAAGGGTGATGGTAGAACTATTGCCGTTTTGGGAGATATGCTGGAGCTAGGCGTGACGAGCGAGAGTGAGCATAGGGCGATTGGCGAATACATGTCGTCTTCTGGGGTAGATTTGTTAATTGCTTACGGTGAGTTCGCGGACGCGGTTATAGGAGGGTTGAACAACGGTGCTAATGGCTTTCGCGCCCAGACTCGTGAAGAGGCGCGTGAGATGCTAATAAGCCAAGCCGTTCCGGACGACCTCGTTTTGGTTAAGGGCTCGCGCGGCATGAGGATGGAAGAGGTGATTAAAGGATTATTTAATTAGGGAGCCCGGCTGAGCATGTTATATCTTCTCTATTCATTTGGAGGAGAGTTTGTTCTCTTAAACGTTTTTAAGTACATAACGTTCCGCTCGTTTGGAGCGGGAGTTACAGCTTTTTTGATCAGTCTTATATTTGGCTCGTGGCTTATTAGGTTTCTCACCGACAGGCAACTAGGCGAGAACGTCAGAGAAGACGGCCCCACAGACCACCAGTCCAAAGCTGGAACGCCCACTATGGGCGGGGCATTTATAGTTATCGCCGCAGCCATATCATCGCTCCTGTGGGTGAATCTGTCAAGTTCCGTCTTTTGGATTGTCTTTTTGCTTACCATTAGCTATGGGGCTATAGGTTTTGCGGATGATTGGCTTAAATTCTCTAAGGGCAAGGGCATGAGGGCGAGGACTAAGTTCTCGCTTCAGCTATTATTCGGGGCGTTCTTCATCCTGCTTTTGCTTGCCGACATAGGCAAGTTTCAGATGGCATTGGGTGCTGCTCAGACTGTGGACTACTCCTTTACTTCTATTATATTTCCGTTCTTTAAGAGGGCGGTCGTTGATCTCGGATGGTTTTACTTGCCCTTTGCCCTAATAGTGCTTGCCGGGACGTCTAACAGCGTCAATTTGACCGATGGTCTCGATGGACTTGCAATAGGGTCTATATGCGTGGCGACTGCTACATACATAATATTCGCTTATTTGTCGGGGCACGTTGTGTTCTCAAGCTATCTTCAGATACCGCATATTGCCGAAAGTGGGGAGCTTGCGGTTTTTCTCGCTTCCATTGGTGGAGCGTGCCTTGGTTTTCTCTGGTACAACTCGCATCCGGCTCAGGTTTTTATGGGTGACGTAGGCTCGCTCGCCCTCGGAGCCGCAATTGGCGCGGTAGCGTTAGTGATAAAGCAGGAGATACTACTTATAATAGTGGGTGGGCTATTTGTGGCGGAGGTTATGTCCGTAGTAATTCAGGTCGCCTCGTTTAAGCTGACTGGCAAGAGGGTGTTTAGGATGGCGCCGCTCCACCATCACTTTGAGCTTAGCGGTTGGTCCGAACCCAAAATCGTTATTAGGTTCTGGATCATATCTTTGACGTTTGCCCTTTTGGCTTTATCTACTCTTAAGCTGAGGTGAGATTTTACGCGTAGGGGCGAGAGTAATGTTTGAGGAATGACGGATATAGTAGAGGATGTGTGGGAATCGCCATTCCTGCAAAAGCAGGAATCCAGAGGGTATGCAATGTCTGAACTGTGATTTTTAGGATTAAATGACGGGCTATGATTAAAAGGATAAAGGACAAGTCCTCCTTATCCCCCCTTCTACAGGCTCAGGGTGGCGCTTTTTTTCTAAAGGGGGAGAAGGAGAAATTCCCCTCCTTTTGTAAAGGAGGGAAAGGGTGGATTTACTTGTTTGTTTTTAGGGGCGACTCTTGTAGTCGCCCAAAGGCGTGAAGGCAAGAGTAAACACAAGGGTTACCTCTACGAAATGATGGAGAGGGTGGGAATGACGAGGGTATGTGGGAGTATAAGGGATGATTGATCTTCCCCGACGCCTATCAAATCCCCCTGTATCCCCCTTTTCTAAAGGGGGAGAAGGAGAAATTCCCCTCCTTTTGTAAAGGAGGGATAGGGTGGATTTACTTGTTTGTAGGGGCGACTCTTGTAGTCGCCCGAAGGCGTGAAGGCAAGAGTAAACACAAGGGTTACCTCTACGAAATGATGGAGAGGGTGGGAATGACGAGGGTATGTGGGAGTATAAGGGATGATTGATCTTCCCTGATGTTCTATCAAATCCCCCTATATCCCCCTTTTCTAAAGGGGGAATGTATGAGTAAGGGTTCACGTTTACCATACTCCCTGGCTGGTGGGTCTGCCGGACCATTTCTGGATTCCCGATAGAATTGGGAATAACTGGGGGTGTGGTGTAGAGGTGACCCTAGCGACGTTCTGCGGTGCGCCGAGCCTGCCGAGTGGAACTTGTTGAAGGATGGTCGCCCGAATAATGAGGCCCGAATAATGAGGAAGGAATAATGAGGAAGGAAATATGAATCTAAAGGGAAAGAAGACACTAGTCGTGGGGCTTGGAATAACCGGGATGGCGACGATTGACTTTCTGCTTAGCAAGGGTGCTTACGTGAGGGCAAGCGACTCTTCCTCAAGCGATGAAATGGCTGAGCTGTTGAGGGGTAAGGGGGTTGAGATTGAGCTGGGCGGGCATACGGAGGGATTTTTTCTCTGGGCTGATGTCATAATCCTGAGTCCCGGCGTCCCATTTAGCCTCGCGGTGGTCAAAGAAGCGCTGAGAAACGGCAAGGAGGTGATAAGCGAGGTAGAGTTAGCCTCAAGGTTCATTACGCGTCGAGCCAAGATGGTTCGTAAATCATCATCATCATCCCCTGTCCACCTTATCGCCGTTACGGGGTCGAATGGAAAGACTACTACTTCCACTCTTATCGCTCAGATACTGGAAAGGAGCGGCTGGAAGGTGTTTCTGGGCGGGAATATAGGTTCGCCCATGATCAGCATAGTGGATGACTACGAGCGCTACGATGCGCTAGTGATAGAGCTAAGCAGCTTTCAGCTTCAGGGCGTAAAGACCTTTTGTCCCGACGTTGCGGTAATCTTAAACGTCTCGCCTAACCACTTGGATCATCATAAGGACTTTGATGAGTACGTTCAATCTAAAATGAACATTTGCGCTAATCAGAACGAAGCCGACTGGTTGGTTTACAACGGAGAGGATAAGATCGTAAAAGGCTGTTTGCAGGGGGTCAAGTCGCGCAAGATTCCTTTTGGGGTCTCGGATGGGGAAGACGGGGCTTGCCCGGACGGAACCGCCGTTAGATTCTGGGGTGAATTCTACGAGCTTAAAGATATGAGGCTCTTGGGAAGCCACAATATGGAGAACTCAATGGCGGCCATAGCCGTAGCCGCAGTTTTAGGATGCGATCCTGACGTCGTGCGGGATACGATTGTAGGATTCGAGCCACTTCCCCACAGGAGCGAATACGTAAGGGATTACAATGGCGCTAAATTCTATAACGACTCTAAGTCAACAAGCCCCGGTGCTACGCTTAGGGCGCTAGAGAGCTTCGATAGCCAAATAGTACTTATAGCTGGTGGAAAGGACAAGGGTGTCAGCTTTGGTTCTCTGAAGTATATTGTCAAAGAAAGAGTAAAGCTCCTGATCCTAATTGGAGAGTCTAGGCTTAGGATGCGAGAAGAGATGGGTGAGGCCGCCGAGACCGTATTAGCTGACACGTTAGAGGAAGCCATTGATAAATCCCTTAAGAGGGTGATTATGGGTGATACGGTTTTATTCTCGCCCGCGTGCTCAAGCTTCGATATGTTCAACTCTTACGAGGAAAGAGGGAATAGGTATAAGGAAATTGTTGCGAATCTTTAACTCTGGTGAAGAGAACAAATTAGATATAATCATTTTGCTGTCTGTTCTGTTTCTAGCGGCGACGGGAGTGCTGATGGTTTACAGCGCAAGCTCGGTCTATTCCCTCGAGCATCACAGCACGACTAACTACTATCTGATACGTCACTCCATATACCTTGCAATAGGGCTCGCCTTTATGCTGTTTCTGATGCGAGTGGACTATAGTGCATTAGGGAGGCTGGTCTATCCCGCTTATCTGTTGGGCTTGCTGATGCTTATAATCGTTCTCGTGCCAGGGATAGGAAAAGAAGTCAACGGAGCGAGAAGATGGATAGACCTTGGTTTCATAACCTTTCAGCCCTCGGAGATGGCAAAGTATGTTTTAATCCTTTACCTTGCTCACTCGCTCACTAAGAAAAAGGATAAGATCAATAATTTCGTTATGGGCTTCGCCTCTCATGTTTTAATTGCGGGCGTTTACATCGGTTTGATCCTGCTACAGCCTGACTTTGGCTCTGCAGCCGTGCTAACCGTCATTGTTTTCGCAGTGCTTTTCGTTGGACGGGTAAGGCTCAGACACCTTATTCTCATAGTAGTAGCATCAGTTGCCCTTATGTGCGTAGCGGTAGTTACCCAGTCATATAGGATGGAACGCATAAGCGCGTTCTTGGATCCTTGGCAGGATTCACTCGGCTCTGGCTATCAAGTTGTGCAATCCTTTGTAGCTTTTGGGTCTGGTGGAATTTACGGAGTAGGCTTGGGTGAAAGTGCTCAGAAATTGTTCTTTTTACCCCATGCTCACACTGATTTTATATTTTCTATTATAGGTGAAGAGCTTGGCTTTATAGGCGTCGCAGTCATTATAACCGTATTTGCAGTTATGTTTATACAAAGCCTACGCGTATCGCTAAGGGCGCCTGATCTCTTTGGGTGTTATCTCGCGTTTGGATGCGCCCTGCTCATAACGCTTCAGGCGGCTGTGAACATGTCGGTTACCGTAGGCATCGTACCCCCAACGGGGATTACGCTTCCTTTTGTCAGCTATGGCGGAACGTCTCTAGTAGCTAGTTTATCCGCAGTGGGAATGATACTGAGCGTCTCAAAGAGACAGAGATAATAGGGTGGATTTACTTGTTTGTTTGTAGGGGCGACTCTTGTGGTCGCCCGAAGGCGTGAAGGCAAGAGTAAACACAAGGGTTACCTCTACGAAATGATGGAGAGGGTGGGAATGACGAGGGTATGTGGGAGTATAAGGGATGATTGATCTTCCCCGACGCCTATCAAATCCCCCTGTATCCCCCTTTTCTAAAGGGGGAATGTGTGAGGAAGGGTTCACGTTTACCATACTCTCTGGCTGGTGGGTCTGCCGGACCATTTCTGGATTCCCGATAGAATTGGGAATAACTGGGGGTGTGGTGTAGGGGCGACTCTTGTAGTCGCCCAAAGGCGTGAAGGTAATGGGTAACCACAAGGGTTACCCCTATGAAAAAAGGGAGTGGAAATGAAGGGGGGGGGGAAACAACTAGGGTCAGAATGAAATGAGGATTATTATAACGGGTGGAGGAACAGGGGGGCACGTATTTCCGGCGATTTCAATTGCCGAAGAGATAAAGAGAAGGAATAAGAGTAACAAGATATTATTCGTTGGTTCCAGAAGGGGGATAGAGAAGAATCTGGTGCCGAAGAATGGCTATGAGATCAAATACATAAACTCAATGGGGATCAGTAGGGTCGGGATAGCGAGGGGGGCATTAGGCGCCTTCGCCGCCTTTAGGGGTCTGCTCGAATCAGCTTTCTTAATAAGAAGTTTTAAGCCAGATGTGGTTCTCGGCGTTGGGGGATACGCATCGGGTCCCTCGGTGCTTGCAGCGGCTCTTCTGGGGGTTGCCACCGCTATATGCGAGCAAAATACCGTGCCCGGCGCTACTAATCGGATTTTGAGTAAATTCGTGAATAGAATTTTCGCCTCTTTTGAGGAAAGCATCCGATATTTTCCTCCCAAGAAGGTAGTGATTACTGGTAATCCAATAAGGGGTGAGTTGTTGCTAAGCACGGGGGATTCTTCCTCTACCCTATTGACTACCTCACCGAGTCCCATTGGTAAGCGGTCTGGGTTGGGATCAAAGGGTTTTTCTATCCTAGTTTTGGGTGGTAGTCAGGGGGCACGCAGGCTTAATCTTGCGGTTCCCAAAGCCATAGGCGAACTTGGCGGGGGGGATATTTCTGTCCTTCATCAAACGGGTAAGGATGGCGGTGCCGTCGCTCTTGACTATAAAAAATATAACGTAAAGGCACGGACGCTCGCTTTCATAGATGATATGGCTAACGCTTACGCCAAGTCGGATTTAGTAATAGGCAGGGCGGGGGCAGGCACGATAGCTGAGATTACCGCTCTGGGCAAGCCGTCAATTCTCGTCCCATTCCCTCACGCCGCGGGTGATCATCAGACCGAAAACGCAAGGGTTCTCCGTGAGGCAGGGGCTTCGGTAACGTTGACGGATGAGGTCGCCACGCCGGAGAATCTGGCTAAGACGCTAAGGGAGTTGTTAGATAAAGATAAACTTGCGGAAATGGCGAGAGCGGCAAGTACCCTCGGCGTGCCAGAAGCCGCTAAACGTATCGTTGACGGTATTTATGAGCTTATGGATAAATCTGCAGGCGCGAGATAAAGAGGCGAAGAATGACTGGGGGTGGAGTAGAGGCAACACTCGTGGTCGCCCTGAGTTGCGGAGGTGATAGGTAACAACCTTTTGACAGGATAAGGTAACTACAAGGGTTACCCCTACAGAAGGATGGAAGGGGTGGGAATGACGTTTGGGGTATTACGGGGATGGGTGAATGACGGCTTTAGACAGGAAGAAACATAGACTATAATATAGAGCGAATGTACGGAAAAATTAAGAATATTCACTTTGTGGGAATTGGCGGAATCGGCATGAGCGGTATTGCTGAGGTGCTTCTTAACATGGGTTATTCAGTGACGGGCTCGGATATCGGGCGATCGGCCACGGTTAACAGGCTTGAGGCTCTGGGTGCAAAGATAAATATCGGTCACAAGGTAGAGAATGTCAATGGAGCGGATGTGGTTGTTACCTCTTCAGCGATTAAGGCTGATAATTCTGAGGTTGAGCAAGCTAATAACCTGGGCGTTCCCGTTATTCCAAGGGCTGAGATGCTGGCGGAGTTAATGAGGATCAGGTATGGCGTAGCCGTTGCGGGAAGCCATGGCAAAACAACGGTGACGTCTATGATAGGGATTGTACTTTCACACGGGGGGCTGGACCCTACGATAGTAGTCGGTGGCAGGGTGCGGACTATGGGAACCAACGCGCGTTTGGGCAAGGGTGATTTCATGGTAGTCGAGGCTGACGAGAGCGATGGTTCGTTTCTGCTTCTCTCTCCTGTTATATCTGTGCTTACAAACGTAGATCAAGAGCATATGGATCACTACGAAAGTATGAGCCGACTGGAGGATGCGTTTTACCGCTTCGTGGGAAAGATACCTTTTTACGGGCTCGCGGTTCTGTGTGCTGATTGTCCACGCGTAAAGGATATGGCGAGCAGGTTTAGTAAAAGGGGCTTAACTTATGGTTTTGACCAAGACGCCGATCTGTGCGCTCGCGACGTCGTAGCATCAGGTTTTCAGATAGCCTCTGAGCAGTTTTATAAGGGCGCCGAGTTCAACGTTGTCTATAAAGGCTCTTTGCTTGGCAGGTTGTTTCTTAGGGTGCCAGGTAGGCATAATGCCCAAAACGCGCTTGCGGCGGTCGCCGTGGGCATGGAGCTTGGGATGAGCTTTGAATCCGTAAAACAGGGACTGATGGAGTTTAGAGGAATAGACAGAAGGCTGCAGGTAAAAGGAGCCCTAAGAAACGTGCTCGTTATGGATGATTATGCCCATCACCCGCAGGAAATAAGGGTTACTATCAATACCCTGAAGGAGTCTCAAGCGGGCAGGATCGTAGCGATATTCCAACCACACCGCTATAGCAGGACAAAACTTCTATTTGATGAATTCAAAGAAGTGCTTATCAATACAGACGTCCTTTTCTTGATGGATATATACCCAGCGGGAGAAGAACCCGTAAGCGGCGTGTCGTCTGAAAAGCTGTGCGGTGCTATTAGAAGGGCAGGTCATAAAAACGTCTTTTACTTAGATGACGAGGGGAAAGGGACAGACGCGGTAATTGAAGCTCTGGAGCCTGGCGACGTGGTGATTACACTCGGAGCGGGCAATGTATGGGCGTTTGGGGAAAGAATAGTAAAGGAGCTTGAGTGAAGAATCTGGTTGAGCGAATAGAAAAAGTTGGGTGCGAGGTAGAGCACCGCTATCCTATGAGTAAATACACATGGCTTCGCGTTGGGGGCGAAGCCTCGCTGTTGGCACGTCCGGGTAGTTGCGGTGAGCTAAAGCAAACGCTCGGGCTACTATGTGAATATGGCGTTCCCTGGGTTGTGCTAGGCGAGGGGTCTAACACCATCGTTTATGACAAGGGGTTTACGGGGGTCGTGGTTTCTACCAAGAGGCTTAAAGGAATTGAGATAAGGCGGGGCGGCAAGGTGCTTGCCGAATGTGGGGTGATACTTGGAACCGTGCTGAACAAAACGATTAGAGCTGGACTTGTTGGGTTTGAATTTGCAGCGGGCATACCGGGAACCGTGGGCGGCGGGATTTTTATGAACGCGGGCGCCAATGGAGGAGAGATTAAAGACGTGGTTGATATGGTGTGGATATGGAGCTCTGGTAAGGAGGTCGCTCTCTCTAGGGAAGACATAAGGTTTGAGTATCGCAAAAGCAATTTACCTAGTGGGAGCGTCGTAACCAAAGCCCTGTTTAGGTTGGTGAAGGGCGACGTTGCCCAAAGCGCGAGAATCGTTAAGAGCTATATGGACAGAAGGAATCGGACGCAGCCTATTAGAACGTCTAACACGGGGTCTATATTTAAGAACCCCCTCGACGTAGCTGCCGGAAGGCTCATAGAAGAGCTTGGACTCAAGGGCTTCGCCCTGGGGGGAGCGAAATTTTCTGAGGTTCACGCGAATTTTATAGTCAATTACGACCACGCCTCCGCGCAGGACGTGCTAAGGCTTATAGATAAGGCAAAGAACGAGGCTTTGTTAAAGAGAGGAATCAGGCTTGAGACCGAAGTCGTAGTTATTGGGGATGGGGAGGTGATGTCTGAACTGTGATTTTTGGGATTAAATGATGAGCTATGATTAAAAGGATAAAGGACAAATCCCTGTATCCCTCCTTCGACAGGCTCAGGGCGGCGCTTTTTTTCTAAAGGGGGAGTATATGAGGAGGGGGTTCGTTCCCCGACGCCTATCAAATCCCCCTATATCCCCCTTTTCTAAAGGGGGAGAAGAAGAAATTCCCCTCCTTTTGTAAAGGAGGGAAAGGGTGGATTTTCTTGTTTGTCTGTAGGGGCGACCCTTGTGGTCGCCCAAAGGTGCAAGGATAGGGTAACCACAAGGGTTACCCCTACAAAATTATGAACAATAAGAGGCGTAGTTACGCCAGAAACCTGATAAATTACGCTCTAACCCTTCTTATATTACCTGCGGCGGTGGGATACATCCTCTTTCATCTCGGGGTTTTTACGGTTCGTGAAGTATTAGTAGAGGGAAACTTTCATCTCGGAGAAAGAGAAATTCTAAAGAGATCGGGACTCAGAGTTGAGGAAAGTGACATCTTATTTTTCAAAAGCAGCGTAGAGAAATCCATATTACAAAACCCCTTTATAAAAAGCGTTGTGATAGAAAAGGATATTCCCAGCAGGGTGGTTCGTATAAAGATAGAAGAAGAGAAGCCTTACTGCGTAGCTTTAGATGATGAGGGAGAGCTTCATTACCTAAACCATAGGGGCAAGCGGATCGGGCATGGGAGGTTGAAATTGGGTCTTGATTTTCCCGTCCTAACAGGGAATGGTATAAAAGACCCAAAGATGCTAAGCGACGCCTTGCGAATATTGGATTTATCCTCAAAAAGCAATATCCTGACTTGGAATGAAATATCCCAAGTTGAGGTGGACGCGTTATATGGCCTTAGAGTGTGGATGACGGGTAAGAGGCATATAGATTTTGGGCTTATAGAACTTAACGGGGGCGATATCGTTAAGAAGTGGCGGAGGATAGAAAAGATAATAGATCACGCCAGGGACCTGGGCATTAGGGAGTCTTACATGGACGTGAGTTCTGACAAGATAGGCGTGGTTCGGTTTGAGTCTTGATGTTCCAAAACATCGTGTGGGAGCATCCCGCCTTATGCGGGTTTGGAGTTAGGAGCGAAAGATGGGTAAAGAGAAAAATTGTATCGTCGGACTAGATATAGGCACGACGAAGATATGCGCGATAGTAGGTGAGGTGAGCTCTAAGACCCAGGGGTTTAATATAGTCGGGGTCGGCACTCACCCATCATATGGCTTAAAGCGAGGCGTAGTCGTTAATATTGACAATACAATTCAATCTATCAACAGCGCTGTGGGCAAAGCCGAGCACATGGCGGGGTGTGAGATCAGGACGGTATTCGTCGGCATAGCTGGTGGGCATATTAAGGGCATCACCAGTAACGGCATGGTAACCATAAGGGAAGGGGAGGTTTCCGATCGTGATATAGAAAGGGTAATAGAGTCCGCGAGCGCCGTAGCTATCCCAGCAGACAGGGAGATTCTTCACGTTATACCTCAGGAATATATAGTGGATGGTCAGGTTGGCATAATGGAGCCGGTAGGGATGTGCGGAGTAAAGCTCGAAACCAAAGCGCATATAGTTACAGGTCAGGTTACGGCGGCTCAGAATCTGGTTAAATGCGTTCATGGAGCGGGTATGGACGTTGCGGACGTCATTTTGGAACAGTTGGCGTCAAGCGAATCGGTGTTGATGGAAGACGAGAAGAATCTTGGCGTCGCACTCATAGATTGTGGGGGAGGAACGACGGACATAGCTATATTCATAGGTGGAGGCATAAGATACACCGAGAGCGTGACCCTCGGCGGAGACAACATTGACAGTGATTTGGCGTTCGGGTTTTCGATTCCTCCAACCCAGGCTAGAAAGATCAAGGAAAGGTATGGAAGCGCTTTGTCCAGCATCGTGTCTCCTGACGAGATTATAGATATTCCCAGCGTGGGAGGAAGAAAGCCCCGTAAGGTATCCAGAAGGGACATTGCCCTGGTGATTGAGCCTAGAATGGAGGAAATATTTACTCTTGTCAAAAGCAAGATGAGGGAGTCTGGTTTCGAGGAAGTTCTTCCAGCGGGTGCAGTTATTACGGGTGGCACAGTAATTATGGATGGGACGGTGGAGCTGGTGGAGCGCGTTCTGGAAATGCCTGTAAGGATGGGTATTCCCACAGAAGTAGGCGGGCTTGGCGACGTCATAGCCAACCCTGTTTTCTCAACGGGGGTAGGGTTAGCTATTCACGGGGTGGGATACGAGGGCGATAAGAAATTGAGAATCAGGGAGGAAAAAACATTTAAGAAAATACTCGACAGCATGAAAAATTGGTTTAAGGAGTTTTTGTAGGCTAAAATCCAAATGAATGGTTCGGTGTGGAAGGAGTTCAGCTATGGCTATATTTGAAGTTGAGGAGGAGAGTTTAGAGCACGGGGCGAGAATAAAGGTCGTGGGAGCTGGCGGAGCTGGCGGCAACGCGGTGAACGCCATGATAGAAAAGGGGCTAGAAGGGGTTGACTTCATTACACTTAATACGGACTCGCAAGACCTTGAAAAATCGCTGTCGCCTACTAAGCTCCAGATAGGAACCAGGACGACCAAGGGGTTAGGGTCTGGAGGCAACCCAACTTTGGGACGGGAAGCCGCCCTTGAGAATCAGGCTGATATTCACCGGATGATTGAAGGGGCGGATATGGTCTTTATAACGGCAGGGATGGGTGGGGGCACCGGGACAGGATCGTCTCCGATCGTAGCCCAGGCTTGTAAGGAGGTTGGAGCGCTTACTGTAGGAGTCGTAACCAAGCCCTTTGGCTTTGAGGGACCCAAACGCAAGGATAACGCTCTCGATGGTGTTACGAGACTTGAGAACGAAGTAGATACGCTAATTGTAATTCCAAATGACAGGTTAACCCAGTCTAATAGCGTGAGCATACTGGACGCCTTTAAGAGCGCTGACGAGGTTCTTCACAAAGCCGTAAGCGGCATTGCCGACATTATTACGGGCACCGGCTACATCAACGTTGATTTTGCCGATGTTAGGAGCATTATGGGGGAAAATGGCGGTAAAGCGTTAATGGGTATTGGATACGCGGAGGGCACCAACAGGTCTATAGAAGCTGCTGAGAAGGCTATAACCAGCCCGTTGTTAGAAGATATATCTATAGACGGCGCTACTGGCATTCTATTGAACGTAACCGCTTCGCCTGATTTTAGCATAGAAGAACTTACTCAAGCCTGCACTTACATAAAAGACCGCGCTCATCACGATGTGAACTTGATCTTTGGGCTTGTGTTTGATCATAGTTTCAAAGAGGCGGTGCAGCTAACCGTAATCGCCACAGGCATTCACAAGGCGAGAGCAGAGGGAATAAAGGGCGTGGTCAGAGGATTGCCTGCAGACTTTGCCCAGGACGAGCTTGAAATCCCAACTTTTATAAGAAGGAAAGTAAGTAAGCGAGAGGAGTAGAGTAGGGGATCACGTTTCCCTGACTCCCTGGTTGGTGGGTCTGCCGAACCCATTTCTGGCTTCCCGATAGAATTGGGAATAACTGGGGGTGTGGTGTAGGGGCGACCCTTGTAGTCGCCCTAAGGTGTGGAGGTGAGTGTAACCACAAGGGTTACTCCTACGAAAAGATGGAGAGGGTGATGTGGGAGTATAAGGATGATTGATCTTCCCTGATGTTCTATCAAATCCCCCTATATCCCCCTTTACTAAAGGGGGAATGTGTGAGGAAGGGATCACGTTTCCCTGACTCCCTGGTTGGTGGGTCTGCCGAACCCATTTCTGGATTCCCAGTTCCCCGCTCAAAGGACTACGGGGACAGGTGGCGGCGGGAATGATGGAAGCTCCCTCACCGCATGTCCCCAGCTTGATTGGGGAAGAGTTACCTCTAAAAAAGATGGGAGAGGGGGAAAGGACGTCTGAATTTGTGATTTGTAGGGTTGAATGATGGGCTGTGATTTGGGTAGTATTATAGTATTTAAAGGAACATATAATACGAAGAAAGGAGGATATTATGTATGATGAGAAGTATAGTAGTAAGGGATTTTACCCCGCCCCGAAATTTAGCCTATTAAGCGCGTTAGTGCTTGTATTAGTTAGTTTTATGATTGTTGGTGGTTGTGGGGGGAGTAGTTCAGGTAGCAGCGAGGATAATAATACCACTACCTGTGGGGACATAGACTTGGCGGACTTACACGGGGAAAATGGTAGGTCTTGGAAATGTGACAACAATGAATTTCTATTTCGATCTCTCTACTTTTATAAGTCTGAGGGTGAAGGCTGGAAAACTTTTAAGGGATTCACGCAAGACGAAACCACCTTGAGTGGAGAAGTTACACTAGAGAATTGTAATCTCTATGTTTTTGTGTGGGATGAAGGGGAAGATGACTGGGAAGCGGAGATACTACCTCTTAATGCTAAAAAAATGGTTCTGATAGATAAGGTTAAGAAGACAAGAGCGATTTGCTCATATGGTGGGCAATGATTGGGAGGAGAAAGAACAAATCCCCCTATATCCCCCTTTTCTAAAGGGGGAATGTGTGAGGAAGGGATCACGTTTCCCTACTCCCTGGTTGGTGAGCCTGCCGAGGGTAACTTGTTGAAGGGTGGTCGCCCTAAGGTGTAGAGGTGAGTGTAACCACAAGTGTAACCACGCATGTCCCCAATCAGGATTGGAGATTAGTTGACGAAGACATCGCTCTTATTATAATAACTTACGGGTATGTAGGCAGGCGTAAAGCGATGTGATAGATACGTTATAGCTTAGACAGATATGAATAGCGGGAGGCGTTACATGGATAAATATAGAGTAGGAATATCCAGCACAGCGATATCAATAGGGGTAACCATATTATTGGCACTTTCTCAGTTTTGTCCACTTAACGCGTATGCGGAATCAGTAATAGAGAATAAGAAGGATATAGAGTATATCAAGGAAAATGTTAGAAAGATTGAGGACAGTATTGGGACAATACAAAGAGACATATCTGACATTAAAGCAGGACAAGCGAGCAGACAAACGACGTTGCATATAGGCATTGCGATAGCAGCTATGTTTGCCGCTCTGCTTGGATGGGTAATAAAGCAGCTTTTTGATATATCTAAAACAGTCAGCATGCTTCTTGGAAGCAAGAAATCTACAGCAACCGACAGGGCAATGTATAATGAGCAACTACCTAAAGGGTTTGTGAGTCCTAAAAGAAACTAACAACGGCGGCATACCGCAACGCAAAAGAAGGAGATATAAGTATTAAGCCATGTTCTCCTCGAGGGGGGAATAACTGAGGGTTGATCTTCCCTGATGTTCTATCAAATCCCCCTATATCCCCCTTTTCTAAAGGGGGAATGTATGAGGAAGGGTTCACGTTTCCCTGACTCCCTGTTTGGTGGGACTGCCGAGGAGAACTTGTTGAAGGGGGGGCACAAGGAAAGGAAGAATTTTCGTTCCCCAATACCCTATCAAATCCCCCTTGTATCCCCCTTTTCTAAAGGGGGAGAAGAAGAAATTCCCCTCCTTTTGTAAAGGAGGGAAAGGGTGGATTTTCTTTTTGTTTGTAGGGGTGGTGCTAGCGATGTCCTGAGCGTGCCGAAGTGTGGTCTTCTCGCCCGAAGGCGTGAAGGTGATAGGTAAACACAAGGGTTACACCTACGAAATGATGGTGTAGGTGATGTGGGAGTATAAGGGATGATTGATCTTCCCTGATGTTCTATCAAATCCCCCTATATCCCCCTTTTCTAAAGGGGGATTATGTGAGGAAGAAGTCACCCTTCCCCAATACCCTCTCTGGATTCCCAGTTCCCCGCTCAAAAGCATGTTCCTGCATATATTAAGCAGGAAACTACGGGGGCAGGAATGACGGATGGATCATAGTTCAGGGTTGCATTTGATTCTTCGTTACGCTACATTTACAATCCTTGTTATGAGAAAACATCGTCCTTTTTCTTACTTATCTCAATTAGTCCACAGACTCCGTTCACTAACTACCTTAGCTATTGTTTTTATAGTTTTGTTTTTCTTCCCTTTCTTCTGCGTGCCTGTGGTGCCAGTAGCGCAATCGGAGGAAGGGCAACCCCCACGCGTTCGATGGGTGGAGATTGGTTCTGATTCTATAAAGGAGTTGCCCAAGAAGGGGCGGGACGCTAACGACAATCCTAAGGTGGATGATAGTCTGGAAGAGGTGATAGAATCACTTTCGGATAGGGTCGTCAGTGAGTCGGAGGCTAAGGGAGAGGGAAGCGCCAGAGAATCAGAAGCGGAAGGTGTTCTAAATCCTGTGGATTTATCCACTTCCTTTGTTAAGGTGGACAGTTCGTCAAGGATTCAGGTGTATGTTTATTGCAATGAAATTAGCGAGGGCAACCTAAAGAAGTTATCTGAACTGGGTTTTGAGAAAGAAATTATTGACGAAGAGTATAGGATTATTCAAGGGTGGATTCCTTATGACAAGATAGAGCAAGTGGCTAAGCTAGACTTCGTGAAAGAGATAACCCCTCCAAGTTATGGGACTACGAACGCAGGCAGTGTTACTACCAATGGGGACGAGTTCTTAGGGGCGAAGGATGTGAGGAGGGATCTTAGGGTTGACGGGAAGGGGGTTAAGATAGGGGTCATCTCTGACGGCGTTCGGACTTTAAGAGACTCTAAGCGGAGCGGTGATTTACCTAATGAAGTTGAAATAGGTTATGTTGAGAATTGCCGGAATGCACAAACAAGTTGTAACGAAGGCACAGCGATGCTTGAAATAGTGCACGACATAGCACCTGGGGCTCAGCTTGGTTTTTACTATGGTTTTACCACAGTGGCCTTTAAGGAGGGGGTGGATTACTTTCGTAAGAATCGCTACGACATAATAGTTGATGACATATTGTTCTTCCTCGAGCCTTATTTTGAGGATGGACCCGTGGCGAGAAAGGCAAAGCAGGCGGTGGACGAGGGGATCATATTCGTTTCTGCGGCGGGTAATATGGCGAAGAGGCACTATCAAGCTCCTTATAATCATGCCAATGGATACCATGATTTCGACTCAGGGGCGAGCGGTACAGATGTGCATTTAAGCATAGATTTTAAAAGTGGTACTAGATGCAAATTGTATGTTCAGGCTATAGATTCTGCTGGTAAAATTTCTTCCGAAAAATTAGAGATAACGAGAGAAGAGAATTTTATACACATTCACGGTGAAGGCAAGAATTTAAAGGAGATTGAGATTCTTGTTAGTAAAGGCTGTGAACTTGAGGGGAAGTATGCCACTCCGGGAGACTCAATAGTCGGACATGCGGCGGTGCCGGGGGTGATAGCCGTGGGCGCCGTGGATGAGAATAGAAAGGTGAGAGATTACAGTTCAAGGGGACCCTCGTCCATCATTAATGGGCAGGGGGGGGTTGAAAGGCGTCCTAAGCCTGACGTGATGGCTCTTGATGGGGTTGAAACTAGCGCGAAGGGTTTCGAATCTTTTAAGGGTACGTCGGCTGCCGCGCCTCACGTAGCGGGCATAGTGGCTCTTATGATACAGGGTTATAACAGGCGTGCGAAGGAAGCGGGGATAGAAGAGGTGGATAAGTTAGAGCGGGCAAAGCAGATAACCGACATCCTAAAGTGCACGGCGGGTTCAGGTAATTGTAAGGGACATAACAATACGTATGGTTACGGCATAGTGAATGCGCAGCGCGGGTCGGTTCAGCAAGCTATCTCTGCGGGGGAAAGTGCTAAGGCAGCACCGCCGCCAGTGACGGATGGTGGTAGCGGTGGTGGTGGGTGCTCACTTTGGGGCGAGGCTAAAAACGCGCAAAGCGGTATTATAGATATTCTAATGACGTTTGCGCCGCTCTTTATTCTAATACTGATTTGTTTTATACGTAGGGGTGGTGCTAGGCGATGTCCTGAGCGTGCCGAAGGGTGGTCTCGCCCTAAGGCGTGAAGGCGAGGGTAACCACAAGGGGATTACCCCTACGAAATGATGGTGTGGGTGATGTGGGAGTATAAGGGATGATTGATCTTCCCTGATGTTCTATCAAATCCCCCTGTATCCCCCTTTTCTAAAGGGGGAGAAGAAGAAATTTCCCTCCTTTTGTAAAGGAGGGTTAGGGTGGATTTTCTTTTTGTTTGTAGGGGCGACCCTTGTAGTCGCCCTAAGGCGTGAAGGCGAGGGTAACCACAAGGGGATTACCCCTACGAAATGATGGTGTGGGTGATGTGGGAGTATAAGGGAGGATTGATCTTCCCTGATGTTCTATCAAATCCCCCTGTATCCCCCTTTTCTAAAGGGGGAGAAGAAGAAATTTCCCTCCTTTTGTAAAGGAGGGTTAGGGTGGATTTTCTTTTTGTTTGTAGGGGCGACCCTTGTGGTCGCCCTAAGAGTTGACAAAACCAAAGAAAATTGGTAATTTGGAAGAGAGTAATATATCCAAGTCGTTAAAAGTTGCACGTGAGGGTTAGCATGGAAGTCCAAGTAGCTACCAAATCTTATATAGAACGTTTGGATAAAGATATTGCGGCTGTCCGCGCGGACGTTAAAGAGCTTGCTAAGGGGCAGATTGAAATAAGGGAGGGTTTAGCAGAAATAAAGGGTATGCTGAGTTTTGCTAAACCAGTAATGATGGCAATAATTATTTTGATTGCATCTGTATTTGTTAGGTATGTAATAAAGGATATTGTTTCGTTCTTTAGCTAGGGAGAAGATTGGGTTCCCGCTCGGGACCCTGTCCTGAGCCTGTCGAAACAGGGAGAGTGTAACCACAAGGGTTACACCTACAAAATGGGTGTCAAGGTTAACCACGCATGTCCCCAGCTTGATTGGGGAAGAGTTACTTCTACAAAAAGATGGGAGAGGGAGGTCTGAACTAGGATTTTTAGGATTGAATGAGAGGCTATGATTTGGGCAGTATTAGAGTATTTAAAGGAACATATAATACGAAGAAAGGAGGGTATTATGTATGATGAGAAGTATAGTAGTAAGAGACTTTACCCCACCCCAAAATTTAGCCTGTTAAGCGCGTTAGTGCTGGTATTAGTTAGTTTTATGATTGTTGGTGGTGGTTGTGGAGGTGGTGGGGGTAGTTCAGGTAGCAGCGAGGATAATAATACTCCCAAGTCCACTCAGGTGATGGAACCCAATGATTATAATGCCGATGAGATTGCTGGACTAAAAACGGAGGTGGCAGAATTGGAGGCAGAGGTGGCAGAATGGAAGGTAAAGGCAGAGGCAGAAAAGCCATGTCCTACGTGTCCTACCAAAACGTGCCCTACTAAAACTTGCCCTACTACAACTTACCCTACCAGAATTTGCCCTACATGCCCCATTTGCCCTAGTTATACTAGGCCGCCCGCGTGCCTTAGTGGTACTGAGCTAGATAATAAGACTCCCGATGAACTTCCCTCGTATCCTCCTCACGATTACGGTACCTGTGAGAATAGGAGCATAGCCGAGGCGGAATTACACGGGAATTTTTTTAGGTCTTGGTCATGCAACAACAATGAATTTCTAGATCTCCGATTTTATAATCCTGATGAGTGGCGTAAAGATAAAGGCTTTAAAACTTTTTCGGGATACACGCAAGGCTTCTCTGCTCACTGCACCTTGAATGGAGACCATACATATACACCAAAGAATTGTAATCTCTCTGTTGATGTGTGGAAGGAAGGGGTAGATAACTGGGAAGCGGAGGTACTATCTCTTAATGCTCACAACATGGTTCTGATAGATAAGGATACGAATACAATAGAGCATTGCTATCAGAATTAGATGAGGGGCTATGATTGGAAGGATAAGGAACAAATCCCCCTGTATCCCCCTTTTCTAAAGGGGGAGAAGATGAGGAAGAACCCTCACCCTGCGTCCCTCTCCCAGAGGGGGAAAGGATGTCTGATTTGTAGGATTGAGTGAGGGGTTATGATGGAAAGGATAAGGAACAAATCCCCCTGTGTCCTCCTTTTCTAAAGGGGGAGAAGATAAGGGAGTTCCTCACCCCGACCCTCTCCCAGGGGGAGAAGGGGAAAGGGCGTCTGAATTTGTGATTTGTAGGATTGAGTGAGGGGCTGTGATTTGGGTAGTATTAGAGTATTTAAAGGAACATATAATACGAAGAAAGGAGGATATTATGTATGATGAGAAGTATAGTAGTAAGGGATTTTACCCCACCCCGAAATTTAGCCTATTAAGCGCGTTAGTGCTGGTATTAGTTAGTTTTATGATTGTTGGTGGTTGTGGAGGTGGGGGGAGTAGTTCAGATGGCATCGAGGATAATAATACTCCCAAGCCTACTACGGCGGATGATACTAAGCTAGAGAAAAGTCCCACTCCGGCGGCGGATGAGACTAATCTAGATGATAAGATTTCCGATGAACTTCCTCCCTCGGATCCTACTCGCTCTTACGGCACCTGTGATGAAAGGAGCATAAACTTGGCGCACTTACGCGGGAAAGGGAAAGGTTATAAGCCTTGGAAATGTGACAACAGTGAATTTCTATCTCTCAGATTTTATGATTCTGCTGAGTGGGGTGAACGCAATAGAACTTTTATCGCACTCGAGCAAGATCAAACCAAATTGTATGGATACTTTACACTAAAGAATTGTAATCTCTCTGTTGATTTTTGGGATGAAGGGGTAGATGACTGGGAAGCGGAGATACTATCTCTTGATGCTCAAAAAATGGTTCTGATGTATAAGGGTACGGATAAAATAGAGCATTGCTCATCAGGATTGAATGATGGGCAATGATTGGGAGGAGAAAGAACAAATCCCCCTGTATCTCCCTTTTCTAAAGGGGGAGAAGATGAGGAAGTACTCTCACCCTGCGTCCTTCTCCCTCTGGGAGAGGGGGATACAGGGCGTCTGAATTTGTGATTTGTAGGATTGAATGGTGGGCTGTGATTTGGAGGAGAAAGATCAAATCCCCCTAAATCCCCCTTTTCTAAAGGGGGAATGTGTGAGGAAGGGTTCACGTTTGCCTACTCCCTGGTTGGTGAGCCTGCCGGACCATTTCTGGATTCCCGATAGAATTGGGAATAACTGGGGTGTGGTGTAGGGGCGACCCTTGTAGTCGTCCAAAGGCGTGAGGGCAATGGGTAACTACAAGGATTTACCCCTACGAAAAGATGGTGTGGGTAGGAATCCAGAGGGTGTGAGAGATAAGGGATGATTGATCTTCCCTGATGTTCTATCAAATCCCCCTAAATCCCCCTTTTCTAAAGGGGGAATGTGTGCGGAAGGGTTCACATTCCTCGTTCCCCTCAAAATGGGTGTCAAGGTTAACCACGCATGTCCCCAGCTTGATTGGGGAAGGGTTACCTCTACGGCTACGGCGGATAGGCGCACGATGCCGCACATAAATTATAATGACACTTTGGGGTGGATTATTTTAATTAAATCTACGGCTTTATCTATTTCTTCGGTGGTGTTTTCAACGGAAAAGCTAAACCTCACGCTTGAGTAAGCCTCTTCTTTGGAGAGACCCATGGCGCAAAGCACGTAGGACGGGGCTGTTTCAAAATTAGTGCAGGCTGAGCTTTGAGAGCATCTAACACCTGCCTGATCTAGCTCTGCAACTAGCTTTTTTCCATCTACTCCGCTAAATGATAAGTTAGTCGTGTTGCATACCCTGCGTTTGACGTCTCCGTTTACCTTGGCGCCGGGGATGGAGTCTAGCACCATCGCCTCGAATCTATCGCGAAGGCTCTTCATCAGGGAAATGAATTCGGCTAGTCGGTTGTTCCTTATCTCAGCGGCTTTTCCCATACCAGCTACGCCGGGAACGTTTTCGGTGCCCGGGCGAAACCCTTCTTCCTGAAACCCGCCGAACATAATCGGCGTTAGCAAGAACCTCTCCTTAGAGTAAATAGCGCCTACGCCCTGGGGCGAGTGAAACTTGTGCCCTGTTAGGGATAAAAAATCAATAGGAGCGTCTTGGACATTCATATCTATCTTGCCGACTGCCTGAGCCGCGTCCGTATGCAGGACGACACCCCTTGAGCGACATATACACCCTATCTCGTCTATAGGCTGGACTATGCCGGTCTCGTTATTTACCCAACCGACGGAAACAAGGTCTGTATTCTCGTTTATCTCTTTTTCAAGACTCTCAATATCCAAACGACCCTTTGAATCGACGCCAATCGTCTTAACTTGCACCCCGTTTAGGCTTAGGTAGCTACACATTTTTTGTATTGAGGAATGCTCAACGGTCGTAGTGATGATCTTGACGTCCTTAGCACCTGACGTCCGTAAACGCCCGCCGCATGCGGAGTAAAAAGCCATGTTGTTGGATTCGGTTCCTGAGCTAGTAAAGGTTATTTTGTCAGGTGGGACGCCCAAGAGGCTCGCTAGGCGTCTCCTTGCATTTTCAAGGGTCAGGCGACCGCGCGCTCCCGCTCTGTGCGCGCTTGAAGGATTGCCAAACTCCTCTCTCATCGTCCTTAGCGCCTCTTCTTTCACCTCTGGCAGCGCTGTGGTCGTTGCGTTGTTGTCAAAGTATATTTCTTTGTCATTCATAGGATAAGTCTCTAAAGGTAACCAATGTGGCTACCCTCTTTCAACAAGTTCCCTTCGGCAGGCTCACCAACCAGGGAGTAGGGAAACGTGAACCCTTCCTCACACAATCCCCCTTTAGAAAAGGGGGATACAGGGGGATTTGATAGAACATAAGGGAAGATCAATCATCCCTTATCTCCCCATACCCTCTGGATTCCTACCCTCTCCATCTTTTCGTAGAGGTAACCCTTGTGGTTACCCATTGCCCTCACGCCTTTGGGCGACTACAAGGGTCGCCCCTACAAACAAAAAGAAAACCCACCCTAACCCTCCTTTACAAAAGGAGGGAAATATCCTTTACTATCCTCTGAGCTTGCCGAAGCATAGTCGCCCATCCGTGTAATAAACTCCCCGTCATTCCCACCCTTGCCTGTTCCCGTGATCTCCTGCTTAATACGTGCAGGGAAGTGCTCTCGCAGGAAGAATGGGAGAGAACCCTACTTACGCTTGCCGAATATCCAGGCGATGCGACCTATTATTTTTAATTCGTGTTCAATTATGTCGCGTCCCAATATCTTATCCTCAGTCATAGGGCTGTCTGATTTAATTAAAATCCCGTCGGGGTGGTCTTCTAGCCTCTTGACGCTGAAGCCCTCGTAGGTTCTATAAATCAGATACAGCTCGTTATCCACAAAGTCAACATCGTTAAAATCGACGCCTACGTAGTCGCCGTCGTCCAGAGTCGGATACATAGAATGCCCCCTTAGCTGAAAAGCATCTCGATACCCGCCTACTAGCTCCGCTGGGAACGTCTTGATCTCAAGTGGCTTATAGGATGGCATTTGCTCTTGGATGAAGAATGCGTTACCCAAACCTGCGTGGTCGTGCACTTTAACTTCGACTCCTTTCGCCTCTTCACCGCCCCTGTCTGCCAGTATCTTTCTGGCGCGCCCCAATTTGCTCTTGGAGATTCTACCGCTATCTATCTCTTCCTGTCGTCCTTTGCCTTCCTGTTGTTCCTCCCTTAGGAATATCTCGCCTTCGCCGTAACGCAGCCACCTGGGATTTACAGCGAACTCACTCTCAATCTTTTCCAGCGTCTTATTATAAGGCTGGGTTATACCAGTCTCCCAATTGTAAATAGTGGTCAAAGAGCTACTGCCTACCCCCTCTGAAAACTGCTCCTGCGTAAGGTTAAGTTCTTCCCTTAATTGCTTCAACCTTATATGTAAATGTTCATACTTGATAGCCATTATCCTGTAAAAATATTCAATCTTGGCTACAAACTCCTTGACAACCTTCAATCTTGAGGATATGATTGCTTATGTGGGAATAGCTGCGACGTCCGATACCCATACTAGTAATGAAGATATTAGATTTATTGGCAATTTGCAAGGGATACGGCGTCCGTCATTCCTGCGGAAGTAGGAATTTAGGGGTAAGGGAATGTCTGAACTGTGATTTTTAGGATTAAACGATGAACTTATGATTGAAAGGATAAAGAACAAATCATCCTTAGTCTAAAAGGGGAAAAGTAGGGGTAACCCTTTAAGGTGCAAGGGAGATGGGTAACCACAAGGATTACCCCTACGAAAAGTAAGGGATTTGTCGGTTGCGTTTTGCCCTTCGGCAGGTTCAGGGGTTAGGCAAAGGATATTCCCCTCCTTTTGTAAAGGAGGGTTAGGGTGGATTTTTTTTTGTTTGTAGGGGGTAGTGCTAGCGATGTCCTGAACTTGTTGATGTGGGGAGATAAGGGATGGTTGATCTTCCCTGATATTCTATCAAATCCCCCTGTATCCCCCTTTGTCTAAAGGGGGAGAAGGAGAAATTTCCCTCCTTTTGTAAAGGAGAGTTAGGGTGGATTTTTTTTTGTTTGTAGGGGCGGTGCTAGCGATGTCCTGAACTTGTTGAAGGGGGGGGGATAAGGGAGAGTTGATCTTCCCTGATATTCTATCAAATCCCCCTGTATCCCCCTTTGTCTAAAGGGGGAGAAGGAGAAATTTCCCTCCTTTCATAAAGGAGGGTTAGGGTGGATTTTTTTTGTTTGTAGGGGTAGTGCTAGCGATGTCCTGAACTTGTTGAAGGGGGGGGATAAGGGAGGGGTTGATCTTCCCTGATGTTCTATCAAATCCCCCTGTATCCCCCCCTTTACTAAAGGGGGAATGTGTGCGGAAGGGATCACGTTTCCCTACTCCCTGGTTGGTGAGCCTGCCGAGGAGAACTTGTTGAAGGGTGGTCGCCCAAAGGTATGAAGGCAATGGGTAACCACAAGGATTATCCCTACGAAATAATAAAAGGAGAAAAAACATGAGATATCAAAAGATAGAATCGCACATCTGGTTTGACGAGAAGTTTACGGGCTTGAGCCATTCAGCGCAGCTCCTGTTTCTTTACGTATTAACCTCGCCTCACGGTAACCTGGCAGGCATATACGTCCTCAAAAAGGGCTATGCGTGCGACGATATGAAGACCTTGCCCGAAGACTTTGAGAAGGACTTGGAAGAATTATCGTCAAAGGAGCTGATTCGCTATGACAAAGCGACGCAAGTGATATGGATAAAGAATTTTCTCAAGCACAATCCCCTTGAGAATAGGAATCAAAAAATATCAGCGATACGCCGCATAAGTTCTTTGCCAAAGAGCAATCTGTTAGAGGAATTTCTACACTGCAATAAAGAATATTTTGAGGGTTTCTCTGATCCCATCTTAAATACTGAGGAGGAGTCTTGCGATTGTCAATCTAAAGGGAAGCATGGAGATAGTGATGTGGACGGTGTTTCTACGGGTTCATCAAACCCTTTACCAAACCCTTCCAAAAGGGTTACTAAGGGGTTTGCCAAACCAGGAACAGGAACAAGAACAGGAACAGACACAGACACAGACAATCAACTCACCCTTAACAAGACCCGTAGCCTAGAAACTACCAGGGGAGCTTTGTCCAAAACCGCGAAAAATGGGGTAAGTGGAGAAAGAAAAGATTTTTCTCGTAATGGAAAACATGTCTCTGCGGGTATTAAGCAGGAGATTGACTCAGAGTCCGTTGCCAGCACCTCTTCTAAGTGGGGAAAGGAAGTCTTCCAATCGTTTAGAAACGCTATTTACCGTAGAAGACTCTTTGAGCTTTACGATAACCTCAAAGAGATTAAGTCTATAAAAGACCTTGTAGAAGAAGGTGCGTATAGGGCTTTGAAGGACGTAGCGGTAAACAGGACGACGGAACTAGAACGACGGGGATTAAGTTTTGGGCCAGTGACTCTAACGGTGATGTCTAAAAGAATCAAAAGAGAGTTCGCATACGACAACGTGCCGAGTGATGAGGAGAAGGCAAGGAACTTTTACGTTCGTGAGCTGTGCGATTTGACGGCGGAGAGTGTTTTTCAGTGGCCCCGCACCGCGCCACTTACAGGCAGAATTCGCATCTCTGCCACCGATGCCCAACCTGGAGATGTGTATCGTCCACCCCCCGCTTTAAGGGGGTAAGGAAGGGGTGAGCGTTCCCCGCTTCCCATTCTGGATTCTTGCTTGCGCAGGAATGACGAGAGGGACCCTCTCCCTGGTTCGGCGGCTCGGCGCACCTGTTGAAGGATGGTCGCCCTGAGGTGCAAGGGAGATGGGTAAGATGGGTAATCACAAGATTTATCCCTACGAAAAGATAGAAAAGGAGGGAATGACGAGGAGTAGGAGACCATAAGGTCGCCACGAAAAAGGAGGAGATAAAATGACAATAAACGCACAGCAAAGACAAAGAATATATCGCTGTATAGAAGAAGCACTGCCTTTCTATCATCGTTGGAAACGTGCTCGGCGTATAGCATCTACAAGGGCGACAAAACAAGCGGCTTCCCACTATTCGTCATCAGGGCGAGCTATGCGCCTTGGGCAGTTACCCGCCGCCTCTTTGGCAGACGAACGAGCAGAGCCGCCTGCTCGTAACGTGTATCTGCAAGTGCTCGAGCCAGTGATTGAGGGATACCTATATGGCAGATGGGGAGTGGAACAGGACGTAATAGATCTATGGCTGGATGGATTGGATGATTTGCGGATTCTAAAGTTTTGCAAGACGTTGGACCCTAATCTAACGCTAAAAGACGTCCGCGTATGGATTTACGGAGACGGCGAGCAATACGGTTTGTTAAACACCATGTGCGAGGCGTTTATGGCGGATGCGGATTTTTGCCCGTTTTGTATGGACCAGAAAGGACGCGGAGATAGATCCGTTAAGCCCAAGCTCTACGGCACGACGTGCCCGCACGCCGAGTTGTGGGAGCATCAGAGGTTACAGGAGAGTGCATGAACGGGAATCTGAAAACTGTCTCGCCCGTCCGCCCATCCCTTTCGCCGTTTACCCTTACCGAGTGCTTTATGGAAGCTGTTTGGAAGGACGAGCAGGGCGAGCGGATAACTTGTGCCCCTCATCAGCTTGAGTGGCATAGATTTATAAGGGAGCAGAGGGAGAATGGGCGTAAACGTATAGGGATACTTGCTCCATTTAAGCACGGTAAGACGCCCCATATACTGGGCATAACTTTGGCTGGGCTCTCCGCCAATCCCGAAAAGCGGATCAAAATCGTATGTAATGATGACAACAACGCCATGAAGCGCGTCACCGTGTTAAAGCGATACATTGAGCAGGACGAAGACTACGGGGCGTTGTTTGCAGATAGGATAAAACCTGATAAATCAGCTAGATGGAACGCCCATGCCATAACTGTAAAGAGAAAGTCTCAGAGCGTAGAAGGTTCCATAGAGTCGGCGGGCGTCCTCTCAACGGGGATTGGCGGGACTTATGACCAGATGATCTTTGACGACCCATGCGATCTGAACAACTCTACTTTGAGCGCAGTTAAAAGGGATCACCTAAAAGAACTTGCGAGAAACGTGTGGCTGTCTCGATTGGACAGAGACGGGGAGGTCCTTTACATCGCCACCGCATGGCACGCCGAGGATCTGACGCACGAGCTAATTGACAACCCTGAATGGACGTGGCTCATCCAAAGAATTGCCAATGATTTTAGCTCAATTGAGCAGGTGGAGATAAGAGGCGATATTCGCATAGGGAAGGGAAATATCAATGACCATAATACAGGATAAATTCAGGCAGCTTGAGGTTAAACGCATTCCCTTGTGGGATAGATGGGGAGAGCGGGAATTGCGCTCTCGCAGAAACGAAATAGGTTCCAAAGCCTTTAACAGAGGCTATCGACACGAGGCTATAGAGCGGGACGAGCTGACGTTTTCTCACTTCACTAGAATAAAGAAATATGGTGTGGGTCCCGAGATCATCAGCCCTAGCTGGGAACGTTACGCGGGTGTTGACGTATCCTCGTCCTCTCGTCCGGGAAGCGTAATTTTTACGGGGGCGGTGAGTCCAGGGGGAAAGCGATACCCAAAGGAAATCAGGATTGGCGCATGGACGGCTCCCGAATTCGTTAGGCAAATACTCGATTGCTACAATCGCTATCGTCACCAGGTGATATTGGTAGAGAATAACGGCGTGCAGACCATGCTAGTTGATTGGCTCAATGAGAAGGGGGCTCATCTGCCAATAGAAGGATACGTTACGGGGGTGCAAAAGATGGATCCCGAGATCGGTCTGCCCTCGCTGGACATAGAGTTTGAGAATGAAAGCTGGGTGCTCCCGATGGACGTTGTAAAGGGACACGAGGGTAATTGCGGACGGTATTCGCTAGCCGGTGGGGCAATGTGTTCATGGTGTAGGTTTATCAAGGAGTTCGAGGCGCATCCACAGTATCCGACTACTGACGTCGTCATGGCGACTTGGCTATTCCGCGAGGCGGTCAGGAAATATAGGGGTGCGGGGTTTATCATGGAACAGAGCCCGATAGAAGAAGGAGTGTTCGAATTTTAGGGAAGGGATCACGTTTCCCAATGCCTATCAAATCCCCCTATATCCCCCTTTGTCTAAAGGGGGAGAAGAAGAAATTCCCCTCCTTTTGTAAAGGAGGGAAAGGGTGGATTTTGTTTTTGTTAGTAGGGGTGGTGCTAGCGATATCCTGAACTTGTTGGAGGGGGGAGATAAGGGATGATTGATCTTCCCCGATGTTCTATCAAATCCCCCTTTGTCTAAAGGGGGAGTGTATGAGGAATGTTTTCGTTCCTAGATGTTCTATCAAATCCCCCTGTGTCCCTCTTCGTCTAAAGGGGGAGTATGTAAGGAAGGGGTTCGTTCCCTGATGCCCCGTCAAATCCCCCTGTATCCCCCTTTGTCTAAAGGGGGAGTATGTAAGGAATGTTTTCGTTCCTAGATGTTCTATCAAATCCCCCTGTATCCCCCTTTGTCTAAAGGGGGAGTATGTAAGGAAGGGATTATGTTCCCCGATGCCCCGTCAAATCCCCCTGTATCCCCCTTTGTCTAAAGGGGGAGTATGTAAGGAAGGGATTACGTTCCCCGATGTTCTATCAAATCCCCCTAAATCCCCCTTTTCTAAAGGGGGAGAAGAAGAAATTCCCCTCCTTTTGTAAAGGAGGGAAAGGGTGGATTTTCTTTTTGTTAGTAGGGGTGGTGCTAGTGATGTCCTGAACTTGTTGGAGGGGGGGATAAGGGAGGGTTGATCTTCCCTGATATTCTATCAAATCCCCCTGTATCCCCCTTTGTCTAAAGGGGGAGTATGTAAGGAAGGGGTTCGTTCCCCGATGCCCCGTCAAATCCCCCTATATCCCCCTTTTCTAAAGGGGGAGCATATGAGGAATGTTTTCGTTCCTAGATGTTCTATCAAATCCCCCTGTCTCCCCCTTTTCTAAAGGGGGAGTATGTAAGGAAGGGGTTCGTTCCCTGATGCCCCGTCAAATCCCCCTATATCCCCCTTTTCTAAAGGGGGAGTGTATGAGGAATGTTTTCGTTCCTAGATGTTCTATCAAATCCCCCTGTATCCCCCTTTTCTAAAGGGGGAGAAGAAGAAATTCCCTTCCTTTTGTAAAGGAGGGAAAGGGTGGATTTTGTTTTTGTTAGTAGGGGTGGTGCTAGTGATGTCCTGAACTTGTTGATGTGGGGAGATAAGGGATGATTGATCTTCCCTGATATTCTATCAAATCCCCCTGTATCCCCCTTTTCTAAAGGGGGAGAAGAAGAAATTCCCTTCCTTTTGTAAAGGAGGGAAAGGGTGGATTTTGTTTTTGTTAGTAGGGGTGGTGCTAGTGATGTCCTGAACTTGTTGATGTGGGGAGATAAGGGATGATTGATCTTCCCTGATATTCTATCAAATCCCCCTGTATCCCCCTTTTCTAAAGGGGGAGCATATGAGGAATGTTTTCGTTCCTAGATGTTCTATCAAATCCCCCTGTATCCCCCTTTGTCTAAAGGGGGAGTATGTAAGGAAGGGGTTCGTTCCCTGATGCCCCGTCAAATCCCCCTATATCCCCCTTTTCTAAAGGGGGAGTGTATGAGGAATGTTTTCGTTCCTAGATGTTCTATCAAATCCCCCTATATCCCCCTTTTCTAAAGGGGGAGTATGTAAGGAAGGGGTTCGTTCCCTGATGCCCCGTCAAATCCCCCTATATCCCCCTTTTCTAAAGGGGGAGCATATGAGGAATGCGTTCGTTCCTAGATGTTCTATCAAATCCCCCTGTATCCCCCTTTTCTAAAGGGGGAGAAGAAGAAATTCCCCTCCTTTTGTAAAGGAGGGATAGGGTGGATTTTGTTTTTGTTAGTAGGGGTGGTGCTAGCGATGTCCTGAACTTGTTGGAGGGGGGAGATAAGGGATGATTGATCTTCCCCGATGTTCTAACAAATCCCCCTGTATTCCCCTTTGTCTAAAGGGGGAGCATATGAGGAATGTTTTCGTTCCTAGATGTTCTATCAAATCCCCCTGTATCCCCCTTTGTCTAAAGGGGGAGTATGTAAGGAAGGGATTATGTTCCTTGTTCCCCTGGTTGGTGGGACTGCCGAGGAGAACTTGTTGAAGGGTGGTCGCCCAAAGGCGCGGAGGCAATGGGTAACCACAAGGGTTACCCCTACGAAACGCGTAGTGGTGGAGCCGAAGGGATTCGAACCCTCGACCTCATGAATGCCATTCATGCGCTCTCCCAACTGAGCTACGGCCCCTCATAAAGTCCAACTATTTTTGAAAACGAATTCCACTATAGGTTAAGACCGATTTAGTTCAAAGTCAAATGGTATTAGTGTATATTCCCCTTCTTAAATGCTCTGGATTGTGATTAACGATGATTGAATTATGGGCTATGATCGTTACTGGGATGGGTGCTATTTCTATTTTGTTTTTTAATTATGCTCTATCATGTAATCTCATAGATCATACATGTAATCTCATAGATCATAGCTTAGGACTTTACAAGGAGACGGCGGAGTGAAATCGAATGCGAACCTAATCAAAATTGGGTTGATAGGAGCTGGCACCGTAGGATGCGGCGTGATAAAGCTCCTTAGCCGAAATAAGGGCATTATTGAAAAGAGGACCGGAGTCCGACTCGATCTAAAGAGAATTGCCGATAATGACCTTGAGAGAAAAAGACCTGTAAGGCTTCCTAAAGACAGGATTACTACCGATGCGTTTGAGGTTATTCGTGATGAATCAATAGACATAGTGGTAGAGCTTGTAGGGGGGACGACCGTAGCAAGGGATTTCGTCATGGCAGCCATAGATAACGGTAAGCACGTCGTAACGGCGAATAAAGCCCTTATCGCCCACCATGGCAGAGAAATATTCCAGAGCGCCTTGCAAAAAGGAGTTAGCGTTGGCTTTGAAGCCAGCGTAGGGGGTGGAATTCCGATAATACGCGCGATGAGGGATGGATACGTCGGAAATAAAGTGCTGTCTATCCATGGAATAATGAATGGCACTTCTAACTACGTATTATCCAGAATGACTGAGCGGATGGCTTCCGCAAACGCACAAAGCAGGGCACGGGCATCGTCTCGGATTACGCGAGGAGGAGAAAAGTCGGAATTTGAAGAGGTCTTAAAAGAGGCGCAGCGCAAGGGATACGCCGAAGCCGATCCTTCGTTTGATATCGACGGCGTTGACTCGGCTCATAAACTCTCGATAATGATAATGCTTTCGTTTGGCGTCTTTCTAGCGTTTGAAGATATTCACGTAGAGGGAATACGTGGGATTACGCCGCTGGACGTTGCGTTTGCCGATGAGCTTGGCTATAGGATAAAGCTCTTGGCGACCGCAAAGGCTAAGGATAGCGTTCACCCCACGGACAAAGAGGCTTTTGGATAACGTTCCCGAGAGTATAGAAGCCGGCGTATATCCAACGTTAATAAAAAAGGGAACGTCGCTCGCCGATGTTTCAGGAGCCTTCAATGCGATTTACCTAGTTGGGGACGCAATTGGTCCGACAATGCTCTATGGTCTGGGGGCGGGTATGATGCCGACGGCAAGCGCCGTCGTTAGCGATATATCGCGTATCTCCTCTCTATACGATCCAGCTCCAAGGCTACACGTGGACTTCACGTCATCTCCGCTAATTAAAATGAGCGAAACGTCTAACAAATACTACTTAAAATTCAATGCTCACGACCGCCCAGGCGTGTTGGGAAAAATCACAGGCAGGCTGGGTAGGCATGGGATCAGCATCGAGTCGGTGATACAAAAGGGGAGGCATCCCGAAGGTGGTGAGTCCCAATTGTCATTATGACTCACGAGGCTCAAGAAAAGAAGCTATTATCTGCTCTCGAGCAGATAGATAAATTCCCGGATGTAAGCGCAAATCAACGTTTATAAGAATCGGGAGATTTAAGGAACTTGAAAAAGAAGATTTTGGTCGTAGATGATGAAGAGAGCATAAGATGGGTGGTTGGCAAGTGTCTTGAAAAAGCGGGTTATTGGTTGGATACGCGGAGAACGGCTCTCAAGCTATAGAAAGCGCTACTTCGGGCGACTTTTGTTCAGTAATTCTTGATATAACAATGCCTGACGTAAACGGGCTTGAGGTTATGTCGGAGCTGAAAGCCCGCGATATAGAGATCCCGATTATTATCATTACGGCGCAGAACACGGTTAAAAACGCCATAGATGCTATGAAGCTGGGCGCATACGATTATGTAGCCAAGCCTTTTGATCTCAATGAGGTAACTATAACGGTGCAAAGGGCTATTGAGAGTTACGAGAATGCAAAGCGGCTAGACCTTTTAAGATGCTCACACAATAGCGCTGGGGAGCTGAAGCCACCAACCACTCCGATAGTCTGCATTTTATAGTGGGAAGAACTCAACCCATGCTCAATATCTATAAAATGATAGGGCGGGTGGCGGAAAGAGATATAACGGTGTTGATAACGGGAGAGAGCGGCACGGGGAAGGAACTTGTCGCAAGGGCTATACACTCAAACAGCAAGCGGAAAGATAGAAAAATCGTAGCGGTTAATATCGCCGCCATTCTAAGGAGCTTCTTGAAAGTGAGTTGTTTGGCTACGAGAAGGGCGCTTTTACGGGTGCTGGCGGGTTAAGAAGGGGAAGATTTGAGGAAGCGCATAATGGCACGCTTCATCTGGATGAAATAGGCGATATGCCCGCTGACCTTCAAACTAAAATCCTAAGAATTTTAGAGGAAAGGCAGTTTTACCGTCTCGGTAGTGAGAAACCTACTTCAGTTGACGTCCGTATAATTGCATCAACTAACAAGAATCTCGAACAAGAGGTGAAGAACGGAAACTTTAGGGAAGACCTTTACTACAGACTCAACGCCATAACAATAGAAATTCCCCTTTAAGGGAAAGGCTCGAGGACGTTATTCCACTCGCCCTACATTTTTGGATAAATACTCCAAAGAGTTGGGTATCAGGAAAAGGCTTATGTCTGAGGATGCCCAACGAGCCCTCCTTAGCTACGACTGGTATGGCAACGTCCGGGAGCTGGAAAACATGATTAAACGCTTGCTCGTTCTGACGTCCGATAGCGTGATTACGAAAGAGACCTTATTAGATATTGCTCCACCCCTTGAGGGAGGAATAAGAGGCTCATGTGATTCCTTAGATAAGCTCATAACGAATGAGATTAAACTTTTGTTAGATGGATCGGGAGAGGGTAGCTCAGTGAAAGTTTATGAAGAAATGATGAGAAAGGTAGAAAAACCCCTTATTAAGTCGGTGCTCGCCGTTACCAAAGGAAATAAGAAAAAGGCGGCTTCTCTTCTGGCATAAACAGAAACACGCTTTCCAAGAAGATAGAAGAGTTGGGATTAAGAGAATAGGGAAGGGATGTCTGAACTGTGATTTTATGAGCTATGATTAAAAGAATAAAGGACAAATCCCCCTTGATTCCCCTTTGTCTAAAGGGGGAGAAGAAGAAATTCCCCTCCTTTTGTAAAGGAGGGAAAGGGTGGATTTTCTTGTTTGTAGGGGTGTGTGCTAGGCGATGTCCTGAACTTGTTGAAGAGGGGGGGATAAGGGATGGTTGATCTTCCCTGATGTTCTATCAAATCCCCCTGTATCCCCCTTTGTCTAAAGGGGGAATGTGTGCGGAAGGGTTTACATTCCTCGTTCCCCTGGTTGGTGGGACTGCCGAGGGGAACTTGTTGAAGGGTGGTCGCCCAAAGGTGTGGTGAGATGTGGGTAACCACAAGGGTTACCCCTACGAAATGATGGTGTGGGTGATGTGGGAGTATAAGGGATGATTGATCTTCCTGATATTCTATCAAATCCCCCTATATCCCCTTTTCTAAAGGGGGAGTATGTAAGGAAGGGGTTACGTTCCTCGTTCCCCTGGTTGGTGGGACTGCCGAGGGGAACTTGTTGAAGGATGGTCGCCCTAAGGTGTGGTAATGTGGGTAACCACAAGGGTTACCCCTACGAAATGATGGAGAGGGTGGGAATGACGAGGGTATGTGGGAGTATAAGGATGATTGATCTTCCCTGATGTTCTATCAAATCCCCCTTTTCTAAAGGGGGAATGTGTGAGGAAGGGTTCACATTCCTCGTTCCCCTGGTTGGTGGGACTGCCGAGGAGAACTTGTTGAAGGGTGGTTGCCCTAAGGCTTGAATGTGAGGGTAACCACAAGGGTTACCCTACGAAATGATGGAGAGGGTGGAATGACGAGGGGATGTGGGAGATAAGGGATGATTGATCTTCCCTGATGTTTTATCAAATCCCCCTGTATCCCCTTTTCTAAAGGGGGAATGTGTGAGGAAGGGTTCATGTTCCTTGTTCCCCTGGT